>NZ_JARZGC010000006.1:280774-334612 GCF_041354075.1 Pseudomonas fluorescens | reverse complement strand
GGATGATTTGGCGTTTCATGGTGGTGTGCTCCGGGGTGTTATTGGTTGGTATGGGTGTGATGTTACGCCCCGGAATTTTTAAGAGAACTTCATTGACGTGATGTTGAACATCGACGCCAGTGATGATTTGTCAGGCTCCCTGCGCGTGAGATTGATGGTTCGTATAGGGAAGGGGTTCAGATGACCTTCACCGCGCGACCGATGAATTGAATCGGCCCGGTCGGCTTGCCGATCGGCGAGCCGGTGCGGTTTTCCAGGGTCAGTTCGAACAGCTGGTCCGGCTGCAGCGGCGGCAGCTTGTCCAGCGGCACCGACAGGGTCTGCCCGGGCTTGACCAGGCCCAGGGACACCGGCCCCTGCCAGCCTTCGGCCTTGGTCCAGAACTCCAGCGCCTTGTCTTCCGGAACCTGCGCAACCCCGAGCGGAATCAGCTGGATCTCCCTGGAACTGCTGGCCTGGATCACCCAGCCTGGCGCTTTGTCCTGCGGCGCGACGAGCACCACCAGATAGGTCGGTTTGACCGTGGCCTGGGTCAACAGCAACGTCCCCAGCACCAGCGACGCTGCGAGCCCGGCACCGGCAAACCCGCGCCACAGCCCCAGCCGGTTCCACCAGGAGGGCGGCGCGCTCGCGGCGCTGGCCGAGCGTGGCTGCGAGGCGTTGAGGCTGCGCTCGATGCGGTGCCACAGATGGGGCGACGGGGTCACGGGCTCGGCCAGCTCCGTCAGGCCGAGCAGACGCCGTTCCCAGCCATCCACCGCCCTGCGCAGCGCATGATCGTCGCGCAGGCGTTGTTGAACCTCGGTACGTCGTTCGGGCGAGAGCGTGCCCAGCACATATTCGCTGGCCAGTTCGTCGCGTTCGTCCGGGGTTTCTTCCACAGGTCGAGTGGTCATCCCATGCACTCCCGCAGGGCGGTCAGGCTGCGTTTGATCCAGGCCTTGACGGTGCCCAGTGGCGTGCCGAGCTTGTGTGAAATCTGCGCGTGCGAGTAACCGTCGACGTAGGCGTGCAGGATGCAATCGCGCCGCGCCGGTTCCAGTTGTTCCAGGCACAGGTGAATGCGTGACGAGTGGGCCTGTGCCTCGAAGGTTTCAACGTCGTGGTACTCGTCGATGTCGCCCTGGATCTCGCGGCTGTGGTCGCGGATGAAATTGAGCGCCAGGTGCCGTGTCACGCTGTACATCCAGCCCCGTGCCGTCCCGCGCGCCGGGTCGAAACGTGCTGCGCCGGCCCAGATCTTGAGAAAGGCATCGTGGACGATGTCTTCGGCCAGCGCATTGTCCCGCACCAGACGCCTGGCCACGCCGAGCAATCGCGGGCTCTCCTGCTCGTACAGCGCCCGCAGGGCCTGACGCTCGCCCCGGCCACAGGCGAGGAGGTGGGCTTCATAATCGAAAAGGGTGTCGGGCAAGGGCACACGCTCAGTCGTTCTGGTCATGCAGTGCAATCTAGCAAACAATCGGGATACCTGGGTTTGCATCTGAATACCAACCCGGCATGCCCCCTGTAGGAGCGAGCATGTCGAGGCGTCGAACCGTCGCGATGGTGGCCAACGATAACGCTGGCTTACTGGCACCCCGTGTCGCCTGGTCCTCCATCGCGAGCATGCTCGCTCCTACAGGGGAGGTGAAAGTCAGCTGGCAGACCAGAAAATATAATCCGCCTGGTACTTCACCACTTCCTGTTTGCCTTTGTTGGCCGCCGTGCATTCTGCGCTGGGGGCCACGCCGCCCTTGAGTGCCACGCGCTGGATGTAGCTGACGCCGTTCATCGCGCCCTTGCCCTCGGCCGGGTTGGCCTTGACCAGTTGATACGGCAGATTGCCCGGGCTCGACGGGGCGACGGCCAGTTGGGTGCCGGTGACTTTCGAGCCGTCCTTCGCTTGCCAGGTGGCGGGTGGGCCGAAATAGGTGCCGACCTGTTTGCCACTGCGATCATTGAGCACCGCCTTGGGCCCGACGAAGAACCACTCGGTCTGCCCGGCGGCGTTGGCCTTGTCGCGGCATTCGTAGGTGATTTCACCGACCCCGGTGGTTTCCATCGCCACCTTGTGCCCGTCCGGTACCTTGATGCTGTCGGGCAGTGCGGTCTGGGCAAATGCCGCAGGCGTGGCAGTGAACAAAGCGGCAAGGCACATCAGCTGTCTGGCGTTCATGAAATTCTCTCCGTTTATGAGTCATTCGCTGCGCAACCACTGCGGCTGCTACAGGTACTACCCGTCGGAAAGCGATTTGGATGCAGCGGCAAAAAAAGAAATTTCCCGGCAGCCGCGCAGTCAGCTGCTACAAAGAGAAGACCACAGTGGAGGTGTGTATGTACCAACTCTACGGGCATCGGAACTCCGGCGCCGCCGCCATCGAAGCCGCGCTGGAGCTGTGCGCGGTGCCTTATCGCTTCATCGACGTCGAACTGGCCATGGAGGCGGCGATCGAACTGGAGAAGCTCAACCCGCTCAAGCAGATCCCGACCCTGCAATTGCCCGACGGCAGCATCCTCACCGAAAGTGCGGCCATCCTGCTGCACCTGGCGCTGACCTTTCCCGAAGCCGGCCTGCTGCCGAAGGCGCCTGCCGAGCGCGACCAGGCGATACGTGGCCTGATCTACATCGTCAGCAATTGCTACGCGGCCATCGGCATCATCGATTACCCCGAGCGCTGGCTGTCGGCGGCCGATCATGCCGCCCGGGAAAACCTGGTGGCCGGCGCGCGCCAACGGCTGCACTGGAGCTGGGAAGTGTTTGCCGATGAGTTTTCCGGGGAGTTGTACCTGGGGGAGGAAACCCCGGGAGCGCTGGATGTGCTGGCGGCGGTGGTCACGCGCTGGGCCGGTAGCCGGGCCCATCTGCGCCACGCCCGCCCGGGTTTTTTCGCCTGGCTGGAGCGCATCGACCGGCATCCGACATTGGCGCCGGTGTTTGCACGGCATTGGCCGGGTTGAGTGCGCCGCAGACCAGAATGTGGCAGCGGGCTTGCTCGCGAAGGCGGCGTGTCAGGCTCAACTCTGTTGAATGTTCTGCAGCCTTCGCGAGCAAGCCCGCTCCCACAGGGAGGGCGTGGTGTTTGGGCTTATTCCCCGCGAATGTACTGCTCCAACTGCCGGATCAGCTCCGCTTGTTCGGCGATGGCTTCCTTGACCAGGTCGCCGATCGACAGCAAGCCGATCAGTTTGCCGTCCTGCACCACCGGCAAGTGGCGCAGGCGCTTGTCGGACATGATGCCCAGGCAGGTATCGACGGTCTGGTGGGTGTCCACGGTGATGACCGGCGACACCATGATGTCGCGCACCGGCGTGCCCACCGAGGAGCGCCCGTGCAGCACCAGTTTGCGCGCGTAGTCGCGTTCGCTGATGATCCCCAGCACTTGCTCATTCTCCACCACCAGCAGCGCACCGACGTTCTTCTCGGCCATTTTCATCAGCGCTTCGAGCACCATGTGGTCGGGTTTGATCTGGTGCACTTCCTGATTTTTCTGATCTTTCAACTTGAGCAGTTGGGCGACGGTTTTCATGGTGTCTTCTCGGGTGTTGTCGTTGTTCCTGAAGAATCGTAGACCCTGACGTCCAGAGCAAGGCGCAAAGCGGCAGATAACGTGCAAAAAACGTCATTTGCCGGTTTTTCTTGCATGAACCCGTGGCAGCGAGCCCATCCCCGGCAATGACGCGTAGAATTGCCTTCCTGATCGACGTTGAGGTTGCAGTGGTGGATTTACAGCGGGGCTTCGTCCTGACCCGGCATTGGCGCGACACCCCGAAGGGTACGGAAGTCGAATTCTGGCTGGCGACCGACAGTGGCCCCCGGCGCATTCGCCTGCCGCCTCAACCGTCGGTGGCGTTCATTGCCGCCGAGCAGCGCGAACAGGCCGAAGCGGTGCTGCTGGACGAAAAAAATGTCGAGCTCAAGCCCCTGGCCCTGAAGGACTTCGATCACCGCCCGGTACTTGGCCTGTATTGCCAGCAGCACGGGCAGCTGATGCGCCTGGAAACCGCCCTGCGCAAGGCCGGTGTCGAGCTGTTCGAAGGCGACGTGCGGCCTCCGGAACGCTACATGATGGAGCGTTTCATCACCGCTCCGGTGGTCTTCGGCGGCACGCCCGATGCCGAAGGGCTGCTGGTCGACGCGCAGATGAAACCCGATCCCGATTATCGGCCGAGCCTGCAGCTGGTATCCCTGGACATCGAAACCACCGCCCAGGGCGATCTGTATTCCATCGCCCTGGAAGGCTGCGGCGAACGCCAGGTCTACATGCTGGGCCCGCCCAACGGCGACGCCAGCGCCGTGGATTTCCAGCTCGAATACTGCGATTCGCGCACGGTGCTGCTGAAGAAGCTCAACGAATGGTTCGCCCGGCATGACCCTGACGCGATCATCGGCTGGAACCTCGTGCAGTTCGACCTGCGGGTGCTGCACGAACATGCGCGTCGCTTGGGGGTGCCGCTCAAGCTGGGGCGTGGCGGCGAAGAAATGCAATGGCGCGAACACGGCAGCCGCCACCACTTTTTCGCCGCAGCGGCCGGGCGCTTGATCATTGATGGTATCGAGTCCCTGCGCTCGGCGACCTGGAGCTTTCCCTCGTTCAGCCTGGAAAACGTCGCGCAGACCTTGTTGGGCGAAGGCAAGGCGATCAGCACACCGTACCAGCGCATGGACGAAATCAACCGCATGTTCGCCGAGGACAAGCCGGCCCTGGCCACCTACAACCTCAAGGACTGCGAACTGGTCACGCGGATTTTCGCCAGGACCCAGTTGCTCACCTTCCTGCTGGAGCGGGCCAGTGTCACCGGTCTGCCGGCCGATCGCAGCGGCGGCTCAGTGGCGGCATTCACCCACCTGTACATGCCGCTGATGCATCGCCAGGGGTTCGTGGCGCCCAACCTGGGCAGCAAACCGGCCCAGGCCAGCCCCGGCGGGTTTGTCATGGACTCGCAACCGGGCCTGTATGAATCGGTGCTGGTCCTCGACTACAAGAGCCTCTATCCGTCGATCATCCGCACCTTCCTCATCGACCCGGTGGGGTTGATCGAGGGCCTCAGGCATCCCGAGGACAGCGAATCGGTGCCGGGCTTTCGCGGCGCCCGTTTCTCCAGGACCCGGCATTGCCTGCCGGCCATTGTCGCGCGGGTCGCCGAGGGCCGCGAAACCGCCAAGCGCGAGCACAACGCGCCGTTGTCCCAGGCGCTGAAGATCATCATGAACGCCTTTTACGGCGTGCTCGGCTCCAGCGGCTGCCGTTTTTTCGACACGCGGCTGGCATCGTCCATCACCCTGCGCGGGCACGAGATCATGTTGCGCACCCGGCAACTGATCGAAGCCCAGGGGCACACGGTGATCTATGGCGACACCGACTCGACGTTCGTCTGGCTGCGCCGCGCTCACGGTCAACAGGAAGCGGCGCAGATCGGCCACGCCCTGGTGGATCACGTCAACCAGTGGTGGCGCGAGCATGTGCAGCAGCAGTACGGCTTGCAAAGCGCCCTGGAACTGCAGTTCGAAACCCACTACAAACGTTTTCTGATGCCCACCATCCGCGGGGCGGAGGAGGGCAGCAAGAAGCGTTATGCCGGGCTGGTCACCCGCGACGACGGCAGCGAGGAAATGGTTTACAAGGGGCTGGAAACCGTACGTACCGACTGGTCGCTGTTGGCCCGGCAGTTCCAGCAGGAGCTGTATTCGTTGATCTTTCATCGCAAGCCCTACCAGGATTACGTGCGCGACTATGTACGCAAGACCCTGGCCGGCGAGTTCGACGATCGGCTGGTCTACCGCAAGCGTCTGCGCCGAACCCTGGATGACTACGAGCGCAATGTGCCGCCGCATGTGCGTGCGGCGCGGATCGCCGACGACTACAACGATCGTCAGGGACGGCCTCGGCAATACCAGAATGGCGGCTGGATCAGCTACGTGATCAGCGTCGCCGGCCCCGAACCCCTGGAAATCCGCCACGCGCCCATCGACTACGATCACTACATCACGCGCCAGCTGCAACCGGTGGCCGACGCGATCCTTCCGTTCGTCGACGATGATTTCTCAACCCTGGTTGGGGGGCAACTGGGCCTGTTTTGAGTCCAGCAGCGTCAGCGTCCATCCGTCCGGGATACCGTGGAAGTAACGCTCCAGCGCTTGATGGAAGAGGCTGGCCGGAGGGGCGAACTGCGCGAACAGGGTCATCGATGAATGGAATTTCAGCTCATCCGGGTGACCGAACACCTCGGCGATCGAGCGTTCACGGATATCCAGAACCGACTGCGTGCAGGCGAGCAGCCGTGGACCCAGCAGGGCATGTTGCAGGTAGGCCGCAGCTTCTTCGCCGGAGCGAATGGCAAAGCGTCGGGACATTTCGCTGTCGCCCAGGCCGGCGAACTGCGGAAAGACGAACCACATCCAGTGACTGCGCTTGCGCCCGGCACCGAGTTCGTTCTGCACGCGCTGCAACACAGGGTTCTGCGCCAGGACAAAGCGCTGCAGATTGAAGGCATCGAGCTGATCGGTGCTTCTCATCGGAAGCCCTCCGCCAGAACCGCGATGGCTCAGACCATGGCCAGTCGCTGTTTGCGTTGTGGCGCGCGAAACGCTTGGTCCAGCGCCTCCAGATCCTTGATATGAAGTTGCAGTTGCGCGGGTCCCTGTTCCCACCGAACCGCCTTGGGGATGGTGATCACGCCATCCTGTCGCAGAATCCACGCCAGCGCTACCTGCGCCGAGGTCGCTGCAGGCCAACCTCCAGTGAAACCTGGAATTACTCCAGTTGGCAGCAGAATAGCCCACGGGTTCCCTTGGCCGGTAGCCGCCGGCCTGGAACGGGCTGGCGGCAGGCGGCGGGAGGTGTTACTGGGCGGTGAATTTCAGCACGGTGTTCTGGGTGTAGGTCTTGCCTGGGTCCAGGCGGGTGGACGGGAAACCCGGCTGATTGGGCGCGTCCGGATAATGTTGGGTTTCCAGGGTGAACGCGCTCCAGTGTGCGTAGGTCTTGCCCGCCTTGCCCTTGACCGAACCGTCGAGGAAGTTGCTGGTGTAGAACTGCACGCCGGGCTCGGTGGTGTAGAGCTGCAAGCGGCGCCCGGACTGCGGATCGCTGACCTCGGCGGCGAGCTTGCCCAGGTCGCCCTTGGCATCGAGCACCCAGTTGAAGTCGAAACCGCCTTGTTTGGGCTCGGCGAACTTCAGTTGCGGGTGGTTGGCTTTGATGTTCTTGCCGATGGCGGTGGGCTGGGTGAAGTCCATCGGGGTGCCGGCCACCGGGGCCAGTTCGCCGGTGGGGATCAACTTGCCGTTGACCGGGGTGTAACGGCTCGCGTGCAAGGTGGCGAGCTGTTGCAACACATCGCCGTTGCCTGCACCCGCCAGGTTGAAATAGCTGTGGTTGGTCAGGTTGAGCACCGTGGGCTTGTCGGTGGAAGCCTTGTAGTCGATGCGCAGTTCGTTGCGCTCGTTGAGGCTGTAGGTGACCTCGGTTTCCAGGTCGCCGGGGAAACCCATTTCACCGTCGGCCGAGCGGTACGTCAGCGTTACGCCCACCGAGTCCTTGCCCTGGGTCGCCCGGGCTTTCCAGACGTGTTTGTCAAAACCCTGAGGGCCGCCGTGCAGCGAGTTGGAACCATCGTTCTGCGGCACCTGGTAGCGTTTGCCATCCAGTTCGAAGGCGCCGTTGGCCAGGCGATTGCCGAAGCGTCCGATGGTCGCGCCGAAGTAGGCCTTGCCGGCCTGATAACCCTGGACGTCATCGAAGCCGAGCACCACGTCTTCGACCTTGCCGTGCTTGTCGGGCACGGCCAGCGCCTGCAACGTTGCGCCGTAGGTGATGACGGTGGCCTGCATGCCGTGGCTGTTGCGCAGCACGTATTGCTCGACGGGCGTGCCGTCGCTGGTTTTACCGAAGTTTTTCTGTTCGCTGGACAGGCCGGCAGCCTGGGCGGAGAGGGTGGCGATCATCAGTGAGAGTCCAAGGAGGCACAGCGGAGAGCGGGATTGAAGCATGGTCAACCTTCCTTTTTCTTGTTGTTGGATAAGTAGTCATACTAGTGGCCGATTTGTTATTCGGCAGGTGGGAATTTATAGCGGGTTCTGCTGGTATTGCACTAATAAAGTATGACTATTTTGCGTGAGCCCGAATCTACGACGGCTCGGCACTGCACTTTTTCGCGATTCCCGGCTCTATCCTTGGCCAGCCTGCGGCGATCCCCACCGCCGGCCCATGCCCAAGTCCGCGTACCCATGGCCCGAGTTTTACCCACAAGCGTTGTGCCCATCCGCCGCCTTTGCCTGCTGCTGGCCCTGCTGTCGATGCTGTTCACTTCCGGGTGCAGCCAGCAGCAGGGGCGCGACATCGTCAGCCAGTTCCGCGAGGGCAGACCCCAGGAATTTCTCCAGACCAGCGTGGACCGCATGGCGACCCTGGCCATGCGCGACAACCTCGATAGCCTCTACCTGTTGATGAGCAAGCTCTACCTGCGCAACCCGCAGGAGCTGAAAAAGTCCGGTTTCCTCGACGCCCGCACGGCCGGGAAACAGGTGCGCCTGGCCATCGAACAGCAACAACCGCTGCCGACCCTGGGCGGCAGGAAAGACCTGGCGGCGCTGAGTTACGCCATGAGCCCGGAGTTTCTCGGCGACCGGGTAGGTGCCTTCATCTATGCCATCGGCAGCATGCTGGTGACTGCGCATGGCAATCGGATGGAGTTCTACATGACCGATGCGATCAACCCGACCTTCGTCAACAACGCCGCGCGCAACATCGAGAAAGCCACCTGGATCCTCAGCCAGCGGCAAACTGCCGATGGTCAGCCGCTGCTGTTTTCCAACGAGATATCGGAAGAGGGCAGTAACCTGAGTTTTGCCGTGGAATTCGGCAAGATCGTCGCGCGCCTCGACCTGTTGACCCAGATGCTCGACGAACGCTACCGGCGGATCGGCCTGAACTATGCGCAGAGCCTGTTGTTCCTGAATTTCCTGCCGGTGCAGTGACCACCCCGCAGGAAATTGTTTATGGAATAAACATAGATCGCATCGATATAAGTGGTTATAAGAAAAATCGCTATCCTGCGGGCCAGTTTTTTCCTGCTTCGTGGGCGTTTTGATGGAATTCGGTGATTTCGGCTTAATCGTGGCAGGCCTGGTGGTGGGCTTCATCGTTGGCATGACCGGCGTGGGGGGAGGTTCACTGATGACCCCGATCCTGTTGTGGTTCGGCGTCAACCCGGCCACGGCGGTCGGCACGGACTTGTTGTACGCGGCGATTACCAAATCCAGTGGCGTGCTGGTGCATCGCAAGAACAACAACATCGACTGGGCCATTACCGGTTGGCTGACCCTGGGCAGCGTGCCGGCGGTGGCGCTGACCCTGTGGTTCCTGAGCACCCTGCAAACCTCGCCCGAGGCGATGAACGCCGTCATCAAGCAGGCGCTGGGCTTCGTGTTGTTCGCCACGGCGCTGGCGATCTTCTTCAAGAAACGCCTGCTCGATTTTGCCCACAAACGCGCCGGCGGCCACTACAACCCGAGCGGCCGGCGCTTGAACGCACTGACGGTCATCACCGGCCTGATTCTCGGCACCATGGTGGCGCTGACCTCGATTGGCGCCGGCGCCCTGGGCACCGTGGCCTTGTTCATCCTCTACCCGCTGCTGCCGACCCGCCGCCTGGTGGGCACCGAAATCGCCCACGCCGTGCCGCTGACCCTGGTGGCCGGCCTTGGCCACGCCAGCATGGGCAACATGGATTGGCAGGTGCTGGGTTTCCTGTTGGTGGGTTCGCTGCCCGGGATTTACCTGGGCAGCCACCTGACCGGGCGCATCTCCGACGACTGGCTGCGCCCGTGCCTGGCGACCATGCTGGTGCTGATCGGCTTCAAGCTGGCGTTCTAGGCTGACCGAGCTCAGCTCAGCCTGGCACCCCGCCAGATCAGCAGCGCCGCCAGCAACTGGCTGCCGGCAAAGACGCTGAACAGCTCCAGGGCGCTCCACCGTGCATCCAGCAGCAGGCCCGCGACGGCCGGCGAAAGGATCGCGCCAAGACGTCCCCCCGCCAGCACCAGGCCGACGCCGCGGCTGCGCAGGGCGGTGGCGAATGCCTGCGGCGCCAGGGTGAACAGCGCGGCGATGGCGCCATTGAGCAACAACCCGCAGCTGAAACCGATGGCCACCGCCAGGCCCTGAACGCCCGTGGCTGGCACCATCAACGGCATCAGCACCGCGTTGAGCAGTACAAAGCCCAACAACAGCCGATTGCCGCCGAAACGATGCGCCCCCAGGCCCATCAACAGCGCGCCGAGCATGCCGCCCAGGCTCAACAGGATCCCGCCCGTCGCACCTTCCGTCTCGGAAAAGCCGTGCTGCACCATCAGCGTCGGGGTCCAGCTCATCACGAAGTAGAAGCAGAACATGATGAGGAAAAAGGCCAGCGTCAGTGAGGTGGTCTGGCGCCACTGGGCGGACGCGAACAACGCTCGGTAACCTGTCGCATGCACAGGCTGCATCGGGCTGGCGCCTGACCACCGGGCGTCGCGGCGCTGTCGCTGCAGCCCCAGGAACGCCTCGGATTCGCTCAGCCACCGCACGCCGGCGAAGGTCACGATGAAGGTGATCACTGCACCTGCAAGAAACACGTAGCGCCAGCCAAGGCCTTCATTGAACACCTGTGCCAGCACGCCGCCCAGGCTCACGCCGAGGGCGAAGGCCACTGATTGCAGGGCAATTGCCAGGCCGCGACGATGGGCGCTGGCGTGCTCATGGGTCAACACATTGGCGCCCACCAGCACCACCCCCAGGCCAATGCCGGTCAGGGTGCGCAGCAGCATCAACGCGCTCAAGCCCTGGCTCCAGAAGCACAGCAGCATGCACAGGCCGCTGAACGACAGGCCGGCCAGCAGCAAGGGTCGACGCCCGTAGCGATCCGCCATGGGGGCAGCGAACAGCGAGCCGCCGGCCATCCCGACCAGGCTGGCACTGAGCAGCATCCCGAGTTCGGTCCCGGTCAACGCCCATTGCGCCGCAACGCTGGCCGCCGTGAAGGCCATGACCATGGCGTTCATGCCATCGACCACGTTGAAGAGCATGCACAGGCCGACCACCGCCCAGCAGGTGGACGCCAGTGCCGGTTCGTTCATCGGCTCGTGCAGCGTGCGCTCACTCATTGCCACCCATCCCTTGCTTTCCCCTGCGTCGACCCATTCAACCTCGCGCCCTCCCGGGCGCGTTCCGCGCTGCTGACGACACCATTCAGGGGTATCGGCTGGCAAGTGATACTTAGGTATCGACCGACACCTACGTGCAATCGTCCCGAGGCTGGGCGGGTGGTTTTATCAAGCCTGCGTGAGCTGGTTCGAGCCAATGACCGAGGCCACTGCCCGGTCGCCGATCCAGTCATTCGCGCTGCGCCTGCAGGCCACTTACTCAAAGGAGATTGAACATGCATGCAGTTTCGTCCGTTCTTGCCTGGCCGCGCTGCCTGGCGTCATCCGCCCGGCTGCATCTGCTCGGTTTTGCCCTGATCGCCGGCAGCAGTGGCGCATGGGCCGCCAACGCTGCATCGGCGCAATCGGAAGCCATTCGGCCGTATCGCATCCACGTCGATGAAGCGCAACTGACCGACCTGCGCCAGCGCATCGCCAACACCCGCTGGCCCGACAAGGAGACGGTCAGCGACGTCAGCCAGGGTGTGCAACTGGCCGAGGTGCAGGCGCTGGTGAAGTATTGGGGCAGCGATTACGACTGGCGCAGGGCGGAGGCGAAGCTCAATGCCTTGCCCGAGTTCATCACCCGGATCGACGGTGTCGACATCCAGTTCATCCACGTGCGTTCGCGCAACCCCAATGCCATGCCGCTGATCCTCACCCATGGCTGGCCGGGTTCGCAGTTCGAGTTCCTCAAGACCATCGGCCCGCTGACCGATCCGACCGCTTACGGTGGGCGTATCGAGGACTCCTTCGACGTGGTGATCCCGTCGATTCCCGGTCATGGGTTCTCGGGTAAACCTACCGAACTCGGTTGGGGGCCGGACCGGGTGGCCAAGGCCTGGGATGTGTTGATGAAGCGCCTGGGCTACAGCCATTACGTGTCCCAGGGCGGCGATCACGGGTCGGTGGTCTCCGACGCGTTGGGCCGCCTGGCGCCGCCGGGATTGCTGGGCATTCACCTGAACATGCCGGCCACGATTCCGCCGGAGCTGGTGAAGCCGATCTTCAGCGGCGATCCGGCGCCGAGCGGGCTGGGTGATTCGGAGCGCGCCGCTTTCAATTCGCTGAGTACCTTCTTCGGCCGCAACGCCGCCTACGGCGCGATGATGGTCACTCGACCGCAGACCATCGGCTATCTGCTGGCCGATTCTCCGTCCGGCACGGCGGCGTGGATGTACGAGAAGATCGCCGCCTGGACCGACAGCGACGGCAAGCCCGAACGCGTCCTGAGCCGCGATGAAATACTCGACGACATCAGCCTGTACTGGCTGACCAACGCCGGCGCCTCGTCCTCGCGCTTCTATTGGGAGAACAACAACAATAACTTCAGCGCTGCGGCGCAGAAGACCGCCGAGATCAAGGTCCCGGTGGCGATCACCGTGTTCCCGCACGAGATCTACCGTGCCCCGAAAAGCTGGGCCGAGCGCGCCTATCCCTCGCTTTCCTATTTCAACGAAGTCAGCAAAGGCGGGCACTTCGCCTCCTGGGAACAGCCGCAACTGTTCAGCGAAGAGCTACGCGCCGCCTTCCGACCCTTGCGCGCGGCAGCGAACAAGACGGCCGCGAAAACCGCACCGTAAATCCTGCATGACCGATCCATCACGCGGCGGCCATGGGGCCGTCGCTCGGGAGACTTACCATGAGCACCCAGTTCAACTCTCACGCTGTCCCGCGCCATCTGCGTTTTTTCGCCTGCACGGTTCTGACGGCGGCCATCATGCAATTCGGCGCCCTGACGCTGACCTCGTCGTCAGCCCAGGCCGCCGAGGTAGCGGCCGCCACGATCGGTACCCTGACGCCGGGCACTCACGCGTCCCTGGGTCCACTCAAGCAGGTCAAGGCCGGCCTGCTGGACGTGGCTTACGCCGAACTGGGCCCGGCCGACGGGCCGGTGGTCATCCTGTTGCACGGCTGGCCCTACGATATCCACAGCTACGCTGATGTCGCGCCGGCCCTGGCAGCCCAGGGCTATCGCGTGCTGGTGCCCTACGCGCGGGGTTACGGCGATACGCAGTTCCTGTCGGCCAAAACCATTCGCAACGGCCAGCCGGCCGCGCTTGCCAAAGACGTGATCGATTTCATGGACGCGCTGCACATCAAGCAGGCGGTGTTCGGCGGATATGACTGGGGCGCACGCACCGCCGATATCGTGGCGGCCTTGTGGCCGGAGCGGGTCAAGGCGCTGGTGGCGGTCAGTGGTTACCTGATCGGTAGCCAAGAGGCGGGCAAGGCACCGCTGCCGCCCGCTGCCGAATTGCAGTGGTGGTACCAGTTCTACTTCGCGACCGAACGCGGTCGCCTGGGGTACGAAAAAAACACCCACGATTTCGCCAAGCTGATCTGGAAACTGGCTTCGCCCAAGTGGGCGTTCGATGACGCGACGTACGAGCGCAGCGCCGCCGCCTTGCAAAACCCCGATCACGTCGCCGTGTCGATCTTCAACTATCGCTGGCGTCTGGGCCTGACCAAGGGCGAGGCGCGGTACGACGCACTGGAGAAAAAACTCGCACAGGGCCCGTCCATCAGTGTGCCGACCATCACGATGGAGGGCGATGCCAACGGTGCGCCTCATCCACCGGCCGAAGCCTATGCCAAGCGATTCACGGGCAAGTACGAGCACCGGCTGATCGAAGGCGGCATTGGTCACAACTTGCCCCAGGAGGCCCCGCAAGCCTTCGCCCAGGCCGTTATCGACGCCGACCATCTCTGATTGGCAATGCGCGGGATAACCACGATGAAACTCACCTGTCTGGCCGTGTTGTCCACGGCCCTTGCTTCGGCTGCGCTGGTCGCGACCGGTATTGCCCTGGGCGACAGCAGCGCCGCCTCGCCGATCTACGGCGTGACACTTCCCGAGGGTTATCGCCAGTGGCCATTGGTCGCTCCAGCGGTGGAAGCCGCGCCCCTGGATGAACTGCGGGCAGTGGTCGGCAACCCGCAGGCGATCAAGGCGTATCAAGCCTCGACGCTGCCGTTTCCCGACGGCACGGTGCTGGTCAAGCTGGCCTGGAAACGCGTGCAGTCCACGGAGTTCGAGCCCGCCTCGATCCCCGGTGCGGCGACCACCGTTCAGGTCATGGTCAAGGACTCGAAAAAATATGCATCAACCGGCGGCTGGGGTTTCGGCCGCTTCATCAACGGTCAGCCGGCCGATGAGGCACAGCACCAGACCTGCTTCGCCTGCCATCAGGCGCGCGTGCAGAACCACGATTACGTCTTCACCCGGTTGGCTTTCTAAACCTTCACGAAAAGGGTTCACCCATGAAAAGAGTCATGACTGCACTGGCGATCAGCGTCAGCCTGATCGCCGCCACCCACGCCGTTGCCCAGCCTGAAAAACCCACGGTCGTGCTGGTGCACGGCGCGTTCGCCGACGCCTCCAGCTGGAGCGGTGTAGTGAAGATCCTCGAAAAGGATGGCTACACCGTGATCGCCGCCGCCAATCCGCTGCGCAGTGTGAAAAGCGATGGCGCGGCGGTTTCCGCGTTGTTGTCGAGCATCAAGTCGCCGGTGGTATTGGTCGGCCATTCCTATGGCGGCAATGTCATCAGCTCGGCAGCGAACGGCCACCCCACGGTGAAGGCGCTGGTCTATGTCAGTGCCTTCGCACCCGAGGCCGGTGAAACCGTCGCCGGCCTGGCCGGAAAATTCCCCGGCAGCACCCTCGGCCCGACCCTGGCCGCGCCGGTCACTCTGGCCGACGGCGGCAAGGACCTGTACATCCAGCAGGACAAGTTCCACGACCAGTTTGCCGCCGATGTACCCGCGCCGGAGGCGGCCTTGATGGCGGCGACCCAGCGTCCGGTCACCGACGCGGCGCTGAATGAGAAGGCCGGCCAACCGGCCTGGAAGACGGTGTCTTCCTGGTTCATCTATGGCGACCAGGACAAGAACATTCCTCCACAGGCCATGGCCTTCATGGCCAGCCGCGCCGGTGCCAAAGAGGTGGACGTGGTCAAGGGCGCCTCCCACGTGGTGATGGTGTCCAACCCCGAGCCCGTCGCCCGGCTGATCGAAAAAGCTGCGGCGGCTTCCGCCTCCCTGTAATTCGCCCGCAGGAATCGTCCCTGCCTTCCACACCAACACAGGTATTGAACATGTCCACACTCACACAGCGTTTAACCGGCAGGACGGCATTGGTCACCGGAGGCTCGCGCGGCATCGGCGCCGCCATCGTCCGCCGCCTGGCCAGAGAAGGCGCCGCCGTCGCGTTCACCTATTCGTCATCGGCAGAGAAAGCCCAGGCGCTGGTCGCCAGCATCGAAGGCGAGGGTGGCAAAGCGTTGGCCATCAGGGCCAACAGCCAATTCGCCGAGGACATCGAGCATGCCATCAGCTTTACCGTGCAGAAGTTGGGCGCGTTGAACATTCTGGTGAACAACGCCGGGATACTCGCGCTGGGCACGGTGGATGATTTCACCGTCGAGGCGTTCGACGAGCTGTACGCGGTGAACGTGCGGGCCACTTACATCGCCGCCCGTGCCTGCTCCCGGGTCATGAATCGCGGCGACCGGATCATCACGATTGGCAGTGTGTCGGGCGAGCGTTCCGGTTTCCCCGGCTCCAGCGGCTACTCCATGAGCAAGGCGGCGATGATCGGCCTGGTCCGTGGTCTGGCCCTGGACTTCGCGGCGCGCGGCATCACCGTCAACAATATCCAGCCCGGCCCTACCGCGACCGACATGAACCCGGCCGACGCACCTTACTTGGAACACGTCATCAGTCGGGTGCCCGTGGGGCGTTTGGGCACCGCTGATGAAATCGCCGGCATGGCGGCTTACCTGGCCAGCGAGGAGGCCTCGTTCGTCACCGGTTCGAGCCTCACGGTCGACGGCGGTTACCTGGCCTGATGGTTCACCCGGTCAGCCAAGGAGGGCAGGCCGGGTGCCTGCCCTCGGCGTTTTCAGAGAATTCAGGCCACGGCGGCCTGCGGCATGGGTTCGGCAGCCGGCTTGAGCAGCGGGGTGATGCACAGCATCAGGATCAATACCCCGAACAACAGCGTGTAGGCCGGGCCGAAGTGACCGCTGTAGTCACGCAAGGCACCGAACAGCAGCGGGCCAAGCGCGGCGATCAGGTAACCAACGAACAACATGAACACGGTCCACAAACCGGCCTGTTCCGCGTTGGCCGCGTTATCCAACGGCAAGGTCATGGCGACGGTAAAACCCATGCCCAGGCCAATGGCCGCCAGGACGACATAAAGAATCGGCAACCCGGTGGGCAGGAAGGCCATCCCGGCGACACCCAGTGTTGCCAGCAACGTCGAGAGCCCCAGCAGACCCCGGCGATCATGCGCCTTGCCGGGAAGCAGGCCGGCACAGACACTGGCCACCGCGAACACGGCGGTGAAGACCCCGAGCAGGGTGCCAGGGGACCAGGTCGTGACCGCCGTTTCCGTGGAGGCCGGTGCCATCCAGGCGAAGAGGGCGTAGACCACGAATTGACCGGCGCCGAAGTTCAGCGCCACCCACCAGGCCTGCGGGTTGCGCCAGGGCAGACGGGTCGCCGCACCCGGGCGTGCGGGGGCCAGAGGTGAGGGCGTGGCGAAGGTCCTGGTCATCCAGATCCAGCTGGCTACGGCGCTCAGGCACAGCAGGCTCCACACCCCGGCACTGACACGCCAGCTCTGGGCCAGCTCGGCAATCGGTGCGCTGAAGACCGCCGCAAGCGTGGCGCCGACGCTGAGCCCGGCGGCATAAATACCCATGAACAATGAGGCCCGGTGCGGGAAATGGGTCTTGATCCAGCCGCCGGTCATGGCGCCGGCGATGGCGATGCCGACGCTGGCAACGAAGGTACTGCCCAACAGGAACACCGCATTGGGCGACAGCGCTCGCAGCAGGGTGGCGATGCCGAGCAGCAGCAACGCGACCACCACGCAGCGGTCGATGCCGAAGCGCCGGGCCAGCCCCGGCACCATCAGGGCAAAGAGTCCCATGCAGACATCGGGAATGGACGTCAGCAGCGCGGCCTGGGTGTAGCTCAACTGGAAGTGTTGCTGGATCAGCAACAGAATCGGTCCCACCGAGATGATCGCTGGGCGCAACGCGAGGGACAGCACCAGCAAGCCGATCACGGCCGCGATGCTGTGGGTGTTGCCGGGAGAATCAGGAGAGTGTGCCATGTGTGCGGCCTCGTCAGGAAAGTCAGAAACAAGGCTAACAACAGCTGTTCGATGGTATATGCCATGTGTTGTCGTGTAAGTGACATCTGGTGACGGAGCGTGTTTTGATGATTTCGCCTCACGACCACCCCCCCAAACCCACGAGCCTCAGCCAGTGAAGCGAACAGAGCGGAACGTCGTCGACCGTGAAACACCGTCGGTGCGCAGCGAGAATTACCTGGACTACCAGGACGTGCCGCGCCTGATGACCGTGCTGGTGCGCAATCAGCACACGGGCGAGTACAACGAGCCGCATACCCATCGGCACGGGCAGTTGTTGTACGCCTCCAGCGGCGTGATGCGGGTGGCGACGCCGACGGGGTTGTGGGTACTGCCGCCGAAACGGGCGTTGTGGATTCCGCCGCACATCGTCCATGACCAGCTCATGCTCAGCCCGGTGACCATGCGCTCGGTCTACATCGAACCCGAGGTGGCGCTGCGTTTTGGTGACAGTTGCAAGGTGGTGGACATTTCGCCCTTGCTGCGTGAATTGATCCTGACCCTGGCGGAACAATCGATCGAGTACCCGCCGGAGGGGCGCAATGCCCACGTCGTGGCCCTGATCCTCAGCGAGCTCGACGTCGCCCGAACCCTGCCCCTGCAGATTCCATGGCCCCGGGATCGTCGACTGCTGACGGTTTGCAGCGCCATTCTCGAGAACCCCGAACACGTCCACTCGGTGGATTATTGGGCGGGCCGGGTCGGCGCCAGTTCACGCACGCTGATCCGGCTTTTCCAGAACGAAACCGGCTTGAATTTCCGCCATTGGGTCCAGCAGGTCCGCCTGGCGACGGCGATCGACCGGCTCGACAAAGGACAGGCCATCAGCCGCATCGCCCGTGACCTGGGTTATGGCAGCCAGAGCGCATTCAGCGCCATGTTCCGCCGCCTGATGGGCGAGTCGCCCCGGGAGTTCATGGCGCGTGGCTGATGCACAGCCCTGCAACTGAACCCCGTGGGAGCGAACCCGCCCTCACAGGTCTGATATCAACCCAAGGCTTCGATGGCCCGCGCCACACCCGACCCATATTGCGGATCGGCCGCTGTGCAGTTGTCGATATGGCGCTGTTTCACCTGTGCCGAGGCGCCCTGGATCGCGCGTGCGGTGTTGTCGAACAGCGCCTGTTTCTGCGCCGCGTCCATCAAGCGGAACAACGCCCCCGGTTGGGAGAAATAGTCGGCGTCTTCGCGGTGATTCCAGTGATCGGCGCTGCCCTGCAAGGCCAGAGGCGGCTCACGGAAGTCCGGTTGTTCGACCCATTCCTGGTAACTGTTGGGTTCGTACCCCAGGGTACTGCCGGCATTGGCATTGATGCGCATCTGGCCGTCGCGATGGTAGCTGTTCACCGGGCAGCGGGCCGCATTCACCGGAATCTGATGGTGGTTGACCCCGACGCGATAGCGCTGGGCATCGCCATAGGAGAACAGGCGCGCCTGCAACATCTTGTCCGGCGAGAAGCTGATGCCGGGCACCACGTTGGCCGGGTTGAACGCCGCTTGCTCGACGTCTGCGAAGTAGTTGTCGGGGTTGCGATTGAGCTCCAGCACGCCGACTTCGATCAACGGATAGTCGGCATGGGGCCAGACTTTCGTCAGGTCGAACGGGTTGATCGGGTAGGTGGCGGCGTCCGTTTCCGGCATCACCTGCACGAACAGTTTCCAGCGAGGGAAGTTTCCCTGCTCGATGCTTTCGTACAGGTCCCGTTGCGCGCTTTCACGGTCGCAAGCGACCACGGCGCCTGCCTCGGCGTCGGTGAGGTTGGCGATGCCCTGTTCGGTTTTCCAGGTGAACTTGACCCACGAACGCTGGTTGTCCGGGCTGATGAAGCTGAACGTATGGCTGCCGAAACCGTGCATGTGCCGATAGGATTGCGGCAGGCCGCGGTCACTCATGACGATGGTGACCTGATGCAGAGCTTCGGGCAGCAAGGTCCAGAAGTCCCAGTTGTTGTTGGCGCTGCGCATGTTGGTGCGCGGGTCGCGCTTGACCGCGCGATTGAGGTCGGGAAACTTCAGCGGATCGCGCAGGAAGAACACCGGCGTGTTGTTGCCCACCAGGTCCCAGTTGCCTTGCTCGGTATAGAACTTGATGGCAAACCCACGGATATCGCGCTCGGCGTCGGCGGCGCCGCGTTCACCCGCCACGGTCGAAAACCGCACGAAGATATCGGTGGTCTTGCCGACGTGGGAGAACAGTTTTGCCTTGGTGAAGCGGGTGATGTCGTGGGTCACGGTAAAGGTGCCATGGGCCCCCGATCCCTTGGCGTGCATGCGTCGTTCGGGAATCACTTCGCGGTCAAAATGCGCGAGCTTTTCCAGCAGCCATACGTCCTGCAATAACACCGGGCCCCGGGGGCCCGCCGTTTGTGAATTGTTGTTGTCGACCACCGGTGCACCGGCGGCGGTTGTCAGCTTGTTCATCATCAGCTCCCTACGGTCATGGGACGGTTCCGGGCGCTCGGTTCAGCGCCCGGTTCGGATGGGGTGCAGCCACTCAGGCGAGGGTGATCTGCACGGCAATGTTGTTGCGCGACAGCTTCGAATACGGGCAGGTTTCATGGGCGGCATCGACCAGGGCCTGGGCCGACTCGCGATCCACGCCCGGCACGCTGACATTCAGGCGTGCCTGCAGAAAGTAGGCACCCTCGGCCGAGCACAGGTCCACTTGCGCATCGATGGCAACGGGTTGCGGCAGGTTGATGCTCATGCGCCGTGCGGCCAGGCGTAATGCGCCTTCGAAGCACGCGGACCAGCCGGCGGCGAACAGCTGTTCCGGATTGGTGCCAGCCCCGGACGATCCAGGGCTGGAGAGATTGACGTCCAGGCGCCCGTCATGGCTGCGGGCATGACCGTCGCGGCCACCTGTGGTGTGAACGTTGGCGGTGTAGAGCACATTCTCGGCGGCGGTCGGAGCAGGCATGGTGTTTTCCTTTTTGGATGTGTGAGGAAATTTCATCTCACCAAATCGCCCACTGCGGTCTCAATTGCACCAAGGTGTTATTGGCCTGGCCAGGACGCTCCCGGCGACCTGCGCACCCGCCGCTACACTGATGTCGGCATGCGACACCAAGGTATGATAGGCGGCGTATGGCTGGCGGGGGCATCCTCGCAAAATGGCGACCGCACTCTCAGGATCGGTATGGACAACGAGCTCGACCGCGTCATCGATGTGCTGCCAGGTGTGGTGTGGACTGCACTTGCCGATGGCCGCGTCGACTCCGTCAATCAATACTGGTGCCGCTACACCGGCCGTGCCCGGGAAGAGGCCTTCGACGCGGGCTGGCTGCGCGCCATTCATCCCGACGACCAGTCACAGGTGTCAGCGCGCTGGCAGGCCAACCTCGCCGGTGGCGAGCCTTGCGACCTCTGCGCGCGCCTGCGCCGCGCCGATGGCGTCTACCGGCGTTTCGTCCTGCGTGTGGGCCCGCTGGCCGACGGCGCAGGCGGCAGGTGGTGCGCAATCGCCACCGACATCGAAGATCATTGCGTCATCACCCCGCCCGCGCCTGCGACCGAGCCTGACCTGCGCACGCTGATCGACAGCATTCCCGCGCTGGTTTCGCTGATGTCGCCCGACGGGGAGCTGGAGTACGTGAACAACCACAATCTCCAGTACATGGGCACCACACTCGAGGAGCTGAGGGGCTGGACCACCAGTGAAATCATTCACCCCGAGGACAAGCCCCGGGTCATGCAAAGCTGGTCGCACGCGGTGGCGACCGGTGAGCCGTTTCACGAGGAGCAGCGCATCCGCCGAGCGGACGGCGCCTATCACTGGTTCGCTGCCAATGGCATTCCGATGCGCGATGACAGCGGTCGCATCACTCGCTGGTGGGTGATCACGGTCGACATCGACGAACACAAGCGCGACAAGGCATTGATCGCTCAGGCCCTGGTCGAGATCAGTGCCTCGGAAGCGCGTTTTCGCAGCCTGATCAACGCCGTTCCAGGGTTTGTCTGGAGCGCCGCGCCCGATGGTCATGTCAGCTTTCTCAACCAGCGCTGGTGCGACTACACCGGCATTGCCCTGCACGACGCGTGCGGCGACGGCTGGATGGCCTCGATCCATCCGCAAGACCACGATGCGCTCGCGTCCTATCGGCGGGTATTGGCGTCGGGCGAGCCGGGTGAGTTCGAAGCCCGTCTGCGCCGCTTCGACGGGGTCTTCCGCTGGTTCCTGGTGCGTGCCGTGCCGGAGCGCGACGAGTGGGGGCGGGTGGTGCGCTGGTACGGGGAAAATACCGATATCGAGGATCGCAAACGCGCCGAGATGCTGCTGGGTGGGGAAAAGCACCTGCTGGGACTGATCGCCGGCGGCACCCCGCTCAGGCTCATACTCGAAGCCTTGTGCGCTCTGGTTGAAGCGAGCTTCGACGGCGGCGTGTGCAGCATCGTGCAGATCGACCCCAACGCTTCGTATCGCCTGCCTAAAGCCGTCCCCCGCTTGCTGCCGGGGGCTGCACCGAATCTGCCAGCCGACCTGACCCCTGCTCCCGACGGTCACCCCGTGGACGCGACAGGATGCCCCAACGCCCTGGTCGCGATTCGCAACCAACAGGTGATCTGCCGGGACCTGACCCGCGAGCAGCGCTGGCCGCGCTGGTGTGCCAAGGCGTTGGCCCATGGCCTGCGGGCCTGCTGGTCGACTCCCGTGGCCTCGATCAGCGGTCAGGTGACCGGCGTCCTTTCGGTACTGTTTCGCGAACCGGGCGTGCCCGATGCCCGGCAGCAGAACCTGATTGCCCAGTTCACCCACCTTGCCAGCATCGCCATCGACCGCGCGCGCGGCGAAGCGGCGCTGCGCCAGAGCGAGGCGTTCCTGGCCAAGGCCCAACGGCTGAGCTCCACCGGGACGTTTTCGTGGCGTGTGGGTTCGGACGGCATCACCTGGTCCGAGGAGGTCTATCGGATACTCGACCTGGACCCCGGCGTGAGGCCCACGTTCGACCTGCTGTACACCCGCATCCATCCGGACGATCTCTCCAGTTACAAGGAGATGATCCGCAGCCAGCGCAAGAAAGGTCGCGACTTCGAGCACGAACACCGCCTGCAACTGCCGGACGGCACGATCAAGCATGTGCACCTGGTGGCCCACGCGATACCCGATGAAGACGGCGGCCTGGAGTACATCGCCGCCTTGCAGGACGTGACGCAGCGGCGGCTTTCCGAAACCGCGCTGGGCGAGGTTCGCTCGGAGCTGACGCATCTGGCGCGGGTGGCGAGCCTGGGGGCGTTGACCGCGTCCATCGCCCACGAGGTCAATCAGCCTCTGGCGGGCATCATCACCAATGCCAGCACCTGTCTGCGCATGCTCGGTGCCAGCCCGCCGAACGTGGACGGCGCCCTGGAAACGGCGCGGCGCACCATCCGCGACGGCAATCGTGCCGCCGATGTCATCAAGCGCCTGCGGGTGTTGTTCTCCAAGAACAGCATCAGCCTGGAAGACGTCGACCTCAACGAAGCGGCGCGCGAGGTCATCGCCCTGCTGCTGGGCGAACTGCAGCGGGGCAGGGTCATCCTCAATCCGGTATTCGCCGATGGCCTGCCACCGGTCAGGGGCGATCGGGTGCAGCTGCAGCAGGTCATCCTCAACCTGATTCTCAATGCCAAGGAATCGATGAACACCATCACCGACCGATCCAGGCACCTGCAGGTCAGTACCGGGCAACAGGACCGTCAGGTGTATTTCGAGGTCAGGGACAACGGCGCCGGTTTCGATCCGCAGGACGCCGAACGCCTGTTCAACGCGTTCTACACGACCAAACAGTCAGGCATGGGCATCGGCTTGTCCGTCAGCCATTCGATCATCGACAAGCATGACGGTCGTTTGTGGGCGCGAGTGAACGAGCTCGGGCCCGGGGCGACCTTTCGCTTTTCGATCCCGTTTCCACCGGCACCTGACCAGGCCATCGACATGAATGACACCCCAAGGCCGGACGCTGGAAGCGACCGTGATCTCACCAGAGAGGGTTTTTGATGGACAAGCCATTGCTCATATCAGTGGTTGACGACGACGAGTCGGTACGCGAGGCGTTACCCGATCTGCTCAAGGAGTTCGGTTTTGCGGTGCAAGCCTTTTCGTCGGCACAGGCGTTTCTGTCGTCCGGGTATCTGGAACTGACGCGGTGCCTGATCCTGGACGTCGCCATGCCAGGCATGTCCGGTCCGGAGCTGCAAAGGGAGCTCGCTTTGCAGCACTGCGCGATCCCGATCATTTTCATCACCGCGTTGGGCGATGCCGGGCAACGTCCGTTCCTGATGAGTCAGGGCGCGGTGGACTGCCTGATGAAGCCGTTCAGCGAGGCGGAGCTGCTCAAGGCGCTCAGCGCCGCCTTGCCGGTCAGTTGAGCACCGATCCATCCATGAGGAGACAGTCTGTTGAATGCCAATAACGTGTCAGCCGCGCAACAGGCGAACACCGCGACGAACAGCACGCCCATCGTGTTTGTGGTCGATGACGATATTTCCGTGCGCGAGTCGCTGGAGCTGCTGATCGGCCAGGCCCGCTGGCGACCGCAATTGTTCGAGTCCGCCCAGGCTTTCCTCGCCGAGCCGCGACCGCTGGTGCCCAGTTGCCTGGTGCTCGACATCAACCTGCCGGACTTCAACGGGCTGGATCTGCAGAACGCGATTGCCGGCGACCGCCCGAGAATACCGATCATCTTCATCACCGGTTACGGCGACGTGCCGCGCTCGGTACGGGCCATGAAGGCCGGGGCGGTGGAGTTCCTGACCAAGCCGTTCGATGATGAAGTCCTGCTGACTGCCATCGCCGACGCCTTGCAGAGCAGCCGTGTCGCCCTGGAACGCGAGGGCGAACTGCGTGTGGTGCGCGAGGCCCACGCGACCCTGACCCCTCGTGAGCAGGAGGTTCTGGACAAGGTGGTGGCGGGGAGTATGAACAAGGTCATCGCTGCTGATCTGGGCATCAGCGAAATCACGGTCAAGGCCCATCGCGGCAGGGTCATGCGCAAGATGAAGGCGCGCTCGCTGGCCGATCTGGTGAAAAAGGTCGCACTGCTTTCGCCTCAGGCCGATTGAGCCGGTCTGCCGGTCAGTTCGGCACGCTGCGCCAGAGCGTTTCCAACTGCCGCATGTCGAGGCTGTCGTGGCCTTCGATCATCTGTTCGCGGCAGGCGGTCAGCAGCTCCCTGGCCTGGGCCGTCCTGCCCTGTTCCAGCCACAGGCGAGCGAGGTCCATCGATGTCCTGAGTTCCCATGAGCGAGCCCCTTGCTGGCGGCTCAGCGTGATCGACTCGATGAGCAGGTCCTGGGTGACGAGGGCATTGGCCGGTTCCAGGGCCTTCAGGATGTTCGCCTTGATGCGCAGCAGTTCGGGGAGGGCGTAGGCGTCGCCACTGTGACGGCAGTGGTCGATGGTCCGTTCAGCCTGACACAGCGCTTTTTCGTGTTGACCGCTCAATG
The DNA here is from genome assembly GCF_041354075.1 of Pseudomonas fluorescens. Lineage (GTDB taxonomy): Bacteria > Pseudomonadota > Gammaproteobacteria > Pseudomonadales > Pseudomonadaceae > Aquipseudomonas > Aquipseudomonas fluorescens_CE. The sequence continues at coordinate 309,854 of NZ_JARZGC010000006.1, read as the reverse complement.
CCAGACCTTCGATCAGTGCCGTTTCGAAGGAACTGGTCAGCAGTTCGTAACGCATGCCTTGCAGCCGCGCCAGGCTTTCTTCGAGCAAGGCCACCGCGTTGCCGGGTTGCCCGCCACGTATCGCAATGGTCGCTTGCACGCCCAGGGTCGCCGCGACGTAAGGCGCCAGGGCATTGGCTTCGGCGATGGTGCTGAAGGTTTGCAGGCGCGCTGCAGCCTTGTCCAGATCACCGGTCCAGATGTAGATGCACAGCGTCCAGACCAGGGCGATGCAGTAGGTCACCGAGTGGTCCAGCGCGGCGGCCTCGGCTTCGACCTGTTCGGCCCAGCGTCTGGCCTGATCGGGAAAGCCGAGCAACCAGAGCGTGCGCGCCAGCGCCAGGCCGGTACGGTTACGGTGGTCAAAGCCGTAATGAACGGTGCTGCTGCGTTCGGACGGCAAGCTGTGGCGCAGGGATTTTTCCAGCGCCTCGCGCGCCCGTTGCTGGTGGCCGAGCAGGTGGTGGGAAATGCCGGCCAATGACGCGGCGACGGCGATGGCTTCGGGCTTGCCGATCAGGTTGCCCACCTCCACGGCTTTTTCGGCCCAGGTCAGGGACGAGGGGAAGTCGCCAATGCGTTCGGAAAAGATCTGCAGGCGCCCGAGCAGGCGCAACTGTGACCAGTGGTCGCCGAGTTCCAGGGCGATGTCCAGTGCCCGCAGCAATGCCTTCTGCGCCGCTTCGCTGTTGCCCCGGGTGAACATCAGCACCAACCCCAGGGCAGCCTGCAGTTCCATTTCTGTCGGCGTGCCGAAGTAGCCCAGTTCCAGCAACTCGGTTGCCCGGGAGCACCAGGCCCGGCATTCGACCATCAATGAAAAATGCAGGAACAGGCGGGCACTGGCCGCCGCCAGTGGCAGCGCGAGGCCCGGATCGCCCTGGGGGCCGAAACTCCATTCCAGCGCACTCCTGATATTGCCGAGCTGGCTGGCGAGGCGCGAGCAGCTTTCATAGATCTCCCCGGGCGTCGTCCCCAGGTGATCGAGCAGCCCGGTGAAATAAGCGGCGTGCCGGAAGGACAGGGCATGTGCCTCGGCCTCGCCGCGTTCCGCGAGTTTTTCCCGGGCATAGGCGCGGGTCATCTCCAGCAGGCGATAGGTCGCCATGGCGTCACTGTGATCGACGGCGACCAGCCCCTTGGCCGCCAGTTCATCCAGCGCCGCTGCGGCGGTGACCGAGTCGATCTGTCCGTCGGCAAGAATCTGCGAGGCGGCTTGCAGCGAGAACGGCCCGACGAAGATCGCCAGGCGATCGAACACCAGTTGCTCCCCGTCGCACAGCAGGGCGTAGCTCCAGTCGAGCATCGCGCGCAGTGTCTGGTGGCGCGGCAACGCCGTTCGCCGCCCCGACCAGCCCAGGGAAAACCGCTCGCCGAGCAGCGCATGGGTGGCTTGCACGCCGTGCGTGGCAACGCGCATGGCGGCCAGTTCGATGGGCAGCGCCATGCCCTCCAGACGGCGACACATGTCGGCAATCATCTGCGCATCGCCGGCTTCCAACTGCAGTGACGCGTTGCCCGACAGGGCGCGCTCGACGAACAGCTTCACCGCCGCAAACGCCAGCAACTTGTCGACACTCAGCGTCTGGGTCTCAGCCGGAAAGCCCAGGGGGCTGAGCCAGTGGGTGTGTTCGCCAAGGGCGCGCAAGGGTTCGCGGCTGGTGGCCAGCAAGGCCACCTCGGGCGCCGCTGTGCGTATCCGTTCGACGATGGCTGAAACGGCGTCGATGAGGTGCTCGCAATTGTCGATGATCAGCACCCGCTTGCGCGCCTGCAGGTGCGCGAGCAGCACGTGCAGCGGGTCGTCGGCCTGCACGGAAATGCCCAGCGCCGCGGCCAGCGACGAGGCCACCAGAGTGGCATCCTCGACCTGGGCGAGGTCGACGAAGCAGACCCGTTCCGGGTGACCGGCGCAGATCCGGTGCCCGACCTCGATGGCCAGGCTGGTCTTGCCGACTCCGCCGGGGCCGACGAGGGTGAAGAGCTTGGGCTCCAGCAGACGCTCGACGAGCATTTGCGCCGCCTCGTCGCGACCGACCAGCCTGGCGCGGGGCGGCAAACTGCCGACGCCACTGGCCGGGCGCTGGCTGGCGGCCTGGGCGCCAATGGGCGGGCTGACCGTCGGGCCGTCATCGAGCTGCAAGCGTTCGATGGGGGCGACGAAGGCGTAGCCGACGCCCACCTGCGTGGTGATGTAACGCGCGCCGTCTTCGCCGTCACCGAGCAGCTTGCGCAGGCCGGTCATGTGAAAGCGCAGGCTGCCTTCGGAGACCACGACGTCGGGCCAGACCTGTTTGATCAATTCGTGTTTGGACAGCACCCGGCCAGGGCGCTCGAGCAAGGCAATCAGCAGGTCCAGGGCCCGTCCGCCAATCTCCACCGCAGAGCCGCTCCTGGTGAGCAGGCGCTTGCCCGGCGTGACGCAAAAGGGACCAAAGGCGAGTTGCAGGTTCAGGGATTCATGCAAATCGTCTGGGACGGTCTCCACAAGGAACGCTCTCTGAAAGGGGCTGTGTTTTCGCTGCAAGTGAAAGGCGCACGCAAGACTGCATCATAGGTGTTTTGATTCAACGTTCAAGTACCCCGATCGGTCGGGCGGGGGAGACGGATCGGAGCATCGTGCGGGTGGGGGAGGGGCGCATGGCGAAAGGTCAGGCGAGGGACAGGCTGACGTCGATGTTGCTGCGGGTGGCTTTGGAGTACGGGCAGTTCTGGTGGGCCGCGTCGACCAACTGCTGCGCTATATCCGCTGCGATGTCGGGCAGTGATACGGCCAGTCGGGCCTGCAGGAAAAAGCCCTGTTCACCATGCACCAGATCGACCTGTGCATCGACCGCGGCGTTCGCCGGAAAGCTGATCTTGCGAGCGTTGCAGGCGTGACGGAGCGAACCCAGGAAGCAGGCTGACCAGCACACGGCGAACAGTTGCTCCGGATTGGTGCCTTCGCCAGGGGCTCCGGGCGCGGAGAGTTTGAGATCCAGTCGACCGTCGTGGCTGCGTCCTGTCCCTTCGCGCCCGCCCGTTGTATGGGTATGGCTGGTATAGAGGACTTTTTCGATACTGATCATGAACATTTCCTGATGCGCGCAGACGGCATTCGGGTGGTCTTCAAATGGCCCGCAGAGCGGCATGGCGATTCAGCAGGGGGACGCTGGGCAGCGGGGTGGCGACCTGCGCGCCATGCTGGCTGCGAAGATGCTCGAGCAGGGTGTCGCGGGCCGTTTCGATCAGCCACGCGCGAAACGGAATGGTCGAGTCGTAGGCGGCGCGACGTTGGTAGAGCGTCAGGAACGCTTGTTGGACCAGCGCTTCCACGTTGTCACGTTCGACCCGGGCGGCCTGTACCTGCCCTTCGAAAAACGCCAGCAACAGCGGCGTCACGGTGGCGATCAATTGCAATGAGGCGGGCGCGTCGTGTTCGAGGACATCCGCCATCAAGGCACAGAGTTCGTCATTTGCGGGACGTTCGTGTCTGTCCAGACAGTTACCGCGATAATGCTCGGCCATGATCGGATCCCTCTTGAGCCTTGGGTTCTACTGTTCATGGTCAACGGCAGCAAGCCAGGTCGCCATGGGTGCAGTGGTCAGGCTCAAGAGTGATGCGCAAGCGCCGGGATCACCAGTTATCCGCTGTTAGCGCTTGTTAGCTGGGGCAAGTCGCGCAGCGTTAGCGCGGAGGTTGTTCGCGACTGAACGCATCCAGTTCCCGAATCAGGCTTTGGGCCGCCAGCATGACCAGTTGGCCGCCTTTTTCCGGGGTCGCCTGGGCCGGGTGCGAGCCCATCCGGCCGTCGGGGAAACGTGCACGGAAATCATGGGCTTCGCGGATCGGGCCGGAATTGGCGATCTGCGGCGAGTACTGCGCCGACTTGATCGAGTCCGGGTAAGCCCATTGGGTCACGGCAATCTCCGAGGGAGTGGCATGGATGCCGTGGCCGGTCGGGAACTGTTGGTTGGCCAGCGCGGTGACGCCATCGAGGTCCCACCAGTTGCACAGTTTCAACGAGAACCCGGCCGGACGCCGGGCGAAACTGGCTTCAGCGTAAAGCTCCGAGAACGCGGCCTCGATCGAAGCAATGTTGCCGCCATGGCCATTGAGGAAAAAGATCTTCTCGAAACCATGGGCAACCAGCGAGCGCGTCCAGTCGCCAATGGCGGCGATGAAGGTCGAAGGGCGCAAGGTGATGGTTCCCGGGAAACCCAGGTGGTGCTGGGCCATGCCGATGTTGAAGGTCGGGGCGATGAGGATGTCCGCCGATCTCTGGGCTTCGTGGGCGATGATCTCCGGGCACATCCAGTCGGTGCCCAGAAGCCCGATCGGGCCGTGCTGCTCATTCGAGCCGATGGGAATGACGATGGTGCGCGAGCGCTCGAGAAACTGCTCGATCTCGGACCAGGTTGACAGAGGTAATAGCATGTTAGCCTCGCAAATCGATGGCTCCATTCGGAGCATGGGACATCCTGGGGGCGTGGCAATGTCGGGTTACAAGTCCCGATTGCCTGCCTGGCCATCACAGCACGGACGCACGCGGGGAGGACATTGCACGATGGTGTCGCTCGCGGTGGGCGCGAGGGTGCCCGGCGGGATCGTCAACGATGAGGCTGTTGCGCATTGACCGCCCTGACCTAAGCTTGGGACATGGCGAAACACAATTGCGGTGCGTCACCCGGAACGATCGCCGCGATGCGCAATCACTAGAGCGTGGATATCAAAAGGAGATGCGCATGCTCATCAGGTCTCTGACCCTGACAACCCTGCTGGCCTTCACCGGTCCCCTGTTCGCCGCCGATGGCGACTCGCCGCTGGATGTCTTCAAAGGCCTGGCCCGACCGCTGATTGTCATCGCCCAAAGCACCGTGGACCCGACCTGGGTCAGCCTGAAGAAAGCGCTGGACGACCCGGCCAACAAGCAGGGCATCGCCGACCGCAACATCAAGGTCTACAGCGTGCTGAACATGTCCGGCCAGCTCGACGGCAAGGACATCGGCCAGCAGGACACCATGGCGCTGATCCGGGCACTGAAGCTGGGCGCAGGGCCGTTGCCCAAGGTGATTCTGGTGGGCAAGGACGGCGAGAAGAAACTCGAAAGCTCGGGTGAAGAATCCAGGGCCCTGGACCTGCAGAAAATCTTCGCCACCATCGACGCCATGCCAATGGCCGAGAAGGAAGCAGCGGCCGCCGCACCACCGCCAGCTCCCGCCGCCGAGGCCGCCCCGGCCAAGGGCGCCAAGAATGCCAAGCCCGCCAAGCCGGCGAAACCGGTCAAGCCACCTGAGCAGCCGGATGATTGAGTGCGCCCCGGACCTCTTGCAGCAGCGAGCTTGCGGGAGGCGCCAGGACTGATCCAGTCACGATCATGACGCGGGGGCGCTCTCGGTTTTTTCGTCGGAACGCCGCCCGGAGCGAGCTCGCTCCTACAGGGCCTCCAACACCGCATGCGCAATCCGGATGCGCTCCGCGTTCGGATAATTGCGGTTGGCCAGGATCACGATGCCGATCTGCTTTTGCGGCACGTAAGCGACGTAGGCGCCGAAGCCGCTGGTTGAACCGGTCTTGTTGAACAGGGCGTCCTGGCGAGGTGCCTGGGGCGGATTGAGCCATTGCACCGTATTCGCTTCATAGGCCATCTGCGCCGAATTGCCGTTCAGCAAGGTGTCGAGCTTGACCGGGTACGGATAGAACTCCCAGCCCAGTCCCTGGGTGGTGTCGCCCACCTGGTAGTAACCGGTATGGGTGATGGCGATGGCTTGCTGCAAGGTTTTTTCCAGCCTGGCCGGCTCCAGGTTCGCCTGCACGTAGCGCAGCAGGTCCGACGCGCTGGTCTTCACTCCGTAAGCTTCGGAATCCAGTGCCCCCGGGCCGACCCGAACCGGCTGGTCATTCTTGTTGTAACCCTGTGCGTAAAGACTCATCTGATTCTGCGGCACCTTGAGGAAGGTGTGCTTGAGCCCCAGCTTGGGCAGCAGGATGTTTTCCATGGCTTCATCGAACGGCACACCCAGGCTTCGCGCGGCGAGATAGCCGAACAGCCCCAGGCTCGGGTTGGAGTACTGGCGATGGCTGCCGGGGGCATACAGCGGTTTCCACTGTTTGAAGTAGCTGAGCATTGTCTGCGGCGAGTCGGCCTCGGCCGGGAACTGCAGCGGCAATCCACCGCCCGAGTAGGTGCCCAACTGCAACACGCTGACAGTGTCGAATGCGCTGCCCTGCAAGGCTGGCCAGACTTGGCTGGCCTTGTCGGACAGGGACAGTTTGCCGCTGGCCTGGGCGTAGGCGGCGAGGGTGGCGGTGAAGGTCTTGCTCACCGAGCCGATTTCAAACAGGGTGTCGGCGCTGACCGCCTGGGCGGTTTCCTTCGAGGCCACGCCGTAGTTAAAGTAATGCGGCTTGCCGTTGACGGTGACGGCGACCGCCATCCCGGCAATGCCCTGCTGTTGCATGACGGGCAGGACGGCGCGGTTCACCGCAGCTTCGATCTGTGAGTCCGTCGCCTGGCCGGCCATGCAGTGACCTGCACCGAGAAGAAGTCCGAAAACACTGTAGGATAAGGCCTTGCTGAGTCTTAGGTTGTGCATGTGTGCGCCGCTGTCCCTGTAGTTTTTATCGGGTGGTCCTGCTCATTCCAGGCGGATGTCGAACGGGCCGCCGCTGAGCGTGGCAAAATCTATTCACTTTGCCGGGCTACTACAAACGACCTTATCTCGGCCCAGTCATTAGAAAAATTTGGGAGTCGGCATGATTCGTCCGCAACTACCGCTCAACGCCCTGCGGGCTTTCGAGGCCTCGGCGCGGCACCTGAGTTTCACCCGGGCGGCGGTGGAGTTGTGTGTCACCCAGGCGGCGGTCAGTCATCAGGTCAAAAGCCTGGAGGCCCAGCTCAAGGTGACGCTGTTCAAGCGCCTGCCACGCGGGCTGATGCTGACCAGCGAGGGGGAGACCCTGCTGCCGGTACTGCGCGATTCGTTCGACCGCATCGCGCAGACCCTGGAGCGTTTTGAGGGCGGGCATTTTCGCGAAGTGTTGACGGTGGGCGCGGTGGGGACTTTCGCGGTGGGTTGGCTGTTGCCGCGACTGGCCGACTTCCAGGCGAAATATCCCTTCATAGATTTGCGCCTGTCGACCCACAACAATCGGGTGGATGTTGCCGCTGAAGGCCTGGATTATGCGATCCGCTTTGGCGCCGGTGCCTGGCACGGGATTGAAGCGGTACGCCTGATCGAGGCGCCGTTGTCGGTGTTGTGCGTGCCGCAGATTGCCCGGCAATTGCTGGCGCCGGAGGACCTTTTACAACAAACCCTGCTGCGATCCTACCGCACGGACGAGTGGCCGGAATGGTTTCAGGCCACCGGCCTGGCACCTCATGTCGCGACGCGCAGCATCGTTTTCGATTCGTCGCTGGCGATGATGGAAGCCGCGCTGCAGGGCGCGGGCGTGGCACTGGCGCCGCCGCTGATGTTTGCCCGGCAGTTGGCGTCAGGCGCCATCGAGCAGCCGTTCGCCATCGGTATCACCACCGGCAGCTACTGGCTGACCCGTTTGCAATCGCGAGTGGAAACCTCGGCGATGGCAGCGTTCAAGGGATGGTTGTTGCAGGTGGCTTTCCCTCACTAGCGAAGGCACCTGTGGGAGCGGGCAAGCCCGCTCCCACAATGGATCGCATTGCAGGGTGCCGATCACCGCACCAGACACGGCCGCTTGTTATCGAACGTCCACCCCGGAATCAGAAACTGCATCGCCACGCTGTCATTGCGTGCGCCCAGTCCCATGCCCTTGTACAGCTCGTGGGCCTTGGCCAGTTGGTCCATGTCCAGCTCGACGCCCAGTCCCGGTTTCTTCGGCACCTGCACGCAACCGTCGACGATCTGCAGGGGAGCCTTGGTCAGGCGCTGGCCGTCCTGCCAGATCCAGTGGGTGTCGATGGCGGTGATGTCGCCCGGTGCCGCTGCCGCGACATGGGTGAACATCGCCAGGGAAATGTCGAAGTGGTTGTTGGAGTGCGAGCCCCAGGTCAGGCCCCACTCATGGCACATCTGCGCCACGCGAACCGAACCCTGCATGGTCCAGAAATGCGGGTCGGCCAACGGGATGTCCACCGATTGCAACTGGATCGCATGACCCATTTCCCGCCAGTCGGTGGCGATCATGTTGGTTGCGGTCTTCAGGCCGGTGGCACGGCGGAATTCAGCCATGACCTCGCGGCCCGAGTAACCGTTTTCCGCGCCGCAAGGGTCTTCGGCGTAGGCCAGAACGTGGTGCTGGTCGCGGCACAGACGAATCGCTTCCTTCAGCGACCACGCACCGTTCGGATCGAGGGTGATGCGCGCATCGGGGAAGCGTTCGGCCAGCGCGGTGACGGCCTGGATTTCCTCGTCGCCGCTGAGCACGCCACCCTTGAGCTTGAAGTCCTGGAAACCATAACGAGCGTGGGCGGCCTCGGCCAGGCGGACCACCGCCTCGGCGGTCATGGCTTTTTCATGACGCAGGCGGAACCAGTCGTTGTCGGCGTCCGGTTCGCTGCGGTAGGCGAGGTCAGTCTGCTGGCGATCACCGACATAGAACAGATAGCCGAGCATCTTCACTTCGTCGCGCTGCTGGCCTTCACCAAGCAGGGCGGCGACCGGTACATCGAGGTGCTGGCCGAGCAGATCCAGGAGTGCCGCTTCCAGGCCGGTGACGGCGTGGATGGTGATGCGCAGGTCGAACGTCTGCAAACCGCGACCACCGGCATCGCGGTCGGCGAACGTCTGGCGCACCTGATTGAGGATCTTCTGCCAGGTGCCGATCGGGCTGCCGACCACCAGCGAGCGGGCGTCTTCCAGGGTCTGGCGAATCTTCTCGCCGCCCGGTACTTCGCCGACCCCGGTGTGACCGGCGTTGTCCTTGAGGATCACGACGTTGCGGGTGAAGAAAGGCCCGTGGGCGCCGCTCAGGTTGAGCAGCATGCCGTCGTGGCCAGCCACTGGAACGACTTGCATGCTGGTGATGATCGGGGCTTTGGCGGTGTCATGTGCGGTCATGTTGTTGTCCTTTTAAAAGCAATATTCAGGCGTGCTGGGGCGCAGGTTTGTCCGATGCCGTCGGCGATGCGGCCTTGGGCGTGTTACGAGCGGCGAATACGATGATCGCGGCGATGATCGAACTGGCCGCCAGACCATAGAGCCCGCCCTGGATCGAGCCGGTGTGTTGTTCCAGCAGGCCGAAGGTGGTCGGGGCGACGAAGCCGCCGAGGTTGCCCACCGAGTTGATCAACGCGATTACCCCGGCGGCGATGCGGGCGTCGAGGTAGGCCTGGGGGATCGGCCAGAACAGCGAGGAGGCCGACTTGAATCCCAGCGCCGCGAAGCAGATCGCGACGAACGCGAAGACCGGCCCACCGGTGGTGGACATGAACATCCCCGCCGCCGCGATCAGCAGGGCGGCAGCCACCCAGGCTTGCTGGTGTTTCCATTTCGCCGACAACGAGGCGAAGGCGTACATACCGACGATCGACAACAGCCAGGGGATCGAGTTGAACAGCCCGACCTGAATGTCGCTGAGCTCACCCATTTTCTTGATGATGCTCGGCAGCCAGAAGGTCGCGGCGTAGATGGTCAGCTGAATGAAGAAGTAGATCAGGCAGAACAGGATGATCTGACGGTCCTTGAGCAGCGTGCCCAGGGACGGCTTGACCGGTGTTGCGGCTTCGCGGGCCAGTTGCTCGGCGTCGATGGCCTTGACCAGTGCGTCCTGTTCGGCGCGGTTGAGCCACTTGGCGTCATGGGGCCTGGAGTCGAGCCAGAACCAGACGAATGCGCACAGGACCACCGAGAACATGCCTTCGATGAAGTACATCCATTGCCAGCCGTGCATGCCCAGCCCGTTGATCTGCAGGAGCAACCCGGACAGTGGGCCGGAGATCAACGACGCAATCGCGGAGCCGCTGAGGAAGATCGCGATCGCCTTGCCGCGTTCGACGCCGGGCAACCAGCGGGTGAAGTAGTAGATGACCCCCGGGAAGAACCCGGCTTCAGCCACCCCGAGCAAAAATCGCAGAATATAGAAGTGGGTTTCGTTCTGGATGAACGCCATGCCGGCGGCGACCAGGCCCCAGGTCAGCATGATTCGGGTCAGCCAGACGCGGGCCCCGACTTTTTGCAGCAGCAGGTTGGAGGGCACTTCGAACAGCGCGTAACCGATGAAGAACAGACCGGCACCAAAGCCGTAGGCGGCTGCGCCAATGCCCAGGTCGTGCTCCATGTGGGTCCGGACGAAACCGATGTTCACACGGTCGATGTAATTGACGATGAACATGATGACGAAGAGCGGCAGAACGTGGCGTTTCACTTTCGAGATGGCGGATTGCAGGACCGGATCGATACCGTCGTGCATCCCGGTGAGGGGTGTTTTCACTTGATGTCTCCCACTGATTATTTTTATGCGGGGTGCTGCGTTGTTGCTGGACATCATACAACTGCGTTTTTTTGTTTCGCAAGCGTCATTGTCCAATGATTTGGCGATTAATCAGGGTTTTTTGGATTTTTTGCTCAATGATTGTCGCTGGGTTTTCTCTGATTTTGCTGAAATTGTTGAGTGTTGTCATACAAGTTGAGGGGTGTTTGTTGAGGCTTCCGTTCGTCTGCGGTGCTAGGATTCCGTCAACGGCAACTTTGGAAGATCCCCATGCAAGAAGACCTGGAAGCGCCTGCCCGCAAGCGCACCCACAACCTGGCCCATGACCTGGTCGACAAACTGACCCAGAGCATCCTGCTCGGCCAGTTGCAGCCGGGGGACAAGTTGCCGTCGGAGAACAGCATCGTTGCCGAACACGGAGTCAGTCGCACGGTGGTGCGCGAGGCGATCTCGAAGTTGCAGGCGTCGGGGCTGGTGCAGACGCGGCATGGCATCGGCACCTTCGTCATCGAGCGCGCGCCGGAGCAGGGGTTGCGACTCAACGTCGAGACCGCGCTGGGGGTGCGCAGCATTCTGGAGTTACGCCTGGGGCTGGAAACCCAGGCGGCTGCGCTGGCCGCCGTGCGCCGCACCGAATCGCAACTGGGGCAGATGCGCCAGGCCCTGGACGATTATCAAAGCCTGCTCGCCAACAACGACAGTTGCGTCGAGGCCGATCGGCGCTTTCACCTGCTGATCGCCGAAGCCACCGGCAACGTCTGCTTCAGCGAAATCATGCAGCACCTGGGCAGTGCGATGATTCCACGGACCCGGGTCAATGCCGCCGAACGCGGCGCCGCGGATCTGAGCAAGCTGGGGCAGCTCGCCAACCTCGAACACGAGGCGATTCTCAACGCCATCAAGCGTCAGGACGCAGATGCGGCAAGGGCCGCCATGTGGCTGCACCTGACCAACAGTCGCGACCGCTTTCTTGCCGGTGGCGACTGATCAGGGGCTGGCCGATCAGCGATCAGGCCATCTTGAAACGATTGACCAGTTGCTGCTGGTACTCCGCCAGGCGTGCGAGTTCCTGGCTGGTAATGGCCGTCTGTTCGGCACCGGCACTCACCTGGATCACCAGGTCGTTGATCTCGTTCACATTGCGATTGATGTCTTCCGACACGGCACTCTGTTCTTCGGCCGCAGAGGCGATCTGAATGTTGCGGTCGTTGATGCGGGCGACACCGTCAGCGATTTCCACCAGCAATTCACCCGCCCGTTCAACCTTGGTCGCCCCATCCTGGGCCTTGTCCAGGGTCTGTTGCATGGAGCTGACCGCATGCTCCGAACCGGCCTGCAGGTTACTGATCATCTGCTGAATGCTGCCCGTGGATTCCTGGGTTTTCTGCGCCAGGGTGCGCACCTCGGAAGCGACTACGGCAAAGCCACGTCCGAATTCCCCGGCCCGTGCCGCCTCGATCGCCGCGTTCAGCGCCAGTAGATTGGTTTGTTCGGCAATGCCACGAATCACGTCGAGCACCGAGGAGATCGCATGGCTTTCCTCCTTCAGGTTGCCGATGATCTGCGCAGTGTCCTCGGCCTGGCCGGACAACTGGCGGATCAGCCCGATGGTGCTTTCGATCTCGGCGCGCCCTTGCTCTGTGCTGAGGTTGACCTGGCGCGACATCTGCGCGGCATCGTTGGTACTTTGCGCCACCTCGCGGACCGTCGCGCTCATTTCATTGATGGCGGTCGCGACCTGTTCGGTGCCCTGGCGTTGCTGGCCAACACTCTGGCTGGTCTGGATGGTCACTGCGGAAGACTCTTCCGCCGCAGTCGCCACTTGCGCGGTGGCATTGCCGATTTCCTCGACGACGCCCCGGATCTCCTCAGCCATGCGGTTGAGGTTGAGGGAGATCTGGCCGAACTCGTCCTTGCTCTCATAGGTGGCGCGCGCCGTGAGGTCGCGCTGTGCCAACCCGTCCAGTACCCGGTTGACGTCGCTGACCGCTTGGTTGATGGTGCGGATGATGATGAAGGACAGCAGCGCCACCACCAGCAGCGCCACGACCACGGCGCCAACGGTCAGCCACAGGGCTCGACTGGCGAGATCGCGTTCATGCATCGCCAGGTTGCCGACACTTTGCCCCAGGGTTTCCTCCACCCGGCTCATCAGGTCGATGCGTTGGGTCGAGGTTTGAAACCACGCCTCGGGTTTGATGTTCAGCGCTTGTCCTAATGGCACCTCGAAGGCCAGGCGTTGCAATTTTCCGACTTCGAGGGCAACCGGCGTTTGCATCTGTTCATCGAACTGTTTCAGCAAGGCCGGCGGCGCCTTGCGCCGGAAAGCATCCGAATACGCGGAGAACTCTCCCAGGTTGCTGCTGAAACGCGACAACAAGGTTTCGTCGAAATGGCCCTGATTGAACACCAGACCCAGCAGCACCCGCTCGCGTCCGGCCCGCTCCTTCATTTCGATGAACTGGCTGAGTGCGCTCAGGGCGTGAATCACCGTTGCGTTGTTGACGCTGGCTTCCAGGGAGTGGGTGTAACCAATCAGGAGATTGATGATCGCGGTGTAACGTGCGCCCGAGTCGACGTCGTTGATGCTCAATTTATCGACCAATGCGCGCGTCGCCATGACCTTTTCCAGCGCCCGGGCGGCCTCTGCCAGTTGGCTGTTCCCCCGGTCAGCCAGCCCGCGCACGGCTGCGATCGACACGTCGGAGTCCTTGCGCAACTGCGCCATCTGCTCGGCCATGGACTTGCCGCCGCTGCCCAGGAAAACACCGCTGGCACCCCGTTCGCGTTGCAGTGCGGTGATCAGCTGGCTGAGCTTCTGAGCGGTGGAGCTGGCCGTTACCGTCGTATTCATGTCACGCAACGTTGCATAGTTGCTCGTGACAAACAGACCGGACAACAGCAAAAAACCGAGCAGGGGAAGTGCCAGGATCAACAGCAGTTTCAAACGTAACGGAGCATTCTTGAGCATTGGGCGTTAAACCTCAGTCCAGATTAAATTCATTGAGGCGCCACATTGTCGAACCTCTTTTTTTATTCGCGCACTTCCGGGTCGATGGTACGCGAGTGGCCAAGTGCTATTACTGCAAATATCATCGAATCGGGTGCCGATGGACTGTCCCCAGGCACCCAATTGCATATGTTTTGACCTGGATCAACAGAAGCGGTGTTTGCCGGCAATCCGTTCCGCAATGGATCAGGCCTTGAGCAGATCGCGCATCAACAGGCCGAATCGCAGGTCCACGGCATCTGGTATCGGCAGGTACACGGTGTGCCCGTCCCCCGGGGCGACGTCGATGGATTGGCCGTCGCTGTTGTGCAACTGGTGCAAGTCGAAGTGGAAGTTGCCTTGGGGGGTCATCAGTTCCATGTGGTCGCCCAGGGCGAAGCGGTTCTTGACCTTGACCTCCGCCAGCCGGTCGCGCCGCTCGCCGGTCAGTTCACCCACGAACTGCTGGCGTTCCGACACCGAACTGCCGTTCTGATAGTTCTGGTATTCGTCGTGCACATGCCGGCGCAGGAAACCTTCGGTGTAGCCGCGCTGGGCGAGGGATTCCAGATTGATCATCAGGCCGCGATCGAAGGCGCGGCCGGCCACCGCGTCGTCGATGGCCTGGCGATAAACCTGAGTAGTGCGTGCGCAATAGAAGTGTGATTTGGTCCGCCCTTCGATTTTCAGCGAGTGCACACCCATCCGCGTCAGGCGCTCGACGTGCTGCACGGCCCGCAGATCCTTGGCGTTCATGATGTAAGTGCCGTGTTCGTCCTCGAAGGCGGGCATCAGTTCGTCGGGGCGGTTGGCTTCCTGCAGCAGGAACACCTGATCGGTCGGCGCTCCGATACCCAGCGTCGGCTCGGGCTCAGGCTCGGGCTGGAAGGTCTGGACGATCTCGCCAAGTGTGTTTTCCGTGGCCTCCTGGGCCGAATACTTCCAGCGACAGGCGTTGGTGCAGCTGCCCTGGTTGGCGTCGCGCCGGTTCATGTAGCCCGACAGCAGGCAGCGTCCGGAGTAGGCCATGCACAGCGCGCCATGGACGAACACTTCCAGCTCCATGGCCGGCACCTGCTGGCGGATTTCAGCGATTTCCTCCAGCGACAGCTCCCGGGACAGGATGATCCGGCTCACCCCCTGCAACTGCCAGAACTCGACGCTTGCCCAATTGACCGTATTGGCCTGCACCGAGAGGTGAATCGGCATCTGCGGAAAATGGCGGCGCACCAGCATGATCAGGCCGGGGTCGGACATGATCAGCGCGTCCGGCGCCATGGCGATGACCGGTTCCAGGTCCTTGAGGAAGGTCTTCAGCTTGGCATTGTGCGGGGCGATGTTGACCACCACGTAGAAGCGCTTGCCCTGGGCCTGAGCTTCTCGAATACCGAGCGCGAGGTTGGCGTGATCGAATTCGTTGTTGCGCACCCGCAGGCTGTAGCGCGGCTGGCCGGCGTACACCGCATCGGCGCCGTAGGCGAAGGCGTAGCGCATGTTTTTCAGGGTGCCGGCGGGGGCGAGCAGTTCGGGTGTGGCGAGGGGCATGAGCGTGTCGATCGCAAAAGTCGGCGAGGGTAATCGTCCTGCTCGCGAGTTTCATTGATCTGGATCTATGCTTGATGAACAAACGGATGGCACTCGTGCGAACCGTGGCGGACTAAGCATCAGGGCGCGATCGGCGTCGCTTTGGACTGACATGGATCGGACATGAACGAACAGACGGTACACGACAAATCGCTGATGGTGCTCCTTGGGCTGGTCACCATCGCCTTCATCTGGATTCTGCTGCCTTTCTACGGCGCAGTGTTCTGGGCGGTGATCCTCGGGATTCTCTTTGCGCCCATGCAGCGGCGACTGCAATTGAAGCTGGGGTGGCAGCGCAACTTCATTTCGGCACTGACCCTGAGCATCGCGCTGGTCATCGCCATTCTCCCGGTGATCATCCTCAGCATCCTGATGGTTCAGGAAGGGGCTGCGGTGTACAAGCGTATCGAAAGTGGCGAACTGGACATCGCCGGTTACGTCACGCAGTTCAAGCACAGCCTGCCGGCTTATTTCCAGCATCTGCTCGATCGTGCCGGTATTGGCGAACTGGAGGGCCTGCGGGAAAAAATCGTCAAGAGCGCGGTGAGTGGCAACGAATTCATCACCAGCCAGGCGTTCAGCTTCGGCCAGGGCACCTTCGATTTCCTGGTGAGCTTTTTCATCATGCTCTATCTGCTGTTCTTCTTTTTGCGCGACGGTGCAGAACTGGCGCGCAAAATGCGCACGGCCGTACCGCTGGAAGAACACCAGAAGCGCCGCTTGCAGCTCAAGTTCAACCGGGTGGTGCGGGCCACGGTCAAGGGCAACCTGGTGGTGGCCATGACGCAAGGCGCCTTGGGCGGTGCCATTTTCTGGTTTCTCGACATCCCCAGCGCGTTGCTCTGGGCGGTGCTGATGGCGTTTCTGTCGCTGCTGCCGGCGGTCGGCGCGGGGATCGTCTGGGCGCCGGTGGCGGTGTTTTTCCTGTTCACCGGGGCGGTCTGGCAGGGCGTGGTGCTGGGGCTGTTCGGCGTATTCGTGATCGGCCTGGTGGATAACGTCCTGCGACCGATTCTGGTGGGCAAGGACACCAAGATGCCGGATTACCTGATTCTGATCTCCACCCTGGGCGGCCTGTCGATTTTCGGCCTCAACGGCTTTGTCATCGGGCCTTTGATCGCGGCGCTGTTCATCTCGAGCTGGGCGATCTTCACCGAAACCAAACCGCGGGTTGTGCTCCCTTAGGCGCTGAAGCGCTCGGTGTCCAGGCGTTGTGACATGGCCTTGGCGGCACTGAGCGACGTGAGCGGGCCGCTGATCGGTTCGCCGTCGCGCATCAGGTACCAGCAGGCGAGCAGGCCCAGCTCTCTGAGCGAGGCGGGGACGGCGCTGCCGATAACGGACATGATCTGAACTTGTTTCATAAGTACCTCCATCAATCTATGGAGTTACTTTAAGTCGCTGGTACGGGCACGAGAAATCAACGCTTTCAATAGTCGTCATTGACAGGACCGGTGTTTACCGACCGTCTGTCGGTCAATCGACCACCAGGTCCAGCAAGTGAACCACTTCCTGTTCGTTGAGCAGCCCTTTGCGCACCAGGTTTTCCGCCATCAGCGAAAGAAACTTGGCACTACGGTGGCCTTCCAGCTGTTTGAGTTCGGTCAGGGCGCTGTACACCTTGCCGGAAGTGCACAGGCTGATATCGCGATGCGGGTTCTGCGTGGGCATGAGCGCGTCCTTGTTGTAATCAACTGTTATTGACGGACAGGCCCGAGCTTGCAGGCCTGACATGACAAAAATATGACCGCCCATGGAGGGAAGGGGGCGAGTCAATCATGCCCGCTTGCACAGCCCGCGCTGTCCCGATAGCGACCTCGAACAGAGTAATCCAGACTCCGGCGACGAATGGTCGGGGCTCGTCACACGGGCTCGCTCCTGAATGAAAAGGCCCCGCCGTGGGGCAGGGCCAGTTTATTGAGCGTTACCAGCGGCCGTATCCGTGGGGAGGGCCATAGTAACCCCGTGGCGGGCCGTAATAGCCGCGCGGTGGTCCGTAGTAGACCGGCGCCGGGCGGTAGTAGATCGGCTGTTGCACGTACACCGGCGCCGGCTGGTAATAGACCGGTGGTGGCGGTGGCGCGTAATACACCGGTGCAGGCTGCGCGTAGACGGGCTGCGGTGCGACATAGACCGGCCGATTGCTGTTGATGATGGCTGAACCGACGATGGCCGAGCCGACGATCGCGCCAAACACCGCCGGGCCCTGCCAACCGCCACCGCCATGCGCTTCGGCCTGCCCCGTGACAGCCAGAGCGCCGATCAGCAAGGCAACTGCGGGGATTTTACCGATCATAATCATTCCTCGTTTCTTCAACCCGATGACGTGTCTGCGATAGACCCAGGGATAGTCTCGGGGATACTTATAAGACAACGGTTTCTGAAAATTCTGCACAGCCGTTGGGTAAATTATGTGTAAGGTCTGTACCGGCTTGCTTACCGTCGTGCTGCCCCGGGCAGGCGCGTTCTCACGAAGGAGATGTTCCATGCAGATGAACCCCAACAAAGACACCCAACTGTGCATGTCCCTGTCGGGGCGTCCGGGCAATTTCGGCCTGCGCTTTCACAATCATCTGTACGAGCAGTTGGGCCTGAATTTCTACTACAAGGCCTTCAGCAGCCAGGACCTGACCGGCGCTGTTGGCGGCATTCGGGCGCTGGGCATTCGTGGCTGCGGCGTATCGATGCCGTTCAAGGAAGCCTGCATCGCCCTGGTGGATGAACTGGACGCCTCCGCCGCCGCCATTCAATCGATCAATACCATCGTCAACACCAACGGCCACCTCAAGGCCTACAACACCGACTACATCGCCATTGCCCAACTGCTGGACTCCCATCAGGTGCCCAGGGAATCGACCTTTGCCCTGCGTGGCAGCGGCGGCATGGCCAAGGCTGTGGCCAGTGCCCTGCGCGATGGCGGGTACGAGCAGGGAGTGATCGTCGCTCGAAACGAAAACGCCGGGCGCGCCCTGGCGCAATCCCTGGGGTATGAGTGGCAAGCCGAACTGGGCGAGCGGCGCCCGCAGATGTTGATCAACGTGACGCCGATCGGCATGACGGGCGGGGCGGAGGCTGATCAACTGGCGTTCGAGGCCCAGGCGATTGCGGCGGCGCAGACGGTCTTCGACGTGGTGGCGATTCCCGTGGAAACCCCATTGATCGTGCGGGCTCGTGCCGAAGGCAAGCGAGTGATCACCGGCCTTGAAGTGATTGCGATCCAGGCGCTGGAGCAGTTCGTGCTGTACACCGGGGTACGGCCGACGGTTGAACAGTTCGAGAAGGCCGTGGCGTTCGCTCGCGGCTGAGGTGGGAGCAGGCTCGCTCCCACAGTGGTTGGCTTTACTCCAGACGCGCCAGACGCTCTTCCAGCGCGGCGATGCGCGCCTCGAGCTCTTCGATCCGCTCAAGCGAAACACCGCCACCTGCGCCGCGCTCGGTCGGGTTCTGGCGGGCAGCGAGGATCGCTTCGATGTCCGCCGGGTCGCCCAGGGCGTGGGTGTAACGGTCTTCACGCTGCCCTGACTGGCGTGGAATCAGCACCGCCAGGCCGCGAGCGATCAAGCGCTCCAGTTGGTGCACCACCTGCTCGGCATCTTCGAAGTCATGCATGCGTCCGCTGCGGGTCAGCAGTTCATTGACGGTCTGCGGACCTCGCAGAAACATCAGCCCGGCGAGAATCACCTGTGCCGGCACCAGTTCCAGGGCCTTGTCGACCCGGTGCTCCCAGCGGTCGGCGCGACTGCCCATCACCAGTTTGGTGAAGCCGCGTCCTTCGAGGGCGCGCAGGCTCTGGCCGACCTGGCCCTGGGTCAGGTTCATGACCGGTTCGCGGCTGGTTTTCTGGTTGCAGGCGATCACCAGCGCATTGAGAGTCAGCGGATAGGTCTCCGGACTGGTGGCCTGCTTCTCGATCAACGAACCCAGAATGCGGATTTCCGTGCTGTTGAGCCGTGGCTCGTCGACGGTGGTTTCTTGTTCACTCATGATGCTGCGTCCTTACCCCGGTTCATATTCTTCTCCTGCTGGCATGCACTTTAGATGGGTGCGCGCCAATGGCAACTGAATTCGTTGCCGCTATAATCGCTCCCACGTTTCACTCCTGTCATCACACGAGACTGCCATGACCATTTCCCTGTACGACGCTTCCGTTCCGGTTTTCAAGCAAATGCTCACCGCCCTGAGCGATGTCCTGAAAAAGGCCGAAGCCCATGCGGCCGCGAAAAACATCGACGCGAATGCCTTCCTGCAGGCGCGCCTGTACCCGGACATGTTCCCGCTGGTGCGCCAGGTACAGATCGCCGTTGATTTCGCCAAAGGCGTTTCCTCGCGCCTGGCCGAAGTCGAAGTGCCCAAGTACGACGACAACGAAACCACCTTCGCCGAGCTGCAGGCGCTGCTGACCAAGGTTCTGGCCTACATCGGCGAGATCAAGCCCGAGCAGGTCAATGGCAAGGAAGGCATCGAGATCGTCACGCGCCCAGGCACGCCGAAAGAGAAGCGCTTCTCCGGCCAGGCCTACCTGCTGAGCTATGGCTTGCCGCAGTTCTTCTTCCACGTCACCACCGCCTATGCACTGCTGCGCCACAACGGCGTGGAAGTGGGCAAGCGTGATTACATGGGCGCGTTCTAAACCGCCGGATACAAAAAAGCCCCCGCAGCCTTGGGTTGCGGGGGCTTTTTCATGGCTGCAAAAAGCCTACGCCTTCTGTTCTTCACCCAGGCAGGCCGCCGCCGTGAACAGCACGTCGGTGGACGAGTTCAGCGCCGTCTCCGCCGAGTCCTGCAACACACCGATGATGAAACCGACCGCCACCACCTGCATGGCAATTTCGCTGGGGATGCCGAACAGGCTGCAGGCCAGTGGAATCAGCAGCAATGAACCGCCCGCCACGCCTGACGCGCCGCACGCGCAGATGGCCGCGACTACGCTCAGCAGAATGGCGGTAGGAATGTCCACGGCGATGCCCAGCGTATTCACGGCGGCCAGGGTCAGCACGGTGATGGTGATCGCCGCGCCCGCCATGTTGATGGTCGCGCCCAGCGGTATCGATACCGAGTAGGTGTCCTCGTGCAGACCCAGGCGCTTGCTCAGTTCCAGGTTGACCGGAATGTTCGCCGCCGAACTGCGGGTGAAGAACGCCGTGATCCCGCTTTCGCGCAGGCAGGTGAGCACCAGCGGGTAGGGGTTGCGACGCAACTTCCAGAACACGATCAACGGGTTCATGACCAGCGCCACGAACAGCATGCAGCCGAGCAGCACCGCCAGCAGGTGCACATAGCCGACCAGCGCGCCGAAGCCGGAGGTCGCGAGGGTCGACGCCACCAGGCCGAAGATCCCCAGCGGAGCGAAACGAATCACCAGGCGCACGATCAGGGTGACGCCGTTGGACAGGTCGCCAAGCACTTCGCGCGTGGTGTCGCCGGCATGGCGAATGGCGATGCCCATGCCGATGGCCCAGGCCAGGATGCCGATGAAGTTGCCGTTCATCAGGGCACTGACCGGGTTGTCCACCACGCTCAACAGCAGGCTTTGCAGCACTTCAGCGATGCCCCCCGGTGCCGTCACGGCCACGTCGTGGGTGCTCAGCACCAGATTCGACGGGAACATCATGCTGGCCACGACCGCGACCACCGCCGCGGCAAAGGTGCCGAGCAGGTACAGGAACAGAATGGGCCGGATGTGGGTTTCCTGGCCGTGCCTGTGATTGGCGATCGACGCCATGACCAGCACGAACACCAGGAGCGGCGCGACGGCCTTGAGCGCCGAAACGAATACTTTGCCGATGAACGCCGTGGGCTTCGCCACCTCGGGCGCGATCAGCGCCAGGGCAATGCCCGCGATCAGGCCGATGATGATTTGCGAAACCAGGCTCAAGCCTTTCAGGCGTTGCAACAGCGAAGGGGATGCAGCAGTCATAAAACGACATCTCTGATTTGTCGGGTGCGAGGGTGCTGCGACGTCGGGGCCCATCACTGGCGGATGGGCAGAGGTGGGAAATCGCAGGGTGCGGACTTTATCACAGCGCCGGTTGTGTTCTGTCTTCCGCTCTGTGACCAACTGTCACCCCATTGGCCGATGGATTTGCAGGTTCGTGCAACCGTGATGGCCAGCACTCTGTTAACATCGGCCATCCTCATCTTCATCACTGCCAGCGGGCCTTCGGGCTAGCGCTGGTGTCGTCGTTTTTCTGGAGTTCTGCATGCTGTTGCCCATCCTTCTGTTGTCTGCCGCCGGTTTCACGGTGCTGACCACGGAATTCGTCATCGTCGGCCTGCTGCCGGCCATCGCCCGGGACCTTGAAGTCACGATTCCCCAGGCTGGCCTGCTGGTAACGCTGTTCGCCTTCACCGTGGCGGCGTTCGGTCCGTTCCTGACCGCGTACTTCGCCCGCTTCGAACGGCGCAAGCTGTTCATCTCGGTGCTGATCATGTTTGGTCTGGCCAACACCCTGGCGGCGTTCGCGCCCAACATCTGGGTGATGGCGTTCGCCCGTCTCGTCCCCGCGCTGGGCTTGCCGGTGTTCTGGGCCCTGGCCAGCGAGACGGCGGTGGACATCGTGGGCCCGGAGTACGCCGGCCGCGCCATCGCCAAGATCGGCTTTGGCATCGTCTGTGCGACGGTATTCGGTATCCCGGTCGGTACGCTGATTTCCGATGCCTTCGGCTGGCGCAGCGCCTTCGCCATCCTGGCGGTGATCGCGTTCGCCAAGGCCCTGCTGCTGTTTATCTACCTGCCGAAAACCAGCCTGCACCAGCATCAGGTGAGTTTGCGGTCGCAGTTCAAGATCCTGCGCAGCCCGTTGATGTTGGGTCATGTGGTGCTGTCGATCGTGGTGTTCAGCGGCATGTTCACCGCCTACACCTACCTCGCGGACATTCTGGAGCGTTTGGCCGGGTTCAACGGCACGGTGGTCGGTTGGTGTCTGATGGGGTTCGGCGCGGTGGGCCTGATCGGCAACTCGCTGGGTGGGCGCGCGGTGGATCGCCACCCGCTGATTGCCTCGATGACATTTTGCGCCTTCATGATTGCCGGCATGGTGTCACTGGTGCCGAACATCCATTCGCCGCTGGGGCTGGCGGCCGCGATGGGCATCTGGGGCGTGACCCAGGCGGCGTTGTTCCTGGTCAGCCATGTGCGGTTGATGAAGGCCGCGCCCGAGGCGCCGGCCTTTGCCGCGTCGCTGAACATCGCGGGAGCCAACCTCGGGATTGGCCTGGGCGCGATGATCGGTGGTCGGGTGATCGACAGCGTCGGTCTGCAGGGGCTGGGTTTTGCGGCAGCCGGCCTGATCCTGATGTCGATTCTGCTGGCCATGGCATTGATGACCTTCAAACCCCGGGAAATCTGCGCCTGAGTCCTACAGGGCGGTAAACAGCTCGCGTCGGGCACCTTCGGTGATCGCAACGATACCTGGGTGCTTGACTTTGCGCTCCACCGAAATGGCGTAGAACGACTCGCTGACCGCGTCGGTCTGCCCCAGCAACTCGACCCCATACTGACGTTTCACTTCATCGGCAATCACGCTCGGGCCGATGAAGATCCCGCTCCCCGATTGCCCGAATGCCTGCATCAAGGCGCTGTCATCGAATTCGCCGACGATTCGCGGCTGGATCTGCTGCTCGGCGAACCAGCGCTGCAGACGGCTGCGCACCACCGTTTCCGGCCCCGGAATCAACAACGGTGCACCGTGCAGGCTGTGCGGGAAGTCCTGACCGTATTGCGCCGCCAGTTCGGCGGTCGCGAAAAAGCTGATCCCGCATTCGCCAAGCTTCTGGCTGTAGCCCTTGATGTCCAGGTGCGAAGGCATCGGGCTGTCGGAAATCACCAGGTCGAGGCGCTGAATCGCCAGGTCGGCGAGCAGGCGTTCGAGTTTGTCTTCGCGGCAAGTGATGCGCAGCGGCTCGTGCAATTCCATGGTCGGCGCGATCAGGCGATAGACGATGGACTTGGGCACGACGTCGGCCACGCCGACTCGAAACAGGATCTGCTGCTCATTGGGTTGTGCGCGCAACATCAACTCCAGCTCGCCACCGAGCTGAAACATCTGTTCGGCGTACGGCAGGGTCTGGCGTCCGGCTTCGGTGAGTTCCAACTGCCGCCCCACCCGGCGAAACAACTCGATGCCGTAGGTCTGTTCGAGCAGAGAGATCTGCCCGCTGATGGTCTGTGGCGTCAGGTTCAGTTGCTCACAGGCGCGCACGATGCTGCCGGTCTTGGCCACCACCCAGAAGTAGTGCAGTTGGCGATAGTTGATCATGGTGCCTCACAGTTCGTGAAAATCGAAGTATAGCCGGTAAAAATACGAATTTTCCTGAAGTGTTTGTCTCCCTAGAATGCCTCGCTATCAACGGCCGCGCAGGTGGCTGTTCCGTACTATCGAGGAAAGCGTCATGAAGCTTAAGACCACGGCGGTGCTGATCGCGTCTTTACTGATACTGGCCGGTTGCGACCAGGCCGAAAAAAGCGCCCAGCAATTGATGGGCAAGGCGGCCGAAAGCGCCAAGCAGGCGATCGACGATACGCACAAGGCGGCCGAACAGGCGCTCAGCGACGCCACCGGCGGGTTGATCAGCAAAAAAGAATCGTCAGATGAAGATCAGGAACAATCCGAATCTTCGTCCCAGGAAATCTAAACCGTCATAACGAGTCAGGACTGACCCATGGAATACCTTCTGGAACTTGCTGCAAGCCCCACCGCCTGGGTCGCCCTGGCCACGCTGGTGGTGATGGAAATCGTACTCGGCATCGACAACCTGATTTTCATCTCGATCCTGACCAACAAACTGCCGGAGCAGTATCGGCAGAGAGCGCGGCGCGTGGGTATCGGCATGGCGCTGATCATGCGACTGGCGCTGTTGAGCACCATCGCGTTCATCGTGCAGTTGACTGCGCCGCTCATTGAAGTCCTCGGCCACGCCTTCTCCTGGAAGGACATGATCCTGATCGCCGGCGGCCTGTTCCTGCTGTGGAAAGCCACCACCGAGATCCATCACAGCATGGACCCGGCGCCGCAGGACCCGAAATCGGCGACGTCGACGGTGACCCTGGGTTTCGCCGCCGCGATCGGACAGATCCTCATGCTGGACCTGGTGTTTTCCATCGACAGCATCATTACCGCCGTCGGCATGACCGAGCATTTGCCGATCATGATCATCGCGGTAGTGGTTTCGGTACTGGTGATGTTGCTGGCGGCCGACCCGCTGGCGAAGTTCATCAACGACAACCCGACGGTGGTGATGCTGGCGCTGGGCTTCCTGATCATGATCGGCATGACGCTGATCGCCGAAGGTTTCGGCGCCCACGTACCGAAAGGCTACGTCTACGCAGCCATGGCGTTCTCGGCCGCTATCGAGGTCCTGAACATGATGTCGCGGCGGGCCAAGCAGAAGCGGGTGGCTGCTGAAGCCTGACAGCCCATGCACAAAACGGCCGCCTGCGCTCGAAAGAGCCCAGGCGGCCTTTTCATTTATCAGTATTGGGCAACGGTTGCCCCTCAGTGCGCGGTGGCGTGGCGTGCCGTGGTTTTTTCGATCTTCTCCACCCGGGTCGTCGGGGCAGGGTGATGGTGCCGGCGTGCGATTCGCAGGACCCCCCACAACATGGCGGCGGCAACGGCCAGCCAGCCGGAAATCAACATCACGATGGTCATTGTCAGGCTCATCAGTGCCTCCTCTTCGCCCTGCAACGGGCACACACTCTTTACCAATGACAGTCTAGTCGCTGCCGTGTTTCAAGCTATTGACCAAAGGTCGCCCGTGACCAACCACTTCGCTCTATGGAAATCGTGTAACTGCCTGTTAAAGCTATACCGCCGTCGATTGGCGTCCTATGATCGAACATTTGGACACAATTGAAGAGGGACGAGGGTGCGGGCGATGTCGCGAATTCGAAGGGCAGCATGGATTGCCGGTTGCGTGGCGGCTCTGGCGGGCTGTGCGGGGAGTGTGGCGCCGGAGGTCAAGCGGCTGCCGGAGCGGGTGGAGCTCAGTGGCACGTTCTACCGCGGGACGAGCTATCAAAGCGGTCCCCAGGTCCTGGCGAGCCTGTTGTCCCAGCAGGGTGTGGTGATCACACCCGGTCTGCTCGAGAAACCGTTGCGTGTGCCGGGCGCTGAAGCGAAATTGCCGCAAAGCATTCCGAACCTGGCGCGTGAATACGGCATGGTCGTCTATCCCCTCGACGCCAACCTGCCGGCACTGCTGGCCCAAGTGGCCGCCGGCTACCCGGTGATGCTGCGGTTTACCGAAGGCTCGGCGTTCTGGGCGGAACCGCGTTACGTCATTCTTTCCGGTTACGACCGGCAGAAGCAGACCGTGTTGCTGCGAGCCGGGATGAACCGCCGGGAGTCGGTGAGCTTTGGCTCGTTCGAGTCGGCCTTCAAGAGCGCCGGCGGCTGGGCCCTGCTGATCCAGAAACCGAACCAGGTCCCGGCCAATGTCGATCGGCAACGCTGGTTGAAGGCCGCAGATGACCTGGGCCAGGCTGGCCAGGAACAAGCCGCCGCCCGTGCCAGGAAGGCTCTCGACGCAAGATAGCTAGCCATTCGTCATCTGCATCGCACGGCCCGGTGCGATCGCCCTCTGAGGGATAAGTGCCCGGATCTTCCGGGCCAGACTCAGGAGGCCTCCATGACCGATTCCAAACATCCTTCCGGCCCGCATTCATCCGAACACGCCTCGGATGACGAGTTGGGCTTCGACCCCGACTCGCCGGACCTCGATGACCCGCAAGTCGACCCCGTCGGCCCTGCCAAGGCGCCCCTGGACGTCGACCCCGAGAAGGGCGGCAAGTCGCCCGCCAAGCCCTACGATCCGTTGGGCGATCTGAAACCTTGACGTTCGAGTGAGGTGTGTATGTCTACCGATTCGAGTTTTGACGACAAGCATCCCGACAGTGTGCCCACTACACCGGAAGACGACATCGATCCAGTGATGGACCCCGACAGCCCACTACGCGACCCCCTGGCCCGACCGGCGGTGGCGCCGGGAGAGCATCCTCCGGGGCAGCGGGACCCGAGTGCCGGAGACGGCATCCCCGATGATGACCAGATGCCGCTGCCGAATGATTGATTATGTAGAAGCGAGCAGGCTCGCACACGGGCACTGCGTCGGCTTTTGAGCCGGCTTTTGATGTGGCTTGTGATCTGGCTTTTGATCTGGCTCGTGATCTGGCTTTTGATCTTGATCTGCCCCGTCGGCAGGCCGAGTGGAGGTTCTGCGCAGTGGGCAAACCGGCATGGATGCCGGTTTAGCCGCCGCCGGCCATGGATGGCCGATGGCGGCGGGCCCACGGAGCAGGACCGGAGCGAGGGAACCCTGAGCGTCAGCGAAGGGCCGTACGTCAGGGGATCAGAGCGCTTTGGTTACTTTCCGCCGGGCCGCGCAGGCTTTTCGAAAGTGACCCGCTGTAAGAGCGGAACCATTAGCGGCCATTACCGCAGCAACGGATATGTACACCTGAGAGACGGCCTTCGCTGGCAAGCCAGCTCCCACAAGGATCGAGTACACCCGCAGAAACCAGGCTGGCTGCAAGGCCGCCTTCGCTGGCAAGCCAGCTCCCACAAGGGTCCTGTGCATCCGTTGAAACCAGGTCGGATTCAAGGCCGCCATCGCTGGCAAGCCAGCTCCTACAGGATAAGGTCCGTTACTTCGAGGCTTCAGCCACACCCCCCTGACGCTGCTTCAGGTTCTTTTCCGACTTGTACTGCAAGGCCACCGATGGCACGTCGGCGCTCTTGCCGGTCTCGACCCAGTTGCGAATACGGCTGGCGTCAGCAAAGTGCGTGTACTTGCCGAACGCATCGAGAATCACCAGGGCCACTGGCCGGTTGCCCATGCGGGTCACCAGCACCAGGCAGTGGCCGGCTTCATTGGTGAAACCGGTCTTGGTCAGCGAGATATCCCAGTTCGGTTTGCCCACCAGATGGTCGGTGTTGCGAAAACCCAGGCTGTAGTTGGGTTTGCGGAACGACACCGTTTTCTCCTTCGTGGTGCTCAGCTCGGTGAGGATCGGGTACTTGCGGGCCGCAATCAGCAACTTGCTCAGGTCGCGGGCCGTGGAAACGTTGCGCGGCGACAGGCCAGTGGGTTCGACGTAGTGAGTGCTGGTCATGCCCAGCGCCTTGGCCTTGGCGTTCATGGCGGCGATGAAGGCGGCGTAGCCACCCGGATAGTGGTGGGCCAGGCTGGCGGCGGCGCGGTTCTCCGAGGACATCAAGGCAATCAGCAGCATTTCCCGGCGCGGCATCTCGCTGTTGAGCTTGACCCGGGAAAACACGCCCTTCATTTCCGGGGTGTCGCTGATGTTGATGGAAATGTACTCGTCCATGTTCTGCCTGGCCTCGACCACCACCAATGCGGTCATCAGCTTGCTGACCGAGGCGATCGGGACAACCACATCCGGGTTGCTGGCGTAAATGACTTTGTTGGTTTGCAGGTCCATCAACAGGGCGCTGCCGGACGCGATCTTCAGTTGCTTGGCGTCTCGGGGGGCTGCGGTGGTCTCGGCTGCATTGACCGTTGGCGTGAGGAACGTCCCTGTAAAGGCAAGAAACAGGCTCAGGATGGAAAGACGAATTTTCACGCGGGCAGACTCATGGAATGTTGGATTAGTCGTTTTGTAACGGGCTGTTACACCAAAAAACGACGCATTCTATGAGTATGGCTGAAGAACTGTCGATGGTTGTTCCATCGAGCTGATGCATTTCTGTAGGAGCGAGCATGCTCGCGATAAATTTCGATACACCGAGTGGTGTCAGGCAGCCAGCGTTATCGTTGGCGACCATCGCAAGCGTGCTCGCTCCTACAGGGTTTCGTGCCTTAGCTGTGAAGTGTTTCCGCTGCGTACAGCGTATTTTCCAGCAGGCAGGCACGGGTCATGGGGCCTACGCCACCCGGGACCGGGGTGATCCAGCCGGCACGGGGCAGGGCGGTATCGTAGACGACGTCGCCGACCAGTTTGCCGTCATCCTGGCGATTGATGCCGACGTCGATCACGATCGCGCCTTCCTTGATCCACTCGCCCTTGACCAGGCCAGGCTTGCCGGCAGCCACCACCACCAGGTCGGCGCGACCGACGTGGCCTGCCAGGTCCTTGGTGAAGCGATGGGTGACGGTCACGGTGCAACCGGCGAGCAGCAACTCCATGGCCATCGGGCGACCCACGATGTTGGAAGCGCCGACGACCACGGCGTCCATTCCGTACAGGTCTGCCCCCGTGCTCTCGAGCAGCGCCATGATGCCCTTGGGTGTGCAGGGGCGCAGCAACGGGATGCGCTGGGCAAGGCGGCCGACGTTGTAAGGATGGAAACCGTCGACGTCCTTGTCCGGGCGAATGCGCTCCAGCAGTCTGGAGGCGTCAAGGTGTTCCGGCAGAGGCAACTGCAGCAGGACGCCATCAATTGCCGGGTCTTCGTTCAGGCGATCGATCAGGTCGGTCAGCGCTTGCTGGGTGGTTTCGGAAGGCAGGTCGTAGGCTTGGGAAATGAAGCCGACCTCTTCACAGTCTTTACGCTTGTGCGAGACATAAACCTGAGAGGCGGGATCGCTGCCGACCAGGATCACCGCGAGACCGGGTGTGCGCAGGCCTTGCTGGCGGCGCTCGGTAACGCGTTTGGCGATCTGCTGGCGCAGGCTGGCGGCGATCGATTTGCCGTCGATTAGTTGTGCAGTCATTGCGCGTGATTAACCATCGAGAGGGGAAAAAAAGAGAACGCATTCTCGCATGTCAGGCGGTGAGGGCAAAGGCGCTTGGTCTGCAAATTCCCCTAACTCCTTTAATTAAATGAATTTTTTATAAAAAGGATTTGACGCCTTCTGGGTCGCTCTATACTATTCGTCGCACTTGTCGGGCACAGCCTAGCACTGGTTAAGAAGGTCGAGCAGAATCAAGGTTTTGCGAGGCTGGAAAGCACTTAGTTTGTAGTCCTCCAAGGGTACAGATTAACAAGGCGCCCGTAGCTCAGCTGGATAGAGCATCCGCCTTCTAAGCGGATGGTCGCAGGTTCGAGTCCTGCCGGGTGCGCCATTAGGCAGCTTTGGCACAAGTAACGCGATATGGTGGGCGTAGCTCAGTTGGT
>NZ_JARZGC010000006.1:0-280674 GCF_041354075.1 Pseudomonas fluorescens | reverse complement strand
AGAGCACGGGATTGTGACTCCCGTTGTCGTGGGTTCGATCCCCATCGTCCACCCCATATTTCGAAAGGCGCCAGATTAACAGTCTGGCGCCTTTGCTTTAACAGCTTCATCTGCGGATGTGGTGGAATTGGTAGACACACTGGATTTAGGTTCCAGCGCCGCAAGGCGTAAGAGTTCGAGTCTCTTCATCCGCACCAGATAAGCTCCATTCATGCCGTTGGCCGGGTGGAGTTCGGCAAGGAAGGCTTCAGGCCTCCTTGTCATGCAATATGGTGGGCGTAGCTCAGTTGGTAGAGCACGGGATTGTGACTCCCGTTGTCGTGGGTTCGATCCCCATCGTCCACCCCATATTTCGAAAGGCGCCAGATTTAACAGTCTGGCGCCTTTTTTGTTTCAAGGGCTTCAGTGGCTGCGGGTCAAGCGCCACGCAAGCAGGGCGTTTCGTCGAATTTGTGTTTCTCGATGCTGCCGCGCTGCTTGTCGCTCCTGCTCGCAGGTGTGACAGTCGGGGTGTCGGTCGGCAAACGCTTCTATATATAGAAGGGTTGACGCAGAGCCCTGGCGTGAGGGGTTGTATTTGCTGTCGGGGCGGGGTGCATTGGCGCGTTCGCCCCTCTGAATGGCCTGCTGTATTTTTACCCGTTTTCAGTAGGGTGACTTCTTGAGTTTGACCCTCTAGAATGCATGCCCTTGATTCTTGGGTCGGTAACGGCCGGCTAACGTCTGTGCAACGAGGAATATCCATGCAAGTTTCTGTTGAAAATACTTCTGCTCTTGAGCGCCGCATGAGCATCACCGTGCCGGCGGAGCGCATCGAGACTCAGGTCAACAAGCGTCTGCAGCAGACTGCCCAGAAGGCCAAGATTGCCGGCTTCCGTCCTGGCAAGGTGCCAATGAGCGTGATTCGTCAGCGTTTCGGTGCTGATGCGCGTCAGGAAGCTGTGGGCGATGTGATCCAGTCCTCCTTCTATGAAGCTGTGGTTGAGCAGAAGCTGAACCCGGCAGGTTCGCCGTCGATCGAGCCGAAATCCCTGGAAGCTGGCAAGGACCTGGAATACGTAGCCGTATTCGAAGTGTTCCCTGAATTTACCGTTGCCGGTTTCGAAGGCATCGCCGTTGAGCGCTTGAGCGCCGACGTGGCAGACGCCGATCTGGACAAGATGCTGGACGTGCTGCGCAAGCAGAACACCCGTTTCGAAGTGGCCGATCGCGCTGCCCAGAACGATGACCAGCTGAACATCGATTTCGTTGGCAAGGTCGACGGTGAAGTATTCGCTGGCGGTTCCGCCAAGGGTACTCAACTGGTACTGGGTTCGGGTCGCATGATCCCTGGCTTCGAAGACGGTCTGGTCGGCGCCAAAGCCGGTGAAGAACGTGTTCTGAACCTGACGTTCCCAGAGGACTATCAGAACCTCGAGCTGGCCGGCAAGACGGCCGAGTTCACCGTGACTGTGAACACTGTTTCCGCGCCAACCCTGCCAGAGCTGAACGAAGAGTTCTTCGCTCAATTCGGCATCAAGGAAACCGGTCTGGAAGGCTTCCGCGCCGAAGTTCGCAAGAACATGGAACGTGAACTGCGTCAGGCGATCAAGTCCAAGGTGAAGAACCAGGTCATGGACGGTCTTCTGGCCTCCAACCCGATCGAAGTGCCAAAGGCTCTGCTGTCCAACGAAGTTGATCGTCTGCGCGTGCAGGCGGTTCAGCAGTTCGGCGGCAACATCAAGCCTGATCAACTGCCGGCCGAGCTGTTCGAAGAGCAAGCCAAACGCCGCGTTGTCCTGGGTCTGATCGTGGCTGAAGTGGTCAAGCAGTTCGACCTCAAGCCTGACGAAGCGCGCGTTCGCGACATGATTCAGGAAATGGCTTCGGCCTATCAGGAGCCTGAGCAGGTCGTGTCCTGGTACTACAAGAACGACCAGCAACTGAACGAAGTTCGTTCGGTTGTGCTGGAAGAGCAAGTTGTGGATACTGTTCTGCAGAAAGCTAGCGTGACCGACAAATCGGTCTCTTACGAAGAAGCGGTCAAGCCGGTAGAAGCTCCACAAGCCGACTGATTGTTGCTGCGTTAAGACGTACACACCATAAGCCAGCATTCGTGCTGGCTTATGCGTTTTCAAGACATAACTATTTTGGGAGTGACTGCAGAGCATGTTCCGTAATTCGTATATTCAGCAGAACTCTGATATCCAGGCCGCCGGCGGCCTGGTCCCGATGGTTGTCGAGCAGTCTGCTCGTGGCGAGCGCGCCTACGATATCTACTCGCGTCTTCTCAAGGAGCGAGTGATCTTCCTGGTTGGTCCGGTAGAGGACTACATGGCCAACCTGATCTGTGCGCAATTGCTGTTCCTTGAAGCGGAAAACCCGGACAAGGACATCCACCTCTATATCAACTCCCCAGGTGGCTCCGTGACTGCGGGCATGTCGATCTACGACACCATGCAGTTCATCAAGCCCAACGTATCGACCACCTGCATCGGCCAGGCCTGCAGCATGGGCGCTTTCCTGTTGACCGCCGGTGCTCCGGGCAAGCGTTACTGCCTGCCGAACTCGCGCGTGATGATTCACCAGCCACTGGGCGGTTTCCAGGGCCAGGCCTCGGATATCGAGATCCATGCCAAGGAAATCCTGTTCATCCGCGAGCGTCTGAACACGCTGATGGCGCGGCACAGCGGGCGTACCCTTGAAGAAATCGAGCGCGACACCAACCGCGATAACTTCATGAGTGCAGAAGCGGCGAAGGAATACGGCTTGATCGATGAAGTGATTACTTCGCGCCCAGCGTAAAATAAGCGGCTCAAAATAAGGCCTGGTCGGCGTGTCCGATCACCAGCGGGCTTGAAAAAGCCCGCGTTAGCCTTCATCTTGTGTTGCAAGCCTATCGGATTTGGATCGAACGAATGACTGACACCCGCAACGGCGAGGACAACGGCAAGCTGCTCTATTGCTCCTTCTGTGGCAAAAGCCAGCATGAAGTACGCAAGTTGATTGCCGGCCCCTCGGTCTTTATCTGCGACGAGTGCGTCGACCTGTGCAATGACATCATCCGTGAGGAGGTGCAGGAAGCACAGGCCGAAAGCAGCGCGCATAAATTGCCTTCGCCTAAAGAAATCAGCGGCATTCTTGATCAATACGTGATTGGTCAGGAACGCGCGAAAAAGATTCTGGCCGTAGCGGTGTACAACCACTACAAGCGTCTGAATCAACGTGACAAAAAGAATGACGACGTCGAACTCGGCAAGAGCAACATCCTGCTGATCGGCCCGACAGGCTCGGGTAAGACCCTGCTTGCCGAAACACTGGCACGCTTGCTGAACGTTCCGTTCACCATCGCCGACGCAACCACTCTCACCGAGGCGGGTTACGTGGGTGAAGATGTCGAGAACATCATTCAGAAGCTGCTGCAGAAGTGCGACTACGATGTGGAAAAAGCCCAGATGGGCATTGTCTACATCGATGAGATCGACAAGATCTCGCGCAAGTCCGATAACCCGTCCATCACCCGCGATGTTTCCGGTGAGGGCGTGCAGCAGGCCTTGCTCAAGTTGATCGAAGGTACGGTCGCCTCCGTTCCGCCCCAGGGTGGTCGCAAGCATCCGCAGCAGGAATTCCTGCAGGTCGATACCCGTAACATCCTGTTCATCTGTGGTGGTGCGTTCTCGGGTCTGGAAAAAGTCATCCAGAACCGTTCCACCAAGGGCGGCATCGGTTTCAACGCCGAAGTGCGCAGCAAGGAAGAAGGCAAGAAGGTGGGCGAGTCCCTGCGTGAAGTCGAGCCTGACGATCTGGTCAAGTTCGGTCTGATCCCGGAATTCGTCGGTCGTCTGCCGGTACTGGCTACCCTGGACGAGCTCGATGAGGCTGCCTTGATGCAGATCCTGACCGAGCCGAAGAATGCCTTGACCAAGCAATACGCCAAGCTGTTCGAGATGGAAGGCGTGGACCTGGAATTCCGGGCCGACGCACTGAAGTCGGTGGCCAAACGTGCCCTGGAACGCAAGACCGGTGCCCGTGGCCTGCGATCGATTCTCGAAGGTGTGCTGCTCGACACCATGTACGAAATTCCCTCGCAGTCCGAGGTGAGTAAAGTCGTGATCGATGAAAGCGTCATCGAGGGCAAGTCCAAGCCACTGTATATCTACGAGAACACAGAGCCTGCCAAGGCTGCGCCAGACGCTTGAGCGTCCCGCAGCTATAACAGGGAAGGGGCCTTCGGGCCCCTTTGCTTTTTCTGCATTTCAAGCCTGTCTTTGTGCTTGTTTTTTTCCAAGGCAGCCCCCATCTTGGTTTCAAGCTCAATTCCATCTGTTTCCGGCCTTGTGGCCGCCGTAGAGGCGAAATCATGAAGACAACCATCGAATTGCCTCTCCTGCCATTGCGTGATGTCGTGGTTTATCCGCACATGGTTATCCCGCTGTTCGTGGGGCGCGAGAAATCCATCGAAGCCCTCGAAGCTGCGATGACGGGTGACAAGCAGATCCTTCTGCTGGCCCAGAGAAACCCTGCCGACGACGATCCGGGTGAAGATGCACTTTATCGCGTGGGCACCATTGCGACCGTGCTGCAGCTGCTGAAGCTGCCTGATGGCACGGTCAAGGTTCTGGTAGAAGGCGAGCAACGCGGTACCGTTGAACGCTTCAGCGAAGTGGACGGGCACTGCCGTGCCGAAGTCTCGTTGATCGATGAGGTCGACGCGCCCGAGCGTGAATCCGAAGTGTTCGTGCGCAGCCTGCTGGCCCAGTTCGAACAATATGTGCAGTTGGGCAAGAAAGTCCCGGCTGAAGTCCTGTCGTCGCTCAACAGCATCGATGAGCCGGGCCGCCTGGTCGACACCATGGCCGCACACATGGCCCTGAAGATCGAGCAGAAGCAGGAAATCCTCGAAATCATCGATTTGTCGGCCCGGGTCGAGCACGTCCTGGCGCTGCTGGATGCCGAGATCGATCTGCTGCAAGTCGAAAAACGCATTCGCGGTCGCGTCAAGAAACAAATGGAGCGCAGTCAGCGCGAGTACTACCTGAACGAGCAGATGAAGGCCATTCAGAAAGAGCTCGGCGACAGCGACGAAGGCCATAACGAAATCGAAGAGCTGAAAAAGCGCATCGATGCCGCCGGCCTGCCCAAAGATGCCCTGGCCAAGGCCCAGGGTGAGCTGAACAAGCTCAAGCAGATGTCGCCAATGTCTGCGGAAGCGACCGTGGTGCGCTCGTACATCGACTGGCTGGTACAGGTGCCGTGGAAGGCTCAGAGCAAGGTGCGTCTGGACCTGGCGCGCGCCGAAGACATTCTCGACGCCGACCACTACGGTCTGGAAGAGGTCAAGGAGCGTATCCTCGAATACCTCGCCGTGCAGAAGCGCGTGAAGAAAATTCGCGGTCCGGTGTTGTGCCTGGTGGGTCCTCCGGGTGTGGGTAAAACCTCCCTGGCCGAATCGATCGCCCACGCCACCAACCGCAAATTCGTGCGCATGGCCTTGGGCGGCGTGCGCGATGAAGCGGAAATCCGTGGTCATCGCCGGACCTACATCGGTTCGATGCCAGGAAGATTGATTCAAAAGATGACAAAAGTCGGGGTCCGCAACCCGCTGTTCCTGCTCGATGAAATCGACAAGATGGGCAGCGACATGCGCGGCGATCCGGCGTCGGCGTTGCTGGAGGTGCTCGATCCGGAGCAGAACCACAACTTCAACGATCACTACCTGGAAGTCGACTACGACCTGTCGGATGTGATGTTCCTGTGCACCTCGAACTCCATGAACATTCCGCCGGCGCTGCTGGACCGGATGGAAGTCATTCGCCTGCCGGGTTACACCGAAGACGAGAAGATCAACATTGCCGTCAAATACCTCTCGCCCAAGCAGATCACGGCCAACGGCCTGAAAAAAGGCGAGCTGGAATTCGAAGAAGACGCTATCCGTGACATCATCCGCTACTACACCCGCGAAGCCGGTGTACGTGGGCTGGAGCGCCAGATTGCCAAGGTTTGCCGCAAGGCGGTCAAGGAGCATGCCCTGGAAAAACGCTTCTCGGTGAAGGTCACCGCGTCGATGCTCGAGGATTTCCTGGGCGTGCGTAAATTCCGCTACGGCCTGGCTGAATCCCAGGATCAGATCGGTCAGGTGACCGGCCTGGCGTGGACCCAGGTGGGTGGCGAATTGCTGACCATCGAAGCCGCCGTCGTGCCGGGCAAAGGCCAGTTGATCAAGACCGGTTCGTTGGGTGACGTGATGGTCGAGTCCATTACTGCGGCCCAGACCGTCGTGCGCAGCCGGGCGAAGAGCCTGGGAATTCCCCTGGACTTCCACGAGAAGCGCGACACGCACATCCACATGCCGGAAGGGGCGACCCCGAAAGACGGCCCAAGCGCGGGCGTAGGCATGTGCACGGCACTGGTATCGGCGTTGACCGGCATCCCGGTGCGCGCAGATGTCGCAATGACCGGCGAAATCACCCTGCGTGGTCAGGTATTGGCGATCGGCGGCTTGAAGGAAAAACTGCTCGCGGCGCACCGCGGCGGGATCAAGACCGTGATCATTCCTGAAGAGAATGTCCGCGATTTGAAGGAAATTCCGGACAATATCAAGCAGGATCTGCAGATTAAACCGGTTAAATGGATTGACGAGGTCCTGCAAATTGCGCTGCAATACGCGCCGGAGCCCTTGCCGGATGTGGCTCCCGAGATAGTCGCCAAGGATGAAAAACGCGAGTCTGACTCTAAGGAAAGAATTAGCACGCATTAATACGCATTTGCCTGGGGGGCTTGTTGACAGCTTTTTAGAGCCCTTGTTATAAAGCGGCTCTTAAGTGTCTGTAGGCCATTCAGCACTCGTTTTTGCTTTCACCAAAAAACTTAGAATCATACTCAAATAGATATAAGGGGACTTTAGAGTGAACAAGTCGGAACTGATTGATGCTATCGCTGCATCCGCTGATATCC
The DNA here is from genome assembly GCF_041354075.1 of Pseudomonas fluorescens. GTDB lineage: Bacteria > Pseudomonadota > Gammaproteobacteria > Pseudomonadales > Pseudomonadaceae > Aquipseudomonas > Aquipseudomonas fluorescens_CE. The sequence goes on along the minus strand of NZ_JARZGC010000006.1, from coordinate 273,741 downwards.
CGAAAGCTGCTGCTGGCCGTGCGCTGGACGCTGTAATCGAATCCGTCACTGGCGCTCTCAAGGCTGGCGACTCCGTAGTTCTGGTGGGTTTCGGTACTTTCTCCGTCACCGATCGTCCTGCTCGCATCGGTCGTAACCCTCAGACCGGTAAGACGCTGGAAATCGCAGCCGCTAAAAAACCAGGTTTCAAAGCCGGTAAAGCGCTGAAAGAAGCTGTCAACTAAGTTGATTCAGGTTTTACCTGTCCAGGTCGGGCTGCAAGCCTGACCTGGCAGCGGAGCGGTAGGCCAGCCGGCAGATTGCCGGTCCGAGACACCAAGGGTCGCAAATTCGAATTCTTGGTCCGCTTCGCCAGTTACGAGAAGGCGCATCCTCGGATGCGCCTTTCTTCTATCCGGATTCTACCCACGCTCCACGGTTGCCTATTTTTGAAGTTCAACCGTTTCTGGGGGACGCATGCTGCAAAATATCAGGGACAATTCACAAGGCTGGATTGCCAAGACCATTATCGGGGTCATCGTTGTTCTGATGGCCTTGACCGGTTTCGACGCCATTTTTCAGGCGACGACGCACAAGAACGATGCGGCGAAGGTCAATGGCGACGAAATCAGCCAGAACGAGCTGAGCCAGGCGGTTGATATGCAACGCCGTCAGCTCATGCAACAGCTGGGCAAGGATTTCGATGCGTCCTTGCTGGACGAGAAAATGTTGCGCGAATCGGCTCTCAAGGGCCTGATCGATCGCAAGCTGCTGCTGCAAGGCGCAGAAAAATCCAAATTCGCTTTCTCCGAGGGCGCATTGGACCAGGTGATTCTGCAGACACCTGAATTCCAGGTGGACGGCAAATTCAGTCCAGAGCGTTTCGACCAGGTGATCCGTCAACTCGGCTACAGCCGTATGCAATTCCGCCAGATGCTGGCTCAGGAAATGCTCATCGGTCAGTTGCGCGCGGGCCTGGCCGGTAGCGGTTTCGTGACCGATGCCCAGGTTCTGGCCTTCGCCCGTCTGGAAAAGCAGACCCGGGATTTCGCTTCCCTGGACGTCAAGGCTGACCCGGCTGCGGTTAAGTTGACCGACGATGAGGTCAAGGCTTACTACGACGAGCACGCCAAGGAATTCATGACGCCTGATCAGGTGATCATCGATTACATCGAGTTGAAGAAGTCGTCCTTCTTCGATCAGGTTGCCGTCAAGGACGAAGACCTGCAGGCGGCGTATCAGAAAGAAATCGCCAACCTGTCCGAGCAACGCCGGGCTGCGCACATTCTGATCGAAGTGAACGACAAGACGACCGACGCGCAAGCCAAGGCCAAGATCGACGAAATCGCGGCTCGTCTGGCCAAGGGTGAGAAGTTCGAGGCCCTGGCCAAGGAACTGTCCCAGGACCCGGGTTCGGCGAACAACGGCGGTGACCTCGGTTTTGCCGGCCCTGGCGTCTACGATCCAGCGTTCGAAACCGCGCTGTACGCACTGAGCAAGGATCAGGTGTCCGCACCGGTGCGTACTGACTTCGGTTATCACCTGATCAAGCTGCTGGGTGTCGAAGCGCCGGAAGTACCGACCTTCGCCAGCCTGAAAGACAAGCTGACCCGCGAGTTGAAAACCCAGCAGGTCGAACAGCGTTTCGTCGAGGCGACCAAGCAATTGGAAGATTCGTCGTTCGAGTCCTCCGACCTGGCCCAGCCGGCGCAGGACCTGAAGCTGACCGTCCACACCTCCAAGCCGTTCGGCCGTGAAGGTGGCGAGGGTGTTACCGCCAACCGTGCGGTGATCGCTGCGGCGTTCAGTCCTGAAGTGCTGGATGAGGGTGCCAACAGCACCGCCATCGAGCTCGATCCCGAAACCGTGATCGTGCTGCGCGCAAAGGAGCACCTCAAGCCTTCGCAGTTGCCGCTGGAAAGCGTGTCTGCCGCCATCCGTGGCCAGTTGACCAAGGAGCACGCCAGTGCCGATGCCAAGACCCGGGCTGACAAGCTGATCGCCGACCTGCGCGATGGCAAGGCGCCACTGGACAAGGCCATCGACGGTCAGAACTGGAAGGTCACCACTGGCGCCACCCGCGCTCAGGAGGGGGTTGACCCGACTGTGCTGCAGGCGCTGTTCCGCATGCCGAAGCCGGCTGTCAAGGACAAGCCGACCTTCAGCAGCGTGACCCTGGCGGATGGCAGCCTGGTGATCGTGCGCCTCAACGGCGTCAACGAAGCTGCCGCTCCGACTGACGAAGAGAAAGCGCAATACCGTCGCTTCCTTGCCTCGCGTGTCGGCCAGCAGGACTTCGCGGCGTACCGCAAGCAGTTGGAAGCCGAAGCGGACATCCAGCGCTACTGAAGCCTGGCGGAGTGAAAAAACCCAACGCAGTTTGTTTGATGCGTTGGGTTTTTTTTTGCGGTTTGTAGGAGCGAGCATGCTCGCGATGGACGTTAACGATGACGCGGGCAGCCTGATACCCCTCGGTGCTCTGGCATCCATCGCGAGCATGCTCGCTCCTGCAGGGGGCGGGTTGGTAATCCTGTAACTGTTTCAAGACACTAATCGATGCGACGCTAAGCAACGATCTGTTGCACAATACCCGTCGGACCGTTTTCATCAGGATGCTCAATGTTTACATCATTTCCCGTACGGGTTGTCGGACTGGCGTTGGTGCTGGCCGCTGCAGCCGGTTGCTCGTCGAAGAAAGCCGCGATCTACGAGCATGAGAACTTTGATGATTCCGGGACGTTTTCGCGCAACTACCCGGTGACCGACAAGCAGAGCTGCGAAGCCGCTCGTCGTGCCCTGCTCAGTCAGGGTTACATCATCACCAGCAGCGATCCGAAGCTGATCGCCGGTCACAAGAGCTTCCAGCAGACCGGCGAGACGCACATGGAGATCAGCTTCAACGTGGTCTGTGCCGACGACGGCAGCGAAGGGCATCACGCGACCATGTTCGCCAACGCCCTGCAGGACAGTTACGCACTGAAGAAAAGCAGTAACTCCGCCAGCCTTGGGGTGGGCGTCCTGGGTTCGGTGTCGATGCCGATCGGCTCCTCCGATGACTCGATGGTCAAGGTCGCCAGCGAAACCGTTTCGTCTTCGAAGTTCTACGAGCGCTTCTTTGCCTTGGTCGAGTCGTTCCTGCCCGCTGAAGCGAAGAAAGCCGCGCATATCGAAGAGAAACCCAAGACCGATCTGGGTGTGCCCGAGCCGCAGGCCACGCCGGCTCCATTGGTGCCTGAGCCGGCCCCTGCTGCCGAACCGACCCCGACCCCAGCGTCATCGGCAGAGCCAGCACCGGCGGCCTCGGAGCCTGCCTCGCAGCCGATGGCCGCACCACCAGAGCCGGAGCCGGTGACCCCGGCGCAAAGCACCGAACCGGCCCCGACGTCGGAAACCATCTCGCCACCGCCGCCATCGGACCTGCCACCCCCGAGCGAGCCGATCCCGGCGCTGTGATCGGCGCGCAGGGTGTTCCGGGATCAGCTGACAATCGGTGATCCCGGACCGCGTTCACGCGCAACGCTCGTCAAGGCAGGCCCAGTCCTGCAATCTGCCGTAAAGAAATCCTGTGATAAATCCCTGACCCGCTGCTACGTTTATTCAGTAGCGACGAGGGGCCGTGCGCGTCATTTTTCTTTCATGCGGGCACTTTATGCTCGGGACGCGGGTCAGTCATACAGGCATTTAATCAAGAGGATTCAACATGGACGAATACCAGGAAGAGCTGCTCGAATACCAGGCGTTTGAACTCGACCCACTGGAACCGGCTGAAGACGCGACCGAGCTGTAGGCGTCAGGCGGATTGACGGTGACTACGGCGAAACTCGCCGGGTGTCTGACCGCTCCAGCGTTTGAATGCGCGTTGAAACGCTTCGGCTGAGGCAAAGCCCAGCAGGTAGGCGATTTCCCCGAACGCCAGTTCGGTGTCGCGAATGTACGTCATGGCCAGGTCGCGACGGGTGTCATTGAGGATTGCGCGAAACTGCGTACCTTCCTCGGCCAGTCTGCGACGCAAGGTCCAGGTAGGCAGCTTCAGGCGTGCCGCCACTTCTTCCAGGTCGGGTTCCCGACCACCATTGAGCAACGGGCCCAGTAACTGAGTGATGCGTTCACGCAGGCTGCGGGTGCGTGTCAGTTGCTCCAGTTCCCGTTCACACAGTTGCAGCAGATGCCGCCAGGTACTGGGGCAGTGCACCGGGTTGCGCAGGGCGAGGGTGTCCAGGCCGAAGCGCAACTGGTTCTGTTCTGCGCCGAACTGGATCGGGCAATCGCCCAGCGCGCCGTAGGCCTCGCGATAATCCGGTTCAGCGAATTCGATCTCGATACGGTCGGCGCGCAGCGGTGTAGCGCTGACGCTGGACAATTGCTGCAGCCAGCCAGCGATGATCGAGTCCACCACGAAGCGGTTGTAGGCGTTGTACGGGCTGATGGAGTAGAACCGCAGCCAGGCACCCTGGGCGTCTTCATGAAAGCTCGATTGGCCACGATAGTTGGAGCCGTACAAGGCTTCGAAGCGAATCAGGCAGCGCGCGGCTTCCCGTACGGTCGGTGCCTGCGCGGCGGTGACGCCGGCCAGCCCCGCCTGGCTCAGGCGGCTGAGCTGACCCATACGCAAGCCCAGGCCCGGGTTGTCGGTCAGTTGAATCGCGCTGTGTCCCAGGCGCATGTAGCGGGGGATCGACAGGCGTGCGCAGGCTTCGCCCAGTCGCGCCGAGTCCAGGCCATATTGCTCAAGCAGGGGTTGCGGGTCGATGCCGTGGCTGCGCACCGCATCGGCGAGGCTGTGAACGAAGCCGACCGACAGGTCGCCAAGGCGCATCGTCGATGGTTTCATCCCTTACAACCACAGGTTCAGCAAACGCGCACCGCGAACCGGCTCGCTGGCGAAATGTTGCCCATCACGGCTGAGGAAACTCTGGCCGGCGCTGCTCTGGTCCCAGAACTGTCCGCGCAGAAATACGCTCATGCCGGCGATGGCCTGACTGCCGGGTTGCGCCGTCAGTGTCAGGCGCTGCCAGGCCTGGCCTTCACTGACTTCACCGGCCTTGAGTGAGACGGAGGCTGGCGGAGTGCCCTTGTAACCGTGCCAAGGCTGATCCCAGGTGCCACGACCGTTGACGAACGCCGGGACGGCGACCAGCTGGACGCCTTGGTCGTCGAGCTGCCGGTAGTTGTCCGGGTACCAGCTGTCGCGGCCGATCAGCACGCCGAGGCGCCCGGCCGGCGTGTCGACCACGGTCAGGGGCGGTGGGTTGTGCTGGGCGGCCGTCACGTCGCTTCGGGCGAACACCGGGTGCATCTGACGCTGGGGCTGGCCGATGGGGACGCCGTCGCTGCCAAAGACAAGGCTGCTGTTGTACAGCGCGCCGTGGCCCACTTTCAGGCTGCCGTCGATGATGCTCGGTTCGGGCAATACGATGGAACCGGCGACCAGGGTCACATGGAATTCTTTCGCCAGGCCACCGAACAGCGCCTGGTAATCCCTGGCCATGCCCTTGGCTTTCATGCGCAAGTGCGCGTCGTCGAGGCGGTTTTCACCCCTGGCGGTGATCAGGGCGCGCAGGAACTGCACAGGGTTGCTCACCGCCAGCCAGTTCATGGCCTCCTGGATGGTATTGGCCTGGTACAGCTCGTCTTTTTCACCGCTGATCATCAACCAGGTGCCGACATGTTCGGGTAACACGACGATGGTTTTTTCGTTCAACAGGCCTTGTGACTGGGCTTTTTGCAGATAGGCGGCAAGTTTGCGGCGCAGGCGATCGGGGCTTTGATAGTCGGTGGGAAACAGCTCCGGCTGGATCCCGAGCAGGTTGCCGCGCCCGGCGGGCGTGCCTTGATCGATGGCCAGGTCGATCCGCAGGTCCGACAGGTAATGCCCCGGTGGGCGATCCGCCGCCCACATGGCGTAGGTCGTCAGGGCGGCGATCAACGCCATGGAGAACGTCAGGTACAAAAGTTTGCGCATGGGAAAACAGTGACAGCCGTGTACAGGGTGGGTGATCTGGCATTCAGCCTGGGTTCGAGGCTACGGTAAAACAACGGCTTAGGGGGAGATCAAGCCCGGTTTTTTTCATTTATTTTGTTGTTCATCTGGCAGTTGTCGATATCGAAGGCACCTCCCATCCCTGTGGGAGCGGGCTTGCCCGCGATGACGGCGGCACCGGCGCTGCGAGGGTGACTGTCAGACCGCTATCGCGAGCAAGCCCGCTCCCACAGCGGGCCAATGTGCCGAATTCGTCACCGTCCCTGCCTAAACCGATCAAGCCTGGGCGCGGCGACTGCGCCAGTCTGGACGGTCTGTTCAAGGAGTGGATTATGATCCGACTGACCCTGGCCGAGGCTCGCGAGCTGGCCGAATCGATCTTGTTGCACAACGGTTTCAACGCTGCCCACGCCCAGGCCGTGACGGCCACGGTGATTGCCGGCGAGCGTGACGGCTGCGCCTCCCACGGCCTGTACCGGGTGCTGGGCTGCGTGAATTCGCTCAGGGCGGGCAAGGTGGCAGCCGCTGCCGAGCCGCAGGTGATCGATCAGGCGCCGTCGGTCGTGCGTGTCGATGCCGCCGGCGGATTCTCGCAGCTGGCGTTCCAGGCCGGGCTGCCGTTGCTGATGGAGAAAACCCGGGCCAACGGCATCGCCGCGCTGGCGATCAACCGCTGTGTGCATTTTTCGGCGCTGTGGGTCGAGATCGAGCAACTGACCGCCGCCGGGCTCGTGGCCCTGGCCTGCAACCCCAGCCATGCCTGGGTCGCGCCGGCGGGTGGCCATCAACCGGTGTTTGGCACCAACCCCATTGCGTTCGGCTGGCCGCGTCCGGGCAAGGAGCCGTTTGTCTTCGACTTCGCCACCAGTGCGATTGCCCGGGGCGACATCGAATTGCATCGACGCGCGGGCAAGTCGATTCCCGAGGGCTGGGGCGTGGACGCGCAGGGGCAGCCGAGCACCGATGCCAACGTGGTGCTCGATGCCGGCGCGATGCTGACGTTCGGTGGGCACAAAGGCTCGGCGCTGGCGGCCATGGTCGAACTGATCGCCGGGCCGTTGATCGGTGACCTCACCAGTGCCGAATCACTGGCATACGACGCTGGCAGCAAGTCCTCGCCTTACCATGGCGAACTGATCATCGCTTTCGATCCACAGCGTTTTCTCGGTGAGGCCAGCGGGCATCACCTGGCACGGGCCGAAGTGTTGTTCGAGAGCATCCAGGGCCAGGGCGCACGGTTGCCGTCGCAGCGGCGGTATGAGGCGCGCGCGCGCAGCCTGGTGGAAGGCGTGCAGATCCCCGAGACGTTGTATCAGGATCTGCAGGCGATGCTGGGATAGGACAGCCGGGAGGAGAAGAGAGCGCCACCGATTGGCAGTGGCTGGCGCTCAGGCAGATTCCTGCGATGAAGGCATGTGATATCGGCTGCGGGAGCCCGTGAACCGGCTCCCGCAGGGTCGCACGTCAGGCCAGCGAACCGTCCGGGCGGGTGGCACCCGCCGCGTTGCCGTTGACGGCGGCGACGCGCGCGGCGGACTCGCTGTCGACCAGATGCAGCGACTTGCCACGGGTTTCCCGGGTCAGGCCGACGGCGACGATGGAGATCAGCGAAGCGGCGACCAGATACAACGCGATGGGCGTCGAGCTCTGGTACTTGTTGAGCAGGGTGATGGCGATCAGTGGCGCGAGAGAGCCGGCGAAGATCGGCGCCACCTGGTAGCACAGCGACAACGCGGTGTAGCGCACGTGGGTGGGGAACATTTCGGCCATCAACGCCGAGTAGGGCGCGTAGGTCATCGACTCGATGGCCAGGCCTAGGGTGATGGCGGCCATGATCAGCCAGGCGTTGCCGGTGTCCATCATCGGGAAGCCGACGAAGCCCCAGAATGCAGTGAGCACCGCGCCGGTCAGGTACACCGGTTTGCGCCCCACCAGGTCGGACAGGTAGCCCATCAGCGGAATCATGAAGAAGTGCAGCAGGTGGGCACCGAACATCAGCAACAGAATCTCCGTCGTGTCCTTGTGCACCACCAGTTTCAGGTAGGTGATCGAGAACGTCACGACGGTGTAGTAGAGGATGTTTTCGGCGAACCGTGCGCCGATGCCGACCAGCACCGAGCGCCAGTGGTGGCGCAGCACTTCGACGACGCCCAGTTGCTGTTGTTTTGTCTGCGCCTGACGGACCTGGGCTTCCTTGAAAATCGGCGCGTCATCGACGCTGGTGCGAATCCAGTAGCCGATCAACACCACGACCGCCGAGAACCAGAACGCCACGCGCCAGCCCCAGGCGAGGAAGGCTTCCTCCGACAGGTTCGACGACAACAACAGCAAGGCCACCGTCGCCACCAGGTTGCCCGCCGGTACTCCGGCTTGCGGCCAACTGGCCCAGAAGCCCCGGCGATTGTCCGGGCAGTGCTCGGACACCAGCAAGATCGCACCGCCCCATTCGCCACCGAAGGCGAAGCCCTGGATCAGTCGCAACAACACCAGCAGCACCGGCGCGGCGTAGCCGATTTCGTTGAAGCCGGGCAGGCAACCCATCAGGAAGGTGGTGATGCCGACCACCACCAGGCTCAACTGCAGCAGGCGCTTGCGCCCGAACTTGTCACCGTAGTGACCGAACACCAGGCCGCCCAGCGGGCGGGCGAGGAAGCCCACGGCATACAGGGCAAAAGCGGCGATGATGCCGTCGATGGCGCTGCCGGTCTGGCGGAAGAACAGCTGGCCGAAGACCAGTGCCGAAGCGGTGCCATAAAGGAAGAATTCATACCATTCGGCGACGGTACCGGCCATGGCGGCGGCCACGACACGCTTGAGTCCCGACGGTGTGGTTGCGCTTGAGGCGTGTTGAGTGTTGGGCATGCTGACGTTTCCTGTAGCGGCGCAAAAAAACAGGCAACCGGGCCGGGTCCGCGAGGACCCGCCCGGCAATCACTCAGAGACCGACGTCCGGCAGGTGCGGACGGTTGGCCAGGGCCTTGGCCATGATCTGCTCGACGAACACGCGATCGGCTTCCGGCAGGGCCAGGCGTGGCGGACGGGTCAGCGCGCTGCCGCGACCGGCGATGGCTTCGCACAACTTGATGCATTGCACCAGGTCGGCGCGGGCGTCCAGGTGCAGGATCGGCATCAGCCATTCGTAGATCGGCATGGCTTCGGCAAAGCGACCGGCCTTGGCCAGGCGGAAGATGGTTTCGCCTTCTTTCGGGAACACGTTGGACATGCCCGATACCCAGCCTTCAGCGCCCACGGCGATGCTTTCCAGCACCACGTCGTCGAGGCCGGCGAACAGCACGAAACGGTCACCGACTTCATTGCGTACGTCGATGAAGCGGCGGGTGTCACCCGAGGAATCCTTGAAACACACCACGTTGTCGCAGTCGGCCAGGGAAATCAGGATGTCCGGGGTCACGTCGTTTTTGTAGATCGGCGGGTTGTTGTAGACCATCAGCGGCACGTCGGCGTTTTTTGCCACGTAGCGGTAATGCTCGGCGGTTTCGAACGGCTTGGAACCGTAGACCAGCGCCGGCATCAGCATCACGCCATCGACACCGACCTTGCGCACCGAGTTGGCCACCTTGGCCGCTTGCACGCTGGTGAACTCGGCCACGCCGCAGATCACCGGCACACGACCGCGCGAGGCATCGACCGCCACTTCGGTCACAGCGATTTTTTCTTCGGCGGTCAGCGAGGTGTTTTCACCGACCGAACCGCACACCACCAGCCCCGACACGCCGTCACGAATGACGTTGGAAATCACCTCGTGGGTTTTTTCCAGGTTGATCGAGAAGTCGTCGTTGAATTGAGTGGTCACGGCGGGAAATACGCCACTCCAGTTAATGCGCTTGCTCATTGTTGCCTCCGGGGTTGTTAATTGTATTTCGTATACGATATTTAAAATGAAGCAAATCGGCTAGTGCTATTTCGGTTTTTTCAGGATTTTCGTGGGCCGTCGGTCCGGCTGAGCAGCGCGGCTGCGTTCAGGCGCCGGGCCAGGTGTCCGAGAGCCGGTAGCCTTGAGGCCATGGATCGCTCGGGTCGAGCAGCAACTGGTGAGTGCCGGTGACCCACGCCCGCCCGGAAATGCACGGGTAGATGGCGGGGCGGCCCGCTACTTCGGTCAGCGAGTCAATGCGGCAGTGGAATTCGGAACCGATGATCGAGCGACCGATGAAGCGATCACCCACCTGCATCAAGCCTTTGGCCTGCAACACCGCCATGCGTGCCGAACAACCGGTGCCAGTGGGCGAGCGGTCGATCTTGCCCGGTTGAATCACCACCGCGTTGGCGCCGGTGGCGATGCCGTTCTCGTGGACCAGGGGCGCCGCGATCTGGCAGAAGGAAATGTGCGACCACTCCGGGTTCAGCGGGTGGGTAAAGCCCAGTTGCTCGTTGGCGGCCCGGGTGATTTTCAGCCCCACGGCCACCAGGTCGGCGGCTTCGTCGGGGCGGATGGCAAAGCCCAGGCCCTGGGCGTCGGCGATCACGAAGCTGTCGCCGCCATACGCGGTGTCGACCTTGAGCGAACCGAGGCCTTCGACCTCGATCCATGCATCGAGGCGATCGGCAAAGGACGGCACGTTCCTGACTTCCACCCGCTCGACTTTGCCGTCACGGCAGTCGGCAACCGCCTCGATCAGGCCGCCAGGCGCTTCGAGCACCAGGCGAGTCTGGGGTTCGGTCATCGGCAGGATGCCGGTGTCGAGCAACACCGTGGCCACGCACAGGGAATTGGAGCCGGACATCGGTGGCGTGTCCGCCGGTTCCATGATGATCCAGGCCATCTGCGCCCGCGGGTCCTTGGCCGGCACCAGCAGGTTGACGTGGCGGAACACACCGCCACGGGGTTCGTTGAGCACGAAGTTGCGCAGGGTTTCATCCCGCGCGATCCAGCGCGACTGTTCCCACACGGTGGCGCCGGGCGGTGGGGCGACGCCGCCGACGATGACGTCGCCGACTTCACCTTCGGCGTGGCAGCTGACTACGTGAATCACTTTTGATGAGCGCATGGGTTGTTCCTTGTGTTGTCTGGTCGGGCCCCATCGCGAGCAAGCCCGCTCCCACAGTGGACTTCTGGCGCACAGAAAATCCCATGTGGGAGCGGGCTTGCTCGCGATGGGGCCATCAGCTATTTCACCGACTTGAGAAACGCCGCCGTCTCGGCGTGCACCGGGTTACCGATCACCTGGTCGGGCGCGCCGATCTCGTGCACCAGGCCATTGCGAAAGAACGCCACGCGGTCGGACACGTCCCGGGCGAAGCGGATTTCGTGCGTCACCAGCACCATGGTCATGCCGTCTTCGGCGAGCATGCGCATGGTGTCCAGCACTTCGCCGACCAGCTGCGGGTCGAGGGCCGAGGTGGCTTCATCGAACAGCATGTAGTCCGGCGACATGGCCAGGGCGCGGGCGATGGCCATGCGCTGTTGCTGGCCGCCCGAGAGCTTGCCGGGGAACACTTTGAGTTTGTCGCCCAGGCCGACATGGGTCAGTTGTTGCACCGCCAGTGCCTCGGCTTCGGCCTTGCTCTTGCCGAGCACCTTGCGCGGGGCCAGCATCACGTTTTCCAGCACGGTCAGGTGCGGGAAGGCGTTCCATTGCTGGAACACGATGCCGATCTTCTGGCGCAGGCGATTGAGGTCGGTGCCGCGCTGGTGCACCTCGATACCGTCGACGCGGATACTGCCTTTCTGGATCGGCTCCAGGCCATTGATGCACATCAGCAGGGTCGACTTTCCGGAGCCGGAGCCGCCGATGATCGAGACCACTTCGCCCTTGTTCACCGTCAGGCTGACGCCCTTGACCACATCGAGGTCGCCGAAGGATTTGTGTACGTTGTCGATCTCAATCATTTTCCTGCCACCTTGTTTCCAGACGAGCGCCGAGGCGTGCGACCACCAGGCTCATGACGTAGTAGATGAGGCCCGCAATGCACAGCACCAGCAGCGGCTCCTGGATGCGGGTCACGATGGTTTGCGAGGCGCGCAGCAATTCGACGATGCCGATCCACATCACCAGCGCGGTGTCTTTCATGACGCCCAGGACCAGGTTCAGCCAGCCGGGGAAGGCCACCCGCGTGGCCATCGGCAGGACGATCCAGCGCAGGTCCTGGAAGAAACTCATGCCCAGCGAGCGGCTGGCCCGGCGCAGGGTCAGCGGCACCGAGAGCACGCCGCCGCGCACGATCTCGGTGAAGTACGCGGCGGCGTAGACCCCGAGCACGATGCAGCCGACGCTGAAGGCGCTGATGTTCAGGCCGGCGATGCTCTTGAGCGAGTTGAACAGCACGAACTGGATCAGCAGCGGCACGCTGCGAAACACGTCGAGCACCCAGGCCAGCGGCAGCGAGGACCTTGGCAGCAACGCCCGCAGCACGCCGAAGATCAGCCCCGCGAGCGTGCCGAGCAGGATTGCCCAGCAGGTCAGTTGCAGCGTGACCCAGGCGCCGTTGAGCAGGAACAACAGATCGTTCCAGGTGAAACTGGTGGAAAACATGGTCACGTCCTCAGTAACGGAACAGCCGCCAGGCCATCAGCCGGGCCGTCGCGACAATCGCCTTGGCGATCAGGTAATACAGCACTGCCGCGATGGCGAAATATTCGAAGGTGCGGAACGTCTTGACGTTGTAGTCCTGGGTCACGCCGGTGAGGTCGTTGTTGAGCCCGACGATCACGCCCAGCGAGGTCATCAGGACCGCCCAGACCATCTGGTTGCTCAAGGGGTAGAACACGATCCGCAACAGTTGCGGGACGATGATCAACCGGTAGGCCTGGAAGGCACTCATGCCCAAGGAGCGCGCGGCGCGCACTTGCGTGCCGGGCACTGCCTTGAGCCCGCCTCGGAAGTTTTCCGCGAGGTAGCCTGCGTTGTTGAAGGTGATCCCGGCGAGCAGGGCGATCCAGGAACTGACGTGCAGGCCCAACGAGCCCAGGCCGAAGTAGAGGATGTAGATCTGGAACAGCGACGGCGTGTTACGGGCAATCGATACCCAGCCGTTGCCGATGCCGCGCAGTACCGGCTGTTTCGATTCACGCATGACCGTCAGCGCCAGGGCGATCAGCACGCCGAATATCATCGAAAGCGCCGCGGTCTCGAACGTGACCCAGGCGCCGGCGAGCATGTCCGGCAAGGCACGCAGGGCGGCGCGCCATTGGAAGGTGTAGTCAAACATGCGCAGGGCTCTCCATCGGCAGGGCGGGTTGCAGCCAGGTCGGCAGGCGTCCGCTGGCGGCGCCAGTGCAAGCGGCGTCGACACATTCGGCGAGGCTGGCGAAGTGCACCGCGCGCCCCACCAGACCTGGTGCGTAGTGGGCGTATTTGCCCGAGTTGGTCATCAGGGTTGTGGCGCCCGGCGGGATCACCGGTTCACCGAGCATGCACCAGCAGGTATCGGTCACCAGGGTCGCGCCGAACGCTTCGATGGCGACGAGGTGTCCGGCTGTGCGGGCCTGTTCCAGCACCGCGCGACCGCAGGTAATGGCCAGCGCCACATCGGGGTGTTTGCTGCGGCCACGACACAGGCGGGCGAGGTGGGCGAACTCGCCGAGTGAAAAGTGCGGGTTGCCCAGGGACACGATGCCGACCTGCAGGTCCTGGGCACTGTTGAGTTCGCGCCAACTGAGCAACAGGTCCTGCAACCGGATCTTTTCCACGGGCAGTGGCGTGTCCGCTTCCAGCACCTGCGCCGGGTCCAGGGCTTCCGGAGTGACCCCGGCGATATGGAACAACGGTGCGGCGGACGTGGTGGCGAACGCCGCGCCGAAGGCTTTCAGGTCGTCGAGGTTCGGCGCGCGCTGCTCCAGCCCGAGCACCAGCGGGATCCGGCTGGCGGCGAGGGCACCGATGTGGTAACCGAGCAAGGGATAGAACGCATCGTCGAGTTCACTCAACGGCGGTAATTCGATCAGCAGTTGCGCCTTGCGGTGCGTGTCCAGGTGACAGCCGATCAAGGGCGCGCGGCCGGTCAGGGCGATGCAGATGTCCAGGTAGTCCGGGTATTTGAGGGTCCGTGCGCCGAGCACGCTGTTGGCGTAGACCACCGCATTGGATTCGGCCCAGACGATCTGCTCGCCGGCCTGGGGCGCGCTGTCGAGCAGGTACGGGGCGCAGGTAAAACTCAGCTGCGCTCCCATCGCCATGTAAGCATCACCCAGTGCACTGGCCGGCTCGCCGAGCGCCGGGTCGATGCCCAGTTCGCGCCAGCGACGCTGGTCCACGGAAATCGAATTGAGGGTGGTGGGAACGCGAACCTTCGCGCCCCACTGCACCAGTCGTTCAGCAAAGCGCAGGCTCGCAGGCCCGGTGTAGATGCAGCCGTCGATGTGCGCCTGGGTGATGTCCATCAGCCGCGGCGCGCCTTGCAGTTCGGCCATGCGCAAGACGATCTGCATCGCCATCTGTGCCGCCTTGCCGTGTGCACCGTCGAGCAGCGCGCGGTCGAACGCAGAGAGTTCGATCGAGCCGCTTTGGCTCGCGGGCATTGGCGTGTCGCTGGCCTGCCAGGTATCGACAGGCACGTGATCGAACAGGCTCAATGTCGCGTTTTCAACCCGGGCAAACGCCTTGCCGCGCAAGGCGGCGAAGGCCTCCCGGCCGATGCACAGCACCGGCAGGGAACGCCCGAAAATGGTCTGCGCCACCAGCACGCCCAGGGTCAGGATCTCATCGGCTTCGGCCAGTACCAGCGCGGCCGGTGCATGGCCGTTGCTGATCAGCTCCATCAACACGCTGCTGCCGGTACACGAGCCGCGACCGCTGGGAATGGCCAGCACACGCCCGGCCAGGTGTTCGCCGCAGAGCGGGTGGTGACGGTCGATCACCTCACCGCTGCAGGGGTCGACTCCGCCCCAGAAACTCAGCCCGACATCGGCGAACAGCAAGGCGCCCTGGGCGCTGCCCGGGATCAGGCTGCGACCTTTGAGAGCATTGGACCCAGGCATGCCGGACACCTTAGTAGTAGACCTTCGGTACGGTCAGGTCGGTCGGCGGGATGTCAGTGCCGACCCATTTGGTGAACAGCTCGTTGTAGCGACCGCTGCGCACCTGCTGGTTGACGAACAGGTTGAGGTAGTTGAGCAGGCCGTACTCATTGCGCTTGGCGCCCAGGGACACGTAGTCGATGGTGTAGGGCGCATTGCCGGCGATCTTCAGGTTTTTGTATTTGCCCGACTTGATCGTTGCCGCTGCAACAGTGTTGGTCACGACGGTGGCGTCGATGTGGCCCTGGGCGACCGCCAGCAGGGTGTCGTTCTGCGACTGATAGGCGCGGAAGGTGCCGCTGCCCCATTTCTTCACGTCGGCTTCCAGGGCGATGGCTTCAAAGGTGCCGCTGGTGTTGCCCAGCGCTTTGCCCTTGATGTCGTCGAAGCTGTTGATGCCGGTGTTGTCGCGGGTCAGCACAACCATCTGGAAGGCGAAATACGGCACGGTCAGGCCAACGGTCTTGGCGCGTTCGAGGGTATCGGAAGTGGAAGCGACGATCACGTCGGCCCGCCCGGAGATCAGCGCCGGAATACGGTCCGGGAACGGCGTCTCGACCACTTCTGCCTCGACCCCCAGGATCTTCGCCAGGTCGTTGCAATAGTCCACGTCGAAACCGGCCGGGTTGTTGCTGGCGTCGCGAAAGCCCATGGGCGGGAAGTCCAGGGTGACGGCGCAGCGCAGCTTGCCCGAGCCGATGATGTCGTCGAGTTTGTCGGCCTGGGCGGTGGCGATGAAGGAGGTACTGAGAACAGCGCTGAGGGCTACGGCAAATGCGGGGTTTTTCATAGAAGCCTCGTGATCGGGAGTGCTGTTAGATATCGTATTGGGGATTTCGTATACGATATTAACTGTTAGCAAGCGGCGTGCCGAAATGGCTGTTTTCGGGCGAAATGCCACCAGACCGCGAGTCAGGGCGGTTCAGGGTTGGGACGTGGACGTGGGAGACGCGCAAAGGAGAGGCGGTGGTGTTACTGAAGGGAGCACGATCAGTGCGCAGCGCCCCCTAACGGAACATTTCAGCGGCGGCCTTCGCGGTACTGGCTGGGGGAAAGGCTAGTGAGGGCGCGGAACTGGCGACTGAAGGCACTGTGGTCGGTGTAACCACAGCGCAGGGCGATCTCGGTGATGGGCAGGTCGGTGTCCAGTAACAGCCGCGAACCTTCTTCCAGGCGCGACTTGTGGATCATCTGTCGGGGCGTGAGCTGGAACACCCGTTTGCAATGGCGCTCCAGTTGCGCCACGGAGAACCCGGCGATGGCGGTCAACTCGGCGAGGCTGATCGGGCGCGCGAAATGCCGGCGGATGTGCGCGTCCACCGCAGCCAGTTTCTGGAAGGCTGGATGGTTGGACTGCGGCAGTTGCAGGTCGCGGGAGATCCCGGCAAGGCCGACGATCTGCCCTTGTTCATTGTGCAGCGCGAGTTTGTGGGTCAGGCACCAGACTGGCTGGTTGCCCAGGTACAGATGCAGTTCAAGTTGATCGACCAGCTCGCGGCCGGTGGACAGCACCCGCCGATCCTGTGCGGTGTACAGCGGGCCATAGCGCGCCGGGAACACCTGGTCGGCGGTCAGACCGAGCAGGTCTTCGCGCTGTTTGAAGCCGCAACGCAAGGCCAGTGTCTGGTTGACGAAGACGTAGCGCGCCTCGCTGTCCTTGATGAAAAACGCCACGTCCGACAGGGTGTCGAGCAGCGTGGCGATCGGTTGCAGGCTGCTCAACAGCGTGGGCAGGTCGCAAGGTTTGAAGGCAGTGAGTGACGGGAACATAGGGGGGAGGGGCCTGGTGGGCGACGTTGGGATCATAATGACTCGGCGTCGTGGCTGGAACCCTTGGGGCCCTTCGGACTGAGCTTGTTCTGCTTTGACAGGGTACATATCCATTGCTGCGGTAACGGCCGCCTATGGTTCCGCTCTTACAGCGGGTCACTTTTTTCAAACGCCGGAATGCCGGCCCAGCAAAAAAGTAACCAAAAAGGCTCGCCCCAAGCGTCCGGCCCCTCGCTTGGGCTCGGCGTTCCTTCGCTCCGGCATCCATCCGGGGACATCGCCTCCGGTTTGCTGCGCTGCACCTCCTCTCGATGTGTGCGGCTTCGCCGCACGGCGCTGCGCGCCCGCTCCCCGGATGAATGCCTCCACTCAGCCTGCCGAAGGGGCGGGTGGATCAAAAGCAAGATCAACAGCCAAAGCAGCGTATCGCGAACCCCTGTAGGAGCGAGCTTGCTCGCGAGGGTCGCCAACGATAGCGCAGGCTGCCTGAATGTTCGCGGTGTCTGAGCCACCCTCGTCGGAATGCCGCCCGGAGCAAGCTCGCTCCTGCAGGGGTGGTTCTGTCAGACGAATCCACATTGGTCTTGCCTTGCGCCTTTGCCTACAACTTCGCCAGAATCTGCCGGCTTGTGTGCTGTGGCGTGGCTCCCTAATGTCTGCGCATCGCTGCCAATTCAGCGGTCGGGCGTGGAACCCCGATGAGTAAACGGCGCAAAAGCGCCCTTCATAACGTATGCTTGCGCGCTTTTCAGCACTTCGTTATGGCGGCTGTGCGCGGGAGACCTTCGGGTCTGCCGGGTTCCGTTTACCCCGGGTTCCAACCCGCGTGCAGCTGCCACCCTTCGCTTGGAACCGAATGGTGCAGCTAAATCTGTAAACGGAGCTTTCATCATGCCAAAACCAACACCGAATCCCCCTGAATCATCCCAACAAAACGAGACAGTGGACGACTTGGGCTTTGACCCCACGCTGTCAAATTCCGCATCCCCCCACACCCCCAGCACGCTGTTCCTCATCGCCCCGGACGTCGACACTGAAACCCTGTTGGCCAGTGCGTGCGAATCACTGGCTTCGGCCAGCGTCATGGCCGGTGATCTCTCGGTGTTCGTCGACGGCCCGCAACGGCACATGCTGTTGGGCATCCAGCAAATCATCATGCTCGCCGACCTGGCGGTGAATCGCGCGCTGGATAACCTCGATCCCGTGTAGGAGCGCGCTTGCTCGCGAGAAATGCCCAGGCGACGCGGGCCCTCAGACGGCTCGCGTCATCGTTGAAGACCCTCGTCGGAACGCCGCCCGGAGCAGGCTCGCTGCCACATTGGATCTCCAGTGTTCAACCCATCACCCCTTCACCCCGGCGGGGTCTCGTCCACACATAACAACGTTTCAATCCGCGCCGGGCTGAACGGCGGTCTGGGGGCCGAGGGTTGCCAGTCGAACAGGTACTGCAAGGCCCCGCCACACACGCGGCCCTGGCAGGCGCCCATGCCGCAGCGGCTGGCCAGTTTGGCGCTACGCCAATCCGTGTGTCCGGCAATGGCCGCGTAGGGTACGTCTTCGCAGCGGCAGACCAGGGTGTCGGCGTGTGCCAGTGCCTTGAGTTGCGGGTCAAGGCGGAAGGCACCGTTCAGCGCCCGGGCAAAGCCCTGCCAGTGCGCCCGGCGTGGCCACAACTGTTCGGCCGCTGCGCTGTTGCCGACGGCGGCATGTCCGGCGATTGCCCCTTCGACCAGCGCCCGTTCACTGCCGCCGAAACCGGTGCATTCGCCCGCCGCGTAGTGATCGGCCAGGGTCGTGGCCTGCCAGGCATCGACCGCGAGTGCCGTGCCCGCGAGTTCGCAGCCCAGCGCCTGGCCCAACTGCGTGTTGGGAATCAGACCAAAACCACAGGCCAGGCGATCACAGGCCAGTTCGATGATTTTGCCCTGTTGGCGCAGACGCACGCCTTCGAGCTTTTCTTCGCCCAACGCCGCCACGACGTGGGTGCCGGTGCGGTACTGGCGGTCGAACAGGGTCAGGGATTGTACGAGCTTGCCCGGCCAGCGCGGCAGCTGCAGTGCGAACCCGGCGACCGACGAAGCGCTGGCCTGTTCGGCAATGCGCAGCAGCCGGGCACCGTTGTGTTTCGCGGTGGCCGCGCTGGCCAGTAACAAGGGACCGCTGCCGGCGATCACCAGGCGTTCGCCCCGCACCGGCAGGCCACCCTTGATCAGCGCCTGCAGTCCTCCCGCCCCGGTGACCCCCGGCAATGTCCAGCCGGGGAAGGGCAGCAGCAATTCGCGGGCACCGGTACACAGAATCAGTTTGTCGTAGTCGATCAGCCAACCGTGATCGGCGTTTTCCACCAGCAACTGTTTGGGTCCGGGGCAGGCGACCACCCGCGTGCCGGGATGGTGACGGATGTTGCCACACGCGGCCAGGCGTTCGCGCAGCTGTCGCGCCTGTTCCGGCAGATGGGCATGGGGGCCGCCGCGCCAGATCTGGCCACCGGACAGCGGGTTGTCGTCCAGCAGCACAATGCGCGCGCCACTGGCTGCGGCGGCGAGGGCGGCGCTCATGCCGGCGGGGCCGGCACCGATGATCAACAGGTCGGCGTATTCGTTCATGGTCGGGTCTGCACCTGCATGTCGTCCTGGCACAGGGTCTGGCAGGCCAGCCGGCGGCGGCCGTTGATGGTCACCCGGCATTCCTGGCAGATACCCATGCCGCACAGCGGTGCGCGGCGCTGGCCGCTGACCGAGGTGCGACTGCTGCCGTCACCGGCCAGGGTCAGCGCTGCGGCGACCGTCGTGCCCTCGGCCACCCGCAGGGCGTGGCCGTCCACAATCACATCAGGCATAGACGGCCTCCCCGAGAAAGCGTTGCGGCAGATAGGGTTGCGCCGCCAGCGGCGGCGTCTCGTTGAACAATTGCGCGACCAGCAGATCGGCGGTGCCGGGCGCGGTGGTGACCCCCAATCCTTCGTGCCCGACAGCCAGCCACAGGCCTTTGCGTTGCGGGTGCTGGCCCACCAGCGGCAGCCCGTCGGGGCTGGCGGCGCGAAAGCCGGTCCAGGCACGGATGCCGTTGAGCTGCGCGAGGCCCGGCATGTACTCGGTGGCGCGCTTGAGCATTTTGGCGAGCATCCAGCCCTCGACCTGCGGGTCGCTGGTGCCGAACTGCCGCGAGGCGCCGATGAACAGTTGCCCGGTCGGTCGCGGCTGAATGTTGCAGGCGGTCGAAGGTCCCTTGGCGTTGTGGGCGCTGGTCACATAACCCAGTTCCACCAGCGTGTGGGTGACATTGCCGGGGTAGCGGTCGGTGATCAGCAAGTGGCCCTTCTTCGGCTCGATCGGTAACTCCGGGCACAGTTCGCTGGCCTGGATGCCGTTGGCGAGGATGACGGCTTCGGCGTGCAGCCACTGGCCGTCGTCGAGGCGCACGCGGTTGCCATCGACCTCGCTGACCCGCGCCCGCTGCTGTTCGATATGGGCGTTGTCGAGCATCCAGTGGGCGGTCGCCGGGGCATACAGAATGCCGTCGCCGTTGATCAACAGCCCGCCCTCGAGGCCTTCGCGCAACGCCGGTTCACGCTCGCGCAAGGCGTGGCGACCGATCAATTGGCAGGCGACGCCCTGGGCTTGCAGGTTCAGGTATTTGCTCTCGGCCACGGCCATTTCTTCGGCATTGGCCGCCAGCCACAACGTGCCGTTGCTGCGGTAGGCGCAAGCGTCGGGCAGGTCCGGCGCGTGCTCGCGCCAGCGTTGCAGCGAGTATTGGCTCAGGGCCAGTTCAGCCGGGTTGTCGTCCAGCACCAGCAAGTGCCCCATGCCCGCCGCCGTTGCACCGTGCAGGCCGGCATCCAGCACCCGCACGCGCAAGCCGCGCCGGGCCAGTGCCTGGGCGCAGGCGGCGCCGACGATGCCGGCGCCGATCACGATCACATCGGCCGCCTGGCCTTGGCTCATGGGCGAATGCCCCAGGCGAACGGGTCGTCCTGTTCGATGATCAGGCTGGCCTCGGCGCTGATGAAGGCACGGCCGCGAATCGTCGGGACGATGCGCTCGCCTTGCCATTCGTAGGCGCCTTCGAACTCGCTGCCGATCACGCTGGCCTGGCGCCAGATCTGCCCGGGCTGCAATTTGTCATCGGCGGCCAGGCACGCCAGTTTCGCACTGGTGCCGGTGCCGCAAGGGGAACGGTCGTAGGCCTTGCCGGGGCATAGCACGAAGTTGCGGCTGTCGGCCCGGTCATCGTCGGCGAACAGCTCGACATGGTCGATCAAACCGCCGTCTTCGCCGCGTATTCCCTGAACGTCCAGCGCCTGCTGCACGGCGTAGGTGAAGGCGGTCAACGCATCGAGGTTGTCGCCGGCGACACGCAGGCCATGTTCGGCGACCAGGAAAAACCAGTTGCCTCCCCAGGCGATGTCACCGACCACCTCGCCGATCCCCGGGACCTGCACGGCCACGGCCCTGCGGTAACGGTAGGCCGGCACGTTGCGTACGCTGACGGAGTGGTCCGGGTGCAAGGTGGCTTGCACGGTCCCCACTGGTGTTTCGATGCTGTGCACACCCGGGTCGATCCTGCCCAGGTGTGCCAGCGACGCCACCAGGCCAATGGTGCCGTGGCCGCACATGCCCAGGTAGCCGGTGTTGTTGAAAAAGATCACCCCGGCACAGGCGTTCGGGTCCACCGGCTCGCACAGCAGTGCGCCGACCAGCACGTCGCTGCCACGCGGTTCGAGGACGCAAGCGGCACGCCAATCATCATGTTGCTCCGCCAGCCGTTGCCGACGCTCGGCCATGCTGCCGTTGCCCAGGTCGGGAAAGCCGGCGGTCACCAGGCGGGTCGGTTCGCCGCCGGTGTGGGAGTCGATCACGGTGATGCGTTTCATGAAAGGGCCACTCTTGCGTTCGGATGGATGAACGCAAGAGTGGCCCGTGCGGGGCCTGACGGCTTGATGGTTTTATTCTGCGCCGATGACGAAATCGGCACAGGCCATCAGTGATGGTGGGGCAGGTGCTCGAACAGGGTCTTGCACACGCCGGCGATGTGTTCGTCGAGCAAACCCACCGCCCGGTCGACGTCACCGGCGCGGCAGGCGGCGATGATCTCGCGGTGTTCGTGGTCGGCGCGCTCCTTGCCGGACGACAGGCTCATCTGCATGCGCAGGTAACGCTCCAGTTTGTCGTTGACCGAGCGGATCAGGTTCACCAGGAACGGCCGTTGCGCCGGTTCGTAGAGGCAGGCGTGCAGTTCCCAGTTGAGCTCGGCCCAGCGGCCGACGTCATCCTCGCCGACGAACTCCTGGCAGATGCGTTCGGCGCGGGCGAAGGTGGCTTCGGTCATGTTGGGAATGGCCAGGCGCAGCACCTTGTCTTCGAGCAGCATGCGCACTTCGAACATCTGCGCCAGTTCGGCATCGGACACCCGCGTGACCATCGCCCCGCGATTGCGCTGGAACATCACCAGGCCTTCGGCTTCCAGGCGCTTGAGGGCCTCGCGCACGGGGATCTTGCTGACGTTGAACTGGCGGGCGATGTCGTCCTGACGGATCGGCTCGTCCTCGGCGAAATGCCCGGCGACGATGGCGTCACGCAGGTGGCGGGTAATGATTTCCGAGGTGGAAGGCGCATTGCCCAGGTCGGGAGCGTTGAATTTGGGTAGGGTCACGGCAGTGATCGTTCGGACTGATTTGCAGATATGGTATACGAATTTGCCTTTACTTTGATTTGACGAACGCTCGGCACCCGACGATTGCGCAACTGTTGCAGCATCTATCACGGCGCTGCACAGCGAGCATCGGTGCAATTTTTTCGGTGGTGACGTCATTTTCGTCGGGCGTTCAGGGCCCAATTGATCTTCAATCGAGCGAAAACCAAAAATCCCGAAAACATTGCTGTTTCCGGGATTTTTTATGGGTTTGCAGCGGGTGATGCCAGTTGTTCCTCACTCCCCCTTAGATACCAGCAGCCAGAGGGAACAAACCCAGTAGCAAGCAAGCGATCAGGATCAGGAAACTAAGCGCAAACGCCCATTTCATGGTGTATTTCTGGTGGTCGCTGAATTCCACACCCGCTAGACCGCAAAGCAGGTAGGTCGAGGCCACCAGAGGACTCAGAAGGTGAACAGGTTGACCTACCAGCGAGGCCCGGCCGATTTCAGCGTGGGTAATGCCATAGACCTCGGCAGCCTTGGCGAGCACTGGAAGCACACCATAGTAGAAGGCGTCATTGGACATGAAGAATGTGCCCGGAATACTCGCCAGCGCGGTGATCGGAGCCATGTAGGGACCCCACGTCTCTGGCAGCATGGCCAGGAAGCTCGCTGACATCGCGTTGACCATGCCCGTCCCGGAGAGAATGCCCGCGAGGATGCCGGCCGCCAGAAAGATCGCAATCTGGTTCAGGGCGGTTGGAGCGTGCGCGGAAATACGGCGACGCTGATCGTTCATGTGTGGGTAGTTGATCACAAGGGCGATGGAGAACGCGACCATGAACAAAATGGACAGTGGCAGGATTTCCACCACCAGGCCAGCCATCAAGGCAATCGTCAGGCCCGCGTTCAACCAAAACAGTTTTGGACGACGCAGTTCGGCATTTTCGTCTGACATCGAAGGCAGACCTTCGTCAGTCTCATCGTCAAAAACGGTGGCGGCAGCACCCACTGAGAGGCGAAGTTTTCCGAGACGTTGACGCTCGCGAATACCAATGAAGTAGGCCAGCGCCAGAACGCCTAGGAAGCCCACCACCATAACGGGAATAAGCGGGATGAACAGCTCGGACGTATCGACCTGCAGGGAAGCTGCGGCGCGCGCAAGTGGGCCGCCCCATGGCAAGAGGTTTGTCACACTTGCTGCCAGGATGACCACACAGGTCAGCGACAAGGGTTCGAGCCTGAGTCGCTTGAACAGAGGCAGCATCGCGGTGACGGTGATCATGTAGGTGGTCGAGCCGTCGCCATCCAGCGACACCATGCCTGCCAGCAGGGTCGCGAAGACGACGGCCTTCATCGGGTCGCCGTTGATCAGTTTGATGAACTTGCGAATGATCGGATCGAACAGGCCTGTATCGAACATTACGCCAAAGTAGAGGATCGCGAACATCACCATGACCGCGGTCGGCGCTACCTTTTTCAGGCCATCGATCATCATGTTGCCCATGTCCGGACCGAAGCCTGCCATGAGTGCGAAAACGATCGGAACTGTTGTCATCGCTACCAACGGCGACAACCGCTTGGTCATGATCAGTGCCATGAAGGTCACGATCATGCCGTAGCCGAGTATTGAGAGCATTTGTATCACCTTGACGTAAAGTACAATTGTTTTTATGGGATCTGCGCAAAAAAGCGCATCAAGGTTCCCGCTGTATTTTTGGTTTGATCCAGCGGGTCGCCGCTGAGTCTCACACGAGTATCAACTCATGTGAAGGCCGCCATTGAGCGAGAAGTCGGCGCCGTTTGCGTAACCAGCTTCGTCGGAGGCCAGCCAGGCGCATACCGCTGCGATCTCCTCGGGTGTTCCCAGGCGACGAGTCGGAATGTCCTGAATGATGCGATCCATCGCGTCCGCCGTGGTGACTGATTTGAGCTTGGCAGTGGCAATGTATCCAGGAGAGACGGTATTGACGGTGACCCCACGGGAGCCGACTTCTCGTGCCAGTGCGCGAGTGAAGCCTCGAATTGCGGATTTGGCAGTGGAGTAGTTGACCTGACCCACCTGGCCCAGTTGAGCGTTTACCGAGGAGATGTTGATCACTCGTCCCCAGCCTCGTTCGGCCATGCCATCGATAACCTGTTTGGTTACGTTGAATAGCGAATTGAGATTGGTGTCGATGACGGTAGCCCAGTCATTGGGCTGCATGTCATGGAATACAACATTACGAGCAGTACCGGCATTGTTGATCAGAACGTCAACGGGGCCGACATTTTTCTTGATTTGATCGAAAGCCTTCTGGCAGGACTCCCAATCAGCAACGCTACCTTCAGAAGCAATGAAGTTGAAACCGAGCTCCTTTTGTTGGGCGAGCCAGGTGTCCTTCAGAGGGGAGTCAGGGCCGCACCCTGCGACGACGGTGAACCCGTCACGTGCCAGTCGTTGGCACACTGCAGTCCCCAGGTTTCCCATGCCAGCAGTAACAAATGCGATCTTTTTGCTCATGCGTAAACTCCTGTTGTGTTTTTTGTTGGGAGTATTGCCTGCAACCTTCGAGGGCTACTGATGGCTAATAAACTCCACTCGAAATTGTTTTGCAAGATTACGCAGTACAATTTCTCCAAAAAGAAACGATTTCTTACCAACGGTCATCCTCGTGAGGATGCGGCTTCATGATCCTCCGGAGTTCTTCCAGCCCATCGAGAGTCGAGGAGCGAGGGCGGTACTCGCAACCCACCCAGCCCTGATAGGCGCGGTCTTCCAGCATGGAGAGCAGTTTTGGGAAATCGATGTTGCCTGTGCCTGGCTCGTTGCGGCCGGGAAAGTCGGCGACCTGGATGTGACTTACCCGTGACCACCATTGATTGAGCTTGCGCAGGCAATCCTCGCCTAGAAGCTCGGTGTGGTACGTGTCCAGGATCAGTCCAAGGCCGGGCAGTGTCTGAAGCATCTCTTCGGCCAAGTTGTATTCGCTCATCAGGTAACCTGGGACTTCATCAGAGCTTATGACTTCAATCAAAGGCTCGATGCCTTCTCCAGACAAGAACTCTACGGCGTACTTCAAATTGCGTCGGTAAATGCTGCTATCGGCAATGACCCCAAGTGCAGCCTGCGATACGCCTGACATCAGGTGAACCATTCGGCAGTCGAGTGCATTTGCATAGTCGACGGCTTTTATCAGATCCGATCGAAATACTTCTTTTGAACTGCAAATGCCGGTAGTGCCTTTGGTTGGTCCTGATGGCGCGGCGAATTGCACCATCTGCAGTTCATGTTCGCAGAGAAGCTCGGCTATTTGCGCTGCTTCGTATTCGTAGGGCGAGGGAAACTCGACCGCTCGAAAACCCGCGTTGGCCGCTGCCGAGAACCGCTCCAGGAAAGGCAACTCCGTAAACTGGAAGCCGATGTGTGCGTTCAACCTGGTCATGGGGACTCCTTGAATATTCAATCTGTATCAGGCTTTGAGAAGGTCACGCAGCTTCAACACGGCGCTGTCGGGTGTTGTCAGTACGGGCAAGCCACTCGCTTGGCTCACTTGTTGTGCTGCGCTGGTCATGGAGAACTGGGCAAAGCACAACAATTCGCTATTGGTTGGGGAGCGTGCTGAATCGACGATCAGCGCGTCATGGCGTTCAGCATTTCCCTTGCGCAGTTCGGCGAGTGCTTCTGGACAAACAAGGGTATCGAGCTCGATATCGACGCCCGTTTGTCCCGCATGGGCTAAAAACTCTTCGGTCATCGATGCAATGGCCGGCTGGAATGTCGCAAGGATGGTGATTCTTGCTGTGCGTTGAAGGGCCGCCTCGATCATGGCTTCGTTCGGTTTAAGCACCGGAATGCTCAGCGAGCGCTTGCACAAATCGATCGCCTCACCAAATGCCGAACACGTAAACAGAATCGCATCAGCACCGGACTCTGCGGCGTAGGTCGCGAGTTTCAAGAACCGCTGGCTCAAGTCCGGGGTCAGTTCACCGGCCTCGGTCAAATCGCTAGAGAGTGAATCCTCCAATAAATTGGCCAGCCTGGCTTCAGGCCATAGTCGTGTGAACGCCTCAGTGATGGGATCTATGGCTACTGGCGTTGCATGGATCAAATAGATGCGTGGTGCGGTCATGACGGTTTCCTGGTTGCTGTAGGTCAAGTGGTCGTACGGTGAAGCCCTGAATGGTCACTGGCGTGTTGATGTGCATCAGGTGTGTTATTTTTCTTTAAAGCTTGGACTCGGGTGTAATCACTCCATACCAGGTTATGCACGTCATCCTCCTTTGATTACCGGTTTCCATGAATTCAGCAGAATCGACTCTTCAACAATCTTTGGTGGGCGAACCAGCCAAAATGAAGCCCAAGATAAAGAAAGACCTTGCGGAGCAGTTGGCACCCAAGATCATCGACATGGCCAGAGCCCGGTCGATGCGCGCTGGTGATCCTTTGCGCGAGGAGTCTTTTGCCAAGGAGTTGGGAGTGTCCCGGTCTCCGATTCGACGCGGTTTTGCGTTGTTGGCCGAATTGGGTCTGGCGACCAAGGAGCCGAACCGGGGTTATTTCCTGACGGCTGACGCGCGAGGAATCGACAGTCGCAAGCTCCCTCTGGAAGTCGATCCCTTTGAAGACTTCTACCTGCGCGTTGTTGACGACGTCTTGCGTGGTGACATTCCCACGACTTTTTTTGAAGCCGAATTGATGCGCAAATATGAGGTGCCCAGAGGGCAGCTCATGAAGGTTCTGACCCGGCTGGCCAATGAGGCAATGATTGAGCGCAAGCCAGGGCAGGGGTGGGAGATCAACAGTTTTCTGCATGACTCCAAAGCCCATATTCAGAGCTACCGTTTTCGCATGGCAATCGAACCGGCCGCCGTTTTGGAACCTGGTTACGAGGTGGATAAGCCAGCGTTTGCCAAAGCGCGGGAAATCCAGCAGCAATTGCTCGATGGCG
Organism: Pseudomonas fluorescens; assembly: GCF_041354075.1. Lineage (GTDB taxonomy): Bacteria > Pseudomonadota > Gammaproteobacteria > Pseudomonadales > Pseudomonadaceae > Aquipseudomonas > Aquipseudomonas fluorescens_CE. Next base: position 246,467 of record NZ_JARZGC010000006.1, on the reverse strand, counting down.
ACATTTTCACCTTGTCGCGATCGCAGCTGTTTCAGATCGGTTCGCAGCTTCATGAGCTGGTGGTGCGCTGCTCGGGCAACGCTTTTTTTCTTGAGGCAATCCGCCGCCAGAACCAATTGCGTCGTTTCATGGCCTACAAGGCCAACGTGGATCGGCCTCGCCTGATCAACCAATGTAAAGAACACATCCATCTTCTTGATCTCATCGAAAGTGGACAGCGAGAGGCGGCGGCGGAATTTCTACGCAACCACCTTGATGTGGTCGGGCGGCAAAAAACTGATAAAGAGGCCAAGGATGAGCTGGAATACCAGCGCAGCCTTGAGATATCGGTCGTCAGCTAGCGCTCAGCTCGTTTAACAACACCACGCCATCATCATCGCCGAACAGTTGGTCGCCATCGGCGATGGTGTGCCCGGCGAATTCCACCGTTATGCCAATCTGCCCTTCGTTTCGTTTGACGGTCTTTCGCGGTGATGTGCCCAGTGCCTTGATGGCGATCGGCATGTCACGTAACGCCGCTTTGTCGCGGATGTAACCGTAAATCATCACACCGGCCCAGCCGTTCTTGACCAGATCTTCAGCGATCACATCGCCGAACAGCGCGTAGCGGTCACTGCCGCCTCCGTCCACCACCAACACCCGGCCGTGCCCCGGCAGACTGCTTATTTCCTTGATCCGGGAATTGTCCTCGAAACATTTGAGGGTGAAGGCGCGTCCCTCGAAATCATTTTTGCCGCCAAAGTCCTGAAAAATCGGGGCCAGTACGCGAATTGAGTCTGGGTATTGATCGCAAAGATCGGAGGTTTTAACTGTCATGCAGAATCTCCTGGGAGGGTGAATTGGGTGACCGTTGAGCGTAAAGGTTGCACAAACTGAATATTCATGCAATAAAATGCAATCTGTCGAGGTCGATAGCGCAACTGCTGCTCATAACGTCTCAGGACGAACGGGAGCAAAAGGTTAAGGACTTCGCCTCGCCAATATTGTACTTTGTATTTACGATGTACAGAAATGGGGCCGGTTCATCACGCACAGGCTTCGAAAAAATTCAGCTCAAACAATAAGTAAGGGGTATGCGATGCGTATTTTGGTTCTTCCTGGTGACGGTATTGGTCCAGAAATCGTTGAATCTTCGATGTCGGTGCTCAAGGCTGCCAACACAAAATTCGATCTGGGCTTGAGCTTCGATTACGACGATGTCGGTTTCACAAGCCTGGATAAATACGGCACCACCTTGCGTGATGAAGTGCTGGAAAAGGCCAAAGGCTACGACGGCATCATTCTCGGCACCCAGTCGCACGCCGATTATCCAGTGCCTGAAAAAGGCGGTCGCAACGTTTCTGCCGGTTTCCGTATCGGCTTGGATCTCTACGCCAACGTACGTCCTGCCCGTACCCGTCCATTCCTGACTTCCAACATGAAGGAAGGCAAGACCATGGACCTGGTGATCATGCGTGAAGCGACTGAAGGCTTTTATCCAGATCGCAACATGAGCCGCGGTTGGGGCGAAGTGATGCCGACTCCGGATATGGCTTTATCCACTCGTAAAATCACTCGTCATTGCAGCGTGCGTATCGCCCGCCGTGCGTTCGAGCTGGCGATGAAGCGTGGCAAGAAAGTCACCGCCATTCACAAGGCCAACAGCTTCCACATGACCGACGGGCTGTTCCTGGAATGCGTTCGTGATGTAGCGAAGGACTTCCCGGAGGTCGCGCTGGACGATCTGCTGGTGGATGCCTCCACTGCCCACCTGGTACGTAGCCCTGAGCGCTTCGACGTTCTGGTCGCGACCAACTTCTACGGCGACATCATCAGCGACCTTGCCAGTGAACTGTCGGGCAGCCTGGGTCTGGCCGGTTCCATGATGGCCAGCGACACTCATTGCTGCGCTCAGGCCCAGCATGGCTCTGCGCCGGATATCGCCGGTCAGGACAAGGCCAACCCGGTTTCGATGATTCTGTCCGTTGGCATGCTGCTGCAGTGGATGGGCGAGCACCACAACAAGGAAGCGCTGATCAAGGCCGGCCTGGAAATGGAAAAGGCAGTGGATGTTGTGCTGCAGGATCCTAAGCAGCGCACGCCTGATCTGGGCGGCTCCAGCGGTACCAAAGCGTTCGGCGAAGCGGTAGCCAAAGTCATTCTGGGCTGATTGAAACGGGTGGCATGCCAGGCATGTCGCCCGTTATCTGGAGCGTTGCGGATCTATAACAAGAAAACGCCTGTTCTCCTTTTAGGTATCCAAAGGAGGAGGGCACGAGGAGACCACAGTGAGTCAATTACTACTCGGTTGCATCGCTGATGACTTCACCGGCGGTACGGATTTGGCCAGTACGCTGGTACGTGGCGGCATGCGCACGCTACAAGTGATCGGTGTGCCGCAAGGGCCACTGCCTGACGACATCGATGCGGTTGTCATTGCCCTGAAAAGCCGTACTGTCAGCCCGGAAGAAGCCGTTACCCAATCGCTCGAAGCGCTGGAATGGTTGCGTGCGGCAGGCTGCCAACAGTTTTTTTTCAAATATTGCTCGACGTTTGACTCGACCTCTCGCGGAAACATCGGCCCTGTCGCCGATGCACTTGCTGAAGCTTTGAACGTCTCGTTCGCTGTGGCTTGTCCTGCATTCCCGGAGAACAAACGGACGATTTTTAACGGTCATTTGTTCGTCGGCGATGTGCTGTTGAGCGAATCCGGCATGCGTAATCATCCATTGACGCCAATGACCGATTCCAATCTGGTTCGGGTATTGCAACAGCAGACGCTCAAACCGGTAGGTCTTGTTGCACATTCGGTCGTAAACAAGGGCGCGCAAGCCATTTCCGCGGCTTTCAACAGCCTCACTGCCCAAGGTCGAGGTTATGCCATTGTCGATGCGATCGATGATGAAGATTTGTATGCGATAGGCACTGCCGTAGCGGACCATAAACTGGTTACCGGCGGTTCTGGCGTTGCGCTGGGTCTACCTGAAAACTTCCGTCGTGCAGGCAAGCTCGGTCAGTCCGAAACGGCATCGGTACTGCCTGTCATCGAGGGCTTGGGCGCCGTTGTTTCCGGCAGTTGTTCGGTAGCGACGAATGGTCAGGTCGAGCACTGGCAGAAAACCCGCCCGAGCTTTTCCATTGATCCGCTGCGTCTTGCCAATGGTCATGATCAGGTTGCTGAAGCACTTGAATGGGCAAAGGATCTGATTCAAAAGGGTCCCGTCCTGATCTACGGAAGCGCGCATCCAGAGACGGTCAAGCTTGCTCAGCAAAAGCTAGGCGTTGAGGCTGCTGGGCAGATCGTTGAAGACGCATTGTCCGCCGTCGCTGTCGGCCTCTACGGCATGGGTGTTCGCAAGCTGGTGGTTGCCGGCGGCGAGACATCGGGTGCGGTAGTCAAGGCACTGCAAGTCAAGGCTCTGCGAATTGGTGCGACCATCGATCCTGGTGTGCCTTGGACACTCGGCTTGCGCGACGACCCGGTTGCCTTGGCGCTGAAATCCGGCAATTTCGGCACGGTAGACTTCTTCGAGAAGGCATTGGCCAATGCGCCATGATCTGCTCAGCCTGGAAATCTTCATGGCTGTGGCGGAGCAGCGAAACCTGACCAAGGCATCGCAGCTCTGCCACCTGGCGACCTCCGCAGTCAGTAAGCGGATCAGCGAGCTTGAAGAGAAGGTGGGTTCTCCCTTGTTCATTCGCTATCCGCGCGGAATGGAGCTGACCCCTGCGGGGCAGTCGCTGCGCCATTACGCGTTGCAGGTGAACGAAACTCTTCAGAAGATGGACCAGGAGTTGAGTGAGTATGGTGCTGGAATCAAGGGCCATGTTCGATTGCACGCCATCACATCGGCGTTGGCCCAACAGCTGAGTCTGGATATCGGCACATTTATGGAAACCTACCCCGATATCAAGTTCGATATCGAGGAGCGCGTCGGTGCGGCAATCGTACGAGCGGTGTCGGACGGTCGTGCGGATGTCGGCATCATTGCCGAACAGACGCCTTCACAAGGGTTGGAGTCCGTTCCTTATCGCGTGGATGAGTTGGTGATTGCGGTTCCAGAGCGGCATCCATTGGCGGCGCAGACGCAAGCCAGTTTCGAGCAGGCGCTGATCTTCGAGTTCATTGGTCCTCATGTGGAAAGCTCGGTGCATTTGCTGCTGACTGAACAAGCCGAATTGTTAGGTAAGCCAATCAGGCAGCGGGTTCGGGTTTCCAGCTTTGAATGCATGTGCCGGATGGTTTCGACCAATCTGGGCATTTGCATTTTACCTCGCGATGTTCTGCGTCCCTATCTGCGTTCCTTCCATTTGCAGGCTGTCACGTTGGCCGAGCCATGGGCCAAGCGTCAGTTGAATATTGTTGCTCGACGATTCGAAGCGCTCCCTCCTACCGCTCGCGCGTTCGTCGCACACTTGACCGCGTGACAGGTGCCATCCATGCACCTGCTCGCCTTTTGAGATGACTTCATGTTCATTTACGTAGGCTGTCGCACCACTCGTGAAAGGAATGCCCGTGGCAACGGGATCAACGTCTACCGCGTCGACTCAAAGACTGGGCGCCTGTCTCATGTGCAGTTGGTTGATGGATTGGTAAACCCTTCATTTCTTGCGATCAGTAAACAGGAGGATTTCCTGTACTGCGTCCATGGTGATACGGATCAGGCCAGCGCATTCAGCATCGGCGCCAATGGCACGCTGCGCTACCTCAATAGCCAAAGCACCCATGGCCACAATCCCGCACATTTGGCGATTTCACCGGACGGCGACTTCCTGGTGGTGAGCAACCATTACAGTGGTTCTGTTGTTGTTTTACCGATTCTCGATTCGGGGGAACTCGGCGAACTCTGCGATCAAGTGATGACGCAAGGGCCGATCGGACCCCATCGAATTGAACAAAAAGGCCCGAAACCGCATTTCAATCCATTCGACCCCAGTGGAAAGCTAGTCGTCGTACCGGATAAAGGTCTCGATCGGATCTTCACTTACCGATTCGACTCACTGTCGGGCAAGCTGCTCCCGACAGCCTGTCCATCTGTTGCCACCCGCAAAGGGGCCGGGCCGCGGCATGTGGCGTTTCATCCGGGACTACCCGTTGTCTACTCGGTCAATGAGCTCGACTCGACCGTCGCAACCTATCGCTTCAACAGCGAAAGTGGTGAGCTGCAGCCGCAGCAGGTGCTCTCTACGCTGCCGGATTCTTTCACCGGCGACAGCACGGCCGCAGAGATCGAAGTCGATAAGGCCGGGCGCTTCCTCTACGCCTCCAACCGGGGAAGCGACAGCATTGCGCGCTTCAGCATTGATCCTCAATCGGGCTGGCTGACATTCGAATCAGCGACGCCAACGCAAGGCCTCACTCCTCGATTTTTCGCGTTGTCGCCCGACGGCGGATGCATGTATGTGGCCAACGAGGACAGCGACACCATCGTGGTTTTCAGTATTGACCCAACGACTGGCAGCTTGACCCCGACGGGTGAGGTGATTGAGACAGGAAGTCCAGTGTGTATGGTCTTTGGTGGCACCAACCTATGAAAGCGTTTTTCACCTCAATGGGATTGTGGTGGGCGACACCGCTGATTGGAGTGGCCGGCGCACTGATTGCCAGTTACCTGAACTGGCCTTTGCCCTGGATCATTGGATCGATGTTGGCGGTTATTCTGGTGCGTTGCCTGGGCTGGCGGGTGGGGGAGATCCCCAATGGTCGATTGACCGGGCAATGGATGATTGCGACATCCATAGGCCTGCATTTCACACCCGCGGTGCTGGAGCAGATCCTGGGGCATTTCGCGATGATGCTGTTTGCGGCATTTCTGACCTTGTTGCTTGCCTTGCTCGGCATCGAGTTCATGCGGCGTCGAGGCATGGATCTGACGACTGCCTTTTTCGCCTTCATGCCTGCGAACTTTGCAGAGATGATTCAATCGGGGATCAGGCATAAGGCCAATGTCAGTCAGATCGCTGCAGCTCACAGTGTTCGGCTCGTGCTGATTGTGCTTTGTGTTCCGCCCGCGATGTTTTTCAGCTCGAAAATCTCTCCATCGGTGGTTCATGCCCGATTGCCCAGTGATTGGTATTGGCTGCTGCCATTGTTGCTCGGCGGGGCGCTGACAGCGATTATCTGGAAACGGTACAAGTTGCCGAACCCTTGGATGTTCGGCCCGATGGCGCTGTGCGCGTTATTCACTGCCAGCTTCAATCTGCAGACGGCATTACCCGTTGAGCTGAGCCATTACGGTCAGCTCATGATCGGTTGCGCGCTGGGAGGCTATTTTGATCGCCAGTTCTTCAAGGCCTCACCGACATTCCTGATCAAGGTTTCGGTGTTCACCTTGAGCATGATTGTATGCACCTTGTTGCTGGCACTTGGAATCGGTTATCTGCTGGGTTTTCCTTTGATGACGCTGGCACTGGGCATGATGCCGGGCAGCAGTACGGAGATGTACCTGACGGCCGAAGCCTTGAACCTGGGCGTTGGCATCGTTACGGCAATGCAGATCATGCGCTTGATAGTGGTGATGCTCTGCGCTGAGCCGGTGCATAAAATCTGGTTGAAACGCCTTCGCCGCTGAGCAGGCAAGTGCGTTTCATCCCCTTATCGCAGCGGTCTCAATTGACTTGAAGCGGGGCAACCGTGACGTCACTTTGGCCGCTTGCGGCAAGTGCCTTGGTAACGAAACCGTTGGCTTTCTGTTCTTCCAGGAATGCTCTGACATACGCCGCACCCGCGGCACATCGCACGGGAACGCCCATTGCCTGGCGAATTGACGTGAAGTAATCGTCCAGGACGCGCAATTCCTTGTTGGCCTCGGCGACCTTGAGCAACGGTTGACGCACGCCCGCCGCCGCATCCAGGTTCTCATCGAGAAACAGGTCCACCGCTCCGGCAGAGGTTGACGCGCGAACCAGGGTTGCGTGCTGTTGAGTCCGGCTCAGGTACAGGTCATAAGCTGCACCCTTGCCCACGGCGATCCGCACGTTGGGTTGATCCAGATCTTCCATCTTGCGGAATGGGGAGCTGTCCTTGACCAGATAGGTACCTTCGATAATCACGTAAGGTTCACTGAAGGCGACTTGAGCTTCACGCACAGGTTCGATGGCCAGGAATGCGATGTTCCATTGATTTTGTGCCAACGCCTCGAACACTTTTCCCGCAGCGTCGTAGGTGATGAACTCGACAGGAACGCCCAGGTGCTTGCCCAATTCCACCGCCAGGCTGACAGATACACCTTGAGGTTGGCCCGTTTCGGCATTGCGCTGTGCAAGCACCGGATTGCCGAAGTTGATGGCAGCTTTGAGCACACCAGTCGGGGCAAGCTCTGCAAGGACTTTTGCGGTAGGGGCGAGCATAAATGGTCTCCATGGAAATTGTCGTCGCCCCTGAGAGTAGGGAAGTGAGCAAGACCTGACAATTTCAGACTCATCAAGGCTGCGTTCTCCGTTGGCGAACGATGACTTGCTCATTGTTCAATTTTCCCCGGCTCGGCCTTTGGTTACGCTGGGTTCAACTGAACGACCGAATAGACTCGTTTGCGTACGCACTCAACCGGTGAACGGTAAGCCCATGATTTCCACCATCGACGCACGTCATCAAAACCATCTTCAAGTGGGCGACACCCGTTACGCCTACGTGGATCTGCACAAGATACTCACCCCGGACGAGCTCATTGGCTTGCCTTATTCAATCCGTATTTTGCTGGAGAATGTGGCGCGGTGCTCACCGGCGTCGCTGGACAACTTCATCGCATGCATACGCCAAGGGGCGCCGGCCTGCGAAGTGCCTTTTTACCCCAACCGGCTGATGTTCCACGACACGACCTGCCTGCCGGCGCTGGCTGACTTTGCCGGTATGCGCGATATGGTGGCGGAGATGGGTGGCGCACCGGAAACCATGAACCCGATGATTCCTGCGGTGCTGGTCATTGACCATTCGGTGATTGTCGAGCGCTACGCCGAAGCGGACGCGGTGGAGAAGAACCTGGACATCGACTACCGCCGCAACTCCGAACGCTACGAATTCATCAAGTGGGCGCAGAAGAGTCTGACCAATTTCAAGGTGGTTCCGCCCGGTACCGGGATCATTCACCAGGTCAACATGGAGTCGCTGGCGACCGTGGTTTGGGAAAGCCAGACCGCCGATGGCCAGCCACTGCTGCATCCTGACGATATCGTAGCAACCGACAGCCACACGCCGATGATCAACGCCATCGGCGTTCTTGGCTGGGGTGTGGGTGGGCTGGAGGGACAGGCTGCCATGCTCGGCGAGCCGGTGCCGATCAGCTTTCCTGAAGTCGTCGGCATTCGTTTGAGCAATGAACTGCGGCCCGGTGTGACGGCCACCGATCTGGCATTGCGCATCACGCAAATATTGCGTGCGAAGGGCGTGGTGGGCAAGTTCGTTGAGTTCTGCGGCCCTGGCCTGTCGAAGCTCAGTTGGGCGGCGCGAGGCACGCTGTCGAACATGGCCCCTGAGTATGGCGCCACCGTAGTCTTCTTCCCGTTCGACGACAGCACGATGGAGTACATGCACCTGACCGGTCGCAGCGAAGACACCATTGCGCGTATTGAAACTTACCTCGAAGCGCAAAGCCTGTGGCGCCACGACTCACTGCCCGAACCGCATTTCGATGACTTGATCGAGCTGGATCTCGCGGCCATCGAGCCAAGTGTTGCCGGACCTCATCAACCGCATCAGTGGCGCAAGCTGGCTGATGCAGCGCCATCCTTTCGCCAGGAAATTCTGGGTGAGCGGGAGGGCGTGATAGCGCGTTCCTCGGACGCTGAAGCCCAATACTTCGAGCCTTCGTTTGGCCAGGCCCTGACCCATGGCGCCATCTCCCTGGCGGCAATCACCAGTTGCACCAACACTGCAAACCCGAGCCAGATGATCCAGGCGGGATTGCTGGCCCGTAACGCTCAGCGTCGCGGTTTGCGCAGTAAACCCTGGGTCAAGACATCTCTGTCGCCCGGCTCACGCGTAGTCGCGGACTACCTGGAAAAGGCCGATCTGCTGAGCGACTTCTCGGCCTTGGGGTTCGATCTCGCCGGGTTTGGCTGCATGACCTGCATCGGTAACTCCGGCAGTCTCGAAGAACACATGGAGCGCTTCTCGGACCATGGCCTCAAAACCGTGGTGGTGTTGTCGGGCAATCGCAACTTCGAGGGGCGGGTCAATCCTCGCGTCCAGGTCGGCTACCTGGCTTCGCCGGCGCTGGTCGTGGCTTATGCCTTGGCAGGCACCATCAATATGGATATCCAGACTGAGCCGTTAGGACAGGATGCGGCAGGCAACGATGTGTACCTGCATGAACTGATGCCCAGTGAAGAGCAGATTCAGGCACTGGTCAGCCAGACCGTTCGCCCGGATTTGTTCCGCCAGCGTAACGCGATGCTGTGGGATGGCACTCATCACTGGCAGGCACTGTCAGCGAGTGGCAGCGTGCAGTTTCCTTGGGCGCCGAATTCGACTTACCTGCGCCGACCCATTTACCTGCAAAACGTCAAAGCCGAAGCTTCACCCGAGTTGTCGATTCATAGTGCAAGAACTTTGATGGTGCTGGGCGACAACGTCACCACTGACCACATCTCACCGGCCAGTGCGATTCCACTCGAAAGCCAGGCTGGACAGTGGTTGATCGAGCGCGGCGAAAACCCGAACGATCTCAATCAATACTCGACCCGCCGCAGCAACCACGAAGTGATGATGCGCGGTGCATTCGTGAATCGAGCAGTGAAGAATCGGCTATTGGAGCAACAGCCGGGAGAGGGTGGTTTTGCAACGGCTTTTGACGGTTCGATCCAGTGCGTTTACGACGCAGCTCTGAGCTACGTTGCCAAAGACGTGCCGCTGGTGATCTTCGCCGGGTTCAACTATGGAGCGGGCTCCAGTCGTGACTGGGCAGCCAAGGCGCAAGCCACCTTGGGCGTCAAGGCTGTCGTCGCGCAGAGTTTTGAGCGTATCCATCGTAGCAATCTGATCGGCATGGGCATCTTGCCCATTACGTTTGCGGCAGGCGTTGACGCGACGAACTTGCAGTTAAAAGGGGATGAGACACTGGACTTCAAAGGTCTGGAGACAATGCAGGTGGGGGCAAACCCGCTTTGCCTGGTGATCAATCGCGCGGACGGAAGTCAGACCTCGCTGCCGTTGATTCTGCAGTTGGATTCGCAACAGGAAATTCTCTACTTGAAGGAGGGGGGAATTCTGCCCTACGTCGTCCGAAAGGTTGCGGCGAGCACTACGGTATAGACCGAGAGGGCCTTTGAACACAATCTACCTGTATTCGAAGGCCACTCTGTGGGCTTACCACTTGACTGAGAACACCCGGCGCAAGTCCTCAATTGCCTCTTCACCCAGCGGTGCTGGTTTCGGATTGCTCATCATCCAGAGCTTCGCCGTTTCCTCAAGCTCTTCCAGTGCAAAGCTGGCTTTCGATACCGAGGTTTCCCAAACCACGGGGCCTAGCCGTTCCAGCATGACGCCGCGCACATCGTTAGCCAATTGCGCGACCTGTGCCGCCACGTCAGGAGAACCAGGGCGCTGATAGGCGATCAATGGGATGTGGCCGACTTTCATGATTTGGTAAGGCGTCAGTGGAGGGAGGATGTCGTCCTTGTTCCAGACGCCAGCGAGCGTCAGGGCCACGAGCGACGTTGAGTGTGTGTGCAGCACACCATTCACTTCCGGGTTGCGGTCGTAGACCTGACGATGCAGCTCCAGGGTTTTCGAAGGCTTGTTGCCGGATACCCAGGTGCCGTCCTTGCCGACTTTCGCGATTTCTTCCGGCTTCAATCTTCCCAGGCAGGCGTCGGTGGGGGTGATCAACCAGCCATCTTCCAGGCGTGCACTGATGTTGCCTGCGCTACCCACGGTATAACCGCGTTCGTACAGGCTTTTGCCGACGGTGCAGATTTCTTCGCGCAATTGTTCTTCGGTGCTCAACTTGTACTCTCCTCGAGAAGTGATGTGAGGCCAGTGCCGATGCCTGAAAGTGAGAGGCTGGCCTCGGCGGATTCGGGTCTTAATTTCAGAATTGGCGATTTGTGAGCGAAGGATCCACTCAGGTGCTGTTTCATGAGATGCGCGGCTTCAAGGTTGTTGCCTTGCTCCACCAGTTCGATCATCCGGATGTGTTCGGCGCACTGTTTGAAAAGGCGCTTGCGGTCGATCATCGAGCGATATTCGATCAATCGCCGCATGTTGTTCATCTGGACCAGGATCATGTGATAAAGCGGGTTGCCGGAGAGCTTGATTAGCTCTTCGTGGAAGCGAATACCATTTTTGAGCAGCACATCAGCCGGCAGGTTATCAATGCCGCCGTTGAGCATGTCCTGCTGCTCTTTTTTCAAGCGCTGGAGCTTGCTCAGGTCGTGATGGTAAGTCGGCTCCAGCAGCGCTGCCGGTTCGATCAACGAGCGCACCTTGTAGATCTGTTCGAGCGTTTCAGGTGTCTTGGCCACGTCCAGGAAGCGCCAGCCATAACCCGGTTTCGGCTCGGCCCAACCGACTTTTGCTGCCCGGTTGAGAATGTCTATGACCTGGGCCTTTGTCAGGTTGTAGCGAGTGCGCAGAAACTGCTCTGTCACTTCGTTGGGGATTGCATTGTTCAGCCAGTCTTCCGAGAGTCGGTAGTATTCGTCCGGCTCTTCAAGCGGAAGTACCTCATCGTGGATTTGCGACGGATCCTGCACGAGCTCCAGCACAAAGAACCCACGATTTGGCAGTTGTTCGAGAATGTTTTGCTCGGAGAGCAGCACCAGCGCTTCGCGTGCAGGAGATCGGGAGACGTTGAACTCGTCGGCGACTTTTTGTGCGCTCAGATGAGCACCCAGGGGCAGCTTGCCTGTCTGGATTTTCTGCCGGATTTCAGCGGCGATGCGTAGTACGAGGGCACTTGAGGCCATATTTTTGATCACTTACGAATAGAGTGGCGACGATCACTTTCCGCAGTAGTGGTAAGTGAGTGCGAATGAAGCATGGCTTGATTCGAACAGGTTTCGTCGCTGTTGACTACTTTTTAACGTGGCATTATGCAAAAAATTGCACTGATTAAATCTTGAAGTGTCCCACCATGCTGTTGAGTTCGACAGCCAAATGGCCGAGGGATATCGAAGCGTCAGTGGTTTGTTGTGAGCCCGTAGCCGACTGAACGGACAGATCGCGGATATTGAGCAAGTTGCGGTCAACGGAACGTGCAACGTGCGCTTGTTCTTCCGTGGCTGTCGTGATCATTAGATTGCGTTGATTGATGTCGTCGTTGGCGGCGACAATTTCTGCCAGCGCGCTTTGAGTGGATTGGGCCAAAGACAACGTGAGACGGGTGTTCTCACTGCTGCTGAGCATGGTTGAAACGGCAGTATCCGTTCCGCTTTGGATGCCACTTATCATCTCTTCGATTTCCCGCGTCGACTGTGCAGTGCGGTGGGCGAGGGCGCGCACCTCATCTGCAACGACGGCAAAACCTCTACCCGCATCGCCTGCTCGAGCCGCTTCAATGGCGGCGTTGAGTGCCAACAGGTTGGTTTGTTCGGCAATCGTGCGAATGACGTCCAGTACCTTGCCAATACGCTGCGACTGTTCGGCCAGGCTTTCAATCTGCTCCGAACTGAGTTGCACATCTCGGGTGAGCGTCTCTATGGCGTCCAATGTTTCGACCATGCGTTGTTGCCCTTTCAGGGCAATGTCCCGTGACGCCACGGACAGCTCGGACGTGGACAGCGCATTACGGGCGACTTCTTCAATGGCTGCGGTCATTTCGGTCACCGCGGTGGCTGCCTGCTCAATCTCGGCGTGTTGCTGTTGAATATCCTGACTGGAGGCTTCCGTGACCGTGTTTAGTTGGGCAGTGGCGCTGGTCAATTGGCGGGATGAGCCTGAAATCTGTCCCAAGGTCTTTATCAGATTGCTTTGCATGGTCGCCAAGGACTCGAGCAGACGAGTAGCTTCATCGTTGCCCGTTGGTTGAATGGGCTGGCTCAGATCACCTTCGGCAATTGTTTTCGCGGCTTTAACGGCCACATTCAAGGGAGCAGTGATGCTGCGAGTCAGTAGCCATGCCACCAGAACTGTCCCGATACCAACCAGGATGATGACCAATCCCACGCCTTGGACGGCGCGTTGATAGGCATCAATCGACTCGTTACCTGCCATCTCCGCGCCTTGGTTTGAACGGTCGATGAGGTCTTCGAAGTTTTGCGTCATCTGATCGTAGGAATCCCTGATCGTCATCAGAAATTCCCTGGCGCCCGTCTTGTCACCCTTGCGAGAAAGCGTGAGCAATTCGAGGTGATTTTTTGCGTACACGTCAAGGCTGGCATTGAACGCGCTCAACCGTCCCTTATCGTCCTCGTTCGTGAGCAACTGGGCATAGATCTGCATTTGCTCGCGAACCTGACGCAACCGCCCGGCGGTTTTGTCCTCGTAAGACTGCATGTCTTTCTCGCTGACCGAAAGAATGTGCTGCATCGATCCCATCCGATAGCGGTTCAGTGCGGCATTCGCCGCCCCCAGAGCACGTACCCGTTGAAGCCAATTGTCTTTTATCTGGGTCGATTGGACCTGCACTTCATCGATCTGACGTAAGGCGAAAACCCCTAGCGCAATGCTCAGCGCGGCAATGATGACGAACCCGAGAACCATTCGGCTGGCGATGGAGAGGCGTCTTGGCAGCATGATCAATATCCCTTCGGCAGAGTAGTGCGATCCGGGTCGTGGCCGGATGCGTGTATTTGTGCTGACTAAAATAGCATTGCATTTTGGTGTGTCAATGTGCCAAGATTTTTTAAGCGTTTTTCGATGTCGTTTACCTGGGTGCTGGGCGTTTAGCATGAAAATACTGAGGTAAAAAGCCATTTGTCGGTCCATGGCAGTTTTAGCACTCAATTGGATTGCTTTGCGCTGATTGATCATTTGCACGCAAATAATCACAAGCGGCTCCAGATTTCCTTTGCGTTCAATAATAAAACCCTGTTTGAGGAAGCATCTGTCATGCAGCGCAGAACCAAGATCGTGGCCACGTTGGGGCCAGCAACAGAATCATTCGAAGCCCTCGAGGGATTGGTGAAAGCGGGCGTTGATGTCGTGCGCCTGAACTTTTCCCATGGGAAGGCTGAAGATCACATTGCTCGTGCCCGGCTGGTGCGTGAGCTGGCTGCCAAACATGGTCGTTTCGTGGCAGTACTGGCCGATCTGCAAGGTCCTAAAATTCGCATCGCACGGTTTGCGCAAGGAAAAGTCGTTCTCGAGAAGGGGCAGCAATTCATTCTCGACGCTGCGCTGGACAAAAATGCCGGGGACAATCAGCGGGTCGGAATCGACTACGAGGCCTTGATCACAGACAGCCGCCCAGACGACATTCTGTTACTCGATGACGGACGAATCGAGTTGAAGGTTCTGAACGTCGAAGCGACGCAATTGATCTGCGAAGTCCTGATAAGCGGACCGCTGTCCAACAACAAGGGGATCAATCGCAAAGGCGGTGGACTGTCGGCATCGGCGCTGACCGAAAAAGATTTCGCCGATATCAAGACGGCTGCACACATGCAGGTGGATTACCTGGCTGTCTCGTTTCCACGCGACGCCTCGGATATGCACCTGGCTCGTCGCCTGATGCAGGAGGCAGGAGGGCAGGCCGGCCTGATTGCCAAGATTGAACGCGCAGAAACCGTCAATGACCTGCGAATTCTCGATGAGATCATCGAAGCATCTGAAGGCGTGATGGTGGCCCGGGGTGACCTGGGGGTGGAAATTGGTGACGCGGAACTGGTCGCCGTTCAAAAGCTGATTATCGAACGTGCCCGCACGCTTAATCGTGTGGTGATCACCGCCACTCAGATGATGGAGTCGATGATCACGCAGTCAATGCCGACTCGTGCAGAAGTGTTCGACGTTGCCAACGCAGTGCTTGATGGGACCGACGCGGTGATGCTCTCCGCCGAAACCGCGGCGGGTGCTTATCCCATCGAAACGGTCGAGGCCATGCACCGGATCATCATCGGCGCAGAAAAGCATCCTCAATCCCATCGTTCCAAACATCGCGTCGACCAGGTGTTCCACAAGATCGACGAGTCCATTGCTATGTCCGCCATGTACGCGGCCAACCACCTGCACGGTGTCAAAGCCATCATCTGCATGACGGAAAGCGGCGATACACCTCGCTTGATGTCGCGCATTCGCTCGCACCTTCCGATCTTTGCGTTTTCTCGCAATCTGGCCACCCAAAATCGGGTCACGTTGTTTCGTGGTGTCACGACCATTCCGTTCGACAGCGATGATTTCGCCCCTGAATTGGTCAACGAAAAAGCTGTAAATGAGTTGACCCGCCGTGGTGTGGTGAAGGCAGGCGATCACGTTCTGATTACCAAAGGCGACTACGCCAACGCCCAAGGCGGGACCAATTCCCTTCGTGTTGTGCGCGTAGGCGAAGCGATCCGCTGATTGAGGATGCTCTGATGAGTGAGACGAATTCTACTGATCACAAAGTCGTTGAAGAACACGACTTTGCATCATGGCCACGGGATTTCGATTTTCGGGCGCAGTATGCCGAGCAGCAGGAATTGCTCGGTACGCAAGGCCAAGAGGCAACGGCAGTGAATCATACGAAGGGGACAAATCATGTTTAACAAGAACAGCCGTATCCAGCACATCCTTGCCCGTGAAATTCTGGACTCGCGAGGCAACCCCACCGTCGAAGCGGTTGTGACCCTCGCGTGTGGCGTCAGTGCAACGGCCAGCGTTCCCTCAGGTGCGTCCACGGGCTCCCGTGAAGCGCTCGAGCTAAGAGACAATGCATCGCGCTACATGGGCAAAGGCGTGATGCGCGCGGTCGAGAATGTGAACAACCCGATTCGTGAATGCCTGATCGGACTGGATGCCCTGAATCAGCGTGAAATCGACAATGCGATGATTGCCCTGGATGGTACCGAGAGTAAAAGCATTCTGGGGGCCAATGCGATCCTCGCGGTATCCCTGGCCAGCGCCAAGGCTGCGGCTGCGGTTAAGGCGGTTCCGCTGTACGAACACTTGGCCGCGCTGTATGGCTCACCTGGCAAATTCAGCATGCCCGTTCCGATGATGAACATCATCAACGGTGGCGAGCACGCCGATAACAACATCGATATTCAAGAGTTCATGATCCAGCCAGTCGGAGCCTCGTCGTTCCGCGAAGGCCTGCGCATGGGCGCCGAGGTCTTCCACTCCTTGAAGAAGGTTTTGACGGAACGCGGCCTGAGCACTGCAGTGGGGGATGAGGGTGGGTTTGCTCCTTCACTGGCTTCCAATGAAGAAGCATTGGTTGTTATCAAGGAGGCTGTAAGTCGAGCGGGTTACGAGCTGGGCAAGGACATTACGCTGGCGCTGGATTGTGCTGCCTCAGAATTTTACGAGGACGGCAACTATGTACTCGCCGGCGAAGACCAGTCCTTCAATTCGGCAGGTTTTGCCGATTACCTGGCGATGCTATGCGACAAGTACCCGATCATTTCCATCGAAGATGGGATGCATGAAAGCGATTGGGATGGCTGGGCGGGGCTGACTCAGAAGCTCGGCCACGTGCAACTGGTGGGCGACGACTTGTTTGTGACCAACACCAAAATTCTGCGTGAGGGCATTCAGAAAGGGATTGGTAATTCGATTCTGATCAAGTTCAACCAGATCGGCACTCTCAGCGAGACGCTGGACGCTATCCGCATGGCGCAAGATGCCGGTTACACCGCGGTTATTTCCCATCGTTCGGGAGAAACCGAGGACACCACCATTGCCGACCTTGCTGTCGCAACCTGTGCCGGACAGATCAAGACCGGCTCTCTGAGTCGTTCGGATCGGGTGGGCAAATACAACCGTTTGCTGCGTATTGAAGAGGCGTTGCAAGGGCGTGCGCCCTATGACGCTGCCGCACTTTTGAACAGGAAAGCCTGAATCATGCAGAGCTCTTCTCACAAAAAGAAACTGGTTATCGGCAATTGGAAAATGAACGGCAGCAGCGCGGCCAATGCTTCGTTGCTGCGCAGCCTGCTTCCGGTGGTTTCACGCTTTGAAAGTGTCGAGACGGCAATTTGCCCACCGTTTCCCTACCTGGCGACCGTAGCTGATCTGCTGGACGATTCTGATGTTTCGCTGGGAGCCCAGAATCTCAGCGCTCATCTGTCAGGTGCACATACCGGAGAAGTCAGTGCTTCCATGCTCCGGGATATCGGCTGCCGCTACGTACTTGTCGGGCATTCGGAGCGCCGTGCGCTTTATGCAGAAGACGATGAACGTGTGGCAAAGAAATTCGCTACCGCGCTTCGCGCCGGACTTATCCCGGTGTTGTGTGTGGGTGAAACACTTGCTCAGCGACAGGGCGGTGAAACTGAGGCAATCGTCACCCAACAATTGAGTGCAGTTCTGAAGGCAGTGGGCATTCAGGACCTGGTCAAGGGGGTGATTGCCTATGAGCCCGTATGGGCCATTGGTACAGGCGAAACCGCGACGCCAGAGCAGGCGCAAGCTGTTCATCGGCACATCCGCAAGTGGCTGGCTGAGCATGATCGCGCAGCCGCCGTCGATTGCCGGATTCTGTACGGCGGGAGCGTGAAGGCCGATAACGCCAAGCAATTGTTTGATCAAGTGGACATCGATGGTGGCCTGATCGGCGGAGCTTCGCTGGATGCGATGTCCTTTGCTGGCATCTGCTGGGCGGCGCAAACGGCGCCGGCTGCCGAATTCGTTGTGATCTGAATTCTATTTGAACGTGCAAAGCACAGCGTGCCCGGTTCTTTCTCTCCCGGCACTGAACAGTGCGCACAGAGGTATGAAAAATGACGTTGAACAACCGACTTGAAACGCTCTTCCCCAGCGCAGACGAAATCCCTGCTGCGTTTCGTCCAGGACCTTCCATTGAACAGCGCGAGTATCTGGTCAATGGCGAGCTGCGGTTGTGGGACGGCGCGCTCGCTCCCGTCCGCAGTCCTGTATGCCTGAAAAAAGAATCGGGTCACGAGTCCGTGATTTTGGGCAGTACCCCACTTCTGGACGCGCAAACGGCCATGACCGCACTGGAAGCAGCGGTACAAGCCTATGACCGTGGCCAGGGCATCTGGCCAACCCTGCGCGTGGTCGAGCGTATTCGACACGTGGAGTCCTTCCTCAGCCGCATGCGTGAACAACGCGAAGCGGTCGTGAAGTTGTTGATGTGGGAAATCGGCAAGAATCTCAAAGACTCGGAGAAAGAGTTCGACCGCACCTGTGATTACATCGTCGACACCATCAACGCCCTCAAGGAACTGGATCGTCGTTCCAGCCGTTTCGAGCTTGAACAAGACACCCTGGGACAGATTCGTCGCGTTCCTTTGGGCGTGACGCTGTGCATGGGACCGTACAACTACCCGTTGAACGAGACGTTCACGACCCTGATTCCAGCGTTGATCATGGGCAACACCGTTGTATTCAAACCCGCAAAATTCGGGGTGTTGCTGATTCGACCTTTGCTCGAGGCATTCCGTGACAGCTTCCCGGCCGGAGTTATCAACATCATTTACGGCAGCGGCCGGGAA
This sequence comes from Pseudomonas fluorescens, assembly GCF_041354075.1. Lineage (GTDB taxonomy): Bacteria > Pseudomonadota > Gammaproteobacteria > Pseudomonadales > Pseudomonadaceae > Aquipseudomonas > Aquipseudomonas fluorescens_CE. Next base: position 227,957 of record NZ_JARZGC010000006.1, on the reverse strand, counting down.
ACCGTCAGCGCTTTAATGGCCAGCGGCAAGATCGATGTTTTTGCGTTCATCGGAACCAACAAGGCTGCCAGCGACCTGAAAAAGCTGCACCCAAAGCCACACCGTCTGCGTGCCGCGCTGGGTCTGGACGCGAAAAATCCTGGCATCATCCTGCCCGATGTCGATTTGGATAACGCCGTTTCCGAGGCTGTTACCGGCTCGTTGTCGTTTAACGGGCAACGCTGTACTGCGCTGAAAATCCTGTTCGTTCATGAGAACGTCGTTGACGCTTTCCTCGACAAGTTTCAGGCGAAGCTGGCCCAGCTGAAACCGGGTATGCCGTGGGAGACGGGGGTCGCTTTAACGCCGCTACCAGAACCGGGCAAGACTGATTTTCTGACCGGACTTGTGGCCGATGCTGTCAGCAAAGGTGCCAAAGTCGTCAACGCCGGCGGGGGAGAAGTCTGTGAGACGTTTTTCTACCCCGCGGTGCTGTACCCGGTGACTTCTGACATGCGTGTGTACCACGAAGAACAGTTCGGTCCGGTTGTACCTGTGGTGGTTTACCGTGATCTGGAAACAGTCATCGAATACGTCCTCGATTCCGATTTCGGCCAGCAGCTCAGTATCTTCGGCAAGGATTCCGCGCAAGTGGGTCGTTTGGTCGATGCCTTCGCCAATCAGGTGGGGCGTATCAACATCAACGCGCAATGCCAGCGCGGCCCAGACAGCTTTCCATTCAACGGCCGCAAAAACTCTGCCGAAGGGACGCTTTCCGTTCATGACGCCTTGCGCGTGTTCTCCATCCGCACGCTCGTCGCCACCAAGTTCCAGGAAAGTAACAAGGAACTGGTCAGCGACATCATTCGCAATCGCGAGTCGAGCTTCTTGACCACTGATTACATCTTCTAGGGGGCACGATGACGACGCGCTCTTTGATTATTCTTGATGGTGTCGGTATTCGGCAGGCTACTGAATCGAATGCTTTCGCCGCAGCGAGGAAGCCGACGTTTGATGCGCTGCTCAAACGTTTCGCCCACAGCGAGATCGCGACGTCAGGTCTTGCTGTTGGACTGCCCGAGGGTCAGATGGGGAACTCCGAGGTTGGTCACATGAACCTCGGCGCGGGGCGGGTGGTGTACCAGAGCCTGACCCGAATTGATAAAGCACTCTCGGACGGAGAGTTCTCACACAACCCGGCACTACAGTTGTTGCTCCAAGGGGTAAAGAGTCGCGATGGTGCCGTGCACGTGATGGGGCTCCTTTCTCCGGGCGGCGTGCATAGTCATATCGATCAGATTATCGCGGCTTGTGGTTGCCTGGTTGAGCAAGGTGTCGAGAAAGTTTATGTGCATGGCTTTCTCGATGGTCGAGACACGCCGCCCAAGAGCGCTTTAGCCTCGCTTGAGGCTTTGGAAAACGCGTTTGTGAAACTGGGCGCCGGGCGCATTGTTTCGCTGGTCGGTCGCTACTATGCAATGGATCGCGACAACCGCTGGGGGCGTGTGGAATCGGCCTACCGATTGATTGTCGGCGGCGAAGCCGAACATCAGGCTGAAACGGCATCGGTAGCTTTGTCTGCCGCTTACGAACGTGGGGAGTCGGACGAATTCGTCAAGCCAACCACGATTGGACAACCCGTCAGAGTCGGTGCCGATGACGCCATGATCTTCATGAACTTTCGCCCCGATCGGGCGCGAGAGTTGACCCAGGCGTTGATCCAACCGGATTTCACGGCGTTCGAGCGGCCGTTAGTGGTGGACAAGGATCGCTTGCTGACATTGACGCAGTATTCCGAAGAGCTGAGTTGCCTGTGTGCATTCCCTCCCGAAGCTATTCACAACAGCTTGGGGGAACACTTGGCCAGACTTGGGAAAACGCAATTGCGCATTGCCGAAACCGAGAAGTACGCCCACGTGACGTTCTTTTTCAACGGCGGTCGAGAGCAGCCTTTTGAGGGTGAAGAGCGAATCCTGATTCCGTCGCCTGACGTTGCTTCCTACGATTTGCAGCCTGAGATGAGCGCCCCACTGTTGACTGACAAACTGGTCAACGCTATCGCCGGCGGCACATTCGATCTGATCGTTTGCAACTATGCCAACGGCGATATGGTGGGTCATACGGGCTCCTTCGATGCTGCCGTCAAGGCAGTCGAGGTGCTCGATGAATGCCTGAGTCGCGTAGTTGAAGCAACCCTCGCAGTTGGTGGCGAATGTTTGATTACCGCCGACCACGGCAACGTTGAGCAAATGCTCGATGCGACGTCAGGCCAGGCCCACACGGCGCATACCTTGAATCCGGTGCCGCTGATTCTGGTCAGTGAGCAGCCAGGGCGACACGGGCTGAAGCATGGCCGGTTGTGCGATATCGCTCCCACCCTGTTGCAGATGCTGAGTTTGCCGATTCCGTCTGAGATGGATGGCAACTCGCTTCTCACCGTCTGATTGGCTGACAGGTGCCATCAGTGCATCGCCGCACCGACGATTGGTTTGGTCGCCCCCGTCGAGGCGATGTGGCTTACCACGACTCGCTCATTTGAGCATGTGGGCATCACCGATTTTGGTGATGCCTTTTTTTCTGGGCAATCGAGAGTTTTGACGTTATGGAATGGTTTCTCAATCCGGAAATCTGGATCGCGTTTTTTACCCTGACAGTGTTGGAAATCGTTTTGGGTATCGACAACATCATCATGATTTCGATTTTGGTCAGCCGCATGCCCAAAGCCATGCAGCCCAAAACCCGCTTCTTCGGTTTGGCACTGGCCATGGTCACGCGCATTCTTCTGCTGCTGTCCATCACGTGGATCATGCAACTGACTACCGATCTGTTTCATGTCTTCGATCAAGGGATTTCGGGGCGTGACCTGATTCTGTTCTTCGGTGGATTGTTCTTGCTATGGAAAAGCAGCAGCGAAATCTTCCAGGAACTGGAAGGTGGCGAAGAGGGGGAGGCTGAGGTTGGTAAAAAGGGGGCGGGCTTTCTGAGCACCATCATTCAGATTGCGATCATCGATATCGTCTTCTCGCTGGACTCGGTGATCACCGCTGTCGGAATGGTTTCTCATGTACCGGTGATGGTTGCCGCTATCGTCGTCGCCGTGTTGATCATGATGCTTGCGGCCGGGGCGATCAGTGCGTTCATCGACAAGCATCCGAGCCTGAAAATGCTGGCCCTGGCGTTCCTGATTGTCGTGGGCGTCGTGCTGATTGCCGATGCGATGGGGATGCACGTACCGAAGGGGTACGTCTATTTTGCAATGGCGTTCTCACTTGCGGTCGAGGCATTGAACATTCGCTTCAGGACGCTTAAGGCTGCGTGAGTCCGTCGCAGACGGGGCAAGGACGCCTCGCTACGGCAAGTTTTTTCAGATACAGACAGGACAGTCGCCAACACGTGGCCATCACCTCGACGTAGAGGCAGCACCGTTGGTAGGGTCGCCTTCAGAAAGCATCTGTTTCATGCGTTCACGCTCATCGACGCCGGGCAGTACCCCCGTAGTAGTTGCCTTCAGCACGATGACACCCTGTGCGTTGGAAGCACTGACTTCGGCTTTTGCGTGACCGCGCTCGTCGATGTTCACAATAAGCCAGTGACAGCTGATCTGTTCTCCTGGGTAAACCGGTTGTTTGAACTCAAAACTCATTTCTTTGGCCAGCCAACCAATTTGTCCGCCGATTTCGGTGACGACGCTGGCTGTCAAAAGACCGTGGGCTACAGGTGCCTTGAATCCGCGAATCGATGCGTAACGCGCGTCGCAGTGAACAGGGTTGTAATCCCGAGAGATCTGCGCGAATCGGCGGACATCCTCATCTGAAAAACAACGATCGATGGTGAAGCGGTCTCCGACCTGAAGACCTTCGGCAGCGCGTTCTCTGAGGCTTTTCATAGCAGATCCTTGGGCTAGAAAGTGTGCTCGGGGCCGGGAAAAGTTCCAGCACCTACATCCATTGCAAAATCCTTCGCCGCGTTGTGAAGAGCCGAGCGAAGATCGGCGTATTGCTTGACGAAACGCGGCATGCGACCGGTGCGCAGTCCGGCCATATCCTGCCAGACGAGGACTTGGGCATCGCATTGATTTCCCGCGCCGATACCAACAGTTGGAATTGAAACCGCTTCGGTAATCGCTCGACCCACATCGCCTGGCACCATCTCGATCAAAATCGCGAACGCGCCTGCGGCTTCAAAAGCTTTGGCACTGTCGATCAAGCGCTGTGCATCTTCGCCCCGGCCCTGGACACGAAAGCCGCCCAATTGATGTTCGAACTGTGGCGTGAAACCGATGTGGGCCATGACCGGTATGCCTGAACTCGTCAGCTTCTCGACTTGAGGCAGCATCTCGATGCCACCTTCCAGTTTGACCGCGTGGGCACCGGCTTCTTTCATGAAGCGCACGGCGGTATGGAAACATTGCTCGGCCGAGGCCTGATAAGAACCGAAAGGCAGATCGGCAATCACCAGGGCTCGCTGAGTGGAGCGACTGACCGCTCGAACCAGCGGAATCAGTTCATCAACGGTGACCGATAGCGTGGACTCATTGCCGTAGACGTTGTTGGAGGCAGAGTCGCCCACCAGAAGAACCGGTATACCCGCGTCGTCGAAAATGGCAGCGCTATACATATCGTATGCAGTGAGCATCGCCCATTTCCGGCCTTCCATTTTCATTTGTTTCAGATGCGGTATGCGCACTCGGGTCGCCGCCTGCGCGTGAGTTGCGTTGCCGTAAGGTGCGGGCTGATCGCTCATGAACACTGCCTCGATAAAAAAGGATTAATCCAGTATCTGCTCGGCGAGCAGAATGACTGCGATGATGATCATTGCCGCGCCAGAGAAGCGGCTGACGAACCGAGCCGCCGTGGGTCGTGCATGCAGAACGGCCTGAGAACCGAAGCCGACCAAAAGATAGATCACCCCGCAACTGATCGTGTGGACCAGGCCAAGTGCAATCATCTGTAGCGGCACAGGCCAAGGGGCGGAGGCGTGGGCAAATTGCGGTAGTAACGCCAGGAACAACAGAAACACTTTCGGGTTGAGCCCGCTCACGCACAGGCCCTTGATCGCCCAGCGTGTCCAGGCATTCGAAACCTGAACATCATCGGCATGGGGTGTCGAAGGGCGGGCAAGCATGTTGATTCCCAGCCAAAGCAGATAGGCCGCTCCGGCAATCGTTAGCACCGTCAAGGCCAAAGGGTGGTTGGCTACCAGCGTGCCAACGCCCGCGGCTACCACCATGGTTGCAATCAGGTGGCCGGACAGGAGTCCGCCCACTGCAGGTATGACGACCCTTCCTTTCAAACCGGCGGATATGGCGTAGGCCCAGTCTGCGCCCGGGGTTATGACGAATAGAATCGACACCGCCCAGAAGGCAATAAACACACTGAGATTCATGGCGCCACCCACGTGTCTTGCTGATAACTCATCGTCCTGCTCCGGAAGAATTGGATGCGAGGAAGAATAGTGAAATGTTGTTAGAATTTACTTTCAAAGATGTTCGGTGTGTCGCGTGAATGAGGGAGATTCTTCCAAATGGACCGTATTGATCGAAAGATTCTTTCTGAATTGCAAAAGGACGGCCGACTTTCAGTGACTGAACTCGCCGAGCGTGTCGGATTGAGCCTTTCACCTTGCCATCGTCGAGTCCGAGCGCTGGAGGAGTCGGGTGTACTGCTCGGTTACAGAGCTCAACTGGACCCTGGCGCCTTGGGCCTCAACTTTTCCGCCATGGTGTTCGCTACCCTTCGCGAAGGTGACAGACAAGCTGTTGAGGCTTTCGAAACGGCGCTCCTCGGAATTCCCCAGATAGTCAATGCTCAACGGCTTTTTGGTGAACCGGATTACCTGCTTCACGTCATTACTCAAGATTTGCCAGCCTTTCAGCGGCTCTACGATGAGAGTCTTTCGACATTGCCGAATGTGCAGAGGCTGACGTCGACGCTCGTTATGAAGCGGGTCGTGCAGGATCGACCCTTGCCTCTGTGATACGAAAATAACCTTCGACACGCAGAGCGGTGTCGGCTGCGCAATTGGATCATCAAGTTGTCAGTTTCGGTCATTGAGCGCCCGGTCGAGTGCCCATAATCTGTTGTGCATGACAGAGGGGCGCCCAAGAGCGCCCTCACTTTTTCCGTGATCGCTCGACGTGGAGTTTTCGATGACCGCCGCTCACTATCCGCACCTGTTGGCCCCGCTGGACCTGGGTTTCACCACGTTGCGCAACCGCACCCTGATGGGGTCGATGCACACCGGGCTCGAGGAAAAACCCGGCGGTTTCGAACGCATGGCGGCCTACTTTGCCGAGCGTGCCCGTGGCGGCGTCGGCCTGATGGTGACGGGCGGTATCGGCCCTAACGACGAAGGTGGTGTGTATTCCGGCGCGGCCAAGCTGACCACCGAGGAAGAAGCGCTCAAGCACCAGATCGTCACCCGCGCGGTGCACGAGGCGGGCGGCAAGATCTGCATGCAGATCCTCCATGCCGGTCGTTATGCCTACAGCCCGAAACAGGTTGCACCGAGCGCCATCCAGGCGCCGATCAACCCGTTCAAGCCCCGGGAGCTGGACGAGGAAGGCATCGAGAAGCAGATCAGCGATTTCGTCACCTGTTCGGTGCTGGCGCAAAAAGCCGAGTACGACGGTGTCGAGATCATGGGCTCGGAAGGGTATTTCATTAACCAGTTCCTCGCCGCGCACACCAACCACCGCACCGACCGTTGGGGCGGCAGCTACGAAAACCGCATGCGCCTGCCGGTGGAAATCGTCCGCCGTGTGCGCGAAGCGGTCGGCCCGAACTTCATCATCATCTTCCGCCTGTCGATGCTCGACCTGGTCGAAGGCGGCAGCAGTTGGGAAGAGATCGTGACCCTGGCCAAGGCCATCGAACAGGCCGGCGCGACGATCATCAACACCGGCATCGGCTGGCACGAAGCGCGCATCCCGACCATCGCCACCAAGGTGCCGCGTGCGGCGTTCAGCAAGGTCACGGCGAAATTGCGCGGTTCGGTGGGCATTCCGCTGATCACCACCAACCGCATCAACACCCCGGAAGTGGCCGAGCAGATCCTGGCCGAAGGCGATGCCGACATGGTGTCGATGGCGCGCCCGTTCCTGGCCGACCCGGATTTCGTGAACAAGGCCGCCGCGGGCCGTGCCGATGAAATCAACACCTGCATCGGCTGCAACCAGGCGTGTCTGGATCATACCTTTGGCGGCAAGTTGACCAGTTGCCTGGTCAACCCGCGGGCTTGCCACGAAACCGAGCTCAACTACCTGCCGGTGCAGTCGATCAAGAAAATCGCGGTGGTCGGCGCCGGTCCTGCCGGGCTGTCGGCGGCCACCGTGGCCGCCGAACGCGGACATCAGGTGACGCTGTTCGATCCGGCCAGCGAAATCGGCGGCCAGTTCAACGTCGCCAAGCGCGTGCCGGGCAAGGAAGAGTTTTACGAAACCCTGCGTTATTTCAATCGCAAACTGCAGACCAGCCACGTCGAGGTGTGCCTGAACACCCGCGTCGACGTGGCGCAACTGGTTGAAGGCGGTTATGACGAGATCATCCTGGCCACCGGTATCGCGCCGCGTACGCCGGCCATCCCGGGCGTCGACAACGCCAAGGTCCTGAGCTACCTGGACGTGATTCTCGAGCGCAAGCCGGTGGGCAAGCGTGTGGCCGTGATCGGCGCCGGTGGGATCGGTTTCGATGTGTCGGAGTTCCTGGTGCATGAGGGGGTGGCGACCAGCCTGGACCGTGCAGCGTTCTGGAAAGAATGGGGCATCGACACCCAGCTTCAGGCGCGCGGCGGCGTGGCCGGGATCAAGGCTGAACCCCATGCCCCGGCACGCGAAGTGTTCCTGCTGCAACGCAAGAAAACCAAGGTCGGTGACGGCCTGGGCAAGACCACCGGCTGGATCCACCGCACCGGTCTGAAGAACAAGCACGTGCAGATGCTCAACAGCGTCGAGTACCTGAAGATCGACGACCAGGGGCTGCACATCCGCATCGGCGAAACCGGCGAGCCGCAGGTGCTGGCGGTGGACAACATCGTGATCTGTGCCGGCCAGGACCCGCTGCGCGAACTGCACGACGGCCTGGTCGCGGCGGGGCAGACGGTGCACTTGATTGGCGGCGCGGACGTGGCGGCGGAGCTGGATGCCAAGCGGGCGATCAACCAGGGGTCGCGCCTGGCGGCCGAGCTGTAACTGGCCGGTTGATCCTGCCGGTGGCTTTCGCGGGCAGGCTCGCTCCCACAAGGACTTGCAAACACTGGAGATCCAAGGCGGGCTTGCCCGCGACAGCGTCCTCAAGGCTGTTAAGATGCCGGCTCTTTACCCAGAGCCGGCCTCCATGCTTCTCCCTCCCAGCGACTGGCAGCCCCAGGCCCCGCTCGAACCCCTCCACCTCGACTGGCTCAGCGCCGCCAGCCTCGAACTCGCGATCCTGCGCCTCGACCTGATCGACCCGTTCATCAGCGGCAACAAATGGTTCAAGCTCATCGAGCACCTCAGGGCCGCCGACCGTGCGGGGGCCGCAGGCATCATCAGCCTGGGCGGTGCCCATTCCAATCACTTGCACGCGCTGGCCGCTGCTGGCCAGCGCTTTGGTTTCCGCACCGTGGGGCTGCTGCGTGGGCATGCGCAGCAGACGCCAACGGTCAACGATCTGCAGGCGTTCGGCATGCAATTGCACTGGCTCGGTTACGGCGGTTATCGCGCGCGGCACGAGGCCGGTTTCTGGACGCCCTGGCAGGCGCAATACCCGGAGCTGTGGCCGGTGCCTGAAGGGGGTGGTGGATGGCCGGGGGCCAAGGGCTGCCTGTCGTTGAAGGCGATGGTCGGGCCGCAACTGAGCAGGTTGGGCTGGAGCGGTTACGACGGCTGGTGGCTGGCGTGCGGGACCGGCACCACGCTGGCGGGGCTGATGCTGGCCGAAGCGGGCGAACATCCTGTTTACGGTGCGTTGGCGGTGCCCGGCGACCATGGCGTGGCGCAGCAGGTCGAGGCGATTGGACAGGAGGCGGGCTCGCCCGGGCTGCGCTGTGAATTGTTCGACGCCAGCCGTGGCGGGTTCGGCAAGGTCGATCCGTTGCTGTTGGACTTCATCGCCCGGACCGAACACGCCACTGGCATTCCCCTCGAACCGCTGTACACCGGCAAGGCGTTGCTGGCGCTCAGGCAGCACGTCGAAGCAGGACGATTCGAAAGGGGCACGCGTTTGATCTTCATCCACACCGGCGGCTTGCAGGGCCGTCGCGGTTTTCAATGATCGCGGTTCAGTTGCGTTTGGGCATCATCCGCAGCAGCGTGTTATCGCGCACCACATAGTGGTGATAGATCCCCGCCAGGGCATGCAGCCCGATCAGCCAGTAGCCAATCGTGCCACCCAGTTCATGCCAGTCCTGGATGCGTTTGGCGAACGCCTTGTCTTCCGCGACCAGCAGCGGCAGGTCAAAGCCGTAGAACATCACCTGATGGCCCTTGGCACTGGTGACCAGCCAACCGAGGATCGGCATGGCGATCATGAAAACGTACAGCGCCCAGTGCATCAGGCGGGCCAGGGTGGTTTGCCACTTTGGCGAAGCGGGGAAAATCTGTGGCGCCGGGCCGAGGCTGCGGGCGAACAGCCTGAACCAGACCAGCACGAACACCGTCAGCCCGAGCATGAAGTGCGACTCGGTGATCAGCGTTCGGCCACCGCTGCCCTTGGGGAAGATCCCGCGAAACTCGATGCAGGCGTAAACCAGCGCCAGCAGGACCAGCATCAACCAGTGCAGCGTGATCGAGACGGTGCTGTACCGGGATTCGGAATTCTTCCAGGGCATACGGCGTTCCTCACGGTCGGTTCAAGCCACCGTTCTTGATCGACGGTGTGCTTTAACTGTAATCCCGTTTAACCGTGTTTGCCTGTGCGTTGGGTCAATGAACGTGGGCCCCTGTAGGAGCGAGCATGCTCCGGGCGGCGCTCCGACGATGGTCGTCAAGGATAACGCGGGGTGTCAGGATGCCAGCGGTGTTTGGGCTACCATCGCGAGCATGCTCGCTCCTACAGGGGGGCGGTGCATCAGGCGGATTGTGGCATTTCACCTTTGGCCAAACGACGGTTGATGTCGGCGATCACCGGCGGCAGGTCGACGATGCTGTCGATCATGTAATGCGGGCGCGACCCTGCGAACAGCGCCTGGATACGCTTGCGTTCGCTGGCCAGTCGCTCGCTGTCGAGGGCCAGGTAACCGTCGTAGTCCAGACCCAGCGCATTGCCCGAGCAGAGCAGGGCGACGGTCCACATGCCGGCGCGACGACCCTCGAGAATGCCCGGCACGGTGTCGTCGATCTTCACGCAGGCCGCGACATCGTCGATGCCCAGGGCGATGACGTTCGCCAGCGCCTGGGCGGGCCATGGGCGGCCGTTGGGCACTTCGTCGGTGGCCACGACGTGGTCGGCGACGTAGCCGTTACGGGCGGCCAGCTCGACCACCTTGTCCATGACCTGTTTCGGGTAGCCGGAACAGGAGCCGATTTTGATCCCCTGGGCACGCAGTTGCGCGATGCTCTCCAGCGCGCCGGGTATCAGCGCCGAGTGCTCGGCGATCTTCTCGATCTGCAGCGGCATGAAGCGATTGTAAATGGCAGTGACATCAGCGTCGGTAGGCGTGCGGCCGAAGGCCTTGCGATAACGTTCGGCAACCTGCGGCTGATCGCACAGCGTGCGGATGTGGTCCCACTTGCCCATGCCCATCGGGCCACGGGCTTCTTCGATGGAGACCTGGACGTCGAACTCGGCGAATGCCTCGACGAAAATCTGCGTGGGCGCGAACGAGCCGAAGTCGACCACGGTACCGGCCCAGTCGAGAATGGCGGCCTGGAGTCGGGTGGGGTGGGTGTAGTTCATGGTGAGCGTTTCCTGTGGTAAGCCGCTTTATTGTGGGAGCGAGCCGCCCAGAGCCGGCTCGCTCCCACGGGGGAAGAGTGGATTTCAGATGTTGAGCACTTCCATCTCCCGCAGCACCTCGCCGATGGCGGCCGCGGCATTGCGCATGTCGGCAGGCTGGACATGGCCGATGCAGCCGACGCGGAAGGTCTCGACCCGGGTCAGTTTGCCGGGGTAGAGCAGGTAACCCTTGGCCTTGACCCGCTCGTAGAATTCCTTGAACTGGTATCGCGGGTCCGTCGGGGCGTGGAAGGTGGCGATGATGGGCGCCTGGATCGCCGCCGGCAGGAAGCTGCGCAACCCCAGCTTGTCCATTTCTTCCATCAGGGCCTGGCAGTTGGCGGCGTAACGTTGATGCCGGGCCGGCAGGCCACCTTCTTCGTTGTATTGCAGCAGGGCTTCATGCAGGGCGGCGACCACGTGGGTCGGCGGGGTGAAGCGCCATTGGCCGGTTCGGGCCATGTAGCGGTGCTGGTCGAACAGGTCCATCGCCAATGAGTGCGAATGTCCGGCCGACTGCGCCAGCGAATCCTTGCGAGCGAAGACGAAGCCCATGCCGGGCACGCCTTCCAGGCATTTGCCGGACGCCGCGATCAGGGCGTCGAACGGGATCTGCTGCGCATCCACCGGCAAGGCGCCGAAAGCGCTCATGGCGTCGATGATCAGGCGTTTGCCGTGTTGTGCAACGACCTGGGCGATCTCGGGCAACGGGTTGAGGATGCCGGTGCTGGTTTCGCAGTGGATCAGCGCAACGTGGGTGATGCCGGTGTCGGCGTGCAACAGGCGGTCGACGTCGGCGGCGGTGGTCGGTTGGTCTTCGGCGGTTTCAAAGGTGATGAAGGGGCGCCCGAGCACTTCGCAGATCTGCGCCAGACGTTTGCCGTAAGCGCCGTTGATCAGCACCAGGACCTTGCCGTCACGGGGCACCAGCGTGCCGATCGCCGCTTCGACCGCGAAGGTGCCGCTGCCTTGCAACGGGATGCAGTGGTGGCTGTCAGCGCCGTTGACGATGGCCAGCAGTTGTTCGCAAAGGCTGGCGGTCAGTTGGTTGAAGCGATCATCCCATGAACCCCAGTCGACCAACATCGCCTGGCGGGTGCGGGCCGATGTGGTCAATGGGCCGGGGGTGAGCAGGATGGGGGTGGTGATACTCATTTTCGAGTCCTGGCGAGCGGTGGAGATGAAGCTACGGGGCTTAAATTGCAATTTGCGGTCGCATCAATCAAATTGTTTGTTGTTATGCCAGTTATCAGTAGGACTTATTCATGAACCTGTTTCAGCTCCGCGCCTTCGATGCGGTGGCTCGCGAAGGCAGCTTTACCCGCGCCGCCGAGCGCCTGTTCATCAGCCAACCGGCGGTGACCGGACACATCAAGGCGCTGGAGGAGCATTACCAGATCACCCTGTTGCGGCGCACGGCGCGTCGGGTCGAGTTGACGGAAGAGGGCAGCAAGCTCGCGGCCATCACCCGGGCGATGTTCGGCCTGGCGGAAGAGGCGCAGGTGATGCTCGAGGCCAATCGACAGTTGCTGACCGGGCGCCTGGAAGTGGCGGCGGATGGGCCGCACCTGGTCATGCCGATGCTGGCCAGCTTGCGCGCGCGCTATCCCGGGATCACGGTCAACCTGCGTCTGGGCAATGCCCAGGAAACCCTGGCGGCGCTGCTGTCCGAGCATGCCGATGTGGCGGTGTTGACCGAAATCGAGCCGCGCAAGGGCCTGCACCTGCAAGCGCTGAGCGAGTCACGCATTTGCGCGCTGGTGCCCCAGGGGCATCCCTGGACGCGCAAGGCCAAGGGGGTGGCGCTCAAGGACCTTGACCAGGTCATCATGGTGTTGCGCGAACCCGGCTCCATCACCCGACGCACGTTCGACGCGGCCTGCGTTCAATCGAAGGTCCAGCCACGTGTGTTGCTGGAGCTGGACAGCCGCGAGGCGGTGACCGAGGCGGTTGCCGCCGAACTGGGGGTGGGCGTGGTGTCGTCGCTGGAAGTCGGGCACGACCCAAGGGTGGTGGCCGTGCCGATCCTGGGGGAGGGCCTGGTCAATCGGCACCTGCTGGGGTGTATGGAACGGCGTCGGGATTTGCGCCTGATCCAGGCGTTTTTTGAACTGGCGCCGGGCCTGTAGAGCGAGTCGCCTGCATTCGCGAGCAAGCCCGCTCCCACCTTCGACCGAGACTATCCAGCTCGAACACCGTCAAAAGTGGGAGCGGGCTTGCTCGCGAAGAGGTCGGACCTGTCTGCTCATCACCACCTGGACGTGCGCCTGTCGAGGTTCGCGGACGCCGCAGGAAACGCCGGCAAAAATTGATCAAGCCTTGCGGTTGAGCAACCAGTCGAACAACAGGCGATCATCGCCCTTGGGCTGCCGGGCGGCGCGGGGGCGCGGCGAGTGGCTGGCGGCGGCGTAGAGCACCGGGCGGTCCGGATCGCTGTCGAGAAAACTGACCAGCACGTCGCTTCCGGCCATCGGCAAACTCTGCGGATCGACCCGGCTGGTGGGCGTGGCGACGACCATGGGTATCCAGAAACCGTCGCTTTCATCGTCAGCGCCCGGCGTGGTTGGCCATAGCCGGACTTTGACCCGGCCCTGATCGTCCAATTGTGCCGGTTCGCCGACCGGGCCCACTACCCGCGCCGCCTGGAAACCCGGGATGGCAGGGCGGGCGCGGGTGATCGCAGGTCGGAACACGGTTGACCAGACAATGGCGGTGAACTGGTTGCTGTAATGGCGGGCCCTGTCGGTGGCCCGGCGCTCGAGAATCGAAGGCTGCTGGCCCTGGTGGCGGATTTCGATCAGCAGCCACTGATCGTTGAAACGGGGCAGCGGGTGTTCCGACACCTGGAGGATTGCGCCGCTGCGCAGGGCGCTCTGGTTGCTGCGTCCCTGCAACTGTCCATGCCGGCAGCGCAGGCGCTCGAGGATTCGTCGGCTCAGCCGCTCGTGGTCGAGCGGTGGCGGGGCAGGGTGTTCGGCCGGTGGTGGCGAGTGGTGACGCTGGAACAACTCGCTGATCACCGGCACCTGTTCGCCGGCGGGCATGTCGCCCTGAAAACGCATCAGCAGCGGTTCCTCGGGGAAACTCAGGCTGTCATCCGCCAGCACCAGCACATGACCGTCGCGGCGATGTTCGAAGTGGTAGTGGATGCCTTCCTCTTCGCACAGCCGTTGCAGAAACGCCAGGTCGCTCTCGTCGAACTGGATGCAGAACGGTTTGACCGGATACCGCCCCTGCGGCAATTCAAAACGGTAGCTGTCTTCAGGTAAGCCGTTTTCTTCGAGCAACTGGCGCAGGATGGCAGGGACAGCGCATTGATGAAAGACCCGGCGTGAGCACTGGCGGTCAAGGTTTTGCAGCCAGGGCACCAGCACCAGCCGGTAGTCGATCCGCTGCGTGCCGCGATGTTCGCGACTGGCGCTGTGGATGATGCCGTGCACCCCCTGGCCATCGGCAAAGCTGAAAAACACCGGTTGTTGCAGCAGCCGGTCCAGATTGATGGCCGGGGCCAGGCCGATCACTTCGATTTCGAATCGGTAGGGTTGGTTGAGGGCTTCACGGCCATTGAACTGCAGGACCTGCAGGCTCAAGTCACCGTTGAGCAAGGTGAGGGTGTAGGGATTTTCCTTGTTGTTATGCATCGAAAGCGCCTCGGCCGGGGAGTACAGGCGCAGAGGGTACGAAACCGCGACCCTTTAGAGTCATCACAATCGATATTTCCGAATCGCCCTACAGCTCACGGTGAAAAGATCGATTTCGACGGATGGAATTTTTGGTCGATTGCCAACTTTAGGCCGTATAAACTTGCGCAAAGCGTCGGCCAATAGATGTCTCGGCGCCACAGACCAAGAGAGTGAGTGATGGGCGCACAGTGGAAGGTTAAACACAAAGAAGCGGCAGCCAACGCCAAGGGCAAGATCTTCGGCAAACTGGTCAAGGAAATCACCATTGCTGCACGCAACGGTGCTGATGTCTCCACCAACGCACACCTGCGACTGGTGGTTGAACAGGCCAAGAAAGCTTCGATGCCCCGCGAAACCCTGGAACGTGCGATCAAGAAGGGCTCGGGCCAGCTCGGTGAAACCGTGCAGTACCATCGTGTGACCTATGAAGGCTTCGCGCCGCACCAGGTGCCGCTGATCGTCGAGTGCGTGACCGACAACATCAACCGCACCGTCGCCGAAATCCGTGTGGCGTTCCGCAAGGGCCAACTGGGGGCTTCCGGCTCCGTGGCCTGGGACTTCGACCATGTGGGCATGATCGAGGCGTCCCCGGACAGCCCGGACGCCGATCCGGAGCTGGCCGCCATCGAAGCCGGCGCACAGGATTTCGAACCGGCCGATGACGGCGCGACCCTGTTCATCACCGAGGCCAGCGACCTGGATTCGGTACAGAAGGCCCTGCCTGAGCAGGGTTTCACCGTGTTGTCGGCGAAACTGGGCTACAAGCCGAAGAACCCGGTCAGCGGTTTGAGCGACGAGCAGATGGCTGAAGTCGAAGCCTTCCTGGAAGGCCTCGATAACCACGATGACGTGCAGGAAATGTTTGTCGGCCTGGCCGGGTAACGGGCTGATCCAGTGAAATGGCCATCGCGGGCTAGCCCGCGATTGACCGCGCAGCGGTCACAACCCCTCAAGCACCTGCACAATCTCTTTGAACTCCGGCCGTTCCAGCACCCGGGGCTGACAGCAACGCCGCTGCAAGTCCTCGAGCTGCGCCCGATCCTGATCGCTCAACCCCGAGTCGATCCGCTCCAGCAATTCCCCGAGCAACACGCCAAACGCACGTACTTCGATCCGTTGCAACGCACGGCTTTCGAGGCTGTCCTGCGTGGCATGGAACGACGCCGCGCCAAAGTCGCCCAGCAGGCAATCACCCTGTTCGTTCCACAGGATATTGTGGCCGTAGAGGTCGCCGTGGGTAATGCCCTGGCGATGCAGGTGCTCGCCCACCGACGCGATGCCGCGGGCAATCCGCAACGCCACCGGTGCGCTGAACCGAGTGTCGTCGGCGTAGACATCACGGCTGCAGGATTCCAGGCTCGGCAGCCCGGCGAGGTTGCGATAGCTTGGACCGACCAGCGCCATGACCAACCCGGCCTGTGCCTGCGGATGTTCGACAACCCGCCCTTCGACCCGGATCAGGTTGGGGTGAAGGCCGGCGGTGATGCAGGCGTTCATTTCATGCAGGGGCGACCCGTCACTGGTCATTTCGCCCTTGTAGAGCTTCACCGCAACGGCTTGGCTGTGCTTCCACAGGGCCTGGTGGATGACGCCGGACGCGCCTTCGCCGAGCTTTTTTCCCAGATTCAGTTGCGACCAGGCAATGGTCGGCGTGGCCTCCAGCGCGGCGGCATCGGCTTCGGTTTCCAGCGGATTGCCGGCGTAGGCCAGCCAGGTCAGGCTTGGCAGCGTCAGCAGCCAGTCGGGTAACTCGGTCAACTGGTTGGCGGCGATGCGGGTCAGTTCCAGGCGATGGCAGTTGCGCAGGCTCTGCGGCAGGTGGGTCAGGCGGTTGCCGGCGAGCATCAGTTTTTGCAGGTGGGGACGTTCACCCAGTTCGCTCGGCAGTTCAGCGATGCGGTTGTCGGTCAGGATCAACCAGCGCAACAACGGCGGCAGCGCTTTGCCCGGCACGGTTTCGATGCGGTTGCCCTTGAAACCGACCATGGTCAGCGAGACGCACTGGCCCAGGCATGCCGGCAATTCGGTGAACTGGTTGCGGTCGCAGAACAGCACACGCAGGCGGTGCAGGCGGTGAAAGTCATCCGGCAGGCGGGTCAGGGCGTTGCCGCTGAGGTTGAGGATCTCCAGGGTGTCCGCCAGATCGAGGATTTCCCGGGGGAATTCGCTCAGGTCGGCGGCCAGGTCCAGGCGCGTCGCGCCGGCGAGCAGCCCGGCGCGCAGTTGGGCAAGGGTGTCCATGTACGGGTTCGCTGTGTGTCGAGGGAGGAGGCCGGGGCCTGAAAAAAGGGCGCCATGATAGCGGCAAATGCGGGGGCTGGGGGCCGCTATCGTCGGAGTGCCGCCCAGAGCAGGCTCGCTCCCACAAGAAACTGGGGCTGGTCTCGGGTTCGGGTTGATTCAAAATCCCTGTGGGAGCTGGCTTGCCAGCGATGACGGTGGAGGCGGTCAACAATGATGTCGAGGCGGATGGCCTCTTCGCTGGCAAGCCAGCTCCCACAGGTTTTGTGCGTTGATCGTCAGGCCGATTCGCCAATCACCGTCAATTGTCCTAAACGGCTGCGCGTGCGGCCCAGGTCGATGGCCTCGCCTCCCAGGCTTTCGCACAGCGAGCGCTGGCCCATCAGGGTCAGGTGCTTGTCCTGGTCATACAGAACGTCCACCAGGTTGATGAAACGCTGCTGCGCGGCAATCGAGCAGTCGGCCAGGTTGGGGAGATGGTCAATGAACCAGTGATCGAAGCGTCGGCACAGTTCCAGGTAATCCATGACCGCCGTCGGGTGATCGCACAGGTCGGCAAAGGTGAAACCGACCGTTCGGCCGGCGCAATGGCGCGCCGGCAACTGGCGGGTACCGACCGATAGCGCGATGGCAGGGGCGTTGGCGGCCGGCAGGTTCATGGCCTGACGCTGTGCCGTGCTGGCCGGCCAGACATACCGACCCTGAGTGAACAGTTGCTGGGCATGGGTTCGGGCCTGGCTGCGATAGTCGTGCGGGCCGCCCACTTCCATGACCTGCATGCGCGCGTTGATCAGGTCGATCACCGGTTTGAACCGCGCATGGTAGAGCGGGTTGGGCAGCAGGCCTTCGGGCGGGTAGTTCGAGGTCACCAGCAGCAGGATGCCGCGGTGGAACAAGGCCTTGAACAGTCGCGTAATGAGCATCGCATCGCCGATGTCATGCACATGGAACTCGTCGAAACACAGCACCCGGCAATCGTCCAGCAGCGCATCGAGCGTGCTGGCCAGTGGGTCATGGTGCTCGCGATGGCTGAACATGCCTTGATGCAAACGGGCGAAAAACTCATGGAAATGCAGGCGCTGTTTTTGCTCGATCGGCAACGCCTGAAAGAACCCCTCGAGCAACCAGCTTTTGCCGCGCCCCACGGCGCCGTGCAGGTACAGGCCGGGCAAGGACTTCGCCGGGGTGCCGAGCAGTGTCGTGGCGTATTGCGCCATGCAGTCGATGACCCGCTGCTGGCTGTGGCTGAGGGTGTAACCCTGGGTGTGGGCCTTGTGGCTGAAGTAGTCGTGCACCGCCCGCCCGGTCGCACCGTGGCTCGCAGGGGGCTTCGCCGCTTTGCCGAAGAGGCGGCGCAACGCATTCCAGCGTGGCGTGAAGCGCGAGCGCTTGGGTGGTCGGACGGCCACTGATGTCACCTCGAAGTATTCCGGCAGGCTCCCCCGAGCTGCGCCGGCCCAGTGTAACCAATCAGGGAAATTTGCTTCCAGTCATGTCAGCCGTAGAACGGCAAAATTGCACGGAAAAACCCGGGGTGTACAATTTTTTTCTGGAGGATACCGGACGTTGCCCACCGTTCGGCACAGGTTCGCCTGCCGTCGACTGGATCCCTTTTCACCTCTTCGCTGGAAATTTCCCGACCCGTTGCTAACCTGATGGGCAGGAGCCACCCCACAAGGAATGGGTCGTGAAAGGAATCGTCGTCGTGGCAGTCGCGAGCGTCATGCTCAGTGCACAGGTATTGGCCGCCGAGCTTAAGGTGCAGGTGCGGGTTGACGTGCAGCGTGGCTGTCAGTTGGTCGGGCAACAGCGCAGTGCCGGCACGGAGCAACTGGGCGTGCTCGATTTCGGCCAGACCGCGCGCCTGGATGATCCCGCCGGCCCCTTGGGCGCCGCGCTGATGAACCAGCGCCTGCCCCGTCTGGAATGCAATCCCGATACTCCCTATCAACTGCGCATCGATGGCGGCCAGCACGGCGGCGTCGGTGACGTGCGTTACATGGCGGACGCCGCGGGCAGCAAACCCATTCCTTATCGACTCTACCAGGACCCGGCGCGGCTGATTCCGCTGGCGGTGGACGTTCCGGTGAGCGGGCGTGTGCCGTCAACCGGCACTGTGGATCTGCCGTTGTATGCGCGTATCGAGCGGCTGGCGGAGGTCGTACCCGTTGGCCGTTATACAGACCTGGTGAAGGTGACCGTCACCTGGTAGCGGTATTCGTGACAAGGCCCCCGATGGACTCGGGCGGCACAGGGAAGCGGGGCGCTCATGATGGAGCGTCGGATATGAACGTCCTGAAGGAGTTGGGCAAGGCGTGATGAACAGCAGGCAGTGGGTCTTGATCGGCATGGTGGCCATGACAGGGTCGAGCGCAGGCGCGCAAGCGGCCGTCAGCGGGCAGATTCATGCGCGCCTGACCATCATCGCCGGTTGCGAGGTCTCCAATGGCGGCAGCGCTGGCAGCCCGGTCAGCGATTTCGGGACCCTGGATTTCGGCCAGCAGGGCCCGACCTGGGACACCCCCATCAGGGCCAGCCTGGGTGACGGCGCCAGCAACAGCGGCCGCTTGAATGTCGCCTGTGATCCGTCGGTCAACGGCTTCACCGTCACCATCGATGGCGGTGCCAACGGTGACGGCACCACCCGACGCCTGAGCAACGGGCGCCAGACCCTTCCATACCAACTGTTCCTCGATGCCTCTGGACACCAGAGCTACAGCATCGGCCAGCAACACAATTTCGCCGTCACCAGCGGCACACAGATACCGATTCCGGTGTTTGGTTCGGTGGTGGCGAACGCCCGCGCGGTACCGGCCGGTGTCTACACCGACACCCTGACCGTGACGCTCGATTGGTAACCCTGTAGAGGACGGATCCCCATGCACACGCTCGCGACTAGAATTGGTTTGCCCCTGATCGGCCTGACGCTGGCCGCCAGTGCCCAGGCCGCCACCACCGTCACCGGCCAGATTACCTCCAGCCTGATCCTGACCAGCAGTTGCCAGGTGAACGGAGGCGGAGGTTCCACCGGATTGAATTTCGGTGCCTTGAACTTCGGCACCGCCAACAGCCTCTTCACCACGGCCACCGGGCAGGTACTGGCCGGCGGAGGCGGAGCGCTGTCGATCCTGTGTTCCAGCGGTACCACGCCCACGGTGACGGTGCGCGCCGGTGCCCACGATGGACAGTCGACGGGGGGGACCAGGGCGCTGTACGACGGTGTTGCCAACTATGTGCCCTACGACCTCTACACCGACGCGGGCCACTCGCAGATCCTGGCCATCAACGGCACGATCAACCTGGCGGCCAGTACCGGCGTGGCGCAGACCGTGAACATCTATGGTCAGGCGGTGGGCAAGGCCGGGCTGCCGGCGGGAACCTACACCGACACGATTGCCGTCGAACTGACGTTCTAGCCCGATGAAACGCCTCGGACGCTTAGCGTTGTTGCTGTGCATGGGCAGCCTGCCGTTGCCGCTGACGGCGGCCACCAGCCAGAGTTTCCAGGTCAGTGCCACGGTGACGCCGGGGTGCCTGATCGTCGGCGGTGTGTCCAACTACGGCAGCCTGAATTTCGGCAGCCAGTCGGCGCTGGCCAGCAACACCGTGCGGGTGGCCCTGACGGCGGGTGTGCAGTTGCAATGCACGCCGGGTGTGACCCTGAACATGAGCGTCGATGGCGGCCAGTACAACAACAGTGGGCGAAACATGCAGCTCGGCACCGGCAGCAACCGTGTGGCGTACCAGCTGTTTCGCGATGCGGCGTACAGCCAGAGCCTGGGCATCGGCCAGAGCGTGGCGGTGGCCTATACCGACGCCAACAACATCCGCCTGCCGATCTACGGCCAGGTGCAATTGCCGGGCAATCAGCCTGGGGGAACCTACAGCGATGTGCTGCAAGTGCAGCTCTCGTGGTAAGGCGGCGTTTTTGATTTGAACCTGGAACCAAGGAGTGGACACATGGGGTTAGCTTCACGGCGGCAGCGGGTCGTGCGTCATGCCATGTTGGCGTTGCTGCTCTGCGCGGGCGCCAAGGTGCAAGCCGCCAGTTCGGTGTTGATCTGGCCTATCGACCCCGTGCTGGAGGCCGATCAGCAGGCCAGCGCCCTGTGGCTGGAAAATCGCGGCGACGAGACGGCGAACCTGCAGATTCGCGTGTTTGCCTGGAGCCAGAGCGGTTTCAGTGACCAGTACCGGAATCAGCGTGACGTGATCGGCAGCCCCCCCGTGGCGAAGATCGAGCCGGGGCAGAAACAATTGGTACGCCTGACGCGCACCCGGGAAGTGCCGCCGGGGCAGGAGCTGGCCTACCGCATCATCATCGACGAAATCCCCTCGGCGAAACCGCCCGCCAGTACCGACGGCAAGACGGCGGCCGCCATTCGTTTCCAGATGCGTTACTCGGTGCCGCTGTTCGCCTACGGCGCCGGTCTTTGGAGCAAGGAGGACAGCAGTCGCCCGCGTGACCCGAAAGGTGCAGGGCTGCCGGACCTGAGTTGGCGCACGGTGGCGGTGGACGGCCAGCCCTATGTGGAAGTGCGCAATCAGGGGGCGGTGCACGCGCGGTTGACCGATGTCGCGATCAAGCAGGGCGGGCAGGCAAGGCCTCTGGTGGAAGGCCTGCTGGGCTACGTGTTGCCGGGCGCGATCATGCGCTGGCCGGCGCCGGGCCCGATGGCTGGCGATCCCGCGTTGCAGGTCCGTGTCAACGGCGCACCACAGGTGCAGAGCATTACGCCGGCACACTGAGTCGATGAGTGACAGTCAGGGAGGACCCAGTCCATTGACGGACGTACAGCGGTAATGAGCCAGGGTCTGGCTCGCAGTTTCCAGCGTCCGTTGCGGGCTATCGGCTGTTTGGGTTGCCTGATGTTCGCCCATTGCTCTGGCGCCGGTGATTTGCCGCCGCCCCCTAGCGGCATGGAGGCCGTAGCCGATGCACAGTTGTTTCTGGAATTGGTGGTCAATCAGATGAATACCGGGCGCGTCGTCGCGGTGGAACAACGCAGTGGCCGGCTGTTCCTGCCGGTCAGCGCGCTGCGCGAAACCGGCATGAAACTGCCCGATACCCTTGGCGCCGAGCTCGATCTCGACAGCTTGCCCGGCCTGCACAGCCAGTACGACAGCACGGGGCAGCGCCTGCTGCTCGACGTGCCGCCCACCTGGCTGCCGGAACAGTTCGTCGGCAACCGTGACGCCTATCCGCGCACCCAGGCCCTGAGCAGTTTTGGCGCCTTGTTCAACTACGACCTGTACCTCAATGACACCGACGATGCCGGCACCTACCTTGCGGCCTGGAACGAAGTGCGGCTGTTCGACAGTTGGGGCACGTTGTCCAACACCGGGCAATACCGGCGTACGCTCTCGGGGGACTCGATCGGCGCGTTGAACAACGGCTACCTGCGCTACGACACCACCTGGC
Organism: Pseudomonas fluorescens; assembly: GCF_041354075.1. Classification (GTDB taxonomy): domain Bacteria; phylum Pseudomonadota; class Gammaproteobacteria; order Pseudomonadales; family Pseudomonadaceae; genus Aquipseudomonas; species Aquipseudomonas fluorescens_CE. The sequence goes on along the minus strand of NZ_JARZGC010000006.1, from coordinate 205,719 downwards.
GTTACTCCGATGACGAGCGTCTGCTGACCTATGAGGGCGGAGACTTCGTCAGCGGCGCACTGCCCTGGAGCAGTTCGGTGCGCATGGGCGGGGTGCAGGTGTCCCGGGACTTTGGCGTGCGGCCGGACCTGGTGACGTATCCCTTGCCGCAGTTTGCCGGGGAAGCGGCCGTGCCATCCTCGGTCGACCTGTTCATCAACGGCTACAAGTCCAGCAGCGCCGACCTGCAACCCGGCCCCTATACGCTGACCAATGTGCCGTTCATCAACGGTGCCGGCGAAGCGGTGGTGGTCACCACCGACGCGCTGGGTCGCCAGGTGTCGACCACCGTGCCGTTCTACGTCACCAGCAGCCTGTTGCAGAAGGGCTTGAGTGATTTTTCGGTGGCGGCCGGCGCCTTGCGCCGCGATTACGGCCTGCGGGATTTCTCCTACGGACCGGGCGTCAGTTCGGGCAGCCTGCGTTACGGCCTGAGTGACTATTTCACCCTGGAAAGCCACGCCGAAGCCTCGGACGCCCTGACCCTGGGCGGCGTCGGCGGCAATCTGCGCCTGGGCAACTTCGGGGTCGTGAACACGGCCCTCAGCCAAAGTCGCTTCGAGGGTGACAGCGGCCAGCAGGTCAGTGTCGGCTATCAGTACAGCGGCCAACGCTACAGTTTTTCCTACCAGCGCCTGCAACGTCGTGACCGCTACGCCGACCTGACGGTGGTCGACAATCCCTTCACCACCCTCAGCCAGCGCAGCGAGCAAGCGACCCTGAGCCTGAACCTCGACCGCTGGGGCAGCCTCGGCGCCGGTTATTTCGACGTGCGTGCTGCCGATGACTCACGCACGCGCCTGCTCAACCTGACGTGGAGCAAGCCCCTGTGGCGCAACAGCAGTTTCTACCTGTCGGCCAACCGCGAGATCGGCGACAGCAACTGGGCGGTGCAGGCGCAGCTGGTGGTTCCGTTCGACTTGCGCGGCAGCCTTTCGATCAGCAGCGAGCGCAGCAACACCGGCCAGACCCAGCAACGGGTCAATTACAGCCGCGCCGTGCCGACCGCAGGCGGGGTCGGTTTCAGCCTCGGTTATGCCCAGGGCGACGGGCCGACCTATCGCCAGGCCGACCTGACCTGGCGCCTGCAATCGGTGCAGTTGCAGGCCGGTGTCTACGGCAACAGCGACGCCGAAACCCGTTGGGCCGATGCCAGTGGCTCGCTGGTGTGGATGGACAATCAGGTGTTCGCGGCCAACCGCATCGACGACGCCTTTGTGGTGGTGAGCACCGACGGGTATGCCGACATTCCGGTGCGCTACGAAAACCAGCAGGTCGGCCAGACCGATCGCAATGGGCATTTGCTGGTGCCCTGGAGCAGCGCCTATTACCGTGGCAAATATGAAATCGACCCGCTGAACCTGCCGGCCAACGTGCGCAGCCCGAATGTCGAACAGCGCATCGCCGTGCGCCGTGGCAGCGGCTACCTGCTGGAATTCCCGTTGAACCGGGTGGTGGCCGCGAGCATCGTGCTGGTGGATACGCAGCAGCGGGAGCTGCCACTGGGCAGTAGCGTGGTGCATGAGCAAAACGGCACGCAGGCGGTGGTGGGGTGGGACGGGCTGGTTTACCTGGAAGACCTTGAGGCGCAAAACACCCTGCGGGTCGGCCTGGCAGACGGCAGCAGTTGCCAGGTGCAGTTCGCTGTCGATGTGCAGCAGGATCAGATCCCGCTGATCGGGCCACTGGTGTGCCGATGATCGGCGTGCGTGGGGTCTTCTGCCTGGCCTTGTGCCTGCCGGGGGCGGCCCACGCCCTGTGCTCGGTGGTCAGCACGACGCCCGCTTCCTTCGGTACGCTGAGTTCGATTGCCGTGCGCACCACCTCGCAGCCCAGTTCCACCCTCAATGGCGGCTTGAGCTGCACGGGCTCGTTGCTGAGCCTGTTGACCAGCAGTGATAACTTCTGGGCCACCGTCACTTCGACGCAGGGCGGTCTGGTCGGCCCCAAGGGTGACGTCATCGGCTACACCCTCTACGCCAACAACAGCACCAGTTATCCGCTGACCCGCGGCACCCCCTACGATTTCGCGCGCAACGGCATCATCGATGCCCTGGGGCTGCTGGGCGGCACGGTACCCAGAACCGTGCCCTTGTACCTGGGCACCACCATCGGCAGTAACGTCGCGGCCGGGGTCTACACCGAGACGCTGAGCATTTTCTGGAACTGGAACTACTGCTCCGGGATCGGTATCGGTGCCGTTTGCCTGGGACGTGACATCAACAGCGGCACCACAACCTTGACCGTCAACCTGACGGTCTCCAATGACTGCACGATCACCGCGCCGAACATAACCTTCGGCAGTGCGCCGGTGGTCAGCGCGTTTACGCCGGTGACCGGCCAGACCATCAACCTGGCCTGCACCAAGGGCAGCGCTTATACCGTGGGCTTGAGTGACGGACAGAACGCAATCAGTGTGGGCGGGCGGCGGCGGATGATCTCCGGCAGCAATTACCTGGCGTATGACATCTTCAAAGGGGCGGGCACCACCCGATGGGGCAGTGTGGGCGCGGCACGTCGAGCCGGTACCGATGCAGAGGTCAACCCCGGCAACGGGCTGGGCATCGGCGCCCAGATCTTCAACTACAACGCGAAAATCTATACCGACCAGACCACACCGCCAGCGGGGACCTATCTGGACAATGTGGTGCTGGATGTGGGGTTTTGAGGCATTGTCCAACTGACAGAGAACCCTGTGGGAGCGGGCTTGCTCGCGAAGGCGGTGGGTCAGTTACACATATCCGACTGATACACCGCCTTCGCGAGCAAGCCCGCTCCCACAAGAGGCCTTGTTTTAGCTAAGAGAACTACCGCTCGATACTGCGGTTCCAGCGCGCGTTCCACGCCGGGCGCTGTTCGTTGACCTGGTCCCAGTCGATGGCAATCGCCGTTTCCAGGTACTGCTTCATCGCCTCCACCTGACCACGGGTCTTGTCGGTGGTCGGGGTATTGGGGTTGGACGGGATCTGATCGCCGTCTTCCAGGGCGACGGCTTGCGCCTCGGGGGTCAGCAGGAAGGCGGCGAGTTTCTGCGCCAGTTCCGGCTGGGTGTTGCCCGCGATCGCACACTCGGCGACGTTGAGCACCACCGAGCCTTCTTTCGGTTGCGCGTATTCGACCTGCATGCCCTTGAGTTTCAGCGCCGTGACCTGGGTCGGCGTCAGCGGGAACAGGGCCGCTTCGTCGGTCTGGAGCATCTCGGAAATCTTCGCCGAGCTGGGGATGTATTCCAGCACGTTACGCCCGACGGTGTTCGGCCAGGCCTTGAACCCCGGATCGACGTTGGTTTCGCTGCCGCCCTGGATCCGGTTGAACATCAGGAAACCGTGCAGGCCGAAGGTCGACGAGGCCATCGACTGGAACACCAGTTTGTCCTTGAAACGCGGGTCGGCCATGTCCATCCACGAGGTCGGGGCGGCCCAGCCTTTCTCCTTGAACAACCGCGTGTTGTACGCGAGCCCGGTGACGCCGAGGCTGACCGCCACCGCCTGGTCCTTGATGCGGCCCTTGGCCGGGATCTGTGCCAGGGTCGGGCTTTCTTCGAGCTTGTCGCACAGGCCCATGGCGATGGCGCGGTACATGATGCCGTCGTCGAGGAACATCACGTGCATCTGCGGGTTGCCTTTGCTCGCCTGGACCTTGGCCAGGATGTCGGCGGAGGTGCCCGGCACGATCACCACTTTGACGTTGTTGGCTTTCTCGAAAGCCGGCAGCACCTTGTCGGCGTACAGGCGTTCCATGGTGCCGCCGTTCATGCCCAGGTACAGCGTCAGTTCGGCCTGGGCCTGGCTGACGGTGAGCAGGGCGCTCAGGCATGAGAGTCCGACCAGTGCAGTGCGTTTGACGTTATTCATAAGCGCGACCTTCCTCTATCAAGCTGCGGAGATGGAGTGAAACCGGGTGATGGAAAACGCATCCAGCGACGTGGTTGAAGCGCCGCTGCAGATGATCTCGGTGAGCGCCTGGCCCACCGCAGGGCCGATCTGGAAGCCGGCGCCGGCAAAGCCGAACCCATGCAACAGACCGGTTTGGGTGCCGCTGTGGCCGATCACCGGCTGGCGATCGGGCAGGTAACCTTCAGTGCCGCTCCAGGTGCGAATGGCCTGGGCGCCTTCGAGAAACGGGTACAGCTCGACGGCCTGGCGCAGGATCTCGATCACCGCGTGCTGGCCGGGGCGCGCACGGGCCGTGTCGAGGGCAAAGCCCTGGCCGCCGCCCAATACGCAATTGCCCCGCGCAACCTGACGCGCATAGATGCCGCCGCCTTCGACGCCGGTGCTGGCATCCATCACCAGCGGCAAAGGTTCGGTGACCAGCATCGCCGGGTGCCCGGCGTGCATCGGCACTGCTTCGCCGAAGTGTTCGGCCAGGGTTCCCGCCCAGGCGCCGGCACAGTTCAACAGCCAGGGCGCGCGCAGTTCGAGGCCGCTTTGCGTGCTGACGCGAAAGCGCTGGCCGTCGTGCTCCACCGCACTGACTGCGCATTGTTCATGCACCTGCGCACCGTGGCGCCGCGCTGCCTGGGCAAAGGCCGGGGAGACCAGGCGCGGGTTGGCGTGGCCGTCATCGGGGCAAAACGAGGCACCGACCGCCACCTCGCCGACCCATGGAAAGCGCGCCCGCAACTGCGCCTGATCGAGCAACTGCAAATCCAGGCCAAAGCCCTGGCTGCTGGCGGCGTAGTCGTGAAGGGCGCGCAGATCGTCGAGGCTGCGCGCCAGTTTCAAATGTCCGCTGCGCTGATATTCGCCGTCGATGCCGATCAACTGCGGCAAGCGCCCCCAGATCTCGTGCGCCCGTTGCGACAGCGGCAGTTGGGACAACGGCCGACCCTGACGGCGCACGCCGCCGTAGTTCACGCCACTGGAGTGCGAGCCACAGAAGTCTCGCTCCAGCAGTGCCACCCGCTGACCGGTCTGGCTCAAAAACAGCGCAGCGGATGAACCGACAATGCCGCCGCCAATGATCACTGCATCGACATCGATCATGGCTCGATCTCCAGGCCGAACGGCAAGGGCTTGATCGGCGCCTGGGCCCGCAGCCGGCCGATTTCCGACAGCGGGCGCTGACTCTCGCAGGCAATGATTTCTGCGGCGGCGGCACCGCACATCCGTCCCTGACAGCGCCCCATGCCGACCCGGCAATGGGCCTTGACCCGATTGATTTCCCAGTGGCCTTCGCGCACGACGTCACGGATGTCCCCGGCGCGCACTTCTTCGCAACGGCAGATCATCACGTTGTCGGCGGTGTTGGCTGCCCAGTCCTCGGGGAATACGAAGGCGCGTTCCAGGCCGTGGCGGAAGCGCTCGGTTCGCCCCAGCGCGTGTTCCAGTTGCACGCCGCGCTGTGGCTGGATCAGAAAGCCGCTGTCTTCCAGCAGGGAAAGTGCTGCGCGTTCGCCGGCCATTTCCGCCGCGTCCGCGCCCATGATGCCGGCACTGTCTCCGGCCAGGTAAACCTCGCTGACACTGCTGCGGCCGGCGCTGTCGCGCTGTGGCAGCCACGCGCGGTTGAGCGGGTTCCAGGTGAAGGCGCAACCGAGCAGATCGGCGAGCTGGGTTTCGCTGCGCAGGCCATGGGCAAACGCCACGGCATCGCACGCCAGGTGATGTTCGCCACGGCTGTCGGTCCAGTTCAGCGACTGCACCCGGTGCTCGCCGTCGATCTGTTTCAGGGTCGCACCCTGATGCACAGGGATGCCATGGGTCGTCAACCAACTGCGGTAATAAATGCCTTTGGCCAGGGTGGCCGGTTGCGCCAGCAGGCCGGGCAGGGCACGGGCCTGAGCGCTGAACGGGGCGCTGTCGAGTACCGCGACGACCTTCGCCCCGGCCTTGGCGTATTGATAGGCCACCAGGTACAGCAAGGGGCCGCTGCCGGCGAACGCCACGCGTTCACCAATGGCGCAACCCTGGAATTTCAGGGCGATTTGCGCAGCGCCGAGGCTGTACACGCCCGGCAGGGTCCAGCCCGGCACCGGCAATACCCGGTCGGTGGCACCGGTGGCGACGATCACCCGGGAGAACGCCAGGCGTGCGGCACGGCCCTCGTGCAGGGTATCGAGCGCGCTGTCCTCGGCGTTCCACACCAGGGTGTCGGGGCGATAGTCGAGCTGTTCGCGCAAGGCATCGAGGGTCTGGTGCAGCGCAGTGGCCTTGCGTGCTTCAAAGCCGTAGAGCTTGACGGCCGAACGCTTGAAGTTGACCGGCTGACGCCGATAGATCTGCCCGCCACCGCGCGCCGCTTCGTCCAGCAGCACCGGGCGCACGCCATGGGCTACCAGCGTCTGGGCTGCACGAATTCCGGCGGGGCCGGCACCCACAACAATGACCGGATTCATATCGTTCGCCCCGGTTCACGGCTGATCGATTCACCGCCCTCAAGCAGCGTCGAACACGCGCGCACGCGGCGGCCGTCGGCCAGGCGGACCCAGCAGTCCTGGCACGCCCCCATCAGGCAGAACCCGGCGCGGGGCTCGGCGCTGAAGTCGCTGCCGCGCAGGTGGTCGCTGCAGGTCAGCACCGCCGTCAGCACGGTGTCGCCCAGCAGTCCGCTGGCCGGCTGGCCGTCGAGGGTAAAGTGCACGGCCGGGCGGTCGCCCTCGGCCAGTCGTTTCAGCAAAGCCATGGCGCCCTCATTGTTTACCCACCAGCACCCGATCCAGGCCGTAGACCCGATCGAGCAGAATCATGGTCAGCGCCGTCAGCGCAATCACCAGGGCCGAGACCGCCGCCATCATCGGATCGATGGATTCGGTCGCGTACACGTACATCCGTACTGGCAGGGTCTGCGTGGCCGGGGAGGTGACGAAGATCGACAGCGTGACCTCGTCGAAACTGTTGATGAACGCCAGCAACCAGCCACCGGCAACCCCCGGCAGAATCATCGGCAAGGTGATCTGGCGGAACAGCGTGAAGCGTCCGGCGCCCAGCGATTGCGCGGCGTGCTCGGCGCTGCGGTCCAGGCCGATGGCCGAGGCCAATACCAGGCGCAACACATAGGGGGTGATCACCAGCACGTGGGCAAAGATCAGCCAGGCGAAGCTGCCGTTGACCCCCATCAGTGCGAACAGGCGCAGCAGGGCCACCCCCAGCACCAGGTGCGGAATGATGATCGGCGACAGGAACAAGCCGTTGAGAAAGCCCCGGCCGGGAAACTCGAAGCGGGTGATCGCCAGCGCCGCCGGTACGGCGATCAAGGTCGCCAGGCTGGCGGCGCTGAACGCCAGGATCAGGCTGTTGTAGAAGGCGTCGATAAAGTCGGCGCGCTCGAACACGGCGCGGAACCAGCGCAGGGAAAACTCGGTGGTCGGCAGGCTCAGGGTGTTTTCCGGAGTGAAGGCCACGAGGCACACCACCACCAGCGGCGCGAGCATGAACAGCACCACCAGGGCATGGAACAGCAGGGCGAAAGGACCGTTCTTGGACATGACGAGTTATCCCAGTGACTTCTTGTAGCGGCCTTCGATCATCCGGTTCCACGACAGCATGATCAGCAGGTTGAGCAGCAGCAGGGCGACGGCGATGGCCGCGCCCATCGGCCAGTTGAGCTCCGACAGGTACTGGTCGTAGATCAGCGTGGCGACCATCTTGATCCGGCGCCCGCCGAGCAGGCCGGGAATGGCGAACGAACTGGCGGCCAGGCCGAAGACGATGAGGGTGCCGGAGAGCACGCCGGGCATGATCTGCGGCAGCACCACTTTGCGAATCACCGTGAAATGGCTGGCACCAAGCGACAGCGCAGCCTGTTCGGCGGCGGGGTCGAGCTTTTGCAGGGACGTCCAGACCGGAATGATCATGAACGGCAGCATCACGTGAACCAGCGCAATCACGACCGCGAACGGGGTGTAGAGCAGTTTCATCGGTGAGCCGCCGAGGGCTTGCAACACCTGGTTGACCAGGCCGTCGGCACCGAGCAGGAGGCTCCAGCCGAAGGCGCGCACCACCACCGAAATCAGCAGCGGGGTGAGGATCACGATCAGGAAAATAGAGCGCCAGGGCGCGCCCATGCGGCTGAGGATGTAGGCCTCGGGCACGCCGATCAACACGCACAGCAGGGTGGTCAGGGCGCTGATCCAGAAGGTGCGCAGGAAGATCTCGTAGAAATACGGATCGCCCAGCAGGCTGCTGTAGTGCTCGAGGGTGTACGCCTCGTTATTGATGCCCGAGCCGTAGTCGAACACGTTGAACGACAACACCAGGGTCAGCAGCAACGGGATGACCAGCAGGCAGACATAGAGGGCCAGCGCCGGTGCCGAGAGCAGGTAGCCCTGGCGTCCCTGACGCAACGCGGCAAGCGTGCTCATGCCGACACCTCGTCGACGTTCAGCAGCCGCAGCAGGGATGTGTCCCAGTCCAGGCCCACCGCCGTGCCTTCGTTCATCGGTGCCGAGCCGTCGTTGCGCCGCACGACGCAGAGTTCGCCCAGGTCGGTGGACACGCCGTACAGCCATTGGCTGCCCAGGAAGAAGCGGCTGACGATACGGCCCTGGACGCGGCCAGCGCCGGCCTCGCGCAGGTCGATTTTTTCCGGGCGCAGGCTGAGGGTCAATTCCCCGCCGGCGCTGACCTGGACCACACCCGCGCCGTCACGCTTGCCCGGCAGCAGATTGGCCTTGCCAACGAAGCCGGAAATGAACTCGGTGCGCGGGTGTTCGTACAGGGTGTAGGGCGCGTCGATCTGGGTGATGCGCCCGGCCTGCATGACCACCACCCGGTCGCTGATGGACAGCGCTTCGGACTGGTCATGCGTGACCATCAGGGTGGTGATGCCGACTTCGCGCTGGATGCGGCGAATCTCGAACTGCATCTCTTCACGCAGGTTGGCGTCGAGGTTGGACAGCGGTTCGTCGAGCAGCAACACCGGCGGTTCGATCACCAGCGCTCGGGCCAGCGCCACCCGCTGGCGTTGGCCGCCGGACAGTTCCCGTGGGTAGCGTTCGGTATGCTGGTCCAGGCGCACCAGTTTCAGTACACGTTCCACGCGCTGCTGCAATTCACCATTGGGCACCTTGCGCATGCGCAGGCCGAAGGCGACGTTGTCCTTGACGGTCATGTGCGGGAACAGCGCGTAGCTTTGGAACACCACGCCCAGCCCACGGCTGGCGGGTTTGGCGTGGGTGATGTCGCGACCGTCGAGCAGGATGCGCCCGCTGGTGACTTCGACGAAGCCGGCGATCATTTGCAGGGTCGTAGTCTTGCCGCAGCCGGAGGGGCCGAGCAGCGAGACGAATTCGCCTTTTTCGACCGAGAGATGGGTGGCCACCACGGCGTCGATCTCGCCATAGCGTTTGCCGAGTCCTTCAAGTTGCACGAAAGCCATAACTGCGCTCCACCTGAGATTGTTATGCGCGGCCGGGGGACGCGCTTTTTTGTATGGGCAGATACGAAAGGTCTTGCGGGGTGCGTTGGCGCTCGACTTGAGTCGGCTGCCGCTGTTGTTCGAATCGCCCCTGTATGGACGCAGAGTAGGACGAAGACTAGGATGGGCTCAATGGTCTATTTCACTGAACAGATGACTATTTTCAGTTTCATTCAGTGAATAAATAACATGCTGAGAAAATACATGAATGATTCCACTGAGCGGAATGAAAATCGAAATGATGTCGGCGTGGGGGCGGTTTCGAGGCTGTTCGCCGTGCTGCGCACCCTGGGTGACACCGTCGAGGGCGGGGAGCGAGTGACGCAACTGGCCCAGCGCATCGGTTTGTCGCAACCGACCACGCATCGCCTGTTACGCAGCTTGATGGACGAGGGCATGGTCGAGCAGGATGCGCGCAGCAAGCGTTATCGCCTGAGCCTGGAGTTCTTCGCGCTCGCCGCCCGGGCGGGCAATACCGGCAATCTGCGGGAGTTGGCGCGGCCTTCGCTGCTGCGGCTTAGCGCGTCGCTGGGGGATTCCCTGTTCCTGCTGGCGCGCAGTGGGTTCGACGCGATTTGCCTGGACCGCAGCGAGGGGCCGTTTCCGATCCGCACCTTTACCGGTGACATCGGCGGGCGAGTGGCGTTGGGCGTGGGCCAGGGCAGCCTGGCGATTCTGGCGTTCCTGCCGGAGGAAGAGCGGGACACGGTGATCCGCTACAACCTGCCGCGGCTCAAGGACTTTCATCTGTACGACGAGGTGTTCCTGCGCTCGGAAGTCGACAACGTCCGCGCCCTGGGCTATGCCGGACGCAACACGGGCGTGCTGCAGGGCATGGCCGGTTTGGCTGTACCCATCCTGGATCGAGAGGGCCGAGCGGTGGCGGCGCTGAGTGTCGCCACGATCAGCGACCGGCTGGGCCCGGACCGCTTGCCGACGGTGGTCGACATGCTCAAGCGCGAAGCGGCGCTGATCGGGCCGCGAATCAACCCGTTCGATCCACTGCTGCGCAGGCCTTCGCAGGTGTTTGGGCAAACTTGAGATAACCCGGATTGACCCCTGTAGGAGCGAGCATGCTCGCGATGGACTGAAGGGCGCCGCGGGTCGCCAGAATGCCCGCGTCATCGTTGACGACCATCGCGAGCATGCTCGCTCCTACAGTGGAGTGGTGGGGTCAGAACTGCACAGTCTGCCTGAGCATCTGCGCCGCCTCGGTATCGTTCGGGCTGACCATCGCATAGTTATACCCACCGCCCGACCAATACTCGGCCTGCAACTCGCCATCACTGCGGCTGCCCCGTGGCAGCATGAAGTTTCTCGGCCCTGGCGGGCGCACGTAGAAGCTGATTTTGGCCCCGCTGCCGTCCTCGTAAACCACCATCGCCGCCGGCCCCTGTTCGGTGCTGAGCAGGCGCCCGCTGACGGGCCTGAAGCCAGCCCGGGACAGGTCGGGCAGGCGATTGGCCCGGGTGAAATAGCGGTCGAGCCAGCCTTGCATGTCGCCGCTGTCGCTGACCTTGTAGTCGGCCGGCAGCATGCCTTGCTGGGCAAACAGGCGATAGGCCTGCATCGCGTCGGCCATCGGTTGAGCGGCGCTGAGCAGGGTCATTTCCCGGGCTTTCCAGCCACTGAAACCGCCAATGCTCACGGCAATCAGCAGCACGGCGGCGCTGGCCAGGTGACGACGCGACTGGCGCTTGAGGCGCTGGCGGATCAGCGCCGGGTCGAGTGCCGGGTTGGCGGGTTGCTGCAAGGCGCCGCCCAGGGCCGCACGCAGTTGCCGGGCGTCCTGCTGCCAGGCGCGGACTTGCGCAGAGAGCGACGGGTTGCCGGCCAGGAAGGTTTCCACCAGGCGTCGGTCGTCCTCATCGAGTTGGTGGTCGACATACGCGTGCAGGTCGCGCTCGCTCGGGGGCATGCTGATCATTTGAGTCTCCGCAGGGAAGGGCGGGTGATTTCGCCGTCGCTGAGCTGGCGCAGGGCCTGGCGGGCACGGGACAGCCGCGACATGACGGTGCCGATGGGAACGTCGAGAATCGCGGCGACTTCCTTGTAGCTCAGGCCTTCGACCGACACCCAGAGCAACAGGGCGCGTTGCTCGGTGGTGAGCTGGTCGAACGCCTGCAGGGCCGACTGGGCGAGCACCGTGCGCTCTGCCGACGGTTGGCTGTCGTCGCGCCCGGTAAAGAATTCGAGCATCCGCGCATAACGCCGCGAGCGCCGGTGCGCGTCGAGAAACTGCCGGTACAGGATCGCAAACAGCCAGGCACGCAAATCGCCCTCGGCACGTTTGTCGCCCCAACTCGACAACGCGCGCTCCAGGCACGACTGCACCAGGTCGTCGGCGCTGCTGGGATTGCGCGTCAACGACAGGGCAAACCTTCGCAATCTGGGAATGATTTCTCGCAGTTGTTCGTCGATTTCGTTCATCAGGTTCTGGCGGGTCACTACGCTGTGGACTAGAGAGACGCCCGGCAGTCGAGGTTATTCCACGTCCTGGAAAATAAAAACCGGGCGATGGAATAAACCCGTGTGCGGTACGTCTGCCTGATTCTTCCCCCTTGCGGCCACTGGCCCTGGAGTCTTTCATGGTAGATCGCTCATCACCGCCCACCCGGCCGCCCTTGAGTGGCACAAGCCTGATCCTGCGCCTGGCCGCCATCGCCGTGGTCGTCGGTGCAGTGGCCGGGGCATTTGCCTACGTCAATGGCACATTCGATCCACAACGTCTGACACCGAAGAAACTGATCAACGTGCTGGAAACCAATAACGGCGTCCATCCGGGATTTCGTCGCAACCACGCCAAGGGTGTGTGCGTGATCGGGCACTTCGAGAGCAGCGGCGAGGCGCGCAGTTACTCCACCGCACAGGTCTTCAACGAGGCCCGCACCCCGGTGGTCGGGCGTTTCGCCTTGCCGGCCGGCAGTCCCTATGCACCGGATGGCGCCGTACCGATCCGCAGCCTGGCGTTGCGCTTCACCCAGGCCAACGGTCAACAGTGGCGCACGGGCATGAACAGCATGCCGGTATTCCCGGTGGGCACGCCCGAGGCGTTCTATCAATTTCAGCAGGCGCTGTCGCCACTGCCGTCGACCGGCAAGCCCGACCCGGCGGCCGTGCCCGCGTTCTTCAGTTCGCACCCGGAGGCCGCACCGTTTCTGGCCTGGGTCAAAACCGCGAAACCCTCGGCCAGTTACGTGACGGAAACCTACAACAGCGTCAACGCGTTTTACCTGGTCAATGCGACCGCGCAGAAGCAGGCCGTGCGCTGGAACATGGTGCCCCAGGCCAAGGACGCGCCAGGAGCGACGGCGCCCGAGGGCAGTGATTTTCTCGAGAAGGACCTGGTGCAGCGCATCGCCACGGGTCCGTTGCGCTGGCAGTTGATGATCACCCTCGCCAATCCCGAAGACCCGGTCAACGACGCCAGCAAACCCTGGCCCGAAGGTCGCAAGGTGGTGAACGCCGGCACCTTGGTCCTGGAAAGCACCCAGCCGCAACTCGATGGCGAATGCCGGGACATCAACTATGACCCGCTGGTGCTGCCGGCCGGCATCGAAGGTTCCGACGACCCGTTGCTGGCCGCTCGTTCAGCCGGCTACGCCAATTCCTACCTGCGCCGCACCAGTGAAGTCAGCCAATTGCCCGCCGCCCAACAGGAGGCTCGACCATGAGCGCCCAACCGAACCATTTCGCCCCGCTGGCGCGGCTGCTGCACTGGCTGATGGCGCTGATGATCATCGCCATGCTGTTCATCGGTGCCGGCATGGTCGCGTCTGTCTCGGAGCGCCACGAGTGGCTGATCCATCTGCACAAACCGCTGGGCGTGGCCATTCTGCTGCTGGCGGTCGTGCGCCTGGGCGTGCGGTTTTCCACGCATCAGCCACCGCTGCCGGCGGATCTACCGGGCTGGCAGGCGTTGGCGGCCAAGGCTTCACACGTTCTGCTGTACGCCTTGATGCTGGTGTTGCCGTTGCTGGGCTGGGCGATGATTTCGGCATCGGGCGAACCGGTGATGCTCAGCAGCTCGTTGCAGCTACCCTCGATCGTACCGGCCGATGCTCAGATGTTCGCGTTCCTGCGCAAGGCCCACGGGTACCTGGCGTACCTGCTGTTTCTGACGGTGCTGCTGCACCTGGCGGCAGCGTTGTTTCATGGATGGGTAAGACGGGATGACGTGCTGGACAGCATGTTGCGGGGGAAAGATCGCGGGTAGTGGCGCCTTGAAAAAAGATCGCCGCCTTCGGACGGAGGCGGCGATCCGCTGCATCAGGTAACGATCAACGCAGGCTGTCGACCATATCGGCCACCGTGGTCAACACATCCTTGCCCAACTGCTTCGAACGCTTGCCGGACCATCCCGTTAACGGGTTCGGGTGGTCGTCGTGGTCCTTGAAGGGCATTTCCAGGGTCAGCGACAGGCAGTCGTACTTCTGGCCCACGGCGTTGCAGGCCAGGGTCATGTTGGCCTTGCCCGGCTCGTCACGCACGTAACCGTATTTGGTCTGGAAGTCCTTGGTGGTGTGTTTCAGATGGCTGCGGAACTGCTCTTCGAGTTGTTCGATGCGCGGCGTGTAGCCTGGATTGCCTTCGCATGCTGCGGTGAACACGTGGGGGATTTCCTCGTCACCGTGGACGTCGATGAACAGGTCGACGCCGTACTGTTCCATCTGCTGCTGAACGAAGAACACCTCCGGGCTGATTTCCGGACTCGCATTCTGCCAGGCGCGGTTGAGGTCCTGGCCCATCGCGTTGGTGCGCAGGTGACCGTGGAAGGCGCCATCCGGGTTCATGTTGGGCACCAGGTACAGGTCGGCGCTGGCCAGCAGTTTGTTCAGCACCGGATCGTCCTGGTGTTCCAGGCGCTCGATCACGCCTTCCATGAACCATTCGGCCATGTGTTCGCCGGGGTGTTGTTGAGCGATGATCCACACCTTGCGCTGACCTTCGGCACCGGTGCCTTTGCGCAGCAATTGAATGTCGCGTCCTTCAACGCTCTTGCCAGTGGCCAGCAATTCGGTGCCGGCCTTGGTCAGCGCCTGTTCGATCAGCCAGTCATGACGGCCGCGGCTGTAGGGTTCGAAGTAGGCAAACCAGGCGTGGGTGGCTGTCGCCTCCAGGCTGAAGCGCAGCGCGTCGCCTTCGAAAATGGTCGGTACCCGGAACCAGTTGACGTGATCGTAGGAGGCCACCGCCTGATAACCGGTCCAGGCCTTGTTGTAGGAAGATTTGCTGGCGTTGCTCAAGCGAAACCAGTGGTCCTGGCCCACGTGCAGGCCGCTGGCCTTGAAGTGAAACCATTGGAAGTGCGGGCTACGGGTGTCAGGCTTGATGGCCAGCAGCGCCTGGAGCGGATTGCTGATGTCCAGTACTTCAATATTGCCGCTGTCGAAGTTCGAGGTGATTGTGAAAGAGGATTTGGCCACGGTCATATCGGTTCCTGAATATGATTTTTATGGCTGATACTTTACACGCTGGGGAGGGAAAAACCGGGGGAAATTGCAGGGGCGTAGCGGGGGGCGTCTTCCTTGACGCGCCAGCAGCTTAGTGATTATGAGATTGATTCTCAAGTGCTATTTGGCGATTGTTTTGTCCGATGCTGCCGGGCTTCTCTTGCCAACCGATATTCTTTTGATATTATCCGCGCCATCGAATTCGCAGCACCAAAGACTTCATTAGCCTGAAGGTCAAGCCAGAATAACTGGCAAAAAAAAGACCCGGCAAAAAGCCGGGTCAAAAACCGTGATTAGCCTGATGAGGAGATAGTCCAGGAGACCGACCTAAGGTCACTTGGACAATCGACTGATCTCGCGACCAGCTGAGTGCAATAATAATCATTCTCGTTTGCAAGTCAAACGATTTTATCTGCCCGATTGAAAATTTCTTTTCCCGCGCCTTTCCAACTCCCCCTCCAGCCTTATGCCTGCTCGATTCCATCCAGGGAACGGTCCAGCAACGCCTTGGCCATATCGATCATGTGCACCGTGGAAAACGCCAGATCCCGGTGAGCCCCCAGCAGATGGCTTGCCGACTCGTTCGCCGTGGCGGCGGCGCAGCGCAACAGATCCGACGCCCGAACCAGCGCCTCCTCGCTGCTGATGTTGCGGTTTACATCGAAGAAACGCTCTTCAACCACGTCTTCCGACACAGATGGTTTCAAGTAATAGTCCAGCGCCCGCTGCGCGGCGGCCGAGCCCTGGGGAGTGGTGAGGGACGTGTCGATGGGCAGATCGGGCAGCTCGTTAATGGGAATGTTCATGCTGATGGCAAGCTCCGTGATTGACTCAAATCCGTCACACGATATTAGTACAGTCTGTATTTGTGACTAGGATTTAAATACTACAACTTGTGTTTTGATGGATTCGGGCCTCGACGTATCGTGCCGCACATGGATAAATGGATTGAGTTGGTCAAGGCCAAGATGAGTGAACTCAACGTCACTCAGGAGATACTCGCCGAGCGCCTCGGGATGTCCCAGGGCGGCATCGGTCATTGGCTGAACAAGCGTCGGCAACCCGGCATCGACGACATGAACCGGGTACTGAGGGCGCTCGGCATGGATTTTCTCGAAGTGGCGCTGGTCATTCGCGAGCCCGACCCGTCGACGCAGGAGGGCCTGGACCTGGTGCGCAAATACAACCCGTATTTCCGTTACCCTGTCAGCGACTGGCGCGAACCCTGCGAGGTGCGCGAGAGCACACAAAAGGCCTATGACAAGGGGCGATTCGAACTCACCGACTATCACGCCCAAGGTGCGGCGTTCTGGTTGCCGGTGGTGGGCGATGCGATGACGGCGCCCAGTGGTGTCAGTGTCGCTGAGGGCATGATGATCCTGGTGGACCCGGCCATCGTCCCTGAGCCCGGTAAACTGGTGATCGCACAATGGGCGGACAGCACCGAGGCGACCTTTCGCAAGCTGATCGAAGAGGGCGGGCAGCGTTATCTGGTCCCGCTCAATCCGACGTACCCGAAGGCCCTGTACACCGACGCGTGCCGAATCATCGGCGTGGTGGTTCAGGCCACGGCCAGGTTCTGACGGTCCGCGCCAGGCGCAGGACCGTGCTTCATTTCACGCCTGCTCCAGCTCCACCAGTGCGCTGCCTTCGCCGACCATTTCGCCTTCCTGGCAATACAGCGCCTTGATCACCCCGGCGTGGGGCGCGCGAATGCTGTGCTCCATTTTCATCGCTTCGAGCACCACCAGCTGCGCGCCGGCCTCGACCGTCTGCCCGGCCTCCACCAGCACTCGCACGATGCTGCCGTTCATCGGTGCCGTGAGCCCGCCCTGATGGCTGTGACCGGCTTCGACCGCGCTGATCGGGTCGTAGGCCTCGATGCGGCGCAGTTCGCCTTCCCACTGCAAATACACCACACCGTCCTGGCGGATCGCCCGATGCTGGCGGCGCACCCCGTCATGGTCGATCGACAGGTGTTCGCCCTCAAGCCGCGTCGCGCCGGAATCGGCCAATGTCAGCGCGCGGTCCTGGCCATCGCAACTCAAATGCAGGGCGATCTCTGCCGGCAGACCGCTTCGGAAACCGTTGCCGTTGCCCCAGGGTGAACTCAGGTCATCAGCGCGGGCGATGCCCCGCTGACTTTGCGCAAATGCCTGCGCCGCCGCTTCCCAGAACGCGTCGCTCAGGCCCGTTGGAGCCGGCAGCAACTGGTCCTGGTAACGTGGAATGAAACCGGTATCGAGCTCCGCCGCCGCAAAGGCGGGATGGCCGATGATGCGGCGCAGGAAACCGATGTTGGTCTTGAGGCCGCCAATCGCAAATTCATCGAGCATGCCCAGCAGACGCAACCGCGCCTGTTCGCGATCTTCACCCCAGGCGATCAGCTTGCCGATCATGGGGTCGTAGAACGGCGAAATCTCGTCGCCTTCTTCGACGCCACTGTCGACGCGTCGTCCCGCACCCGCAGCGGATTCGCGATACAACGCCAAACGCCCGGTGGCCGGCAGGAAATCATTTGCAGGGTCTTCAGCGTACAGGCGCACTTCAATGGCATGTCCGTTCAAGGGTACCTGATCCTGGGTGATCGGCAGTGCTTCGCCACGGGCCACACGAATTTGCCAGGCCACCAGATCAAGGCCGGTGATGGCTTCGGTGACCGGGTGTTCTACCTGCAGGCGCGTGTTCATCTCCATGAAGAAAAACTCGTCGCGCGCATCCAGCAGAAACTCCACGGTTCCGGCACCGACATAACCGATGGCCTGCGCCGAACGCACGGCCGCTTCGCCCATGGCTCGGCGCAGTTGCGGGCCGAGACCCGGGGCGGGGGCTTCCTCGACGACTTTCTGGTGCCGGCGCTGAATCGAGCAGTCGCGTTCATTGAGGTACAGGCAGTGGCCGTGCTGGTCGGCGAAGATCTGGATTTCCACGTGGCGCGGTTTGAGCAGGTACTTCTCGACCAGCATCCGCGAATCGCCGAACGAGGATTGCGCCTCACGCTGGGCCGAAGCCAGGGCTTCGGCCAGTTGGCTGACATCCTCGACCACTTTCATGCCCTTGCCACCACCCCCTGCCGTGGCCTTGAGCAGCACCGGGTAGCCGATGCGTTCGCAGGCCTCGCGGAAGGTGTCGAAGTCCTGGGCTTCACCGTGATACCCGGGCACTAGCGGCACGCCGGCGGTTTCCATCAGGGCTTTGGCGGCTGACTTGCTGCCCATGGCATCGATGGCCGACGCGGGCGGGCCGAGGAAGATCAGGCCGGCGGCTTCGATCGCACGGGCGAAGCCGGCGTTCTCCGACAGGAAGCCATAACCTGGATGGATCGCCTGGGCTCCGCTGACCTTGGCGGCGGCGATCAGTTTATCGATTTGCAGGTAGCTGTCGGCGGCCTTGCTGCCGCCCAGATCGACCCGGATATCCGCTTCGCGGCTGTGCCGGGCGTCACGGTCGGTGGCGCTGTGCACGGCGACGGTCGTCAGGCCCAGGGCCTTGGCGGTGCGCATCACCCGGCAGGCGATTTCACCCCGGTTGGCCACCAGCAGAGAGGTTATGACGGGGGCGTTCATCAACGCGGCTCCTTGGCTGTGGTTGCGGCCTGCCAGTTCGGCGGACGTTTTTGCAGGAAGGCGCGCAAGCCTTCCTGGCCTTCAGGGCTGACGCGGATACGGGCGATGGCATTTTCGGTGTAGCGGCGCAGCGCCGGGGTCAGCGCACCGCTGCCGACTTCGCGCAGCAGGTCCTTGCTGGCGCGCATGGCGGCCGGGCTGTTAAGCAGCAGGTTGGCGATCCACTGTTCGACCTGCTGCTCCAGCGCCTCGCCGGGATAACTCTCGGACAGCAGGCCGATTTCCCGCGCCCGCTGCCCGCCGAAACGCTCGGCGGTCAGGGCGTAACGCCGTGCCGCGCGCTCGCCGATGGCTTGCACCACGAACGGGCTGATCACCGCCGGTGCCAGGCCGATGCGCACTTCCGACAGGCAGAACTGCGCGTCGTCGGCGCCGATGGCCATGTCGCAGCAACTGATCAGGCCCAGCGCGCCGCCGAACGCCGCGCCTTGCACCACGGCCAGGGTCGGGATTTTCAGTTTGGCCAGGTTGTACATCAACTCCGCCAGTTCCCGGGCGTCGTCGAGGTTGGTGTGGTAGTCGAGTTCGGCAGACTGCTGCATCCAGGCCAGGTCCGCGCCGGCACTGAAATGCCTGCCGCGCCCGCGCAACAGCAGGAAGCGCAGGGTCGGATCGGTGGATACCTTGTCCAGCGCGAGGATCAGTTCACGGATCATCTCGGCGTTGAACGCATTGTTCTTGTCTTCGCGGCTGAGCCACAGCGTTGCGAAACCACGCGGGTCGGTCTGCAGCTCGAGGGTGTTGAAGTCGCTCATATTCTTCCGTTCTCTACGGTCTTCGTGGGAGCGGTTCGCTCGCGAAGGCTTCACTGCGGTTTTTCCGATACACCGCGTTATCGCTTCGCGAGCAAGCCCGCTCCCACAAAAAGGATCACATCCGGAACACGCCGAAGCGGCTCGGTTCGATGGGGGCGTTCAGCGATGCGGACAAGGCCAGGGCCAGCACGTCGCGGGTCTGCGCCGGGTCAATGACGCCGTCGTCCCACAAGCGAGCGCTGGAATAGTAGGGGTGGCCCTGCTCTTCGTACTGGTCGAGGATCGGCTGCTTGATCTCGGCTTCCTGTTCCACGCTGAAGGTCTGGCCAGTGCGTTCGGCCTGTTCGCGCTTGACCTGCACCAACACGCCGGCGGCCTGTTCGGCACCCATCACGCCGATGCGGGCGTTCGGCCACATCCACAGGAAACGCGGGTCGTAGGCGCGACCGCACATGCCGTAGTTGCCGGCACCAAAACTGCCCCCGATGATCACGGTGAATTTCGGCACACGGGCGCAGGCCACGGCGGTCACCAGTTTGGCGCCATGCTTGGCGATGCCACCCGCTTCGTATTTCTGGCCGACCATGAAACCGGTGATGTTCTGCAGGAACAGCAACGGAATGCCGCGCTGGCAGGCCAGTTCGATGAAGTGCGCGCCTTTCTGCGCGGCCTCGGCGAACAGGATGCCGTTATTGGCAAGGATCGCGATCGGGTAACCGTGCAGGTGGGCGAAGCCGCAGACCAGGGTGGTGCCGAACAGGGCCTTGAACTCATCGAATACCGAGCCGTCCACCAGCCGCGCGATCACTTCGCGCACATCGAACGGTTGCTTGGCGTCGGCCGACACCACGCCGTACAGTTCTTCGCTGCTGTAGAGCGGGGCGATCGGCGTGCGTTGCTGCACTTCACCCAGCTTGCGCCAGTTGAGGTTGGCGATGCTGCGCCGGGCGATGGCCAGTGCGTGTTCATCGCTCTCGGCATAGTGGTCGGCGACTCCGGAAATCCTGCAGTGCACATCGGCACCGCCCAGGTCTTCGGCGCTGACCACTTCGCCGGTCGCCGCCTTCACCAGCGGCGGGCCGGCGAGGAAAATGGTCGCCTGCTCGCGCACCATGATCGCCTCGTCGGCCATCGCGGGTACGTAGGCACCGCCGGCGGTGCACGAGCCCATGACCACCGCAATTTGCGGGATGCCCATGGCGCTCATGTTGGCCTGGTTGAAGAAGATCCGACCGAAATGCTCGCGGTCCGGAAATACTTCATCCTGACGCGGCAGATTCGCGCCACCGGAGTCCACCAGATAAATGCACGGCAGACGATTCTGCTGGGCGATGGTCTGGGCGCGCAGGTGTTTTTTCACGGTCAGCGGGTAGTACGAGCCGCCTTTCACGGTGGCATCGTTGGCGACGATCATGCATTCGACGCCTTCCACGCGCCCGATGCCAGCAATGACGCCAGCCGCCGGTACGTCTTCGCCATACACCTCATAGGCCGCCAGCTGGCTGATCTCGAGAAACGGCGAGCCCGGATCCAGCAGGCGATTGATGCGCTCGCGGGGCAGCAGTTTGCCACGGGAGGTGTGACGCTCTTGCGCCTTCGGCCCGCCACCTTGCTGCACCTGCGCGAGCAGGGTATGCAGGGCGTCGACCTGTTTGAGCATGGCCGCGCTGTTGGTGGCGAACTCTGTCGAGCGAGGGTTGAGCTGGGTGTGCAGGGTAGCCATGGGCAGCTCCGTCTCAGCGGGTTTCGTTGAACAGTTCGCGACCGATCAGCATGCGACGGATCTCACTGGTGCCCGCACCGATTTCGTACAGCTTGGCGTCACGCAGCAGACGTCCGGCCGGGAATTCGTTGATGTAGCCGTTACCGCCGAGAATCTGGATCGCGTCGAGGGCCATTTGCGTGGCGCGTTCGGCGCTGTAGAGGATCACCCCGGCCGCGTCCTTGCGCGTGGTTTCGCCACGCTCGCAGGCTTGGGCGACGGCATAGAGGTAGGCACGGCTGGCGTTGAGCTGGGTGTACATGTCGGCGACCTTGCCCTGGATCAGCTGGAATTCGCCGATGCTCTGGCCGAACTGCTTACGGTCGTGAATGTACGGCACGATCAGGTCCATGCAGGCCTGCATGATCCCGGTCGGGCCGCCCGAGAGCACCACACGTTCGTAGTCGAGGCCGCTCATCAGCACTTTCACACCGCCGTTGAGCACACCGAGGATGTTTTCTTCGGGCACTTCGACGTCATCGAAAAACAGTTCGCAGGTGTTCGAACCGCGCATGCCCAGCTTGTCGAACTTGTTGCTGCGGCTGAAGCCTTTCCAGTCGCGCTCGACGATGAACGCCGTGATGCCGTGAGGGCCTTTCTCCAGGTCGGTCTTGGCGTAGATCACGTAGGTGTTGGCGTCGGGACCGTTGGTGATCCAGGTCTTGCTGCCATTGAGGACATAGCGATCGCCGCGTTTATCGGCACGCAATTTCATCGACACCACGTCGGAACCGGCGTTGGGTTCGCTCATGGCCAGGGCGCCGATGTGCTCGCCGCTGATGAGCTTTGGCAGGTATTTGCTCTTCTGTTCGTGATTGCCGTTGCGGTTGATCTGGTTGACGCAAAGGTTGGAGTGGGCGCCATAGGACAGGGCCACCGAAGCCGAGCCACGGCTGATTTCCTCCATGGCCACCACATGCGCCAGGTAACCCAGGCCCGCACCGCCGTACTCTTCCGGGACGGTGATGCCCAGCAGACCCATGTCGCCGAATTTGCGCCACAGATCGGCGGGGAACAGGTTGTCACTGTCGATCTGTGCGGCGCGTGGGGCGATCTCTTTGGCGACGAAGGACTGAACCTGATCGCGCAGCATGTCGATGGTTTCACCGAGGGCAAAGTTCAGGGAGGGATAGCGCATGGGTCACCTTTTGGCTTTTTTGTCGGGTGGGGAGGGCAGTGATCGTGCTCTCACCTTTACGTTAACGTAAGCCTGTGGCGAATGACTGTCAATCACCCTTTACGTTAACGTCAACTTGAGCGACAGTAGGGTCAGTTCAAGGTAGATAAAAACCCACCAATAAAGACAATAGGGGGTCGTCATGGATCAACCCAATGCGGGTCCGCAGCACAGCTACACCCGTGGTTCCCAGGACAAGGCCTTGCTGGCGATGACCATCGGGCAGGCCTTCGATAACACGGTGGCGCAGCACCCTGACGGGGAGGCGCTGGTGGTGCGCCATCAGCAGTTGCGTTATTCCTGGCGACAACTGTCCGACACGGTCGACCGGCATGCCCGGGCACTCCTGGCGTTGGGCATGAAGGCCGGTGATCGCCTCGGTATCTGGGCGCCCAACTGCGCACAGTGGTGCATCATTCAATTCGCGAGCGCGAAGATCGGCGTGATTCTGGTCAACATCAACCCGGCTTATCGCAGCTCGGAACTCGAGTACGTGCTGAAGCAGTCGGGCTGCCAATGGCTGGTCTGTGCGGGGGCCTTCAAGACGTCCGACTATCACGGCATGCTCCAGGGCCTTGTGCCTGAACTGGCGGAGCAGTCCATCGGGCAGTTGCAGAGCGAGCGCCTGCCGGACCTGCACGGCGTGATCAGCCTCGACTCACAGGCGCCATCGGGTTTCCTCCCGTGGTCGCGGTTGGCGGACCTTGCAGCAGGCGTTTCCAGCGAGCAGCTGCGCGAGCGTCAGGACAGCCTGCATTTCGATCAGCCGGTGAACATCCAGTACACCTCCGGCACCACCGGTTTTCCCAAGGGCGCGACCCTCAGCCATTACAACATTCTCAACAATGGCTACATGGTCGGCGAGAGCCTTGGCTTGACTGATCGTGACCGGCTGGTGATTCCGGTGCCGCTGTATCACTGTTTCGGCATGGTCATGGGTAACCTCGGCTGCATGACCCATGGCAGCACGATGATCTATCCCAACGATGCCTTCGATCCGTTGCTGACCCTGACCGCCGTCGCCGAAGAGAAAGCCACTGCGCTCTATGGCGTGCCGACGATGTTCATCGCGATGCTCGATCAGCCCCGGCGCGCCGAGTTCGACCTGTCGACCTTGCGCACCGGCATCATGGCCGGCGCTACCTGCCCGATCGAAGTCATGCGTCGGGTGATCCGTGAGATGCACATGAGTGAGGTGCAGATCGCCTACGGCATGACGGAAACCAGCCCGGTGTCGCTGCAGACCGGTCCGTCGGACGAGCTGGAATTGCGGGTCACCACGGTCGGCCGCACCCAGCCGCAACTGGAGAGCAAGATCATCGACGAGGCGGGGAACCTGGTGCCCCGTGGCGCCATTGGCGAGCTCTGCACCCGTGGCTACAGCGTGATGCTCGGCTACTGGAACAATCCCGAAGGCTCCGCGCAGGCGATCGACCAGGCGGGCTGGATGCACACCGGTGACCTGGCGAGCATGAACGACGAAGGGTATGTTTGCATTGCCGGACGCAACAAGGACATGATCATCCGTGGCGGTGAAAACATTTACCCTCGGGAGCTGGAAGAGTTCTTCTTCACCCACCCGGCGGTGGCTGACGTGCAAGTGATCGGCATCCCGTGCTCGCGTTACGGCGAGGAGATTGTCGCCTGGATCAAGTTCCACCCCGGTCACGGCGCCACCGAGCAGGAGCTGCAGGCCTGGTGCAAGGAGCGCATCGCTCACTTCAAGACGCCGCGCCATTTCAAGTTCGTCGAGGAGTTCCCGATGACCGTGACCGGCAAGATCCAGAAATTCCGGATGCGCGAGATCAGTATCGAGGAGTTGGGTAGCAAGCCGAGTTGATCAAATTCCCTGTAGGAGCGAGCTTGCTCGCGAAGCACGCCAACGATAACGCGTGCAGTCTGAATAAACGCGGTGCCCTGGCGTTCTTCGCGAGCAAGCTCGCTCCTACACAGAGGCGGATGAAAACCTGAATCGCAGACAGCACAAAGGGGAGCCGAGGCTCCCCTTTAATTTCGTTGCGCGTGCTCTTTTTTATTATTGAGGGGCGGTCTGTTGTTGTTTTTGGTAACCGTGACCCTTTACCGCTGTTTTTGGCGATCCCCATCCGGGATCAAGAGCAAACGTATTTTTTTGAGCGCTGATCTACTTTTTCGCCAAGCGATCCAACCAGTACGGGGCTACCTCAAGGTAGTTTTATTGTTCTCTGTCCGGTTGCGGGTAACTCCTGGAAGCACCCTGAAAAGCACACCTTCTCCAAAAAAATCTGTTAGCTGCGTCTCTGCCGTGTTGTTCTTGTTATGTCAGAGTCGTTTCGTCTTATTTTTATTGGTTTGCTGCTTTTTATTCTTGTTATGCCATAGAGATAGCAGAAGCCGTGCCAACTTTTAAAAACCCTTTAAAATCAATGCGTTAATAGTTTGTAGGATTTTTCCTGCAGGCAAAACCTGACAATTTGTTTCCGTGTTACTCGCTTTTCCCCACGTTTCCAACGACGCGGTAACACCTTCGCGCACTCACTGTGCGCTGCGGGCCTTGGCCACACGTGAACCGCTCGGGCGCCCCAGTACGGCACTGATTTGCTGCCCCGCGCGGATCAGTGCGTCCAGATCGATACCGGTATCGATGCCGAGCCCCTTGAGCAGGTAGACCACGTCCTCGGTCGCGACGTTACCGCTGGCACCCTTGGCGTACGGACAGCCGCCGAGGCCGGCGATCGAGCTGTCGAACACCGAGATACCTTCCAGCAGGCTGGCGTAGATGTTGGCCATGGCCTGGCCGTAGGTGTCGTGGAAATGCCCGGCCAGTTTGTCCCGAGGCACATCGGCCGAGACCACCTCGAACATTTTGCGCGTGGCCCCCGCAGTGCCGGTGCCGATGGTGTCTCCCAGGGACACTTCATAACAGCCCATGGCGTAAAGTTCGCGGGCCACGTAGGCAACCTGCTCCGGGGACACATGCCCTTCATAAGGGCAGCCCAGCACACAGGACACGTACCCGCGAACGGTCACGCCGTGCTGCCTGGCCGAGTCCATGATCGGCACGAAACGCGCCAGGCTCTCGCTGATCGAGCAATTGATGTTGCGTTGGGAAAACGCTTCGGACGCGGCGGCAAATACCGCGACTTCCTTGACCCCGCTGGCCAGGGCGTCTTCAAAGCCGCGCAGGTTGGGCGCGAGCGCGCCGTAGGTCACACCGGGCTTGCGCTGGATCTGCGCGAACACCTCGGCCGAGCCCGCCATCTGCGGCACCCACTTGGGCGAAACGAAACTGCCCACTTCTATATAGCTCAGGCCGGCGGCCGTCAGCGCATCGACCAGTTGCACCTTGTCGGCGACGCTGATCGGCTGGGCTTCGTTTTGCAGACCGTCGCGGGGGCCGACTTCGACCAGGCGTACGTGGGAGGGTAGGGACATGGGATCGGACCTGTGGTGAGTCTCCCCTGTAGGAGCGAGCATGCTCGCGATGGTGGCCCAGGCACCGCGGGCTTTCAGGTAGCCAGCGTCATCGTTGACGTCCATCGCGGGCATGCTCGCTCCTACAGGGGAGGGGCGGTGGTTATTGAACGACCTGCTGATTCTTCAGGGTTTGCTCCAGGGCCTGCACGCAGCGCTCTTCGGCGGTATCCAGTTCCAGCTTCATCTGTTCGATGTCCAGCAGTTGCTGTTCCAGCTGTTCGCGGCGCTCGCTGATTTTTGCCAGCATGCTGTGCAGTTGTTTGGTGTTACCGCTGGACGGGTCATAGAGTTCGATCAACTCCCGGCATTCGGCCAGCGAAAAGCCGATGCGCTTGCCCCGCAGGATCAACTTCAGGCTGACCTTGTCACGGGGCGAGTAGATGCGTTCCTGGCCACGGCGCTCGGGGCTGAGCAGGCCTTGCTCCTCGTAAAAGCGGATGGCCCGGGTGGTGATGTCGAGCTCGCGGGCGAGGTCGGAGATGCTATAGGTCTGGCTGCTCATGTACGCGCTCGAAGAAGGTCATGGCGCTAAGCTATAGCCAGGTTGACGTTTACGTCAAGGGGGCAGGGGCGGTGGTGCGCCCCGATCCCGAGTGTTACGCCTTTTCCAGCTTTTTCTCATGGGCCGTCACCTGCTGGCACAGTTCGATCATCTGCTCGCGCATCCAGCGGTTGGCCGGGTCCTGGTCCGTGCTTTCGTGCCAGTAGAGATGGGTTTCCACGGGCGGCACGTCGTTGACCGGCACGCTGAAGGCGAGCAGGTCGTTGCGACGGGCGAAGCGTTCCGGCACGGTCATGACCATGTCGGTCTGTTGCAACACCTGGGAGGCCATCTGGTAGTGCTGGGAGCGCAGGGCAATCTTGCGCTGGATGCCCATCTTGCCCAGGGCCAGGTCGACATGACCCAGACCGCTGCGGCGGCTGGAAATATGGACGTGAGTCATGCCCAGGTAATCATCGAGGCTGAGTTTGTCCTTGCCCGCCAGTGGGTGGCCCTTGCGCATGGCGCAGACGTAGCGGTCCTCCATCAACTTGACGTGACGTACCTGCGGGTCGGTGTTGAGGGGAGCATCCACGGCAAAGTCCAGGCGCCCGGCGGCCAGTTCCTTGGTGGTTTCGCGGCGCTTGGCCAGGAAACTTTCGATGATCACGGTCGGCGCCAGGCGACGCAGGCGCTGGAACAACGGTGGCAGGATCACCGCTTCGGTGAGGTCGGTCATGCTGATGCGATAGGTCTTGACCGCCTGCAGCGGGTTGAAGATACGGCTTTCCTGCACCGACACGCGCAGCAGGGAGAGGGCGTTGCGCACCGGACCGATGATGTTCTGGGCCATCGGGGTCGGCACCATGCCCTGGGCCGTGCGCACGAACAGGGGATCGTTGAAGGTTTCGCGCAGGCGCGCCAGTGCATTGGACACCGCCGGTTGGGTAATGCCGACAATCTGCCCGGCACGGGTCAGGTTGGCTTCGGTGTAGATCGCGTCGAAGACGATGAAAAGGTTGAGGTCGACCTTGCTCAGATTCATTGCGCTGCACTCTCTTATTGTATGGGGCGGTATTCCAGGGGCGGATTTCATCAGGCCAGAGGCCTTGGCAATCAGCCGATCATATATCGGTGATGAATGTTAATACACGCCGAGAATAGGCTAGGTAAATTTTCGTAGCTGCTCTAGCATCGATTGCATGACCTAAACAACCTCCCTCAAGAAGGTAGCTGCCCCATGGATTTCGCTTATTCGCCCAAGGTCCAGGAACTGCGTGAGCGCGTGACCGCGTTCATGGATGACTACGTTTATCCCGCCGAAGCCGTGTTCGAGCGCCAGGTTGCCGAGGGCGACCGCTGGCAGCCGACGGCGATCATGGAAGAACTCAAACTCAAGGCCAAGGCTGAAGGCCTGTGGAATTTGTTTCTGCCTGAGTCCGAACTCGGCGCCGGCCTGACCAACCTCGAGTACGCACCCTTGGCAGAAATCATGGGGCGTTCGCTGCTGGGCCCCGAGCCGTTCAACTGCTCGGCACCCGACACGGGCAATATGGAAGTGCTGGTGCGCTACGCCAACGAAGAACAGAAACAGCGCTGGCTCGAACCGCTGTTGCGCGGCGAGATCCGCTCGGCGTTCGCCATGACCGAACCGGACGTGGCCTCCTCAGACGCCACCAACATGGCCGCCCGCGCGGTGCGCGACGGCGACGAGTGGGTGATCAACGGCAAGAAATGGTGGACCTCGGGTGCCTGCGATCCGCGCTGCAAGATCCTGATCTTCATGGGCTTGAGCAACCCGGATGCGCCGCGCCACGCGCAGCATTCAATGATCCTGGTGCCGGTGGACACGCCCGGGGTGAAGATCCTGCGCCCGCTGCCGGTGTTCGGCTATGACGATGCGCCACACGGCCATGCGGAGGTGCTGTTCGAAGACGTGCGGGTGCCGTATGAAAACGTCCTCCTGGGTGAGGGCCGTGGCTTCGAAATCGCTCAAGGGCGCCTGGGCCCGGGTCGCATTCACCACTGCATGCGTTCGATCGGCATGGCCGAGCGTGCACTGGAACTGATGTGCAAACGCTCGGTAAACCGCACAGCATTCGGCAAGCCACTGGCGCGCCTGGGCGGCAACATCGACAAGATTGCCGATTCGCGGATGGAAATCGACATGGCGCGCCTGCTGACTCTGAAGGCGGCGTACATGATGGACACCGTCGGCAACAAGGTGGCGAAGAGCGAAATCGCGCAGATCAAGGTGGTCGCGCCGAACGTGGCGTTGCGGGTCATCGACCGGGCCATCCAGATTCACGGTGGGGCAGGGGTGTCCAACGATTTTCCGCTGGCCTACATGTATGCGATGCAGCGCACCCTGCGCCTGGCTGATGGTCCGGACGAGGTTCACCGCGCGGCGATCGGCAAGTTCGAGATCGGCAAGTACGTACCGCGCGAGATGATGCGTAGCAACCACTAAGCACGCCAGCCCCCTGTAGGAGCGAGCATGCTCGCGATGGTCGTCGATCCACCGCGGGCATCCAGGTTAGCTGCGTTTTCATTGACGACCATCGTCGGAACGCCGCCCGGGACAAGTCCGCTCCTACAGGAAAATCATCAAACCACTGGCAACCCGAAAAACGCCCGCGCACACGCGGTGCTGTGGGCCGCCAGTTCCTCTTCGCTTTCCGCTCGATGCAACGCCACTTCGCGCAACACCTCGGTCAGATACGCAGGTTCGTTGCGACCATTTTTCGGTTTCGGTCGCAAGCTGCGCGGCAGCAGATACGGCGCGTCGCTCTCCAGCATCAGGCGTCCGCGCGGGATCTCCTTCACCAGCGGATGCAGGTGCGTGCCACGCCGCTCATCGCAGATCCAGCCGGTGATGCCGATGTGCAGGTCGAGGTCGAGGTAGCTGAACAGCGCGGTTTTTTCGCCGGTGAAGCAATGCACCACGGCGGCCGGCAATTGATCGCGGTAGTCGCGCAGGATTTCCAGCAAACGCTGACTGGCGTCTCGCTCATGGAGAAATACCGGCAGTTGCAGTTCGACCGCCATCGCCAAGTGCTCTTCGAGGACTTTTTCCTGCTGCGGGCGCGGCGAGAAGTCGCGATTGAAATCCAGCCCGCATTCGCCAACGGCGACCACGTTCGGTTCCTTGAGCAAGCTGCGCAGGCGCTGAGCACTGTCGGCGTTCCAGTCGCTGGCCGAATGCGGGTGAATACCGGCGGTGGCGAACAGCCGTTGAGCGCTGTCATCCAGACGCCGACACAGTTCCAGCGCCTGTTCGCTGCCCTCGAGGCTGGTGCCGGTCAGCACCAGTTGGCAAACCCCGGCGGCATACGCGCGATCGAGCACCGCCTGGTGTTTGTCGGCAAAGCTGGGGTTGGTCAGGTTGACGCCGATATCGATGAGTTGCATGGTGCTACCTCGGACCAAAGGCTCGAAAGCATATCAGAGCTGAAGATTTATAAGAAAAAGCCAAGAACTACAACGAGTTAAAGCTGTCATTTGATGCCGCTGGACAGGCTGGGGTGGTCACCATGCCATCACTGTGCCAGTCTTTCGCACTTTGCCAGCGCTCGGCGCACGGTGTTTCTGTCGTCCGATTTCATGAATTGATCGAACGTCGGCCCTTATTCTTCCGGAGAGTGGATGACTCGTCCCTCGATTTTGCTACTGCTGTGTGCTTCGTTGCTGCTGCCGATGCCGGCGGTTGCGCGCCTGGCGGGTCCGTTGCAGGCGGTGCCCGCTGCGAAGGTGCGCGACTTGCAGGAGATTCGCAGCAGCCGGGTACTCAGGGTGCTGGTCAATCAGAGCCGCAACAGCTCCGGTGAGGTCCAGGGCCAGCCGATCGGTGTCGAATACCATCGGTTGCGCGCCTTCGAGCAATACCTCAATGGCCATGCCCGTGATGGTCAGGAAGTGACGCTCAAGATCATTCCCAAAGCCAAGGATCAGTTGCTCGGCGCCTTGCAGCGCGGTGAGGGTGATCTGGTGGCGCCGGGTGAATTGCTGGACCTGCAACCCGGTTATGCGGTCAGCACCAGCGAGCCGATTGCCAGCAATGTCCCGTTGTTGCTGGTCGGCATCAAAGGCGAAAAACGCTACACCCACCTTGAACAGCTGTCGGGCAAGACCCTGGCATTGCCGACCGGCAGTGCCGCCGGTGACGCCATCAGTCAGATCAACCAGAAACTGGCCCTGCACAAACTGCCGCCAGTGAAGGTCGAGTGGGTGGACCCAAGCCTGGCTGTCGAAGATGTGCTGGAGATGGTGCAGGGCGGCATCTTTCACCTGACCATCGTCGAGCAACCGATTGCCGAACGCTGGGGCAAGATCCTGCCCAAGTTGCGCTTTGACCGGCAAGTGCTGATCAGTGAGCCTGGGGAAGAGTTCTGGTTCGTGCGTCGCGACGCCACGATGCTGCGGGCGAGCATCGACCGCTTCCTGGGCGGTTACAAGAAACCCTCGGATCAGGATGCGGCGTTCCTGCGTATCTATCGTCGCCTGTACCAGGTGCATTACCCGTTGGCCAAGGCCGATCGCCAGCGTCTGGAGAAGCTGCGCCCGGTGCTGCAAAAGCACGCCGAAGCACAGGACATGGACTGGCTGAACCTGGCGGCGCTGGCATTCAAGGAGTCCGGCCTGCAACCAAAGGCCCGCAGCGGTGGTGCGCCGACCGGTCTGATGCAGATCACCCCGTCGGCGGCGCAGCGGGTCGGGGTCAGCAATATTCAGGAGGTGGACGGCAATGTTCAGGCCGGTGCCAAGTACCTGGCCATGATCCGTCGCAAGTTCTTCGCCAGCCCCAAACTCAATGAGCGCGAGCGCATGGCGTTCACGTTGGCGGCCTACAACATCGGACCGGAGCGAGTCCAGGGCATGCGCGCCGAAGCGCGGCGACGCGGCTTGAATCCCAATCAGTGGTTCTTCCAGGTCGAGCGCATCGCCATGGAGCAGGTGGGAATGGGTCCCGTCAGCTATGTTAATAGCGTGAACAAGTATTACCTGGCATTCGATCGGGAGAGGGAGTCGTTGGAGCCCCAGGGGCAAAAAGTGGTCTCAAGGAAGTGATCGAATAAACTGATTGTTATTGCGAAAAAATTGCGCTTTTAACATTTGATTTACCGATTAATATAGCGGCCAACCAACACACATAACTCCACAAATGGACGAGACAACATGAGCACACTGATCAACAAGGTACTGTTTACCCGCGCTGGCTACGGCCTGACTGTCCTGCGAATCTTCGTCGGCATCATCTTCGCGGCCCACGGTTCGCAGAAACTCTTCGGCGCCTTCGGTGGCTACGGCCTGGCCGGTACCGCCCAGTACATGGAAAGCATCGGCCTGACACCGGGTTATGTCATGGCAACCCTGGCAGGCGGTACCGAGTTTTTCGCCGGCCTAGCCCTGATCATCGGCTTGCTGGTGCGTCCTGCAGCGCTGGGCCTGACATTCCTCTCGCTGGTCGCGATCTTCAGTGTGCACATCAGCAACGGTCTGTTCATGGCCAACAACGGTTATGAGTTCGCCCTGGCCCTGCTCGGTGGCAGCATCGCGGTACTGATCGAAGGTGCCGGCAAGCTCTCGGTGGACCGCGCCATCGCCGGCTAACCGCTCTGGCTCAAGGGAAAGGCCCGCGTTGCGCGGGCCTTTTTTGTTGCTCGACATTCTTGACACTGTTGTGCCGGCTTCTCTACGATGCTGCCCATGCGCCGATTTAAACAGCTACTTGCGGGGCGCCAGGTGACTGATCCAGTTGCCGACAGAAGCTTGAAACAGGCTTCGAAATACCGCTAAAGCGCTGGTTCGGTGTTGCCTCTCACCTGCCATGCAGACTTTTGAGGCAGAGACACGACACGATGAATGCACTAAGCCCCGTTGTACGCCCCGCGCCGATCACGGCACACCTCACCCAGCGCAATCCAAAAATCCTGCTTGGCGGCAAACATCAGCCGACGCTCCTGCGTTACCTCGATGGCTGGCCACGTCGTACCGGTGGGCCTGCCGCCTTCCTGATCCAGTTTGTCGAAGACGGTGAGTCGCTGGCTCGATTTGCCAGTGACAGTTTCGACCTGGCGGTGATCCAGTCGCCCAGCGCCGAAGAAGCACCGCAAGTGATCAGGCAATTGACCCGCGTCGCCCGGCAAGGGCTGATCACCCGTCGCT
This sequence comes from Pseudomonas fluorescens, assembly GCF_041354075.1. Taxonomy (GTDB): domain Bacteria; phylum Pseudomonadota; class Gammaproteobacteria; order Pseudomonadales; family Pseudomonadaceae; genus Aquipseudomonas; species Aquipseudomonas fluorescens_CE. The sequence continues at coordinate 173,445 of NZ_JARZGC010000006.1, read as the reverse complement.
GAGTGTCAGGGGTAGTCGATCGCCACGATGTACACGCACTGCTCGCCGGTTGGCGTCTGGACCCGCACTTCGGCGTCCAGCGCCTTGCCGATCAGGGCGCGAGCCAGCGGGGAGTCGATACTGATCAGGCCCGCTTTCAGGTCAAGCTCGTCCGGGCCGACGATGCGATAGCGCGATTCCTTGCCATCCTCGTCTTCGATCGTGACCCAGGCGCCGAAGTAGACTTTATTCGGGTCGCTGGGCTTTTCGCTGACGACTTTGAGTGCCTCCAGGCGCTTGGTCAGAAAGCGCACGCGACTGTCGATTTCGCGCAGCATCTTTTTCCCGTAGGTGTACTCGGCGTTTTCCGAGCGATCACCCTGGGCCGCCGCTTCGCTGACCGATTGCGTCACCTGGGGGCGACGCACGTGCCAGAGCTCATGGAACTCGGCGCGCATCCGCGCTTCACCTTCAGGGGTGATCAGCGCGGTGCCAGCGGTGCGGGGAGGGCGATAACGGCTCATGGCAACTTCTTTTCGTGGGTTTTCTGGAAAGTGCCTGAGTCTATCAACCCTCGCGCAGGACTGTCAGTGGGCTGGCGTTCAAGGCTCGACGCGTGCCGAACACACCGGCACCGCCGATCAGGGCTGCGCCGATCAGGGGCAGCACCAGCAGCCAGGGGTGCGGGTGCCACGGCAGGTCGAACGCGAACCGATAAAGCACCAGGCTCACCAGCTCCGACCCCAGCGCCGCGAGCAAGCCGCTGACGGCGCCGAGCAGGCCGAACTCGATGCGCCGAGCCTTGACCAGCAACTGGCGTTCAGCCCCCAGCGCCCGCAGCAGCGCGCCCTGGCGGATACGTTCATCCAGCGTCGCTTGCAGGCCCGAAAACAGCACCGCCATCCCCGCCGCCAACACAAACAACAGCACGTACTCCACCGCCAGGGTCACCTGGGCGAGGATGCTGCGCAGTTGTTCCAGCAGCGCTTCGACTTGCAGGATGGTCACCGCCGGAAACGCCCGCGACAGATCGACGATCTGCTGGTCGTGACCGGCGGCCAGGTAGAAGCTGGTCAGGTAGGTCGCCGGCAGGTCCTTGAGTGTCCCTGGCTGGAAAATCATGAAGAAGTTCGGCTGGAAGTTGTCCCAATTGATCTCTCGCAGGCTGGTGACCTTCGCTTCGCGGTTGACGCCGCCGACGCTGAACACCATGTGATCGCCCAGTTTCAGCTTCAGGCTCTCGGCAACCTTGCCTTCCACCGATACGCCCGGAATGTCCTGCGGCGCCTGTTCGCGCCACCAGTCGCCGGCGGTGAGTTGATTGCCGGCCGGCAGGTCCGCTGCCCAGGTCAGGCTCAGGTCACGCTGAATCGCCCGATCGCCGGCGGAATCCTTGCTCACGATTTGCTGCACCGGCTCGCCATTGATGCTGATCAGCCGACCCGGCACAACCGGGTACAGCGGCGCTGACTGTGCCGACAATTCGATCAGGCGATCGGTGAAGGCCTGTTTGTCGGCCGGCAGGATATTCAGCGCGAAATAGTTCGGTGCATTTTTGGGCAGCTGGTTTTGCCAAGTATCCAGCAATTCGCCACGCAACAAGGCGATCAGGGCCATGGACAACAGGATCAAGCCGAACGCCAGCGACTGTCCCGCTGCAGCCAGTGGATGACGCAACAGTTGGCCCAGGCCCAGGCGCCACGGCAACGAAGCGCGCGCGAGCATCCGGCGCAGGCTCTTGAGCAGCAGCAAGAGCAAGCCGCCCAGCACCATCGCGGCAATCACGCCGCCGCCGAGCAGGGCAAATGTGAGCAACAGGTCCAGGCTCAGGCGCCACATGATCAACCCGAGCGCGCCCAGGGCCGCGCCATAGACCATCCAACTGCTGGGTGGAATCGGCAGCATGTCGCGCCGCAGTACGCGCAACGGCGGCACGCGACCCAGCGCCGCCAGCGGAGGCAGGGCAAAACCGGCCAGCGCCACCAGCCCGGTGCCGATCCCGGCGATCGCCGGAAACAGGCCGCCTGGAGGCACATCGGTGGGCAGCAGGTCATGTAGCAGCGCGAACAACCCCAGTTGCGCCAGCCAGCCGATCAGGGCGCCGCCGAGGCTGGCCAACAGTCCAAGCACCGTCAGTTGCAGGCTGAACAGCACCAGCGTCTCACGTCGCGACAATCCCAGGCAGCGTAACAATGCGCTGGCGTCGAAGCGGCGGGTGGCGAAGCGTGATGCAGAAAGCGCCACCGCGACACCGGCCAGCAATACGGCGACCAGGCTGGCCATGTTCAGGTAGCGTTCGGCCTTGCCTAGCGCGCCACCGATCTGCTGGTTGCCGTCGCGGGCATCCTGGATGCGCTGGTTGGCAGCGAGGCCGGGTTTGATCAACTGACGGTAGGTTTCCAGGGCTTCGGCCTTGCCCCGCCAGAGTTCGCGATAGCTGACCCGGCTGCCGGGTTGCACCACACCGGTGGCAGCGAGGTCGCTGAGGTTGATCAGCACCCGGGGCGTCAGGCTGTAGAAATTGCCGGCGCGGTCCGGTTCGTAGGTCAGCACCCGTGCCAGTTTCAGGGTGCGCATGCCGACATCGATGCTGTCGCCGATTTTCAGGTCCAGCGCGGTCAGCAATCGGGCCTCGACCCAGGCCTCACCGGGCTTGGGCCCGCCACCGGGCTCTTCCGGCGCAAACGGAGCAGCGGCGCTCTTCAATTCGCCGCGTAGCGGATAGACGTCGTCGGCGGCCTTGATGCTGGACAACTGAATGCCGTTGTCGGTGGCGATGACGCTGGAGAACTCCACCACCTGAGCGTGTTCCAGGCCCAGCTCCGTGCCGCTTTTGATCTGCTCCGGTCGGGCCGGTGAGCTGCCTTCGAGCAACAGGTCGGCGCCGAGAAACTCGGTGGCGCGCAGCAGCATGGCGCCATTCAGGCGCGCGCCGAAGTAACCAATGGCCGTGCTGGCGGCCACTGCGACCACCAAGGCAAAAAACAGCACCCGCAACTCACCGGCGCGGGCATCGCGCAGCAATTGGCGCAGGGCAAGACTGAACAGGCGCAACAGCGGCAGGCGTGCCATCAAGGCTCCAGAGGGGCGACCAGCATGCCCGCTTCAAGACGGATCAGGCGCCGGCAGCGATGTGCCAGGCGTTCGTCGTGTGTCACCAGCACCAGCGTCGTGCCGCTTTCCTTGTTCAATTCGAACAGCAGGTCGCTGATGCGCTCGCCGGTGTGGCTGTCGAGGTTGCCGGTAGGCTCGTCGGCAAACAGCACATCGGGCTCGGCGGCGAACGCGCGGGCAATCGCCACGCGCTGCTGTTCGCCGCCGGAGAGCTGGCGTGGCGAGTGAAGCAGGCGCTGACCGAGTCCCACGCGCTGCAGCAGCTCCGTGGCGCGCTCACGGGCGTCCTTGCGCCCATCGAGTTCCAGCGGCAGCATGACGTTTTCCAGGGCGTTGAGGCTGTCGAGCAACTGGAAGGACTGGAACACGAAACCCACGTGTTCGGCCCGGATGCGTGCCCGTTGATCCTCATCGAGCGTGCTCAGGCCCTGGCCGGCGAGGGTGACTTCACCGCTGCTCGGCAGGTCGAGGCCGGCGAGCAGGCCCAGCAGGGTGGATTTGCCGGAACCGGAAGCGCCGACGATGGCCAGGCTGTCGCCCTTGTTCAGTTCCAGGCTGAGTTCGTGCAGGATAGTCAGTTCACCTTCCGCGCTGGGAACCACTTTGCTGAGGTTCTTCGCGGTGAGAATGCTTGCGCCCATGGAGAATCCGATGCGTGTATGGTTTTTGAGTGCTGGCCTGGCCTTGATGTGCATGGCCCAGAACGCAGCGGCGGGTACAGTCCTGATCGTTGGCGATAGTATCAGCGCCGGTTTCGGCCTGGATACCCGCGTGGGGTGGGTGTCACTGCTCGAGCAACGGCTCAAGCGCGAAGGTTTCGACGACAAGGTGGTCAATGCGTCCATCAGTGGTGATACCAGTGCCGGGGGCCAGGCGCGCCTGCCTGCGCTGCTTGCAGAGCACAAGCCGGAGCTGGTGATCCTCGAGTTGGGCGGCAACGACGGCTTGCGCGGAATGCTGCCAACGCAATTGCAACAAAACCTTGCAGCGATGATCGACAGCTCACGTGCCAGTGGGGCCAAGGTGCTGTTGCTCGGCATGCAGTTGCCACCCAATTATGGTGCGCGCTACACCAAGGCGTTCGCCGAGGTGTACAGCAACGTCGCCGACGAGAAGAAAATCCCTCTGGTGCCGTTTTTTCTCGACGGTGTCGGCGGGCATCCGGACATGATGCAAGCCGATGGACTGCACCCGGCGGCGGGGGCTCAGGACAAGTTGCTGGAAAATGTCTGGCCGACGCTGAAACCGCTGCTTTGACGCTTTTCTAGCGGCGACGTTTCGGCTAATGTGGCGCCCCCGATCTGGAGCCCCCGATGCCGCGTCCCGCCTGGTCACTTTTTGCCTATCAACTGATCGAGCCTGACGAGCAGCTGGATCTGTTCGCCTGCCAGGAAGTGCGGGTGCATCTGGTGACCCGGCAGCTGGAGCTCGGCGGCTCGGCTGATCGAACCTTGTGTGGCAGCCTGTTGCCGGCGCAGCCGCGCTGGTCGAACGTTGACCGCCGGGTGTTCCAGGATCAGCGACTGTGCTCACTGTGCCGGGCGATTCTGGAATCGCAGAAGCGCGGCACTTCGCCGATCTGGCCCGAGCTGCGCTTCGAGCTTTGAAGCACCCGGATGGCGGGCTATCGGCCCACTCCCCGAATTTACGGGCGTCGGTGTACAATCGCGTTTTTGACCCTTGTCGATCATGCGAAGGATTTTCCGGATGTTGCCGCGCTTTCCTGCCGTCACCCGCTGCCTGACACTTGCCGCCCTGTGTGCCGCAGGTCCCGTTGCTGCATTGGAGTTGCCCCTGCCACCGCCTGGTGAAGACATCGTCGGCCAGGTGCAGGTGATCAAGGCCAAGTACGAAGACACCTTCGCCGACCTCGGCACGACCTACGACCTGGGCTACACGGAAATGGTCGCGGCCAACCCGGGCGTCGACCCGTGGTTGCCGGGCGCCGGCACCGAAATCGTGCTGCCGACGCGGTTCATCCTGCCGCCGGGCCCGCGTGAAGGCATCGTCATCAACCTGGCTGAATACCGCCTCTACTATTACCCGAAAGGCCGGAACGTGGTGTACACCTTCCCGCTGGGTATCGGTCGTGAAGGCTGGGGCTCACCGATCGCCCATACCAGCATCATCGCCAAGACCCCCAACCCGACCTGGACGCCGCCGGCGTCGATCAAGGCCGAGCACGCTGCTGACGGCGATCCGTTGCCGAACGTGGTGCCGGCAGGTCCGGACAACCCGCTGGGTCCTTTCAAGTTCACCCTCGGCACACCGGGCTATCTGATTCATGGCTCGAACAAGAAGTTCGGCATCGGCATGCGCACCAGCCACGGCTGCTTCCGCATGTTCAACAACAACGTGCTGGAAATGGCCGGCATGGTGCCTGTGGGCACCTCGGTGCGCATCATCAATGATTCGTACAAGTTCGGCGTCAGTGGCGGCAAGGTCTACCTGGAGGCGCACACGCCGCTGGACGACAAGGGCAACCCGTCGGTGGTCGACAAGCACACGGCCGTGATCAACGCGATGCTCAAGCGCGAAGACATCACCAACAACCTGCGCATGAACTGGGACGTGGTGCGCGATGTGGTGGCTGCCGAAGATGGCCTGCCGGTGGAAATCGCCGTACCCAACACCTCGGCTCCGATGGTCTCGAGTGCTCCGCTCGACCCGCTGCAGTAAGGCTTGAATCGAACCCGCCGACGCCGCTGCGTCGGCGGGTTTTTTATGGCCTGTACAAAATCACCGGCCATAAAAAAGCCGACCCAAAAAATGGGTCGGCTTGATAACAATCCCGAGGGATTATTACTTGCGGCTAGCTTTTTCCAGCATGCGCAGAGCACGCTCGTTAGCTTCGTCAGCAGTCTGTTGTGCTTTTTGAGCAGCAGCCAGAGCTTCATCAGCTTTACGGTACGCTTCGTCTGCACGAGCTTGAGCGCGAGCTGCTGCGTCTTCAGTTGCAGTCAGACGTGCTTCGGTTTCTTTCGATACGCTGCTGCAACCGGTAGCCAGAACTGCGGCCAGAGCCAGAGCAGAGAATTTCAGAACGTTGTTCATCGTGTTCCCCTTCAAGGACTTTCCATTAAGTGGCTGTCTCCTCACAGTGAGGAAAGAGCCGGCGTACATACTACCCATTACTTGTCGTAAGTAAACTGACGTAAAGCAAGAAGCCAAAAAAATTGTAGGCGTTGATTCTTTTTCGAGCAACTTTTACTTGCAATTGCTTAAAAAATATCCAGCCGCAAGGCCCGCGCAGAGCGAGCTGACACGAAAAAGTTCCCGGCGTGAGCGATTGTTTGCAGCGCCTCGAGTAAAGTCTTGCTACATGGATTCGTCTACACTTTCGTTGGGGGTTTGCGCGACGCCTCTCATATCTTTCTCCTAGTTGAGGTGACTTAATAGAGAGACGTTCGTCTTAAGTCTCAACATCCGGCAATGTTCAGGCGATTGACTGCGAGAGATTTTCAGTCGCCACCCCTGCGTAACCTGCGGTCAACCCGGCATGAAGACGAGCGTACCTTGAGCATTTCGGCCAATGGTGCCTACTATTTGATACGTGCTCGGTGTGGCTTTTCTCGGTGTCCATTCAGGCACAGGGTGGCGTAGATGTTCCTTCGCCGGACAAACATCGGTAAGGTAGGGGTCGCAATCAGAGACCCACGAGGAGTAGTGATGAGTGAGGCGTTGTCCATCCACCATGACCAGGCTGGTCATCAGTTCGAGACCAATGTGGACGGTCATCGTGCCTACCTGACCTATATGGACCTGGGGAAACAGACTCTGGATATCTATCGCACCTTCGTGCCCAACGCCTTGCGCGGTCGGGGGATTGCGGCGGCCTTGACCGAAAAGGCCCTGGAGTACGCCGAGCAGATGGGTTACACCGTGATTCCTTCGTGCTCCTACGTGGAGCGCTACATGGAACGCCATCAGCGCCATGCGGCCAAGCTGAGCCAGTAAAACGAATGCATAAAAAAACGCCGGGTCAGCCCGGCGTTTTTGTGTGCGCAGCAAAAGCGATCAGGTGCGTTCGCGTTTTGGCAGCACATCCTTGAGCTTGGCATGCATGCTGCGCAAGGTGTTTTCAGTCGCGGACCAGTCAATGCAGGCATCGGTGATCGACACGCCGTACTGCAGGTCGGCGAGGTCTTTCGGGATCGCCTGGCAGCCCCAGTTCAGGTGACTTTCGACCATCAGGCCGATGATCGACTGGTTGCCTTCGAGGATCTGGTTGGCGACGTTTTCCATCACCAGCGGTTGCAGGGCCGGGTCCTTGTTGGAGTTGGCGTGGCTGCAGTCGACCATGATGTTCGGCTTGATCTTCGCCTTGTTCAGCGCCTGTTCGCACAGGGCAACGCTGACCGAGTCGTAGTTGGGCTTGCCGTTGCCGCCGCGCAGTACCACGTGACCGTAGGCATTGCCCTTGGTCGTGACGATCGACACGCCGCCTTCCTGGTTGATGCCCAGGAACCGGTGCGGGCTGGAAACCGACTGCAGGGCGTTGATGGCAACGGTCAGGCCGCCGTCGGTGCCGTTCTTGAAGCCGACGGCCGAGGACAGGCCGGATGCCATTTCACGGTGAGTCTGGGATTCGGTGGTGCGCGCGCCGATGGCCGACCAGCTGATCAGGTCCTGCAGGTATTGCGGGGAGATCGGGTCGAGGGCTTCGGTGGCCGTCGGCAGGCCCATCTCGGCCAGGTCCAGCAGCAACTGGCGACCGATGTGCAGACCGTCCTGGATCTTGAAGGAGTCGTCCAGGTACGGATCGTTGATCAAGCCTTTCCAGCCGACGGTGGTCCGTGGCTTCTCGAAATACACGCGCATGACCAGATACAGCGTATCGGAGACTTCCGCTGCCAGTACCTTCAGGCGCTCGGCGTATTCGTGGGCGGCCTTGATGTCATGGATCGAGCAAGGCCCGATGACCACGAACAGGCGGTGGTCGGTGCCATCCAGAATGTTGCGAATGACTTCGCGGCCTTTGGTCACGGTGCGCAGGGCAGCGTCGCTCAGAGGGATGTCACGCTTGAGCTGATCAGGGGTGATCAGCGTCTCGTTGGAAGAGACGTTCAGGTCGTTGATCGGTAAATCAGCCATCGTTTACTCGTCAGGTCACGGGTGCCGGCCGCCAGCGAACCCGCGCGGCGGAGCACAGCAAATTAAGCGCGTCGGGGAGCGGAACCTTAGCGCGTTACACCGTGGCTAGACAATGGGCAGACGCCGGTTTAACGGGCATTCTCAAGCAATTGACCCCCTCTCAATCCACAACCGCCTGCGCGAATGCCCGGTTGACCGAGTCGTGGGAGAACTCGTCGGCGTGCTGTTGCACCCATTCCAGCGCGAGCGCCTGGGTTTCCTGCAGGTCGTCATGGGCATCGTGCAGGCGGCAGTAACGTTCGATCTGACACACCTGCTCACCCATTCGGGCGGTGAACATCATCTGCTCGTCGACGAAGGCGATGCCCACCAGGTAACCACGCTTGCGGCGCAGGCACCAGGCCACATAACCGAGGTAGCGCAGATCCGGGCTCAAGGTCGGCATGCGCACTTCCAGCGCCGTGCCGTGACGCCAGGCGCGGTGATAATTGCAAGCCATGCCGCCGAGGCTGATAGTGTGCAACTGCTGCCGCGAAATGCATTCGGGTTTGAGCAGCGTCAATTCCACGGGTACATCGTCAGGATGAGGAATAAAGCGTCCCATGAGCACGGACTCCATGTGTCGGCCATCTGACATTATTTCCCCCAGTATAGTGGCCGAATTAGACTTGACCGATTTCGACGCCGACCAGCGGTTGCTGGCGATGAGCGGGGTGTCGCTGGTGGTTTTTACCAGCGTTGGCTGCGCCAGCTGTCGTTTCGCCCGCGAGCAATTGCCCAGGCTTGATCTGCAGGTCGATCGGCTGTGCTGGATCGATGCCGGGAACAACGGCGGGGTGGTCGAGCGTTATCAGGTGTTTCATTTGCCGGCGCTGTTTGTGGTGCGCGACGGCGAGTTTTTCGGCGCATTGAAGTCGCGCCTGACCGCTGGCGAGCTGAATCGGGCCGTGGCTCAGGCGTTGCGCAAAACAGCAGAGGAATTGCCATGACAGGAACAGTCGCAAAACCCACCATCGGGATCATCGGCACCGGCGCCATCGGTGGCTTCTACGGAATCATGCTGGCGCGGGCCGGATTCGACGTGCACTTCCTGTTGCGCAGCGAATTTTCTGCGGTAGCCGAGCGCGGGTTGCAACTCGACAGCGCTGTGCACGGTGCGCTGGCCTTGAATCCGGTGCAGACCTATTCGGCTGCCGAAGACATGCCGCCCTGCGACTGGTTGCTGGTCGGCGCGAAAACCACCAGCAATGCTGAATTGGTGCCGGCCATTGTCCGGGCCGCGGCGCCGGGCGCCCGGGTGCTGCTGTTGCAGAATGGCCTGGACGTCGAGGACAGCCTGCGCCCGTTGTTGCCTGATTCACTGCATCTCCTGGGCGGGCTCTGCTATATCTGTGTCCATCGTGCCGGACCAGGGCTGATCACCCACCAGGCCCTCGGCAAGGTGCAGGTGGGCTATCACAGTGGTCCGGCCGCCGGGGAGCAGGCGCGTACGTCAATTGCCGACGAGGGTGCGCGCCTGTTCCAGGTGGCCGGTATCGAGGCCAACAGCCTGCCCGACGTGCGTGAAGCGCGCTGGCAAAAGCTGGTCTGGAACATTCCCTACAACGGTCTGTCGGTGCTGCTCGGGGCGAGCACTGCGCCGTTGATGGCCGATGCCGACAGCCGTGAACTGATCAAGGTGCTGATGGCCGAGGTGGTTCAAGGGGCCGTTGCCTGCGGGCACCAGGTTGCGCCGGGGTATGCGCAGACGCTGTTCGCGATGACCGAAAAGATGCCGGATTACTGGCCGAGCATGTATCACGACTTTCTGGGCAAGCGACCGCTGGAACTGGCGGCGATCTACGCCCGGCCCCTGGCGGCGGCCAAGGCGGCAGGTTGCGACATGCCGCGAGTCGAGGCGCTGTACCGCAGTCTGAGTTTCATCGATCGACGCAACGCTTGAGTCGATCATCCGAGGGGGGAAGGGCATGGCCAAGACGATTGACGACAAGCTGGTGCTGGCGATTTCCTCGCGCGCGCTGTTCGACCTGAGCGAGAGCCACAAGGTTTATCTGTCGAGTGGCGTCGAGGCTTACCGGCAATATCAGATCGAACACGAGGATGAAATACTCGAGCCCGGGGATGCTTTCCCGCTGGTTCAGAAACTGCTCAACCTCAATGCGAGCCTGGGTCGCGCCCGGGTCGAGGTGGTTCTGGTGTCGCGCAACAGTGCCGACACCGGGCTGCGGGTGTTCAACTCGATCCATCATTACGGGCTGGCGATCTCCCGGGCGGCGTTCGTAGGCGGGCGCAGTCCTTATCCGTATCTCAAGGCTTTCGGTTGCGACCTGTTCCTGTCGACCCATGCCGAAGACGTGCGCAGTGCACTGGACGCCGGGTTCGCGGCGGCGACCATTCTGGCGGGCGGCGCCAGTCGCGCTGCCAGCGATGAATTGCGCATCGCCTTCGATGGCGATGCCGTGCTGTTTTCCGACGAATCGGAGCGCATCTACCAGGCGGGCGGCCTGGAAGCGTTTCAGGCCAGTGAGCGCGAAAGCGCGCGCGAACCGTTGCGCGGCGGCCCGTTCAAAGGCTTTCTCGCCGCGCTCAACCTGTTGCAGCGCGAGTTTGCCGACGATGCCTGCCCGATCCGTACCGCGCTGGTGACGGCACGTTCCGCACCGGCCCATGAGCGGGTGATCCGCACCTTGCGCGAGTGGGACATTCGCCTCGACGAATCGTTGTTCCTGGGTGGCCTGACCAAATCGGCATTCCTCGAAGCCTTCGCCGCCGACGTTTTTTTCGACGATCAGGCCGGCCACTGCGAGCTGGCCCGCGAGGTGGTCGCCACCGGGCATGTGCCGCATGGCATAAGCAACGAGCAAAAAGTTTAAGCCGGTGGTTCAACACGTTACGCGGGACGTCGTACTCGCCAACGCGCTGCTAAGCTGAATCAATCTCCGCCACGTTGGCATTGCGAGGAGATCCTATGATTCGTTCGATGCTGTACGCCACCGACCTCGGCCTGTACGCACCTCTGGTGATGCAGCATGCCCTGGCCCTGGCTCGAACCTTCAATGCGGACTTGTATGTGGTACACGCTGTTGAACCCATGGGGCTGTTTGCCGAATCGGTGCTGCAGAGCTATCTCGATGAGCGGGCATTGAACGAGTTTCACAGTCAGGGCCTGAATACTGTCATCGCCAATATCGAGCGGCGCGTTCTCGACAATTTTCGTGAAGAACTGGGAGGTGAAGGAGAGCAGGACCTGGAGAGAATTCAGGCGGTGCGGGTGCTTCAGGGCGATCCGTCGCAGGTCATTCTCGATCAGGCACAGAAACTCTCCGTGGATTTGTTGATCGTAGGCAGTCATAGCCATGGTGCTGGCGCGGAAACGCCTTTGGGCAGGACCGCAGCGCGGGTATTGCAGTTGGCTCGGGTCCCGGTCTATCTGGTGCCGCTGGTGGAACGGCGGCGCCAAGGGGATCGCTAGAACACGAATAACGTCAATTCGATAAAAAAGTTCTAGATTTATTCTTCAAACCATTAATATAGTTATATACCGTCGCTGATGCCCGTGGCGTCTACCTGCTTTGAGGGATTCATATGAAGCTTCAACAACTGCGCTACATCTGGGAAGTGGCGCACCACGACCTCAACGTTTCGGCTACCGCCCAAAGCCTGTACACCTCGCAACCGGGTATCAGCAAACAGATCCGCCTGCTGGAAGACGAATTGGGCGTCGAGGTGTTCGCGCGCAGTGGCAAGCACCTGACACGCGTCACGCCGGCCGGCGAGCGCATCATCACCACGGCCGGCGAAATCCTGCGCAAGGTCGAAAGCATCAAACAGATCGCCCAGGAATTCTCCAACGAGAAGAAAGGCACCCTGTCGATCGCCACCACCCACACCCAGGCGCGTTATGCCTTGCCCCCGGTGATCAGCAATTTCATCAAGCAATACCCGGAAGTGGCCCTGCACATGCACCAGGGTTCGCCGATGCAGATCGCCGAAATGGCCGCTGACGGCACTGTCGATTTCGCCATTGCCACCGAGGCGCTGGAGCTGTTCGGCGACCTGGTGATGATGCCGTGCTACCGCTGGAACCGTTGTGTGGTCGTGCCCCAGGGCCACCCGCTGACCAAGCTGTCGAAGCTGACCCTGGAAGCCCTCGCCGAATACCCGATCGTCACCTACGTGTTCGGTTTCACCGGCCGTTCAAAACTCGACGAAGCGTTCAGTCATCGTGGCCTCACGCCGAAAGTGGTGTTCACCGCCGCCGACGCCGACGTGATCAAGACTTACGTGCGCCTGGGCCTGGGGGTCGGCATCGTGGCGAAAATGGCGGTCGATACCAAGCTCGATAACGACCTGGTGGTGCTCGACGCCAGCGAGTTGTTCGAGTCCAGCATCACCAAGATCGGTTTCCGTCGCGGCACTTTCCTGCGGGGGTTCATGTGCGACTTCATCGAGAAGTTCGCCCCGCACCTGACCCGGGAAGTCATGGCCAAGGCCATTCAGTGCCACAACAAACAGGAACTGGAAGAGCTGTTCGACGGTGTCGAACTGCCGGTTCATTAATCCTGCTACAAGACCTCGGTGACAGAGAACTGTTGCCGAGTGCCCGCCACCACAATCTCCACCTCGTCCCCTTCGAACTTGCCCAGCAGGCTTTTGCCCAGCGGCGAGCGGGGGGTGATGACGGTGATCGACTGCCCCACCAGGTCGACTTTCAGTCCCGCCGCATCGGGGGCCAGGAACAGCCATTGTTCGCGGCCGTTCTCGTCTTCCAGACCGAGCAGGGCACCGATCTCGATGCCCCGCCGATCGTCATAGGGGCGCGGCGTCAGGTTCTGGCACAGGGTCAGTGACTGCCTGATTTCCTCCATTCGCCGGGCTTGTCCGGTCGCCAGGTAGGAAGCCTCCAGCCCCAGGGTGTCATATTTGTTTTCGGCGACGTTCTCTTCGTGGGTGGCGGTTTCATAGGCGGTTTGCGCAGCGCGCTCGGCCACGTCGAGATCGATTCGCAGCTTGTCGACAATCAGTTGGTGGACAGTCTTCTTGTTCATGATCAATCGCAGAATTGAAGGACGTTGGCGCGGCTTTTTTCGTTCGGTACAGTCCGGTCCTGTTGCAGCCAGAACTGGCATTTCGGATTCGACAGGTTGCGGTTACCGCTGCGCGCCTGGTCCAGGCGTTGTGCCTGCTCGTTCTTGCGCAGGTTTTCTTCGTACTGTTCGAACTGTGGGCTCGGCGGCGGGAGGTCGGGCACCGGTCGCACCACCGGGGGGTTGGCCAGTTGCTGCACCGCCTGAGCCACCGGGGCCAGTTGTTCACTGAACAGCAAGCGCGAGGCGAGCCAGCAGGTCAATGCGATCGCAACGAAACCCAGCCACAGGCCCAGGGCTATGCTGCCGATCAGTTGCAGGGCGTTGAGCTGAATCGGCAAGGTCCGGCGCGGGGTGGGGCGATAGGGCATGACTGCCTCCTGGCGGGTGGTCGCGGGCGAGTGGCGATTGTCGCATGAAGATTAATCGCCGTCGGCTCTTCTGCACGGGGTAATTTATGCGGACAATCGGCGCCTTTGCCAACGGGAACCTGGAATGCCTGAAATGAAAACCCGCTGGGATATTTTTTGCACCGTGGTCGACAACTTTGGCGACATCGGTGTGACCTGGCGCCTGGCCCGTCAGTTGGTGGCCGAGCATTCGCTGGCGGTGCGGTTATGGGTTGACGACCTGCGCGCCTTCGAACGCCTGTGCCCGGAGATCGACATCGATGCCTCGCAGCAATGGCAGCAAGGTGTCGACGTGCGCCATTGGCCGGCCGACTGGCTGCCCAGCGACGCTGCGGACGTGGTGATTGCCGCCTTTGCCTGCCAGCTGCCGGGCGCCTGCATGGACGCCATGGCTGCGCGCGACACGCCGCCGTTGTGGATGAACCTCGATTACCTGAGCGCCGAAGACTGGGTCATCGGCTGCCACGGCTTGCCGTCGGTCAAGTACAAAAGCGTGCAGAAATACTTTTTCTTCCCGGGGTTTCGGGAGGGCACCGGTGGCTTGCTGCGTGAAAGGGAATTGCTGGATCGACGTCGGAAATTTCAGCAAAGCCCCGAGGCTCAGCGAGAGTTCCTGCAAGGGCTGGGCATTGATCCTGCGCCAGACGCGCTGTTGATCTCACTGTTTGCCTATGAAAATACCGGCCTCGCCAGTTGGCTGGATGTATTGGCAAGGGATTCGCGGCCCACGCATCTGCTGGTGCCGGAGGGGCGGATTCTCGGCGATGTCGAGCGCTGGCTGGGCGTCGAGGGCTTGGCAGCAGGAGCCGTGCATGTGCGCGATGCCCTGACCGTGCAGGTCTTGCCGTTCGTCCACCAGGATCAATACGACCGGCTGCTGTGGAGTTGCGCGTTCAATGCCGTGCGTGGCGAGGATTCGTTCGTGCGTGCGCAATGGGCCGGGCGACCGCTGCTGTGGCACATCTATCGGCAGGACGAAGACATTCATCTGGACAAGCTCGAAGCGTTCCTGACGCTGTACACCGAGGGACTTTCCGTGCCGGCGCGCGAAGCGATCAGCGGACTTTGGCGGGCCTGGAACAACGGCGATCCGGTTGCCGATCAATGGCTGGCGGCCCGTAAACACTGGCCAGCACTGCAAAAACACGCCGACGCATGGTGTCTGGAACAGGCCTCGCGGGCGGATCTTGCCACGGCGCTGGTACAGTTTTACCGAAATTGGCTATGATACGCGGCCTAGATTTTAGTAACTCCCATCCAAATTCGGATATTCGCAATGAAAACTGGTAAAGAACTCAAACCCGGTACCGTGATCCGTATCGATAACGACCCTTGGCTGGTTCAGAAAGCTGAATTCACCAAGTCGGGCCGTAACAGCGCGATCATGAAGACCAAGCTGAAAAACCTGCTGACCGGTTACAAGACCGAAACCGTTTACGGTGCGGACGACAAACTGGACGACGTGATCC
The DNA here is from genome assembly GCF_041354075.1 of Pseudomonas fluorescens. GTDB lineage: Bacteria > Pseudomonadota > Gammaproteobacteria > Pseudomonadales > Pseudomonadaceae > Aquipseudomonas > Aquipseudomonas fluorescens_CE. The sequence continues at coordinate 158,292 of NZ_JARZGC010000006.1, read as the reverse complement.
TGGACCGCAAAGAAGCGACCCTGTCGTTCATCAGCGGTGACACTTACACGTTCATGGACACCACCGACTACACCATGTACGAGCTGAACGCCGAAGACATCGAAAGCGTTCTGCCATTCGTGGAAGAAGGCATGACCGACGTTTGCGAAGCCGTGTTCTTCGAAGAGCGCCTGGTTTCCGTAGAGCTGCCGACCACTATCGTGCGTCAGGTTGACTACACCGAAGGTTCCGCCCGTGGCGACACCTCCGGCAAGGTGATGAAGCCTGCCAAGCTGAAGAACGGTACCGAGCTGTCGGTTGCTGACTTCATCGAAATCGGCGACATGATCGAGATCGACACCCGCGAAGGTGGTTCCTACAAGGGCCGTGCTAAATAAGCACCGCTTCAGGAATGAAAAAGCCCGACCATCGAGTCGGGCTTTTTTGTGTCTGCTGTTTCGGTTTGAGCCCTGTGGGAGCGAGCAGGCTCGTTCCCACATTGAAAGCGCTTCACTTCTTCAGGTGTTGTTTCAGCTCTTCGGAAGCTTGCAACATCGCCGAACGCACTGCCGGTACCTGGCTGACCACGTTGAGCAAACCGTAGTCGTGGATCAGGCCGTTGTAGCGAACCGAAGTCACCGGCACGCCGGCTTCGTCGAGTTTGCGGGCATAGGCCTCACCTTCGTCGCGCAACACATCGGCACCGGCTGTCTGCACCAGGGCTGGTGGCAGGCCTTTGAGCTGCGCGGTAGTGGCCCGCAGCGGCGAGGCGTAGATCTCGTTGCGTTGCTTGGCGTCGGTGGTGTAGTTGTCCCAGAACCACTTCATCATGTTGCGGGTGAGGAAGTGACCTTCGGCATACTGGTTGTAGGAACCGGTGTCGAAGTTGGCGTCAGTCACCGGCCACAGCAGCACCTGGAACTTGATCGCCGGCGTGCCCTTGTCCTTGGCCATCAGCGCAACCACGGCCGCCATGTTGCCGCCGACACTGTTGCCGGCCACGGCCAGGCGCTTGCCGTCGACGTTGATTTCCTTGCCGTGCTCGGCCACCCAGCGGGTTGCAGCGTAAGCCTGGTTGATGGCAACCGGGTAATGCGCTTCCGGTGACGGGGTGTAGTTGACGAACACCGCTGCCGCCCCCGAGCCCGCTACCAGGTCACGAACCAACCGTTCGTGCGTCGGGTAATCCCCCAGCACCCAGCCGCCGCCGTGGAAGAACATGAACACCGGCAGCTCGCCTTTGACACCGGCCGGCCGGACGATGGTCAGGCTGATCGGTTGGCCGTCGACTTGAATGGTCTTCTGGCTGACATCGGCTTTTGGCAGCGTCAGCTTCACCCCAGCCTGGGCGCCCACCAGCACGGCGCGGGCTTCCTGGGGTGTCATCTGCTCCATCGGCTTGCCGGTGCCGGCGTTCAACACATCGAGAAATGCCTGGGTGTTGTGTTCAACGTCGCCGGCGAATGCGCTGTGCACGGACAGAGCGAGAAGGGTACCGGTCAAGACTTTGCTGAAAGTGTTCATGTTCGTTTCCTGTTCGGGCCGGGTGGTCGGAGTTTAGACAGTCACGTGCAGACGCACGTCAACGTTGCCACGGGTGGCGTTGGAGTACGGGCAGACCTGGTGAGCGGCGTCGACCAGCGATTGCGCGTCGGCTTGTTCCAGGCCCGGCAGGCTGATGTGCAGGTCGATGTCCAGACCGAAGCCGCCAGGGATCTGGCCGATACCGACGTGGGCAGTGATCGAGGCGTCGGCAGGGATGCTGCGTTTGGTCTGGCTGGCGACGAACTTCAGGGCGCCGATGAAGCAGGCCGAGTAACCGGCGGCGAACAGTTGCTCAGGGTTGGTGGCCGCACCGCCAGCACCGCCGAGTTCTTTCGGGGTGGCGAGTTTGACGTCGAGGATGTTGTCGCTGGAAACCGCACGACCGTCACGGCCGCCAGTGGAGGTTGCGATTGCGGTGTAGAGAGTTTGCATGATGTGAGCCTCGTTCGATGTTTGAGTTCTTTGCGCTAAATGTTTGCGCGTTAAGTAAGTGCGAGATGAATGTATCGCGCTAATAGTTAGCGCGCAAGATAAATTTTCAAATATTTTGAGGTTAGCTGCGTGAAGCTTGGGTGAGCGGTGTAAAACGGCTGAGATAGAGAGGTGTAGCGGAAGAGAGCAGGTCACCGTACCTGTGGGAGCAGGCTCGCTCCCACAGTGGAGAGGGTGGGGAGAGGGTCAGAGGCTGTCCTGCAAATTGCCGCGCAACACTTGCAGCTCCGCTTGCAGATGCTTGAGGCGCTCCAGGGTCATGCCACTGGCGCCGAGAATGCACTGGGGAATGCTGCGCGCCTTGTCCCGCAGGGCGCGTCCCTGTTCGGTCAGTTCGACGATCACCACGCGCTCATCCTCGCGGCTGCGGGTGCGGCTGAGCAGGCCTTCGGCTTCCAGGCGCTTGAGCAGCGGTGTCAGGGAGCCGGGGTCGGTCAGCAATCGCGTGCTGATTTCGCCGACCGTCAGACCGTCCTGTTCCCACAACACCATCATCGCCAGGTACTGCGGATAGGTCAGGTCCAGTGCCTTGAGCAGCGGCTTGTAGACCTTGGTCATCAGCAGCGAAGTGGAATGCAGGGCGAAGCAGGCCTGGTTGTCCAGCAGCAAGTCGTCGCAAGAGGTGTCGCGTTCGATGGTCATGTCAAAGCCTTGGTCGGTGGTGAGATGAATCTAGCGGGCAAATGTTTAATGCGCCAGATAAATCCGACCTAATGTCGGTCGAGGTTGCGCTGCAGTGCCAGGTCCCAAGGCGGGACAGGGCTGAAACGGCTTTTCAGGTACTCCAGCAACAGTCGGCTGCGTGTGTTGGATTGCTGCTCCAGACGCAAAGCGTAAATCCCCGTGGTTTCCGCCGCCGGCAAGCCGTGTTCGCAAAACAGCGGGCGCAACTCTCCGCGCAGCAGGTATTCACTGGCCAGCCAGGTGGGGAGGTGGGCAATGCCCAGCCCGGCCAGTGCGCCGCACACCAGTGCTTCGGCATTATTGGCGCTCATGCGGATGCGTGCCGGACGGTACAAATGCAATTGCCCCTCCCGTTCGAAACGCCAGGCGAACGGCGGGGCCAGGCCGTCCCAGTCGAGGCCGTCATGCTCGACCAACTGCGCCGGGCCGCTCGGCACGCCACGGCGCTTCAGATAGTCGGGGCTGGCGCAGGCGATGCGCACCATGCTCGCCAGTGGCGTGGCGACCAGCCGGGTATCGGCCATTTGCCCGGCCCGCAGCACCAGATCGACCTTGCCCAGATTCAACCCCTGCATGTCGACAAAACTGTCGATCAGGTGCAATTGCACGTCGAGGCCGGGATAGAGCATCAGAAAGTCGGCAATCACCGGCGCCAGATGGCGACGACCGAACGCTGCGGGGGCATCGATCCGGATCAAACCTTCAGGCGCGCTGCTCAGGGACACCGCTTCGGCGCGGGCCAGTTGCAGTTCGGCGACGATTCGGCGCGCCCGTTCGGCGAACGCCAGGCCGGCCGGCGTGGCCCGTACGGCGTGGGTGCTGCGAATGAACAGCTGGCTGCCGACGGCGAGCTCCAGGCTGTCGATGCGCCGTGCCACGGCTGAAGGGGTCAAGGGATGGCGTCGGGAAGCGGCAGAAAAACTGCCGGTTTCCAGGACATCGAGAAACAGGCCCAACTGCCCGGTCAATTGATTGGGGTTCATGAGTGGTACTGCGCTTGTGCGAAATTGGCATAGCCATTGTGCGTTGCTGTGCGTTTCCGCGCCAGCGCGGACTGCGTAGCATGACAAGCCTGGAACAACAGGAAACGAATCGTGATCGAGTTTTTGCTGTATGTCGTGTTTGGCGCGGCCATGGGGACCCTTGGCGGGTTGTTTGGAATTGGCGGCGGTTTGATTGCGATCCCGCTGTTGGGCGTATGGTGTGGCCTGGATCAGCAGATGGCCCAAGGCACCGCATTGATCATGGTTGTCCCGAACGTGATGCTGGCGCTTTGGCGTTATCACCAACGCAACCGCATCGAGTTGCGTCACGCGCTGCCGCTCGCCGTCATGGGCTTTTGTTTCGCCTGGCTCGGTTCGATCTGGGCGGTGGGCATCGATGCGCAAACCATGCGCCTCGGGTTTGTCGCGTTTCTTGTCGCGCTATCGGCCTACAACCTGGTGCGAATGTTCGCCGCCAGCTCACCCGCTCAATCGCAGATGAAATACAGCTGGCCCTGGTTGGGGGTGCTGGGCGCGGCCTCGGGCACCATGGGCGGCCTGTTTGGCGTCGGCGGGGCGGTGGTGGCGACGCCGGTATTGACCAGCCTGTTCGGCACCACGCAGGTGGTTGCCCAGGGCCTGTCACTGGCGTTGGCGCTGCCCAGCACGGGCGTCACGTTGGTGACCTACGCCGTGCACCACGAGGTGGACTGGATGATTGGCGTACCGTTGGCCATCGGTGGTCTGCTGAGCATCAGTTGGGGCGTGAAAGTGGCCCATGCCATGCCGGAGCGACTGCTGCGCGGGTTGTTCTGCGGTTTCCTGGTGCTGTGCGCGGTGATGCTCGCCTTCAAAGTTTGAAGCCTTCGACGATGTGTTCGGCCAGGCACTCGGTGATCGGCGACGGATTGTGCAGGTTGCGCAGCAGCATGATGCTCGCCTCCGGCAACTCGGGCAGGCCCTCGGCCTCTCCGAGAATCCGCAAGTCGGGGGTGATCAGGCTTTCCAGTTGTGCGGTGATCGCCAGGCCGGCGCTGACCACCGCCATGATCGCCGACAGGCTGGAGCTGTTGTACGCCACCCGATAATCCCGTCCCGAGGCGTCCAGTGCGTTACACGCCCACAGTCGGCAGAAGCAATCGCTGTTGAACATCGCCAGCGGCAACGGCGTCTGTTCATGGGCGCTGAAACATTGCGCCTCGGCCCAGACGAACCTTTCCTTGCGCAGCAGCTGACCGATCTCGCTGCCCGGTTCTCGGGTGACGATAGACAGGTCGAGGTCCTGGCGCAGCAGCAGTTGTTTTGATGATTCGCAGTGCACCTCGATCTGGATCAGCGGGTATGACTGAGCGAATCGCCGCAGAATTCCCGGCAGGAAACGCATCACGTAATCGTCCGGCGTGCCGATGCGCACCGTGCCGACCATGTGCGGCTCACGCAAGGTATTGAACACCTCGCTGTGCAATTTGAGGATGCGCCGGGCATACCCCAACAGGACCTGGCCCTCGGCGGTCAGCCGCACCTGGCGGCCATCGCGCTGGAACAACTGGCGCTGCAACACATCCTCTTCCAGCCGCTTCATCTGCATGCTCACGGCCGATTGCGTGCGGTTGACCAGCTCCCCGGCACGGGTGAAACCGCCCTGATCGGCGATGGCAACGAAGGTGCGCAGCACTTCCGTATCGATACTCGGGTAGGCGGACATACATCAATCTCCGAGATGTGTTGCATAAGAAACATTCGTTGGATTGATCTTAGCCCCGGCGCGACACTTGAGCCATCCCAAACGGAGGGCAACAAGATGAAAGGTCAAAAAGGTTATGCAGACGTAGAAAAACACTCCATCCATGTGGTGTCGGACCTGCTTCACAAAATCAGCCGCTGGTACGAATTGCACCGTGAACGCGAGTTGCTGGCGGGTATGAGTGATGAAGCGTTGAAGGACATCGGGCTCAGTCGCGCGGACGTCGAGCATGAAGCCATTCGCCCATTCTGGGATGACCCGATGCACAAATGAGCCACCCACAACTACACAAACCCTCTCCCGGTGAGGTAGGTTGCGAGCAGACAAGGAGATGCCCATGCCCGCAACGCTGTCCTTTTCCAACAAACAGGCTCGCCGCCTGGCGCTGGCCGCCCAGGGCTTCAATGGGCGTCAGGCGCCAGCGGTGATCAAGGCGGTTCAGCTCAATCGCCTGATCGAACGTCTGGGCCTGCTGCAGATCGATTCGGTCAATGCGCTGGTGCGTTCGCACTACCTCCCTCTGTTTTCCCGTCTTGGCCGGTATTCATCCGATGTGCTCGATCAGGCGGCCTGGAGTTCGGGCCGGCGGCGTACGTTGTTCGAGTACTGGGGCCACGAAGCGTCGCTGCTGCCGTTGTCGATGTACCCGTTGATGCGCTGGCGCATGCAGCGTGCGAGCCGTGGCGAAGACATCTATCAGCAACTGGCCCGTTTCGGGCGTGAACAGCAAGCCACCATTCGCCGGGTCATGGCGTCGGTCGAAGCGCTCGGCGCGCTGGGTGCCGGCAGTCTGTCGACCCGCCAGGAGCGGGCGGGGCCGTGGTGGGACTGGAGTGCGGAAAAGCACGCACTGGAATGGTTGTTCGCCGCCGGCGAGGTCACGGTGGCCGGTCGGCGCGGTTTCGAGCGACTCTACGATTTGCCGGAGCGGGTCATTCCTGCGGCGATTCTGCAACAGCCACTGCTGAGCGAAGCAGAGGCGCAACGCGGTCTGTTGCTGCATGCCGCCACTGCCTTGGGGGTGGCAACGGAAAAGGATCTGCGCGATTACTTTCGTCTCAATCCCGGTGATGCGCGTCCGCGCCTGGCGGAGCTGGTGGAGGCGGGCGAATTGCAGGCCTGCGAGGTTCAGGGCTGGCGTCATGCAGCCTACTGCCTGCCCGAGCCCAAGGTGCCACGCAAGGTCGAGGCCAGTGCCTTGCTGTCGCCGTTCGATTCACTGATCTGGGAGCGCAGTCGCACCGAGCGATTGTTCGACTTCCGTTATCGCCTGGAGATCTACACCCCGCAGGACAAACGGGTCTATGGCTATTACGTGCTGCCGTTCCTGCACAACGAGCGGATCGCCGCTCGGGTGGATCTGCGCGCGGAGCGGGCCAACGGGCAACTGGCGGTGCACGCGGTGCATGAAGAAGAGTCGGGGTTGGATGAGCAGGGGATGCTGGCGCTGGCGCTCAATTTGCGGCGGATGGCCGATTGGCTGGGGCTGGAGCGGGTGCAGCTGAATTGCTTGCGGGCGAGTGCGGATCGGTTGCGGGTGGCATTGGCCAGTATCGAGGGGGCCTGAGCCGGCGTCATCGCGAGCAGCTAGCTCCCACAGGTGACCGAGTCGCTTCTGTGGGAGCGAGCCTGCTCGCGATGGGGGGATCGCGGTCTAGCGCCGAACCTGCTTCAACGTCTCGGCAATCAAAAACGCCAGCTCCAGCGACTGATCGGCATTCATCCTTGGATCGCAATGGGTGTGGTAACGATCCGACAAGCCGTCCTCGGTGATCGGCCGGGCACCGCCGATGCACTCGGTGACGTTCTGCCCGGTCATCTCGATGTGGATACCGCCGGCATAGCTGCCTTCCGCCTGATGCACCTGGAAGAACTGCTTCACCTCGCCGAGGATCTGAGCGAAATCCCGGGTCTTGTAGCCACTGCTGGCCTTGATGGTGTTGCCGTGCATCGGGTCGCTGCTCCAGAGCACTTGCCTGCCTTCACGCTGCACGGCGCGGATCAGCGCCGGCAGATGATCGCCGACCTTGTTCGCGCCCATCCGGGCGATCAGGTTCAGGCGTCCCGGATCGTTGTCCGGGTTGAGTACGTCGATCAGGCGGATGAGGTCATCGGGGTCCATGCTCGGGCCGACCTTGACCCCGATCGGGTTGTTCACCCCGCGCAGGAATTCGACGTGGGCGCCTTCGAGTTGGCGGGTGCGGTCACCGATCCACAGCATGTGCGCCGAGCAATCGTAGTAATCGTTGGTCAGGCTGTCGCGGCGCACGAAGGCTTCTTCGTAGTTCAACAACAGGGCTTCGTGGGCGGTGAAGAAGCTGGTTTCGCGTAGCTGCGGCGAGCTGTCCATGCCGCAGGCGCGCATGAAGGCCAGCGTTTCGTCGATGCGGTCGGCGAGGTGGCTGTATTTCTCGGCCAGCGCGGAATTGGCAATGAAGTCCAGGTTCCACTTGTGCACCTGGTGCAGGTCGGCAAAACCACCCTGGGCAAAGGCGCGCAGCAGGTTCAGGGTCGCGGTGGACTGGTGATAGGACTGCAGCAGGCGCTCCGGGTCCGGCACGCGGCTTTTCTCATCGAAGCCGATGCCGTTGACGATGTCGCCACGGTAGGCCGGCAGGGTCACGCCGTCGATGGTTTCGTCGTTGGCCGAGCGCGGCTTGGCGAACTGGCCAGCCATGCGCCCGACCTTGACCACCGGACAGCCGGCGGCGAAGGTCATGACGATCGCCATCTGCAGCAGCACCTTGAAGGTGTCGCGGATTTTCGCGGCGGAGAACTCGGCGAAGCTTTCGGCGCAGTCGCCGCCCTGCAACAGAAACGCGCGACCCTGGGTGACTTCGGCGAACTGACGGCGCAATTCCCGGGCTTCCCCGGCAAATACCAGCGGCGGGTAGCTGGCCAGGGTCTGCTCGACCTGGCGCAAATGCGCGGCGTCGGGGTAGGCAGGTTGTTGCTGGATCGGCAAGGCACGCCAGCTGTCAGGGCTCCAGGGTTGGCTCATCACGGTCTCGGTTGTTTTACGCTCGGGCCCTCATGTTATCAGCAAATTAGTGCGTGACCTGTTCCCGTCGCTTCGCCGACAATTGCGCCTTTGCCGCGTCATCGTGCGGTTTATCGGGTTGCCGCAGCGGGTGACGATCAGGAGACGAAATGACTGAGGAGCGCGTCGAGCATCTGCTCGCCGAGGTACGGGATGAGTTTGGCGTGATTCGCGTGCTGGAAGTGGCCGACTACCGCTTCCTCGAGTTCGGTGATGCCATCGAGCAGAGCTGCGTGTTCACGGCCGACCCGAGCTGGCTCGAATACGATTACACCCGGGCGATGCTGATCGGCGCGCTGTGCCATGAGCAACCCGAGAGCGCGCTGTTCCTGGGGCTCGGGGCGGGCACGCTGACCCAGGCGTGCCTGAAGTTCCTGCCGCTGGAAGATGTCGAGGCCATCGAACTGCGCCCGGACGTACCGCGCCTGGCCATCGAGTACCTGGGGCTGGACGACGATCCGCGCCTGTACATCCGGGTCGGCGACGCCCTGCAATTGCTGGAAACCGCAGAGCCTGCGGACCTGATTTTCGTCGACCTGTACACCGATGTCGGGCCAGGTGTCGGCCACCTGGCCTGGCGTTTCCTGGAAGACTGCCAGAAACGCCTGAACCCGGGCGGCTGGCTGGTGATCAACCAGTGGGCCACCGATGAGGGCAAGCCGTTGGGTGCGGCGTTGTTGCGCGGGCTCTATCACCGGCATTACTGGGAGTTGCCGGTGAAGGAGGGTAACGTGATCCTGATCGTGCCTGCGGAACTGGATCAGGAACTGGACATGGACGGCCTGGTCGCCCGGGCCGAAGCGCTGGCGCCGCGTCTGGGGTATTCGTTGGAGTCGTTGATCAAGGCGATTCGGCCGGCTACATGAAGTGTGCCCGTGAGGGCCTCTTCGTCGGAATGCCGCCCAGACCAAGCCCGCTCCCACAAGTTCTGTATGTGTCTGCAAATCTTGTGAACACCCCCAGATCACTGTGGGAGCGGGCTTGCTCGCGAAGGCTGACTACCGGTCAACACATTCCTCACGCTCCTTTGAAGATACCGGGCCGCCGCTCCACCATCGACCGCACCCCCTCCCGAGCGTCCTCGGTGGCCAACAACTTCTTCGCCAGCGCCGGCAACGCCTGTGCCGCGACCGTCTCACCTTCATAACGCGCCTGGCGCGCCGACATCAGCGTCGCCTGAACGCCCAGGGGCGCCTGCCGGGCAATCCGCTGCGCCAATTCAATGGCGCGGGGCAGCAGGTCCTCGCTGGCCATGACTTCCTGCACCAGACCCAGATGCAGGGCATCGTGCGCGTCGAACTCGTCGCCGGTCAGCAGCCAGCGCATGGCATTGCCCCAGCCGGCCACCTGGTGCAGGCGCAGCGTCGCGCCACCAAACGGGAAGATCCCGCGCTGCACTTCTTTCTGGGCGAAGCGGGTGTTGCTCGCGCACAGGTTGATGTCGGCGGCGAGCATCAACTCGATGCCGATGGTCAGGCAGTAGCCCTGCGCGGCGACGATCACCGGTTTGCTGACCCTGGGCCCGGCGAACACCCCCCACGGGTCGCAGCCCCCGGGCGGGGCCTGCCAGCCCTTGGCCAGCTCGGCACTGGCGCTGAGCAGATCGAGCCCGGCGGTGAAGTGCTCGCCATGGCCGAACACCACCGCGACCCGCGCTTCGCTGTCGGCCTCGAATTCACCGTAGGCCAGGCTCAGTTCGTTCAGCAGGTCGAGGTCGAAGGCGTTGCGCTTGGCCACTCGATCAAGGCCGATCAACTGCACATGACCTTGTCGCTCCCGGGTGACACGGCTGCGGGCGGGCTGATTCATGGGACGCTTTCCTCGCATAAGTGAAACGTTTTAGCATCAACGCCAGCAGGGCCGGGCCTTTGAAAAGTAGACGCTTGTCCGATTCTGCGCAAAGGTCGGCTGCACAACGGTATATCCGTCAGTTTTCCGACAAATAAAGCTCCCATTCCGGGCGAATTCCGGTATAGTGCGCGCCGGCCTTTAACCGGGCCGCGTTTAGGTAGCGCAATTCGAAGTCACCTTCAGCTGCACGTCCGCACACCGGACTCTTCCTTGACGAATCTTTTCATTCATTCGTTTTCGCAAATCCCCGCCGACAAAGCTGCCAGGGCGACTCTTGAGTCTCAACACGGCATGCGCAGCTTTGGAGCATGGGTCTTTGCGGATGCACTTAGAGGCAGACCCATGACCCAGGAAATCGGCGGCTTCGCCGCTCTTGAACTTCATCCCAATATTGTCGCTGCAGTAGTCGCTACCGGCTATGAAGAGCCTTCGGCCATTCAGCAGCAGTCGATCCCGATCATCCTCGCCGGTCACGATATGATTGGTCAGGCGCAAACCGGTACCGGTAAAACCGCTGCCTTTGCCCTGCCTATCCTGCACCGCATTGATCCGTCCAAGCGCGAGCCGCAAGCTCTGATCCTGGCCCCAACTCGTGAGTTGGCGCTGCAAGTTGCAACCGCTTTCGAAACCTACGCCAAGCAAATGCCGGGCGTGACTGTTGTGGCTGTCTACGGCGGCGCGCCGATGGGCCCACAACTGAAAGCAATCCGTAATGGCGCACAGATCGTTGTCGCCACTCCGGGCCGTCTGTGCGACCACCTGCGTCGCGACGAAAAAGTCCTGCAGACCGTGAACCACCTGGTTCTCGACGAAGCGGACGAAATGCTCAAACTGGGCTTCATGGACGACCTGGAAGTCATCTTCAAGGCCATGCCGGAAACCCGTCAGACCGTATTGTTCTCGGCAACCTTGCCACAATCGATCCGTGCCATCGCCGAGCGTCACCTGCGCGATCCAAAGCACGTGAAGATCCAGAGCAAGACCCAGACCGTGACCGCGATCGAGCAGGCTCACCTGCTGGTTCACGCTGACCAGAAGACTTCCGCCGTTCTCAGCTTGCTGGAAGTGGAAGATTTCGACGCGCTGATCATGTTCGTGCGCACCAAGCAAGCGACCCTGGACCTGGCCAGCGCCCTGGAAGCCAAAGGCTACAAGGCCGCTGCGCTGAACGGTGACATTGCCCAGAACCAGCGTGAGCGCGTGATCGACTCCCTCAAGGATGGCCGTCTGGACATCGTTGTGGCGACCGACGTTGCCGCTCGTGGTCTGGATGTTCCGCGCATCACTCACGTGTTCAACGTGGACATGCCGTACGACCCGGAATCCTACGTTCACCGTATCGGCCGTACCGGCCGTGCCGGTCGCGAAGGCCGTGCACTGCTGCTGGTCACTCCGCGTGAGCGTCGCATGCTGCAGGTGATCGAGCGTGTGACCGGTCAGAAGGTGGCTGAAGTGCGTCTGCCGGACGCCCAGGCCGTTCTGGATGCACGCATCAAGAAACTGACCAACAGCCTGTCGCCGCTGGTGGCTGATGCCGAATCGACCCACGGTGATCTGCTCGATCGCCTGACCGCCGACATCGGTTGCAGCCCACGCGCCCTGGCCGCCGCCCTGCTGCGCAAGGCTACCAACGGTCAAGCGCTGAACCTGGCCGCTATCGAGAAAGAGCGTCCGCTGGTGCCGAACAGCACCCCGCGCGGCGATCGTCCGGAGCGTTCCGGTGATCGTCCTGAGCGTGGTGATCGCGAGCGTCGTGCTCCGATGCCGCTGGGTGAAGGTCGTGCTCGTTGCCGTACCGCGCTGGGTGCGCGTGATGGCATCGCGGCCAAGAACCTGCTGGGCGCCATCCTCAACGAAGGTGGTCTGGCCCGTGAAGCCATCGGTCGCATCCAGGTGCGTGACAGCTTCAGCCTCGTCGAACTGCCGGAAGATGGTCTGGAGAAGTTGCTGACCAAGCTGAAGGACACTCGTGTGGCTGGCAAGCAGTTGAAGCTGCGTCGCTACCGCGAAGATTGATCCGCCCCCGGGCTGATTGATCAGGCATAAAAATCCCCGACTGGTTCGGGGATTTTTTTTGCCTGGTCGTTTATCCCCTGTAGGAGCGAGCACGCTCGCGATGGATTCGACAACACCGCGGGGTGTCAGGCTTCCCGCGTTATCGTTAACGACCATCGCGAGCATGCTCGCTCCTACAGGGGTCGGGGTTATTCGGTGACGTTGCCACCCCCCGCCGTCACCACCTGCACCGTCATGCGCGGCATCGCCAGGTCGAGCCCGGCTTCGTCCAGGTGCCGTTTCAGCGACAGGTTGAACGCCCGGGAAACTTCCCACTGCTTGATCGGCGCGGTCTTGAACCGGGCCCGCAGGATCGCGTTGCCGGACTCGAAACTCTCGACGCCCTGGATCTCCAGGGGCGACCAGATGTTGCGGCGCTGCAGCGGGTCGCTGCGCATTTTCTGGCCGACATCGCGCATCAATTTGATCGCATTGTCGATGTCCATGTTGGCAGGAATCGCCACGCGGAAGATCGCGTAGCCAAACTCTCGCGAGTAGTTCTTGATGCTCTTGATCTCGCTGAACGGGATGGTGTGGACGATGCCATCGATGTCCCGCAGGCGTACGGTGCGGATGGTCAGGCCTTCGACGGTGCCGAGGTGGCCGCCGACATCCACGTAGTCGTCGATGGCCAGGGAGTCTTCGATGATGATGAACAGCCCGGTGATCAGGTCGGCGACCAGCGACTGCGCGCCGAAGCCGATGGCCAGGCCGATCACGCCGGCACCGGCCAGCAGCGGCGTGACGTTCATGCCCATGTTCGCCAGCGCGACGATCAGCGCCACAATGAAAATCGCCACGAACAGCACGTTGCGGATCAGCGGCATCATCGTCTGTGCGCGGGCGTTGGCCAGGCCTTTGCGCGAGCGGGTCAGCGCATGGTGCACCGCCGTGTCACTGAGAATCCAGATCAGCCAGGCAAACAGCAGCGTGCCGCCGAGGCCGAACAATTTGACGCTGACCTCATGGCCATCGCCTTCGGTAAAGGCAATCAGCGACAGGCCCCAGACCCGCAGGCCGAGTTCGATGAATGCCAGCCACACCAGCAGATGGGCCAGGGTGTAGAAGAAGCTTTTCAGGCGTTCGGAATACAACGCATGACGCTTCAACCCGCGTTGCGGTTTCTGCGCGTGGCGGCGCACCAGTCCGTTGATGACCATGCACAACACCAGCAGCACGGTGCAGATCAGCGATTGGCGCAGCGCCGTGCTGGTGTCGCCCGCCGAGAGGAAGGTGGCGAAAAGCGAGATCGCCACCAGGACCAGGGCGGGCACGTACCAGAAGGTCCCGAGGATATCGATGGTGTCGCTGAGCGCGCGCCGGGTCAGGCGCCGGGACAGGGGCTGGTTGCGGATCAGGTGAGCGATGGGGCGGCGAAAGCGCAGGATGAACAAACCGGTGGACAGTGCGGCCATCACATTGGCGACAGTGGCGGCGGTGTGCGCCAGGTGACTGCCGAGGCTGGTGACCAGTCGCGGGTCGCTCAGGGCTTCGCCAAACGCGGCGAAGCTGCCGATCAGCCACAGCGGGCGAAAGGCCTGGTGCCGCAGGATGTACAGGGCGCGATGGCGGTGGGGGCCGTCCAGCAGGGAGAACGCGATGACGCAGATTGCCGAAAAACAGGTGCCCACCACCAGTGCATAGGCCAGCACCATGGCCAGGCTTTTGCCCAGTGAAGAGGGCAGGGCGTAGCTCATGTACACGGTGATCACCAAGGCAATCAGCCACGGGCCGAGTTTGCGCAGGGCGAAGCGCAACATGTCGAGGGCCCTCGGGTGTTGCGGCAGTTCCTCGGTCAGGCCGAAGCGCATCCGCACCCGGTGTCCCAGCCAGATCAGCGCGGCGGCCAGCAGGCTCCAGAGCGCGAGGACGACAGCAAAACCGAAGATGATCGGCAGCCATTCATTGGCCGGCAGAATCAGGGCCTGCAGTTCGTCCTGGGCCAGGGAGAACTCCCGGCTCCAGCGCGTCAGCGGACTGTCGACGCCGGCGAACTGCTGTTCGAAGCGGCTCAGCGTGCCGCCGATCAGGCCCAGTACGCCTTCTTCGGCGGCGGGTTGGGCCTTGCGGGTGGCGTCGCGCAGTTTCTTCAGGTCGGCCAGCAGCTTGCTGCGCTGCTGGTCGTTCTCCAGCGACTTGATGACCTCGTCCAGGGATTGGCCGAGCGGTTCCTGCGCTTCGGGCTGGGTGCTGGCCGAACTGTTGAGCAGGCTCGGCAGGCCGACGGCCTGAGCAGGGGTGATCGGCAGCAATGCCATGAGGCAGATGAACAGCAGGCAGGGCAGGGCAAGCAGACGAGCGAACACTAGGCGGTCAACCTTGAAAAAGCATGTTCACCGAGTGTACGAGCCCGTCATAGTCAATGCGAGCCGAGGGCGAGGATTTTATTCGTTGAGTTTGGCGAGGATCTTGAAGACCACGGTGGCGAGGATGGTCAGCATGCCGATCCACATCGCCAGTACGCCGGCATTCTTGTCGCGGAAGTTGAAGCCAATCGCCAGCAGGATCATCCCGGCGAGAATCGGGATCAGCATGGCGTGAAACGAAGACATCGAGATCATGGATGACTGCCTTGTCGAAGGTGATATTCAAAGTCTAGGCGGTATTTTGGCAACGGTACCGGGGCGGCTGACCGCCAAAGTCGCGGGCGCCACATGACCTGTGGGGGCGGGCTTGCCCGCGATGGCGGTCGTTCAGGCGACGGTGATCTCGCCTGACCCTGCGCCATCGCTGGCAAGCCAGCTCCCACAGGTCCGGTGCAGGGCGTGGGTCAGGGTAATTGCGTGCTCGCGTAAAACGCACTCAACACTTTCACCAGGTGCGCCAGGTCATGGCTGCCGCACAGCTCGCGGATCGAGTGCATGGCGAACGTCGGCAGGCCGATGTCCACGGTGCGTACGCCCAGGTGACTGGCGGTGATCGGGCCGATGGTCGAGCCGCAACCCATGTCGCTGCGCACCACGAAGCTCTGCACCGGCACTTCCTCGGCCATGCACAGGTGGCGGAAGAACCCGGCGGTTTCGCTGTTGGTGGCGTAGCG
This sequence comes from Pseudomonas fluorescens, assembly GCF_041354075.1. Lineage (GTDB taxonomy): Bacteria > Pseudomonadota > Gammaproteobacteria > Pseudomonadales > Pseudomonadaceae > Aquipseudomonas > Aquipseudomonas fluorescens_CE. Next base: position 142,879 of record NZ_JARZGC010000006.1, on the reverse strand, counting down.
CTGGTTGCTGTTGACCTTGATCACCGGGCCGGCGTTGAGCTTCGGGCCGTGGTTGGCGTCGTGCTTGTCGGCGTAGTTGGGGTGGACGCCGTGGGCGTTGTCGGCCGAGACCAGCAGCGACTTCTGAATGGTACGCACGAACTCGTCACCTTCGGGCAGCAGGCGACGCAGGGTCTGCTCGAGCATCGGGCCGTCGGCGCCGCAGGCGGAGCACGAGCCGACCTCCTCGTGGTCGTTGCAGACCAGCACACAGGTTTCGTCGGTGTCGGCGGTCAGCAGGGCCTGCAGGCCGGCGTAGCACGACAGCAGGTTGTCCAGGCGTGCACCGGCGATGAAGTCTCCGTTAAGGCCGATGACCGCTGCGCTCTGGGTGTCGTAGAAACTCAGCTCGTAATCGAGCACCACGTCGGCGTTCAGGCCGTGCTCCAGTGCCAGCTGGTTGGTGAGGATGGCGCGGAAGTCCACACGCTCGTCACCGGCAAATTGCGCGAGGACCGGCGGCAATTCAGTCTGGGCATTGATCGCCCAGCCCATGTTGGCCTCACGGTTGAGGTGAATGGCCAGGTTCGGAATGATCGCAATCGGCGCCTTGAAGTCGATCAGCTGGCTTTCGACCTTGCCATCACGGCGGAAGGTCACCCGACCGGCGAGGGACAGGTCGCGGTCGAACCAGGGCGCCAGCAGCGCGCCGCCGTAGACCTCGACGCCCAGCTGCCAGAAACCCTGGCGTTGCAGTTCCGGCTGGGGCTTGACCCGCAGACAAGGGCTGTCGGTGTGGGCGCCGACCATGCGGATGCCGCCATGCAGCGCCGAATGGCGGCCCATCTTGATGGCGACGATCGAAGAGTCATTGCGGGTGACGTAGTAGCGGCCGTTGGCTTCGGTGGTCCAGGGCTCGCGTTCGTCGAGGCGTTGATAGCCTGCCGCTTCCAGGCGCTGAACAAGGCTGGCAGTGGCATGAAACGGGGTAGGGGAGGCCTTGAGGAAATCGATCAGGCCTTGGTTCAACTCTTCGCGCATAGGTAGCTCCAGACAGCAATGGCGCCAGTTTAACGTATTGGCCTGGGCCATGCTCAAAACGGTGCCGGGCACTCGAAACGCAGGCGCTCGCCGGTCTGTGGATGGGTGAAGCTGAGCATGCTCGCATGCAGGCACAACCGTGGCCAGGCTGCCAGCGCCTGCTCATGGGCGTACAGGCCGTCGCCCAGCAGCGGGTGGCCGATGGAGAGCATGTGCACGCGCAATTGATGGGAGCGGCCGGTGATGGGCGTCAGCTCCACCCGGCACCAGTCGCCGCAGCGCTCGAGCACGCGCCAGAACGTCAGGGCGTGTTTGCCTTGCTCGTGGTCCACCACATGACGTGGCTTGGTCGGTGGGTCATAGCGCAAGGGCAGATCGATGCTGCCGCTGTCGAGTTCGGGCTGACCCCAGCAGAGTGCGGTGTAGGCCTTTTCTGTTTCTCTATCGTGAAATTGCCGTGACAGTTCGCGATGGGTGTCGGGGTCGCGGGCCAGCAGGATGATGCCGGAGGTTTCCCAGTCCAGGCGATGGACGATTCGGGCTTCGGGGTAACCGTTTTCCTGCAGGCGGGTGATCAGGCAGTCCTTGTTGTCGTCGGCGCGGCCGGGGACGGAAAGCAACAGGGTCGGTTTATCCACCACCAATACGGCGGCGTCCTGATGGATGATGCGGATGTTGGACAGCGGCATTAAAACAGTCTCGTAACAAACGCCAACGGCGGTTCAGGTTTTTCCATTCCTGGTGGGGGAACGAAAAAACCTGAACCGCCGTGGCTCCAGCCGGATCGACTCAGCGATCTGGGAGGGTGATATTGAGTTCCAGAATCGAGCAGCTGCCCTGGTTTTCCAGAGCGACGTGCACGTCATCGGACCCGATATTGACGTACTTGCGGATCACCTCGACCAGTTCCTTCTGCAAGGCGGGCAGGTAGTCCGGGGTACTGCGTTGGCCGCGTTCGTGCGCCACGATGATCTGTAGACGCTCTTTCGCTACCGAGGCGGTACTGGGCTTCTTGTTAGCACGAAAGAAGTCAAAAATATTCATTACCGGCCTCCAAACAGACGCTCAAAGAATCCTTTCTTCGTCACATCGAGAAACCGATGCTCCACGGTTTTGCCCAGCAGGCGCTCGACCGCATCGCTGTACGCCTGGCCGGCGTCGCTCTGGTCGTCGAGAATCACCGGCACGCCGGAGTTGGATGCCTTGAGCACCGCCTGGGACTCGGGGATGACGCCCAGCAGGGTCACGGCAAGGATTTCCTTGACGTCTTCGACGCCCAGCATCTCGCCGTCATGCACGCGCTGCGGGTTGTAGCGGGTGAGCAGCAGGTGTTCGCGGATCGGGTCTTCGTTGCGCTCGGCGCGACGGGACTTGCTGGCCAGCAGGCCGAGCATGCGGTCCGAGTCACGTACGGAGGACACTTCCGGGTTGGTCACGACAATCGCTTCATCGGCGAAGTACATGGCCAGGTGCGCACCTTTCTCGATGCCGGCCGGGGAGTCGCAGACCACGAAGTCAAACTGGTCCTTGAGCTCCATCAGGACTTTTTCCACGCCTTCGAGGGTCAGCGCGTCTTTGTCGCGGGTCTGACTGGCGGCCAGTACGTAGAGGTTTTCCAGGCGTTTGTCTTTGATCAGGGCTTGTTGCAGGTTGGCTTCGCCGTTGACCACGTTGACGAAGTCATACACCACGCGACGCTCGCAACCCATGATCAGGTCGAGGTTACGCAAGCCCACGTCGAAGTCGACGATCACTGTCTTGTGCCCGCGCAGAGCGAGGCCGGTACCGATAGCAGCACTGGTGGTGGTCTTACCCACACCACCCTTGCCGGATGTAACCACTAGAATCTTGGCCAAGGTGTTTCACCCCTAAGGAAAAAGGACTTCTGGTCCCTGAAAAACATCTCTTGAAAAAAACGACTGCAGTCGGACAGCCTTGGCTGAAATCTGGTCCTGAACGGCGTTTACCCGCTGGTAAACACGCTTTTGACCATCTTCCTACTTCGTTTGAGCCGTTTTCGCTACGTTTTAGAGATGCTTGGAAAATGCGGCAGTATCCGTTAAAGCCGGATGATGTTCAACACGTCGCCCGACAGGCTGACTTGAACGCCGGCGCCCCACAGCGGGTCGCGGCGCAGGTCTTCCGAGACCTTGTAGTGGCCGGCGATGGACACCAGTTCAGCGGTCATCTGCTGACAGAAAATCCTGGCTTTCGTATCGCCCTTGACGCCGGCCAGTACGCGCCCACGCATCGCGCCGTATACATGGATGTTGCCATCGGCGAGAAGTTCCGCTCCCGGACTGACCGAGGAGATCACCACCAGGTCGCTGCCCTGGGCGTACACCTGCTGGCCGCCGCGTACCGGCGAGGTGATGATTTTGGTCGGTTTGATCGTCGGTTCCGGCGGTTTTTCCGGTTTCTTCGGGGCGGCGGCTTCCAGCGGTTCCAGCGCGCGTTCACGGGCGCCGGAGGGTGGCAGCACCGGCAGGTCGACGGCGATGGCGGCAGCAATGTCCTCGATGCGGCTGGCGCGAATGGCCAGGGTCCGCAGGCCGTGCTGACGGCAGATGCGCATCAGGCCCGGCAGGTCAACGGTGCCTTCGCTGGCGGGGAGCTTGTCCAGCGCCAGGACCAGCGGCGCGTTGCTGAAGAAACCGGGCGCCTGGGCGACCTTGGCGGCCAGTTGCCGATCGAGGCTGTCGAGGTCGTTGCGCGCCAGCTCCAGCACGGTAATGGCGAGCATGCTGCCCTTCAACTGGAACACGGGATCCTGGTCTTGCGATTCGGTTTGGCTCATGGTCGGCATACAACGGCTTGTCACTAAAAGTGCCCAGACTTATAACGAGAACGCTCGCCAGCCGCAAGCCGGGTCGAACGATGTAGAATGCGCGGCCACTGTCTTTGCGGAACATTTAATGGATCGCCCGAGTTTCAATAAAAGATTTCTGATGCCGCGTTTCTGGCCGTTGTGGTGCGGGCTGGGGCTGTTGTGGCTGATCGTTCAATTGCCGTATCCGGCGTTGCTGTTCATCGGTCGCGCCCTCGGGGCCCTGATGTACCGTGTGGCGGGTGACCGGCGCAGCATTGCCCGGCGCAATCTCGAGCTGTGCTTTCCGGAAAAATCCGCTGCCGAGCGCAAGCGCCTGCTCAAGGAAAATTTTGCCTCCACCGGCATCGCCTTCTTTGAAATGGCCATGAGCTGGTGGTGGTCGCGCGAGCGCCTGGCGAAACTGGCCCATGTGGAAGGCCTGGAGCACCTGCAAAAAGCCCAGCGCGAGGGCAAGGGCGTGATCCTCATGGCCGTGCATTTCACCACGCTGGAAATCGGTGCGGCGCTCCTGGGCCAGCAGCACACCATCGACGGCATGTACCGCGAGCACAAGAACCCGTTGTTCGATTACATCCAGCGTAACGGTCGCGAGCGCCACAACCTCGACTCGCTGGCGGTGGAGCGCGAGGACGTGCGCGGCATGCTCAAGCTGCTGCGCGCCGGTCGCGCAATCTGGTACGCACCGGATCAGGACTACGGCGCCAAGCAAAGCATCTTCGTGCCGCTGTTCGGCATTCAGGCGGCGACCGTCACCGCCACCAGCAAATTTGCGCGGCTGGGCAAGGCACTGGTGGTGCCGTTCACCCAGGAGCGGCTGGCCGACGGCAGCGGTTACCGCCTGGTGATCCATGCGCCGCTCGAAGGGTTTCCCGGTGAAACCGAAGAAGAGGACTGCCTGCGCATCAATCAGTGGATCGAAGGTGTGCTGCGCGAGTGTCCGGAGCAATACCTCTGGGCCCATCGCCGCTTCAAAAGCCGTCCACCGGGCGAGCCCAGGCTCTACCCGAAGCGCGCCTGACCTGTAGGAGCGAGCATGCTCGCGATGGTGGCATGAACACTGCGGAGTGTCAGGCCGCCAGTGTCATCGTTAACGACCATCGCGAGCATGCTCGCTCCTACAGGGGGCGACACACGTACACAACCACACGCATCAAGGAGTGTTGCCCATGAACCCCGCTGAACCGGTTACAGGCTTGATTCTATCCGGCGGCGGGTCTCGTGCAGCCTATCAAGTCGGGGTGCTGGCGGCGATTGCCGAACTCTTGCCGCTGGGCGCGGACAATCCGTTTCCGGTGATCGTCGGCACGTCGGCGGGGGCGATCAATGCGGTCAGCCTGGCCAGCGGCGCGACCGATTTTCGCAGCGCCATCGAGCGCCTGACCGCTTTCTGGCAAGGCTTTCGCAGCCATCTGGTGCTGCGCAGCGATTGGCCCGGGGTCATTCGCCAGGCCAGTCGCTTCGTCGGCCACAGCCTGCTCGGTTTGGGCAGCCAGGTCCCGGTGGCGTTGCTCAACAGTTCACCCCTGCGCGATCTGCTCAACGACAAGCTGCACATGGGCGGCATCGCCGACGCCATCGCGCAACAGCAGTTGAAGGCCGTGGCGGTCACCGCGTTCGGCTACGAATCGGGTCAGGCCGTGACCTTTTACCAGGGCGGCGGCACCATCGAGGCGTGGTTGCGCCACCGGCGGATTGGCGTGCCTGCGCAACTGTCGGTAGAGCACCTGCTGGCCAGTTCGGCAATCCCCTTGTTGTTTGCGCCGGTGAAAATCGGCGAAGAGTATTTCGGCGATGGCGCGGTGCGCCAGTCGGCACCGATCAGCCCGGCCCTGCACCTGGGCGCCAGCCGCGTGCTGGTGGTCGGCGTGAGCGGCAACCCGCGCGGCGTCGACCCCGATCAGCCGCTGCAACGCGCCTACACCGGGCAGCAGCCGACCCTGGCGCAAATCGGCGGGCACATGCTCAACAGCACCTTCATCGACAGTCTGGAAAGCGATATCGAACTGTTGCAGCGTCTGAACCAGTTCAGCTACCTCATGCCTGATGGCACGCCGGTGCGGACGTTGGGCGTGGCGCCGGTGGACGTGCTGGTGATTTCGCCGAGCCAGCCGATCGACGAGATTGCCGCACGACATCGCCAGGAAATGCCGGCGGCGCTGCGCCTGTTCCTGCGCGGCCCGGGGGCGACCAAAACGAGTGGGGCGGGGGTGTTGAGTTACCTGCTGTTCGAGGCGGGGTATTGCAGCGAGTTGATTGACCTGGGGCGACGCGATGCGCTGGCCAAGAAGGATGAGTTGTGCCGGTTTTTAGGGCTGGAGAGCGCTTGAGACCCTGTAGGAGCGAGCATGCTCGCGATGGAGGTCAACGATGACGCTGGCAGCCTGACACCCCGCGTTGCTCTCTCGTCCATCGCGAGCATGCTCGCTCCTGCAGATTATCGTGCGACCAGAAGTGGTCGAAGCCAGGTCAGATCAGAAGTGAACCTTGACCAGGAAGCTGGTGGTGCTCTGATCGGTCTTGAAGCCCGAGCTGTCTTCGATCCCGTACTTGTTCTTCCAGTAGTCGTACTCGACACCCACGTACAACTGCTTCTCGCCCAGGTTCAGCGCCTTGCCCAGGTCGTATTTGATCTGCGGCACGATGTGCAGGTTGGCGTGGTATTCGCCTCGGCGGTTGACGTCGTTGTCGACCACCCAGTCGATGAAGCCGTCGATCAGGATGTTCGAGTCGCCGACCGGGATGGTGTAGGCCCAGGCCGGGGTGATCTGCCAGATATCGTCGCCCGGGCGGCTGCCTTCGGTGTTGCGGTTGTAGAAGTTGAGCTGGAAGTAATCGAAGCCCGGGATGTCCAGGTCGAAGCCCGGACCGATCAGGTAGGCCTCGGTGTCGTTTTCGCCGAACTCGTAGGTCATGGCCAGCAGCACATCCTTGACCGGGCCGAACGCCAGCTTCTGATCGAAGATCTTGCCGAACGACAGGCGCGGGCTGAACTCGCCGTAGTGGGTGTTCTTGCCCGCGAAATCATCCTCCTTGCCGTTGTAGAAGATCTTGTCGATGAAGAAGAAGTTGTCGCCGTATTTCCAGGCGTCGGCGTGTTCGAACGTCACGGTCTGCTGGATGCGCGGGTTGACCTGGAAGTCCTTGCCATACAGGTAGGTCAGGCTGTTGTTCTGCCACTGAAACAGGTCTTCGGCCACGGCCTGGCCCCCGGCCAGCAGGGATCCTGCCAGCATCAGGCTGGTGCACGTACGTTTCATTCGGTTGCTCCCAAAAAATAGGTGTTGCACGGTTTTTTTCATGTTGGCGCTCTGGTGTGGCGCCTTTTTTTGTCGAGGTAGAACGTCAGCGGTTGGGTCGGTGCCCGCACGGTGGGCAGGCACGGGGTCGGGCGGGCGCGGAGGATACTGACTCATCGGCCAGCTCACAAGTGGCGCGCAGCCGCATCCTGACGACGGGGTGGTCGGTGTCCGGGTCATCGTTTGCTCTCTGTTGTTTTTGTTTTGTGAGGTGCGGGCATTCCCACCAGGAGAATGCCGGTTCAATCAATGCGGATGCGCGTGGCAGTCGTTGATCCTGGCCCGTTCACGTCCACCAAGGATGTTGAACAGCAGGTTCAGCACCAGGGCGCTGATCGTGGCCATGGCGATGCCGCTGTGGGTGATCGGGCTCATCCACAGGGGCAGGTGGGCGAAAAACTCCGGACGCACCACCGGAATCAGGCCCATGCCGATGCTGACGGCGACCAGCAACTGGTTGCGGCGGTCACCGATGTCTGCCTCTTGCAGGATCTTGATTCCCGTGGCGGCCACCATGCCGAACATGGCAATGGCCGCGCCGCCAAGCACGGCAGGCGGGATCGACGCGACCAGGAACGCCGCTTTTGGCAACAGGCTCAGGACGATCAGCAGGCCACCGGCGACGATGGTCACCGACCGGCAACGCACGCCGGTCATTTGCACCAGGCCGATGTTCTGGGCGAAGGAGGAGTGGGTGAATGTGTTGAAGAAACCGGCGAAGAACGAGGCGCCGGCGTCACACAGCAGACCGCGCCGCAACCTGCGCGGGCAGACTTCCTCGCCGGTGATCTTGCCCAGCGCAAGGAACATCCCCGTGGACTCGACAAAGATGATCACCACCACCAGGCACATCGACAGGATCGGCGCGAGTTCAAACGTCGGCAGGCCGAAATGCAACGGCGTCACGATTTGCAGCCAGGGCGCCTGGGCCATGCCGCTGAGGTCGACCATGCCGATCACCCCGCATACCACGTAGCCCAGGCACATGCCGATCAGCACCGAAATGTTGACCCAGAAACCGCGCATGAAGCGATGCACCAGCAGGATGGTACCCAATACCAGTGCCGCGATGGCCAGGTAGATCGGTGATCCGAATTGCACCGCCTGCGCGCCGCCGCCCGCCCAGTTGACCGCCACGGGGAACAGCGACAGCCCGATCGAAGTAATGACCGTGCCGGTCACCAGCGGCGGGAAGAAGCGCACGACTTTGGACATGAACGGCGCGATCAGCATGCCGAAGAACCCGGCGGCGATGGTCGCGCCGAAAATCCCCTGCAGGCCGATCCCGGGCATGCCCGCCATGGCGACCATGCTGCCGACTGCGGCAAAACTGGCGCCCATCATCACCGGCATGCGGATGCCCATGGGGCCGATGCCGAGGGATTGCACGATGGTGGCGATGCCGGCCACCAGCAGGTCGGCGTTGATCAGGAAGGCGATTTCCTCACGATCCAGGCCTGCGGCCTGTCCGATGATCAGCGGCACCGCGATGGCACCGCCGTACATCAGCAAGACATGTTGCAAGCCGACCAGGATCAGTTGCAAAAGGGGCAAACGCTGAATGGCGGGTGCGTCGGGGATGCGTGCTTTGGAGAGCTCGGACATGCAACACCTCGGATCTTTTTTATTCTTGTGATTTTGTGCAGCAGGCAAACCTGTGGGAGCGGGCTTGCCCGCGAAAGCGTGGGGTCAGTCAACAATGATGTTGAATGGAATGACCCCTTCGCGGGCAAGCCGCTCCTACAGGGTTTTGCGTTGCACCTGTGGGAGAGAGCCTGCTCGCGATGGTTTTTAGCTAGTTAGTCGGCGCACCCTGAACGATCCAGGCACCGATGAGCTCACGCTCCTGCTGGGTCATCTGGGTGATGTTGCCCAGCGGCATGATCTGGCTGGCGACGGCCTGGGCCTGGATCCGTGCCGCGTTCTGGCGGATCTGTTCGGGGGTGTCGAACATCACGCCGGCCGGGGCCGCACTGAACAGCGGGCTGGTCGGCTTGGCAGAGTGACAGACGGTGCAACGTTCCTGGATCACGCTGTGCACCTTGTCGAAGCCGGGGCCGGTATTCGAGGCCTGCGCCGGCGCGGCGGCAGGCGCCTCGGCAGGTTTGGCTTCAGCCGGCTTCAAGCCACCGCCCAGCGCCGTTTCCGGCAGCGGCTGGTACTCGATGGCCGCCGGTGCCTTGGCCACTTCCGGGGCACTGGACATCGGCTTCGGACCGGACACGTAGGCCAGGCAGATCATGCCCACCGCTGCCACGGGCAGGGTCCAGGCATACTTGTGGCTGTCGTGACGGGTGTTGAAGTAGTGACGCACCAGCACCGCCAGCACCGCGATCCCGGCCAGGATCAACCAGTTGTACTGGCTGCCATAGGTGCTCGGAAAGTGGTTGCTGATCATGATGAACAGCACAGGCAAAGTGAAGTAGTTGTTATGGCGCGAACGCAGCAAGCCCTTGGCCGGCAGCGCCGGGTCCGGCGTGCGGTTCTCGGCAATGGCCGCCACCAGTGCGCGCTGCGCCGGCATGATGATGCGGAACACGTTGCCGACCATGATGGTACCGATGATCGCGCCCACATGCAGGTAGGCACCCCGACCGCTGAACACTTTGCTGAAGCCGTAGGCGGCGCCGATGATCAGCACGAACAGGATGAAACCGAGCAGGGCAGGGCGTTTGCCCAGGGCCGAGTCGCAGAGGAAGGAGTAGATGAACCAGCCGACGAACAGCGAGCCGATACCGATGGCCACGCCTTCAGGGCCGCTCAGGGTGCTGCCCGGTGCCAGCAGGTAGAGCGTCGGGTTGGAGTAGAACACCACGCACAGCAGCGCGATCCCCGACATCCAGGTGAAGTAGGCTTCCCATTTGAACCAGTGCAGGTTGTCCGGCATGGTCGGTGGGGCCAGTTTGTACTTTTCCAGGTGGTAGATGCCGCCGCCGTGGATCGCCCACAGATCGCCGGCCAGGCCGCTTTTCGGGTTGACCCGGTTGAGGTTGTTTTCCAGCCAGACGAAATAGAACGACGCGCCAATCCAGGCCACACCGGTGATCATATGAACCCAGCGAATGCTCAGGTTCAGCCATTCCAGCAGATGTGCTTCCACAGTCTTTACCTCTCGCCTGTCACTCTTGTTGTCGAGTGATCAGACCTTCTCTTATTGGTGGGGGGCGAGGATCAAACGCTCATCCTCTTTGAAGAAATGCTCATCGCAGTTATTGCCTGTGCCACTGCGATCAACCACCAGGAAGTCATCCCGCTTTTCGATCGTCAGCACCGGGTGGTGCCAGACGCCGCGATGGTAATTGATGCCCTGCCTGCCGTTGGTGACGAAGGCGCGGACCAAGCCTGATACAGGTGCATCGCCAAGTGGCGCGACCACGATCAGAAAGGGGTTGCCGAGCAGCGGAATGAACGCCTGACTGCCCAGCGGATGACGCTCCAGCATGCTCACGGTCAGCGGCATGTCCTGCGCGTCGGCGCGGAAGATGCTGATGATCGCGTTGTCCTCTGGCGTGGCGGTCTGCACCGTCGCCAGTTTGTGGAAGCGCATGGTCGAACCGTTGTTGATCATGAAGTGATCGCTGCCGTCGGTTTCGATCACGTCACCGAAAGGGGCGAAGGCTTCTTTGGTCAGCGGTTCAATCGTCAGTGTGCGCATGCTGTTCTTCTTTTCCGAATTCTGTGTTGTTGGTTCTGACGCCTTCGCGAGCAAGCCCGCTCCCTCAGGGGAATGCATTTCAATTTTGGGAGCGGGCTTGCTCGCGAATGGCCTCACCTCTTACTTGGCGACCTTGCCCAATACGCGCAGGCGACTCACGCCGCCATCCGGGAACACGTTCAAACGAATGTGAGTGATCGGCCCCAGCGCCTTGATCTGCTCGGCGAAAGTGTGTTCGGCGTGCATTTCCAGCTTCTGGCTCGGCAGCAGCTCGCGCCAGAACAGCGATTGGGTTTCGATCTGGCTGTCGGTGCCGCCCTTGACGAACGCGCCCTGGATCGAGCAGCTGTCCGGGTAGTTGCCCTTGAAGTGCAGCGTGTCGACGATGACTTTCTCGACTTCACCGGCGTGGCCCAGGGCGACGATCACCCAGTCATTGCCTGGGGTGCGACGGCGTGCGGTTTCCCAGCCGTCGCCCATGTTGATGCCACGGCCCGGGTTGAGGATGTTGCTCATGCGCCCGAAGTGTTCGTCGGAGCACGCCAGGGCGCGGCCACCGTTCAGGGCAGCGGCCAGGTCGACCTGTTCGTTGTCGCCGACCGCCGACCAGTCGCGGTGCGGCACTCCGTACACACGCAGGCGGGCCACGCCGCCATCCGGGTAGATGTTGAAACGCAGGTGGCTGAAGGCCTGCTCGTTGTTGATCTCGTGGTAGTGATGGCTGTTGCCTTGCAGCTCGACGGCCGACAGCACTTCGGTCCACTGGGTGTTTTCGTCCGGCTCGCCCTTGGCCAGGAAGCAGGCTTCCAGGGACGCCGAAGGCGGGTAGTTACCGGTGAAGAATGAAGTGTCGATGTCCACGCCCTTGATCGAGCCCGCGACACCCAGGCGGATCACCGCACTGTCGTAACCTTCGAAACGCTTGCGGCGCGACTCCCAGCCGTCCATCCACTTGCCGTTGTCATCGAACACGCCCTCCTTCCACACGGCTGGGGTCGGTTGGAACAGCCGGTTGGCGTCGGCGAACCAGTCATCGGTGACCGAGATGATCCGGGTGCCCAGGCGGGCGTCGGCCAGGTTGACGAACTTCTCGAAAGGTACGGCGTAAGCTTTCATTCTTCTAGTCTGCCTTTAATAAGTTGGCTTGGGATGCTCTCAAGGCCCTGAGCGCTTTTGCGCGTTCATTGACGCTCGGGCCAGGATTGCTAAAGAGTCAGTAATCGGAACAGGGCAATCTTGTTGATCTCCGCCAGCGCGCACGTGAACTCGGTGTCGACCGGGTTGTGGATGCGCGTTTCGAACGCCGCGAGGATCTGATGCCGGTTGCTGCCTTTTACCGCCATGATGAAGGGAAACTTGAACTTGGCCTTGTAGGCGTCATTCAGCTCGGTGAAGCGCTGGAACTCTTCGGCCGTGCATTGGTGAATCCCCGCGCCAGACTGTTCATTCGTGCTGGCTTCGGTGAGTTGGCCCTGGACGGCGGCTTTGCCGGCCAGGTCCGGGTGAGCGTTGATCAAAGCCAATTGGCTGGCATGATCGGCGCTCAACAGGATGTCGCTCATGCGCTGGTGCAGGGTTTCGATCTGGTCGATCGAGCTGTCCTGGCCCAGGTCGAAGGCCTTTTCGGCCACCCATGGCGAGTGTTCGTAGATGTCGGCGAAAGCGGCGACAAAGGCATCGCGGCTCAGGGTCGAGGGTTTCAGGGTTTGAAAGGTGCTCATTGGGCAGGCCCTTGGTACGGGTGGGTTTGTTGCCAGTGGCGTGCGATATCGACACGACGGCTGAACCACACCTGTTCATGACTTTTAGCGTATTCGATAAAGCGCTTGAGCGAAGCCAGGCGCGCCGGACGGCCGATCAGGCGGCAGTGCAGGCCGATCGAGAGCATCTTCGGCGCTTCGGCACCTTCGGCGTAGAGCACGTCGAAGGCATCCTTCAGGTACTCGAAGAAATCGTCGCCCTTGTTGAAACCCTGGACCTGGGTGAAGCGCATGTCGTTGGTGTCCAGGGTGTAAGGGATCACCAGGTGTGGCTTGCCGGTGGGGTTGTTCGGTTCCCAGTAGGGCAGGTCGTCGTCGTAGGTGTCGCTGTCGTAGAGGAACCCGCCTTCTTCCATCACCAGCCGCCGGGTGTTCGGCCCGGTGCGCCCGGTGTACCAGCCCAGCGGACGTTCGCCGGTGATTTCGGTGAGGATGCGGATGGCCTCGAGCATGTGCTCGCGTTCCTGCGCCTCGTCCATGTATTGATAGTCGATCCAGCGATACCCATGGCTGCAGATCTCGTGGCCGGCCGCGACCATCGCACGGATCACGTCCGGGTGGCGCTGGGCGGCCATGGCCACGGCGAAGATGGTCAGCGGAATGTCGAATTGCCTGAACAGTTTCAGAACCCGCCAGACGCCGGTGCGGCTGCCATACTCGTAGAGCGATTCCATGCTCATGTTGCGTGCACCCTGCAGGGGTTGCGCCGCGACCATTTCCGAGAGGAAGGCTTCGGATTCCTTGTCGCCGTGCAGGACGTTGCGCTCGCCACCTTCCTCGTAGTTGAGCACGAACGACAGGGCGATGCGGGCATTGCCCGGCCAGTGCGGGTGCGGAGGGTTACTGCCGTAACCGATCAGGTCGCGAGGGTAGTCAGCGCTCACTGCAGTCTTCCTTCTTGTTCGTGGTTGGCGTGGCGCGCCTGTGAGAGAGGTCAGGCTGGCGTCACTGCGATGGACTGATTGTATACAACTTTATAATCATTTTGTAAGCCCACATTTTCGCCTTTTTTCTCCAGTGGTTGGGGTCTGGGCTTTGCAAGAAACCTGCCCGATAGGTCAGCTTGGATATAAAAGGTCCGCTATTCAAAGGCTTCGAGGGCGGATTCGGGATAAATTCCGGGAGGGTTGCAGCGATCGAAAAAATGTCGTTTTTATTGTGTACAATTTCTATTAAAAGTGTCTTAATCAATCGCTCGCCGCCGCTTTTCGTGCTCCGAAAGGGTGCGGGCTTCTTTCAACTGACTTCGGGAGGCGCGAGGTCCGACTGCTCCGGCAGGCGGGCGCGCAGAATCAATGGGACGTTTGACTACGCATGTTCTGGACGCTGCACACGGTTGCCCGGGCAGCTCGATCAAGGTCGAGCTGTACCGCGTTGAAGGATCGCAGTTGGAGCTGGTTGCCAGCGCGATCACCAACAGCGATGGCAGGGTCGATGCGCCGCTCCTGCAAGGCGATGACTACCGCACTGGGGTTTACCAGGTGCAGTTCCATGCGGGCGACTATTACCGCGCCCGTGGCGTGCAACTGCCGGAGCCGGCGTTCCTGGATGTGGTGGTGCTGCGCTTCGGTATCAGCGCGCAACAGGATCACTACCATGTGCCGCTGCTGATTTCGCCCTACAGCTATTCCACGTATCGAGGAAGCTGATCCCCCAAGCAGCTTCCTCTGCCTTGAAGCGACTGCGCATAGAGCTTCTTTGGTTTTTCGCCCGCTCACACTGCGGGCTTTTTTTTGAGCAACCGGCACCGCCGTCTCCTGTAGGAGCGAGCATGCCCGCGATGGTCGCGAACGATGACGCTGGAGGCCTGACACCCAGCGGTGTTCCGTCCTCCATCGTCGGAACGCCGCCCGGAGCATGCTCGCTCCTACAGGGGTGGTGATTACTGCTCGCTCAATCGTCTTGGATCATCGGTGCGCACGATAAAGACCGAGTTTCCGTAGTCCGTTGAAACGTGACTGCCTCCCTTGAGCCAGATCACCTTGTCGGCCGCCTCGGCAGCCCGCAGGGCTTGCGTGGCCGGCTCGCCGATCAGGTCCGGCAGGCGCACAGGGTTCAACCCGTCGCTGGCGTTGTCGTGAATGTGCAGTCTGCGGCCATGCACACGATGCACGGTCATGTGGTAAAGAAAATCATGCCCGGTTCGCTTGAACACCAGGGTGGCATAGTTTTGCGCGGGGGTCAGTTCGAACACCGTGTAGCCATGGCGAATCAACAGGTTCCTCATGAAACGCTTGAGATCACCGCCATACTGGGTGGTGATGAAGTAGCGCCATTCCTCGCGGAATTTGTCCGGATCAAACGCCAACCGACGCAGGGGCCCCAGCTCGCCAGGGTGTGACAGCTCCACGATGCGCGATGAACCATTGCCCGCACTCGTTGGCGTGATCGGCAGCATCAGCAGCGGATCGGCCAGCTCCGGACGGGGCGTTCGGGCCAGGATCTTCCATTCGTTGAACACCTGCCGCAGCGCAGTCATCCCGGCCTCGGTTGCGGTGTCCGAACCGTTGGCGAGGATGAACTGGGTTCTGGCGATGTTTTCGATGGACGCGTCTGCAAGCCCCGGAAAGTAGTGTTCGACATAGTCGGTCAGCGTGCGGTCGAAAGGCAGTGTCGGGTCGATCTCCCATTGTCGCGTCGGCGGAATCTGGATGGCGCCGCGGGGTTGCTGGTCCGGGAAGTGCCGAAGGATGTTGTGCAACCGGTCGAAGTCGTAGACCCGATGATCAGGGTTTCTGATGTAGGCAATGGGGTGGTCAGGCACGTTGCCGCGCGGCAGCGTCCTGTAGCACGTGCCGTCGATGACGATGTCCTGGGGAGACGCTTGTTGCAGGGAGATCCCCCAGTGTTTCCAGGGAACGGAGGTGGCCGACAGCTGGCGCCATACGTGCGTACCTGGCACGCGCTCGAGTCGTGGCCCCGATGGCACCCGTTCCGAGGGTAGCCCGGCGCGCGGATGACCCTGCGCATCCGTGCCCAGCAGCACCGTCCCGCCGTCGGCGAGATCGACGTACTGGCGGCCGGACAGGATCGACCTGAGCCCGGTCTGCGGGTTCGGCGCAGGCAGCCGTTCGACCAGCCTGGGTGGCAGGTAGTAGTTGCTGATGGGGGGTTCGAGGGTGATTCGGGTGACCTGGGTTTCGGCGGGAAGATTGCTGATTGCAATCGCGGCGTCCTGCTGCCCCGGAAATTGAACAGGGTCGGGCAATCGAGTCCCCGGTATCGGCTCGGCCCCCTGGCCGGGCAGGTGGCCGGGGCGCGTGGGCAGGTAATCCGGGACCAGGTCTCGGGTGGTGGGGCCGCCTTCGATCGAAGGACCGGGGATTTTGGGGCGAATGGGGTTTTTGGGTCTCATGGACATCCGTGCTCTTTGCAATCCTGTGAATGTCGAACGGATCGACTGCAGTGCCTGGGCGTTGCGGCGCCCAAGCGGTTTTCGCCGACAAAGCGCCGGCGAGAGGGCGAAGCGAAAATCAGCTTTCCCTGATCAGGAACACCGATTCGAAACCGGCCGCCGTGATCTGGGTACCGCCCAGCAGCCAGACCAATTTGTTCTGGTCGTAGGCTGAGTGCAGCCTGGCCTGGGCAGCGTCGCCGACGCGACGGGCCAGATGCGGGTCGGAAAGCTCGGCGCCGGACGGGGTGACCTGACGGATGGCCTCGCCATTGACGCGCCCCAGCTTGAGGAAAAATACCGAGTCGTGGTTGGGGCGGGTAAACACCAGCGTCGGCCCCTGGTGTTCGTCGGTCAGTGGGAACACCTCGTAGCCATTGCGTATCAACACTGCCCTGACCAATTGCTTGAGGTTCAAGTTGGAAGGATCGTTGACGAACGTGCTCCAGAGTTCCGGGAAGTGGACGGGATCGAAATCCAGCCGTCGCAACGCTCCGCCGGATTCGACGGGCAGCAGGGTAGTCCAGCCGTTGTTGAATCCTCGGGGGATGGTGGGCAGCATCAGCAGCGGGTCGGCGAGCTCCATTCGAGGCAGCAGCGCATGGGTGGCGTTGGC
The DNA here is from genome assembly GCF_041354075.1 of Pseudomonas fluorescens. GTDB lineage: Bacteria > Pseudomonadota > Gammaproteobacteria > Pseudomonadales > Pseudomonadaceae > Aquipseudomonas > Aquipseudomonas fluorescens_CE. The sequence goes on along the minus strand of NZ_JARZGC010000006.1, from coordinate 126,308 downwards.
CCAGTGGCGATAGGTCTGTTTCATCGTGGACAGACCCCTGGCGTCGATCACCTCGGAATGATTGGCGCGGTTGAAGACCGCCCTGGCGACGGCGGTCAACGAGGCATCCGACAAGTCCCTGAACGAGTCGGCGACATACGCCTTGAGGCTTTTCTCGAAGGGCAGGTGGCGTTCCAGCACTTCCCAGCGACTGTCCCGCTTGATTGCCCAAAGCGGTTGCTGCGCAGGGTTTTCACGCAGCATCTGTTCGAATTCGTCATAGCGTGCAGGCGAAAACCGAGGGTGCTTCAGATAAGCGATGTGGGTGCGTTCCGGCGCGCCATGGGGCACGATCGGATAGTGAAGCCCATCGATTTCCACGGATTCCCCGGTCAAGGGTTTCGTCGAACTTCCCCAGTTGCGCCACAGCGCTGGCGATAGGTCCAGGGGGAAAGGATTGCCCACCCGCAGATCGGCGGCCAACGCGTCGGCGTCGGACGAGTCGCTGTCCAGGCGTGGTCGCTTGCGGCGGCTCGGGCCCGCTTGTTCAGGGGCGGATTTCCTGCGCCAGAAGGCGGTTCCAGCTAACCGTTCGAGCCGTGGGCCGGAAGCGTTCAATTCGTTGATCGAGGCCGCCCGGTATTCACCGTCCGCACCCAGCCGGACCAGGGTAATGCCTTCATCCTTGATCTCTGCGTAGACCGTGCGCCGGTTGCCGTGGCGTAATCCATCGGCCAGGGGGGCGGACAAGCCGTTGACCAGGAAGGGCGGCAGGAAACTGATGTCGGACGATGGGCCCGTCGAGCTGCTGACGGCGTTGTCGGCCGCAGAAACATCCGCCACCTCGACGTGCGGTTGTCGTGGTGTGTGGTCGGACTCGCCTTCGGGACGCCGGATCCCTGGCGTGCCGTCCGTGGCGGGGCTGTCGGGAAAACGCCCGGGCAGGCTGGTATCCGGCAGGTCGCGACGGGGCGTTGTGCCGTCATCCGGGGTTGGGGTCTTGATGATTTTCTTGGGCAACTTCATGTAGTGATTCCATTCATAAGTAGCGAACACGCAAACGGGTGCGCCTGGCCTGTGCAGAACACTCGGCCAGAACGTTTTTCAATATCCCTTGGGTTCAAATGCGCCGCGCGGTAACTATGTATCGCGCGGTTTTTTTAGTTGCCGGTAAATGTTACGAAGCCTGGCCTTGCAACTAGCCGTATCGATAGACCTGTTCGAAAATCAGATCCACGACATAGGTCGCCCCGGAAGGCGTGATGACGTAGATCTGTTCAACCGGCACATCGTCGCTCTCATAGTTCGGGAGATGGACAATCGTGCGGCCGATCAGCAGTTTGTTGCCTTTCAACTTGATATCGGCCGGGTCCAGGCTGTTGACATGGAAGCGCCAGGTGGACGCGTCGGAGGTCTTTTTCAGCGCGTCCGGCGTGGAAATTCGCAAGATGGCGTCGGCGTGTATATGGACCTCGTAGAACGATCCCTTTCCTTCGAGCGACGTCACGGTGTTTTGCGCCTGGGCCGGAAACTCCACCCGCTGGCGACGTGCGTGCAGGACGATGGCCCGGCTGTCCTCGGGCGTTAGCAGCAGGTAACGGCCGGTGCGCTTTTCCAGCATCAGTTGACCGTCAAAGTGTTTGACGCCAGAGGTCTGGACATCCTGGCCATAGTTGGGTGGAGGCAGTTTGATCCGAAAGGACACGCCGTCGCGCAACGTCAAATTGACGGCTTGATTCAAGGCCAGGCCCCTGACCTGATAAGCCGTGTCGCGCACGTTCGTATAACTCGTGGATATCGTGCTCACCAGGTTGATGAGTTCGACGGTTTTATCAGGGAAGTGCAGCGTCAGTTGGAAGTCGCTGTAATTGAGATAGTGGTAACCGTTGCGGGCCTCGACAGTCACGGTGTAAGTCGCCTCGGCGCTGCTCATCTCTGTGTGATCACAGTCGATATGCAAGGTGCTGAGGGCCTTGTTATCGGCTTTCTTCATAGTGAACAGGGTGCGGCTGATGTCGCGATCAACGAAGTAGTGCGAAGCCGAGCCGATGACCTGTTCCGTGGTGGTCACGATGGTGGGAGAGGGGCGCGTGCCTTTTGCCAGAATCAGCACGTTGACGCTCGGGTTGTCGCTGCCGCTCAGTTCAGCGGGAAAATCCGGCGTCAGCTGAAAGCCGTCCACGGTCACGAAGCGCAGTTTCTGTTCCTGGAACAGGCGTCTGTCTGCCACTGTCTTGTAGACGTCCTTGATGATCAGCGTCTGCTCGGGCCACTCGCCATCCCTGCCGCAGAGGGACGTGACCACCAGCGAAGTGTCATTGATCGACCATTGCTGAATGTGCTCGAACGACCAGTCCAGGATGATCACGCTGTCTTCCTGTGGGTCTTCCGTGATGATGACGGTGCCGCTTTTGTGGGCGATGTAGTACTGATCCTTGCCGGCACCGCCGCTGGCCTGCCCATAACCGCCCATCAGGTAGATCGTGTCATCGCCGGCTCCGGCCTCGATGCGGTCATGGCCCCTGGCGACGATGCGGTTGGTACTGGCGGAGCCTTTGACAACGCTGCTCGCTCCGGCCAGCGTTTCGACGTTTTCGATGCTTTCCAGGGTGGTGTGAGGCGTGGCAACGGGTTTGTCTTCAGGGCTCAGCAGGTCGATCCGGCCGCGCTCCAGGTCGATCTCGAAACCCTTGTGGGCGGTGGATTCGCGGCTGTCCAAGCCGCCCTGAAACACCAGGGTGTCGTCGCCCTGTGCGCCCACCAGAACATTCTGCACCTGGGCTGGCGCAACGTCCTTGAGTGCCTGCGCAGCGCCTTCATACAGAAACCGGTCGTCCTTTTCCCCGCCGGTCAGGTGTTTGGAGCCGCTGCCGAAGTTGAAATGATTGGGTTTCTTCTCGACGCCGATGATGGTGTCCTTGCCGCCGCCCAGCAGCCACAGCGTGGCCTTTGAATCACCTGTCGCACCTTTCACCACGCCGTGCAGGTCCGACGGCACGCCGGCCCGAGCATCAATCGCATCGTTGACGTCCACCACCGCCGGTAACTGGATGCCCTTGGACGGCGTCGACTCGCGCCCCTGGGCATCGCGCTCGAACCAGAACACTTGCGTGGCTTTCAGGCCCACCTCGAACTTGCCATTGACGATGGCCTCGATGCTGTCCTTCAAATCGCCCTTCAGCCACTTGCGGGCCCGGCTGTTCAGCGCCTTGGAGTGCTGGTCGGCGGTGACGGCGATGGTGTAACGGTCGTTGATTCGCTGTGGCGGTTTTTGATTGATGAACGCGAGGAACCCGGTGACCAGGCGTTCATCCAGACTCAGTTCGATGTAGTCGTCGATGTCGTCCACCTGGCGAACGGCGCTGTAGATTTGCGAACCGACGATCAGAATCGCCGCCGCCGCAAGGCCCACCGGCCCGGCGTGGGCGAAACCGGCCAGGGCGGCCGTGCCGAGAATCAGGGTGAGTGCGGCGCTGGTCAGGTTCATGCCGGCGGCGACGTAATGATCCAGCGCCTGCTTGCCGGTGGTTCGTGACGCATCGTTCAGCGCCTTGACCGCAAAATAGACGTCGAACGGCAACGTCAGCGCACCTGCGATCAGGCCGGCTGAACGCGACAGGTACAGGCCATACTGGGTCCTGGCGAAGCCCTGATAGATATGCGCGCTCTGTTCAATCAACGACTGCGCGGTTTTCACCAGGCCACGCTCGATGATCAGCGAGCCGACCTCTGTCACGATCGCACCGGCATTGATCGCCGCCTCGGTACTGTCGCCGCGCTTGATGGCGTCGTTGATCCCCATCAAGCCGCTGTAGATGCCGAACGCCTGGAGCCCGACCCCCATGCTGTTCACCACTTTGCTCTTTTGCCTGTCGACCCAGCCCGGGACATTTTCGGGCAGGCGGATGTCATGGATGTCCAGCTTTTGTGCCGCCCGTACGAAGCGGTCGATCTTGACTCCATGGGGGCTCTGCGCCTCGCTGAGCAGTGGCGGGGCGCTGACCGAACGGTGGGTGGCAATCTCGAACAGCAGCGTGGGAATGGTGTAATCGCCTGCCTGGCCGGTGGCCCACATGCGCTGTTCGACATCCAGCGGATGGAGCTGCAGGCCATCGATGAAGTCCTGGGCGGTGTGGCGGAAATTGCAGTTGCCGATGTCCAGCGGCGCGCCGTGGACCGTGGCGTTCAACAGGTGCAGTTCCACGCGGTTGACCGTGAAGTGGCCAAGGGCGAGGGGGCCGTAGTAGTGGTCCAGGGCCCGCAGCACTCGCTCGCGTTTTTTCGCCGATCGAGGGGAGGGATCTTGCGCCGAACCGGCGCCATTGCTGCGGATGAAGTCGGCGATTTCAGTGTCGGCCATTGTCAGGTTCGGCGGCTCGACGTCCGAGATACTTACGGTGTCTACGGGCGCACCGGGAGAGGGAAAAGCTTGGGCCATAGGGGCTTCCTTGTTGGGTTGGGGTGCAAAACTGCGGCCCGAACTGTAGGGAAGCGTGGGGCGGGTCAAGCGATAACTATGTAGTGCGTCTGTTTCTTCGGATGACGTTATGGGCACGGCACCCACCCCGGCGCGCCGCAGCGGCCGGGGTGGGGCAGGTGCTGACTCAGTGTCCGCTCAGCAGCGAGGCAGCCCCGGCGCCGCCGAATAGCCCGGCGCTGAGGCGATTGAACCAGCTCTGGCCCTTGCCCGAGCGCAAGTACCGCGCCGCGCCGTGGGCGCCGAGTCCATAGGCCAGCTTGCACAGCAGGTCCAGCACCGTCCACGTGGCGATCATCACCAGCAGTTGGGGCAGGAACGGCTGTTCGGCGCTGAGGAATTGCGGCAGGAAGGCGGCGAAAAACAGGATGTCCTTGGGATTGCTGGCGCCGAGCATGAAGGCGCGTCCGAACAGGGCGCGGAAGCGCGGCACCGGCGCCGCCTGGGGCACTTCGGCGCCGTGGGCCGGTTGACGCGATTGCTGCCAGCTCTGCCAGGCCAGGTAGAACAGGTAGAGCGCGCCGACGATTTTCAGGGCGCTGAACAGTTGTTCCGAGGCCAGCAGCAGCGCCCCCAGGCCCAGCGCCGAGGCGCTGAGCAGGCAGATCGATGCAATCACACCGCCCAGGAACGCCGGGTAGGAACGGCGCAAACCGTAATTCAGACTGTTGCTGATCATCAGCAAGGACAGTGGTCCCGGGATCAGGATCACGACCAGTGCAGCGCCGCTGAACAGCAGCCAGGTTTCCAGACTCATTACTTTGCTCCTCATGCACAAAAGCCTCACCCGACGAGGTGAGGCTGTTTTGAATCCGTATGGCCTACAAGAAGATGAACTTGGCGATAAAGATCGCGCAGAGCACCCAAAGGCTGACGGAAATTTCCTTGTATTTGCCGGTGCCGGCCTTCAGCGCCACGTAGGTGATGAAACCCAGCGCGATGCCATCGGCGACCGAGAAGGTCAGTGGCATCATGATCGCCGTGACGATCGCCGGAATGCTGTCGGTCGCTTCGTCCCATTCGATGTGCGCCATGCCGCCCATCATCAGCATCGCCACATAAATCAACGCGCCGGCGGTGGCATAAGCAGGGATCATGCCCGCCAGTGGCGCGAAAAACATGGCGGCTATGAACAGGACGCCGACGGTCACTGCCGTCAGCCCGGTGCGGCCACCGGCGGCCACCCCGGCAGCACTTTCCACGTAACTGGTGACGGGAGGAACACCGACCACCGCGCCGAATACGCTGGAGGCGCTGTCGGCCTTCATCGCCCGGGACAGGTTTTCGATGCGACCGTCCGGGTTGACCAGGTTGGCGCGCTGGGCAACCCCCATCAGGGTGCCGGCGGTATCGAACATGTGCACGAACAGAAAGGCCAGCACCACGCTGATCATGCTGACGTTGAACACGCCGGCGACGTTCATGGCCATCCAGGTCGGGGCCAGGCTTGGCGGGGCTGACATGATCCCTTCGTAATGCACCACGCCCAGGCCCCAGCCGGCCAGCGTTACCGCGATGATGCTGATGAGGATGGCGCCGAACACCTTGTGATAGCTGAGCACGGCGATCATCAGGAAGCAGATGGCAGCCAGCAGCGGGCCGGGTTCGCGCAGGGAGCCCAGCTTGATCAGGGTGGCCGGGCTATCGACGACGATGCCGGCGGTTTTCAGGCCGATCAACCCCAGGAACAAACCCACGCCAGCACCCATGGCGTAACGCAGGCTCACGGGGATGCTGTTGAGCAGCCATTCGCGGATTCTCGAGAACGTCAGGATCATGAACAGCACACCGGAAACGAACACCGCGCCGAGGGCGGTTTCCCAGTTGTAGCCCATGGTCCCGACCACGGTGTAGGTGAAGAAGGCGTTCAGGCCCATGCCCGGCGCCAGGCCCACCGGCCAGTTGGCGTACAGGCCCATCAACAGGCAACCGAGTGCGGCGGCAATGCAGGTCGCGACGAACGCTGCGCCGTGGTCGATGCCGGCGTCAGCCATGATGTTGGGGTTGACGAAGATGATGTAGGCCATGGTGATGAAGGTGGTCAGGCCGGCGATCAGCTCGGTCTTCACCGTGGTGCCGTGCAAGGTCAGTTTGAAGATGCGCTCCAGCCAGCCATTGCGTTGCGGCGGCGAGAGATCCAGCGTCGGGGCTTCGGATTTGCGGCTTTCCACAGCGAGTACTCCTCAAGAGTTTTATTGTTATTTCCAGGGCCGGACCCGAGGGTGGCAGCAGCCCATTGAGGCTTTCGCGAATTTGTTGACTGCTTGGTCAGGAACTCGCACGCAGTGGATTATGCTTTTGTATACAAATAAAGCAAATAATGTTTTTTGTTTTGTCGACGAAATTTTTGGCGTTAGGGATATATCGCCTGCTCGCCAGGGAGTTTCTGGCCATTCAGATCTTTGTCTGACCCTCACCCAAGGCCAGGTTCACCGCCAGCCAGCCATTCACTGCCACCTCTCCGGCCTCGGCGAACACCCGCTCCAGCAGCTTCACTTGTTCACGCCGCAGCGATTGCTCGAAGCGTGCGCCCTCCACGGTCAGCTCCAGCAGGCGCTTACGCTTGTCGGTCTCGGATGCAATGCTGTTGACCAGGTGCATCTCCAGCAACTGGCGCAGCGGTATGTTCAGTGCCTGCTTGCTCACGCCCAGCAAGGCCAGCAGCTGCTTGACGCTGAGGTTGGGGTAGCGGGCGATGAAAAACACGATGCGCTGATGCACCCGGCTCAGGCCACGGCGCTCGAGCATTTCGTCGGCCTTGGCGGTGAACGCCTGGTAGCCGAAGAAAAACGCTTCCATGGCCTGTTGCTGGGAGGCAGGGTTTTTAAGGTCAAGCATGTTGACGTATCCGATCGGGTTGTCGTAATTTCGGTCAACAAGTTTGACTCATTTACCCCAGGCCTCGCTACCGGTGACCTCCATGGCATTTTCCGAACGTGTCTCACGCCTCAAAAGTTCTCTCATCCGTGAAATCCTCGCGGCGGCCCAGCGTCCGGAGGTGATGTCGTTCGCCGGCGGCTTGCCGGCCGAGGCGATGCTGCCGAAGGTGCAATGGGATGACATGCCCATGGGCATTGGTCAGTACGGCATGAGCGAGGGCGAGCCGGCCTTGCGCGAAGCCCTGGCAGCGCAGGCGCGGTCCCTGGGGGTAGCCTGCGAGGCGAGTCAGGTGCTGGTGGTCAGCGGCTCCCAGCAGACGCTGGATCTGGCGGCCAAGCTCTATATCGACAAAGGCACCGAAATTCTCCTCGAAGCACCGACTTACCTGGCCGCGCTGCAGATTTTCCAGCTGTTCGGCGCCGACTGCATCACCGTGCCGCAGCAGGCGGATGGTCCGGATCTGGTGGCGCTGCGCAGCCGCCTGGAACAGCACAAGCCAGCGTTCATCTACCTGATCCCGACCTTCCAGAACCCTTCGGCGGTGCGCTACAGCGAGGCCAAGCGTGATGCGGTCGCCGCGTTGCTGGACGAGTTCGCTGTCACCCTGATCGAAGACGAACCCTATCGCGAGCTGACATTCGATGGCGGCAGCGCCACGCCCATTGTCAGCCGCTTGAAGAAGGCCAGCTGGATCTACACCGGCACGGTCTCGAAAACCCTGCTGCCGGGGCTGCGCGTTGGCTACCTGATCGCCAGCGCGGATCTGTTCCCGCACTTGCTCAAGCTCAAGCAGTCGGCCGATCTGCACACCAACCGCATCGGCCAGTGGCAGGCCTTGCAGTGGATCGGCTCAGAAAAATATCAGCAGCACCTGAGTGACTTGCGCGACTTTTACCGGGCGCGTCGGGATGCGTTCCAGGCAGCGCTGCAAACGCATTTCTCCGACCTGGCTGACTGGAGCGTGCCCCAGGGCGGGCTGTTTTTCTGGCTGACGCTCAAGCAACCGCTGGACACGCGAACCTTGCTCAAGGACGCACTGGCGGCAGACGTCGCGTTCATGCCCGGCGAGCCGTTTTTCCCCGAACCGGACCAGCACCACGGGCATCTGCGGCTGAACTTCAGCCACATCGACCCGGCGCGATTGGGGGAGGGGCTCAAGCGCCTGGCGGCGGTGGTGCGTCAGGCGCAGGCGGTGGAGGCGGCCTGAGGGCTGAAATAAAAAAACCGGCCACTGGGCCGGTTTTTTTCTGGTGTTGACGTTGTTTGGGCCGGCCCCTTCGCGAGCAGTCAGCCCACCACGAAAACCTCAAACAGCCGCAAACCGCTTGTCCAGATAATCAATGATCACCTTGGACTCATACATCCACGTCGTCTGCCCATTCTCTTCGATGCGCAGGCACGGCACCTTGATCTTTCCGCCCTGTTCCAGCAGCGTCTGGCGATCCTGTTCGTTGTTCTTCGCGTCACGCAACGCCACCGGCACATTCAGGCGGCGCAGGGTGCGGCGGGTTTTCACGCAGAACGGGCAGGCGTGGAACTGGTAGAGGGTCAGGTCCCTGGCGGCGGCTTCAACCTGGGCCTGGGCGGCGGCGGGGCGCTGCTTTTTGCCAGGTCGGGTGATGAAGTCGATGAAGATGATCAGTTGGCCGAGGCCGACACGAAGTGCTTTGACGAACACGCTACAAGCCTCACGGGGCGAAGGAAGAAAGGCGCGCAGCTTACCTGATTTTTCACGGGCGAAAAAAAACCGGCGATAAACGCCGGTTTTCTTCGAGCGCGAATTACTTGATCAGGCTGAGGAATTCGCTGCGCGTGGCGGCGTTTTCGCGGAACTCACCGAGCATCACCGAGGTGATCATCGACGAATTCTGCTTCTCGACACCGCGCATCATCATGCACATGTGCTTGGCCTCGATCACGACTGCAACGCCCAGGGCACCGGTGACCTGCTGGACCGCGTCGGCGATCTGGCGGCTGAGGTTTTCCTGGATCTGCAGGCGACGGGCGTACATATCGACGATCCGCGCGACTTTCGACAGGCCCAACACCTTGCCGCTCGGGATATAGGCGACATGGGCCTTGCCGATGAAGGGCAGCAGGTGGTGTTCGCACAACGAGTACAGCTCGATGTCTTTCACCAGCACCATTTCGCTGTTGTCGGAGCTGAACAAGGCACCGTTGGTGACTTCTTCAAGCGTCTGCTCATAACCGCGGCAGAGGTACTTCATGGCTTTGGCGGCACGTTTGGGCGTGTCGAGCAGGCCTTCGCGGGAGACGTCTTCGCCCAATTGGCCGAGGATCTCGGTGTAATTCTGTTCCAGTGTCACAGGGGCTGATTCCATAAGGGTTTCAGAGGGGTACCGTTTCTGTCCGTACCCATTTTGGACCAATCAAGTGATGGTAAACGCAGGGTTCATCCCCGACATGGGGCACATGGTAGCGTATGTCCGAGGGCAGTTGTATGGCCGACCGAAGCGAATCCCCAAAATCAGTCAGCGCTGTGCCTCGCCCAAGCGGGCCACTGGCGAAGCGCCACACTTCAATATATAAGGGAGCGAACTGCGGGATACACCGCAGAACAGGGGCAGAAAAGACACTGCGACCAACAATTTTCGCTGGGGCACAGCTAATGTCGCGAGAGTGGTCTATCACGGCGGTTTTGGTGTTAATGGGGGCTTTACAATCGCCGGTCGTCATGGCGGACAGTGCTTCCGATCAACTCGATGATCTTGATCGCGAGGAATTCAACAACAGCCTTGGTAAAGCTGAAAAGTGCAGCAGCGAACGAGATTTCGAGTGCGTCAGTAAAAACCTGAAACGCGCGAAGGGTTATGTCGTCGACGCCAGCGATCGGGAGAAGCTGAAGCGGGCCTGGGCTCAACTCGAGCTGGATAAGCAGAACGTCTTCAGCGATGACGCGAAGTCCAAGTATGAAAGCCAGAAACGCTCTCTTGAAGCGAACAGTCAGCGTCTTCAGGAAGAAAATGCCGAGTTGGCACGTTCCAACCGGCTTCAGGCGGCCGATAATTCCCGTCGCATCGCTCAGCAAAAACGTGAAGAACCCCGAGCGCTTTCAATCACTGAAAGCGTTCAACTGGGCATGGCGCAGTCGCAGCGCGATCAGGCCCGAATCAATCAGATCCACAATAATTCGATGCAACAGCTTCATGAACAACAGCGCGCCAATGCAGCGGCTCGACAGCCGGTAGCGAGCAAAGAAGCGCCCCGCTCGGAACGACCTGCCCGGTCGGAACGAACGCCTGATGAAGTGTCCGCGCCACCTGTTGCCAGGTCTTCCTCGAATGAAGCCGTCGTCGCATCGACAACCGCTACGCGAAAAGTTGCCGAAACCAAAAAGCCGCAGGCGCCGGGTCTGGATGCGCTCGCTTTCTGCTGGCAGAACAAAAAGAGCAACTGGTTTTGCGATGGCAGGGTCGACGAAACGACGATTGGAGAAAAGAACCTCGAGGCTCAACTGTCCAGCGTTGGCTGTAAATCACCCTCTCGCCTGACCAGTTCGCCAATCACCCTGGTCAGTGTGCGCGTGTCCAAGCGCGAGCCGCAGACTGGCTGGCTTTATCGTTGCGCCGACAAACTGCAGGCAGGTGATACAGGTCCTGCGACCTGGAACAGAGACATTCGTCGGTTCTGGAGCGGGATCAACTTCTGATTGATCGTCATCTCACTACGGGTTCAAGGAGCGTTCTTTTGTCATACCTTTCAATGCGTGTTACCGACACACAGTCTCGGGCAGTCCTGAGCGTCCGTTCGATCACCCTGTGGCTGGGTGGCGTTACGTCCATGGTGTTATCCACTGCGTTGTTTGCAGAGACTTCGACATTGCGGGTTGCCTGCGACGAAGATGCTGACGGCGCGTCCATTTCCGTGAATGGAAAGTTCAAAGGCGAATGCCCAATCGATATCAAGGCCAATGCGGGTGTTCTCAAAGTGAAAGCCGTCAAGGAGATCGACGGCAAAACAAAATCCAAGACCCTGGATGTGCGCATTGGTGATGGTGTGACCAAGCGTATCGAAATGAGTTTTGGCAGTTCCGGTTCATCTTCGGGCAGTTCCTCCGCCAGTGCTCAGCCTGATCCACGTGCGGTTGCACAATTGCGCTATGAGGCTGAAGTCGCCGAATACAACAGGAGCATCGATGAGTGCCGGCCGCGTTTCGACGATGCCCTCAGAAATGCGAGGCTGGAAGCCAAAGAAGCCTTTGAGGAGCACAAGGCCGCCTGCATCGAGGCGAAAGGCGAGTGGGACCCGATCTGCGGTGTCTGGGACAGCCACTCCCAAGTGTTGCTGGACCGTAGGAAGAAGGCCGAGAAAAAGTACGAGTACATGAATTCGGGTGACGATCCTGCGGGCAAATGGTGCGCAGGCCAGTTTACTGCACCGCAGCGTCCCCTTTGATTGCAACCCGCACGCCAGCACCGTTGGCGTGTGGGTTGATGTCTGGCAGTGAACGAGCGTTTTGATAACGCGTAAGGAGCGCCGATCACCGAACGCTGATCCGCGCGCCTTCAATCTGTTCTGCGGTAAGGCCTGGTGAACAGGCGTTACTCGTCCCGACCTTCCATCATGGTGCGTTTGAGCATCACGTAAACCGCTCCGGCGCCGCCATGTCTGGCCTGGCAGGAAGTGAAGCCCAGCACCTTGGGATGCTGGCGCAGCCAGGTGTTGACGTGACTTTTGATCATCGGCCGCTTGCCGTCCAGGCGCACGGCCTTGCCATGGGTGACGCGCACGCAGCGCACTTCCAGCTGGGTCGCTTCGGCCAGGAACGCCCAGAGGGTTTCCCGGGCTTTCTCCACGCTCATGCCGTGCAGGTCGAGGCTGCCCTCGAACGGAATCTGCCCGACCTTGAGCTTGCGCATCTGGCTTTCCTGCACGCCATCGCGCGCCCACATCAATTCGTCTTCCGGGCCGACATCGATCACGAACTGATCGGACAGGCCATCGACGGTGGTGGCATTGGTGCGCACGGTGGCGGCCTGGCGCAGTTTGGCGATCTGGGCTCGATCAGCCTTGGGTTTACCGGTGTCGGCGCGGTCGTGCTTGATCGGCTTGACGCCTTGGATGGCGCTTTTGAACAGGGAAAAATCGTCGTCTTGCATGTCAGCCTCCGCGAAGGTCGGCCAGTTTACCCAAGTCGAGACATGTTCGATAACAATTGCGGTGTACCGACCTTCAATTCAGTCGTGTTTTTTCATCAGGTGCGGGGACATGTTCAGCTCACGCGACTGGCGCGCACGGCGACGGCAACGGCGCCAGAACCACACGCCCAGGTAGAGCAGGAACAAACCAACCGCCAGGATAATCGCCGAGCCTAACGGGCTGGCGTTCAGTTCGCCGAGTGCCGGCGGGCGGCCGAACAGGCTGGCGGCGCCGGCCATCGCCAGCAAAACGCCGCAGGTGGCCAGCAGCGCGGCGAATGCTGCGCCAAATCTGAATCGCCAGTTGCGTTGGCCCTTGGGCCGCAAGCGGCGTGCGTCAAAACCATCGGATAACTTCATTCCGACCTTCCTCAATGGGTATCGGCCCTTCGACCGGAAGTTGACCGGGATGTTCCTGAGGCTATGACAATTACGGCAAACGAGCGGCTTTTGCGGATGAGCGGCGGCAAATACCGCTCATCATGCGTCGATCAGATCAGATCGCGGGTCAGTGCGAGGGTGGCGAAGTTATCCGCCATGATCGCCATTTCGGTCTGTTGAACCTGTTCAGCACTCAACACCCCACCCTTGCAGGGCAAGTCGCGGGTGGCGCAGGCATCTTCAACGAGGGTGCAGCGAAAGCCCAGGTTCTTCGCGGCGCGCACGGTGGTGCTGACGCTGGAGTGGCTCATGAACCCACACACGATCAGGTCCAGGGAACCCAGGTTTTGCAGGCGTTCGAGCAGTTCGGTGCCATGGAACGCACTGGGCAGCAGTTTGCCGATGATGGTTTCGTCGGTCAGCGGCTCCAGGCCCGGGATGAATTCGCCGCGCTCGCCCTGCGGGTCGAACAACCCGCCGACGGTGCCAAGGTGGCGTACATGCACGACGGGGCGGCCGGCGGCACGGGCAGCGGTCACCAGTTGCTTGATGTTCGCAACGGCAGCATCCATGCCGCTCAGGGCCAGGGGGCCGCTGAGGTATTCTTTCTGGGCATCGATGATCACAAGCGTCGCATGACTCAGATTGGCTGCTGCGTAACCGCGGCCGCTGAGTTGAAACATCGTTTTTGGAACGGACATTCTGGGGCTCCTTCGGGTGGGGCTTTTGCGACATTCTCCTCTGGCTGAGCGTTTCTGTGAATCTCTACCATCGCAGGGGCCGTCGTTGCTGGCGTACAGCGTTGTCAATATCCTCGTTTTGTTCAATAGCCAACGCAAAAAATGGAGCAGTCCTACGTCCGCTTCGAAGTTTTTCCTGCATCGTCGTCCTGCGTTTTGGCTGTTAGACTGGCCCGTCGTTTTTTCTGGAGTCTGCCGCTGTGATCACTTCCCGCCTTCGTACCCTGCGCGACCATATCCGTTGGGCCGTCAGTCGCTTTCATGGGGAGGATCTGTTTTTTGGCCATGGGACCGACAACGCCTGGGACGAAGCCCGTCAACTGGTGTTGGGTGCGCTGCACTTGCCATGGGAAATCTCTGACAGTTACCTCGACTGCAACCTGGAGGACGACGAGCTGGTGCGCCTGCAGCGCCTGCTCAAGCGTCGCATCGAAGAGCGCATCCCGACCGCCTACCTGCTGGGCGAAGCCTGGTTCTGCGGCCTGTCGTTCATCGTCGATGAGCGCGTGCTGATCCCGCGTTCACCGATTGGCGAACTGATAGAAAAACAGTTCAGCCCCTGGCTGGGTGCTGAGCCGGCGCGGATTCTCGACTTGTGCACAGGCTCCGGTTGCATCGGTATCGCCTGTGCCTACGAGTTCCAGAACGCCGAAGTGGTGCTGGCCGACCTGTCGTTCGAAGCGCTGGAAGTGGCTAACCGGAACATCGAACGCCATGGCGTCGATGAGCGCGTGTACACGGTTCAGGGCGATGGCTTCGACGGGTTGCCGGGGCAACGATTCGATTTGATCGTGTCGAACCCGCCCTACGTCGATGCGGAGGATTTCGCCGACATGCCTCAGGAGTACCAGCACGAACCCGAGCTGGGCCTGGCCTGTGGCGACGATGGCTTGAACCTGGTGCGGCGCATGCTCGCCGAAGCGGGGGAGCACCTGACCGAGAAGGGGTTGTTGATCGTTGAAGTGGGCAACAGCCAGGTGCACGTCGAGGCGTTGTACCCTGAAGTCGACTTCGCCTGGCTCGATTTCGAGCGCGGCGGACACGGCGTGTTCATGTTGACGGCGCAGCAGTGCCGGGAGCATCAGGCGTTGTTCGCGTCTCGCGTCTGACTTGAGGGCGCTATCGCTGGCTTGCCAGCGATAGCCGCGCCGCGGTCTCAACCGGTTACCGGTGCGTCGCAATCCAGATCAGCAGCCCCGCCTGAAATACCGCAAACGCCACCAGGCAGGTAATGGTGAAGCGCAGGCCCGCGTCTTCACGCTTGTACTTGCTGACCTTTTCCTCATGCTTCTTGAGCTTCACTTCCTGCTCGGCCAGGTTCTGTTCGGCCTGCTGGAGCATTTGCGCCGCTTCGAGAATTTCCACCTGCTGCAGCTTTTCCGTGTTCCAGTCGGACAGCAGGTCGCCGACCCGCACTTCCTTGACGCTGCCTTTCAAATGCTGGGCGTCAGCGTAGACCACGTCGAAACCGTGGACGCGCAGGAAATGATCGCGTCGCAGGCGCGTGTCTTCGTTCAGCGCGTCCTTGTTGTTCAGGTCGGTGCCGTCGACGGTGTAGCCGGGCCAGCGTTTTTTCGCCCAGCTGATGCCCTGGGCCGCCAGGTAGCGTCCGATGCCGCGATTCATCGGCTCGATCTGCAAACCGCTGTCCGGTGCGAAGCGCACGCGTTTTTCGGCGTGGTCGACCCACACGTCGAGGTGATTCTGTTCCTTGCGCACGCGCTGGCCGGGCAGGGAGATGGTCATGCGCAGCAGGCTGTGTTTCTTGTCGTTGCGCTCGGCATAGCCGAACTCGACGAAACGCAATGGCCGCCCACCGGTGTTGCGGTCGGTTTGCAGCGGCGCCAGGCGGAGCATCTTGTGGTGCTCGACGTGGACGTCCGCCCAAGGCTGCTCGACCGCCGGCGGTGCGTCTTTTTCAGCGGTGGTGTCGGGTGAAGTCTGGGTATCGGTCATAACGGCGAGATCCTGTGCAAGCTCAGCTTGCCGCCAGCACGTACGCTGGCGACAAAGGCTTATCGGCCGATTTTTTCAGGACTGGAGGTTAAAAAAGCGCTTAACGGGTACGAAGTCCGGCAATAAATCCGAGAATTCGCGTGCCGAGCTCGGCCGCGAGGGGCAATTGCGGGTCTTTGTAGGACGCCAGTTGCCGTTTGACGTCGTTGGGCACGATGCGCAGGACGTGGTTCATGCCGTCGATCAAGGCCAGTTCGGCGTCCGGTTTGGCCGCCTTCAATTGCCGTGCGTCATCGACACCGACCTGGATATCGTGGCTGCCCTGAACGATCAGTGCCGACATCTTCAATTGGGCAAACGCGGCCGCCGGGTCCTGGCGAAACAGCGAAATCAGGTACGGCTGCACGCTCGGGCGGAAAATCACCTGGAGCGGTGTCGGCACGTTGTCGTCGGTTTTCCCGGCCTTGAGGCTGTCGATCAGTTGATTGCTGCGCAACATCAGGGGCGGTGGCAGGCTGCGGGCCAGTTGCTCGCGCAACACCTGATCGACCGGGCGGGCGGTGCCGGAGATGGAGATTACGGCCGCCGCGTCGACGTGCGGCGCGGCGAGGCTGGCGATCAATGCGCCTTCGCTGTGGCCCAGCAGGATCAATGGGCCAAAACGTGGATCGTCCTTGAGTTTGCGGCCCCAGGCCTGGGCGTCGGCCACATAGGCCTCCACCGACAGGTTGCGCTCATCCGGGGTGGCCGCCAGGCTTGCGGCGACGCCGCGCTTGTCATAGCGCACGCTGGCGATGTTGTGTTTGGCCAGCATCCAGGCCAGGCGCTTGAGGCTGTCGTTGCGCCCGCCGTCGGGGTTGTTGCCGTCGCGGTCCGTCGGGCCGGAGCCGGAAATGATCAGCACCACCGGCACCGGTTGCTCGGATTTGGGCAGCAGCAGGGAGCCGAACAGCTCTCCGGTGCCGGTATCCAGCGAGATCGGCCGTTGCAGGACGGTGGCCTGCACAAAGCCGGTAAACAGGGTCAGACTCAAGGCTAAAACTCGCAGCATCATCACGCCATCATTTACAAGGGTGCCGGTTGGACTCACAGGCCTCCATAAGGTTCGAGGATGAACTACTTGGGGAGCCTGCGTATACTGGCGCGCATTACGTATTTGGGTTCGATTTCACGGAGCGTCCTGCATGTCCGGCAATACCTACGGCAAGCTGTTCACTGTCACCACCGCAGGCGAGAGCCATGGTCCGGCGTTGGTCGCCATTGTCGACGGCTGCCCGCCGGGGCTGGAGATTTCCCTGGAGGATCTGCAGCGCGACCTCGATCGGCGCAAGCCCGGCACCAGCCGTCATACCACCCAGCGCCAGGAAGCCGACGAAGTCGAAATCCTGTCCGGCGTGTTCGAAGGCCGCACCACCGGTTGCGCCATCGGCCTGTTGATTCGCAACACCGACCAGAAGTCCAAGGACTACTCGGCGATCAAGGACCTGTTCCGCCCGGCCCACGCCGATTACACCTACCACCACAAATACGGCGAGCGCGATTACCGTGGCGGCGGTCGCAGTTCGGCGCGGGAAACCGCGATGCGCGTGGCAGCCGGCGCCATTGCCAAGAAGTACCTGGCCTCCCAGGGCATCGTGATTCGTGGCTACATGAGCCAGCTCGGCCCGATCGAAATTCCGTTCAAGACCTGGGATTCGGTGGAGCAGAACGCGTTCTTCAGCCCCGACCCGGACAAGGTGCCGGAACTGGAAGCCTACATGGACCAATTGCGTCGCGATCAGGACTCGGTCGGCGCGAAAATCACTGTTGTTGCCGAAGGCGTGATGCCGGGCCTTGGTGAACCGATCTTCGACCGTCTCGATGCCGAACTGGCCCACGCACTGATGAGCATCAACGCGGTCAAGGGTGTGGAAATCGGCGCCGGTTTCGCCAGCGTCGCCCAGCGTGGCACCGAACACCGCGATGAAATGACCCCGCAAGGGTTCCTCAGCAACAACGCCGGCGGCATCCTGGGCGGTATCTCGTCCGGTCAGCCCATTGTGGCGCACCTGGCGTTGAAACCGACGTCGAGCATCACCACGCCGGGTCGTTCGATCGATATCCACGGCAACCCCGTGGACGTGATCACCAAGGGCCGTCACGATCCGTGCGTCGGCATCCGTGCCACGCCGATCGCCGAAGCGATGATGGCCATTGTGCTGATGGACCACCTGCTGCGTCACCGCGGGCAAAACGCCGATGTGCGCGTGAGCACGCCGGTGCTGGGTCAGCTTTGAATGACTGATCCGAAAAGCGTCGCCGTCTGATGGTGGCGGCGCTCCCGTACTGGCGGCTCTCCAGTTTCTATCTGTTCTATTTCGCCTTGCTCGGCTCCACGGCGCCGTTTCTGGCGCTGTACTTCGATCACCTGGGATTCACCCCGGCGCGGATCGGCGAACTGGTGGCGATCCCGATGCTGATGCGCTGTGTCGCGCCGAACATCTGGGGCTGGCTCGGTGACTACACCGGGCGGCGCCTGGCCATCGTGCGCTTCGGCGCGGTCTGTACGCTGCTGACCTTCTCGTTGATCTTCGTCAGCAAGACCTACGCCTGGCTGGCGATGGTCATGGCCCTGCATGCGTTTTTCTGGCACGCGGTGCTGCCGCAGTTCGAAGTCATCACCCTGGCGCACTTGAATGGCCAGACCCAGCGTTACAGCCAGATTCGCTTGTGGGGTTCCATCGGGTTCATCATTACCGTGGTGGCGCTGGGTCGCTTGTTCGAATGGCTGAGCCTGGATATTTACCCGGTGGCGCTGGTGCTGATCATGGCCGGCATTGTGGTCAGCAGCCTGTGGGTGCCCAACGCCCAGCCGCTCCAGGGTGAACGCCTGGCCGGGGATGGCTTTCTCAAGCAGTTGCGCAGCCCCGGCGTGCTGGCGTTCTACGGTTGTGTGGCGCTGATGCAGATGAGCCACGGTCCTTATTACACCTTTCTGACCTTGCACCTGGAGCGCCTGGGTTACAGCCGTGGTCTGATCGGCATGCTCTGGGCGCTGGGAGTGGTGGCCGAGGTCCTGATGTTCCTGGCCATGAGCAGGATCCTGACCCGGTTTTCGGTGCGTCGGGTGCTGCTGGCGAGTTTCCTGCTGGCGGCGCTGCGCTGGTTGTTGCTCGGCTCATTCGCCGAGTTCGTCTGGGTGCTGCTCGTTGCCCAGGTGCTGCACGCCGCGACATTCGGCAGCTTTCACGCCGCTGCCATCCAGTTCGTGCAACGTAGTTTCGGCGCGCGCCAGCAAGGGCAGGGCCAGGCATTGTACGCTGCCCTGGCCGGCACGGGCGGCGCCTTGGGCGCGCTGTATTCCGGCTACAGCTGGAGTACCCTCGGCCCGGCATGGACCTTCAGTATTGCCAGTCTCGCAGCCTTCGCCGCTGCCATTATCATTGCCACACGCATGCAAGAGGACAGGCCATGAGCCTTACCCGTGAACACCTCGCCCAGGAAATCATCGACGCCGGGCGTTTTCTCTATGGTCGCGGCTGGTCGCCGGCCACCAGCAGCAATTATTCGACGCGCCTGTCGCCGACCCAAGCGTTGCTGACCGTATCCGGCAAGCACAAGGGCCAACTGGGGCCGGACGATGTGCTCGCCACCGATCTGTCCGGCAACAGCCTGGAACCGGGCAAGAAGCCGTCGGCCGAAACCTTGCTGCACACTCAGCTCTACCTCTGGCGCCCGGAGATCGGCGCGGTGCTGCACACCCATTCGGTGAACGCCACGGTGCTGTCGCGCCTGACGCCGCAAGACTTCATCGAGTTCGAGGACTACGAACTGCAAAAGGCCTTCAGTGGCGTGTCGACCCACGAGTCCCGGGTGTGCGTGCCGATTTTCGACAACGACCAGGACATTGCGCGCCTGGCCGCCAAGGTGCAGCCTTGGCTCGACGCCCATCCCGATTGCGTGGGTTACCTGATCCGGGGCCACGGCCTCTATACCTGGGGCGCACGCATGAACGATGCGCTGCGGCAGATCGAGGCCTTTGAGTTTCTGTTCGAATGCGAGTTGAAAACCCGAGCGGTCTCAAACCGCCCCGCCTGAACCGTTAAGGAGTTGCCCTGATGAGCAGCCTGTCCGTCTATCACGTTTCCAGCCCTGACATTCCGAACAAGGTGCTGACCCATTTCGAAGACATCGCCGCAACGCTGGCCGAGCAGGGCGTTCGTTTCGACCGCTGGCAAGCGGCGGCAAAAATCCAGCCGGGCGCCAGCCAGGAAGAAGTGATCAGCGCTTATCAGGCGCAGATCGACCAACTGATGACCGAGCGCGGCTACGTTACGGTCGATGTGATCAGCCTCAACAGCGATCACCCGCAAAAAGCCGAACTGCGCGCCAAGTTCCTCGACGAACACCGCCATGGCGAAGACGAAGTCCGCTTTTTCGTGGCCGGGCGCGGCTTGTTCACCCTGCACCTGGGCGATTACGTGTACGCCGTGTTGTGCGAGAAAAACGACCTGATCTCCGTGCCGGCCGGCACCCCGCACTGGTTCGACATGGGCGAGCATCCACATTTCGTGGCGATCCGCCTGTTCAACAACCCTGAAGGCTGGGTGGCCAATTTCACCGGCGATGACATTGCCAGCCGCTTCCCGCGCCTGGAGGACTGAGTCGATGCCGATCAAAGCGATTCTCACCGACATCGAAGGCACCACCAGCGCGGTGAGTTTTGTCTTCGATGTGCTGTTTCCCTACGCCGCCCGGCATTTGCCGGACTTCGTCCGCCAGCATGCGACCCGCGCCGACGTCGCCGAGCAACTGGACGCCGTGCGCCGGGACAGCGATGAGCCGGGTGCGGATGTCGAACGCGTCATCGAGATTCTCTTGGGCTGGATCGCCGAAGACCGCAAGGCCACGCCCCTCAAGGCCTTGCAAGGCATGGTCTGGGAGCAGGGCTACCAGGCGGGGCAGTTGAAGGGCCACGTGTACCCGGACGCTGTTGAAGCGTTGCAACGTTGGCATGGGCAGGGTTTCAAACTGTTTGTTTATTCCTCGGGCTCGATCCAGGCGCAGAAGCTGATCTTCGGTTGTTCCGAAGCCGGCGATCTGTCGCCCTTGTTCAGCGGCTATTTCGACACGACGTCGGGCCCCAAGCGCGAGGCGCGGTCTTACCGGCGTATTACCCAGGCCATCGGCGTGGGTGCGGAGCAGATCCTGTTTTTATCTGACATCGTCGAAGAACTGGACGCGGCGCGTGAGGCGGGGATGAATACCTGCGGGCTGGCGCGTGAAGGCGGGGAACTGGCGGGGCATGTGACGGTGGATAGCTTTGCGAATATAAACCCTGACGCCTAAATGCCCTGTAGGAGCGAGCATGCTCGCGATGGACTATCAGACACCGCGAGCATCCTGGTGCTCCGCGTTATCGTTGACGACCATCGCGAGCATGCTCGCTCCTACAGGTTTAGGTGCATCACGCCGAGTGGTAGGTCGGCAACGCAAACCGCTGCTGGCTCTGCAGCATGGAAATCTGTGGCAACTCGCTGGCTTGTTCGGCCAGGTCACGGCGGATCGCGCTGATCACCCAGGACAGTTGATCACCGGCATGCAGTTGCTGGTAGGAGATCGAGCGTTTGAAGACCCGGCCCTCGCTGCTGCGCAGGGTCAGCAGGATGCCGCCATCGGGGCGAGGCTGGGTGTTGACTTCGAAATTGGAGAACAGCGACGAAAATTTTTCCTGGATCAGGCTCATGTCTATCAGCTCCGTAGGTGTTGAATGGCAAGCATGTCCAAGGAGTTGCAGCGTTTGTGCCAGTATCCGGTTTAGATAAAAATCTTTGTAAATCAATTAGTTAGAAAGTCACCTGATTTTTGCTTTCGTGCAATCTGCATGAACGGCCATCGTGCATCCTGCATTTTGCGGGAAAACAGTCGGTTGCACGGAACCAATCGGTCGACTGACGTTCGCGTCTGTGACCGGCTGTTTTGCGGATACAAAACATTGCAAAAACCGCGTGTACAGCTCAAGAACCGTTGACGTATTTTCGGGATCAATCACCGTTGCCCGACAATAAGAAGATCGAACGGGAGCTTGCATGCGTCGCACCACAAACGACACGATCACCTGGAGCATGATGCTGCGCAAGCTGCCGTCGATTGCCAGGGCCCTCCCTCGGGTGGTGAAGGGCATGAAGATCGCAAACGTCACGGACCCGAGCCAGGCGTGTGGCCTGGGCTGGAGTTTCGAGCAGGCGACCTTGCGCAACCCTGAGGGCCCGGCCTTGTTGCAGGGCGACGCGGTGTTCAGTTACCGGCAGGTCAATCAGTGGGCCAATCGCATCGCCCACTATTTGATCGCCCAGGGCATCGGCAAGGGCGACGTGGTGGCGGTGTTCATCGAGAACCGCCCGGAGTTGCTGGTGACCCTCCTGGCTGTGGCCAAGGTCGGCGCGGTCAGCGCCTTGCTCAATACCTCGCAAACCCGCGACACCCTGGTACACAGCCTGAATCTTGTGGCCCCGGTGGCAATGATTGTCGGTGAAGAACTGGTGCCGGCGTTCCTGGCGGTGCGCGAGCAGGTTTCGATAGCGGCCCGGCGCACCTGGTTTGTCGCCGATCAGGACACGTACAACCAGCCGGGCATCGCCCCCGACGGCTTCATCAACCTGATGACGGCGGCGGTCGACGGGCCGGACGACAATCCTGCCAGCAGCCGCCAGGTTTTTTTCGACGATCCCTGCTTTTATATCTACACCTCCGGCACCACCGGCCTGCCCAAGGCCGGTGTTTTCAAGCACGGTCGCTGGATGCGCAGCTCCGCGAGTTTCGGTCTGATCGCCCTGGACATGCGCCCCGAAGACGTCGTCTATTGCACCTTGCCGCTGTATCACGCCACCGGGCTCTGTGTGTGCTGGGGCTCGGCCGTCAGTGGGGCGTCCGGGTTCGCCATCCGCCGCAAGTTCAGCGCCAGTCAATTCTGGAGCGATGTGCGTGCCTATCGCGCCACCACCATCGGTTATGTCGGCGAGTTGTGTCGCTACCTGGTCGATCAGGCGCCGAGTCCCGACGACAACCGGCATGGCGTGACCAGGATGATCGGCAACGGCCTGCGCCCCGGTGCGTGGCACGCGTTCAAAACGCGCTTCGCGGTTCAGCACATCTGTGAGCTGTACGCGGCCAGCGACGGCAACATCGGCTTCACCAACGCGCTCAACTTCGACAACACCGTGGGCTTTTCGCTGATGTCCTGGGAGCTGGCGGCCTACGACCATGACAGCGGCTTGCCGGTGCGCGAGGCCACGGGTTTCATGCGCAAGGTGGCCAGGGGGGAGCAGGGGTTGTTGCTGGCGAAGATCGACGACAAGGCGCCACTGGATGGCTACACCGATCCGCAGAAAACCGAGAGTGTCGTGTTGCACGACGTGTTCGAGAAGGGCGACCGGTACTTCAATACCGGCGATCTGATGTGCAACATCGGTTTTGGCCACGCCCGGTTCGTCGATCGCCTGGGGGACACCTACCGCTGGAAAGGCGAAAACGTGTCGACCACCGAGGTGGAGAACATCCTTTTGCAGCACCCGAATATTTCCGAAGCCGTAGCCTATGGTGTAGAGGTGCGCGACACCAACGGGCGCGCGGGCATGGCGGCGATCACGCCCGCCGAATCCCTGGCGACCCTGGATTTCAGCGAGCTCTTGGCCTTTGTCCGCGAGCGTATGCCCGCGTATGCGGTGCCGCTGTTCCTGCGGGTCAAGGTGAAAATGGAAACCACCGGCACCTTCAAATATCAGAAGACCCGGCTCAAGGATGAAGCCTTCGACCCTGGGCGCACCGGCGACGACCCGATCTATGCCTGGCTGCCGGGCACCGACACCTACGTGCACGTCACCGAGCAACTGCTGGCGCAGATCCAGGGCGGGCACTTCCGCTATTGAATGTGGCCATATTGAAGGTGGCTATGACGCCGCATGAGAAAAAACAAGTGACAGGTTCGGAGCCGCTCGGGAAACTGTCGGCTTTGCGAATAACTGTGAGTGGAGTTTCCAATGTCCGACCAAGGCCGCCAGATGACCCCCGAAGAAGCCGCCGAATTTGCCGAGCAGGTCTTCAATAAGGCGCGCGAAGGCGATGCGGCGATGATGGCCGCGCTGCTGAGCAAGGGCCTGCCGCCCAACCTGCGCAATCACAAGGGCGATACCCTGCTGATGCTGGCCGCCTACCATGGCCATGTCGATACCGTGAAGGTGTTGCTCGAGCACAAGGCGGACCCGGAAATCCGCAACGACAACGGCCAGAGCCCGATTGCCGGCGCAGCGTTCAAGGGCGACCTGGCGGTGGTCCAGGCCCTGGTGGACGGCGGCGCGCAAGTGGAAGGTTCGTCGTTCGACGGTCGCACGGCGCTGATGATGGCGGCGATGTTCAACCGCGTTGAAATCGTCGACTACCTGATCAGCAAAGGCGCCGACCCGAAAGCCAAGGACGCCAACGGCGTCTCGGCGCTGGACGCCGCAAAAACCATGGGCGCGGTGGACACCACGGCGCAGTTGCAGAAGCTGTTGGGCTGATACCACGCAAATCCCTGTAGGAGCGGTCTTGCCTGCGATGGTCGTCAACGCTGACGCGGGCTGCCTGACACCCTGCGGTGGCTGTCCCTCCATCGCGAGCATGCTCGCTCCTGCAGAGGGGCGGCGTCGAACATTCAGGCGGTGTGGGAACACTAGTAAACCCACACCTCAACCCGCCGGTTCTTGATCCGTCCTTCATCCGCGCTGTTGGCCGCCACCGGCATTTCCGCGCCAAAGCCGCGGATCTCGCGGAACACCACACCGCTTTTGACCAGCTCCCGCCGCACCGCCATGGCTCGCAGCTTCGACAGCAGGTCGGCCCGTGCCGGGTCACTCTTGGCGTCGCCGAAGCCCACCAACGTCACCTGCCGGTCGGTCTTGTGGTTCTGGCGCAGGTAGTCGAGCACACGCGTCAGGTCCTGTCGGGCCTTGTTGTCCAAGGACGCGCTGCCTTCCTCGAAACGAAAGTTCACGCTCAAGCGCTGGGCGTGTCGGCTCAGCGCCTGGTAGCCCTCGGGCATCAAGGCGTTGGGCGCGACGGTCATGGCTTGCACGGTCTGGGCAATGAAGCCGTTGGCGGCGACGATGGCCTGGCCCTTGGTGCTTTGGGCGAAGGCGACCAGAGCTTCGGCCCAGGGGTTTTTGCCGTTGGGCGGCAGGTAAAGGAACAGCCGGCGCGACAACGGATAGTCTTCGGTGGCAATCAGGCTGTTGAGCGGCAACATGGCCTGAGACTGGCCGTCGACGATGGCCACGGCCTTGGCCAGGCGCACGTACGGCAAGCCGATGAAGCCAATGCCTTGTGGATCGAGGCTGACCGCGTCGGACAATTGCTCGCTGGACTCGAAGCGTTTCGCCGCGTTGCTCAGGGTTTTGCCGCGACGGCCGAGAACCAGTTCCTTGAAGGTGTCGTAGGTGCCCGATTGGTCATCGCGTGCGTACAGGTGGATCGTCCCGCCGTGGCCGCCGAGTTCTTCCCAGGTTTTCGCTTCGCCGCTGAAGATGCGCGCCAGTTGCTCGGTGTTGAGTTGTGTCAGCCGGTTGTGCGGGTGGAGGATGATGGCCAGGCCGTCGATGGCGATGACCTGCTCGGCACCGGGGCTCTTCAGGTCGCCACGGGACGCAAGGGCCAGTACCTCGCTGTCCTTGATCGGGCGCGAGGACGCGGCCAGGTCGGCGCCGGCATTTTTCAGTGCCGTGAATCCGGTGCTCGAGCCATGGGCGGCGAGTTGCACTTCGACCCGCTGCCCTTGTGCGGTTTCGCCGACCACGCGCAACTCGTTGGCGGTGTCGGGCGCTTCGCTGTGCACCTTGAGCAGGCCCTGTTCGCGCATCAGGCCCTCGACCAGCGCCGGGCCCAACGCCGCGCCGATGGTATTGGAACCCTGGATGCGCAGCACCGGGCCCTGCCCGGGCATCGGCAGGTCAGCGGCCAGGGTGGTGATCGGCAGGGCGACGCACAACATGGACAGGAAAAAAACGCGCAGCGACATGCCGGCACCTTGATAAAGGAAAGTGCCGGGAGATTAAGTCAGTATTGTTTCCATCGGATGACAGATATTTTTACTGTTCAACTCAGTTCAACTCAGTTCAACTCAGTTCAGCTGAGTTCAAGCCAGATCGGCGCATGGTCCGAGGGCTTTTCCATCCCCCGCAGTTCGTAGTCCACGCCGGCATCCTTCACCCGCGGCAACAGCCCGTGGGAGGCCATGATCAGGTCGATGCGCAGACCACGCTTGGGCTCGTCCTCGAACCCGCGGCTGCGGTAGTCGAACCAGCTGAAGCGGTCGGCCACGTCCGGGTTCAGGTGACGGAAGCTGTCGACCAGGCCCCAGTTCTTCAAGCGGTCCATCCACTCGCGCTCTTCGGGCAGGAAGCTGCACTTGCCGGTTTTCAGCCAGCGCTTCATGTTGTCCGGGCCGATGCCGATGTCGCAGTCTTGCGGGGAAATGTTCACGTCGCCCATCAC
This sequence comes from Pseudomonas fluorescens, assembly GCF_041354075.1. Taxonomy (GTDB): domain Bacteria; phylum Pseudomonadota; class Gammaproteobacteria; order Pseudomonadales; family Pseudomonadaceae; genus Aquipseudomonas; species Aquipseudomonas fluorescens_CE. The sequence continues at coordinate 100,230 of NZ_JARZGC010000006.1, read as the reverse complement.
CACCAGCGGCTGCTCATTGCTGAACTGGCTCTCCAGCAGGTGCTGCAAGTCGCTGTAGAAACGCTGTTTGGCGGGGAACTTGGTCGGATGGTCGCGGCTTTCGCCCTGGGGGAAGTAGCCGTTCATGATGGTGACCGGAACGCCATTGGCGTCGGCGAAGGTGCCCCAGATGAAGCGACGCTGAGCGTCTGCTTCATCGGTGAGGAATCCCTTGTGCAGCGCCAGCGGTGCCTGGCGTGAAAGCAACGCGACACCGTAGTGACCCTTCTGCCCGTGGAAATGCACGTGGTAGCCCAGGGCCTGCACCTCCTCCAGAGGGAACTGGTCGTCATGGACCTTGGTTTCCTGCAGGCCGATCACGTCGGGCTGATGCTTTTCAATCAGCGCCGCCAACTGGTGAGGGCGAGCGCGCAGCCCGTTGATGTTGAAGGAGACGATCTTCATGGTCGGCAGGTCCTGGCAAAAGGGCGATGCTAGCTGACCTGCGGGATTGGGGCCAGTCCAGTCGATGGAGATCGCGTCTTGGTCTATACCTGTCAGGGAACTGTGCAGCCGCCCACACGCTCGTACCATAAGAACGCAGCCACCCAGACTGTGCCGGGGAGATCCATCCATGCCTGAAACCGCAACTGACATCGCCGCCATCCACCTGCTCGACAGCGGCTACTCCCGCGAAGCCCGTTCCCTGCTGTACCAGGCCTACCGCCACGAACCGACCTTCGGTTACCTGTTCGAAGCCGAGCGTCCCGGTTATGAGCAGCGGGTGCGCGCCACCGTGCGCGAGCTGGTCAAGCAGCATTTCCTGCAGGACCTGCCGGCGATCGGCCTGCTGGTCAACGACCGGTTGATCGGCATTGCGCTGATTGCGCCGCCGCTGCGTCGCCTGGGCATCACCGAAAGCTGGGCCTGGCGCCTGCGAATGGTGCTCAGCACCGGATTTCGCTGCACTCGCCGCTACCTTGAGTACCACGATGCAGTGATGGCCTGCGTGCCTTCAGACTCGGTACACCTGCTGCCGCTGCTGGGCATTCACCCGCAATACCAGGGCAAGCACTTCGGCGAGCAACTGTTGGAAGCGGTACACAACTGGTGCGCCGAGGATGAGCATTCCCAGGGGGTGGTGCTCGATACCGGCAATCCGCGTTACCTGGAGTTCTACAAGCGTCAGGGTTACGAGGAAATTGGCGAAGTGGCCGTCGGACCTATCCGCGAGCATGTGTTTTTCCACGCCAATCCGCAGGTGCTGCAAACGGCCTCGGCATAACCGGTAGAACTTTCGCATGATGCGAGGTTCTATCACGCTCCCAAGCTCGTGTTAGCATCCGCGCCTATGAAGTTTCCAGGAAGATTTACCAGCGGCGTGCTGATGCTGATCACCAGCTCTGCGGCGTTGGCGCAAAGTGAATTGGATGTGCGGGTCAAACCGTCCAACGACGAACTGAAAGCCAATATAGAGGGCTATATCGGCAGCCTCGGGGATCGTGACGAAGAAGCGCTGTTGCGCTTCAGTCGGGGTGCCGAGGAACAGGCGCGCAAGGCCGCCCAGGCCCTGGGGTATTACCAGCCGCAGATCGAAAGTGATGTGAAGGGCGGCAAGACGCCGCGCCTGGTGCTAAGCGTCGAGCCCGGCGAACCGATCCACCTGCGCACGGTGACCATCCGCATCGATGGCCCGGCGGCCTCGCTCAAATCCTTCCGCGTCCCGAAGAGCACGGCGCTGAAAACCGGCGCGGTGCTCAATCACGGCCATTATGAAGACGCCAAGCGGCTGATCCAGAACCAGGCCTCGCGTTATGGCTTCTTCAGCGGTCGTTTCACGCGGCAGAAGCTCGCCATTGACCCGCGAGCCGGTGTCGCCGATATCGAGCTGGTGTACGACAGCGGTCCGCGTTATGCGTTGGGCAAAGTCAGTTTCGAAGGTGACACGCCGTTCGACGAAGACCTGCTGCAACGCATGGTGCCGTTCAAGGCGGGCACGCCTTACGATTCCGAACTGATCGCCGAACTGAACCGCAACCTGCAATCGAGCGGCTATTTCGAAGGCGTGCGCGTCGATGCTGCGCCGACGGCGTCCAAAGAGGACGTGATCCCGGTGGACGTCAAGCTCGAAACCCGAAAACCGCGCACCATGGGGCTCGGCCTGGGGTACTCCACCGATGTCGGCCCCAGGGTCAAGGCCAACTGGACGCGGCATTGGGTCAACCCACAGGGCCACAGTTATGGTTGGGAAACCGAAATCTCGGCGCCACGGCAGAACGTCGGGGTGTTCTACGACATCCCCCTGGACCCGCCGCTCACCGACAAACTGCGTTTCGCCGGTGGTTATCAGAATGAAGAAATCGCCGACAAGGACAGCCTGAGCAAGTTGCTGACCCTGGGGCCCGAGTGGCACAGCAAGTTGCCCAGCGGCTGGCAGCGGGTGGTGTCACTCAAGTGGCAGCGCGAAGAATATCGGCTCGGTGACGATTCCGGCCTCAGTACCCTGCTGATGCCCGGGGTCAGCTACTCGTACCTCAAAAGCGACAACCGCATTGATCCGCACAACGGCTATCGCCTGGAATTCGACACCAAGGTGGCCAAGGAAGGCCTGGGGTCGGACAACAACCTGTTTTACGGCACGGCGTTGGTCAAGGGCCTGACCACGGTTTTCGACAAGCACCGTTTCCTCGGTCGGATCCAGGTCGGTGGCAGCGCCACCAACGGCTACAAGTCGGTGCCGCCGTCCCTGCGCTTCTTTGCCGGCGGCGATCAAAGCGTGCGCGGCTACGACTATCAGAGCCTGTCCCCGGAAAACTCCGAGGGCGACCGCATCGGTGGCCGCTACATGGTGGCGGCCAGCGCCGAGTATCAGTATTCCGTCGCCGAAAAATGGCGGGTCGCGACCTTCATCGACCAGGGCAACTCTTTCAACAAACTCGAACTGCCCAACCTCAAGACCGGGGTCGGTATCGGCGTGCGCTGGGTGTCGCCGGTGGGGCCGATTCGCCTTGACCTGGCCCACGCGCTGGATGATGACGGCGGCATTCGACTGCACTTTTCCATGGGGCCCGAGCTGTGAAGCGTGGTTTGAAAGTAACGCTGCTGGCGATTCCGACATTGCTGGTGCTGGTGGTGCTTGCCGTGACCGCGGTGCTGGGCACGACGGCGGGCAGCCGTTGGGTGCTCGGGTTCGTGCCGGGTTTGTCGGTGGAGAATTTCCAGGGGCGGCTGGGTGGGCAGTGGAGCGCCGACCATGTCCGCTGGCAACAGGACACCAGCCGGGTTGAGCTGGACCGGGTGATTTTTGCCTGGTCGCCCGGGTGTCTTGTGCGCATGACCTTGTGCATCGAGCAGTTGAAGGCCGATCAGGTCAGCCTGCAATTCCCGCCGGGTACGGAGGAGGGTGATAGCAACCCGATCAGCCTGCCGGACCTGAAATTGCCGCTGGCCCTGGAGCTGGGTGACGTACAGGTCGGTCGGTTGTTGTTCAACGGCAGCGAGGAGCTCAAGGGCTTGCAACTGGCGGCGCACTGGACCGCACAGGGCTTGCAGATCGATGCCGTGCGCTTGCAGCGCGACGACATGAGCCTGAACCTGTCCGGGTTGCTGCAACCCTCGGGCGACTGGCCGCTGACGGCTTCGGGACAACTGCAGCTGTCGACCCCGGCACCCTGGACGCTGGACCTCAACGTCAACGGTGACCTGCTCAAGACCCTGAAACTGCACGCCGACAGCCACGGTTACCTCGACGGCCAGTTGAGCGGAGAATTGCAGCCGCTGGCGCAAAACCTGCCTGCACGGGTGCAGATCACGGCGGATGGTTTCAAGCCCGCCGCCGACCTGCCGGACACCCTGCAACTCAATCAGCTGCAACTGAGCGGCGAGGGTGATCTGAAAAGCGGCTATCAACTGCGTGGCACCGCCACGCTGCCAGCCGAGCAAGGCCCCGTCGCCTTGGTGCTGCAAGGCAAGGTCGACGCCAGCGGCGCGCAAATTGCCGGCCTGGACCTGACGGCCAACGACAAGCAGAGCCTCAAGCTGACAGGCGCTGTCGACTGGAGCAAAGGGCTGAGCGCCACGGCCAACATCGATTGGCTGGACTTTCCCTGGCACCGTCTCTATCCGCTGATCGATGAACCGGAGGTGGCCCTGCGCAGCTTCAAGGGTGAAGTCTCCTACACCGATGGCCACTACCTGGGCAACTTCAAGGCCGCGCTGGATGGCCCGGCCGGGGCGTTCAGCCTGAGCAGCCCGTTCGCCGGCAACCTGAGCAGCCTCTACCTGCAACAGATCCAGCTCGAAGCGGGGCAGGGCAAGGCCGAAGGGCACCTGAACCTGCAATTCGCCGAGGGCCTCGCCTGGGACACCGCGCTCGACCTGTCGGCCATCAACCCGGCCTACTGGGTCGCGGAATTGCCCGGTGTTCTCGCGGGGCCTCTGCGCAGCAAGGGCGAGCTGAAGAATGAAAGACTCAGCCTCAATGCCGATCTCGATCTCAAGGGCAAGCTGCGCGGTCAACCGGCGGTGATCCAGGCCAAGGCCGACGGTGGCGGCGAGCAGTGGAACCTCAATGCCCTGCAAATCCGCCTCGGCGACAACAGCATCAGCGGCAAGGGCAGCCTGCAAGAGAAGCTCGCCGGCCAGATCGACCTCAAGCTGCCGCGCCTGGCCCAGCTCTGGCCGCAACTGCGCGGCCAGATCAACGGCCGGATCGATGTGGCCGGCACGCTCAAGGCGCCGCAGGGCAAGCTCGGGTTGCAAGGCACGCAATTGGCGTTCCAGGACAACCGCCTGCAAAGCCTCAACCTCGACGCCACCCTCGACAGCGCGCAACGGGCCAAAGTCGACCTCAAGGGCAGCGGCATCCAGGTCGGCGACACCGCCCTGGGCACGCTGACGGCCAGCGGCCAGGGCGATATCAAAAAGCAGCAGCTCGCGCTCGACCTGCAAGGCCCGCAGTTGAAGCTGGCCATGGGCTTCGACGGCGCGCTGGACAAGGGCAACTGGCGCGGTCGTCTGGCCAGCGGCGATATCCAGGCCGGCGGCCAGGACTGGAGGCTGCAAGGCCCGGCGAAGCTCGAACGGCTGGCCGACGGCAAAATCAATTTCGGCGCCCATTGCTGGAGGTCCGGCGAGGCCAGTCTTTGCGGCGAGGACCAGCGCCTGATGCCGGAGCCCAAGCTGCGTTACCACCTCAAGCAATTCCCCATCGACAGCCTGGCGCAGTGGTTGCCCAAGGATTTCGCCTGGAAGGGCATGCTCAACGCCGACGTGCAACTGGACCTGCCGGCCAGCGGCCCGAATGGTCTGATCAGCCTCGATGCCGGTGGCGGCACCTTGCGCATGAGGGATAAGGACCAGTGGCTTGACTTCCCGTACCAGACCCTGAAACTCACCAGCAAACTGGCGCCCAAGCGCATCGACAGCGAGCTGGTGTTCGTCGGCAACAAACTCGGCGAATTGAACGTGCAGGCGCAGATCAATCCGTTGGCGAAGAACAAGCCGCTGACCGGCTCATTCCGTCTCAATGGCCTCGACCTGTCGGTGGCGCGACCCTTCGTGCCGATGGTCGAGAAAATCGGCGGACGCCTGAACGGCAGCGGCACGATCGCCGGTACGCTGATGGCACCGCTGGTCAACGGCAACCTGCTGCTCAGCGATGGCGAAGTGTCCGGGCCGGAACTGCCGATGGAAATGCAAGCGTTGCAAGTGCAAGCGGTCATCGCCGGTGAAACCGTGCAATTGAAGGGCGGCTGGAAGAGCGGGCCGAAGGGGCAGGGCAGCCTGAGCGGCGACATCGCCTGGGGTCAGGCGCTGGTGCTGGACCTGTCGCTCAAGGGGACGCAGTTGCCGGTGACAGTCGAGCCCTACGCCAAGCTGGAAGTCGAGCCGGACCTGCACATTTCGATGAAGGGCGATGAACTGGCGGTTGCCGGCAAGGTGCGGGTGCCTCGGGGGGCGATCACCGTGCGCGAGCTGCCGCCGTCGACGGTCAAGCTCTCGGACGATGCCGTGATCATCGGCCAGCAGACCGAAGAGGGCAAACCGCCGGTGGCCATGAAGATGGACATCGATGTACAGGTCGGCGAGGACAAACTGAGCTTTGCCGGTTTTGGCCTGACCGCCAACCTGCAGGGGCATGTGCACATCGGCGACAACCTCGACACCCGGGGCGAGCTGTGGCTCAACGATGGACGTTACCGCGCCTACGGCCAGCGGCTGACGGTGCGCCGCGCGCGCCTGTTGTTTGCCGGGCCGATCGATCAGCCCTACCTGGACATCGAAGCCATACGCCAGACCGACGACGTCATTGCCGGCATTCGCCTCAGTGGCAGCGCCGAGCAGCCGACCACGCAGATCTTTTCCGAGCCGGCGATGAGCCAGGAGCAGGCCTTGTCCTATCTGGTGCTGGGGCGTCCGCTGAGCACCACCGGCGAAGACAACAACATGCTGGCGCAAGCCGCGCTCGGCCTGGGCCTTATGGGCAGCGCCGGGGTCACCGGCAAGCTGGCCAGCGGCCTGGGGATCGAGGATTTCCAGCTCGACACCGAAGGCAGCGGCAACACCACCAGCGTGGTCGCCAGCGGCAACCTCTCGGAAAAACTCAGCCTGCGCTATGGCGTCGGCGTGTTCGAGCCGGCCAATACCATCGCCTTGCGCTACAAGCTGAGCAAGAAGGTATACCTGGAGGCGGCGGGGGGGGTGGCCAGCTCGCTGGATATCTTCTACAAGCGCGATTTCTAGGTCCGTTCTGTCCGCGAGTCCGCGTGCTCTTCATCGCTGGCAAGCCAGCTCCCACAGGTATCGCGGCGTGCATAGATCCAGCGGCTGACTCAGATCCCTGTAGGAGCGAGCTTGCTCCGGGCGGCGTTCCGACGATGGACGTCCGGTCACCGCCGTTAATCAGACAGCCCCGTCATCGTTGATCACCATCGCGAGCAGGCTCGCTCCCACAGAAAATTCCTTCGCCTTCCGTCAATTAAATAAAAAGCTAACTAACTAATGCTTGGACATTTGCTGCCTAGGCAGTAACATCTCGTCATACATTCACTGCCTAGGCAGATAATTGGTGATCAGATGAGCCATTTCACCCCGGACAACTTCCACAATTGCCATCTCGGCCTCTTGCTCGGACGCGCGGCGTTGCTCAAGGATCGGATCATCGACACCCACATGGAACCCCATGGCATCACCGCCGCGCAGTTCAAGGTGCTGATCATCATGGCCCAGTTCGGCATCGACACCCCCGCCGAATTGTGCCGCCACCTGTCGCTCGACAGTGGTTCGATGACGCGCATGCTCGATCGTCTGGAGCAGAAAGGTTTCCTCGCTCGCCAGCGCTCCGACGCTGATCGCCGCCAGGTGCAGCTCGTGCTCACGGCGCAAGGCCGGCAGTTGGCCGATCGCCTGCCGCAGATCGGCGCCGAGGCGATGAACGAGCTGGCGGGTGCGATCACCGCGCAAGAGTTGATCACCCTGGAACAGATCCTGAAGAAAATCCTGGTGGCCGCCGGTGACTCGATCACCTTGCTGCGGGTAGGTGACAAATGAACGGCAATACCCTGCGCACCGGCCTGAGCGCGGTGCTGGCTGCCATGATGCTGGCCGGCTGCGCCAGTTACAGCGGCCTGGCCCCCGAAGGCAAAAGCCTCGACGCAAAAACCCTGCAGGCCGGGCAATCCCTGAGTGGCGTGAGCCTGTCGCCGGCGGCCTGGCCAGCATCCGATTGGTGGAAAACCCTGGGCGACCCGCAGCTCGACGGCCTGATCCGCGAAGCGCTGAAAGACAGCCCCGACATGCAGATTGCCGACGCCCGTGCCCATCAGGCGAGTGCGGCCGCTTATGCCGCCGATGCCGCCCGCACGCCGACCCTCGATGCCAGCGCCGGCGTCAGCCGTTCACGCCTGGCCCGCGATCAGGACCCGAGGGGCGAGGGTGATGCGTACTCCACCGTGCGCAATATCGGCGCCAGTTTCAACTACAACTTCGATCTCTGGGGTGGCCAGCGTGATGCCTGGGAAGCCGCGTTGGGCCAGGCCCGCGCCGCCGAAGTCGACCAGCAGGCGGCGCAACTGACCCTGGCGGCGGACGTTGCCCGGGCCTACAGCGACCTGGGCCAGGCGCACATCATTCATGACCTGGCCACGGAAGACCTCAAGCGCACCCGGCAGATGCTCGAGCTGAGCCAGCGGCGCCTGAGTGCCGGCATCGACAGCCAGTACCAGTTCCAGCAGACCGAAAGCCTGGAAGCCTCGTCACAGGCCAGCCTGATCGACGCCGAAAAACGCCTGCAAAGCGCGAAGATCGCCCTGGCGGTCCTGCTCGGCAAGGGCCCGGATCGCGGCAATGAAATCGCCCGGCCGAAGATTCTCCAGCCCGGCGCCGTCGCCTTGCCGTCGGTGTTGCCTGCCGAGTTGCTGGGCCGGCGTCCGGACCTAGTGGCGGCGCGCTGGCGCGTCGAGGCGGCGAGCAAGGACATCGACGCCGGCAAGACCCGCTTCTACCCCAACTTGAACCTCAGCGCCGCCGCCGGTGCCGAATCCTTGCTGGGTGATGCGATGTTCGGTTCTGCCAGTCGTTTCTTCAACATCGCCCCCACGGTCTCGGTGCCGATTTTCGACGGCGGTCGCCTGCGCGCCGACCTCGATGCCCGCGATGCCGATTACGACCTCGCCGTGGCGCAGTACAACAAGAGCCTGGTGAAAGCGCTGGGCGATATCAGCGACAACATCAACCAGTTGCGCGACATCGGCCGGCAGATCAATGCTCAGCAGCACGCGACCGAGATTGCCCAGGACTCCTACGACACCGTGGTCCAGCGCTACGGTTCCGGTATCGGCAACTACCTGGACGTGCTCAGTATCGAGCAGCAGTTGCTCCAGGCCCAGCGCCAACTGGCGAACCTCAATGCCGAGCAGATCGACCTGTCGATCCAGTTGATGCAGGCGTTGGGCGGCGGTTTTCAGGGTGAAAACCTGGCCGCCGTCGACGCCGCCGGCACAACACCCGCCACGCAGACCCACTAATTCAAGGTAATTGTCATGGCCACTGCCCCCACTCAAACCCCTGACGCTGCAGACAACGGCAATCCGCGCAAACGCAAGTTCATGCTGTTGGTACTGGCGGTCGTGGTAATCCTCGCCGGTCTCGGCGTCTGGGGTTATCACGAATTCTACGGCCGCTGGAACGAGAGCACCGACGATGCCTACGTGAACGGCAACGTGGTGGAAATCACGCCGCTGGTCACCGGCACCGTGGTCAGCATCGGCGCCGACGATGGCGACCTGGTCCACGAAGGCCAGGTTCTGGTCAACTTCGACCCGAACGATGCGCAAGTCGGCCTGCAAAGTGCACAGGCCAAACTGGCGCGCACCGTGCGTCAAGTGCGTGGCCTGTACAGCAATGTCGACGGCATGAAGGCCCAGGTCAACGCCCAGCAGGCCGAAGTGCAGAAGGCCCAGGACAACTTCACCCGGCGCAAGAACCTGGCCGCCGGCGGGGCGATTTCCCAGGAAGAGCTGTCCCACGCCCGCGACGATCTGACCTCGGCGCAGAACGCCTTGGCCAACGCCAGGCAGCAATTGAAAACCTCCAGCGCGCTGGTCGATGACACCGTGGTGTCGTCGCACCCGGACGTGATGGAGGCCGCCGCGCAGCTACGTCAGGCTTACCTCACCAATGCGCGCAGCACCCTGATCGCACCGGTCACCGGTTACGTCGCCAAGCGTTCCGTGCAACTGGGCCAACGGGTTCAGCCGGGCACCGCGCTGATGGCGGTGATCCCGCTGGATCAGCTGTGGATCGACGCCAACTTCAAGGAAACCCAACTGCGTGACATGCGCATCGGCCAGCCGGTGGACATCGAGGCCGACCTTTACGGCAGCGACGTGAAATTCAGCGGCACCATCGACAGCCTCGGCGCCGGCACCGGCAGTGCGTTTGCCCTGCTGCCGGCGCAAAACGCCACCGGCAACTGGATCAAGATCGTGCAGCGGGTTCCGGTGCGGATCCACATCAATGCCGAAGAGCTGGCCAAACACCCGTTGCGTGTAGGCCTGTCCACCCAAGTCGATGTGAACCTGCGCGACCAGAGCGGCCCGGTGTTGGCGCAGCAACCACCGCAAAAGGCCTCGTTCAGCACCACCGTCTACGACCGTCAGTTGGCCGAAGCCGACGCAATGATCACGCAGTTGATCCACGACAACAGCGCCGCTGTCAGCAAGACCGCGCAGCGCTGATACCACACAAATCCTGTGGGAGCGGGCTTGCTCGCGAATGCGTTTTTTCAGCCGACATCTGTGTCATCTGACACTACGCATTCGCGGGCAAGCCCGCTCCCACAGGAAGGGGCGGCTGCGCCCGTCCTCATGTTTGCATAGGATCCGCGATGAGCAATAACGCGTCTTTCACGCCCCCCAGCCTGCTGCTCAGTACCATCGGGCTGTCGCTGGCGACCTTCATGCAAGTGCTCGACACCACCATCGCCAACGTGGCGTTGCCGACCATCTCCGGCAACCTCGGCGTGAGTTCGGAGCAGGGCACCTGGGTGATCACTTCTTTCGCCGTGAGCAACGCGATCGCGCTGCCGCTGACCGGCTGGCTCAGCCGGCGCTTCGGCGAAGTGAAACTGTTCCTGTGGGCGACGATCCTGTTTGTACTGGCCTCGTTTCTCTGCGGCATTTCCACCTCGATGCCGGAACTGATCGGCTTCCGGGTCCTGCAGGGGCTGGTGGCCGGGCCGTTGTACCCGATGACCCAGACGCTGCTGATCGCGGTCTATCCGCCGGCGCGACGCGGCATGGCCCTGGCGTTGCTGGCGATGGTCACGGTGGTGGCGCCGATTGCCGGGCCGATTCTGGGCGGCTGGATCACCGACAGCTACAGCTGGCCGTGGATCTTCTTCATCAACGTGCCCATCGGCATTTTCGCGGTGATGGTGGTGCGCCAGCAGCTCAAGGCGCGTCCGGTGGAAACCAGTCGCCAGCCGATGGATTACATCGGGCTGATTTCGCTGATCATCGGCGTCGGGGCGTTGCAGGTGATCCTCGACAAGGGCAACGACCTGGACTGGTTCGAATCCAACTTCATCCTGATCGGCGCGGCCATTTCGGTGATCGCCCTGGCGGTGTTCGTGATCTGGGAAATGACCGACCAGCACCCGGTGGTCAACCTGCGGCTGTTCGCCTACCGCAACTTTCGCATCGGCACCCTGGTGCTGGTGCTGGGTTATGCCGGTTTCTTCGGCATCAATTTGATCCTGCCGCAGTGGCTGCAAACCCAGATGGGTTATACGGCGACCTGGGCCGGGCTCGCGGTGGCGCCGATCGGGATCCTGCCGGTGCTGATGTCACCCTTCGTCGGCAAGTACGCACACAAGTTCGACCTGCGCCTGCTGGCGGGGCTGGCGTTCCTGGCGATCGGCCTGAGTTGCTTCATGCGCGCCGGGTTCACCAACGAAGTGGACTTCCAGCACATCGCCCTGGTGCAGCTGTTCATGGGCATAGGCGTGGCGCTGTTCTTCATGCCGACCCTCAGCATCCTGATGTCGGACCTGCCGCCCAACCAGATCGCCGACGGCGCAGGCCTGGCGACCTTCCTGCGGACGTTGGGCGGCAGCTTCGCCGCGTCGCTGACCACCTGGATCTGGATTCGCCGTGCCGATCAGCACCATGCCTACATGAGCGAAAGCATCAGCACCTACGAACCGGCCACCCGCGAGGCCCTCAATGCGCTGGGCGGGGCGAGCAACCCGGCCTACGCGCAGCTCGACCATGTGCTGACCAGCCAGGCGTACATGCTCTCCACGGTGGATTACTTCACGCTGCTGGGCTGGGCGTTCATGGGGCTGATCGTGATCGTCTGGCTGGCGAAACCGCCGTTCGCGGCGAAGGCCGGGCCAGCGGCGTCGGGGCACTAAGCCGGACACGGTTAACTGTGGGAGCGGGCTTGCTCGCGAAGGCGGTGTGTCAGCTGATACAGATGTCGACTGACACACCGCCTTCGCGAGCAAGCCCGCTCCCACAAGGGGATTTGTGCGTGCCGTCAGATTGCAGGCGCAGCCAACGCCGGCGGCGGGGCAAAATCGAACGGTGCCAGGGCAAAGCCGCTTTCATCGACCTGCAACGCCCAGCCCTGGCGATCCCAATCCCCCAGCACAATGCGCCGGGCCGCGTGTTCGCCCAGTTGCAGCTTGTGGATGGCAGGGCGGTGGGTGTGGCCGTGGATCAAGGTCTTCACGCCGTACTGCTGCATGATCCGTGGAATTTCTTCGGGCGTGACATCGACGATGTCGTTGGCCTTCATCCGCGTCTGTGCGCGACTTTCGCTGCGCAGCTTGCGCGCCAGCTTGTGCCGGGTGCGCAACGGCAGGTGGCGCAGGATGAACAGCGTGAGCGGGTTGCGCAGATAACGACGCAGCTTCATGTAGGCTTCGTCGCGGGTGCACAGGCTGTCGCCGTGCATCAACAGCACCGGCTCGCCGTAGAACTGCACGACACTCGGGTCCTTCAGCAGGGTGCAGCCGGCCTGTTTGCAGAAGGCCTGGCCAAGCATGAAGTCGCGATTGCCGTGCATCAGGAATATGGCCGTGCCGCTGTCTCTGAGATCGCGCAGGGCCTGGCAGATGGAGCGCTGGAACGGGGTCATGGCATCGTCGCCGATCCATGCTTCAAAAAAGTCACCGAGGATGTACAGCGCACTCGCGGTGCGGGCGCGTCCGGCGAGCAAATCCAGAAACGCCCGGGTGATGTCCGGGCGCTCCTCTTCCAGATGCAAGTCTGAAATCAGCAGTATCACTCAATGATCTCGGCTTTCTCGATGATCACGTCGTCTGCTGGCACGTCCTGGTGGCCGGCCTTCATGGTGGTCGAAACGCCTTTGATCTTGTCGACGACGTCCTGGCCCTGGGTCACTTCACCGAATACCGCGTAGCCCCAGCCCTGGGTGTTCTTGGCGCTGTGGTTGAGGAAGCTGTTGTCGGTCACGTTGATGAAGAACTGTGCCGAAGCCGAATGCGGCTCCATGGTGCGGGCCATGGCGACGGTGTACTTGTTGTTCGAAAGACCGTTGTCGGCTTCGTTCTGAATGCTTGGGCGCTTGTCTTTCTTTTCTTTCATGCCTGGCTCGAAACCGCCGCCCTGGATCATGAAGTTACCGATGACACGGTGGAAAATAGTGTTTTCGTAGTGACCGGCTTTGACGTATTCAACGAAGTTGGCCACGGTGATCGGGGCTTTTTCGGCGTTCAGGGTCAGAACGATGTCGCCAAAGTTGGTAGTCAGTTTGACTTGGGTCATGATCGGTACTCTTTCTGGGGAATGCTTGGGCATTGGAACGTTTCGCTCCGCTGCCGGTTCAGCCTGATCGGCCAAGGTGCGCAGTTTAGCGTGACAGGCGCGAATTTCGAGGCTGTTTTTTCTTTTATCACCGATTAAATGCGACCGTTTGCAGGGCACGCTCTGTCAGGCGCTTGACGGCATCGGCTATGATAGCGGCTTTGTTTTGTCTGGCTGTCTTCCGGCCGCGCACTTGTACGTTCAAGGATCCTATGAGCAAGCCCACTGTCGACCCTACCTCGAATTCCAAGACCGGCCCTGCCGTGCCGGTCAATTTCCTGCGCCCGATCATCCAGGCGGACCTGGACTCGGGTAAGCACACGCAGATCGTCACCCGTTTTCCGCCTGAGCCCAACGGTTACCTGCACATCGGTCACGCCAAGTCGATCTGTGTGAACTTCGGCCTGGCCCAGGAATTCGGTGGCGTCACGCACCTGCGTTTCGACGACACCAACCCGGCCAAGGAAGACCAGGAATACATCGACGCGATCGAAAGCGACGTCAAATGGCTGGGCTTCGAATGGTCCGGCGAAGTGCGCTACGCCTCGCAGTATTTCGACCAGTTGCACGACTGGGCCGTCGAGCTGATCAAGGCCGGCAAGGCCTACGTTGACGACCTGAGCCCGGAGCAGGCCAAGGAATACCGTGGCAGCCTGACCGAGCCGGGTCGCAACAGCCCGTTCCGTGATCGCTCCGTGGAAGAGAACCTCGACTGGTTCGCCCGCATGCGTGCCGGCGAGTTCCCGGACGGCGCACGGGTGCTGCGCGCGAAGATCGACATGGCCTCGCCGAACATGAACCTGCGCGATCCGATCATGTACCGCATCCGTCATGCGCATCACCACCAGACGGGCGACAAGTGGTGCATCTACCCCAACTATGACTTCACCCACGGTCAGTCGGACGCCATCGAAGGCATCACCCACTCGATCTGCACCCTGGAGTTCGAAAGCCACCGTCCGTTGTACGAGTGGTTCCTCGACAACCTGCCGGTGCCGGCGAACCCGCGCCAGTACGAGTTCAGCCGCCTGAACCTGAACTACACCATCACCAGCAAGCGCAAGCTCAAGCAACTGGTGGACGAGAAGCACGTCAACGGCTGGGATGACCCGCGCATGTCCACGCTGTCGGGCTTCCGTCGCCGTGGCTACACGCCGAAATCGATCCGCAACTTCTGCGAAATGGTCGGCACCAACCGCTCCGACGGCGTGGTCGACTTTGGCATGCTCGAGTTCAGCATCCGCGACGATCTCGACCACAGCGCCCCGCGTGCCATGTGCGTGCTGCGTCCGCTGAAAGTCGTGATCACCAACTACCCGGAAGGCCAGGTCGAGAACCTCGAACTGCCGTGCCACCCGAAAGAAGACATGGGCGTTCGCGTCCTGCCGTTCGCCCGTGAGATCTACATCGACCGTGAAGACTTCATGGAAGAGCCGCCAAAGGGCTACAAGCGTCTGGAGCCTGCCGGCGAAGTGCGCCTGCGCGGCAGCTACGTGATCCGTGCCGACGAAGCGATCAAGGACGCCGATGGCAACATCGTCGAACTGCGTTGCTCCTACGATCCGGACACCCTGGGCAAGAACCCCGAAGGCCGCAAGGTCAAGGGCGTGATCCACTGGGTGCCGGCCGCGGCCAGCGTCGAGTGCGAAGTGCGCCTGTACGATCGCCTGTTCCGCTCCCCGAACCCGGAGAAGGCCGAAGACAGCGCAAGTTTCCTGGACAACATCAACCCTGATTCGCTGCAAGTGCTGACCGGTTGTCGTGCTGAACCCTCGCTGGGCCAGGCACAGCCGGAAGACCGTTTCCAGTTCGAGCGCGAAGGTTACTTCTGCGCGGATATCAAGGACTCGAAACCGGGTGCTCCGGTCTTCAACCGTACCGTGACCTTGCGTGATTCGTGGGGCCAGTGATTCAAGGAACCTCTGACGTGCTTTCGATCTACAACACGCTCACCAAGAGCAAAGAAGTCTTCAAGCCGCTGGATGGCAACAAGGTGCGCATGTATGTCTGCGGGATGACCGTGTACGACTACTGCCACCTGGGCCATGGCCGCAGCATGGTCGCGTTCGACCTGGTGACCCGCTGGTTGCGGTTCAGCGGCTACGACCTGACCTATGTGCGCAACATCACCGACATTGACGACAAGATCATCAATCGGGCCAACGAGAACGGCGAGTCGTTCGAAGCCTTGACCGAGCGCATGATCGCGGCGATGCACGAAGACGAAGCGCGCCTGAACATCCAGAAGCCGGACATGGAGCCGCGCGCCACCGGGCACATTCCCGGCATGCACGCGATGATCCAGACCCTGATCGACAAGGGTTACGCCTACGCCCCGGGCAATGGCGACGTGTACTACCGCGTCGCCAAGTTCATGGGCTACGGCAAGCTGTCGCGCAAGAAGATCGAAGACCTGCGCATCGGCGCGCGCATTGAAGTCGATGAGTCCAAGCAGGACCCGCTGGACTTCGTGCTGTGGAAAGGCGCCAAGCCGGGCGAGCCGAGCTGGCCCTCGCCGTGGGGCGACGGTCGTCCGGGCTGGCACATCGAGTGCTCGGTGATGTCCACCTGCTGCCTGGGCGAGACCTTCGACATCCATGGCGGTGGCAGCGATCTGGAGTTCCCGCACCACGAGAACGAAATCGCCCAGAGCGAAGCGGCCACCGGCAAGACCTACGCCAACGCGTGGATGCATTGCGGCATGATTCGCATCAATGGCGAGAAGATGTCCAAGTCCTTGAACAACTTCTTCACCATTCGCGACGTGCTGGAAAAGTACCACCCGGAAGTCGTGCGTTACCTGCTGGTGTCGAGCCACTATCGCAGCGCGATCAACTACTCGGAAGACAACCTCAAGGACGCCAAGGGCGCACTCGAGCGTTTCTACCATGCGCTCAAAGGCCTGCCGAGCGTGGCGCCTGCCGGTGGCGAGGCGTTCGTCGAGCGCTTCACCCAGGTGATGAACGACGACTTCGGTACGCCGGAAGCCTGTGCCGTGTTGTTCGAGATGGTCCGTGAGATCAACCGCCTGCGCGAGAGCGATCTCGATGCGGCGGCCGGTCTGGCGGCGCGCCTCAAGGAACTGGCTGGTGTGCTGGGTGTGTTGCAGCTCGAAGCCGAGGATTTCCTGCAGGCCGGTGCCGAAGGGCGCGTGGACGCCGCCCAGGTCGACGCGCTGATCGCGGCACGCCTGGCTGCGCGCGCTGGCAAGGACTGGGCCGAATCCGACCGCATCCGCGACCAGCTCACCGCCATGGGCGTGGTGCTGGAAGACGGCAAGGGCGGCACGACCTGGCGTCTGGCTGACTGATCGCTGCCATTGCTACAAACAAACCCGCCTTGTGCGGGTTTTGTTTTTTGGGCAGGGCACAAGTGAATTGGCGCCCAGGCTGACGTCTTCGCGAGCAAGCCCGCTCCCACAGGGATCACTGTCACCTGTGGGAGCGGGCTTGCTCTCGAAAGCGTCCTTTCGGCCAACCTGTCATTCCGTCTGGCGCAACCGCTTGTACAAGGTGTTCCTGCTGACCCCTAATCGCCGGGCCAAATGGGAGATATTCCCCCCCACCGCCTGCAACTGCCGATTCAAATCCTCGGCATCCTCCAGATCCACCATCAGGGGCTCTGGCGTCTCCACCGGCTCCATCTCCAGATCGACAAAAAAATCATCCGGCAAATGCTCCGGTCGCACCTGTTGCTCCTCGGCCATGGCGAGCGCCACCTGCATCACGCTGCTGACCTGACGCAGGTTGCCCGGCCACGGATGGCGGCTGAACAGCGCCATCACCTCCCGGCTCAGACCGGCCCATTGCGTCGGTTCGCGATGCTGCTCCCACAGACGCTTGAACAAGGCCTGCTTGTCGCTGCGTTCGCGCAATGGCGGCAGTTCCAGGGTCAGGCCGCCGATGCGGTAATACAGGTCTTCGCGAAAGCGGCCCAGCTGCACCTGTTCGCGCAGCGATCGGTTGGTCGCCGAGATGATGCGGATGTCCACCGCGAACAACTCGCTGCTGCCCACCGGTTGCACGCAACGCTCCTGCAACACCCGCAGCAGCCGCGCCTGGGTCGGCAGCGGCATGTCGCCAATCTCATCGAGGAACAGCGTACCTTTGTCGGCCTTGCGAATCAGGCCGATGCTGCCTTTCTGGTTGGCCCCGGTGAACGCACCTTTTTCATAGCCAAACAGCTCGGACTCCACCAGTTCGGCGGGGATGGCTGCGCAGTTGACGGCAATGAACGATTGTCGTTTGCGCGAGCTGGCTTGATGCAGGGCCTTGACGAAGACTTCCTTGCCGACGCCGGTTTCGCCGTGGATCAGCAACGGAATGTCCTTCTCCAGCAGGCGCTCGGCCTGGCGCACGGCCTTTTCCACGCGGCTGTCGCCGAAGTGCAGGGTCGTGAGGCTGATCGTGTCGGGCGAAGTCGCAGCCTGCTCGACGCGTTTGGGGTCGGAAAACAGCCGTGGCTGGATCGGCACCTGCTTCGGCCGGCGCAACACGCACTGGAAACGGTTGCGCCCCGAGGTTTGCAGTGCAAAAGGCAGACCCTCCGGCTGATTCAGCAGTTCCAGCAATGACACCTTGAACAGGCTTTCAACACTGACCCGCGACAAACGGATGCCCAACAGATTGTCGGCCCGGCGATTGGCCGAAAGCACCTGGCCGGTTTCATCGAAGATCAACAACCCGGCCCATTGGCTGTCCAGGTTGTTCAACCCGGTGTTGAACGTCAGTTGAAAATGCTGGCCATGGAACAGGTTGAGGATCAGCCGGTTTTCGACGGTCTGGCTCATCATCTTGACCATGCCCAGGGTGTGTGACGGTGGCAGGTAGCTGTCGCTGGACACATCCAGTACGGCGATCACCTTGCGCTCGGCATCGAAGATCGGCGCGGCGGAGCCGGTCATGAAGCGATTGGCCTTGAGAAAATGTTCATCGTGCTCGATGTGCACCGCCTGCTCGCAGGCCAGCGCGGTGCCGATGGCGTTGGTGCCGCTGCAACGCTCCATCCAGCTGGCGCCGGCACTGAACCCGCGACTCAGGCCGGGCTCGATGAAGCGCTGGGTGCCCCATGACGTCAGGACTTGGCCCTGGTTGTCGGCCAGCATGATCAGGCAGTTGGAGTTGCTGAGGATGTTCTCGTAGTAGGGCAGGACCTCCTGGTGCGTGGTCTGCACCAGTGAATGCTGGCTTTCCAGCAACTGGGCGATGCCATCTGCCGGCAACTGGTCAAAGGCGGGTGCGCTCTGGTGGTCGAGGCCGAAGGCGCGGCATCGTGACCATGAGTCCTGGATGATGGCGTCGTGGGAGAGCGGCGAGGCGGGTGCGGCCATGACAGTCGATCTCTGGGGCATTTTTATTGTTTTTATCAGGTGTATCCCGAATCCCCTGTAGGAGCGAGCATGCTCGCTCCTACAGGGGTTTCGATGTTCCGTTGGGGGGTGTGAACAATCCATAGAGTGTTGTTCAGTATTGTTCATTGTCAACGCCCGGGCTGTTCAAATGTTCAATCCAAGTTGTTCATTTCTGTTCAGCAACGAACGCGTTTTTTCCGCATTTTTTCGAGTTTCCGAGACAGATCAACCACTTGCATTTTCTGGCACGAAAGTCGCTCTTAAGCTCCGGTCGCTTGACTCCAATAATAAAAAGGCCGAGCCATGTCACTCACCCTGGAGCACGTCAGCCGTACCGTCGAGGGCCAGACCTGGATCGATGATGCGTGCCTGAGTTTCGAACCTGGATCCTTCAATGTTTTGCTCGGTCGCACGCTGTCCGGCAAAACCAGCCTCATGCGTCTGATGGCCGGTCTGGACAAGCCCGACAGCGGCCGCATCCTGATGAACGGCGTTGATGTCACCCAGCGACCGGTGCGCTTGCGCAACGTCTCGATGGTGTATCAGCAGTTCATCAACTACCCGACCATGACCGTGTTCGAGAACATCGCCTCGCCCCTGCGCCAGGCCGGGATGGGCAACGAACAGATTCAGAGCAAAGTGCTGGAAACCGCGAAGATGCTGCGCATCGAGAAGTTTCTGCAGCGCTACCCGCTGGAACTTTCCGGTGGCCAGCAGCAGCGCACTGCCATGGCCCGGGCACTGGTCAAGGACGCTGAGCTGATCCTGTTCGATGAGCCGCTGGTCAACCTCGATTACAAGCTGCGCGAAGAACTGCGCCAGGAAATGCGCGAGCTGTTCAAGGCGCGGCACACCATTGCCGTCTATGCCACCACCGAGCCCAATGAGGCACTGGCGCTGGGCGGCACCACCACCATTCTTCATGAAGGGCGGATCATCCAGAGCGGCAAGGCGTCCGAGGTGTACCACCAGCCGCAGACCGTGCTCGCCGCCGAACTGTTCTCCGAACCACCGATCAACCTGATGCCCGGGCGGATCGCCGGCAACGAAGTCAGCTTCGCCAATTTCGTGCATTTTCCGCTGAACGTGGACCTGCGCCCGGTGGGCGAGGGCGAATTCCGTTTCGGTGTGCGCCCCAGCCATATCTCGCTGGTGCCCAGCAACGATGACGACCTTGAACTGGCGGTGACCGTCGAGGTGGCCGAGATCAGCGGTTCGGAAACCTTCCTGCACGTGCGCAACGAGCATTTTCTGCTGGTGCTGCACCTGCCGGGGGTCCACGAATACGACGTCGATGCGCCGATCCGCATCTACATCCCGACCCATAAACTGTTTGTGTTCGACGCGCAGGGACGCCTGGTCCAGGCGCCCGGTCGCCGTATCGCGAGGGTTGCCTGATGGCCGAAATCCGTTTGCAGAACCTCGCCCACAGCTACACCCGCACGCCCAGTGGTCCTGAGGATTACGCGATCCGCGAGATGGACCACATCTGGGAGCAGGGCGGCGCCTTCGCCTTGCTCGGGCCTTCAGGCTGCGGCAAATCGACCTTGCTCAACATCATTTCCGGCTTGCTCAGCCCGTCCCAGGGTCATGTGTTGTTCGATGGCAAGGCAGTCAACGACCTGACGCCGGAAAAACGCAACATCGCTCAGGTGTTCCAGTTTCCGGTGGTCTACGACACCATGACGGTGTTCGACAACCTGGCGTTCCCCCTGCGCAACCAGGGCATGGCCGAAGCGAAAATCCACAGCAAGGTGCAGGAAATCGCCGAGGTCCTGGACCTGCAGAACCTGCTCGGCAAAAAGGCGCGCAACCTGACCGCCGACGAAAAGCAGAAGGTTTCCATGGGCCGCGGGCTGGTTCGTGATGACGTGTCGGCGATCCTGTTCGACGAGCCGCTGACGGTGATCGACCCGCACCTGAAGTGGAAGCTGCGGCGCAAGCTCAAGCAGATCCATGAGCAGTTCAACATCACCATGGTCTACGTGACTCACGATCAGTTGGAGGCCTCGACCTTCGCCGACAAGATCGCGGTGATGTACGGCGGGCAGATCGTGCAGTTCGGCACGCCCCGGGAGCTGTTCGAGCGCCCGAGCCATACGTTTGTCGGCTATTTCATTGGCAGCCCGGGGATGAACCTGATCGAAGTGCAGCGCCAGCCCGGTGGCGTCGGGTTCGCCTCGACCCATCTGCCGCTGTCCGAAGCCATGCAGAAACGCATCGACGAGTCCACCTGGCAAACCCTCAAGATCGGCATTCGACCGGAGTTCGTCCACGTCTGGGACGAGCCGTTCGATGACGCCTTGCAGGCAAAAGTCGTGTATGTCGAAGACCTCGGCACCTACAAGATCATGACCCTGAACCTCGACGGCGCGCCCTTGAAAGTGCGCCTGGCCGAAGACAAACCGGTGCCTGAGGGCACGGCGTACATCAGTTTTCCGGCGCAATGGCTGATGGTCTATGCCGACGAATTCCTGCTGGAACCACACGCGATCGGGGAGGTTCAGCCATGAACAAGGTGCAGAACAACAAGGCCTGGTGGCTGGTGCTGCCGGTGTTCCTGCTGGTGGCGTTCAGTGCGGTGATCCCGATGATGACCGTGGTCAACTACTCGGTTCAGGACATCTTCGACCAGTCCAGCCGCTACTTCGTCGGTGCCGACTGGTACAAGCAGGTGCTCCTCGACCCGCGCCTGCATGACTCATTGCTGCGCCAGTTCATCTATTCGGCCTGCGTGCTGCTGATCGAAATCCCGCTGGGGATCGGCATTGCCTTGACCATGCCGACCAAGGGCCGCTGGTCCTCGGTGGTGTTGATCGTCCTGGCCATTCCGCTGCTGATCCCGTGGAACGTGGTCGGCACGATCTGGCAGATCTTCGGTCGGGCGGACATCGGCCTGCTGGGTTCGGCCCTCAACGCGATGGGTATCAGCTACAACTATGCCGCGAACACCATGGACGCCTGGGTCACGGTGCTGGTGATGGACGTGTGGCACTGGACATCGCTGGTGGCGCTGTTGTGTTTCTCCGGTCTGCGGGCCATTCCGGACGTGTATTACCAGGCGGCGCGCATTGACCGGGCTTCGTCCTGGGCGGTGTTTCGGCACATCCAGTTGCCCAAGCTCAAGAGCGTGTTGCTGATCGCGGTGATGCTGCGCTTCATGGACAGCTTCATGATCTACACCGAACCCTTCGTGCTAACGGGCGGCGGGCCGGGCAATGCCACGACCTTCCTCAGCCAGACCCTGACGCAGATGGCGGTCGGGCAATTTGACCTGGGGCCGGCGGCGGCCTTTTCGCTGGTGTACTTCCTGATCATCCTGTTGGTGTCCTGGCTGTTCTACACCGCCATGACTCACTCTGACGCCAACCGTTGAGGCCCGCGCCATGAGCAAAAGAAAGCTGATTCCGTTGCTGTTGTACATCCTGTTCGTGCTGGTGCCGATCTACTGGCTGTTGAACATGTCGTTCAAGAGCAACACTGAAATCCTGGGTGGCCTGACGCTGTTCCCACAGGATTTCACCCTGGCCAACTACAAGGTGATCTTCACCGACCCGAGCTGGTACACCGGTTACATCAACTCGGCCTACTACGTGACCCTGAACACGATCATTTCCCTGAGCGTGGCGTTGCCGGCGGCCTATGCGTTCTCGCGCTACCGCTTCCTGGGCGACAAGCACCTGTTCTTCTGGCTGTTGACCAACCGCATGGCGCCACCGGCGGTGTTCCTGCTGCCGTTTTTCCAACTGTATTCTTCGATTGGCCTGTTCGACACCCATATCGCCGTGGCGTTGGCGCACTGCCTGTTCAACGTGCCCCTGGCGGTGTGGATTCTTGAAGGCTTCATGTCCGGTGTGCCCAAGGAAATCGACGAAACCGCCTACATCGATGGCTACAGCTTTCCAAAATTCTTCGTGAAGATCTTCATCCCTCTGATCGGCTCCGGCATCGGCGTAACGGCGTTTTTCTGCTTCATGTTCTCCTGGGTCGAATTGTTGCTGGCGCGCACCCTGACGTCGGTGAATGCCAAGCCGATCGCGGCGGTCATGACCCGCACGGTGTCTGCGTCCGGTATCGACTGGGGGGTGCTGGCGGCGGCGGGGGTGTTGACCATCCTGCCCGGCATGCTGGTGATCTGGTTTGTCCGTAACCATGTGGCCAAGGGCTTTGCCTTGGGCCGGGTATGAGGAGCTGATGATGGAATGGATGAGCTGGACCGTCCCGACGGCGGCATTCTTCAGTGTGATCGCGTTGATCCTGGTGGTCATGACGACCTGGGAGCTGCGTTCGCCAAGCGTCCTTCGCCGTGGTTTTTTACCGATTGCCACCACCCGTGGCGATCGTTTGTTCATCGGTCTTCTCGGCAGCGCCTACCTGCATTTGCTGGTCATCGGCGTAACCGACT
Source organism: Pseudomonas fluorescens (assembly GCF_041354075.1). Lineage (GTDB taxonomy): Bacteria > Pseudomonadota > Gammaproteobacteria > Pseudomonadales > Pseudomonadaceae > Aquipseudomonas > Aquipseudomonas fluorescens_CE. Next base: position 77,162 of record NZ_JARZGC010000006.1, on the reverse strand, counting down.
GGAGCATCTGGGTGGCGTTCGCGTTGTCCCTGGTGTGGCTGTTGGCTGTGATGCGTTGGGGCTAGTCGAATCGCTCGGCAATGTTGCTCCGAAATCTAAACAGGAGGTCTCTATGTTCGACAAAAACAATAAGCTGCGACATAGCATTTCATTGGCAGCCATGCTGGCACTCAGCGGTTTGAGCGCTTCGGCGTGGGCCGATGCCTACGAGGATGCGGCGAAGAAATGGATTGGAAGCGAATTCAAGCCGTCCACCCTGACGGCCGAGCAGCAGTTGGAGGAGTTGAAGTGGTTCATCAAGGCGGCCGAGCCGTTTCGCGGGATGAACATCAAGGTGGTCTCGGAAACCATCGCCACCCACGAATACGAGTCCAAGGTGCTGGCCAAGGCCTTCAGCGAGATCACCGGGATCAAGCTGACCCACGACCTGTTGCAGGAAGGCGACGTGGTGGAGAAGCTGCAGACCGTGATGCAGTCCGACAAGAGCATCTATGACGGTTGGGTCAACGACTCGGACCTGATCGGTACGCACTTTCGCTACGGCAAGACCGAGTCGATCACCGACCTGATGGCCAACGAGGGCAAGAACTTCACCTCGCCGACCCTGGACCTCAAGGATTTCATCGGCATTTCGTTCACCACCGCGCCTGACGGCAAGATCTATCAACTGCCCGACCAGCAGTTCGCCAACCTGTACTGGTTCCGCGCCGACTGGTTCGAGCGCGCCGACCTCAAGGCCAAGTTCAAGGAAAAGTACGGCTATGAACTGGGCGTGCCGGTGAACTGGTCGGCCTATGAAGACATCGCCAAGTTCTTCAGCGAGGACGTCAAGGAAATCGACGGCAAGCGCGTCTACGGGCACATGGACTACGGCAAGAAAGACCCGTCCCTGGGCTGGCGCTTCACCGATGCCTGGTTCTCCATGGCCGGGGGTGGCGACAAGGGCCTGCCCAATGGTCTGCCGGTGGACGAGTGGGGCATCCGCGTCGAGGACTGCCACCCCGTGGGTTCCAGCGTGACGCGGGGGGGCGATACCAATGGTCCGGCGGCGGTGTTCGCGACCACCAAATACGTGGACTGGTTGAAAAAATATGCGCCGCCGGAAGCGGCGGGCATGACCTTCTCCGAATCGGGCCCCGTGCCTTCCCAGGGCAACATTGCCCAGCAGATCTTCTGGTACACCGCGTTCACCGCCGACATGACCAAGCCGGGTTTGGCGGTGATGAACGCCGATGGCACGCCGAAGTGGCGCATGGCACCTTCGCCGAAGGGGCCGTACTGGGAAGAGGGCATGAAGCTGGGGTATCAGGATGTGGGTTCCTGGACGTTCATGAAGTCCACGCCTGAGAAGCAGAAACTGGCGGCCTGGCTGTATGCGCAGTTCGTGACCTCGAAAACCGTGTCGCTGAAGAAAACCATCGTGGGTCTGACGCCGATCCGCGAGTCGGACATCAACTCGCAGGCGATGACCGACCTGGCGCCGAAACTCGGTGGCCTGGTGGAGTTCTACCGCAGCCCGGCCCGTGTGCAATGGTCGCCGACCGGGACCAACGTGCCGGATTATCCACGCCTGGCGCAACTGTGGTGGAGCCACATCGCCGAAGCGGCCAGCGGCGAGAAAACCCCGCAGCAGGCGCTGGACGGCCTGGCCAAGGATCAGGACGCGATCATGACCCGTCTGGAGCGCTCGAAGGCACAAGCCACTTGCGCGCCGAAGATGAACCCCGAGCGTGATGCGCAGTACTGGTTCGACCAACCGGGTGCACCGAAACCGAAACTGGCGAACGAAAAACCTCAGGGCGAAACCGTGAACTACAACGAACTGCTGAAATCCTGGGCGGATGCGCGCAAGTAATATCAGCTCAACCCTGCAGAACGGCACCTTCGGGTGCCGTTTTTTTAACCCACACTTTCACGCTTCAGCGCTTGGCGCACCGCCTTCAGAATCGACGGCTCGAAGGCATCGTGGCCCGCATCGAACAGCCGGAACTGCAACGGGTGACGGCGCCGCAGCCAGCGCACGCTGGCCATGCCGAGTTCATCGCGGGTGCCCTGGATCACGAGTGTGTTGGCATCGACGCAAAGCACTTCGTTCGCGCGGGTGAAAAAATAGTCGTTGAGGTGGTAATGCAATTCCACGCGGATGGCACGCACGGCTTCCTCGTCGACGAAGCTGGCCAAGGCGCGGGGCGACATCGATTGCCCGCTCAGGTACAGCGACGCCCGTATCCAGTGCAGCGCCGCATGGCGCTGTTGCAGGGCACAACCGTGATTGAGCACCTGGTAGATGGCGGCGGCAGTGCTGGCGCACGTCGCGTGATGGATGGCACCCAGGGCGTTGGACAAGTTGGCGTCGTAGGCGCTGACGTTTTGCGCAAAGGGTACGAACAACGAGGCCAATGTGGTCTTCAACACCGCCTGGGGATAGCGTTGCTGGTATTGAATGGCCAGCCAGGTGCCCCAGGAGACGCCCAGCAGGCTGATTCTTTCGAAGCCCAGGTGCTGACGCAGGCATTCGATGTCTTCGACGCAATGCCCCGTGTCGTTACGCTCGCGTTCGCCGTGGGGAAACGAGCGGCCGCAGCCCCGTTGATCGAAGAAAACAATGTCGAAACGCTGCGGATCGAAAAACTCCAGATGATGGCGCTGAGTGCTGCTGCCCGGTCCGCCATGGAGAAAGAAAATCGGTTCGCCGCCCGGTGTGCCGCAGCGTTCCCAGTAGATCTGATGGCCGTCATCGGTCGGGTAGTAGCCGTGAGTCAGCATGGCTCGGGCACTCGCAGTCGGTAGAACTGAAACAGTTCTGCCGCCCCATGATGGCGGACTGCGGGCTCGATCATGGTTGCCGAACGGTCTGATCCCGGAGACTGGCGATCTGCGAGTGTGTCGGCCAGGTGCCTGCCCGGACCCAAGGTCTCCAGTTCGGCTTGAACCCTTTGTCTGGCCTGTTCCAGGGTGAGTTCTCGTTGCGCACAGGTAAAACTGTCCATGGTTCAATCCCTTGAAAAACAGCGACGGGCTCCCTGTAGGAGCGGACTTGTCCGCGAGGATCGCCAACGATGACGCTGGGTGGATGATTCCCTGCGGCGTTCGTGCGACTTTGCGAACAAGTCCGCGCTTTCAGGCCGAATTTTCCTGTTGTTGAATGACGTGCTCAATCAACCACGGAGCAACTGTATTAACCGCAAGTTGCCCGGTCAAAAGTGTCCGGAAGTGTCAATTCTGCGTTTGAGGGAAGCGGAAAAACGTACACACGAAACGGCGATTGACGATATTGATTCGCAAAACTGGGCACTCGCGACGTCGATAACCGCGAGTCTTCAACGAATTTGGCGAATCACACGTGGGAATTTTCAGCGACAGGCAGGGATAAATCTGGAGGAAGCGCTGTTCACGGTTTTTTGGGGGGATGCGTAGCGATTTTTCCTACCGGGTCAGCAGGCTCCTCCGACAGGAATACCGAGGATGCATGCTCTTTGGGTTGGAGTATTCAAGTCAGTGCGGCGAGTTGTTCGATCGTCTGCGGAAAGCGCTCGACCAGTCGGATCAGGGTCGTGGCCTGGGCATTGGGCGTCGCCCGTCCCTGTTCCCAGTTTTCCAGCGTGCGGGTGTTGGTCCTCAGGTACATGGCGAACACCGACCGGGAAAGGTTGAGCTGTTGGCGGATGGCGACAACCTCTTCGGCGGTGATGGGCATCAGTTTGGGCAACTGAACCTTGTGGGTTCGCAGGGTGATCTTGCCTTGGCGCTCGTCAGCGAGGGCGTCGAGGCCATCCATCAATTCGGTAAAAATGTCACGCTTCATAGTGGGATCTCGTGTTGATTTCGCTGTTCAGTGCTTGCCTTAAACGTTTTCGCTGCAAGGACGACAGGTCATCCTGCTCATCTTTGCCATAGACGGTGAACAACCAGGACTGGTCGAAGCCGGACCACCAGTAATAAATCACCCGCAACCCGCCACGCTTGCCTTTGCCTCGTCGTTGATCGCAGAAGCGAATTTTGCGCAGTCCACCGGTACCCTCGATCAGGTCACCCGCTTCGGGGTTTTTCAGCAGTTCCAACTGAAAGCTGCGAAACAGATCGTCGTCCAGGTAGTCGTCCCGATATTTGTGAAACATAGGTAATTCGACAAAAAGAGCATCCATATTCTGTACGTCAACTGCGTATAGTTTTGCGCCGATCATTGAAACGGTCAATGCCTCCAGCCCAACCGTTCGTCCCTGAATTCAACGGTAGACGCCGCCCCTAAAAACGCCCGTAGGACGATTCGTCTGCTGTAAGGGGAGCTTTCGGAGATTGCGAGGGGAGGGGCAAAAACAGGAACACATCCACAAACGCAAACACGGCACCGCAGTGTGCCGTTGTTGTTTGTGACGCAGCTGGGAAGTGAGCAAGCCGAAGCGAGGCCTAAATCAGGATAGCCAATTCGGTATATCTGGCGACCATGGGGTCTGCGGTGAGAAGTTTCATAGGCTCTGTTATGGCGGCAGCCACGATCAGGCGATCGAACGGGTCTCGATGATGGTATTCCAGGTCCTTCACGGCGATAGCGTGTTCGAAGGACACGGCTAGTTCGATAAAGCCACTGTCCACGCAGTGTTGTCGGATTTCCTCCAGGTCAACGCTCAGCTTTCCCAAGCTGACCTTTATTGCCATCTCCCAGAACGTCGCGGCGCTGACGTAGATTTCTGCGGCGTTGTTGATGAGCATTCGGGCCTTGTCCGATAATCTGTGGTCGTCAGCGAGTGCCCAGAGCAGGACATGGGTATCGAGCAAAACCCTCATGGTCGATGGCCTTCGAAGGCCTCCAGCAGATCATCCGGCAAGGGTGAATCAAAATCATCGGTTAGCACGATCTTGCCTTTCATCGCCCCAATTCGTTGTCCGCGCGGCCTCTCCACGGGTACCAGACGAGCCATGGGGCGACCGTGTTTGGCAATCGTGATGATTTGCCCGGCGGCGGCGTCATCGACAAGTTTGGACAGGTTGTTTTTGGCTTCGGCCAACGGAACGATGATCATGTGTTGCCTCCCTGGTTCTGGACAAATATAGCCAGATTTTTCCAGGGCGGCAAAGTCGTGCAAGCTCTCCTTACAACTCAACGACGATTGGACGGATCGGGTGGGGGTGTAACGAAAAGGGCGCTCCCTGCCGTTGGGCGCGGCGGCCGCGGAATCAATGCAGCAAACCCATTCATCAAAAATGTCGCGTTTCATCGTGTTCTGACCTCGTTCTTATCTGGGGGGTCATGAACGATAAGCCCAACGCTTAAATATTGGCTGTAGGACAAGCCGGGCAATGCTGCGAGAGCTTTCGGGAATTGGGGCCATGGAGCGAAAACGGTAACAAATCCCACAAACGAAAAAACGGCACCCGAAGGTGCCGTTTCTGTTTGCTGCCGTGTTTCGCTAGGCGATCAACCCGCCAGTACCGCCTGCTGAACCAGTGTCAGCAATGGCTGTGGGTACAAGCCGAGGAAGAAGGCCAGGAGGGCGATGGCCAGCAGCATGACGCCGCCTGCCTTCTGTTCCCAGTGCAGCTGGGCGTCGTGGCGACGCAGGTTCGGTTCGATCAGGTACAGGGTGACCATCACACGCAGGTAGTAGAACACGCCGATGGCGCTGCCCAGTACCAGGGAACCCACCAGCCACCATTGGTGCGACTCGACACCGGTGGCGATGATGTAGAACTTGCCGATGAAGCCTGCGGTCAGCGGGATACCGGCCAGGGACAGCATCATCACGGTCAGGACGGCGGTCAGGTACGGACGGCGCCAGAACAGGCCACGGTATTCGTACAGGGCATCCGCATCGCGACCGTTGTACGGCGACGACATCAGGGTAATCACGCCGAAGGCACCGAGGCTGGTGATCACGTAGGTGACCAGGTACACGCCGATGGCTTCCACCGCCAGGCCCTTGCTTGCCACCAGGGCGATCAGCAGGTAACCGAAGTGGGCGATGGACGAGTAACCCAGCAGACGCTTGAGGTTGCTCTGGGTCAGCGCCAGCAGGTTACCGAACAGGATCGAGACCACAGCAATGACGCTCAGCACGTCGCTGAGCACGCCACTGCTGGCGGCAGGCGAGAGCTGGAACAGGCGCACCATCACCGCGAACACGGCGACTTTCGAGGCGGTTGCCAGGAACGCGGCGACCGGTGCCGGAGCACCTTCATACACGTCCGGCGTCCACAGGTGGAACGGTACCAGCGACAGCTTGAACGCCAGGCCGATCAGCATCATGCCCAGGCCCAGTTGCGCCAGTGCACTCGGCAGCCCGGTGGCCGCCAGGGCCTGGCCAATGCCGACGAAGCTCAGGGAACCGGCGTCAGCGTAGAGCAGGGCCATACCGAACAACAGGAACGCGGAGCCGGCGGCGGACAGCACCATGTACTTGATACCGGCTTCCAGCGAACGCTTGTTGAAGAAGGCATAGGCCACCAGGCCGTAGACCGGAACCGACAGCAACTCCAGACCGATGAACAAGCCGGCCAGGTGCTGCGCGCTGACCAGAACCAGGCCACCGGCGGCGGCCATCAGGATCAGCAGGTACAGTTCTTCGCGGTTGCCCGGGTAGCCCGAACCGCCATCACCGAGGTAGGCGTGGGCGAGGGTGACGCAGGCGAGGGTGGCGACCAGGATCAGCGCCATGTACAGGCAGGCAAAGGTGTCGACTTGCAGCAAGGGGGTCACGGCCAGGGGCGCGACTTTCAGTGCCGGCAGGATCGACAGCAACGCCAGGTTCAGACCCGCCACGGAAATCAGGAAGGTCTGCGAGTGGTTGCGACGCCAGGCGATCGCCAGCATCACCACGATAATGGTGAGGCTGGTGATCAACAGTGGCGCAAGCGCAATAAAGTGTTGAATCGTGAATTCCATAGCGCTCTTACCGGGCCGAAGCGAGTTGAGTGAAGGCGGTGCCGAGCCATTGCTGCACGCCATGCATCGTCGCAGCAGAGGTGTCGAGGAACGGTTGCGGGTAGACGCCGATGTAGATCAGCAGCACCGCCAGACCGACCACCATGATCAGTTCGCGAGCATCCATGCCGTGCAGCACCGCGTCCGATTTGGACGGGCCGAAGTACGCACGGTGAATCATGATCAGCGAGTAGACCGAACCGAATACCAGACCGGACGTCGCGATCGCGGTGATCCATGGCGAGGCGGCGAAGGTGCCGATCAGGATCAGGAACTCGCCGACGAAGTTGCCGGTGCCCGGCAAGCCCAGGGACGCGGCGGCAAAGAACAGGCTGATGGCCGGCAGGTAAGCGATCTTCGACCACAGGCCACCCATTTCACGCATGTCGCGGGTGTGGGTACGTTCGTACAACTGACCACTCAGGATAAACAGTGCCGCGGCGGATACACCGTGCGCCAGCATCTGGATCACGGCGCCCTGCAGCGCCAGTTGGCTGCCGGAGTAGATGCCGATCAGTACGAAGCCCATGTGGGAAACGGACGAGAAGGCAATCAGGCGCTTGATGTCGGTTTGTGCGAAGGCCAGGAAGGCGCCGTAGAAAATCCCGATCAGACCGAGGGTCATGGCAATCGGCGCAAACTCTGCCGAGGCATTCGGGAACAGCGGCAGGGCGAAACGCAGCAGGCCGTAGGCCGCCGTTTTCAGCAGGATACCGGCGAGGTCGACCGAACCTGCGGTCGGCGCCTGGGCGTGAGCGTCAGGCAACCAGGAGTGGAACGGCACGACCGGCAGTTTCACCGCGAAGGCGATGAAGAAACCGAGCATCAGGATGTACTCGGTGGTCGTCGACATCTTGACCTTCAACAGGTCGGCGTAGTTGAAGGTGATCACGCCGGTGTTGTTGAAGTTGACCAGCACCAGACCGAGGATCGCCACCAGCATGATCAGGCCGGAGGCCTGGGTGAAGATGAAGAACTTGGTCGCGGCGTAGATCCGGGTTTTCTTGCCATCCGAAGAGCTGTGACCCCAGAGCGCGATGAGGAAGTACATCGGCACCAGCATCATTTCCCAGAAGAAGAAGAACATGAACAGGTCGAGGGCGAGGAACACGCCGACGACACCGCCCAGGATCCACATCAGGTTCAGGTGGAAGAAACCGACGTGACGCTGGATCTCTTTCCACGAGCAGAGCACCGAGAGGATACCCAGCAGGCCGGTCAGCAGGATCATCAATAGCGACAGGCCGTCGAGGGCCAGGTGCACGTTGATGCCGAAGCGCTGAATCCAGACGTGCTTGAACTCCAGGGTCCAGGTCGGATCGGCACCCGGTGCCGGGGCAAATGAATAGTCACCGTGGGCCCACAGCCAGAGGCCGAGCGCGAGTTCCAGGGTCATGGTCAACAGCGCAATCCAGCGGGGGAGGGTGGCGCCGAAGCGCTCACCCATCCAGCACAGCAGGCCGCCGATGAAGGGGATCAGGATTAGCCAAGGCAGAATCATGACGGGCTCAATTCCTTTCGCAAGTTCGCAAGGTTCATATTCACACCGCTACCAGCACAATGGCGCCGATGACCAGCACGGAGCCGGCTGCCATCGAGGCCGCGTACCAACGCAGTTGACCGGTTTCGGTACGGCTCAGGGCGGTGTGACCGCCTTTGGCCATGCGCGGGATCAGGCCAATGGTCTGGTCGAGCGGGTCTTTGCGCAGGATGTGGCTGATCGCCAGATATGGCTTGACGAACAGTTTGTCGTAGATCCAGTCGAAGCCCCATGCCGCGAACCACCAGGCCGACAGGAAACGGCCGATGCCGCTGTTGGCGATGGCCGTGACAAAGCGACGCTTGCCGAGGAACAGCAGCGCAGCCAGCAGGATACCGGCCAGGGCGATGGCGCCCGAGGCGATTTCCAGGCTGTGCTTGGCTTCGCCGCCGGCATGGCCGACGCTTTGCGGCAGCACACCGTGCAGCGGCGGAGCGATCATGGCGCCGACGAAGGTCGACAGCACGATCAGCACCGACAGCGGCAACCAGTGGGCAATGCCGTGGCCGGCATGGGCTTCGGTCTTGGCTTCACCGTGGAACGCGATGAAGATCAGGCGGAAGGTGTACAGCGAGGTCATGAACGCGCCGACCAGACCTGCGTAAAGCAGACCCTGGTTGCCGCTGGCGAACGCTTCCCAGAGGATCTCGTCCTTGGAGTAGAAGCCTGCGGTGACCAGTGGCAGGGCCGCGAGGGCCGCGCCGCCGACGATGAAGCTGGCGTAGGCCAGTGGCAGTTTCTTCCACAGGCCGCCCATCTTGAAGATGTTCTGCTCGTGGTGGCAGGCAACGATCACCGCACCGGAGGCAAGGAACAGCAGGGCCTTGAAGAAGGCGTGGGTCATCAGGTGGAAAATCGCACCGTCCCAGGCACCGACGCCCAGCGCCAGGAACATGTAGCCGATCTGGCTCATGGTCGAGTAGGCGAGGATCCGCTTGATGTCGGTCTGCACCAGCGCGGCAAAGCCGGCCAGGACCAGGGTCACGCCACCGACGATGCCCACCAGGTGCAGGATCTCCGGCGCCAGGCTGAACAGACCGTGAGTACGGGCAATCAGGTAGACGCCCGCAGTCACCATGGTCGCGGCGTGGATCAGTGCCGACACCGGGGTAGGACCGGCCATCGCATCCGCCAGCCAGGTCTGCAGCGGCAGTTGTGCGGATTTACCGACAGCGCCACCCAGCAGCATCAGGGTCGCCAGCACCATCCAGAAGTCACCGGCCTGGAATTTCTGCGGCGCCAGCACCAGCAGCTCCTGGACGTTGAGCGTACCCAGCTGCACGAACAGGATGAACAGGCCGATGGCCATGAACACGTCGCCGATCCGGGTGACGATGAAGGCCTTGAGTGCCGCGTTGCCGTTGTTGCGGTTGCTGTAGTAGAAACCGATCAACAGGTACGAGCACAGGCCCACGCCTTCCCAGCCGAAGTACAGGAACAACAGGTTATCGCCCAGGATCAGGAACAGCATGCTGGCGATGAACAGGTTGGTGTAGGCGAAGAAGCGCGAGTAGCCGTCTTCACCGCGCATGTACCAGGACGCGAACAGGTGGATCAGGAAGCCCACGCCCACCACCACACCGAGCATGGTCACGGACAGGCCATCCAGGTACAGCGCGAAGTTCGGCGTGAAGCCTTCAACCGCCATCCACTGCCACAACACCTGGGTGTAGTGACCGCCTTCAGGCGGGGCGACATTGAATTGCCAGATCACGTAGGCGGTGACGATCGCCGACAGGCCGACCGAACCGACGCCGATCAGGGCGGCGAGGTTTTCCGAGAAGCGTCCACGGGAGAACGACAGCAGCAGGAAACCAATGAGAGGGAATACGAAAGTCAGAAAGAGTAGGTTCATCCGCGCATCTCACTGGCAGCGTCGATATCGAGCGTGTGGAAGCGGCGATACAGCTGCAACAGGATCGCCAGGCCGATACTGGCCTCGGCGGCTGCCAGGCTGATCACCAGGATGAACATGATCTGTCCATCCGGCTGTGCCCAGCGGCTACCGGCAACGATGAATGCCAGGGCGGAGGCGTTCATCATGACCTCCAGGCTCATCAGCACGAAAAGAATGTTGCGGCGCACCATCAGGCCGACCAGGCCGAGGCAGAACAGGATGCCGGCGACCGCCAGACCATGCTCCAAAGGGATAGCAGGCATCGTCATTGCTCCTTGGCTTCGTTGCGGCCCAGGTGGAACGCCGTGACGGCTGCGGCGAGCAGCAGCATCGAGGCGAGTTCGACCACCAGCAGGTAAGGGCCGAACAGGCTGATGCCCACGGCCTTGGCGTCTACGGTGGTATGGCCGATGGCCTGGCCGCTCTGGTGAGAGAACAGCACGTACAGCAGTTCCACCAGCAGCAGCGTGGCGAGCACCACCGGCCCACCCCAGATACCGGGCTTGAGCCAGACGCGTTCCTGCTGCACCGAGGCCGGGCCCAGGTTCAGCATCATGACCACGAACACGAACAGCACCATGATGGCGCCAGCGTAGGCGATCACTTCCAGGACACCGGCAAACGGTGCGCCGAGGGCGAAGAACGTCATGGCCACGGCGATCAGCGAAATGATCAGGTAGAGCAGGGCGTGCACGGGGTTGGTGTGGGTGACCACGCGAAGCGTGGAGACCACAGCGATACCCGATGCGAAATAGAAAGCGAATTCCATCTGTCTTCCTTAAGGCAGCAAGCTCTTCACGTTGATCGGTTCGGCTTCATTCTGCGCGGCGCCTTTTGGCTTGCCGGCAATCGCCATACCTGCAACACGATAGAAGTTGTAATCAGGGTTTTTGCCGGGGCCGGAGATCAGCAGATCTTCTTTCTCGTAAACCAGGTCCTGACGTTTGAACTCGGCCATCTCGAAATCCGGTGTCAGCTGGATCGCGGTGGTCGGGCAGGCTTCCTCGCAGAGGCCGCAGAAAATGCAGCGCGAGAAGTTGATGCGGAAGAAGTCCGGGTACCAGCGACCGTCTTCGGTTTCAGCTTTCTGCAGCGAGATGCACCCGACCGGACAGGCCACGGCGCACAGGTTGCAGGCTACGCAACGCTCTTCACCATCGGGGTCACGGGTCAGGACGATACGGCCACGGTAGCGCGGCGGCAGGTAGACCGGTTCTTCCGGGTACTGCAACGTGTCGCGCTTGCGGAAGGCGTGGCCGAAAATCATCACCAGGCTGCGAAGCTGGGTGTAGAGGCCATGCACGATGTCAAAAATGTACTTCATGATTCTCTATCCTCACTGAGCCGCGACGGCGGGCGTGTTGAGCAACACGATCGCAGCGGTCACCAGCATGTTGACGAGGGTCAGCGGCAGGCAGAACTTCCAGCTGAAATCCATCACTTGGTCATACCGTGGGCGCGGAATCGAAGCGCGCAACAGGATGAAGATCATGATGAAAAACGCGGTTTTCAGTGCGAACCAGATGAACGGGATCTGCGGCAGAATGTTGAACGGACCGTGCCAGCCACCGAAGAACAGAGTCACCAGCAGCGCCGAGATCAGCACGATGCCGATGTACTCGCCGACGAAGAACATGCCCCATTTCATGCCGGCGTATTCAATGTGGTAACCGTCGGCCAGTTCCTGCTCCGCTTCCGGCTGGTCGAACGGGTGACGGTGAGTCACGGCGACGCCAGCGATGAAGAAGGTCAGGAAACCGAAGATCTGCGGGATGATGAACCACAGGTTCTGGGCTTGATAGTCAACGATGTCGCGCATGTTGAACGAGCCGACCTGGATCACGATGCCCATCAGCGACAGGCCCATGAACACTTCGTACGACACGGTCTGCGCCGAGGCCCGCAAGCTGCCCAGCAAGGCGAACTTGTTGTTGCTCGACCAGCCGGCGAACAACACCGCGTACACCGAGAGGCCCGCCATCGCGAAGAAGAACAGGATGCCGATGTTCAGGTCCGCCACGCCCCAGGTCGGGGTGATCGGGATGATCGCGAAGGCAATCAGCAGGGCGCTCATGGCCACGACCGGTGCCAGGGTGAAGATCATCTTGTCGGCGAACGGAGGCGTCCAGTCTTCCTTGAAGAACATCTTGATCATGTCGGCCGCGATCTGGAACGCGCCGAACGGGCCGACGCGGTTCGGACCGTAACGGTCCTGCCAGAGGGCGAGCAGACGGCGCTCGACCCAGCTGAGCAGCGCGCCGCACACCACCACGGCGAGCAGAATCACGATGGCCTTGAGGACCGCGATGATCACGTCAATCACTTCAGGCGTGAACCAGGTCATTGAGCTGCCTCCTGCAGACCGTCAACGGAAAGACCGAAAATCGCTGGCGGAATGCCGGCGATGCCGGCCGGCAGTGCCACCAGGCCAGCACCCAGCTCTTCGTTGATGCGCAGCGGCAGACGCAGGGTCTGGCCAGCGACGTTCAAGCTGAGCAGGGCACCGTCGTTGACACCCAGGCGATCGGCTTCGGACTTGGCCAGGGCGACGTAGGCGGCCGGGATGCGTTCCTGGACCGGTGCGGCTTTCGAAGAGTTCTCTTCGCTGCCGAACAGGTGGAAGAACGGCACGGCCTGCCAGGTGCCCTGGGCCGGGTTGAAGGCGCGCGGCACGCTGGCGAACCAGTTCAGCGAGTCACCGCTGGTTTCGATCAGGCGGGTGCCCGGGTCGCCCGCGCGGATGTGACCACCGACTTCGTCCTGGAACTTGTTCCAGGCTTGCGGCGAGTTCCAGCCCGGCGACCAGGCGAACGGCACTTGCTGACGCGGTTCGGCCGAACCCGAGTAGCCTTCCATCGAGAAGGCGAACGCGGTGTCCTTGTCTTGCGGGGTACGCGGTTCGTGCACGCTGATGTCGGCGCGCATGGCGGTACGACCAGAGTAGCGCAGTGGTTCGCGCGCCAGTTTCAGGCCCTTGATGCGGAACGCGGCGGACGGGGCGGCGTCGACGATGCGTGCCAGTTGCGGCGTGCTGTCAGCGACGGCGGCGGTGACGTGGTCCAGTTGAGTCCAGTCGATCGGCTGGTTCAGCAGGGTCGCACGCAGGGCATGCAGCCAGCGCCAGCCTTCGTGAACCAGGATGCTCGCGTCCATGTATTGCGGGTCGAAAACCTGGAAGAAGCGCTGGGCGCGACCTTCCTGGCTGACCAGGGTACCGTCGCCTTCGGCGAAGCTGGCGGCTGGCAGGACCAGGTGCGCGCGATCGCCGGTGGCGGTTTTCTGGTGGTCGGCGACGATCACGACTTTTGCCGCAGTCAGGGCGGCATCAACCTTGGCCTTGTCGGTACGGGTGTACAGATCGTTTTCCAGCACGACGATGGCGTCGGCCTGGCCGTCGATTACCGCTTGCAGGGCGGCATCCACCGATTCGCCACCGAGCATGGCCAGGCCGAGGCTGTTGGCCTCCGGCACGACCAGGCTGATGGAACCGTTCTTCTCGCGCAGCTTGAGCGCCTTGGCGATGTTGGCTGCGGCTTCGATCAGGGCCTTGGAGCCCAGCGAGGTGCCGGCGATGATCAGTGGGCGCTTGGCCGCGAGCAGGGCATCGGCGATACGCTTGACCAGGTCGAGGGCTTCGCTGTCCAGGCCTTCGACCGCTGGCGCGCTGGCGTCGAGGGCGTGAGCCACGGCGAAACCGATGCGTGCCAGATCGTCGGGAGCGGCGTGCACGCACTCTTCGGCGATGTCGTCGAGCTTGGTTTCAGCCAGGCTGGCGATGAACAGCGGGTTCAGTTCGTGCTGGCCGATGTTCTTCACGGCGGCGTCGAGCCACGGCTGAACGCGCATGGCGTCGGCCATGTCTTCAGCCTTGCCCTTGACCGACTGGCGCAGGGCCAGGGCCATGCGGGCGGCGGTCTGGGTCAGGTCTTCACCGAGGACGAACACGGCATCGTGGTCTTCGATGTCGCGCATGTTCGGCACAGGCAGCGGGCTGTCCTTGAGCACTTGCAGCACCAGGCGGATGCGTTCCAGTTCCCCGGCTTCGATACCCGAATAGAAGTGCTCGGCGCCGACCAGTTCACGCAACGCGTAGTTGCTTTCCAGGCTGGCGCGGGGCGATCCGATACCGACGATGTTGCGACCGCGCAGCAGTTCGGCAGCTTTATCCAGCGCTTCGTCCAGGCCCAGCTTGGCGCCGTTGGCCAGCAGCGGTTGGCGTGGACGGTCGGTGCGGTTGACGTAGCCGTAGCCGAAGCGGCCACGGTCGCACAGGAAGTACTGGTTGACCGAACCGTTGAAGCGGTTTTCGATGCGACGCAGTTCACCGTAACGCTCGCCCGGGGAGATGTTGCAACCGCTGGAGCAGCCATGGCAGATGCTCGGGGCGAACTGCATGTCCCATTTCCGGTTGTAGCGCTCGGAGTGAGTCTTGTCGGTGAACACACCGGTCGGGCAGACCTCGGTGAGGTTGCCGGAGAACTCGCTTTCCAGTGTGCCGTCTTCAACTCGACCGAAGTACACGTTGTCGTGGGCGCCATAGACACCCAGGTCGGTGCCGCCGGCGTAGTCCTTGTAGAAACGCACGCAGCGGTAGCAGGCGATGCAGCGGTTCATCTCGTGGGAGATGAACGGGCCCAGTTGCTGGTTCTGGTGGGTGCGCTTCTTGAAGCGATAACGGCGCTCGTTGTGGCCGGTCATCACGGTCATGTCTTGCAGGTGGCAGTGACCGCCTTCCTCACAGACCGGGCAGTCGTGAGGGTGGTTGGTCATCAGCCATTCAACGACACTGGCGCGGAAGGCCTTGGACTCCTCATCGTCGATGGAGATCCAGGTGTTGTCGGTGGCAGGGGTCATGCAGGACATGACGATACGACCGCGGGTGTCGTTTTCGTCGGTGTACTGCTTGACCGCGCACTGGCGGCAAGCGCCAACGCTGCCCAGGGCAGGGTGCCAGCAGAAATAAGGAATATCGAGGCCTAGCGACAGACATGCCTGTAACAGGTTGTCTGCCCCGTCGACTTCGAGCGCTTTGCCGTCTACGTGGATAGTGGCCATGGTTCAAAGTTCTTCGTTGGCCCGGTGTCAGCGGGCGTGGCTAATGGAATCTTGTTTTGCGCGCGAATCAACACAGCCGTTGAAGGCGTCATCGCACCAAAAGCGAAGGGCACCGGCCCTTCGCTCATTAAGCATTTACGCGCCGACTACGATCGGCTTTGCCAGAGGCGGGACGGCGGCGCTTGCAGGCGCGATACCGGCTTCGAACTCATGGCGGAAGTATTTGATGGCGCTGCCCAACGGTTCCACGGCACCCGGTGCGTGAGCACAGAAGGTCTTGCCCGGGCCGAGGAAGTTCACCAGACCCAGCAGGGTCTCGATGTCGCCGGCTTGCCCTTGTCCGTTCTCGATCGCCATCAGCAGCTTGACGCTCCATGGCAGACCATCACGGCACGGGGTGCAGAAACCGCAGGATTCGCGAGCGAAGAACTGCTCCATGTTGCGCAGCAGGGACACCATGTTGACGCTGTCGTCCACCGCCATGGCCAGGCCGGTACCCATCCGGGTGCCCACCTTGGCGATGCCGCCGGCATACATTTGTGCGTCCAGGTGTTCCGGCAACAGGAAGCCGGTACCGGCGCCGCCGGGTTGCCAGGCCTTGAGCTTGAAGCCATCACGCATGCCGCCCGCGTAGTCTTCGAACAACTCGCGACCGGTCACGCCGAATGGCAGTTCCCACAGGCCCGGGTTCTTGACCTTGCCGGAGAAGCCCATGAGCTTGGTGCCCATGTCTTCACTGCCTTCGCGAGCCAACGATTTGTACCAGTCCACGCCGTCGGCAATGATCGCCGGCACGTTGCACAGGGTTTCTACGTTGTTCACGCAAGTCGGCTTGCCCCACACGCCAACGGCGGCAGGGAAGGGCGGCTTGGAGCGCGGGTTGGCGCGGCGGCCTTCGAGGGAGTTGATCAGTGCGGTTTCTTCACCGCAGATGTAACGCCCGGCGCCGGTGTGGACGAACAGCTCGAAATCGAAGCCGCTGCCCAGGATGTTCTTGCCCAGCAGACCGGCTGCCTTGGCTTCTTCCACGGCACGGTTCAGGTGCCTGGCGGCGGTGGTGTACTCGCCACGCAGGAAGATATAGCCCCGGTAGGTTTTCAGTGCGCGGGCACTGATCAGCATGCCTTCGATCAGCAGATGGGGCAGTTGCTCCATCAGCATGCGGTCTTTCCAGGTGTTGGGCTCCATTTCATCCGCGTTGCACAGCAGGTAGCGGATGTTGATGGATTCGTCCTTGGGCATCAGGCCCCACTTCACGCCCGTGGGGAAGCCTGCACCGCCGCGACCCTTGAGGCCGGCGTCTTTCACGGTCTGGACGATGTCGTCCTGGCCCATGTCGGCGAAAGCCTTGCGCGCAGCGGCGTAACCGTTCTTGGCCTGGTACTCGTCCAGCCAGACCGCTTCGCCGTCGTCACGCAGACGCCAGGTGAGCGGGTGTGTCTCGGCCGAGCGCTTGATGCGGTTGGCGGGACCGAAGGATGTCAGGGTCATACGTAGCCCTCGAGCAGTTTCGCAACGCCGGCAGGTTGCACATCACCGAACGTGTCGTCGTCGATCATCAGCGCCGGCGCCTTGTCGCAGTTGCCCAGGCAGCAAACCGGCAGCAGGGTGAAGCGACCGTCGGTGGTGGTCTGGCCCAGGCCGATGCCCAGCTCGCTCTGGATCTGGCTGACCACGGACTCGTGGCCGCCTATGTAGCAGACCATGCTGTCGCAGACGCGGATGATGTGGCGGCCGACCGGTTGACGGAAGATCTGACTATAGAACGTCGCAACGCCTTCAACGTCGCTGGCCGGAATGCCGAGGATTTCGCCGATGGCGTACAAGGCGCCGTCCGGCACCCAGCCGCGTTCCTTCTGAACGATCTTCAGGGCTTCGATCGACGCCGCGCGCGGGTCTTCGTAGTGATGCAGCTCGTGCTCGATGGCCGAGCGCTCGGTTTCACTCAAGGTGAAACGGTCTGTCTGGATAAGCGTGCTGTTCATGCTTAGCGGTCCACGTCGGCCATAACGAAATCGATACTACCCAGGTACGCAATCAAGTCCGCGACCATGCTGCCTTTGATCACCGAAGGGATCTGCTGCAGGTGGGCGAAGCTTGGGGTGCGAATCCGGGTGCGGTAGCTCATGGTGCCGCCATCGCTCGTCAGGTAATAACTGTTGATGCCCTTGGTCGCTTCGATCATCTGGAAGGATTCGTTGGCCGGCATCACCGGGCCCCACGAAACTTGCAGGAAGTGCGTGATCAAGGTTTCGATGTGCTGCAGCGTGCGCTCTTTGGGCGGCGGCGTGGTCAGCGGGTGATCCGCCTTGTACGGGCCTTCCGGCATGTTGCGCAGGCACTGGTCGATGATCCGGATGCTCTGGCGCATTTCTTCCACGCGCACGATGCAACGGTCGTAGGCATCGCCATTGGCGGCCAGCGGCACTTCGAATTCGAAGTTCTCGTAGCCCGAGTACGGACGCGCCTTGCGCAGGTCGAAGTCGCAACCGGTGGAACGCAGACCGGCACCGGTGACACCCCATTCCAGGGCTTGCTTGGTGTTGTAGTCGGCGACGCCGATGGTCCGGCCGCGCAGGATGCTGTTGTCCAGGGCGGCTTTCTGGTATTCGTCCAGACGCTTTGGCATCCACTCGACGAAGTCTTTCACCAGTTTTTCCCAGCCGCGTGGCAGGTCGTGGGCGACGCCACCGATGCGGTACCAGGCCGGGTGCAGACGGAAACCGGTAATGGCTTCGATCACCGTGTACGCGCGCTGACGGTCGGTGAAAGTGAAGAACACCGGAGTCATGGCGCCCACGTCCTGGATGTAGGTACCCAGGAACAGCAGGTGGCTGGTGATGCGGAAGAACTCGGCCATCATGATGCGGATGACGTCGACCTTTTCGGGCACCTTGATGCCGGCCAGCTTCTCGACCGAGAGCACGTACGGCAGGTTGTTCATCACGCCGCCGAGGTAGTCGATACGGTCGGTGTACGGAATGAAGCTGTGCCAGGACTGACGCTCGGCCATCTTCTCGGCGCCACGGTGGTGGTAACCGATGTCCGGAACGCAGTCGACGATCTCTTCACCGTCCAACTGCAGGATGATGCGGAACGCACCGTGCGCCGAAGGGTGGTTGGGGCCCAGGTTGAGGAACATGTAGTCCTCGTTCGGGCCGGAACGTTTCATGCCCCAGTCTTCCGGCTTGAAGCGCGCCGACTCTTCCTCGAGCTGCTGCTTGGCCAGGTTCAGGGTGAACGGATCGAATTCGGTGGCGCGCGCCGGGAAGTCCTTGCGCAGCGGGTGACCTTCCCAGGTCGGCGGCATCATGATGCGCGACAGGTGCGGGTGGCCTTTGAAGTCGATGCCGTACATGTCCCAGACTTCACGCTCGTACCAGTTGGCGTTTGGCCAGATGCTGGTGACGCTCGGCAGGCTGAGATCGCTTTCGGACAACGCGACCTTGATCATCACGTCGCTGTTACGCTCGATCGACATCAGGTGATAGAACACGGTGAAGTCGGCGCCAGCGGGCAGCCCTTGACGCTTGGTGCGCAGACGCTCGTCCACGCCGTGCAGGTCATAGAGCATGACGTACGGCTTGGGCAGGTTGCGCAGGAAGCTCAGGACTTCGACGAGTTTGGCACGGGCAACCCAAAGCACCGGCATGCCGGTGCGGGTGGGCTGGGCGGTGAACGCCTCGGGGCCAAAACGGTTGTTCAGTTCGACGACCACATCCTGGTCGTCTGCCTTGTAAGGCGGGATGTACAGAGCACTGCCTGTAGTCATGGTTATTTATCGCTTTCGGTCAACGTAAAGAATGAAGCCAGTTTTTCGTTTCTTTGAAACAGCAGAACTGGATCAGACTTCGTCGGGGCTGCGCAGGTTGGTGACCTGAATACGCTGTTCGCGGCGCTTTTCCTTTTCCGATGGCATCTCGGCGCGATACACGCCTTGATCGCCAACGACCCAGGAAAGAGGGCGACGCTCCTGGCCAATCGACTCCTGCAACAGCATCAAGCCTTGCAGAAAAGCTTCAGGGCGGGGTGGGCAGCCCGGCACGTAGACATCCACGGGCAGGAACTTGTCCACCCCCTGGACCACGGAGTAGATGTCGTACATGCCACCCGAGTTGGCGCACGAACCCATGGAAATCACCCATTTCGGTTCGAGCATCTGCTCGTACAGACGCTGGATGATCGGCGCCATTTTGATGAAGCAGGTGCCGGCGATAACCATGAAATCCGCCTGACGCGGTGATGCCCGGATAACCTCGGCGCCAAAGCGCGCGATGTCGTGGGGCGCCGTGAAGGCAGTGGTCATTTCCACGTAGCAGCACGAAAGACCGAAGTTGTACGGCCACAGGGAGTTCTTGCGCCCCCAGTTGATCGTGCCGTTAAGCACGTCTTCGAGCTTGCCCATGAAAATGTTTTTGTGGACTTGATCCTCTAACGGATCGGAAACGGTTTCCCGTTGGCCGATCGGGTACTGCTCGTTAGGAGCATCGGGGTCGATCCTGGTGAGATTGTATTGCATTGCCAAAGCCTCATTGTTTCAGCTTCGCCTGCCGCTTGCGACGAGCTTCCGGAGCCCAGTCAAGGGCGCCCACTCGGAACAGGTAGACAAGACCTGCCAACAGAATTGCTATGAAAACGAGAGCTTCGACGAATCCGGTCCAGCCGCTTTCGCGGACGGACACAGACCATGCAAAGAGAAAGAGGGCTTCGATATCGAAGATCACGAAGAGCATCGCGACCAGATAGAATTTGGCTGAGAGCCGCAAGCGGGCGCCACCTGTAGGTAGCATGCCGGACTCGAACGGTTCGTTTTTGCTGCGGCCCCAGGCTTTTGACCCGAGGAGGCTGGAAACGCCCAGCATGAAGGCACAGAGGCCGATGACGCCTAGAAGGAAAATGGCAAAGCCCCAGTTGTGGGCCATGAGTCCTGTCGCTTCGGGCATGCTGGTAATCCTTAACAGAGAGTAAAGGTCTCTGAGCTTGAAAGAACAAAGCAGTGACGATATGTCGCAGCAATCAATCCTGCTGATTTTATGGCTAAACACCGTGCAAGTAAAATTCCTATAGCGAAATTATTTACAGGAATAAGGACATAGCGCACCTCCAGAGCCCCGCAGCCCAGTGGTTGCGGGCATTAGCCAGCTTTTCATCAATTATGTTTTGTGCGGAATGTAACGAACATAGTTGCTGCTAAATGATAATCAATATTGTTTGCGGTGGTTTTCAAACTGTTTATCGGGATTGGGTTTCAGAGGCTTTCTTATATGCACGTTACTGCAAGTAGCAGGCGGGCACGTTTTACCTTGTTTTTTCGCGAGCGGCACTGACCCGGATCAATGTGCGATCCTGGCGGTTGTGGTGTTTTTTCCGGATTACAGGCAAAAAAACGCCCCGAACCAGTCGGGGCGTCAGCGGTACGGCGTTGCGGTCAGGGTGTGGCTCGGTGCGCAACGGCCGTTTGTTCAGGTGAAGTCGATCAGTGGAACTGTTCTTCTTCGGTCGAACCGGTCAGCGCCGTTACCGAAGACGAGCCACCCTGGATCACGGTGGTCATGTCGTCGAAGTAGCCGGTGCCCACTTCCTGCTGGTGAGCCACAAAGGTGTAGCCTTTGGCAGCGTCGGCGAATTCCTGCTCCTGCAGTTTCACGTAGGCGGTCATGTCGTTGCGGGCGTAGTCGTGCGCCAGGTTGAACATGCTGTGCCACATGTTGTGAATGCCGGCCAGGGTGATGAACTGGTGCTTGTAGCCCATGGCGGACAGTTCGCGCTGGAACTTGGCGATGGTCGCGTCGTCCAGGTTTTTCTTCCAGTTGAAGGAAGGCGAGCAGTTGTAGGACAGCAGTTGGTCCGGATATTCCTTCTTGATCGCTTCGGCGAAGCGGCGGGCTTCTTCCAGGTCCGGCTTGGCGGTTTCGCACCAGATCAGGTCGGCGTAAGGCGCGTAGGCCAGGCCGCGAGCGATGGCCTGGTCGAGACCGGCGCGTACTTTATAGAAGCCTTCCTGGGTGCGTTCGCCGGTGACGAACGGCTGGTCGTACGGGTCGCAGTCGGAAGTCAGCAGGTCAGCCGCGTTGGCATCGGTACGCGCCAGGATGATGGTTGGCGTGCCGGCAACGTCAGCGGCCAGACGGGCAGCGGTCAGTTTCTGTACGGCTTCCTGGGTTGGCACCAGTACCTTGCCGCCCATGTGGCCGCATTTTTTCACCGAAGCCAGTTGATCTTCGAAGTGAACGCCGGCGGCGCCTGCCTCGATCATGCTCTTCATCAGTTCGTAGGCGTTCAGCACGCCGCCGAAACCGGCTTCAGCGTCAGCCACGATCGGTGCGAAGTAGTCGATGTAGCCTTCGTCGCCTGGGTTCTTGCCAGCTTTCCATTGAATCTGGTCGGCACGACGGAACGAGTTGTTGATGCGCTTGACCACGGTAGGCACCGAGTCCACCGGGTACAGCGACTGGTCCGGGTACATCGATTCGGCGGAGTTGTTGTCCGCAGCAACCTGCCAGCCGGACAGGTAGATCGCCTGGATGCCGGCCTTGACTTGCTGTACGGCCTGGCCACCGGTCAGGGCGCCCATGCAGTTGACGAAATCTTTCTCGGGACGGAAGGCTGGCTTGGCACCCTGGGTGACCAGGTTCCACAGCTTCTCGGCGCCCATTTTTGCAAAGGTGTGCTCCGGTTGAACCGAGCCACGCAGGCGGACGACGTCAGCAGCGGAGTAAGTGCGTGTCACGCCTTTCCAGCGCGGGTTTTCAGCCCAGTCTTTTTCAAGGGCTGCAATTTGCTGTTCGCGTGTCAGTGCCATGGAGATAAACCTCGTCGCGTCTTTTATGAAAAGTTGTTCTGCGGTGGAATATTCATGCGCTCGCTGACCAGAAGCGTGGTCAGGTCGGGTTCGGCGGGGTGGCAGGCTGGATGAACGATGGGCTCGAGGGGAAGTGAGCAGGTAAGGGCGAACTGGCGGGCGCAGTGGGGCGTCGTGGGCCTTCCTGCGAGCTTTCAGTGTGATGCCGGGTTACCTAAATACGCTTCCGTCCCTCGGGACAACTTCGTTCCAGTCGACAACCTCGTCAAACACACCTTGTGGGCGGTACAGACACGAAGCGGTTCGCGGGGTAGTTGCGAACTGCGCTTCGAAGGCCCTTGCCAGGGCCCCTGATTAGCGGGAGCGAGGCCATCATGCCTTCGCTTTTTTGGCTCGTCAAACGTTTTGTAGTGCTTTTTTTCAGGCACTACATCTTTGGTCTAATACGACTAATCAGTCAGTTTTCGGTGCTTTAGTCCAAAGTATCGACTTTCACCCGCAAGGTCATGTCATCCCGGCCCTGAGTCGAGTAGCTGCGGGTCAGGCCCTGTTTATCGGCCTGGGTCTGGCGATTCACGCCGGCCAGGGTGATCCATTCGCCGAGGCGCCCGGTGACGGTTGTGTCGGTGCTTTGCACGTTCACTACATCGGGACGTTCCTGGCTCATGCGGTCACGATTGGTGCTGATCGACAGGTGGACGATGTCGCCCGTGACGCTGGCGGTGACGTAAAACCCCTGGGTGACGTTGCGGTATTCAGTCTGGCTGCGCAGGTCGCCATAGGAATCGCTCTGGGTGCTGGTCAGCGGCACGCTCTGACCGACCTGGATCAGTGCCGGTGCGCCTTCGCTGGCCTGGATTTGCTGAACGCCGCCGTCACGACTGTCGGTGCTGCGGTTGATGATCCGGGTCTGGCTCGGCTTGGCGCCATTCACCGAAAAACCCTGATCGCCCTGGAAGTTGTTCTCGTTGGTGTCGACCGTGATCAGCAGGCGCTTGGGTTGCGTGTCGAGTTGGGCGATCAGCGCTTTAAGTTCGTCGATCTTGCGCTGATCGGCGTTGACGATCAATTGATTGCCGTAGGCGCTGACCTTGCCATCCTGGCCGATGAAGTCCTGGGCCATGGGCAGCATGTCGGCGCTGGTGTGGTAGTTGAGCGGCACGATCTCGGTCGCGGCGCTGACCGAAAAACTGATCGCCAGCAGCAGCGGGGTGAGGAGGGTGCGTAGGGACATATCCGTTATCTCCGACTTCTGTGATCTAACTGTAGGAGCGAGCATGCTCGCGATGGAGGTCAACGATTGCGCGGGGCTTCTGGATGCCTGCGGTGCCTGGGCGTCCATCGCGAGCGTGCTCGCTCCTACAGGGGGAAGAGTAATGCTTCGATATTGCCAGTTTGTCGGCGTCCTGTGGGGCAAGTTGAATCGTAGACAGCAAAACGCCCCGCCATTGATGGATGGCGGGGCGTTTTGTGGTGTTCATCACACTGCGATATCAGCTCGAATGTCGAACCATGTCGACGTGCGGAATCCCTGCCTCGAGGAATTCCTCGCTGACCATGCAAAAGCCCAGGCGCTCATAGAACGCGGTGGCCTGCACTTGCGCGCTGAGCATCTGCTGCTTGAGCCCGCGTTTCTCGGCCTCGAAGATCACCGCCTGCATCAGCGCATCGCCGACCTTCAGGCCGCGCCAGTCCTTGAGCACCGACACCCGGCCAATGTGCCCATCGGGCAGCAGGCGGGCAGTGCCGATCGGGAAGTCGCCTTCAAAGGCCAGGAAATGCACCGCTGTGGCATCGTCGGCATCCCATTCCAGTTCGGGCGGAACGGATTGCTCGGCGATGAACACCGTTTCACGAATGCGCCGGATCTCGGCGTTGTCCTTTTGCCAGTCTGCGACACGTACGTGAATTTTATTCATCGGCAAATCCCAGGCTTCCTTGCTTGATCAGTTCGCACAGCAGGCCACGACCGTCTTCGTCGCTCAGCCATTTACCGAGGTTGTCGGCGTGCAGTGCATCGGCGGCGCAAATCAACTTCAGCAGCTCGCGCAGCTTGCCCGGCAGGTAACGGCTCTGGCCGCTGGCGAACAGCAGCAGGTCGTCATCGACTTCGGACCAGGCCAGACGCGCGCTCGGGTTGCGAATCAGCACGGCGCCGTCCTGGAGGCTGGCGAGGACGTCGTCTTCCTCGATTTCTTCAAGGCCGGTGACCAGTTCCGGGTAGCGCGGCTCGGTCATGAACTGGCCGAACCAGGTCAGCAGCAGGCGCTCGTCGCCCATGTGCTCGGCGAGCAGGCTCTTCAAACGATCCAGTGCGTCGTGCTGAATCTGGTGCGGGTCGGCGGCCGGCTGGGCGTCGGCGTCGGTGTAGCGTTCCTCGTCCGACAGGAACTGGCTGAGGAAGTCGGTGAAGTGGGTCAGCACTTCAGCGGCGCTCGGGGCGCGGAAGCCTACGGAATAGGTCAGGCAGTTGTCGACGGCAACGCCCCAGTGGGCCAGGCGCGGCGGCAGATACAGCATGTCGCCCGGCTCCAGGACCCACTCGTCGGTGCCTTCGAAGTCGGCGAGGATGCGCAGGTCGGTGTGCGGCATCAGCGGGCTGTCGGTGTTGCACATCTGGCCGATTTTCCAGTTGCGCTTGCCGTGGCCCTGAAGCAGGAACACATCGTAGTTATCGAAGTGCGGGCCGACGCTGCCACCCGGCGCAGCGAAGCTCATCATCACGTCGTCGATGCGCCAGCTCGGCAGGAAGCGGAAGTGTTCGAGCAATTCGGCGACTTCCGGCACGAACTGGTCGACGGCCTGAACCAGCAGGGTCCACTCGCGCTCTGGCAGTTTGCTGAATTCGTCCTCGGCAAAAGGGCCGCGGCGCATTTCCCATGGGGTCTCGCCGTGCTCGATCACCAGGCGTGATTCAACTTCTTCTTCCAGCGCCAGGCCGGCCAGTTCGTCGGCGTCGATCGGGCTTTCGAAGTCAGGAATCGCCTGACGGATCAGCAAGGGTTTTTTCTGCCAGTAATCGCGCAGGAATTCACGTGCCGTGATGCCGCCCAGAAGCTGAAGAGGAGTGTCAGAGTTCATGTGTAACCTATTGAAAAAAAGCAATTTTCAGGCGGGAATAAAAACGCCCGGCGCTGCCGGGCGTCTCAAACGGGTACAGCAGTCGGTCAGATGCGCTTGGCCTGTGCCACCGCGTTGCCGATGTAGTTCGCCGGGGTGAGCAGTTTCAGCTCGGCCTTGGCGGCGGCAGGCATGTCCAGCCCGTCGATGAAAGTTTGCAGCGCTTCAGGGCTGATCCCTTTGCCACGGGTCAACTCTTTGAGCTTCTCGTAAGGGTTTTCGATGTTGTAGCGACGCATGACCGTCTGGATCGGTTCGGCCAGGACTTCCCAGCAGGCGTCCAGGTCAGCGGCGATTTTCTGCGCGTTGAGCTCGAGTTTGCTGATGCCCTTGAGGCTGGCTTCGTACGCGATCACGCTGTGGGCGAAGCCGACACCGAGGTTGCGCAGTACGGTGGAGTCGGTCAGGTCCCGCTGCCAGCGGGAAATCGGCAGTTTGCTCGCCAGGTGCTGGAACAGGGCGTTGGCGATACCCAGGTTGCCTTCGGAGTTTTCGAAGTCGATCGGGTTGACCTTGTGCGGCATGGTCGAAGAGCCGATTTCGCCAGCGATGGTGCGCTGTTTGAAATAACCCAGGGAGATGTAGCCCCAGATGTCGCGGTCGAAGTCGATCAGGATGGTGTTGAAGCGCGCGATCGCGTCGAACAGCTCGGCGATGTAGTCGTGCGGTTCGATCTGCGTGGTGTACGGGTTGAAGCCCAGGCCCAGCTCGTCTTCGATGAAGGCCCGGGCGTTGGCTTCCCAGTCGATCTCCGGGTAGGCCGACAGGTGGGCGTTGTAGTTGCCGACGGCGCCGTTGATCTTGCCCAGCAGCGGAACGGCCGCTACCTGGGCGATCTGGCGCTCCAGGCGGTACACCACGTTTGCCAGTTCCTTGCCCAAGGTGGTCGGCGAAGCCGCCTGGCCGTGGGTGCGCGACAGCATCGGCACGTCGGCGAAACGGATCGCCAGTTCGCGAATGGCTTCGGCGGTCTGGCGCATCAGCGGCAGCATCACATCATCACGGCCTTCGCGCAGCATCAGGGCGTGGGACAGGTTGTTGATGTCCTCGCTGGTGCAGGCAAAGTGGATGAATTCGCTGACGGCCGCCAGTTCCGGCAGCTTGGCCGCTTGCTCCTTGAGCAGGTATTCGATGGCTTTGACGTCGTGGTTGGTGGTGCGCTCGATCTCTTTGACGCGCTCGGCGTGCTCCAGAGAGAAGTCTTCCGCCAGGGCATTCAGCACGGCGTTGGCTTCGGCGGAGAACGCCGGCACTTCGCCGATGGCAGGATGAGCGGCCAGGCGCTGGAGCCAGCGCACTTCAACCAGGACGCGGGCACGGATCAGGCCGTACTCGCTGAAAATGGGGCGCAGGGCCTGGGTTTTGCCGGCGTAGCGGCCGTCAACAGGGGAAACCGCAGTGAGCGAAGAGAGCTGCATGGGGTGTTCTCGGACAGTCGGGCAACGAAATGGGGCGCGTATCATACATGAAAAAATCCGTCGGTCCGTTGCCAACTGACCAGCGTCTTACGCGTTTCACATCAAACAGGGTCTCGCGGGTGTGGCTCAGCTGCTCTGCATCAGCGGGTAGAGTTCCTTGAGCAGCTTGCGACGGCTGATCACCAGCTGCCAGCGATGCCCACCCAGTTGCCGCCACAGGCGTGCCGATCGAATGCCCGCCAACAACAGGGCGCGGATCTTCGAGGCATTGCTCGGCTGCTGCAGGTTGCGCATGTCGCCGTGCACCTGAATCCGCTGACGCAGCGTGCTCAGGGTGTCCTGATACAGGGCGCCACACGCGGCGATCACGTTCTCGTGCGCCGGGCCGAAGTGTTCGACCTGGGACTGGATCTGCGGCAGGCGCTTGCCGATGATTTCGAGCATGTCCTCGCGCTTGGCCAGTTGCCGCTCCAGGCCCAGCATCGCCAGGGCGTAACGCAGGGGTTCGCGCTGCAGCGAGCTTGGGTCGCGTTCCAGGGCGCCAATCAGCGCTCGATAACCTTCGCGCAGGTTCAGGTCGTCGCCGCCGTAGACCTCCAGCGTGTCCTTGGGGTCGCGGATCAACAGGCTGCCGAGCATGCAGGTCAGGCCGGCCTCGCTGGTCTGGCCGGTCTTGGCAATCCTGTCCACCAGCACGGCGGCGAGAAACACGCCGCCCAGCGCTGTCAATTGCTCCTGCGTCGGGCTCATGACGCAT
Source organism: Pseudomonas fluorescens (assembly GCF_041354075.1). Lineage (GTDB taxonomy): Bacteria > Pseudomonadota > Gammaproteobacteria > Pseudomonadales > Pseudomonadaceae > Aquipseudomonas > Aquipseudomonas fluorescens_CE. Next base: position 49,654 of record NZ_JARZGC010000006.1, on the reverse strand, counting down.
TGCTCTTGCTGGTCCATGGCTCGGACACTTCGATGACGCCGCCGCCGAGGCAGATTTCACCGTCGTAGAACACCACCGATTGGCCCGGGGTCACCGCGCGCTGCGGATCATCGAACGTTGCGCGGTAGCCGCTGGCCGTCTTTTCCAGCGTGCACGCCTGGTCGCCCTGGCGATAACGGACTTTGGCGGTCAGTTGGCGCGGCTGGCTGAGGTTGATCGGGTTGACCCAATAGATCTCGGAGGCGAGCAGGGCGCGGGAAAACAGGTAAGGATGGTCATTGCCCTGGCCCACGATCAGCTCGTTGTGCTCCAGGTCCTTGATCAGCACGTACCAGGGCTCGTCACCGGCGTCTTTCAAGCCGCCGATGCCCAGGCCCTGGCGTTGGCCGATGGTGTGGTACATCAGGCCGTGATGGCGGCCGATGACCTCGCCTTCGGTGGTCTTGATCTCACCCGGTTGGGCGGGCAGGTACTGCTTGAGGAAGTCGCTGAAGCGGCGTTCGCCGATAAAGCAGATCCCGGTGGAATCCTTTTTCTTGGCAGTGGCCAGCTCGTATTTTTCGGCGATGGCACGCACTTGCGGTTTTTCCAGCTCGCCGACCGGGAACAGGGTCTTGGCGATCTGTTCGCCGCCGACAGCGTGCAGGAAGTAGCTCTGGTCCTTGTTCGGGTCCAGGCCCTTGAGCAGCTCGGTGCGTCCGTCGATGTCGCGGCGGCGTACGTAGTGGCCAGTGGCGATCAGGTCGGCGCCGAGCATCAGGGCGTAGTCGAGGAACGCCTTGAACTTGATCTCGCGGTTGCACAGGATGTCCGGGTTCGGTGTGCGGCCGGCCTTGTATTCGGCCAGGAAGTGCTCAAACACGTTGTCCCAGTACTCGGCGGCGAAGTTGGCAGTGTGCAGCTTGATGCCAATCTTGTCGCACACAGCCTGGGCGTCCGCCAGGTCATCCATGGCGGTGCAGTATTCCGTTCCATCGTCTTCTTCCCAGTTCTTCATGAACAGGCCTTCCACCTCATAACCCTGCTCGATCAGCAGGAGGGCGGAAACGGAAGAGTCCACGCCGCCGGACATGCCGACAATGACGCGCTTCTTTTGTGTGTCAGAAGGGGCTGGATCACGCATAGGGATTCAATGAGTGTCTTGAAAAAGGACGCGATTCTAGCAGGCTGCGGCCCACAAGGCTAAAGAGAAGGGCGGATCAGTTCGAGGTCGAAGCGAATGCCTGCCAGATAATCATCGATGCAGCGCATGATCAGCTCGCTGCGCCAGTTGGCGCGTTGTTCCAGCAATTGCTCTCGTGTCAGCCACTTGGCGCAGACAATGCCGGTGTCCAGTTGATAATCGGGGTGGTGTTTCAGTGCCTTGGCGATAAAGCAGACGCGCTGGTAGGTCACGCCATTGCTCGGGGCGGTGTACAGATAAATGCCCACCACGCCGGTCGGCTCGACGTCCCAGCCGGTTTCTTCCAGGGTTTCGCGTACTGCGGCTTCGGTCAGGGTCTCGTTCGGGTCAAGGTGGCCGGCGGGCTGGTTGAGCACGTTACGACCGCCCTTGGACTCTTCGACCATCAGAAAGCGGCCATTGTCCTCGACGATGGTGGCGACGGTGATGTGGGGTTGCCAGTCCATGGGTGTCCTCGAATCTGAATGTGGTAACGCTTAACCCTGTGGGAGCGGGCGTGCTCGCGATTGCGGCTCATCATTCGATACTTCTATTGACTGATACACAGCATTCGTGAGCAAGCCCGCTCCCACAGGGTCCAGTGTCTATCGGAAAAATGTGCCCCGGGACTAAAACACAAACCCCGGCACAAGGCCGGGGTTCGCTTTCAGCTTTACAACCTTACACCAGTGCAGCGATCGCCGCGTTGAGCGTGGCGCTCGGGCGCATGGCCTGGCTGATCAGTTCGGCATTGGCGTGGTAGTAACCGCCGATGTCCACTGGCTTGCCCTGAACGGCATTGAGCTCGGCAACGATGGTTGCTTCGTTCTCGGTCAGGGTCTTGGCCAGGGTCGCGAACTGCGCTTGCAGTGCAGCGTCTTCGGTCTGGGCGGCCAGGGCCTGAGCCCAGTACAGCGCCAGGTAGAAGTGGCTGCCGCGGTTGTCGATGTTGCCGACTTTACGCGATGGCGACTTGTTGTTGTCCAGGAACTGGCCGGTGGCCTGGTCCAGGGTCTTGGCCAGAACCAGCGCCTTGGGGTTGTTGTAGTTCACGCCCAGGTGCTCGAGGGATGCGGCCAGGGCCAGGAACTCGCCCAGGGAATCCCAGCGCAGGAAGTTCTCTTCCAGCAGCTGTTGCACGTGCTTGGGAGCCGAACCGCCGGCGCCGGTTTCGAACAGGCCGCCACCGTTCATCAGCGGCACGATCGACAGCATCTTGGCGCTGGTGCCCAGTTCCATGATCGGGAACAGGTCGGTCAGGTAGTCGCGCAGCACGTTGCCGGTCACCGAGATGGTGTCCTTGCCGTCGCGGGTGCGCTGCAGGGTGTACTTCATGGCTTCGACTGGCGCCATGATCTGGATGTCCAGGCCGGCGGTGTCGTGATCCTTCAGGTAGGCCTGAACTTTCTCGATCACCACGCCGTCGTGGGCGCGCATCGGGTCCAGCCAGAAGATGGCCGGGGTGCTGCTGGCGCGGGCACGGTTGACGGCCAGCTTGACCCAGTCCTGGATCGGCGCGTCCTTGGTCTGGCACATGCGGAAGATGTCGCCGGCTTCAACCGGTTGCTCCAGCAGCAGGGTGCCATTGCTGTCCGTGACGCGAACAACGCCGTTGCTCTTGATCTCGAAGGTCTTGTCGTGCGAGCCGTACTCCTCGGCTTTTTTCGCCATCAGGCCAACGTTTGGCACGCTGCCCATGGTGGTTGGGTCGAAGGCGCCGTTGAGCTTGCAGTCTTCGATCACAGCCTGGTAGATGGTGGCGTAGCAACGGTCCGGGATCACGGCCTTGGTGTCGTGCAGCTGGCCGTCGGTGCCCCACATCTTGCCGGAGTCACGGATCATCGCCGGCATCGAGGCGTCGACGATGACGTCGCTCGGCACGTGCAGGTTGGTGATGCCCTTGTCGGAGTTGACCATGGCCAGCGACGGACGAGCGGCGTAGACCGCCTGGATGTCAGCTTCGATCGCCGCTTGCTGCTCGGCAGGCAGGGCCTTGATGCGAGCGTACAGGTCGCCGATGCCGTTGTTCAGGTTGAAGCCGATCTGCGCCAGCACGTCAGCGTGCTTGGCCAGGGCGTCCTTGTAGAACTCGGCAACGATCTGGCCGAACATGATCGGGTCGGAAACCTTCATCATGGTGGCTTTGAGGTGAACCGACAGCAGCACGCCCTGTTGCTTGGCGCTTTCGATTTCGGCGGCGATGAAGCTGCGCAGGGCGTTCTTGCTCATGACGGCGCAATCGAGGATCTCACCGGCTTGCACGGTGGTCTTTTCCTTCAGGACGGTGGCGGTGCCGTCTTGAGCGATCAGTTCGATTTTAACCGCGCCAGCGGCGTCGATCAGGGCGGCTTTTTCGCTGCCGTAGAAATCGCCGGTGCTCATGTGCGCAACGTGGGACTTGGAGTCCTTGGCCCAGGCGCCCATTTTGTGCGGGTGCTTGCGCGCATAGTTCTTGACCGACAGCGGCGCGCGGCGATCGGAGTTGCCTTCGCGCAGAACCGGGTTCACGGCGCTGCCCTTGACCTTGTCGTAACGGGCCTTGGCTTCTTTTTCGGCATCGTTGGTCACGGTTTCCGGGTAGTCCGGCAGTGCGTAGCCCTGGGCCTGCAGTTCCTTGATCGCAGCTTGCAGCTGCGGAACCGAAGCGCTGATATTAGGCAGCTTGATGATGTTGGCTTCAGGCGTAACGGCCAGGGCGCCCAGTTCGGCGAGGTGGTCGGCTACGGCTTTGTCACCCAGTTGCTCGGGGAAGCTGGCCAGGATGCGCCCTGCAAGAGAGATATCGCGAGTTTCCACGGCGATATCAGCCGAGGCGGTGAACGCCTCTACGATAGGCAACAGTGAATAGGTGGCGAGGGCTGGAGCTTCGTCGGTGAAGGTATAGATGATCTTCGAGCGGGTGGGCATATTCGGATTAACTCTCTCTTCTATGCTAAAGCGTGCGCAGAAACTCGAGGGGCGCCGGGTAAGCGCGTTCGTTCAAAGTCATCCATGAGCCGAATGTCGAGATTCATGCGCGGTGATGTTGGGTGCATCAGTCGAGCGGCAAGCGTGTGGACCGCGATAACGGCCCTGCTTTTCAGGCCCGAAGTCTCGGCTACTTGACAGTGGCAGGAGAGGTCGGCCGTCGTGACTCTGTGGTCAGCGGGCGGCATTATACATAGGTAGCTGGCAATCTGCCGATGGTTCATACGCGACGATTGTCGTCCATTGGTCTAAAGGTCGCAGGCGCCCCTGGCGCGTAGAGTCATCGGGAATGCTTGAGTTTGGCGCTTTTCCCTTGGTTTTCAGGCTTGTAAGGCAGGCGGGGCGCGGCTTTGCGGCAGATGGATGGATGCTGGGGTTTGCGTGCTGGTGCAACTGGGTTACGCTCGAACCAAGCCAGATGTTCAATCCAAACAATGGAGTTCAGCATGGGTTACAAGAAGATTCAGGTTCCAGCCGTCGGTGCCAAAATCACCGTCAACGCAGACCATTCTCTCAATGTTCCTGACAATCCCATCATTCCGTTCATCGAAGGCGACGGTATTGGTGTCGATGTCAGCCCCGTAATGATCAAAGTGGTTGATGCTGCCGTGGAAAAGGCCTATGGGGGCAAGCGCAAGATTTCCTGGATGGAAGTCTACGCCGGCGAGAAAGCTACCCAGGTCTACGACCAGGACACCTGGCTGCCCCAGGAAACCCTGGACGCCGTGAAAGACTACGTCGTCTCCATCAAGGGCCCGCTGACCACTCCGGTGGGCGGTGGTATCCGTTCCCTCAACGTTGCCTTGCGCCAGCAGCTTGACCTGTATGTGTGCCTGCGGCCGGTGGTGTGGTTCGATGGCGTACCGAGCCCGGTGAAAAAGCCTGGCGACGTCGACATGGTGATTTTCCGCGAGAACTCCGAAGACATCTATGCCGGTATCGAGTGGAAGGCCGGCTCGCCTGAGGCGACCAAGGTGATCAAGTTCCTCAAGGAGGAAATGGGCGTCACCAAGATCCGTTTCGACCAGGACTGCGGTATCGGCATCAAGCCGGTGTCCAAGGAGGGCACCGAACGCCTGGTGCGCAAGGCCTTGCAGTACGTGGTGGACAACGACCGCAAGTCGCTGACCATCGTGCACAAGGGCAACATCATGAAGTTCACCGAAGGTGCCTTCAAGGACTGGGGCTATGAGGTGGCGAAGAACGAGTTCGGCGCCGAGCTGCTCGATGGCGGCCCATGGATGAAGTTCAAGAACCCGAAAACCGGTCGCGAAGTCATCGTCAAGGATGCCATTGCCGACGCCATGCTCCAGCAGATCCTGCTGCGCCCGGCCGAATACGATGTCATCGCCACCCTCAACCTCAACGGCGACTACCTGTCCGACGCCCTGGCGGCGGAAGTGGGCGGTATCGGTATTGCGCCAGGCGCCAACCTGTCCGACACCGTGGCCATGTTCGAGGCGACCCATGGCACCGCGCCGAAGTATGCCGGCAAGGACCAGGTCAACCCGGGGTCGGTGATCCTCTCGGCCGAGATGATGTTGCGTCACCTGGGCTGGACCGAGGCGGCGGACCTGATCATCAAGGGCACCAATGGTGCGATCAAGGCCAAGACCGTGACCTATGACTTCGAGCGCCTGATGGACGGCGCCACGCTGGTTTCGTCTTCCGGCTTCGGGGATGCACTGATCAAGCACATGTAAATGCCCAGGCATGAAAAAACCGCCTCAGGGCGGTTTTTTCAATGCTGGGATGACCGGCGGTGTCAACTCGATACGGTGCTGACCTGAGGCTCGGCGACAGCCGGCTGGTTCTCACCCGGCGCAGCCTTGATGTCGATCGCATGCAGTCCCTTGGGGCCCTGGACGATCTCGAAGCTGACCGATTGCCCGGCCTTGAGTGTCTTGTACCCGTCCATGTTGATGTGCGAGTAATGGACAAAAAAGTCGATGGACTTGCCTTTCTCGTCGCGACCCTCCGGGGAGTCGGTGTTGATGAAGCCGAATCCCTTTGCGTTGTTGAACCACTTCACCTTGCCGACTGCCATACTCATATCCCTCTGCAACGCACTCCATCACTGGAGTATCATCCAGTGATCCGCACCTGAATCCTTAAATATTATTGACTCGGCGGACCTTTTTTACCCACTGTGGGCTCTATTGGTTGTAACACCGTTTTGCCGATAGTCAAGGTGACTCGGCAGCCGGTGTTGAAATCAATGAAAAGCGCCCCCACTACTGTATTTGCACAACTGACGAACCTTTCTTTCCATGCATGCAATCAGCCAGATTCGACTAACATTCAATCAGGATCGCCCGACTCTCCAGAATGATCGCCCGGAGGAACACGACGACGATTCCGCAGGCATTGCTGTTCAGGAGGCCAAGCCTGCTTTACAGGCGCCGCCGATGTACAAGGTGGTTTTGTTCAACGATGACTACACACCGATGGATTTCGTCGTCGAAGTGCTCGAGGTGTTTTTTAACCTGAATCGCGAGCTGGCGACCAAGGTCATGCTGGCCGTCCATACAGAAGGACGGGCAGTATGTGGAGTGTTTACCCGCGACATTGCCGAGACCAAGGCCATGCAGGTCAACCAGTACGCCAGGGAAAGCCAGCATCCGCTACTCTGTGAAATCGAGAAGGACGGTTAATCGCCGACCACTTGGGTATGAGGTGAAGCTATGTTAAACCGCGAGCTCGAAGTCACCCTCAATCTAGCCTTCAAGGAGGCCCGTTCGAAGCGTCATGAATTCATGACCGTCGAACATCTCCTGCTGGCCCTATTGGATAATGAGGCTGCCGCCACCGTTTTGCGTGCCTGCGGCGCAAACCTCGACAAACTCAAGCATGACCTGCAGGAGTTCATCGACTCCACCACGCCATTGATCCCCGTTCATGACGAGGACCGCGAAACCCAGCCAACCCTGGGCTTCCAGCGTGTACTGCAACGTGCTGTCTTCCATGTGCAGAGCTCGGGCAAGCGTGAAGTGACCGGCGCCAACGTGCTGGTCGCGATCTTCAGTGAACAGGAAAGTCAGGCAGTGTTCCTGCTGAAACAGCAGAGCGTTGCCCGTATCGATGTCGTCAACTACATCGCCCATGGCATTTCCAAGGTGCCGGGGCATGGCGATCACTCTGAAGGTGAGCAAGATATGCAGGACGACGAGGGCGGTGAGTCTTCTTCTTCAGGCAATCCTCTGGATGCATATGCCAGCAACCTCAACGAACTCGCACGCCAGGGTCGAATCGATCCGCTGGTGGGGCGCGAGCTCGAAGTCGAGCGCGTTGCGCAGATCCTGGCGCGCCGTCGCAAGAACAACCCGCTGCTGGTGGGTGAGGCGGGCGTGGGTAAAACCGCGATCGCCGAAGGCCTGGCCAAGCGTATCGTCGACAACCAGGTGCCGGACCTGCTGGCCAACAGCGTGGTCTACTCCCTTGACCTGGGGGCCTTGCTGGCCGGGACCAAATACCGCGGGGATTTCGAGAAGCGCTTCAAGGCGTTGCTCGGCGAGCTGAAAAAACGTCCGCAGGCGATCCTGTTCATCGACGAAATCCACACCATCATTGGTGCGGGCGCAGCGTCCGGTGGCGTGATGGATGCCTCGAACCTGCTCAAGCCGCTGCTGTCGTCCGGTGATATCCGGTGCATCGGCTCGACCACATTCCAGGAATTCCGCGGGATCTTCGAGAAGGACCGTGCACTGGCACGGCGCTTCCAGAAGGTCGATGTCTCGGAGCCTTCGGTTGAGGACACCATCGGTATCCTTCGCGGCCTCAAAGGGCGCTTCGAGCAGCATCACAACATCGAATACAGTGATGAAGCCTTGCGCGCCGCCGCCGAACTCGCCTCGCGCTACATCAATGACCGGCACATGCCGGACAAGGCGATCGACGTCATCGACGAAGCGGGCGCCTACCAGCGGCTGCAGCCGGCCGACCAGCGCGTCAAACGCATCGAAGTGCCTCAGGTCGAGGACATCGTCGCGAAAATCGCGCGGATTCCGCCGAAACACGTCACCAGTTCCGACAAGGAGCTGCTGCGTAACCTGGAGCGCGACCTGAAGCTGACGGTGTTTGGCCAGGATGCGGCGATCGATTCGTTGTCGACGGCCATCAAGTTGTCCCGTGCGGGCCTCAAGTCGCCTGACAAGCCTGTCGGTTCCTTCCTGTTCGCAGGGCCGACCGGCGTCGGCAAGACCGAGGCGGCGCGTCAGTTGGCCAAGGCGATGGGTATCGAGCTGGTGCGTTTCGACATGTCCGAATACATGGAGCGCCACACCGTATCGCGTCTGATCGGTGCGCCTCCGGGCTATGTCGGGTTCGACCAGGGCGGTCTGCTGACCGAAGCCATCACCAAGCAGCCGCATTGCGTGCTGTTGCTCGATGAGATCGAAAAGGCGCATCCGGAAGTCTTCAACCTGCTGTTGCAGGTCATGGACCACGGTACGCTGACCGATAACAACGGGCGCAAGGCGGATTTCCGCAACGTGATCGTCATCATGACCACCAACGCCGGTGCCGAGACGGCCGCGCGAGCTTCGATCGGTTTCACCCATCAGGACCACTCGTCCGATGCGATGGAGGTGATCAAGAAGAGCTTTACGCCGGAGTTCCGCAACCGTCTGGACACCATTATCCAGTTTGGTCGCCTCAGCCATGAGGTCATCAAGAGTGTGGTGGACAAGTTCCTTACCGAGCTTCAGGCGCAGCTGGAAGACAAGCGGGTGCAACTGGAAGTGACCGATGCGGCGCGCAGCTGGCTGGCAGCGGGCGGCTACGACACGGCCATGGGCGCTCGGCCAATGGCGCGTTTGATCCAGGACAAGATCAAGCGTCCGCTGGCGGAAGAGATCCTGTTTGGCGAACTGGCCGACCATGGCGGTGTGGTGCACATCGACATCAAGGACGGCGAGCTGACCTTCGACTTCGAAACCACTGCCGAAATGGCCTGACGTTTGCCGCAACACAACAAAAGGCGCCGAAAGGCGCCTTTTTGCTGTCTGCCTGATGCACGCAAGTCTACTGTGGGGGCGGGCTTGCTCGCGAATACGGCGGCACATTCACCTCGGATGCAAGCTGGTCCTCCGTATTCGCGAGCAAGCCCGCTCCCACATTCGGCCGGTGTTGGTCTATCAAATCCCGGGCAAACAAAAACGCCCGGCAATGCCGGGCGTCCTGTATTGACTTGATTAGCGAGCGCGGTAAGTGATACGCCCTTTGCTCAAGTCATAGGGAGTCAGCTCGACGCGCACTTTGTCGCCGGTAAGAATACGAATGTAGTTCTTGCGCATCTTGCCGGAGATGTGCGCGGTTACGACGTGCCCATTTTCCAACTCCACGCGAAACATGGTGTTGGGCAGGGTGTCGACGACAGTGCCTTCCATTTCGAAGCTGTCTTCTTTCGACATGCAGTAAAGCCCTCGGTGTCCAATGAATGGCCCGGTGCAACTGCGCCAGGCAAAAGCGGCGTGCATTGTGCCCGAAAAATGGGGTTTACGCCAAGGGGTTCTAGTTCAGGATGACCCAACGCTGATTAATCAGCAGTTCGATGGGGCGATATTGGGTCTTGTAGCTCATCTTTTTGCAGTTCTTGATCCAGTAGCCCAGGTAAACCGCTTCCAGCTGCAACCGTTGGCTCTCGGCGATTTGCCAGAGTATCGCGTAGCGCCCCAGGCTTCGCCGCTCTTCAGCGGGTTCGTAGAAGGTGTAGACCGCTGACAGACCGTTGGGCAGCAAATCGGTCACGGCGACGGCGAGAAGCTGGCCATCGAGGCGAAATTCGTAAAAGCGCGAAAACGGCAGGTCGCGCACGAGGAAGGTCGAGAACTGGTCACGACTGGGCGGGTACATGTCGCCATCGGCGTGCCGCTGTTCGATGTAGCGCTGATAGAGCTCGAAGTATTCTTCACTGAACCTGGGTTTGGCAGGGCGCACCTGCAGGTCGGCGTTGCGCTTGAAAATACGTTTTTGCTGGCGGTTGGGCGAAAACTGCGCGACCGGAATGCGAGCCGGGACACACGCATTGCAATTCTGGCAATGAGGCCGATACAGGTGATCGCCGCTGCGACGAAAACCCATTTCCGACAGATCTGCGTAGACGTGCACGTCCATGGGCTGGCTGGGGTCGAGGAACAGCGTCGTGGCCTGCTCATCGGGCAGATAACTGCAAGAGTGGGGTTGAGTGGCATAAAACTTCAAACGCGCCAACTCGGTCATGATCAACCCTCGATAAGCTTTGAATAAGTGTAAGCGCTTTGGATTAAGTGTAAGCCACGCGCGCCAAAGTCGCTCAGCAAACCCAGGAAGCGCTGTTGGGCTGGTCTAGATGCTGCGCCAGGTAGCGGGCGAACTCGCGGCGAGGAATGGCACGGGCGCCGAGGCTGTGCAGGTGATCGGTGGGCATTTGACAGTCGATGAGCACGAAGCCCGAACTTTTCAGGTGTTCGACCAGCCTGGCAAAACCGAATTTGGAGGCATTGTCGGCACGGCTGAACATGGATTCGCCGAAAAACAGTTGGCCCATCGCAAGGCCATAGAGGCCGCCGATCAACACGCCTTCGTCCCAGACCTCGACCGAGTGGGCGTGGCCGCGCCGGTGCAGCTCGAGGTAGGCGTTCTGCATGGCTTCGGTGATCCAGGTGCCATCAGCGTACTCCCGTGGCGCCGCGCACGCACGGATGACGGCGGCAAAATCCTGATCGAAGGTCACCTGGTAGCGTTGCTGACGCAGCAGCTTGTTCAGGCTGCGCGAGACATGCAGTTCGTCGGGAAACAGCACGGTGCGAGGGTCTGGCGACCACCAAAGGATCGGCTGTCCTTCGGAGAACCACGGAAAGCAGCCATGGCGATAGGCCTGGACCAGGCGATCGGCGGACAAGTCGCCGCCTGCCGCCAGGAGCCCGTTGGGTTCGCGCATGGCTTTTTCCAGCGGCGGGAATATCAGGGAGTTGCGTTGTAACCAAGTCAGCATGGCGTCCGGGCTTGCAGAAGGGGAGGGCGGTGGACGATGCACCCGCCGTGGCGTGTGGCGTCAACGGGTGGGCATGTCGCCGGGGTATTCTTCAGCGTCCAGGGCGCGCATGCAACCGCTGCGCACCTCGTCGGGCCTGCGTTGCTGCAACTTGGGGCGCGGACTGTGGTCGTAGACGGTCGGTGGTGTGTGCAAACGAGCGCTGGACGGCAGGGCGGAAACCGCGATCGAGTCATTGGCGATACTTGGACTGGCTTGTAAAAACACCTCATAAGCCTTTGTCACACAAGAGAATGCGTGCTCAAATTGAATCGCATGAACGGTACGGTTGGCTATGCTGCATGTTGAAGCCGCAAGCATGGCATCGTCCGGACAAACCCGTACAATGCCGATTGCACAGTGTTTGTAACAAAATTAGCGTTGCACGCCGTGTTTATAAAAGCCCCGGTGCAATGTTAAAAGTGCAGTGTTGAGAGTAGTCAGGTTACGCACGTCAACTTTTTTACCTGCCTGGATTGGGCAGTGCTTATCGTCATTCAACAGATGGACGCGCCACTGGCGCAGGAAAAGAAGCGTTTTGAAGAAATCCACCGCAGCACCCAAACCCGCCGTCGTTCCGCTCTGGCGCCAGCACTTGCACTACCGACTCAAGGAAGGTGCATTGATCGCCATTGGCGCATTGTGCCTGTTCCTGATGATGGCCTTGCTGACCTACGGCAAGGACGATCCGGGCTGGAGTCACAACAGCAAGATCGACGACGTGCAGAACTTTGGCGGCCCGGCCGGCTCCTACAGCGCCGACATTCTGTTCATGGTGCTGGGTTATTTCGCCTACATCTTCCCGCTGCTGCTGGCGATCAAGGCGTATCAGATTTTCCGCCAGCGCCACGAGCCGTGGCAGTGGAGCGGCTGGCTGTTCTCCTGGCGCCTGATCGGCCTGGTGTTTCTGGTGCTGTCGGGTGCGGCACTGGCGCATATCCATTTCCATACCCCGACCGGCTTGCCGGCGGGTGCGGGCGGCGCGCTGGGCGAGAGCCTGGGCGACCTGGCCCGCAACGCGTTGAACATCCAGGGCAGCACCTTGCTGTTCATCGCCCTGTTCTTGTTTGGCCTGACCGTGTTCACCGACCTGTCGTGGTTCAAGGTGATGGACGTCACCGGCAAGATCACCCTCGACCTGTTCGAGCTGGTCCAGGGCGCGGCCAATCGCTGGTGGGCGTCCCGCGTGGAGCGCAAGCAGCTGGTTGCGCAGTTGCGTGAAGTCGACGATCGCGTGCATGACGTGGTGGCCCCCACCGTGACCGACAAGCGCGAACAGGCCAAGGTCAAGGAACGCCTGATCGAGCGCGAGCAAGCCCTGAGCAAGCACATGTCGGAGCGCGAGAAGCAGGTGCCGCCGGTCATCGCCCCGGCGCCGATGAAACCCGCCGCGCCGAGCAAGCGCGTGGAAAAGGAAAAGCAGGTGCCGCTGTTCGTCGACAGCGCTGTGGAAGGCACCTTGCCGCCGATCTCGATCCTCGATCCGGCCGAAAAGAAACAGCTCAATTACTCGCCTGAATCCCTGGCGGCCGTCGGCCACCTGCTGGAGATCAAACTCAAGGAATTCGGCGTCGAAGTCGCGGTGGACTCGATCCATCCCGGCCCGGTGATCACCCGTTACGAGATCCAGCCCGCCGCCGGGGTCAAGGTGAGCCGTATCGCCAACCTGGCGAAAGACCTCGCGCGTTCCCTGGCCGTGACCAGCGTGCGCGTGGTGGAAGTGATTCCAGGCAAGACCACCGTCGGTATCGAGATTCCCAACGAAGACCGGCAGATCGTGCGCTTCTCCGAAGTGCTGTCGACCCCGGAATACGACAATTTCAAATCCCCGGTCACCCTGGCCCTGGGCCACGATATCGGAGGCAAGCCGGTCATTACCGACCTGGCGAAGATGCCGCACCTGCTGGTAGCGGGTACGACCGGTTCCGGTAAGTCGGTGGGCGTGAACGCGATGATCCTGTCGATCCTGTTCAAGTCCGGCCCGGACGACGCCAAGCTGATCATGATCGACCCGAAAATGCTCGAGCTGTCGATCTACGAAGGCATTCCGCACCTGCTGTGCCCGGTCGTGACCGACATGAAGGACGCGGCCAACGCTCTGCGCTGGAGCGTGGCGGAGATGGAACGGCGCTACAAGCTGATGGCGAAGATGGGCGTGCGCAACCTGTCCGGCTTCAACGCCAAGGTCAAGGAAGCGATCGATGCCGGCGAGCCGTTGAGCGATCCGCTGTACAAGCGTGAAAGCATCCACGACGAAGCGCCGCTGTTGCAGAAATTGCCGACCATTGTGGTGGTGGTCGACGAATTCGCCGACATGATGATGATCGTCGGCAAGAAAGTCGAAGAGCTGATCGCCCGTATCGCCCAGAAGGCGCGAGCGGCCGGTATCCACCTGATTCTCGCGACCCAGCGTCCGTCGGTGGACGTGATCACCGGCCTGATCAAGGCCAACATTCCGACCCGTATGGCGTTCCAGGTGTCGAGCAAGATCGACTCGCGAACCATCATCGACCAGGGGGGTGCCGAACAACTGCTGGGTCATGGCGACATGCTCTACATGCCGCCCGGGACCAGCCTGCCAATCCGTGTCCACGGCGCGTTCGTGTCCGACGACGAGGTGCACCGGGTGGTCGAAGCCTGGAAACTGCGCGGCGCGCCGGAGTATAACGACGACATCCTCAACGGTGTCGAGGAGGCCGGCAGCGGTTTTGAAGGCAGCAGCGGCGGTGGCGACGGCGACGACCCTGAAGCCGACGCGCTCTATGACGAGGCGGTGCAATTCGTGTTGGAAAGCCGCCGGGCTTCCATCTCCGCCGTTCAGCGCAAGTTGAAAATCGGCTACAACCGCGCCGCGCGCATGATCGAGGCCATGGAAATGGCCGGGGTCGTGACGGCCATGAACACCAACGGTTCGCGTGAAGTCCTGGCCCCTGGCCCGGTACGCGACTGACCGGATACTGAAAGGGCGGCTCCCGGGCCACCCGCTCTCCCACACTGTAATGAGGACTCCCATGCGTCTGATCCGCATGCTGTTGCTGCCGGTACTGGCCTTGACCACGCTCTCGGCCCACGCCGACGACAAGGACGTGGCACGCCTGACCCAATTGCTGGAAAAATCCCAGACCCTGACCGCACGTTTCTCCCAGCTGACCCTCGATGGCAGCGGCACCCAGTTGCAGGAAACCGCCGGTGAGATGTCGGTGCAGCGCCCGGGCCTGTTCTACTGGCATACCGATGCACCGGCCGAGCAAGTGGTGGTGTCCGACGGCAAGAAGGTGACGCTGTGGGACCCGGACCTGGAACAGGCCACCATCAAGACGCTCGACCTGCGTCTGAGCCAGACCCCGGCGTTGCTGCTGTCGGGCGATGTGTCCAAGATCAGCCAGAGTTTCGACATCAGTGCCAAGGAAGCCGGCGGCGTAATCGACTTCACCTTGAAGCCGAAAACCAAGGACACCCTGTTCGACAGCCTGCGCCTGTCGTTCCGCAATGGCCTGGTTAATGACATGCAACTGATCGACAGCGTCGGCCAGCGCACCAATATCCTGTTCACTGGCGTGAAGGCCAACGAGCCGATCCCGGCCTCGCGGTTCAGGTTCGATGTGCCGAAAGGTGCGGACGTGATTCAGGAGTAAACCGCCAAATCCCTGTGGAAACGGGTTTGCTCGCGAGCGCGGTGTGTCAGGTTGCATCCCTGTTGAATGTGCCGACGTCTTCGCGAGCAAGCCCGCTCCCACAGGGGGGAACGGTGTTACACCTGTCGGCATCAGGACTCCAATAAGGTTTCAGAGGTAGTGATGGACCTGTTTCGCAGCGCCCCGATAGCTCAGCCCCTGGCCGCGCGCTTGCGTGCGACCAATCTGGACGAGTACGTCGGCCAGGAACACGTGCTCGCTCGTGGCAAGCCATTGCGCGAGGCGCTGGAGCAGGGCGCGCTGCACTCGATGATTTTCTGGGGGCCGCCTGGCGTGGGCAAGACCACCCTGGCCCGTTTGCTCGCCGAAGTCTCCGATGCGCACTTCGAAACGGTGTCGGCGGTCCTGGCCGGGGTCAAGGAGATTCGCCAGGCGGTGGAAATCGCCAAGCAGCAGGCCGGGCAGTACGGCAAGCGCACCATCCTGTTCGTCGATGAAGTGCACCGCTTCAACAAATCCCAGCAGGACGCATTTCTCCCCTACGTTGAGGATGGCACGCTGATTTTCATCGGTGCCACCACCGAAAACCCCTCGTTCGAACTCAATAACGCCTTGCTGTCACGGGCGCGAGTCTATGTGCTCAAGAGTCTCGACGAGGCGGCGCTGCGCAAACTGGTGCAGCGTGCGTTGACCGAAGAGCGCGGGCTGGGCAAGCGCGACCTGACCCTCAGCGATGAAGGCTTCCAGATGCTGTTGTCCGCCGCCGACGGCGATGGCCGGCGTCTGCTCAACCTGCTGGAAAATGCCTCGGACCTGGCGGAAGACCACAGCGAAATCGGTGTCGACCTGTTGCAGAGCCTGCTCGGCGATACCCGCCGGCGCTTCGACAAGGGCGGCGAGGCGTTCTACGACCAGATTTCCGCACTGCACAAGTCGGTCCGCGGCTCCAATCCCGACGGCGCCCTGTACTGGTTTGCGCGGATGATCGACGGCGGTTGCGATCCGCTGTACCTGGCCCGGCGCGTGGTGCGCATGGCCAGTGAAGACATCGGCAACGCCGATCCCCGCGCGCTGAGCCTGTGTCTGGCGGCGTGGGACGTGCAGGAGCGTCTGGGCAGCCCCGAAGGCGAGCTGGCGGTGGCCCAGGCCATTACGTATCTGGCCTGCGCACCGAAGAGCAACGCGGTGTACATGGGCTTCAAGGCCGCGATGCGCAGTGCCGCCGAGCACGGTTCCCTGGAAGTGCCGCTGCACCTGCGCAATGCGCCCACCAAGCTGATGAAGCAATTGGGCTATGGCGACGAATACCGTTACGCCCACGATGAGCCCGATGCCTACGCGGCGGGCGAAGATTACTTCCCTGAGGAACTTGCGCCTCAACCGTTCTACCAGCCGGTGCCCCGTGGCCTGGAGTTGAAGATCGGCGAGAAGCTCAACCACCTCGCCCAACTGGACCGCCTGAGCCCGAGGCAGCGGAGAAAATAGTGCTTCCATTGATCGTTGCAGTTTCCGTCGGCGGGATTGCCGGCACGCTATTGCGCTTTGCCACCGGCAACTGGGTCAACGCGAATTGGCCACGGCACTTCTATACCGCGACGCTCGCCGTTAATATCGTCGGCTGTTTGCTGATCGGCGTTCTATACGGTCTGTTTTTGATACGCCCGGAAGTACCGATCGAGGTGCGTGCCGGGCTGATGGTCGGCTTCCTCGGGGGGCTGACGACTTTTTCATCCTTTTCACTGGATACGGTGCGCCTGCTGGAAAGCGGGCAAGTGCCGCTGGCCCTGGGCTATGCTGCCATCAGCGTATTCGGCGGGCTGCTCGCCACCTGGGCCGGCCTGTCCTTGACCAAACTTTGATAACGAGAGACCGACATGCTCGATTCCAAACTGTTACGTAGCGATCTTCAGAACGTAGCGGACCGCCTGACATCCCGTGGCTACACGCTGGACGTTGCGCGCATCGAAGCGCTGGAAGAACAGCGCAAGGAAGTCCAGACCGAAACTGAAAAACTTCAGGCTGATCGCAACGCGATTTCGAAAAGCATTGGTCAAGCCAAACAACGTGGTGAAGACATCGCTCCGTTGATGGCTAACGTCGAAAACATGGGCAGCCAACTGAATAACGGAAAAATTGCACTGGAAAAAATCCAGACCGAACTGGATTCGATCCTGCTGGGCATTCCCAACCTGCCGCACGAATCCGTGCCGGTCGGTGCCGACGAAGAAGGCAACGTCGAAGTTCGCCGCTGGGGCACGCCGACCGCGTTTGACTTCCCGATCCAGGACCACGTGGCGCTGGGCGAGAAGTTTGGCTGGCTGGATTTCGAAACCGCCGCCAAGCTGTCCGGTGCGCGTTTTGCCCTGTTGCGTGGCCCGATTGCACGCCTGCACCGCGCCCTGGCCCAGTTCATGATCAACCTGCACGTCACCGAGCATGGCTACGAGGAGGCGTACACGCCTTATCTGGTCCAGGCGCCAGCACTGCAAGGCACCGGTCAACTGCCGAAATTCGAGGAAGACCTGTTCAAGATCGGCCGCGAAGGCGAGGCCGACCTGTACCTGATCCCGACCGCCGAAGTGTCGCTGACCAACATCGTCGCCGGTGAAATCGTCGACGCGAAACTGCTGCCGATCAAGTTCGTCGCCCACACCCCGTGCTTCCGCAGTGAAGCCGGTGCCTCGGGTCGCGACACGCGCGGCATGATCCGCCAGCACCAGTTCGACAAGGTCGAGATGGTGCAGATCGTCGAACCGTCGAAATCGATGGAAGCGCTGGAAAGCCTGACCGCCAACGCCGAAAAAGTGTTGCAGTTGCTGGAGCTGCCTTACCGCACCCTGGCGCTGTGCACCGGCGACATGGGCTTCAGCGCGGTCAAGACCTACGACCTGGAAGTGTGGATCCCGAGCCAGGACAAATACCGTGAAATCTCGTCCTGCTCCAACTGTGGCGACTTCCAGGCCCGTCGTATGCAGGCGCGCTTCCGCAACCCGGAAACCGGCAAGCCGGAACTGGTGCACACGCTGAACGGCTCCGGCCTGGCGGTTGGTCGTACCCTGGTGGCCGTGCTGGAAAACTACCAGCAGGCCGACGGTTCGATCCGTGTGCCGGACGTGCTGAAGCCGTACATGGGTGGCCTTGAGGTCATCGGCTAAATGGACTATCTGCCGCTGTTTCACAACCTGCGCGGCAGTCGTGTGTTGGTCGTCGGTGGGGGGGAGATTGCCTTGCGCAAGTCCCGCCTGCTGGCCGATGCCGGTGCGCAGCTGCGGGTGGTTGCACCCGAAATCGAACAACAGCTGAGTGAGCTGGTGGCCGCCAGCGCAGGTGAGTGCCTGTTGCGCGGCTACCTTGAATCCGACCTGGACGGTTGCGCGCTGATCATTGCCGCCACTGACGACGAACCGCTCAATGCGCAGGTGTCCGCTGACGCCCACCGGCGCTGCGTGCCGGTCAACGTGGTGGATGCGCCTGCGCTGTGCAGTGTGATTTTTCCGGCGATCGTCGACCGTTCGCCATTGATCATCGCCGTGTCCAGTGGCGGCGACGCGCCGGTACTGGCGCGGTTGATCCGGGCCAAGCTGGAGACCTGGATTCCGTCCACTTATGGCCAGCTGGCCGGGTTGGCGGCGCGTTTCCGCAATCAGGTCAAGGGCCTGTTTCCCGATGTCCAGCAGCGCCGGGCGTTTTGGGAAGACGTGTTCCAGGGGCCGATTGCCGACCGCCAACTGGCCGGGCAGGGGGGCGAAGCCGAGCGCCTGCTGCAAGCGAAAATCGCAGGCGAAGCGCCGGTGGCCACGGGCGAGGTGTATCTGGTCGGCGCCGGGCCGGGTGATCCCGACCTGCTGACCTTTCGTGCGTTGCGCCTGATGCAGCAAGCCGACGTGGTGCTCTATGACCGTCTGGTGGCGCCGACGATTCTCGACCTGTGCCGCCGTGATGCCGAGCGGGTCTATGTCGGCAAGCGTCGCGCCGATCACGCGGTCCCGCAGGATCAGATCAACCAGCAACTGGTGGAACTGGCCCGGCAGGGCAAGCGCGTGGTGCGGTTGAAGGGCGGTGACCCGTTCATCTTCGGCCGTGGCGGTGAAGAAATCGAAGAGCTGGCCGCCCAGGGCATCCCGTTCCAGGTGGTGCCGGGCATCACGGCCGCCAGCGGTTGTGCCGCCTATGCCGGGATTCCGCTGACCCACCGCGATTACGCGCAGTCGGTACGCTTTGTCACCGGTCACCTCAAGGACGGCTCCACCGATTTGCCATGGGCCGATCTGGTCTCGCCGGCACAAACCCTGGTGTTCTACATGGGGTTGGTGGGTTTGCCGATCATCTGCGAGCAGTTGATCCGGCATGGCCGAGGGGCTGACACGCCAGCGGCGTTGATTCAGCAGGGCACCACGGCCAATCAGCGCGTGTTTACCGGCACCCTGGCGAATCTGTCAGAACTGGTGGCGGAACATGAAGTCCATGCGCCGACGCTGGTGATCGTCGGGGAAGTGGTTCAGCTTCGCGAGAAGCTGGCATGGTTTGAAGGGGCTCAGGCGCAGGTCTGAAGACCGCGTCGCGCCCATCGCGAGCAAGCCCGCTCCCACAGGAACAGCGTTCACCCTGTAGGAGCGGGCTTGCCCGCGATGGGGCCTTCAAAGTCGGCTAACAAACCTCAGCCTCTGCGCCAAACCCCCTTGCCACTCAACCGCGCCCGATCATGGGCCACGGTGAAATCCTGTTCCGGCCCTTTGGGCACCACACCCGTCGGGTTGATGGTCTTGTGGCTGCCGTAGTAGTGATTTTTGATGTGGGTGAAGTCCACGGTCTCGGCAATCCCCGGCCACTGATAAAGTTCACGCAGCCAATTCGACAGGTTCGGGTAATCGGCGATGCGCCGCAGATTGCACTTGAAGTGCCCGTGGTACACGGCGTCGAAGCGAATCAGCGTGGTGAACAGGCGAATATCGGCTTCGGTCAGGTATTCGCCGACCAGATAGCGATTGGCGCCGAGCAACCCTTCCAGGTGATCCAGTTCAGCGAACACGTCATCGAAGGCGGCTTCGTACGCCTGCTGTGACGTGGCGAAGCCGGCACGGTACACGCCGTTGTTCACTGCCGGGTAAATCCGTTCGTTCAGCGCATCGATTTCGCTGCGCAGTGGTGCGGGGTAGAAGTCCAGGTCATTGCCAGTCAGGTCGTCGAAGGCGCTGTTGAACATGCGGATGATTTCCGCCGATTCATTGCTGACGATGCGCTTCTGCTGCTTGTCCCACAGCACCGGTACCGTGACGCGGCCGGTGTAGTCGGCGGTGTCGGCGGTGTAGCGTTGATGCATGAAGTCAAAGCCATCGAGCTTGTCGCCGGTCGAGCCCAGTTGCTGGTCGAAGGTCCAGCCGTTTTCCAGCATCAGCCAACTGACCACCGAGACGTCGATCAGGTTTTCCAGGCCCTTGAGTTTGCGCAGGATCAGCGTGCGGTGCGCCCACGGGCAGGCCAGCGACACGTAGAGGTGGTAGCGACCGGCCTCGGCGGCAAAGCCACCGACCCCGCTCGGACCGGGCTGGCCGTCCGTCGTGACCCAATGGCGCCGCTGCGCCTGTTCACGCTGGAAGGCGCCGTCCTTGCTGCTTTCGTACCACTTGTCCTGCCATTGACCTTCTACGAGCAAACCCATGGTGAAGACTCCTCAACTTTTAAATATTGGAGAGGAGTCTATTCCGATGAGTTCGATAAAAAAGCGCAAAGGTTAAACAGTTATCATCGATTAAATCGATTTATCCCGCGCATCCCAGTAGGCCTGGGCGGTCTCGAACGCTTGCTCGCGGGGCTGGCCGAGGCCGCGCAACGCCAGGGCCATGGTCGCGATCAACGCCAATTGCGGGTAGCTGTCGACCACGTCACCGCGCCATACGGCTTTCAGGTGCTCGGTATCGAGCGCGGCCGGTTTGACGTGACGTTGCACCGACAGTTGCGGCCATTCCTCGTCCCAGCTTTCACCGCCCGTGGTGCCGTACAGATGGCTATCGGCGTCCGGGTTGATCTCGATCTCGCCGCCGTCGCCCTTGACCACGATAGCCGTGTCGCCGAGCAAGCCGCTGGCATCGCGATGCACCGCCTGATAACCGGGATGGAAGATGCTTTGCAGGCCGCAGCGGGCGCCCAGCGGGTTGAGGATGCGCGCCAGGGAATGGATGGGTGAGCGCAGGCCCAGGGTGTTGCGCAGGTCGATCATGCGTTGCAGCGGCGGCGCCCAATCCACCAGTGGCATGAACGCCAGGCCGCCGTGGTCCAAGGCGTCGCCAACCTGTTGCCAGTTGCGGCACAAGGGGATCTTCAGGTCGGCCAGCAGTTGCTCGCTGTACAGTCGCCCGGCGGTGTGTGCGCCGCCGCCGTGCATGAAAATGCGCAGGCCATTTTGTGCCAGGCACTTGGCGGCCAGCAGGTACCACGGCAGGTGACGTTTCTTGCCGGCATAGGTGGGCCAGTCCAAGTCCACCTGCAAGGCCGGTGGCTGCAAGCGTTCGCGCAAGGCTTCGGTAAACCCGGCCATTTCCTCGGCGCTTTCTTCCTTGTGCCGCAACAGCATCAGGAAGGCGCCGAGCTGGGTCTCCTCGACCTGCTCGTCGAGCACCATGCCCATGGCTTCCCGGGCTTCGGCCCGGGTCAGGTCGCGGGCGCCACGCTTGCCCTTGCCAAGGATGCGCACGAACTGGGCGAACGGGTGCTCGGCGGGGGTTTCGAGGGTCAACGCGGGGTAGTCGGTCATAGGCAATTCGTCGGTTTGGGCAGGCCCGCCAGTTTCGCGGCGAGTTTGGCAGGGGTGCCTTTGAACAGTCGGTTGAGGTGCAGGCTGTTGCCCTTTTCCGGGCCGAGTTTCAATGCGGTGTACTTGATCAGCGGACGGGTGGCCGGCGAAAGCTGGAATTCGGCATAAAAGGCGCGCAACAGTTCGAGTATTTCCCAGTGTTCGGGGCTCAGTTCCATGTCTTCGGCGGCGGCCAGGGCGCTGGCAACCTCAGCGGACCAGTCGGCCAGCTCGACCAGGAAACCGTCCTTGTCCAGTTCGATGGCGCGCGCGCCGACCGTCAATGCGTTCATAGCCAACTGTTGACCTTGTCGTACTGCAGCGAAAGTTCGACGAAGGCCGGGTAGTCGATGCCCCTCGCGGTGTCGGGAATGGCCAGGGCACGGGCCTGGGCGTCTTCGATGAGCACGAACAGCGTCGGGCTGGAGGTGGTCAGGGCGTTGCAGGGGGCGGTGCCAGGCTGCAACGCATACACCGCGTCACCGGTCAGCAGCAGCGCATCGCTGGCGCCGATCAGACGCAGGCAACTGTTCAGGCGATCGTCGCCGAACGGGGAATGAGACAACACATGCAAGGTCGACATCAGAGGGTGATCACCTGGTCGTAACGGTCGATGAGGGCGGTGATGTCCCGGGCGCTCAACACCCGGGCTTCTTCCAGCGACAGGCCGGTCGGGTCCAGGCCACGCTCGGCGGCGCTGTCGCCACAGACGAACAGCTCATCGACGCCGAACATCGGCAACGCCTGCAGGTTGGCGCTCAGGTCTTTCTGTTGCAGCGCCTTCGCGTTCTGTTGCGTGGCGAGCTGAAACACTCCGTCGTCGAGAAACAGCAGGCCGATGGGCAGGTCGAACGCGCCGCCAGCCAGCACGATGTCCAGTGCTTCCCGGGCGCCTGGCCCGGACCATGGCGCCTGGCGACTGATCAAAAGCAAGGATTTGGCCATCGTTCACGCGCCTCCAAAGCAGATCAGGCGGTCAGCGTCCTGCACCGCGTCATGCAACTGGCCGAGGCCGGACAGCTCCCAGGGTGCGCCCACGGCGGCGGCTTCGCGCTGATAACGTGCGGCTTCCTCTGCGTTGAGCACGCCACGGCGCAGGGCCGCTGCGATGCACACCACGCCGTCGAGCTGATGGTCGGTGATGAAGCCCCGCCATTGTTTGGGCAAATCCTGCTCATCCTGTGGCGTGACCACGCTGCCGGACGCGTTGTAGACCCCGTCCTGGTAGAAAAACAGCCGGACGATCTCATGCCCGCCGGCCAGCGCGGCCTGGGCGAACAGCAAGGCGCGGCGCGAGGAGGGCGCGTGAGCGGCGGAAAACAGCGCGATGGCGAACTTCATGGTGGACTCGATCTGCGAAACTGCGGCCATGATAAAGCTTTATCGGTGGGGCGGCTAAGGGGTTCACTCGAGACCGTATCGCGACGATGGGGCCAGTCATGTCACAGCAGGGCTCAGCGAGGCATATACCCCAACTGCCACCGGCGCGGAATCTTCAGCGACACAACTCCCAGGATGCCGGCCAGCAACCCGCTGACAAACAGCGCCTGAAGCCCTAGGTGATGTTCCAGCACGGCCCCGAGCACCGCGCCGGCGAACATCCCGGCCCAAGGGATCAATTGCACCCGCCAGCCATTGCGCCGTTCACCCAGGATCCAGCGTCCCAGGCCCCGGCCGAAACGCGACAGGGCGCCCGTGACGTAGGTCAGGCCCACCGGCAAACCGTTCACTTGTTCGACGGCGGCATTGAGCATGCCCATGGCAATGATCGCCGCCAGCAGCGCCGGCAGTTGTTCGTCATAGGGCCAGTTGGCCGCCGCGCACAGCAGCATGGCGATGCACAGCAGCAGCGGCAGTGCGCGGCGTCCGCCGATTCGGCTGATGACGATGCCCAGCGCATTGCCGACGACAAACGTGGTCACCACCAGCAGCAGGCGCAGGGTCAATCCGAGGTCGCCGTCGCTGATGGCCACGGCGAGGCGGGTGGTGTTGCCACTCATGAAGGAAACGAAGTCGCCGCTGGCCATGAAGCCAATGGCATCGGTCATGCCGGCGAGCACCGAGAGCGCGGCCACCAGGGTCAGGCCGACACGCCCGCGCCATTTCTGTGTATGCAGGTGCCCCGGGCTGGCGTGGGCAGTGGTGGACGAAGGCAGCATCGTCGACGGGCTCCTTGGGCGGCGAAGGTTAAGGATTCAAGCCATATAACTCGCAATACTCCCGCCAGTCCATCCCCGCCATCTCGGCCACCTCGCGGTGCACCTCCAGACGCTGGGCTTCGTAGTCCTGGGGGGTTGCGGCAGTCAGTTGCAGGGTCAGCTCCCAGGCGAACAGGCCCAGGCTCTCGGCCTCAGCCTCGAACGCTTCATGCAAACGTTCCTCGCGATACTGCGCTGCGGTTTCGCCTTTGGCCTGTGCCAGCAGCGGGTTGAGGTTGTCCAGTTCGACGCGCAACTCGGGGCGCTCATCGAGAAACCGCTTCAGCGCCTGCTCGTGTTGCTGTTCGGATGTCGCCATGGAGGCTCCTTGGAAATGGGTGGCGAAGGGGCTTTTGCAGTAAAGCAGAACGATACACCGGCCCACGGTGATACAGTCGGCTTTTTCCTGATGAGCACACGCAATGCGAATACTGATGGTGGCCTTGGCGGTAACCTTGCTGGCGGGCTGCGCCGGTTCGGTCATGGACGATGCCCGTACCGGCGCCCCGAACAAAGTCCTGACCTCGGACAAACCGGAAAAAGTCGTTGCCCAGTGCGTGCAGTTCGCCTGGCAGGATGAAGCGGTGTTCGGTGTCGATGCCGGGGCGTATCTGCAACCGGGCAAGAAGGGCGGCTCGACCGTCTACACGCGTTCGGCGGAGTCCTTTGTCGACATCAGCGAAGATGCCTCCGGTACAGCGTTGAATTACTACGCGCAGCACGACGATTTTGTCGCCAAGCGCCGGCTGGCGGCGTTGGCGACTTGTCTGTAATACCCCGCAATCCCCTGTAGGAGCGAGCATGCTCCGGGCGGCGTTCCGACGATGGATTGAAAAACACCGCTGGGTATCAGGCCGCCCACGTTATTGTTGACGTCCATCGCGAGCATGCTCGCTCCTACAGGAAGCCGGCTTAGCTCACCAGGCGCTTCTGAAAGAAATGGCGCTTGTGCCCTGGCGGGTAATCAACGATCTGGCCCAGCTCGCTGTACCCCAGCTTTTCGTAGAACGCCGGCGCCTGGAAGCTGAAGGTGTCCAGCCAGATTCCCGTGCATTTCTTTTCCCGGGCCAGGTCTTCGGCCATGCGCATCAGTTTCGAGCCCATGCCGTCGCCCCGGGCCTGTTCCGGCACCGAGAGCAATTCGATAAACAGCCATTGGTAGAAAAAACGCCCGTACAAGCCGCCGAGGATCTCGCCCTGGTCGTCGCGCACCAGCAGGGCCAGCAGTTCGGCCTTGCCGTCACCCGCTTGCGCCACGTTGTAGGCCCGCAACGGTGCAAGTATTGCTTCGCGGTCTTCCGGGGTCGGGTTTTGCGACCGTTCGATTGTCAGTGTCATCGGCGACTTCCTTATGGCGGTGAAGCAGGAGGGTATCCGGGTCTCGGCGATTGTTCCATCCCCAGGAGGAACCGTTGTCAGTGCGCAGCTGTCTAGCCTCAAGAGCGTCATTTCAGAGCGCGGCCAATGAGGATTGCCCATGAATATTTTTGAAGCCCTGCGCGAAAGCCACGAGCGCCAGCGCACCTACGCCAAGGCACTGGTCGAGACCAGTGGCGACACCCCGGAACGGGTCGAGGCGTACAAGCAGTTGAAGTCCGAGCTGCAGGCACATGAAACCGCTGAAGAGCGGCATTTCTACATCCCGTTGATGGCGTTCGACAATGGCGTCGACCTCAGTCGCCACGCGATTGCCGAGCATCATGAGATGGACGAAATGATGGAAGAACTCGACGAGACCGAGATGTCCAGCCCGGCCTGGCTGGCCACTGCGAAGAAGCTCAGTGAAAAAGTCCATCACCACCTGAAGGAAGAAGAGCAGAAATTCTTCCAGATGGCCGGCAAACTCCTCGACGACAAGCAGAAAGAGACGCTGGCCGGGCAATACGAGAAGGAGTACAAGGCGCAGCTTTCCTGAAGCGCTCTTGCCGTCTAGGATGAGCGTTTTTCCGCCGCTGACAAGGATGCACAGTCATGTCGAACACCGCTGAGCGGGTCAGGATCATCGAGTCCCGGGTGCTGTCCCACGATTGGTATCTGCTGAAGAAAGTCACCTTCGATTACCAGCGCAACCAGGGCGACTGGCAGCGCCAGACCCGCGAGGTCTATGACCGTGGCAATGGGGCGGCGATCCTGCTGTTCAATCGCGAGAAGCGCAGCGTGGTGCTGACGCGGCAGTTCCGGCTGCCGGTGTTCGTCAACGGTCACGACGGTTTGCTGATCGAGGTGGCGGCGGGCTTGCTCGAAGGCGCCGCGCCGGAGACGCGCATTCGCGAGGAAGCGGAGGAAGAGACCGGTTATCGCGTGCACCATGTGCAAAAGGTGTTCGAGGCCTACATGAGTCCCGGGTCGGTGACCGAAAAACTGCATTTCTTCATCGCCGAATACGATGCCGATTTGAAAGTCGGCGAGGGCGGCGGCCTGGAGGAGGAGACCGAGGAGCTGGAGGTGCTCGAGTGGTCGTTCGACGAGGCGCTGCAAGCGTTCCATCGCGGTGAGATCTGCGACGCGAAGACCATCATGCTGCTGCAGTATGCGGCGATGAAAAACCTCTTCGACTGATCGCTGTGCCGCTTCCTGCAGCAATCAAAAACCTTCGAGGCGGGCCGTGCTGCCTTTTTGCCCGCCTTCAAGCGTCAGCAACAACGCCTTCGCCTCAAGCCCGCCCGCGAACCCGGTGAGTTTGCCCGAGGCGCCGATCACGCGATGGCAGGGCGCGATGATCGAGATCGGGTTCCTGCCATTGGCCGCGCCCACCGCCCGCACTGCGCTGGGGTGGCCGATCTGCTCGGCGATCTGGCTGTAGCTGCGGGTTTCGCCAAACGGAATGGTCAGCAGCGCCTGCCACACCTTTTTCTGAAATTCGGTCCCGGCGAACTCCAGTTCCAGATCGAAACGCTGGCGGCTGCCGGCAAAATATTCATTCAATTGTTGCCGGGCGGTCACGAGGACCGGATGGTCCGCCGCGAGCTTCATGGGGCCGAGCCTGACCCGGTTGGGCTTGTCGTTTTCCCAGAGGATGGCCGCCAGTCTCGAGCCGTTCGCGACCAGCGTCAATTCGCCCACCGGGGAGGCCAGGGTGGTGCAGGTGTAGGTCATGCCGGCGGACTCCGCAAAAGGGCTGGACGAGGGGCAAGCATACTGCCTGATCGGGGAGGCGCAAAACGCAATCCCGACCATACTTGCCTCTGCTCTTGAAGCGTTGTCCTCTGCTTCGTGCAGAGCCTGAAAACAAAAAGAGACAGACCCATGAAGTTCGAACCTTTTGCCAAATCGCTCATCGCGACCTCCCTGGCGTTCTCCTGCCTCACGTCCTACGCAGCCTCCGTCGCCCCTGTCGCCGCCGAAAACGGCATGGTCGTCACTGCCCAGCACCTGGCCAGTCATGTTGGCGTGGACGTGCTCAAGAACGGTGGCAACGCCGTCGATGCCGCCGTCGCGGTCGGCTATGCGCTGGCGGTGGTGTACCCTGCGGCCGGTAACCTGGGCGGTGGCGGTTTCATGACCATTCAACTGGCGGACGGGCGCAAGACCTTCCTCGATTTCCGCGAAAAAGCGCCGCTGGCGGCGACCGCCGACATGTACCTGGACAAGGCCGGCAATGTCGTTCCCGAACTCAGTACTCGCGGCCACCTGGCGGTCGGCGTGCCGGGCACGGTGTCCGGCATGGAGCTGGCGCTGAGCAAGTACGGCACCAAGCCGCGCAAGGAGGTGATTGCCCCGGCGATCAAGCTGGCCGAAGACGGCTTCGTGCTGGAGCAGGGCGATGTCGATTTGCTGGAAACCGCCACCGACGTGTTCAAGAAGGACATCAAGGATTCCGGTGCGATCTTCCTCAGCAACGGCGAGCCGATGCAGGTCGGGCAAAAGCTGGTGCAAAAGGACCTGGGCAAGACCCTGCGGGAAATCTCCGAGAAGGGCGCCGACGGTTTCTACAAGGGCTGGGTGGCCGACGCCATCGTCACGTCCAGCCAGGCTGGCAAGGGCATCATCACCCAGGCCGATCTCGACAAGTACAAGACCCGCGAACTGGCACCGGTGGAATGCGATTACCGTGGCTATCACGTGGTCTCGGCGCCACCGCCCAGCTCCGGCGGCGTGGTGATCTGCCAGATCATGAACATCCTCGACGGCTACCCGATGAAGGACCTGGGCTACCACTCGGCGCAGGGCATGCACTACCAGATCGAAGCCATGCGTCATGCGTACGTGGACCGCAACAGCTACCTCGGCGATCCGGACTTCGTGAAAAACCCCATCAGCCACCTGCTGGATAAAAACTACGCGGCGAAAATCCGTGCGGCGATCAATCCGCAGAAGGCCGCCGTGTCCAGCGAGCTCAAGCCCGGCGTTGCGCCCCATGAAGGCAGCAACACCACCCACTACTCGATCGTCGACAAGTGGGGCAACGCCGTCTCGGTGACCTACACCCTGAACGACTGGTTTGGCGCCGGGGTCATGGCGAGCAGGACCGGGGTGATTCTCAACGACGAAATGGACGACTTCACGTCGAAAATCGGCGTGCCGAACATGTACGGCCTGGTGCAGGGCGAGGCCAACGCCATCGCGCCCGGCAAGGCGCCGCTGTCGTCGATGAGCCCGACCATCGTTACCAAGGACGGCAAGGTGGTGATGGTGGTCGGCACACCCGGTGGCAGCCGTATCATCACCGCAACGCTGCTGACCATGCTCAACGTGATCGACTACGGCATGAACATCCAGGAAGCGGTGGATGCGCCCCGTTTCCACCAGCAGTGGCTGCCGGAAGAAACCAACCTGGAGACCTTCACCACCAGCCCGGACACGGTGAAGATCCTCGAAAGCTGGGGGCACAAGTTCGCGGGGCCACAGGACGCCAACCACGTGGCGGCGATCCTGGTCGGCGCGCCGTCTCTGGACGGTAAACCGGTGGGCAAAAACCGTTTCTACGGGGCTAACGATCCACGGCGCAATACCGGGCTGTCGCTCGGCTACTAGGACTTGTCAGAACAGGGAGACAGATCTACTTTCTGTCTCTCTCACCGACATCACAAGGAAGGAAGCATGACCAGCGCATTGTTAATCATCGACGTCCAGCAAGCGCTCTGCGCGGGCGATTATGAGTGTTTCGAGATCGCGCGCGTCATCGACACCATCAACGACCTGAGCGCCCGTGCCCGCAAAGCCGGCGTTCCGGTGGTGGCAGTCCAGCACGAAGAGCCGGGCAGCCCGTTGGCCCATGGCGCCGACGGCTGGCAACTGGCTGCCGGGCTCCAGGTATTGCCCCAGGATGGGCGGGTACGCAAAACCACCGGTGATTCGTTCTACCAGACCAACCTGCAAAAACTGCTGCCGGTCCAGGACTTCGAGCGCCTGGTCATCTGCGGTCTGCAAACCGACTATTGCGTCAATGCGACCGTGCGTCAGGCGCTGAAACTGGGGTACGACGTGGTGCTGGCGGCGGACGCCCACTCCACCGTCGACAA
Organism: Pseudomonas fluorescens; assembly: GCF_041354075.1. Classification (GTDB taxonomy): domain Bacteria; phylum Pseudomonadota; class Gammaproteobacteria; order Pseudomonadales; family Pseudomonadaceae; genus Aquipseudomonas; species Aquipseudomonas fluorescens_CE. The sequence goes on along the minus strand of NZ_JARZGC010000006.1, from coordinate 20,428 downwards.
CGGCAACCTCACCGCCGAAGACATCATCGCCGAGCACAACAAGGACCTGGCGCATTTGACCGGGTCGGTGGCACGGATCGATGTGATGCCGGCGGCGGAGATTGAGTTTTAGAGGCTTTGGTTGCGAGGTTGATTTCCTGCGCCACATTGCCCGTTTCACCCACACGGCCTCGCGGAGACCACGCCCATGGATGTTCAGATTCATCGCGCCGACGCCACCCACCTCGACGGTGTTGCCAGCCTGTTCGACGCCTATCGAGGTTTCTACGGCCAGCCTTCGAACCTCAGGCAATCCCGCGACTTCATCGCCGAACGCATTGCCCGGGATGAATCGGTGATCTTTTTTGCCGAGGACGCGGCGGGCCAGGCGCTGGGTTTCGTGCAGTTGTTCCCGACCTTTTCCTCCATCGAGGCGCACCGCACCTGGCTGCTGGGTGACCTGTTCACCACGCCCGCAGCACGCGGGCGCGGGGTGGGCAAGCAATTGATGAACACGGCGCGAGCCTTTGCGCTGCTGAGCGGGGCCAAGGGCCTGACGCTGGAAACCGCCACCGATAACCACAACGCACAGGGGTTGTATGAGTCCTTGGGGTATGTGCGCGACACCGGTTATTACACCTATTGCCTGGACTTGAAGCAGGGCTGACCGTTTAGTGTTGCGGCAAGTGCCAGCGTTCGCGCCACTGCGCGTATTGCGCGTCGGGCATCTGCACCAGCAGCGGGGATTGGCGGGGGTCCAGCCATTCGAGCAAACGGGCGATGTTCGCCTGATCCATGGCCGTGCAACCGGCCGTGGGCGAGGCAGGGCTGCGCCAGATGTGGAAGAAAATGCACGAGCCCGCAGCGGGGGTTGCCGGGGTGTTGTGTTCGATGACGATGCCCTGGCGATAGCCAGGCTCATTGCGCATCTGTTCCGAGCTGTTCCAGTCCTTTGAAGTCTTCGCGCCGTCGACCAGTTGGTTGTAGTGTGCGGAGCGACTGTCGTCGACGCATTCAGTGCCCGGTGTCAGGGCGAGGTAGGGCAGCGGGGTGGCGGCCGACGCCTCGTAGCCGAACGCCGTTCCCAGTTTGAACACGCCGGCCGGGGCTTTTCCATCGCCTTCGCGTTTCACCGGGTCGTCACCCGACTCGACACGGGTCAGGCCCTTGCCCCAGCCCATGCCGTTTTTACCGAGCATCACGGCAAAGGCCTCGCCCTCTTTTCGAAAGCCCTGGCCCTCCCTCGTGTAGCGTTGCGCGGTGCCCTGGGGGGCATTCCAATCCTTGCTGGTCACTACGATCAGTTGCTGGCTACCGGCGAGCGCGGCACTGACGTCGGGCGGCGTGATCGGGAAGTCCATGACATCGTTTGGCGTGCCAGCCCCCGGGGTGCCCGCGCTGTAGGTGAAGTGCCACCACTCTTTCGAATACCCCGAAAATCCTTCTTTCTCCATCGCACGGCTCAGGAGCTGGCGATGGTCCCGGGCTGTGGTGTTGATCAAGGGGCTATCGGTATGGCTGCGCTCGTCGAAACAGTCGAAACCGGTGCCCATGTCGAGCGCGCCGTCACGCCAGCGTCGAGCGTAGGGGGCCGTGCAATCCACTTGCCCGGCGTCGGCGCTCCAGGTGGCGGCGGGCAGGGCGTTCGGGCCCGTCAGGGTCAGGTCCACCGTCGAACCTCGCGAGTGGTTCGACACCCGTGCCACATACCCCAGGCGCCAGAAGTCCTGTTTGTTCACGCGAGGGTAGAACTCGGCCTTGCGCGGGTCGCCTGGCTCGTTGGCGAAGCGGCCCATGTCGGCCACCGCGCGTGCGGGTCGGTAGCAGTCGAACACCTTCAGTCCGTAGCCTTGCGCCTTCAACGCAGCCTGGACCCGGGCCAGTGCGTTGGCGGCTTCCCGCGTCAGCAGGCATTCGCCGGCGGTGTAGCCATCGAGTGGATGGCCGGTGAAGTTGTGGGCAGTGGCGTAGCGGATGTCCTGCTCGATGCCCGGGTCGATGGTGCGCAGATAGACCATGTGTTCGGGACGCGGCGCGGCGATGGCCGTGGCCGCCATGAAAAGCAGTGGCAGCGAGTGCAGCCAGGGGCGGGCCATGTCGGGTAACCAGCGCATGCGCAGTCTCCTGGCTGGGGTCAATTCACGGGGCGCGATCAGGTCGGGCGTTACGCCCGTTCACCCAGCACGGGCCTGAAGAAACTGCGCTCGTAACTGAGGATGCATTTGGTCTCCATCGCGAATTTGAAGGCGGCGATGCACTCAGGATCGGTCATCGAATCCTGACGATATTGCTCGTAGGCGGCAAGGCTGGGAAAGCTGAACATGGCCATGGCGATATTGTTGGCGCCTTCCGACGGCAGGAAGTAGCCGTGATGCTGGCCACCGAATTTTTCGACCAACGGAATCCACAACTTGCCGTAGTGTTCGAAGGCTTCGATCTGGTAGGGATCCAGCACATATTTCAGGTAGCAGGTGATCATGTTTTTGTACCTCCATGGAAGTTGGTTTACCTCTTCCTGTAGGAGCGAGCATGCTCGCGATGGACGTATGGGCGCCGCTGGGTGTCAGATACCCAACGTCATCGTTGACGACCATCGTCGGAGCGCCGCCCGGAGCATGCTCGCTCCTACAGGGGAGCGGTTCGTTAATTCCCATCAGCCACCTTGCGCTCGATCTCATCGGTCTTGCGTTTCAGTTCCTGCGCCGCCTCTTCCGGTGTCTGGGGTGAGGCGGGCGTGATGGGCTCATCAGCTTCGTTGTCACGGTCTTTGTCGTTCATGTCTCGTTCCTCGGTTGGCCTGTTCATTGGATGCGAAGGCCAACGGCGAGTTCGAGATTTTTTGCCGGCTTACAACGGTGGGGTGCGTGGCGGGATCTTGCGTTTGCTGCCGGTCGACTCAAAGGCCGAGGCGAAGCGCAGCAGCGCCGAATCGTCATAGGCCCGCCCGGCGAACGTCAGCCCGACCGGCATGCCGATGTCCGCCATGACGCCCATCGGCACCGTGACCGTCGGTACGCCAAGGTGGCGGATGGCGAGGTTGCCGTTGGCGACCCAGACACCGTTGCTCCAGGCGATGTCGGCGCTGGCCGGGTCGACATCGGCATTGGCCGGAGCCACGTCAGCCACGGTCGGGAACAGCACCGCGTCGAGCCCCAGCCGGTCCATCCAGTCTTCAAGGTCGATGCGCCGGGTCTGTTCGAGACCGCGCAGGCCATCGGGCAGGGTGCTGATCTGATCCCACGGCGTGATGCCGCGTTCGGCCATGCGCACGTATTCGTCCATGCCGGCGACCAGATCGCCTTCGCGGTTGGGCAGCGTGCCGGGGTCGTGGGGGAAAATCTGCGGGCCGTCGACGTCGACCAGCCGGTTGAGTTTCGGGTCGCCGTTGGCCCGCAGGAAATCATCGAACGCCCAGGCGGTCAGGTCCCACAACTCGTGGTGCAGGAACGCCTTGGAAACCAGGCCGCGGGTGAACACGGTCGGCGCGCCCGGACGGTCGCCCTCGCAATTGGAGACCAGCGGAAAGTCGACTTCGACCACTTCGGCGCCGGCGGCTTCCAGAGCTTCGCGGGCCGCTTCCCAGAGTGCGATCACCGAGGGACGGGTGTGGATGCGTTGCCCGGTCGGCCCGCCGATGCCCGGCGCCTCGCTGGTGCCGGCTTCCGGGTCGGCGTTGATGAACATGCGCGGCACACCGAGGCGTTTGCCAACCAGCGCATCGGCCTTCACCGCGAGCTCCGCATAAGCGGCGGGGCGTACCGAAGCGACACTCGGAATCGGCACCCAGGGTTGCAGACGCCACAGGTCGCCACGGGTGTCGGGGTCTTCGGCGACGACCACATCGAGCACTTCCAGCAGGTCGGCCATGGTCCGGGCGAACGGCACGACCACGTCCATGGTCGGGGTCAGCGGCCAGTTGCCGCGCACCGAAATCACACCCCGCGAAGGCGTGTAGGCGCACAGGCCGTTGTTGGACGCCGGGCCGCGACCGCTCGACCAGGTTTCCTCCGCCAGGCCGAACGCCGCGAAGCTGGCGGCGGTGGCGGTGCCGGCGCCGTTGGAGGAGCCGGAGGCGAAAGGCGCGGTGAGGTAATCGGCGTTGTAGGGGCTCTCCGCCCGACCATAGACCCCGCGCTGCATCCCGCCGTTGGCCATCGGTGGCATGTTGGTCTTGCCCAGGCAGATCGCCCCGGCGGCGCGCAGGCGCTCGATGGTGAAGGCGTCGCGGCAGGCGAGCAGGTTGGCAAAGGCCGGGCTGCCGGAGGCGGCGGTCAGGCCCTTGACCAGGTAACTGTCCTTGGCCGTATAGGGAATGCCGTCGAGCGGGCCCAGTGTCCGGCCCTGTGCCCGGCGGGCATCGGAGGCTCGCGCTTCATCGAGGGCCTCGGGGTTGCGCACCACCACCGCGTTGAGAGCCGTCGGTGTGTCGGCGCCGTCATAGGCGTCGACGCGGGCGAGATAGGCCTCGACCAGTTCCACTGCCGTGGTCTGGCCGGACTCGAGCGCCGCACGCAGTTCGGCAATGGAAACCTCGGTGACCTCGATCATGCTGTACCGCCGTCTATCGATAATGAATGGGATGCGTCGCATGGTAAGCCGAATGAAGGAGCGCTGCCAGATCGTGAGCAAGGGTTTCGCCTGATACCCATGACTGGTCGGTTCCGGTAAGGTGTGCCCCGCTCGAGAGATGGATCCCGGGCGTTTACCTATGGAGTAAAACAGTGAATTACCTCAGCAAAGTGCTTGCCGTTTCCCTGTTCGGCGTGGTTCTGGCCGGCTGCACCGGCGCACCGATGAAGACCCAGCATTACGATGCCAGCCAGTACACCGTGGTTGGCCACAGCGAAGCCAGCGCCACCGGCCTGATGCTCTTCGGCGTGATCCCGATTCGCCAGAACAGCCGTTTCGTGCGCGCACAGGACGCGGCGATCAAGGCCAAGGGCGGTGACGCACTGATCAACACCCAGGTGCAGGAAAACTGGTTCTGGGCATGGGTCCTGACCGGTTACACCACCAAGGTCTCGGGTGATGTGGTCAAGCTGAAAAACGTTCAGTAAGTGAACACCGGGTGAGTCTGCAATCCGGTTGATCGGTCCGTAGCGGATCGATTCGACGGTTTGCCCGCCCCACCGAAAGGCCCCGCCGGCTTGCGCCGTCGGGGCCTTTTTCGTGGTGTCGATCGTGGCAGCCCGCTTGCGGTTCGCAGTCACATTTAGCAATCCAAGAACTTTCGCACACTGCTCCCGGCCCCTTCCTGCATCATTTATCCGTCCTCGCTGCTAGCGTTTCAGATTCTTGCGATGCGCCCCGGCGATCCATTGCCAGCGCGTCGTAACTTTTTATCTATCGGCTCAAGGATGAGCTGAAGAAGCAAAAGGACAAGCGCATGCTCGCCGCCGCCAATGCTCCCCAATTCACACTCTCCATTCCCAACGTTCGCCACGACTTCAAGGTCCTGAGTTTCAACGGCACCGAAGCCATCAGTGAGCTCTATGCCATCCGCATCGAGCTGGTCAGCGAATACTCCGATTTCGACCTCGAAAACCTGCTCGGCCAGCCGGCATTTCTACAGTTCGGCCTTGATGGCGAAGGCCTTCACGGCCGTATCGAAGAGGTGGTCGCGGGTGAATCGGGCGTGCGCCTGACCCGCTATCACCTGGCGCTCGTCCCCGCGTTGCACTATTTGCAGTTCAGCTTCAACCAGCGGATTTTTCAGCACCTGACGGTGCCGCAAATTGCCACCCAGGTGCTCCAGCAGCATGGCCTGCAAACGGATGTTTTCACCTTTCATGTGCGCACCAGTGTCGAACGCGAGTACTGCACGCAGTACGGGGAAAGCGACTTCGCGTTCATCCAGCGCATTTGCGCCGAAGAGGGCCTCGCCTGGCATCACCAGCACTCGCCTGAAGGGCATGTGCTGGTGTTCACCGAAGACCCGGTGTTTTTCCGCAAGCTGGGCGCCACGCCTTTTCGACCCGACGCCGGCATGGTTGCCGAGCTCCCGGTGGTGAACCGTTTTGACGTAGGGTTCAGAACGCGCACCAGTGCCGTCACGCGCCGCGACTACGACCTGCGCCGCCCGAGCAGGCGGCGGGAAAATCACTTATCGGCCGAGTTCCGTCCCGCGCTCGAGGACTATCGCTATCCGTTGCCCATGAGCTCGGAGGAACAAGGCAAACGGCTGGTGCGCCAGGCGCTGGAGCGGCATCGCCGGGACTATGAGTTGGCCGAGGGCGCCAGCAATCAACCGACGCTGCGCAGTGGTCATCTGTTCAACCTGACCGAGCATCGGCTCAAGGCCTGCAACGATCTCTGGCTGCTGCTCAGCGTGACCCACCACGGCAAGCAGCCCCAGTCTCTGGAGGAAGCCTTCGTCCGCGACGACAAAACCGCCGACGGTTTTACCCAGGGTTACCGCAACAGTTTCAGGGCGATGCGCAGCCATGTGTTCTATCGGCCGCCGCTGCCCGCACCCAGGTCGCCGCTGGTCAGCCAGACCGCCCGCGTCACGGGGCCGGCCGGCGAGGAGATCTACTGCGATGAATTCGGTCGGGTGAAAGTCGAGTTTCACTGGGACCGCACTGAGCGCAACAGCGAACACAGCAGCTGCTGGCTGCGGGTGGCGTCCGGGTGGGCGGGTGAAGGATTTGGTGCCGTCACGATCCCGCGCATCGGCATGGAAGTGGTCGTGACCTTCCAGGAAGGTGATCCAGACCAACCGCTGATCATCGGTTGCGTGGCCAACAGGGTCATGTCCGTGGCCCATTCACTGCCCCAGCACAAAACCCGAACGGTGTTGCGCAGTCACAGTTCACCGCATAACGGTGGCTACAGCGAGCTGTCGATCGAAGACCGTGCCGGGTTGGAAAAAATCTACCTGCGTGCGCAACGTGACCTCGAGCTTCTGATCCTCAACAACTGCCAGAGCCTGATCAAGGGCGATGAATCGCACACCACCCAAGGCGTGCGCAGCACGGTGATCGGCGCGGATGAATTGCTCACCATCGATGGCAACAGCAGCACCACCTGCGCAGGCTCGCTGGTGATGCAGGCCGGTCAACAGGCCCACCTCACCGCGCTCGATGTGGTCATCGATGGGGGCAGGAGCCTGACGCTAAAGGCCGGGGGGCATCACCTGCTCATCAATGCCGCCGGAATCTTCAGCAGCGTGGCCATCGCCGAGGGCGGTGCGCCGTTGGCCGGTGTTGCGCCGCTGCAGGCACTGCCGGTTTCGCCTGACGCGGGCAAGGCGGTTGCCAAGCCGGCGCCTGCATCGCCTGAGCCTTTGGCGTCGCCAGCGCAGGAATCGGATGGGCTGGAGGAAGAGGAGGAAGAGGTCGAGGAGGAGGGCATCACGTTGCGCATCGGGGTGTTTTTTGATGGCACCGGGAACAACCGCTCCAACAGTGAAACGGTGGCGGAGTGTCATGCGCGGGATGTGAACCTGCAGGAGGAGGCCGAGGATATTCAGCGGTTTTGTCAGCAGTATGGGTATGGCCCTGACGGCAGTACGCCGGATAACAGCTTTGGCAATGACACGAGCAACGTGGCGAAGCTGTATGAGCTGTACACCGATGACAGTGAGCGGCAACTGGCTGATGACGAGACCATAGGGTTCATCTCGGTGTATCTGGAGGGCATCGGGACTCGCAGTGGCGAAGAAGATGCACTTTTTTCACAGGCGACCGGTGTGGGAGAACATGGTGTATTGGGGAGGGTTAAGCAGAGTCCAGCGAGCATTGTTGAAAAAATAGACCGATTTGCAGAAAAAAATCCAGACCGAAAAGTCGAGCAAATTGAATTCGATATCTTTGGTTTCAGCAGGGGAGCCGCAGCTGCGCGGCATTTTGCCAATGAAGTACAGAAGGGTGAAAGGAGTCCATTGGCGGCGCTGCTAGCCGCCAATGCGACGTTATTTGCCAGCAGCTTTTCCTGGTGCACTGGTACCGATGTATCCATCAACTTTATCGGCATCTTCGATACCGCTGCTGCGGTAGCGGGTATTGCCGACGGTGATCTCAGCGTCCACGACGCCATAAACCCGGGCGTCAATTTGTACCTGGCGCCCGATATCGCAAAAAAGGTCGTGCATCTGGTGGCGAAGGATGAGCGTCGCCACAATTTTTCGCTCAACAGCGCCGGCGCAGCCGATGTAAGACTGCCAGGTGCTCACTCGGATTTGGGTGGCGGCTACGTTCCGAACATCACGGAACGGGTGTTGCTCAGTCGCCCGCATTGCAGCCGTGACGTGGACTTGTACACGCCTTCGACCGATACCTATGCCTTCATACGGGCTCAAAACGACCTTGGACGCATTCGGGAGCAACTGCATTTGTCCGGGCTTGCCCCGGAGGTGAAGACCTGGTCGCTGGAGACGGCCAGCAGCGTCAAGGGTGATCGATACCGATCGAAGACGGTCTACGCGGCAGTCCACAGCCGGCGTGATGTGCGCAACGATCTGGCGTTGATTTATCTGCGCATCATGCGTGAGTTGGCAGCCCGACACGGCGTTCCGTTGAAGTTGATTGCAGAAGATCAAAAGTTTGCATTGCCGACAGAGCTGAAGCCGATTGCGCAAAAGCTCATGGCTTACGCATTGGGCGAAACTCGCAGTGCGGGCTTGAGCAGGTCCGAGGAGGCGCTGCTCTATTCACGCTACATCCATCTCTCTGCGCACTGGAACGCGGCCAAAGGTTGGAACAACAGCGACCTGGACATCATCTTTATTGATCGCCCCGCTGAAAACCATGCACGAGTGGTGCACCCCAATGCTTAAGAACTCATCTCTCGTTAAAACAGGCTGCGCAGTGGCGCTCGCGCTTCTAATGAGCGGGTGTGTACACAAGCTCCGGCCATTGCCTTACGACGCGTGGAGCCTCAATTTTTTTTCTCCCGACTACATGGAAGTTTGGATCGAAACGGCAGATGTCGTTGATATCAATGGCCGGGTTTTCCGGGGCGCGGGTAGTGGGATTCCGGCGACGGGCTATCCCCGAGCGCTAAGTAAAGGCGTACCCGCTCATTTCAAGGGCGATGCCAAAGGATGGTTTGATGATCCGGGGGGAAAAGGTCGATATGTAACGGGGGCTGACCTGCCTCGTCTGGTCTATGTGCGCTGGCAGTCCATGGCAGAGCCGCAGACTTATGAGGTCGTTATCAAGATCCCCGAATCGGCGTGGACCACGATGCTCAAGGCCGAAAACGCCTATTGCCGCGCGAGAGGCAAATGGACAACTGACTACCGCAAACTGTTGGTCATCGGCCTGGCTCCTGGCGGCGTCGCCAAGGTCTGGTTGGGAGGGCCCTGTCTCACATCGACCGAAGTCATCCGAGTCCAGGGCACAATCCACCCCAAAGGCCCCAACGGGGGGACGTCCAACGGAAAACATTGGCGGCTTTCAGAAGAGTCCAAAGCCTACGTCGAGAAGTTCGGTATCCCCTATGGCTCCTGGTAAGAAGCCATAGGGTTCCCGATGACCAAGCAATAACAGACACCTCAAACGACAAACGCCGATGGATCAACCGCGCTTGTCCAACGCCGCCTCGGCCGCTGCGATGTCTGCCTGGCGCCTGGTGATCAGGTCGCCTGTCGGTGGCCCCTGGAAGCGTCGTGCCTCGAAGCCGAACCAGACGATGGCGGTCAGCACCAGGAAACCGATGGTGATGTACAGCGCCCAGTCGTTGGGTGGCTGGATGCCAATGATGAAGATCACCACCATCGACACTACAGACAGCAGGGAGAACAGCGTGTACAACCCGCGCCCCATGTTCCAGGGCCCCATGGTCGGCCATTTTTCGGTGCCGTAGGCAAACATGCCGAGCACGATGGGGATGATGAAAGAGAAGAACAGGAAGATCACCGTGCAGGACACGACGATGGTGTACACCGGTGTTTCACCGACCGAAATCACCGACGAACCCCAGTCGAACAGCACCGCCAGGGTGGCGCCGGTCCAGATCGCGGCCACCGGGCTGCGGAAGGTCGGCGAGACCGACGACAGCGCCTTGGAGCAAGGCAGCCCGCCGTCACGGGAGAAAGCGAAAATCATCCGCGACACCGAGGTCACGGTGGCCAGGCCGCACAGCACCTGGCAGATGAAGATCGCCACGTACAGCGCGTCCTTGAGCAGCGGATTGACCTGCAGGTTCATGGCCCAGAAGAACACGTTCCAGCCTTGTTTCGCGGCGTCGTCCATGTTCGGCAGCATCAGCACGAACGCGCTGAGCATCAACCAGCCGAACAGCAGCGACCAGATCACCGACATGACCATGCCCTTGGGCACGGACATCGCCGCGTTGCGTGTTTCCTCGGAGGTGTGGGCCGAGGCGTCGTAGCCGGTAATGGTGTAGATCGGCAGCAGCAGGCCGAGCATGAAGATCCAGGCGTTGGACGCCTGCGGCCAGACACTGCCGCCCGCTTCCCCGGAATAGTTGGCGAAGGTCACCAGGCGCGAGAACTCGAAGCTGGGCGCCGCGATCAGGCAGACCACGGTCAGCGCCAGCGCGGTGGCGAAGATCAGGTAGCCGGAAAAATCGGTGAGCCGCGCGGTCAGGCCGATGCCCAGGTGGTTGCACAGGGCCTGCAGGCCGGTGAGGATCGCCAGGAAAATCACCCGTGTCGTGGTGGTGTCTTCCATGCCCAGAGTCGGCCCGAACGCGCCGAAGAAAAAGTAGTAGGTGCCGACGTTGATCGCCCCCAGCACCGTGACCAGCCCCAGCAGGTTGAACCAGGCTGTGAGCCAGCCGGTGAAGCGATTGCCGAGGATCGAGCCCCAGTGATAGAGGCCGCCGGCCGTGGGGTAGGCCGAGGAAATCTGTGCCATCGCCAGGGCGAACACCCCGGAGATCAGGCAGCCGATGGGCCAGCCGATGCCAATCGATGCCCCGCCGGCGCCGGAGGTGCCCTGGGCCAGCGAGTTGATGCCGCCGGAGAGGATGCAGATGATCGAAAAGGAAATCGCGAAGTTGGAGAAAACCCCCATCCGTCGCGAGAGTTGCTGGGCGTAGCCCATGCTGTGCAGCGCCTTGACGTCCTCGTCGTGAGTGTCGGCGCCGGGCTGGCTTGCTGGGTTCATGCGGTGTACCCCTTCAGGTTTGAACAATCCATTGGCGTCTGCGCAATGGGCTGGCCTTCAACACCTTGTCGTACTGCTCCTTTACAACCGTTGCTGCTCTGGATCTACACGCGGCCGTGATAAGCCGCGGTAAAAATGCTGGTGGCCCCTTCCTTGGTCAATGACAGGGGATTACCGCCGGCCGAGGGGTCGACGATCGCCATGTCCGCAATCAGCTCCACCTGGCGGTCATCCACGCCCAGGTCTTTGAGCGTGTGCGGCACGCCGATGTCTTCGCGCAGCTTGAGCACGAAGTCGAGGAAACTGTCGAAGCCCGGGGAGGGCAGGCGCAGGTAGGCGGCCAGCCGCGTGATGCGGTCTTCGATTGCCGAACGATTGAATTGCAGGACGTAGGGCATGAACGTGGCATTGGTCATGCCATGGTGGGTGTCGTACAGCGCGCCCACCGGGTGCGACAACGCGTGCATGCCGCCCAGGCCTTTCTGGAACGCGGTGGCGCCCATCGCAGCGGCAGCAAGCATTTGCGCCCGCGCCTCCAGATCCCCGGGCGTGTGCACGGCGCGCCGAAGGGCATTGGCGACCAGACGCATGCCTTCCACGGCAATGCCATCGGCCAGCGGATGAAAACCGGGGGCGCAGTAGGCTTCCAGGCAGTGGGACAGCGCATCCATGCCGGTGCCGGCGGTGATTTTCGCCGGCATGCCGACGGTCAGTTCAGGGTCGCTGATGACCACCCGAGGCATCATTTTCGGGTGGAAGATGATGCGTTTGGTGTGGCTGCGCTCATCGATGATCACCGCCGCGCGGCCAACTTCGGAGCCGGTGCCTGCGGTGGTCGGCACCGCAATCACCGGGGCGATGCGCTCGGCGTCGGCGCGAGTCCAGTAGTCGCCGATGTCTTCGAAATCCCACACCGGACGCGTCTGGCCGCTCATGAAGGCGATGAGTTTGCCCATGTCCAGCCCGCTGCCTCCGCCAAAGGCCACCACACCGTCATGCTGGCCGTTTCGCCACGCCTCGAGCCCTCCGGCCAGGTTGGCCTCCACCGGGTTGGGCCTGAGGTCGCAGAACAGCGCTGCACCCAGGCCGGCGTCAAGCAGGCCCTGCAACGCCGCCAGGGTGATCGGTGCCTGGGCCAGGCCCTTGTCGGTCACCAGCAACGGGCGCTGGATGCCCTCGCTGCGACAGACCTCGGCCAGCTCGGCGATACGCCCGGCACCAAAGCGCACGCGCGTGGGGTAGTTCCAGTTTCCAGTCAGGTTCATGGCCTACACCTCATGCCGCAGATGAAAGGATTTGGCCCGGGTCAGGTGCTCGTAACCCAGGCGCGACAGGGTGGCGCCACGCCCGCTGTGCTTGACCCCGGTCCAGGCCAGCGCCGGGTCGAGGTAATCGCAGCGGTTCATGAACAGCGTGCCGGTGGCGACCTCGTTACCGAGGCGTTCGGCGGCAGCCAGGTCCCGGGTCCAGATCGAGGCGCTGAGGCCGAACTCACTGTCGTTCATCAAGCCAATGGCCTGGTCGTCTCCGGCGACCGGCATGATGCCGATCACGGGGCCAAAGCTTTCGTCGCGCATTACCGACATGCGGTGATCCACGTCCACCAGCACCTGCGGCGCCAGGTAGGCGCTGCCCGGCACGTCGGCGGGAAAATCGCCGGGGTCGATCAAGGCTCTGGCGCCCTGGGCCAGCGCGGCGGCGATCTGTCCACGGACAAAGTCAGCGGCGCCAGGCGACACCAGCGGACCCAGGGTGGTCGCTTCCTCCAGCGGGTTGCCCAGCACGTATTGGCGGGTCAGGGCGACGAAGCGCTCGACGAACGCCGGGTAGATCCGCTGGTCGACGTAGATACGTTCGATGGCGCAGCAGCTTTGCCCCGAGTTGAAAAAGCTGCCATCCACGAGGCTTTCCACCGCGTGCTCAAGGTCGGCGTCGGCGCGAACATAGGCCGGATCCTTGCCGCCAAGCTCCAGGCCCATGCCGATGAAGCGACCTGTGGCAGCGGCTTCCATCGCTCGGCCAGCCTCCACCGAGCCGGTGAAGTTCACCTGCTGCACCCGGCCCGAGGCGATGATGTCGGCCGTTTGCCCATGGCTGAGCAACAGGTTGTGGAACAGGCCATCCGGCAGCTTCGCCTGGCGAAAGGCCTCGGCAAAGCGCTCGCCCACCAGCAGGGTTTGCGAGGCGTGCTTGAGGATCACCGCGTTGCCGGCCATCAGCGCCGGAATGATCGTATTCACCGCCGTCAGGTACGGGTAGTTCCACGGGGCGACCACCAGCACCGTGCCCAGCGGCTCGCGCCTGATGTAACGACGAAAGCCGGCCACGGGTTCGGGCTCCACCGCTGCCAGGGCCTGCGGCGCAATCGCGATCATGTACCGTGCCCGCTCGGCAAAGCCGCGCAGTTCGCCCGGGCCATAACGCACCGGGCGTCCCATCTGCCAGGCCAGCTCCGGCACGATCTCGTCCTGCATCGACAGCATGCGTTCGACGGCGGCGCTGCACAGTGCCGCGCGTTCGCTCAAGGATTGGCGCTGCCAGATCTGTCGGGCCGCTTGCGCGCTGGCGAGCGCCCGCTCGATCTGTAACGTATCGGCACACTCGCGCTCGACATAGACCCGGCCATCGACCGGGGAAATGAGCTCAATCTTCGCAGTCATGGTGATCTCAATAGCGCTCGAAGCCGCGCTGCAGTTCCCAGTCGGTGACACGCCGGTCGTATTCCTTCTGCTCCCATTCGGCGGTGTGCACGTAGTGCTCGACCACCTCAGCGCCGAAGGCCTCGCGCAACATGCTCGAACCCTTGAGCGCGGCGCAGGCCTCGCGCAGGGTTTTGGAGACTTCCGGCGAACGCTCATCGGCGTAGGCGTCGCCTTCGAACGGCGGCGCAAGTTCGAGCTTTTCGTCGATCCCGGCCAGGCCGGCGGCGATCAATGCCGCGAAGGCCAGGTAAGGGTTGAGGTCGGCGCCGCCGATGCGGCACTCGATGCGGATCGACTTGCTCTCTTCGGCGCACAGCCTGAAGCCGGCGGTGCGATTGTCGCGACTCCACACCGCGCGAGTCGGCGCGAAAGTCCCGGCCTGGAAGCGCTTGTACGAGTTGATGTAGGGCGCGAGAAAACAGGTGATGTCGTTGGCGTACTTGAGCTGTCCGGCGACCCACGAACGCATCAGTTTCGACATGCCGAATTCGGCCTTGGCGTCGAAGAACAGCGGCTTCTTGCCGTTCTTGTCCCACAGCGAATTATGGATATGGCTGCTGGAGCCGGCGGCGTCGTAGCGCCACTTGGCCATGAAGGTGATCGCCTTGCCCTGCAGGTCGGCGATCTCCTTGCACGCGTGCTTGATGATGACGTGGTGGTCGGCCATGGTCATCGCATCGGCGTAGCGGATGTTGATTTCTTCCTGGCCCGGCCCCCATTCGCCCTTGGAGTTTTCCACCGGGATGCCGCAGGCCTGCAGATGCTTGCGGATAGCCCGCAGCACCGGCTCCTCGCGGGTGGTCTGCAGAATGTTGTAGTCCTCGATGTAATGGCCGGAAGTTTTGGGCTGCACGTAGTTGCGCTGGTGAATCTGCGCGTAGCTTTCGTCGAACAGGTAGAACTCCAGCTCCGAGGCAAACATGCCGGTGTAGCCGCGTTCGCGCAGGCGCTCGACCTGGCGCTTGAGGATCGCTCGCGGGCTGTGGGGCAAGTCCTGGCGATGGTGGTGATCGAGCACATCGCACAGCACCAGCGCCGTGCATTCCAGCCAGGGCACCCGGCGCAGGGTGGCCATGTCCGGCTTGAGCACGAAATCGCCATAGCCCTTGCTCCAGCTGGCGGCGGCGTAGCCGGGCACCGGTTCCATGTCGATGTCGTCGGCCAGCAGGTAGTTGCAGCAGTGGGTTTCCTGGTAACCGCTGTCGATGAAAAACTCGACCTGGAAGCGCTTGCCCACCAGGCGTCCCTGCATGTCGACCATGCAGACCAGGACGGTATCGATTTCACCAGCGGCGGCAGCGCGCTTGAGCGCGTCAAAACTGAGGAGGGGCTCGGTCATCACGTCATTCCTGCGTGAACAAGTTGGGCCTGTCTGAGGTAGCTGTTGCAGACGCTCTCCAGAAAAACCACAACCCTGCAGAAGCGAGCATCGTGAGCAATAAGCTGCTCACAGCTTAGCCTGCTTTTGCATTGCGCAAGTTTTGTCGATCGAAAGTTCGGGCCGCTCCCGGGTTTTGATCACGCCGCCATCGGTGGGCGCCGGCTGGGCTGACCTTCCTCTTCACGCAGTTGCAGGCTCAGGTCGTCGCAGCTTTGCGACCAGTTCGTCAGCCACTCGGGCATCGGCATCGAGGGTGCCAGGCCCAGTTCGAGGGCGAACTCGCCAGGGTCCACCATGCGTTTGCCGGCGCGGAACAGGCCACGCATCACCACCACGCCGACTACGCGCCCGCCACTGACGAAGCGGTGTTCCATGAAGCTCCACTTATGGTCCCACCCGAGCATCCGCGTGTGGATCTCGAAGGCTTCGAACACTTTCAGTTCACGGCGAAACTTGCCCCAGGTATCGCCCACGATCGGCACCGCCTTGTGGCGCAGCGCCACGCGAAACGCGCCACTGCGCAACACGTAATCCATGCGCCCGATGTCGGCCAGGGTGAAGTAGCGGCCGTTGGTGACGTGGCGGTTGAGGTCCAGGTCGGTGGGCCACACGCGCAGGCGGATGACAGTGGTGGCCAGGGCATCGACCGGCTTGCGCCACGGGCGACGAAACAGCATGAGAAACAGACGGAACCAGAGATTCATAAGAGCGCCACACGGTGAATGATGGCTGCACTGTAGGCGGGCGAAATCGGGTAAGGTAGGTGCGCAAATGACATTTTTCATGCGAAAAGCGCAATCGGGGTATTCATGCACGTCACCTTGCTGCTGGTCGACCAGTGCTCCGCCGCCAGCGCCACCCTGGCGCTGGAAGTGCTCAGTGCCGCCAACCTGTTTGCGGATAGCCCGCAAGCGCCGTTCGAACTGGTCACCGCGTCCTTCGACGGTCAGGACGTCAGCGCCTGGCGCGGCCAGCCATTGCGGGTCGAGCGGGCCATCGCCGACATTCCGCACACCGACCTGGTGGTGATTCCGGGTTTCCTCTTTACGCTCAAGGAGGCCTTGCCATCCTTCGCCCGCTTCGGGCCCTGGTTACGTCAGCAGCACGCCCAAGGCGCGGTGATTTCCTCGATGTGCACGGCGGCGTTCCTGCTGGCCGAGACCGGCTTGCTCGACGACGCTCGCGCCACCACGCACTGGGCATTTGCCGAGTTGTTTCGGCGGCGCTATGCCGGGGTCGACCTGGACCCGACGCAAATCGTTTGCGAGGACAACGGCGTGGTCACCAGTGGCGGTGCCAGCGCGGCGATGGATTTGCTGCTGCACCTGGTGCGCCGATTTGCCTCGCTGGAACTGGCCCAGACCTGTGGTAAATACCTGCTGGCCGACACCGTGCGCAGCGAACAATCGGTGTACGTCATGTGGTCGCTGCCCAAAAACCATGGCGACAGCGACATCCTGCGGGTGCAGAACTGGCTACAAGCGCATTTCGAACAGCCGCTGCTGATCGACGATGTCGCCCGGCAATTCGGCTTTGGCGTGCGCAATTTCAAGCGGCGTTTCAAGGAAGCGACCGGATACTCACCGCTGACCTACCTGCAGACCCTGCGCCTGGAAAAAGCCAAGGTGCTGCTGGAGTCCACGCGCATGACCCTGGACAGCATCACCTACAAGGTCGGTTACGAAGACGGCAATTCCTTTCGGCGCCTGTTCCGTCAGCGGATAGGTTTGCTGCCTGCGGCTTACCGCAAGAAATTCCAGACCGACGCCCACCTCAATTCCCCTGAATCGGAACCCGTACGATGAGAGTTGCTGTACTTGCCCTTGCCCTGAGCAGTTTGCTCGCCACGCCTGCCATCGCCGCCGGCGATGCCGAAGCCGGGGCGAAACTCTTCCCGCGGATTTGCGGCGGCTGCCATCAGGTCGGGGAGGGCGCACGGGCGTCTTTCGGCCCGCAGCTCAACCGCATTTTCGGCCGTCCCTCGGGCGGCACCACGGATTATCAGTATTCCGAGGCGATGAAAACCGCCGGGCTGGTGTGGAACCGCGAGACGCTCACCGCCTATCTCGAGGCGCCGAAAAAGGTCGTGCCAGGCACCCGGATGATTTTCTGGGGCTTGAGCGATCCACAGAAAATCGAGGATGTGCTGGCGTACCTGCAGAGGTTCCAGACGCAGTAAGGCGGGTAGGCCGCCTCAGTTGACGATGCACAAGTCGCCGGTGGCGCGGATCAACCCCTGGCCATGCAGCGCGTCCTTGATCAGGGCGGAACGGGCCTTGGCCAGCCATTGCGCGCAATTGGGGTCGGTGCGGTAGGGCGCGAAGCCGGCATAGGCTTGCAGCAGGCGCTTCTGCACTTCATCCAATTGCGGTCGGACGTCCCTGGTCAGGTTGGGGCGGGGGACATCCGGTGCCTTGCCCGCTGCCTGCCATTGCGCGAGCAAACCGTATTGCACCAGTTTACTGGCTTCGATCTGCGCGGCGATCAACTCCGCGACCTCGTCCGGATCGAGTTTGCGGCTTATCGCCTGCTTTCTCGCGTTGGCGATGACCTGCGCTTCGCGGGCACTGTCCTGGATCGGCGTACGCGAATCCCATTTGCTCAAGGCGACGGACTGCGCAATGTTCAGGCGCTCGTTCATCGTCGCCAGCAGCGTCTGCAAACTGGCGGGTGGCGGCGCCGACGCAACGGCCTGTGCGGCGTGGGCAAAGTGGCTGGGCAGGAGGCACATCAGTAACAGCGGCAGGCGATAGGTGGTGAACATGAGCAAACCTCAGCGCGCAGGACACTGTTGTATGTATCACATCTGAGCCAGTCGATGCGGGTCGGTGATCGAAATCGACGTTGGATTTTGTGGGAGCGATCCGGGGGGGTTGTATCAATATCCATGATGGCGAGTGGATATCTGCGCGAAGCTGATTATGCTTCAGGAAACCTCGCTGTGATGTGAGGCGAGCCTGTACCCCTGCTTTGCGCAATCCATAATCCGATGACTTCAGCCCAGGCCCGGGTGCGACGTGGTAGTGAGGTGCTCCGGCCTTACAACAAGAGCAAGACGGAGAAGACTCATGGCCGCAATTGACACCACCAAGGGCAACGCGCCCAACCCAGGGATCACCAAGGAAGAGCGCAAGGTGATCTTCGCCTCGTCCCTGGGCACCGTGTTCGAATGGTACGACTTCTACCTTTACGGTTCCCTCGCCGCGATCATCGCCAAGCATTTCTTCGCCGGCGTCAACGAAACCACGGCTTTCATCTTCGCCTTGCTCGCGTTCGCGGCGGGGTTTGCGGTGCGGCCTTTCGGCGCCATCGTGTTTGGGCGCCTCGGCGACATGATCGGGCGCAAGCACACCTTCCTCATCACCATCGTCATCATGGGCATTTCCACCGCCATCGTCGGGTTTCTGCCCGGCTACGCGACCATTGGTGTCGCCGCGCCGATCATTCTGATTACCTTGCGCCTGTTGCAGGGCCTGGCACTGGGCGGTGAATACGGCGGGGCGGCGACCTACGTGGCCGAACATGCGCCGAAGAATCGCCGTGGCTTTTTCACTTCATGGATTCAAACCACCGCGACCCTCGGCCTGTTCCTGTCGCTGCTGGTGATCCTCGCCTGCCGGACGATCCTCGGCACCGAAGCCTTCGAGGCCTGGGGCTGGCGGATTCCGTTCCTGCTGTCGATTCTGCTGCTGATCATCTCGGTGTACATCCGCCTGCAACTCAGCGAGTCGCCGGTGTTCCTGAAAATGAAGGCTGAGGGCAAGGCCTCCAAGGCGCCATTGACGGAGTCCTTCGCGCGCTGGGACAACCTGAAAATCGTGATCATGGCGCTGCTCGGCGGCACCGCCGGCCAGGCCGTCGTCTGGTACACCGGGCAGTTCTATGCCCTGTTTTTCCTGCTGCAAACGCTCAAGATCGACCCGCAGACCGCCAACCTGCTGATTGCCGGCTCGCTGCTGATCGGCACGCCGTTTTTCGTGATCTTCGGCAGCCTGTCCGACCGCATCGGGCGCAAGGGCATCATCATGGCCGGGTGCATTCTGGCGGCCGTGACCTACTTCCCGATCTTCCATGCGCTGACCCAGTACGGGAACCCCGATGTGTTCACCGCGCAGGCGAAAAACCCGGTCACGGTGATCGCCGATCCCGATCAGTGTTCGTTCCAGTTCGACCCGGTGGGCAAGGCCAAATTCACCAGCTCCTGCGATCTCGCCAAGACGATACTGGCGAAGAAAGCCATTCCCTACACCAATGAAAAAGCCGCGCCGGGCACCGTGGCGCAGGTCCGAATCGGCAACCAGGTGGTCGAGAGCTTCGAGGGCACCGGCATGCCGGCCGCCGACTTCAAGACCCGCAACGACGCCTTTACCGCCACGCTCGGTACGGCCCTGAAGGACGCCGGTTATCCCGAGAAGGCCGACCCGGCCAAGACCAACTACCCGATGGTGCTGTTGCTGCTGACCATTCTGGTGATCTACGTGACCATGGTGTACGGCCCGATCGCCGCGTGGCTGGTGGAGCTGTTCCCGGCGCGCATCCGCTACACCTCGATGTCGCTGCCATATCACATCGGCAATGGCTGGTTCGGCGGTTTCCTGCCGACCGTGGCGTTCGCCATGGTGGCGGCCACGGGGGATATCTATTACGGGCTGTGGTACCCGATCGTGATCGCGGTGATGACGGCGGTGCTCGGGATTTTCTTCATGCCGGAGACCAAGGATCGGGATATTCATCATTGACAGGCTTGTGGGAGCGAGACCGGCAGGGGGACACCCGGAGCCTGCTCGCTCCTGCAGTTAATCGTGCACACACGAAAAAGCCCGGCTGATCAGGCCGGGCTTTTTGTTGAGGTTTGCGCTGGAACGATGCTTCATACGGCGCGGCGTTCGATCAGACGGTCAGAACCACCTTCGGCCACACGGCGTT
Source organism: Pseudomonas fluorescens (assembly GCF_041354075.1). Classification (GTDB taxonomy): domain Bacteria; phylum Pseudomonadota; class Gammaproteobacteria; order Pseudomonadales; family Pseudomonadaceae; genus Aquipseudomonas; species Aquipseudomonas fluorescens_CE. The sequence continues at coordinate 365 of NZ_JARZGC010000006.1, read as the reverse complement.
CGATCAGACGGTCGGAACCACCCTCGGCCACACGACGTTCGATCAGACGGTCAGAACCACCTTCGGCCACACGGCGTTCGATCAGACGGTCAGAGCCACCTTCGGCTACGCGGCGTTCGATCAGACGGTCGGAACCACCCTCGGCCACACGACGTTCGATCAGACGGTCGGAGCCACCTTCGGCTACACGGCGTTCGATCAGACGATCCGAACCACCTTCAGCGATCATGGTGCGTGGTGGTTTGGCGGCGAAGGCGTTGGCGGCGAGAACCGAGAGAACGAGGCTGAGGATGATTTGGCGTTTCATGGTGGTGTGCTCCGGGGTGTTATTGGTTGGTATGGGTGTGATGTTACGCCCCGGAATT
>NZ_JARZGC010000005.1:334845-336349 GCF_041354075.1 Pseudomonas fluorescens | reverse complement strand
GGGGGGTGTTGGGGGCGGCCCCCGGGCCCAAAAAAAATTTAAAAAACCCCCCGCCGCGGGCGCGCCCCCAACCCCCCCACCCCCTGGGTGGGCCCGAGCCTGCTCGCGATGAGGCCCTTGAGGTCGCCGCAAACCTACCGCTCAAACAACTCCATCTGCTCGAACCCGCCCCGCAAATCCTCCAGCCGTACGCCAATCCCCAACAACCGAACCGGTTTCCCGCCGCGATTGAATGCCTGGGTCAGCAACAGCTGATAACTGCCAAGATCGCGCCCTGCCCCCGCCTGTTCCAGGGTGGTTTGGGTGAAGTCATGGAATTTCACTTTGACGAACGGCTTGCCCGGTCGATAGCTGCTGTCGATTCGCGCCATGCGTCCGGCCAGGGTCTCCATCAGTTCGGGCAACTTGTCCAGGCAACTGCGCAGATCCGGCAGGTCGGTGTCGTAGGTATTTTCCACACTGATCGACTGCCGCCGACTGTCGTTGTGCACCACTCGCTCATCGATCCCACGAGCCAGGCTCCACAGTCGCTCGCCAAAGCTGCCGAATTCGCGCACGAGCGCCAACTTGTCCCACTCGCGCAACTGCAGGCAGTCGGCGATTCCAAGCCGGCCCAGCTTGTCGGCGGTCACCTTGCCCACGCCGTGCAATTTGTTGACGGGCAGCCCGCTGACGAAATCCTCGACCTGATCTGGCGTGATGACGAACAAGCCGTTGGGCTTCTTCCAGTCACTGGCGATCTTGGCCAGAAACTTGTTCGGCGCCACGCCGGCCGAGACCGTGATGTGCAACTGGTTGGACACCCGGCGACGGATGTCCTGGGCAATGCGTGTCGCACTGCCGCCGAAGTGCGCGCTGTCCGACACGTCGAGGTAGGCCTCATCCAGGGAAAGCGGCTCGATCAGGTCGGTGTAATCGCGAAAGATCGTGTGGATTTCCTTTGACGCTTCTCTATAGGCGTCCATGCGCGGCTTGACGATGGTCAGGTCCGGGCACAGCTTCAGGGCATGCCCGGACGACATCGCCGAGCGCACGCCATAGGCCCGCGCCTCATAGTTGCAAGTGGCGATCACCCCGCGCCGATCCGCCGACCCGCCCACCGCCAGGGGCTTACCGGCCAGACGCGGATCGTCACGCATCTCGATGGCGGCGTAGAAGCAGTCACAGTCAACGTGGATGATTTTTCGCTGGGTCATGGCAAAGCAGTGTTCATGGCGTAAATAAGTTGGCAGTGCATAGCGGATCGGCAGTATCTCACTGACAACTGTATATAGCACCAGTACTCTGAATGTTCTTATCCAGTGGTAGGAATAATCGACGTTGCATTTATTTTTTCAATCGAAAACAGACTCGCAATAGAGCTAAAACCCTTGCCCCGCCTGCCTCACAGCCGATCAAACCACCCTGCACTCTAGCTAACCAATTGAAGAGGAAGAGGTTTTATCAAAATTTAAGGTTGACAGCCGGACTTTGCGCTGTAGAATGCCGACCCACAGACGCGGGA
>NZ_JARZGC010000005.1:0-334745 GCF_041354075.1 Pseudomonas fluorescens | reverse complement strand
TGGAGCAGCCTGGTAGCTCGTCGGGCTCATAACCCGAAGGTCGTCGGTTCAAATCCGGCTCCCGCAACCAACATCAAAAAAGGCCACTCGAAAGAGTGGCCTTTTTTGTGCGCGTCGATTATGTAGGCCGAATGAGAAATCGTTGTGATTCCAAACCTTAGGCCTGCCCTGCGACCGTTTGCCGCGTTTCAGCACTTATTTGACCCCATGCCGTTTTAACGGTTGACACCCCGCCGTTCGCCTGTAGAATGCCGACCCACAGACGCGGGATGGAGCAGCCTGGTAGCTCGTCGGGCTCATAACCCGAAGGTCGTCGGTTCAAATCCGGCTCCCGCAACCAACATCAAGAAAGGCCACTCGAAAGAGTGGCCTTTTTTGTGTCTGTTGAAAAAGTCCTTTCGCAACAATGACCTGTCATTCTGATATGAAGCGTTCGCCGGCCACAACGCGCCTTGATCAGGCTATGCTGATTGGCAGATCGAACGTGACAGGCCATCGCCGGCCCTCGGTGAGAAGCGTTAAAATTTGTGATTATTTTTTTCTACAGGGATTGGTTACTTGGCTGGATACCCCCATCCTGTCGCGCACAATCCAAGAGGTGATTGATGCGCGCCAACTCGTCTGATCCACAAGACCCCGTCACCGCGACCCAACCGATCAAGGCCGAGCGTTTGCGCATCCTTGATCTGGTCAGCAAATACCGTCAGCCCATCGGCCTGGCGGTCACCCTGCTGCTGTTCGCAATCGCGCTGATTGCCTGTCGCCATCTGCTGAGCGAGCTCGATCTGTACGCTCTGCATGACTCGATCATGGAAGTACCGAAACCCGCCTTGTTCGGCGCATTTGCAGCGACCGTGGTCGGTTTCATCATCTTGCTGGGTTATGAGTGGTCGGCCAGCCGCTATGCTGGCGCCACCCTCGCACCGCGCACCCTTGCCCTCGGCGGGTTCACGGCATTCGCCATCGGCAATGCGATCGGCCTGTCCATGCTCTCGGGCGGCTCGGTTCGTTACCGCCTGTATGCACGCCACGGCCTGGGGGCGGCGGAAGTTGCTCGCATGACCTTGTTCGCCAGCCTCTCGCTCGGCTGCGCCCTGCCCCCACTGGCGGCGCTGGCGACACTCAGCAACCTGCCAGCGGCCTCCCTCGCCCTGGGCCTGTCCCAAACCTTGCTGGGCACGGTTGCCGCTGCGGTATTGTTGCTGTTCTGCGTTCTGGTCGTTGGCCTTTACCGTCGCCGTCTGCCGGAGCAACCTTATCGGGACAACCTGCTGGTCAGGATCGGCCGTCGTACCTTGCGCCTCCCGGGGCGTCGCCTGACTTTCCTGCAACTGGTGATCACCGCCCTGGACGTGGCCGCCGCCGCGACCGTGCTGTATCTGTTGTTGCCCGAGGCACCGCCCTTCGGTGCGTTCCTGCTGGTGTACCTGCTGGCCCTGGCCGCCGGCGTGCTCAGTCATGTGCCGGGCGGGGTCGGGGTGTTCGAGGCAATCCTGCTGGCCGCCTTCGCCGACAAACTCGGCGCCGCGCCGCTGGCCGCCGCCCTGCTGCTCTATCGCCTGATCTACGTGGTGCTGCCACTGCTGGTGGCGAGCCTGCTGTTGCTGATCAACGAAGGCCAGCGGCTCTTCCAGACCCGCCAATCGTTGCGCGCCGCCTCGGGCCTGGCCGCGCCGATCCTGGCGGTACTGGTGTTCCTCTCGGGGGTGGTGCTGCTGTTCTCCGGCGTGACCCCGGAAATCGACACCCGCCTGGAACACATCGGCTTCCTGATCCCCCATCGCCTGGTCGACGCCTCGCACTTTGGTGCCAGCCTGGTCGGCGTGCTCTGCCTGTTGCTCGCCCAGGGCCTGCGTCGGCGGTTGTCCGCTGCCTGGATGCTGACCACCATTCTGTTGCTGGTCGGCGCGGTGCTGTCGCTGCTCAAGGGCTTCGACTGGGAAGAAGCGAGCCTGATGACCCTGACCGCCGCCCTGCTCGGCGTGTTCCGGCGCTCCTTCTATCGCCCGAGCCGACTGACCGAATTGCCCTTCTCGCCGCTGTTTCTGGTAGCGAGCCTGTGTGTGCTGGGCGCATCGATCTGGCTGCTGCTGTTCGCCTACCAGGACGTTCCTTACAGCCATCAACTCTGGTGGCAGTTCACCCTCGACGCCGACGCCCCGCGCGGTCTGCGCTCCCTGCTCGGCGCCGCCGTGCTGCTGGTGATCGTGTCCCTGACCTGGCTGCTGCGCACCGCGCGCCCGGTGATCCACCTGCCAACCCCCGACGAACTGGAGCGCGCGCACAAAATCCTCATGGCCTCGGCCCAGCCGGACGGCGGCCTGGCGCTGACCGGCGACAAGGCGCTGCTGTTCCACCCCAACGACGAGGCGTTCCTGATGTACGCCCGCCGTGGACGCAGCCTGGTGGCGTTGTATGACCCGATCGGCCCGGCGCAGCAGCGTGCGGAAATGATCTGGCAGTTCCGCGACCTGTGCGACATCCACCATGCGCGCCCGGTGTTCTATCAGGTCCGCGCCGAGAACCTGCCGTACTACATGGACATCGGCCTGACCGCGATCAAGCTGGGCGAAGAAGCGCGGGTCGACCTGCAGCGCTTTGATCTCGAAGCCAAGGGCAAGGAGATGAAGGACCTGCGCTACACCTGGAACCGTGGCACCCGCGACGGCCTGTCGCTGGAGATCCATGAACCGGGTCAGGCGCCGATGGAAGAGCTGAAGGTGATTTCCGATGCCTGGCTCACCGGCAAGAACGTGCGCGAGAAAGGCTTCTCCCTCGGCCGTTTCAGCGACGATTACCTCAAGCATTTCCGTATTGCGGTGATTCGTTTCGAAGGGCGCCCGGTGGCGTTCGCCAACCTGCTCGAGACCTACGGCCACGACCTGGCCAGCCTCGACCTGATGCGCGCGCACCCCGACGCCCCCAAGCTGACCATGGAATTCATGATGGTCGGCCTGATTCAACACTATAAGAGTCACGGATACGCGCGCTTCAGCCTGGGCATGGTGCCACTGTCGGGGTTGCAACCCCGCCGCGGTGCACCCCTGACCCAGCGCCTGGGCTCGATGGTCTTCCGCCGTGGTGAGCAGCTCTACAATTTCCAAGGCTTGCGCCGCTTCAAAGACAAGTTCCAGCCTGACTGGGAACCCCGTTACATGGCCGTGCCCGCCGGACTCGATCCTCTGGTGGCCTTGGCCGACACTGCCGCCCTGATTGCAGGCGGCTTGACTGGATTGGTGAAACGCTGATGATTCAACGCTCCTTGCGCTACGTTTTGGGCACACTGATCGTGCTGGCCCTGATCCTTGGTGGCGGTTACTGGTACCTCAAGCGCCCGGCACCAGAACCGACCCTCGAACAACTGACTGCGGCCGACGGCACCGTCCTGACCCGCGTCATCCCCGGCAACACACCTCGCGCCCAGGTGCTGGTGGCGGTCACCGACGAACAAAAACTCAACGACAAACAACTGACGACCCTCAGCCGCAGCGGCTCGGCGCAGATCGTTCAGGTCATCCTGCCCAAGGAATGCCTGCTGCAAAGCCGCGCCCTGCAAACCGGGCTGAGGGAACTCAAAGGCCCGGCGACTCTGGTCAGCGGCATCGGCCCCGGCGCCGTGCTTGCCTGGCGCTGGTTGTCGGAACAGAAGGACGACAAGGCCCAGGCCGTATCGGTGGACCTGGCCCTGGAGAAACCCGGCTGCACGCACCTGTTGCCCAAAAGCGCCGCCCATGGCCACTGGCTGGTAGCGTGGAACGACAACCCGGACGACACCAGCGCCGGTTTCGTGCGCGACCAACCCAACGCCGAAACCAGCATCAGCGACTACGACATCAACCTGCCGCAAGTGCTGAACAACGAACTGCGCAAGCTGCTCGTCGGCGGCGACAAGGCGGCCGGCGGCCTGCAGATCCCCGTGGTTGAAGTGCCGGCCGGTCAGGCCCGGGACACCGTCACCTTGTTCCTCTCGGGCGACGGCGGCTGGCGCGATCTCGACCGCGACGTCGCCGGTGAAATGGCCAAGATCGGCTACCCAGTGGTCGGCATCGACACCCTGCGCTACTACTGGCAGCACAAGAGCCCCGAACAAAGCGCCCTGGATCTGACTGAACTGATGCAGCACTACCGGCAGAAATGGGGCACCAAACGCTTCATCCTCACCGGCTACTCGTTCGGTGCCGACGTGCTGCCCGCCATCTACAACCGCCTGCCCGAGTCGGAGCAACAGCGCGTCGACGCCATCATCCTCCTCGCCTTCGCCCGCACCGGCAGCTTCGAAATCGAAGTCGAAGGCTGGCTCGGCAACGCCGGCAAGGAAGCCGCCACCGGCCCGGAAATGGCCAAGCTGCCAGCGGACAAAGTGGTGTGCATCTACGGCGAAGAAGAAACCGACGAAAGCGGCTGCACCGACAAGACCGCCGTGGGCGAAGCGATCAAACTCCCCGGCGGCCACCACTTCGACGAGAACTACCCGAAACTGGCCCAGCGGCTGGTGGAAGTGATCGAGAAGCGGCAGGTGAAAGACGAGACGGCGCAGGAGTGATCTGAGCCCCGCCTGACAAAAAGCCCCCGCTACCTCATGGTAGCGGGGGCTTTTTTATCCCAGTGCCATACCGCCCCCCTCGTGGGAGCGTGCCTGTTCGCGGAAGCGGTGTATCAGACTTATCAAGAGTGGCTGACAGGATGCCTTCGCGAGCGAGCCCACTCCCGCAGGGACCTTCGTCAGATACAAAAAAACCCCGCTGGCGCAAGGCTGGCGGGGGCTTTTTGAAGTGGCGGGCTTACATCTCCACCTGCGTCCCCAACTCGATCACCCGATTCAACGGCAGGTTGAAGAACCGCAGGTTGCCGTTGGCGTTCTTCAGCATGAAGGCGAACAACGCCTCGCGCCAGCGGGCCATGCCTTCGAGTTTGGAGGCGATGACGGTTTCGCGGCTGAGGAAGTAGGTGGTGCGCATCGGGCTGAAGTCGAGGTCGTCCAGATGGCACAGTTTCAGCGCCTCCGGCACATCCGGCTCGTCGACGAAGCCAAAGTGCAGGATCACCCGGAAGAAGCCTTCGCCATGGGATTCGACCTCGAAGCGGCGGGTTGGCGGGACACGCGGGATGTCTTCGTAGACCACGGTCAGCAGCACCACCTGTTCGTGGAGCACCTGGTTGTGCAACAGGTTGTGCAACAGCGCGTGGGGCACGGCGTCCGGGCGGGCAGTGAGGAACACGGCGGTGCCCTGAACCCGGTGCGGCGGCTGAACGCGGATGCTGCTGATGAAGATCGGCAGCGGCAACCCGCCTTCATCCATGCGCTCCACCAGCAACTGCTTGCCGCGCTTCCAGGTGGTCATCAGGACAAACAGCGCGATACCGGCCACCACCGGAAACGCCCCGCCCTGGATGATTTTCGGCACGTTGGCAGCGAAGTACACACCATCCACCAGCAGGAAACCCAACAAGACCGGCACCGCCAACACGGGTGGCCATTTCCACAGCAACAGAATGACCGCCGACACCAGGATGCTGGTCATCAGCATGGTCCCGGTCACCGCCACGCCGTAGGCCGAGGCCAGGGCGCCGGAGGATTCGAAGCCGAGCACCAGCAGGACCACGCCGACCATCAGCGACCAGTTCACCGCACCGATGTAGATCTGGCCCTGTTCGGCGCTGGAGGTGTGCTGAATGTGCATCCGAGGAATGTAGCCCAGCTGGATCGCCTGGCGGGTCAGCGAGAACGCACCGGAAATCACCGCTTGCGAGGCAATCACCGTCGCCAGGGTCGACAGGCCGACCAGGGGGATCAGCGCCCAGCTCGGCGCCAGCAGGTAGAACGGGTTGCGCGCTGCTTCCGGGTCACCCAGCAGCAAGGCGCCCTGGCCGAAGTAGTTCAGCACCAGCGCGGGCAATACGAGGATGAACCAGGCGCGGGCGATTGGCTTGCGCCCGAAGTGGCCCATGTCGGCGTACAGCGCTTCGGCACCGGTCAGCGCCAGCACCACCGCGCCAAGGATCGCGACGCCCATGCCTGGGTGGACGATGAAGAAACGCACGCCCCACACCGGGTTCAGCGCCTTGAGCACTTCCGGGTGTTGCAGGATGCCGTAGACGCCCAGCGCCCCGAGCACGACGAACCAGGTGACCATGATCGGCCCGAACAGAATGCCGATGCGCGCCGTGCCGTGGCGCTGGATCAAAAACAGCGCCACCAGCACGATCAGCGACAGCGGCACCACCCAATGGTCGATACCATCAAAGGCGAGTCCCAGCCCTTCGATGGCCGAGAGCACGGAAATCGCCGGCGTGATCATGCTGTCGCCATAAAACAGCGCCGCACCGATCAGCCCGCAGACCACCAGCAAGGTGCGCAGCTTCGCATGCCCGGCAGCCGCCCGACGCGCCAGGGCGGTCAGGGCCATGATTCCGCCCTCGCCCTGGTTGTCGGCGCGCAGGACGAACATCATGTACTTGATCGACACCACCCAGATCAGCGACCAGAAGATCAGGGCCAGGATGCCCAGCACGCCGTCGTGGTTGACCGGTACGCCATATCCCCCGGAAAACACTTCCTTGAGGGTGTACAACGGGCTCGTGCCGATATCGCCATAAACCACCCCGACCGCCGCGACCAACATGCCGATCGGCTTCGTCGCCGAATGCTCGGCGCCCGCCGCGTGACTACTTGCCTGACCCATCCACCACTCCCACTACTTTATGAAGGCATGCGCCGTCTTACTTGTTGTTACAGTCGTTTTCTTGACTCTAGAAATCGGTAAAGCATAAAGGCGCGAAGCATAGCGCAGCACTCGTCGTTTTTCCCTTCTTAAAGCTGGTCAAGTGCGCTCCCCATCGCTAGAATTGCGCACTTTTTGATCAGAGGCGCCTAAGCGTCCGTCTGTCGCCCCACCTCAAGGTCGGGCAGCACCCATACCGAGGTTAGACATGTCCACCACTCCTGCGCCAGCCAATCCAAAAGTTGGCTTCGTATCCCTGGGTTGCCCGAAGGCACTCGTAGACTCCGAGCGCATCCTCACCCAGTTGCGCATGGAAGGTTACGACGTGGTGTCCACCTATCAGGACGCCGACGTCGTGGTGGTCAACACCTGCGGCTTCATCGACTCGGCCAAGGCTGAATCCCTGGAAGTGATCGGCGAAGCCATCAAGGAAAACGGCAAGGTGATCGTCACCGGCTGCATGGGCGTTGAAGAAGGCAACATCCGCGACGTACACCCGAGCGTGCTGGCCGTGACCGGTCCGCAGCAGTACGAGCAAGTGGTCAACGCGGTGCACGAAGTGGTGCCGCCGAAACAGGATCACAACCCGCTGATCGACCTGGTGCCACCACAGGGCATCAAGCTGACCCCGCGCCACTACGCCTACCTGAAGATTTCCGAAGGCTGCAACCACAGCTGCAGCTTCTGCATCATCCCCTCGATGCGCGGCAAACTGGTCAGCCGCCCGGTGGGTGACGTGCTCGACGAGGCTCAGCGCCTGGTCAAGTCCGGTGTCAAGGAACTGCTGGTGATCTCCCAGGACACCAGCGCCTACGGCGTGGACGTGAAATACCGCACCGGTTTCTGGAACGGCGCGCCGGTGAAAACCCGCATGACCGAACTCTGCGAAGCTTTGAGCACCCTCGGCGTCTGGGTACGCCTGCACTATGTCTACCCGTACCCGCACGTCGACGAGCTGATCCCGCTGATGGCCGCCGGCAAGATCCTGCCGTACCTGGACATCCCGTTCCAGCACGCCAGCCCGAAAGTCTTGAAGTCGATGAAACGCCCGGCGTTCGAGGACAAGACCCTGGCCCGGATCAAGAACTGGCGCGAAATCTGCCCGGACCTGATCATCCGCTCGACCTTCATCGTCGGCTTCCCCGGCGAAACCGAAGAAGACTTCCAGTACCTGCTGGACTGGCTGACCGAAGCCCAGCTCGACCGCGTTGGCTGCTTCCAGTACTCGCCGGTCGACGGCGCCCCAGCCAACGACCTTGACCTGGACATCGTCCCGGACGACGTCAAGCAGGACCGCTGGGAGCGCTTCATGGCGCACCAGCAGGAAATCAGCTCGGCGCGCCTGCAGATGCGCGTCGGCCGTGAAATCGAAGTGCTGGTCGATGAAGTCGACGAGCAAGGCGCGGTCGGCCGCTGCTTCTTCGATGCCCCGGAAATCGACGGTAACGTGTTCATCGATAACGGCAGCAACCTCAAGCCAGGCGACAAGGTCTGGTGCAAGGTGACCGACGCCGACGAATACGACCTCTGGGCCGAACAGATCTAAACGCAAAAAACGCCAAAAGCCCCGCTCTCTCGACGAGATGCGGGGCTTTTTTACGGCTATCGTATGGGTAGAAAGGACACGCACCATTCACTGCCAAAGGGGCCCCTGGCCATGCGCCAACATGCGGTCATCCACACACCGAAACAGAGTGACTATCCGGAACTGACCCGGGTCTGGGAAGACTCGGTCCGCGCCACCCACGACTTCCTGCCTGACAGCTACATCGAGCTGTTGAAAAACCTGGTGCTGACCCGTTATCTGGACGCGGTCATGCTGATCTGCACCAAGGACTCGCGCCAGCGCATCACCGGGTTCGCCGGGGTCGCGGCGGGCAAGATCGAAATGCTCTTCATCGACCCGGCGCACCGGGGCCAGGGCCTGGGCAAGCAACTGCTGCGCTACGCCATGGAGCACATGAACGCCGATGAGCTGGACGTCAACGAACAGAACCCGCAGGCGCTGGGGTTCTACTTCAAGCAGGGCTTCGAGGTGATCGGCCGCACCGAACACGACGGCATGGGCCAGCCTTATCCGTTATTGCACATGCGCTTGCGCCGAGCCGAACCACTGAGCCGCAAGGCCTGACACACCTGCATGTCCCAGTGGGAGCGGGCTTGCTTGCGAAAGTGGTGTGTCATTCAACGAATTCGTCGACTGATCCACCGCTTTCGCGGGCAAGCCCGCTCCCACAAGGAAAACCTGCGACGAAATGGGATCGCGATTAACTGGAGCCATGCAGGTACAATATCGTCCCATTTATTATTACGGCCCTGTCATGACTGACCCGATCCGCCTCTCCAAACGCCTCATCGAACTGGTCGGCTGCTCCCGTCGGGAGGCTGAGCTGTTCATCGAGGGCGGCTGGGTCACCGTGGACGGCGAAGTCATCGACGAGCCGCAGTTCAAGGTCGACCAGCAGAAGGTCGAGCTCGACAAGGACGCCAAGGCCACCGCACCGGAGCCGGTGACGCTGCTGCTCAACGTACCGGCCGGCATGGATGCAGAGAGCGCCATGGCCACCCTCAATGGCGAGACCCTCAGCGAAGAACATCGCTTCGGCAAACGTCCGCTCAAAGGGCATTTCCTGCGCCTGTCCGCCAGCACCGACCTGCAACCGAACGCCAGCGGCCTGCTGGTGTTCACCCAGGACTGGAAAATCCTGCGCAAGCTCACGGCCGATGCCGGCAAGATCGAGCAGGAATACGTGGTCGACGTCGAAGGCGAGATGGTCGAGCATGGCCTGAACCGTCTGCAGCACGGCCTCACGTACAAGGGCAAGGAGTTGCCGCCGGTCAAGGCCAGCTGGCAGAACGAAAACCGCCTGCGCTTTGCGATGAAGAATCCACAACCGGGCGTGATCGCCCTGTTCTGCCAGGCCGTCGGCCTGAAGGCCGTTGCCATCCGCCGCATTCGTATCGGCGGCGTGTCCATCGGCAAAGTGCCGTTGGGCCAATGGCGCTACCTGTCCGGCAAAGAGAAGTTCTGACGCTTCTCACGCCGCCACACCTTCTGGCGCCGCCGCCTGCGCGGCGCCCACTGCCGAATATCAGGATTGCACACCATGATTCATAACGACGTTTTGCGCAGCGTGCGCTACATGCTCGACATCAGCGACAAGAAAGTCATCGAGATCATCAAGCTCGGCGGCATGGACGTCGCCCTCGATGACCTGAAGGCCTACCTGGACAAAAAAGAAGAAGACGAAGAAGGCTTCGTGCGCTGCCCCGACGAAGTCATGGCACATTTCCTCGATGGCCTGGTGATCTTCAAGCGCGGCAAGGATGACAGTCGCCCGCCACAGCCCATCGAAGTGCCGGTCACCAACAACATCATCCTGAAAAAGCTGCGCGTGGCGTTCGAGCTGAAGGAAGATGACATGCACGCGATCCTCAAGGCTGCCGAGTTCCCGGTGTCCAAGCCGGAACTGAGCGCATTGTTTCGCAAGTTCGGCCATACCAATTACCGTCCGTGCGGCGACCAGTTGCTGCGCAACTTCCTCAAGGGTCTGACGCTGCGCGTTCGCCCGCAGTAACCGCCTCCAACTGTAGGAGCGAGCTTGCTCCGGGCGGCGTTCCGACGAAGGACCTCAGAACGCCGCGCCGTGTCAGGTTCCAGGCGTTATCGTTAACGACCTTCGCTAGCAAGCTAGCTCCTACAGATAGGCGAATAATCTTTCATTCTTCGTGAAAATAGTGGCTCCGCTGCAAGCGGCTGACGACTAGGGTGTAGTGACCCTCAGCTCTCAGGATTCGCCATGCACCCGTACTTTTCCCTGCAAGGCCGCACCGCACTGGTGACCGGCGGCACCCGTGGTATCGGCAAGATGATCGCCAAGGCCTACGTCGAGGCGGGCGCCACGGTGTACGTCTGCGCGCGGGACGCCGAGGCCTGCCAGCAAACCGCTGACGAATTGAGCGCCTTCGGCAAGTGCCATGGCGTGGCCGCCAACCTCGCCAGCGAAGAAGGTGTGCAGCAGCTGGCAACGCACCTGGGCGAGCGCCTGACCCACCTGGACATCCTGGTGAACAACGCCGGCACCACCTGGGGCGCGCCGCTGGAGACCTACCCGGTCAAGGGCTGGGAAAAGGTCATGCAGCTCAACGTGACTTCGGTGTTCAACTGCATCCAGCAGCTGTTGCCGCTGTTGCGCAAAGGCGGGTCCGAGGCCAATCCTGCGCGGATCATCAACATCGGCTCGGTGGCCGGAATCTCGTCATTTGGCGAACAGGCTTATGCTTATGGGCCAAGTAAAGCGGCCCTGCACCAGTTATCGCGGATTCTGGCGCGGGAACTGGTAAGCCAGCACATCAACGTCAACGTGATCGCCCCCGGGCGCTTCCCGAGCAAGATGACCCAGCACATCGGCAATGACGAACAGGCGCTGGCCGAGGATACCGCGCTGATTCCGATGAAGCGCTGGGGCCGCGAGGAAGAGATGGCCGCCTTGGCGATCAGCCTGGCGAGTACGGCGGGTGCCTATATGACCGGGAATATTATTCCGTTGGATGGGGGGTTCAGTCTCTGAGATTGGTGGTGCGCCCTTCGCGAGCAAGCCCGCTCCCACAGGCATCTCCAGTGTTCAGATGATCCCCTGTGGGAGCGGGCTTGCTCCGGGCGGCGTTCCGAAAAAGAGGCCCTATCCGGCAACATGGAACCTGAGACCATGTGAGTTATCATGCCCACCTCACTCCCACCGACCGCAATCCCATGACCTACAGCGTTTCCCCCATCGGCTTCGTGCGTTCCTGTTTCAAGGAAAAGTTCGCCATCCCGCGCCAGCCGCAACTGGCCCCCGCCGCCCGTGGCGTGCTGGAACTGGTGGCGCCGTTCGATCAGGGCGATGCGGTGCAGGGGCTGGAACAGGTCAGCCATGTGTGGCTGCTGTTCCTGTTTCATCAGGCATTGGAAGAAAAGCCACGGCTCAAAGTCCGGCCTCCTCGCCTCGGCGGTAACAAATCCATGGGCGTGTTCGCCACCCGCGCCACGCATCGACCCAATGGCATTGGCCAATCCGTGGTGAAACTGGACAAGGTCGAATCCGGCCGCCTGTGGATATCCGGCATCGATCTGCTGGACGGCACGCCGATTCTCGACATCAAGCCCTATGTGCCTTACGCCGACATCATCGACAGTGCCACCAACGACATCGCCAGCGCGGCGCCGCAGCCGATTGCCGTGCAGTGGGCGGACAGCGCGCTGCGACAGGCCCACGGGCATGCGCAGCGCCTGTCGGAGCCTCTGGTCGAGCTGATCGAGCAATGCCTGGCCCAGGATCCACGGCCGGCGTACCAGACGCCCGCGCCCGAGCGCGAGTACGGGGCCCAGTTCTGGGATGTGGATGTGCGCTGGCATTACCCGACGCCGGAGCTGATTCGGGTGCTGGAGGTAGTTCCAGCGAAAGTTTGAGCGCCACAAACAACTGTGGGAGCGGGCTTGTTCGCGAAGGCACCGTGTCAATCAACGTTGATGTCGACTGATAGATTGCTTTCGCGGGCAAGCCCGCTCCCACAGGGACAGCGGTGCAGCGGTTATTACTTCTCGACGAACGCACGCTCGATCAGGTAATCACCCGGCTCGCGCATCCGCGGCGAAACGGTCAGGCCGAAGCTGTTCAACACTTCGCTGGTTTCGTCGAGCATGCTTGGGCTGCCGCACAGCATGGCGCGGTCGTCCTGCGGGTTGATCGGTGGCAGACCGATGTCGCTGAACAGCTTGCCGCTGCGCATCAGGTCGGTCAGGCGGCCTTCGTTTTCGAATGGCTCGCGGGTAACGGTCGGGTAGTAGATCAACTTGTCACGCAGGGCCTCGCCGAAGAACTCGTTCTGCGGCAGGTGCTCGGTGATGAATTCGCGGTAGGCGACTTCGTTGACGTAACGTACGCCGTGGCACAGGATCACTTTTTCGAAACGCTCGTAGGTTTCCGGGTCCTGGATGACGCTCATGAAAGGCGCCAGACCGGTGCCGGTGCTGAGCAGGTACAAATGTTTGCCAGGCTTCAGGTCGTCCAGTACCAGCGTGCCGGTAGGCTTCTTGCTGATGATGATCTCGTCGCCTTCCTTCAGATGCTGCAACTGGGAAGTCAGCGGACCATCAGGCACCTTGATGCTGAAGAACTCGAGATGCTCTTCCCAGTTCGGGCTGGCAATCGAGTAAGCGCGCATAAGCGGGCGGCCGTTGGGCTGTTGCAGGCCGATCATCACGAACTGACCGTTCTCGAAGCGCAGGCCCGGATCGCGGGTGCACTTGAAGCTGAACAGGGTGTCGTTCCAGTGGTGAACACTGAGGACACGCTCGTGGTTCATGTTGCTCATGTACGTGGGACTCCTGGAGATTTGTCTGCGCCTGTGCGTTGATCAAAGTGCTCTGCGCAATTGCAACGTATTCTAATCGCGACGACAATATCTGTTAACTGGATTATTAAGATAAGGGTTATCGGTTATATAGATATGCGATTTACTCTCCGTCAACTTCAAGTCTTCGTCGCCGTCGCCCAGCAGGAGAGCGTTTCACGCGCTGCCGGGCTGCTCAATCTCTCGCAATCGGCGGCGAGCACCTCCATCACCGAACTGGAGCGCCAGTCCAGCTGCCAGCTGTTCGACCGCGCGGGCAAACGACTGAGCCTCAACGCGCTGGGTAAACAACTGCTGCCACAGGCGGTCGCACTGCTGGACCAGGCCAAGGAGATCGAAGACCTGCTCAATGGCAAGTCCGGTTTCGGCTCGCTGGCGGTCGGCGCGACCCTGACCATCGGCAACTACCTGGCCACGCTGCTGATCGGTGGCTTCATGCAGCGCCATCCGGAAAGCCAGGTGAAGCTGCATGTGCAGAACACTGCCAACATTGTGCAACAGGTCGCGCACTATGAAATTGATCTGGGTCTAATCGAAGGTGACTGCAGCCATCCGGATATCGAGGTGCAAAGTTGGGTCGAGGATGAACTGGTGGTGTTCTGCGCCCCGCAGCATCCGTTGGCGATCCGAGGCACCGCAACCATGGATGCGCTGAGCCAGGAGGCCTGGATTCTGCGTGAACAGGGCTCTGGCACACGGCTGACGTTTGACCAGGCCATGCGGCATCATCGCAGCGCGCTGAACATCCGCCTGGAGCTCGAACACACCGAAGCCATCAAGCGCGCGGTGGAATCGGGGTTGGGGATTGGTTGCATCTCACGCCTGGCCCTGCGCGATGCGTTCCGGCGCGGCAGCTTGGTGCCGGTGGAAACACCCGACCTGGACCTGGCGCGGCAGTTCTACTTCATCTGGCACAAGCAGAAATATCAGACGTCGGCGATGCGCGAATTCCTCGAACTGTGCCGCGCCTTCACCGCCGGGGTCCAGCGCAGCGACGAGATCGTGCTGCCGCCCGTTGCTTAAAGCAGGATGATCGCCCAGACCAGTCCGATCATGGTCAACGCCACCAGTTGAGCGGCGCTGCCCATGTCCTTGGCGTTCTTGGACAGTGGATGCAGCTCCAGGGAAATACGGTCGATGGCTGCCTCCACCGCCGAATTGAGCAACTCGACGATCAACGCCAGCAAACACACGGCAATCAACACGGCCTGCTCGACACGACTGACATTCAGGAAGAATGAAAGCGGAATCAGGATGACGTTGAGCAACACCAGTTGGCGGAAGGCCGCTTCCCCGGTGAAGGCGGCGCGCAGGCCGTCCAGCGAATAGCCGGAGGCGTTGAGGATGCGTTTAAGGCCGGTCTGGCCTTTGAAAGGGGACATAAGCGTGGCAACTGACCAAAAAAGGAGTGGGAAAGCTAGTTCAACCCAGGTCAAAAAAGCGTGAAGACGCCCGCGCTTACTGGCTTGAAATTGACTCAAGTTGTTGCAGAAGCAAGGCTGCCTGAGTCCGGGTGCGCACATTCAGCTTACGGAAAATCGCCGTGACATGAGCCTTGATCGTTGCTTCCGACACGCTGAGCTCATAGGCAATCTGCTTGTTCAGCAACCCTTCGCAGACCATGGTCAGCACCCGGAACTGTTGGGGTGTCAGGCTGGCCAGGCCTTCGCTGGCAGCCTTGGCTTCGTCGGAAACACTGACCGCTTCAAAGGCCTGGGGCGGCCAGAACACATCACCCTCAAGCACCGCGCGCACGGCTTTCTGGATCACGCTCAGGTCACTGGATTTGGGAATGAAGCCACTGGCGCCGAACTCACGGGATTTGACCATGATCGTGGCCTCTTCCTGGGCCGAGACCATCACCACCGGAATCTGCGGATACTGTCCGCGCAACAGCACCAGCCCGGAAAATCCGTAGGCACCCGGCATGTTCAGGTCCAGCAGCACCAGGTCCCAGTCGGACTTTTCGTCGAGTCGGGTTTCCAGTTCGGCAATGCTCGCCACTTCCACCAGACGCACGTCCGGGCCAAGGCCCAGCGTCAACGCCTGGTGCAGGGCGCTGCGAAAAAGTGGGTGGTCATCGGCAATCAGGATTTCGTATGTGGCCATTTTTCAAATGATCCTGTTCTTCTATCCAGCGCAAGGTGCAGCCACGGAGCGGCACCAACAGGGCGCGTTCAACGCCAGTTACGTGACTGTTCAGGCAGCGTTTCACGTAAAAATGCAGCGTATCAAATCTCGGCCGCGCCCCAATCGGCGCCAAGCATGCCCAGCGAAACCGGGGTGGTCAAGGTGCCTGGCCGCTACAGTTCTTTGCAGTATGGGCGACAATCAGCCGGCGACCGGGGTGCCGTTGCGCACAAAGGGCTGCAGCTCGGCATGTGCCGGGGTACTGACGTTCATTTCCAGCTGGTGCTTGGCATCCAGGTAATGCTGGCTGAACACATCGAAATAAGCATCCAGCGCCGAGGCGGCCTCGACATCGCCCGCCAGATCGAGGCACAGCGCCGCCACTTCTGCCGTGCACAAATGCTCGCTGCGGGTGGAGCGGCGCAGGCGATAACGCGACAGTTTCTCGGGCAGCAGGCTGAGGATCGGCAGTGCATCGAAATACGGGCTCTTGCGGAAAATCTTCCGCGCCTCGGTCCAGGTCGCATCCAGGAGAATGAATAACGGCCGCCGGTCGCTGTCGAGCGCGACCGTGTTGGTCACTCGCTCGGGCTCCACGTACTCGCCCGGAAAGACCAGGTAGGGCTGCCATTGCGGGTCGGCGAGCAATGCCAGCAGTTGCGGATCGGGTTCCGTGCGCGACCAGATGAACGCATGGTTGTCACGCACCACATCCGCAATCAGCCATCCGGTGTTGCTCGGTTTGAACACTTCCTTGTTGGTCATGATCAGGCACACCCCGGAGCGTGTCTCGACCTGCGGGCGCCAGGCACACAGGCAATGACTGACGATCACCCGGCAGTCATGGCAACGGGGCGCTCGCCAGCCACGGGCCTGAAGTGGCTTGATGCCCTCCTCCTCGCGCTGGTCACGCAAGCGGGCTACGGCGTTGGGGGCATGGTTCATCGTGGGCTGTACCGGCAAGCAGGAAAAATCGACACGAACGACACTCGGAGCAATAAAGGCCGCAGTTTATCAGAGCCGTCTGCGCAAGCCTGTACCGTCCGGACCACCTCCCCTATAATTCGCGCCCACTGAACGCACAGTCATGTGACAGGTCGAACCACCAGTCACTGAACAGGAGAGTTTCATGTTGCGCCTTATCGTCCCCACCGCTGCCATTCTGCTGGCGTCGTCCTTCAACGCTCAGGCTGCGTCCTTGAGTGAGCAGAATCTCAACCGCGAGCTGCGCAACGTCGCCGCCCAGAGCAGCGTCGGCACGCCTCGGGCGATCAACGAGGACATTCTTGATCAGGGCTACACCGTCGAAGGCAACGTACTGATCAATCACCTGAGCGTGCAAAGCAGCCACGCCCAGAAGATGCGCGCAGAACCCAAGGCGGTGTATTTCCAGCTGGGCTCCTCGGTGTGCAACAACCCGGGTTTCCGCAAGCTGATGGCGAAGGGCGCGATCATGCGTTACGACTTCACCGAAGTGAAGACCAATCGTGCGGTCGGCTCGGCCAGCTTCCAGGAATCGGATTGCCCGAAAGCCACGCCTGCGAAGAAAAAGTGATTCAACGGGAGTTGGCGCGCCGCTGTTCATCCTCGGCGCGCAATTCGGCGACCAGCGCCTGCAAGTAGCGCGAACGTCGTTCGCCACCCTCCAGACGTCGGCGACACTCCTCCTCGAGACTCAAATGATGGGTCTCGGCCGATGACTTCAATAATCGATACAGTTGCGTATCGATCTCCAGAATGATTCTGGCCATGGCTACCGCCTCCCTGCACTTCGCTCTTGGTTGAGCAAAAAATCCTTGAACCGCTCGTACCGCGCGCCCTGCCTTTGACGCAAAGTTGTCGTGTCGCACCTGTAATTTAGTAAATCAGAGTGCTGGCCACTTGCCGTGCGTTCAGACGAGCGGCGAAATCACCTTGCAAATCGTCAACAAGCGGTTGCCAGGAAAGACTTTGCGGCGCAATGATCAAATCAGCGCAAATCACTGCGAGGGGCTAGATTCACAGTATTCACATTCATTTCTCAGGCAGGAGGGGGCTGTCTGACTGACGCCTTGCGATGCGCATTTACCCTAGGGAACACTGCCTGATATGGAAGGAGAAATTGATGCCTTACCAACCGAATGACCTCCTCAACCGTCATTTCGCGGAAAGCGGCCACGACCTCATCAGCAAGGTCGAAGAACAACTCAACCTGGTCTCACCCAACAGCCCGAACATCCCGATCTTCCGCGACATGATCCTGACCGTGCTGCGCATGGCCCAGGAAGATCACAACCGCTGGAACGCGAAAATCACCCTGCAAGCACTGCGCGAACTCGAACAGGCCTTCCGTGTACTCGAACAGTTCCGGGGCCGGCGCAAAGTCACGGTTTTCGGCTCGGCCCGCACCCCCATCGAACACCCGCTGTATGGCATGGCCCGCGAACTTGGCGCCGCGTTGGCACGCTCGGACCTGATGGTGATCACTGGTGCCGGCGGCGGCATCATGGCCGCTGCCCACGAAGGCGCCGGCCTGGATCACAGCCTGGGATTCAACATCACCCTGCCCTTCGAGCAGCATGCCAATCCGACCGTGAACGGCACCACCAACCTGCTGCCGTTCCATTTCTTCTTTACCCGCAAGCTGTTCTTCGTCAAGGAAGCCGATGCGCTGGTGCTGTGCCCTGGCGGTTTCGGCACACTGGACGAGGCGCTGGAAGTGCTGACACTGATCCAGACCGGCAAAAGCCCGCTGGTGCCGGTGGTGCTGCTGGATGCCCCGGGCGGCCAGTTCTGGCACGGCGCGCTGGACTTCATCCGCAATCAACTGGAGGAAAATCGCTATATCCTGCCGACCGACCTGAAACTGGTAAGCCTGGTCTACAGCGTCGAAGAGGCGGTGGAGCAGATCAACCGGTTCTACAGCAACTTCCACTCCAGCCGCTGGCTCAAGCATCAGTTCGTTATCCGCATGAACCACAAGCTCAGCGAGGATGCGCTGGAACACATGCAGCATACTTTCGCCGACCTGTGCCTGAGCGATCACTTCCATCAACATGCCTACAGCGGCGAAGAACAGGACGACCCGCAGTTCAGTCACCTGGCACGGCTGGCCTTCACCTTCAACGCCCGTGATCACGGACGCCTGCGGGAACTTGTGGACTACATCAACCTGCCGGAGAACTGGGCGCACTCCAGGCCAGCGGCAGCACAACGCACGCCGGAACCCTTGAAGGTCACGTGAGGTAAAAAAACGGCCCGCTATCAAATAGCGAGCCGTTTTCAGTCAATCATCCATCCCTCGGCCGCTTAACAAGCGGCTGACCATTTCCATCGAATAACCCCGGTAACTCAGGAACCGGCCTTGTTTGGCGCGCTCCCGGGCGTCTATCGGTAGATGCCCGGAGAACTTGCGCCGCCAGGTATCCTCCAGCTGTTCCTGCCAGTTGATTCCGCTCTCGCGCAACGCGAGTTCGATGTCACTGCGCTGCAGGCCACGCTGGCTCAATTCTTCGCGAATACGCAAAGGACCATAGCCCGATCGGGCACGATAGGAGACGAAGCTTTCGAGGTAGCGGGATTCGGACAACAACCCCTCTTCCGTCAAACGGTCGAGCGCTGTGTCGATCATTTCAGGGAGGGCGCCGCGCTGACGCAGTTTACGCGTCAGCTCGACCCGACCGTGCTCGCGTCGCGCAAGCAGGTCCATTGCGGTTCGCCGCACCGCGACGAGTGTATCGAGTACGGCGGTCATCAGATCAATCAGATATCAGCGTCAGCCATGTCGTCTTCAGTCTCTTTGACTGCAGAGGCCTTGGAGTCCGCGATGACGGCTGGAGACAGCAACTTGTCACGCAGTTGCTTCTCAAGGGCTGCGGCAACCTCAGGGTTATCCGCGAGGAACTTGGCCGAGTTGGCCTTGCCCTGACCGATCTTGGTGCCGTTGTAGGCATACCAGGCACCGGACTTCTCGACGAAACCGTGCAGCACACCCAGGTCGATCATCTCACCATTGAGGTAGATGCCCTTGCCGTAAAGGATCTGGAACTCGGCCTGACGGAACGGCGAAGCCACCTTGTTCTTCACAACCTTGACGCGGGTTTCGCTGCCGACGACCTCATCACCTTCTTTCACCGCGCCAGTACGGCGGATGTCCAGACGAACCGAGGCGTAGAACTTCAGCGCGTTACCACCGGTGGTGGTTTCCGGGCTGCCGAACATCACGCCGATTTTCATGCGGATCTGGTTGATGAAGATCACCAGGCAGTTGGCGTTCTTGATGTTACCGGTGATTTTACGCAGCGCCTGGGACATCAGGCGGGCTTGCAGGCCCACGTGCATGTCACCCATTTCGCCTTCGATTTCAGCCTTCGGCACCAGGGCCGCCACGGAGTCGACGATGATCACGTCAACCGCGTTGGAACGCACCAGCATGTCGGTGATTTCCAGGGCCTGCTCACCGGTGTCCGGCTGGGAAACCAGCAGGTCGTCGACGTTGACGCCCAGTTTGCCGGCGTACTCAGGGTCCAGGGCATGTTCGGCGTCGACGAATGCGCAGGTCGCACCGGCTTTTTGAGCCTGGGCGATCACCGACAATGTCAGCGTGGTTTTACCGGAAGATTCAGGACCGTAGATTTCAACAATACGGCCTTTTGGCAGGCCGCCGATGCCGAGCGCGATGTCCAGCCCCAGAGAGCCCGTGGAGATGGCCGGGATCGCCTGACGGTCCTGATCGCCCATACGCATTACGGCACCCTTGCCGAATTGACGTTCGATCTGACCCAGGGCCGCAGCCAAGGCTTTCTTCTTGTTGTCGTCCATTAAAGTCCTCACGTAATCAATAAGGCCTGACGGCCAACACCTGTATAAGTAGCCAGTATTATTCCACAGGGATTCAGGATCGCCTACCCCTGATTTGAGATTTCTGCCGAGGCATGGCGCAGCAGCCCCTCTAGCGCGGCCTTCACCGTTTGTCGGCGGACTTCATCGCGGTCACCGGGGAAGTGCTGCAGTTCGCTGAACACCCGCTCGCCGACGCCCCAGGCCAGCCACACCGTGCCTACCGGTTTGTTCGGCGAACCGCCATCCGGCCCGGCCACGCCGCTGACCGCCACGGAGAAAAATGCCCGGCTGCGCTCCTGCGCGCCCCTGGCCATGGCCTCGACCACCTCGCGACTGACCGCCCCCACCGAGGTGAACAGCTCCACCGGCACCCCCAATTGCAGGTTTTTCTGCAGGTTGGAGTACGTGACGTAACCGGCCTCGAACCACGCCGAACTGCCGGGAATGCGGGTAATGGCCTCGGCGATGCCGCCACCGGTACAGGACTCGGCGGTGGAGACATGGGCGTTGAGCATCTGCAATTGCCTGCCGAGGTCGGCGGCCAGTTGGGTGATCACTTTCACGGGCATCTCCTGATCGGGCGCTATGGACCTAACGTACACGAGCGCATCGCGCTTGCAAGTGGCAGGGTTGCTCAAGATGTTAGCGGACAAGTGCCAGCAGGTGCGGCGGCTGGTCGATGTCGAGTCTTGGTGCGCCAGGTTATCAATCCGGACGGGAATCCTTAGGCGGTGAATCGCACACGCCGATGCGCTTGGCCGCCCAACGCTCGTAGAGTCCGATGGCGACGTCGGCACCGGCCATTGCAGTGAGACCACCAAAGGCCCCGGCAACCCAGATCGACAGGCCAGAGGCGTATAACAACATCAACGCCGACACCCCGCAGATCATGCAGGCCCCGGAGCGCAAGGCCAGGCGGCGCAGCAAAGACCAGCCGCGGGCGCCCTCCTTGTCGGCGCGCCACATTTCGCCAGACACTCCACCCATCAAGGCGAGTGCGATGACCAGCCAGATTGGCGTGTCCAGCAACGCTTGTTGTTCGATTGTCATGTCACGCCTCCTTGGCTTGAAAGGATGAAAAGAAAGGTAGGTCGAAAACGCCCTTTCGTTGCGAGCTGCTATTTTTGAGCGGCTTGAGACGAAGAATATGCATTTATGCATATATAGTCAATGCATAAATGCATTCAACTATGTGGAAAGTTCGCGCAAATGCATGGAATCCCCACGGACAAAGGCCTTGGCGGTTTGCGACAAGCGAAAAAAACCCGCCAGGTGGCGGGTTTTATCTGACGAAGGATGGCCTAACGGGCGTACATGCCCCACCAGAAGACGTGACCGAGGATGACAATTTGCTCTTCCTGCATTTCCTGGAAGCTGTAGTCCTCGTCCGGGTGCTCATCGCGATTGAAACTGCGCAGGCGAATGCCGGTTGGCAGGCGATACAACTGTTTCACCCGCAATTGCCCATTGTGGTTGATGGCATAGAGGTCGCCGTCGACGATATCGCCGATGCCACTCTTGCCGGCGTTGACCCCGACGGTGGCGCCGTCACGCAGCACCGGCAACATGCTGTTGCCACGTACCGTGACGCATTTGGCCTGATCGAACTGCACGCCGTTGTGCCGCAGGCTGCGCTTGCCAAAGCGCAGGCTGGCGCGCTCGCTCTCTTCAATGACGAATCTTCCTGATCCCGCCGCCAATTCAACCTCGCGAAGAAAGGGGACCGACACCTCGTCGTCATCGACGGGCGTATCGTCGTCCCACAGACTGATGTCCTTGAGTTCGGCGTGCACCTGATCGCGCCCGGCACCGGCGGCGGATGCCACGCCGGCGCGGCCGCGCAACTGGTCGGTGCTCACGGCGAAGTACTCGGCGATCTTCGAGATGTGTTTGTCCGAAGGGTCGACAATCTTGCCGCTGAGGATTCGCGAGAGGGTGGATTGAGGCACGCCGGTGCGACGGTGAAGCTCCGTGGGGGAGATCCCGTGCTGATCGAGCAGCGCTCTGAGGACGGTAGAAACATTGCGTTTTTGCATATCACGCATAGTGCTTGATCTTTTTTGCGAAGACAAATGCTGTTTTGCATAAACCGTGCATGGACAGTGGAAATGTTTCCCGGGGCTTTCATGCCTGCGTCAGGCGGACCGCCCATGGTAACCTTGCGCCCATCGCGGAAAAGCCGGGCCAATGCCCCTCCTTTGCCCTACACCTTTCAACGAATCTGCCTGATATCCGATGAATAAAGCACTGTCCGACCTGTCCTCGCACACACCCATGATGCAGCAATACTGGCGCCTGAAGAACCAGCACCCAGACCAGTTGATGTTCTACCGCATGGGTGACTTCTACGAGATCTTCTATGAAGACGCGAAGAAGGCCGCCAAGCTGCTGGACATCACCCTGACCGCCCGTGGGCAGTCGGCGGGTCAGGCGATTCCGATGTGCGGGATTCCTTACCACGCCGCCGAGGGCTACCTGGCGAAACTGGTGAAGCTTGGCGAATCGGTGGTGATCTGTGAGCAGGTCGGCGACCCGGCGACCAGCAAGGGGCCGGTCGAACGCCAGGTGGTGCGCATCATTACGCCGGGTACGGTCAGTGACGAGGCGCTGCTCGACGAGCGTCGGGATAACCTGATCGCCGCCGTGCTGGGTGACGAGCGCCTGTTTGGGCTGGCAGTGCTGGACATCACCAGCGGCAACTTCACGGTGCTGGAGATCAAGGGCTGGGAAAACCTGCTCGCGGAACTGGAGCGGATCAATCCAGTCGAGCTGATGATTCCGGATGATTGGCCCAAGGACCTGCCTGCGGAGAAACGTCGTGGGGTTCGTCGCCGTGCACCGTGGGATTTCGAGCGCGATTCGGCGCTGAAAAGCCTTTGCCAGCAGTTTTCCACCCAGGACCTCAAGGGCTTTGGGTGCGAGAACCTGACGCTGGCCATCGGCGCGGCAGGTTGCCTGCTCAGCTATGCCAAGGAAACCCAGCGCACCGCCCTGCCCCACTTGCGCACCCTGCGCCACGAACGCCTGGACGACACCGTGGTGCTGGATGGCGCGAGCCGTCGCAATCTGGAACTGGACACCAACCTGGCCGGCGGTCGCGACAACACGCTGCAATCGGTGGTCGATCGCTGCCAGACCGCCATGGGCAGCCGCTTGCTGACTCGCTGGTTGAATCGCCCGTTGCGCGACCTGAGCGTGCTGCTGGCGCGCCAGAGCTCGATCACCTGCCTGCTCGACGGCTACCGCTTCGAAAAGCTGCAGCCACAGCTCAAGGAAATCGGAGACATCGAGCGGATCCTCGCCCGCATCGGCTTGCGCAATGCCCGCCCTCGCGACCTGGCCCGACTGCGTGATGCCCTCGGCGCCCTGCCCGAACTGCAGCGGGCGATGGCCGAGCTGGAAACGCCGCACATCATTGAACTGGCGAAGACCACCAGTACCTACCCGGAACTGGCGGCATTGCTGGAAAAAGCCATCATCGACAACCCGCCTGCGGTCATCCGTGACGGCGGCGTGTTGAAAACCGGCTACGACAGCGAACTCGACGAACTGCAATCGCTCAGTGAGAACGCCGGACAATTCCTGATCGACCTGGAAGCCCGGGAAAAGGCGCGCACCGGCCTGTCGCACCTGAAAGTCGGCTATAACCGCATTCACGGCTACTTCATCGAACTGCCGAGCAAGCAAGCCGAGTCGGCACCGGCTGACTACATCCGCCGGCAGACACTCAAAGGTGCCGAGCGCTTCATCACGCCGGAACTCAAGGCTTTCGAAGACAAGGCGCTGTCAGCCAAGAGCCGCGCCCTGGCCCGGGAGAAAATGCTCTACGAAGCACTGCTCGAAGACCTGATCGCCCAGTTGCCGCCGCTGCAGGACACCGCCGCCGCTCTGGCCGAGCTGGACGTGCTGAGCAACCTGGCCGAACGTGCGCTCAACCTTGACCTCAACTGCCCGCGTTTCGTCGACGAACCCTGCATGCGCATCAGCCAGGGCCGCCACCCGGTGGTCGAGCAGGTGCTGACCACGCCGTTCGTGGCCAACGACCTCAGTCTGGACGACAACACGCGCATGCTGGTGATCACCGGTCCCAACATGGGCGGTAAATCCACCTACATGCGCCAGACCGCATTGATCGTGCTGCTGGCCCATATCGGCAGTTTCGTGCCGGCGGCCAGCTGCGAATTGTCACTGGTGGACCGGATCTTCACCCGGATCGGTTCCAGCGACGACCTCGCGGGCGGGCGCTCGACCTTCATGGTCGAAATGAGCGAAACCGCGAACATCCTGCACAACGCCACCGAGCGCAGCCTGGTGTTGATGGACGAAGTCGGTCGCGGCACCAGCACTTTTGACGGCCTGTCCCTGGCCTGGGCTGCGGCAGAACGTCTCGCCCATCTGCGGGCCTACACCCTGTTCGCCACCCATTATTTCGAACTGACCGTATTGCCGGAAGCTCAGCCCCTGGTGGCCAACGTGCACCTCAATGCCACCGAGCACAACGAACGCATCGTCTTCCTGCACCACGTGCTGCCCGGCCCTGCCAGCCAGAGCTACGGACTGGCCGTAGCCCAGCTGGCCGGGGTCCCGAGCGAAGTGATCGTGCGTGCTCGCGAACATCTGGGCCGTCTGGAGGCCACCGCGCTGCCCCATGAAGTACCCAAGCCAGCCAAGGGCAAACAGGCTGCTCCGCAGCAGAGCGACCTGTTCGCCAGCCTGCCGCATCCGGTACTGGATGAGCTGGCCAAGCTGGACCTGGACGACCTGACACCCCGTCGCGCACTCGAAATGCTCTATACACTGAAGACACGGATCTAACGCAATTTGCCTCCAAGCTGTTAGAATCTCGCGCGGTTCGGGATGCTGCAGGTTAATAGCCTGGTCTGCAGACTATCGCTCCCGAACCTGGCGACCCCACCGTGAAGGGGCTCCGCTGCCGCCGCCTGAGGAGAAAATTAGAAATGACCTTCGTCGTCACCGACAACTGCATCAAGTGCAAGTACACCGACTGCGTAGAAGTCTGTCCGGTGGACTGCTTTTACGAAGGCCCGAATTTCCTGGTGATTCACCCGGATGAGTGCATCGACTGCGCACTGTGCGAGCCTGAATGCCCTGCCGTGGCCATCTTCTCCGAAGATGAAGTCCCTGAAGACATGCAGGAATTCATTGCGTTGAACGTTGAGCTGGCCGAAGTCTGGCCGAACATCACCGAGAAAAAGGATTCGTTGCCCGATGCCGAAGAGTGGGATGGCGTCAAAGGCAAGATCAAAGACCTCGAACGCTGATCACCCCCGCGTTCCCGAAAAGGCCCCTAGCGGGCCTTTTTGCTTTTCTGCAGGCAAAAAAAGGGGCGGTTTGACCCGCCCACATTTTTTCCCTATTCCCTGTGTTCCTTTTCATCATCCTGATGAATTGCATCCCGCAATGTCCATTCCCCCCATCCTTGAAGGGCGTGTCAGTCCGTCGACACAGGGGTGATACTAGAGCGTTCCCCGACGTGTGCAAATGGGTCTCAAAGGCTACACGGGACGGGACGGTGTTCGGCTCTCTTTGAAAATATCCCCTACATTCAACTAGATAGATTTTGAATGTGGATCCAAAAGCCCTACCGACAGGGTGTAAATCTAACGAACACTTACGAGAGAGTAAGCAAAGGCGTACAAGGCGACGCTCAAAACCTGCGGTACCCGGCGTTCCGACGATGGAATTCAACGATGACGATGGGTATCCGATTCCTCGTGGTGCCCTGGCGACCATCGCGAGCATGCTCGCTCCTACAGAGGGCCGAGGTTTTGGCCAGCAGCATAAAAAAACCCCGAACCAGTCGGGGCTTTTCTGTCTGACTGATCAAGCAAGCCGCTTACTGAAACAGCGACTCACTCGACAGGCCATTTTTCTCCAGGATCTCCCGAAGACGTTTCAGGCCTTCAACCTGGATTTGCCGGACCCGTTCACGGGTCAAGCCAATTTCCAGGCCCACGTCTTCAAGCGTGCTGCTCTCGTGGCCGCGCAACCCGAAGCGGCGTATCACCACTTCGCGTTGCTTGTCGGTCAACTCCGAGAGCCATTGATCAATGCTCTGGGACAGGTCGTCATCCTGCAACAGTTCACATGGATCGGTCGGACGGTCATCTGTGAGCGTGTCCAGCAGGGTTTTATCCGAATCAGGACCCAGCGAGACGTCGACCGAAGAAACCCGCTCGTTCAAGCCGAGCATGCGCTTGACCTCTCCTACCGGTTTTTCCAGCAGGTTGGCGATTTCTTCGGGTGAGGGTTCGTGATCGAGTTTTTGCGTCAGCTCCCGTGCGGCCCGCAGGTACACGTTGAGTTCCTTGACCACATGGATCGGCAACCGGATTGTCCGGGTCTGATTCATGATCGCGCGCTCGATGGTCTGACGAATCCACCAGGTTGCGTAGGTCGAAAAGCGGAAGCCACGTTCGGGGTCGAACTTCTCCACCGCCCGGATCAGTCCGAGGTTGCCCTCTTCGATCAGGTCCAGCAGCGACAAGCCACGATTGACGTAACGACGGGCGATTTTCACCACCAGCCGCAGGTTGCTTTCAATCATGCGTTTGCGCCCCGCCGGATCACCACTCTGCGACAGACGCGCAAAATGGACTTCTTCTTCGGGGGACAGGAGAGGAGAAAAACCGATTTCATTGAGATACAGCTGCGTTGCATCGAGCGCCCGCGTGTAATCAATGTACTTGTGTTGCTTTAGCGAAGCGGAGTGTTTGGATTTGGCACGAACGGAAGGTGGAGCCGCCCCTTCATCATTCGACATCGAATCCATACCGATGCCGGTCTCCATCAGGAGAACCTCATCGTCGATGTCAAACTCCGGCACTTCTTTACTGAGAGCCATTGTTATAGTCCTTTGGTGAGTTCGACCTCAAGCTCAAGCGGCGCCTTTATCCTTGGCAACGCTGGAGCCTGTTCCCCTCTACGTGAAGGAACAGGCTGGCAACAAATCAACGGCGTGGCAGGAACTGCAGCGGATCTACTGGTTTACCCTGTCGGCGAATCTCAAAATGCAGTTTCACCCGGTCCGTACCCGTTGACCCCATTTCGGCAATTGTCTGTCCGACCTTGACCTGCTGCCCCTCCCGAACCAACAGCCTGCGGTTATGACCGTAGGCACTGACGTAGGTGTCGCTGTGTTTGATGATGACCAATTCGCCGTAGCCCCTTAAGCCACTCCCGGCGTATACCACCGTCCCATCAGACGCAGCTAAAACAGGCTGTCCCAAATCTCCGGCGATATCAATTCCTTTATTCAAACTACCGTTTGAAGAGAATTTTCCAATCAAAATGCCATTAGAAGGCCACCCCCAGCCCGTCGGGGCCGGGCCCGCAGGCGGGGTCGGAGCGGGGGCAGGTTTGTTGGCGACGGACGGCGCAACCACAGTCGTGGTCGTGGTAGCGCCATTCGGCTGGCGCCGGATCACCGTGGTTTTACTGGACGAAGATGGTGCCGAACCGGTCGTCGCAACGACCGGCGCGGGCGTCGATCCGGTGCGTCCGTCGAAGCGAATCGTCTGGCCCGGATGAATCGTGTAAGGCGCCGGAATGTTGTTGCGCGCAGCCAGGGCCTTGTAGTCCCAGCCGTAACGAAAAGCGATGGAGAACAGGGTGTCTTTCGGTCGAACCACATACTGCCCGGTGGTCACCGCCGGACGCTGGGCCACGGCATTGTTGCGATCGACGACGCGGACATCACTCGATTTGTTGCTGGAACAACCGACCAGCAAGGTGCTCAAGACAAGGCCAGTCACCAGGCGCTGAAAGCTCGTTTTACCCATACGCTGCGCAATGACTGTGAGACTCACCCGCCGCTCCCTTTGTGGTGGCTGAAATGTTGGATTGCCGTGCTCCGGCATGAAGTGTCGCAAGTATAACGGGCCGAGCAGCGTTTACCTTCAATGAAGCGCAATGGCCTGGCGCACACGTTTGCTGCCAGACGTTGAACCCCGTTTAACCGACCGCTGCCGCTGTAAGACACAGGCGATCGGCGAGAATTCAGCACGCCTGCACAAATGCTCAGGCCAGTGGCCCGTTGAGCAATGGAACGAAGCGTACCGCCCCCAGAACCCGCCGGGAAAACCCGTGTTCCTCGCGGATGATCAGCATCAGCTGCTGAACTTCGCCGGACCCGACCGGGATCACCAGACGCCCGCCAGGCGCCAGTTGGTCGAGCAACGCCTGCGGCACATCGGTGGCCACGGCAGTCACGATGATGCCGTTGTACGGTGCCAGCGCCGGCCAGCCTTCCCAGCCATCGCCCCATCGAAACACCACATTGCGCAGGTTCAGATCCAGCAGGCGCTCCTTGGCGCGATCCTGCAACACCTTGATGCGCTCGACGGAAAAGACCCGCTCGACCAGTTGCGACAGGATCGCTGTCTGATAACCCGAACCGGTACCGATCTCCATGACCTTGTCCAGCGGCCCGGCCTCCAGCAACAGCTCGCTCATGCGGGCCACCATGTAAGGCTGGGAGATCGTCTGGTTGTTGCCGATCGGTAACGCCGTGTCTTCATAGGCACGGTGCGCCAGGGCCTCGTCGACGAACAGGTGACGCGGCGTGCGGCGGATCACCTCCAGCACCTTGGCGTTGCTGATCCCCTCCTCGTACAGCCGCTGGATCAGACGCTCGCGGGTGCGTTGCGAAGTCATCCCGATACCGCGATGCATCGGGTCTTGTTCACGGGCCATCAGTGCAGTCCCTCCAGCCAGCCATCGAGGCTTCGGAAGGCATCGTTGAAGGTGCGATCCAGTTGCAATGGCGTGATGGAGACATAGCCCTGCATCACCGCATGGAAATCGGTACCGGCACCCCCATCCTCGGCGTCGCCGGCCGCAGCGATCCAGTAGCCGGACTTGCCACGCGGATCGACGACTTTCATCGGAGCGGCCGCACGGGCGCGATGACCGAGCCGGGTCAGCTGGATGCCACGGATGTGATCCAGAGGCAGATTGGGAATGTTCACGTTCAGCACCGTGCGCGGCGGCAGTTCAAGGTCGGCGTGGGCCTGCACCAGTTTGCGCGCAAAGTAGGCGGCGGTAGGGAGATTCTCGACCTGGCGCGAAACCAGCGAAAAGGCGAACGAGGGCCGCTCCAGGAACCGGCCTTCCAGAGCCGCGGCAACCGTGCCGGAGTACAACACGTCATCCCCCAGGTTGGCGCCCAGGTTGATGCCCGACACCACCATGTCAGGTTCGCACTCCAGCAGGCCGTTGAGCCCCAGGTGCACGCAGTCGGTCGGGGTGCCATTGAGGCTGATAAAACCGTTGGCCAACGTTTGCGGGTGCAACGGTCGGTCCAGCGTCAGCGAACTGCTGGCGCCGCTTTTGTCCTGGTCCGGGGCGATAACCACGCACTCGGTGTAATCCGCCAGCGCAGCATAAAGCGCGGCGAGACCGGGTGCGGTTACCCCATCATCGTTAGAAATCAGAATACGCATGGGCTGTCCGTCTGCCCTGCTGGCACCAGATCGACGAGTTCGCGCACCAATACGGTGGCGAAGCATCCGGCCGGCAGGACGAATTCCAGTTGCAGAATGTCAGGCTCGGGATAATGCCACGTCAACCCGCCAATGGGCAGCCGCAGGATGCGACGTTCGTGGCTCATACCGGCGTTAATCAACCAATCGCGCAGATCCGATTCACGCGCAGCAATGGCCTGTTCCAGTTCATGGACAACGCCCAGCGCCGGCGAGTCACCTTCGCCCCATTGGGGGCCGGTCGGGTGCAGGTCGAGAATGGCCAGTCGCGGGTCGCTGCACTCGGCTTCACCGGCCGGGAAAAAACTGCGACTGTCGGTGAACGCCAGCAGGTCGCCGACCTGCGCTTGCTGCCAGGTACCATCGGCCACACGCGCCGCCAGCACCTGGTTGAACAGAAAGCTGCGACCGGCCGAGAGCAGGCGCGAACGCACGTTGCGCTGCTCCGGCAAGGCCCTGCGCGCCGCCCAGGCACGGGCGTCGACAACGTTGCCGCCGTCGAAGCCAAACCGCTGGGCACCAAAATAATTGGGGATACCTTGTTTGGCGATCCGCTGCAGGCGGTCTTCGATGGCCGCCTTGTCGCCCGCGAATTGAGTCAGGCGCAAAGTGAAACCGTTGGCCGAGTGAGCGCCACGCTGCAACTTGCGCTTGTGCCGACCGGTCTTGAGGATCTTCAACGTATCGTTTTCGGCTGACGACAGATCGGGATCGGCCTTGCCCGGCAACTGCACGCTGAACCATTGACGCGTCAGCGCCTGACGGTCCTTGAGCCCTGCATAACTGACGGTGCGCAAGGGCACGCCGGCTGCCTTGGCAATGCGCCGCGCCGCCTCTTCAGTGTTCAAACCGCGTTTTTCCACCCAGATCCACAGGTGTTCACCGTCACCGCTGAGGGGAATGTCGAGGACTTCATCGACCTGGAAATCCTCGGCGATGGCTTTCAACACCGCGGTGCCCAGGGCGTCGCCATAGGCCCGCGGGCCGAGCAATTGCAGTTCGTTCATGCGCGCAGCAACAAAGCAACGGAGTGCACGGCAATGCCCTCCTCACGACCGACGAAGCCGAGTTTTTCAGTGGTGGTCGCCTTTACATTCACTTGATCCAGCTCGACCTGAAGGTCTGCCGCAATCAGCGCGCGCATCGATTCGATATGCGGGGCCATCTTCGGCGCCTGGGCGACGATGGTGTTGTCGACGTTGCCCACTTTCCAGCCCTTGGCCTGGACCAATGCGACAACGTGCCGCAACAGCACGCGGCTGTCCGCGCCCTTGAAGGTCGGATCGGTGTCGGGGAAATGCTTGCCGATATCGCCCAGCGCCGCAGCGCCTAGCAAGGCATCGCTCAAGGCGTGCAGCAGGACGTCACCGTCGGAGTGAGCGAGCAGACCGAAGCCGTGTGCGATACGCACGCCGCCCAGCGTAATGAAATCGCCTTCAGCGAAACGGTGCACATCATAGCCGTGGCCAATACGCATAAAAAAAACGCCCCGATTTTTGTCAGGGCGTGATTCTACCTGCTTTGTCAGACATTAGGCGCCTAGAGCGCGCCCATGATGTTGCAAGTGGTCGTCGATGAAACTGGCGATGAAGAAATAGCTGTGGTCATAGCCCGGTTGCATGCGCAAGGTCAGTGGATGTCCGGCCAGCTTCGCCGCCTGTTGCAGGGCTTCAGGCTTGAGCTGGGTGGCCAGGAAATCGTCGCGATCACCCTGGTCGACCAGCAATGGCAGCTTCTCGTCGGCTTCGGCAATCAACGCGCAGGCATCCCACTCACGCCACTTCGAACGGTCTTCACCCAGGTAGCGGGCAAAGGCCTTCTGGCCCCAGGGGCAATCCATTGGATTATTGATCGGCGAGAACGCCGACACCGACCGGTAACGCCCCGGATTGCGCAATGCACAGACCAACGCGCCGTGGCCGCCCATGGAGTGGCCGCTGATCCCGCGCTTGTCGGATGCCGGGAAATGAGCTTCGACCAATGCCGGCAGTTCCTGCACGACATAATCGTGCATCCGATAGTGGCGCGACCAGGGTTCCTGCGTGGCATTGAGGTAGAACCCGGCGCCCAGGCCAAAGTCCCAGGCACCGTCCGGATCACCCGGCACATCGGCGCCACGCGGGCTGGTGTCGGGCGCAACGATGATCAGGCCCAGTTCGGCCGCCATGCGCAGGGCGCCGGCCTTGTGCATGAAGTTTTCGTCGGTGCAGGTCAGGCCGGACAGCCAGTACAGCACTGGCAGCTTGCCGCCCTGCTCCGCCTGCGGAGGCAGGTACACGGCAAACACCATGTCGCAGCCGAGGGTTTCCGAGCGATGGCGATAACGCTTGTGCCAGCCGCCGAAGCTTTTCTGGCAGGAGATATTTTCCAGGCTCATGGCAGACCTCAGAAATGGATGACGGTACGGATGCTTTTTCCTTCGTGCATCAGATCGAACGCCTTGTTGATATCTTCCAGGCCCATGGTGTGGGTAATGAAGGTATCCAACGGGATCTCGCCGGTTTCGGCCATCTCCACGTAGCTAGGCAATTCGGTACGGCCACGCACGCCGCCGAACGCCGAACCGCGCCAGACGCGACCGGTGACCAGTTGGAACGGACGGGTGGCAATTTCCTGGCCAGCACCGGCCACGCCGATGATCACCGACTCGCCCCAACCCTTGTGGCAGCACTCGAGCGCGGCGCGCATCAATTGGACATTGCCGATGCATTCGAAGGAAAAGTCGACGCCGCCGTCAGTCATGTCGACGATGACTTCCTGGATGGGACGGTCGAAGTCCTTGGGGTTCACACAATCGGTTGCACCCAGTTGCTTGGCGATTTCGAATTTGGCGGGGTTGATGTCGATGGCGATGATCCGCGCCGCCTTGGCCTTGACCGCGCCGATCACGGCCGACAGACCGATGCCGCCGAGACCGAAAATGGCCACGGTGTCACCGGGTTTCACCTTGGCGGTGTTCAATACCGCACCGATGCCGGTAGTGACGCCGCAGCCCAGCAGGCAGACCTTTTCCAGGGGCGCTTCCTTGGCAATCTTGGCCACGGAAATTTCCGGCAGCACGGTGTATTCGGAGAAGGTCGAAGTGCCCATGTAATGGAAAATCGTTTCACCCTTGTAGGAAAAACGCGAAGTGCCATCCGGCATCAAGCCTTTGCCCTGGGTGGAACGAATGGCCTGGCAGAGGTTGGTTTTGCCCGACAGGCAGAATTTGCATTGGCGGCATTCCGGGGTGTACAGCGGAATCACATGGTCGCCAACGGCGACGGAGGTCACGCCCTCGCCAATGGCCTCGACCACCGCACCACCTTCATGGCCGAGAATCGACGGGAAGATGCCTTCAGGATCAGCACCGGACAGGGTGTAGGCATCGGTATGGCAGACACCGGAGGCCACGACACGCAGCAACACCTCACCGGCCTTGGGCAGGGCGACATCGACTTCAACGATTTCAAGGGGCTTCTTGGCCTCGAAGGCAACAGCGGCGCGCGACTTGATCATGGGAATTCTCCAACGAATAAAAACGAGATAGGGAGTGTAATACAGCGCATCACAGTGAATAATCAGGGCAAAAGCAAAACATTATTGCCACACAGGGACAATCCTTTATGTCTGATAACCGCTGGGAAGGCATAGACGAGTTCGTGGCGGTTGCCGAATGCAGCCAGTTCACGGCGGCGGCGCAACGGCTGGGCGTGTCTTCCTCGCATATCAGCCGCCAGATCGTACGCCTCGAAGAACGCCTGCAAACCCGCCTGCTGTATCGAAGCACCCGCCGGGTGACGCTGACCGAGGCCGGACAAACCTTCCTGCAGCACTGCCAGCGCTTGCAGGATGGGCGCGAAGAAGCGCTGCGCGCGGTTGGCGACCTGACGAGCGAGCCGAAGGGCATGTTGCGCATGACCTGCGCCGTGGCCTATGGCGAGCGCTTTATCGTGCCGCTGGTCACACGGTTCATGGGGCTCTATCCGCAACTGCGCATCGACATCGAGCTGAGCAATCGCCCGCTCGACCTCGTCCATGAGGGCCTGGACCTGGCGATCCGCCTTGGTCGATTGCAGGACTCGCGGCTGGTGGCGACGCGACTGGCACCGCGGCGCATGTACCTGTGTGCCTCACCGTCCTACGTTGAACGCTACGGCCGTCCCCACAGCCTGTCGGAATTGAGCCGACATAACTGTCTGATCGGCAGTTCGGACCTGTGGCAACTGGAGCAGAACGGCCGAGAGTTTTCCCAGCGCGTTCAGGGAAACTGGCGCTGCAACAGTGGGCAAGCGGTGCTGGATGCGGCTTTGCAAGGTGTAGGGTTGTGTCAGTTGCCGGACTATTACGTGCTCGAACACCTCAAGAGCGGCGCCCTGATTTCGCTGCTTGAAGCGCATCAGCCGCCCAATACGGCGGTGTGGGCGCTGTACCCGCAGCAACGGCATTTGTCGCCGAAGGTGCGCAAGCTGGTGGATTATTTGAAGGAGGGATTGGCTGAGCGGCCGGAGTACAGGAATTAGCGGAGTGTCAGCAAAGTATCGGCTGTCTGGCCTGCCGCTTTCGCAAGCAAGCCCGCTCCCACAGGGAATCTTCAGTAATACAGATTGTGTATATGACAAAGATCCAATGTGGGAGCGGGCTTGCTCGCGAAAGCAATCTGACAGACGCCGGAGTCATCAGCGGCGATTGGCCCAACGCTGGCGCAACCACTCCAGGTCCTCGGGGCGAGTGACCTTGAGGTTGTCGGAACGCCCCTCGATCAGGCGCGGCGCCTGCCCCGCCCATTCCATGGCCGATGCCTCATCGGTGATCAGCGCGTCCGCCACCAAACTGTCGGCCAGTGCCCGATGCAACGCACCGAGGCGAAACATCTGCGGCGTATAGGCTTGCCAGATCACGCTGCGATCAACGGTTTCGACCACGCGCCCGTGCTTGTCGACGCGCTTGAGCGTATCGCGGGCAGGCACCGCCAGCAGCCCGCCGACGGGATCATCCGCCAGCTCGACCAACAACTTATCGAGATCGTCCCGACTCAGGTTGGGCCGCGCCGCATCGTGCACCAGCACCCAGTCCTCATCATCGGCGCCCAGTGCATGCAGATGCAACAAAGCATTGAGCACTGACCCGGAACGCTCGGCCCCGCCATCGACACGCTGAATACGCGAATCGCCGGCACAGGCAAGGTCAGGCCAATAAGGATCGTCAACCGCAAGACTGACCACCAGGCCCTTTAGGGCGGGGTGATCGAGAAAACAGCCGAGGCTGTGTTCGAGAATGGTGCGCCCGCCCAATTGCAGATATTGCTTGGGACGGTCTGCGGCCATACGGGCACCGACGCCCGCGGCAGGAATCACGGCCCAGAAGGCCGGCAACGCGGTGTTCATTGGGCCAACTGGTAAAGGGTTTCACCGTCCTTGACCATGCCCAGCTCATGGCGAGCCCGCTCTTCAACGGTCTCCATGCCCTTTTTCAACTCACTGACTTCGGCGTCCATCACCCGATTGCGCTCCAGCAATCCTTCGTTCTCAGCGTGCTGATCCGCGATCTGCTGAGTCAGCTCGGCCACTTGCGCCAGGCTGCCATTACCCACCCACAGGCGGTATTGCAGGCCAGCCAGCAGCAAAAGCAGGACGAGGAACAACCAATTGGGACTGCGCATCGAATATCGGGTATCCAGTGAAAAAAGACAGCCATCGCAAAACAAAACCACTGACAGCACGAAGCCTGGATGACCCAGGCTTGTGCTTATAAGGCATCAGATTAGTGGCAAAAACGTCGCTGTCGCTAATTTTTCCACACAAATCCGCTGTCTTTTTGCATCAACCGCGGAATTCGCCGCGGCCGTTGTACTTGGCCTTGCCATTCAACTGCTCTTCGATACGCAGCAGTTGGTTGTACTTGGAAACGCGATCGGAACGGCACAGCGAACCGGTCTTGATCTGGCCAGCCGAAGTGCCCACGGCCAGGTCGGCAATGGTCGAATCTTCGGTTTCGCCGGAGCGGTGCGAGATCACGGCAGTGTAACCAGCGGCCTTGGCCATCTGGATGGCTTCCAGGGTTTCGGTCAGGGTGCCGATCTGGTTGAACTTGATCAGGATCGAGTTGGCGATCTTCTTGTCGATGCCTTCTTTCAGGATCTTGGTATTGGTCACGAACAGGTCGTCCCCCACCAGCTGGGTCTTCTCGCCGATCTTGTCGGTGAGGATCTTCCAGCCAGCCCAGTCGGACTCGTCCAGGCCGTCTTCGATGGAAATGATCGGGTAACGCTCGGTCAGGCCCTTGAGGTAGTCGGCGAAACCTTCAGCGGTGAACACCTGGCCTTCGCCGGACAGGTTGTACTTGCCGTCTTCGTAGAATTCGCTGGCGGCGCAGTCCAGGGCCAGGGTTACGTCGGTGCCCAGGGTGTAACCGGCGTTGGCCACGGCCTCGGAGATCACTTTCAACGCATCTTCGTTGGACGCCAGGTTCGGCGCGAAACCACCTTCGTCACCCACGGCAGTGCTCAGGCCACGGGCCTTCAGCACGGCTTTGAGGTGGTGGAAAATCTCGGTGCCCATGCGCAGGCCTTCCGAGAAGGACTTGGCGCCCACCGGCTGAACCATGAATTCCTGGATGTCGACGTTGTTATCGGCGTGCTCGCCACCGTTGATGATGTTCATCATCGGAACCGGCATCGAGTAAACGCCCGGAGTTCCGTTCAGGTTGGCAATGTGCGCGTACAGAGGCAGATCCTGGTCCTGTGCGGCAGCCTTGGCGGCGGCCAGGGACACGGCGAGGATTGCGTTGGCACCCAGGGAGCCTTTGTTTTCGGTACCGTCGAGCTTGATCATCGCCAGGTCGAGCGCTTTCTGGTCGCTTGGATCAGTGCCTTTCAACAGGTCGCGGATCGGACCGTTGATGTTGGCAACGGCTTTCAGAACGCCTTTGCCCAGGTAACGGCTCTTGTCGCCATCACGCAGCTCGAGCGCTTCACGCGAGCCAGTGGAAGCACCGGACGGCGCGCAAGCGCTGCCGATGATGCCGTTGTCGAGAAGCACGTCCGCTTCGACGGTGGGGTTGCCACGGGAGTCGAGAACTTCACGACCTTTGATGTCGACGATTTTAGCCATTGTTGTAACTACTCCAAAGTTGACGAAAAAGCTGTGTACCGCTCGATTTATATTTTGCACGTCACACTAACGCATAGGACCGGCAAGCTGATGGCGTTCAGACGGACGCCATCGCGAGCAAGCTCGGCTCCTACACGGAGAAATCAGGTTTACGCGGTTTCTACCGTCGGAAAACTCTTCACCAGTTCGTCCAGTGCTTTGAGCTGGGCCAGGAATGGCTCCAGTTTGTCCAGACGCAAGGCGCAAGGGCCGTCGCATTTGGCGTTGTCCGGGTCCGGATGCGCTTCGAGGAACAGGCCGGCCAGATTCTGGCTCATGCCAGCCTTCGCCAGATCCAGAACCTGCGCGCGGCGACCGCCGGCGGAGTCGGAACGACCGCCAGGCATTTGCAGCGAATGGGTCACATCGAAGAACACCGGGTATTCGAACTGCTTCATGATGCCGAAGCCGAGCATGTCGACCACCAGGTTGTTGTAGCCGAAGCTCGAACCACGCTCGCAGAGGATCAACTGATCGTTACCGGCTTCCACGCACTTGTTCAGGATGTGTTTCATTTCCTGAGGCGCGAGGAACTGAGCTTTCTTGATGTTGATCACAGCGTTGGTCTTTGCCATCGCCACCACCAGATCGGTCTGGCGTGACAGGAAGGCCGGCAACTGGATGATGTCGCAAACCTCGGCGACGACCGCGGCCTGATCAGGCTCGTGGACATCGGTGATGATCGGCACGCCGAAAGCTTGTTTGATGTCCTGGAAGATGCGCATGCCTTCTTCCAGGCCTGGACCGCGATACGAGGTCACAGAAGAACGGTTGGCCTTGTCGAAACTGGCCTTGAACACGTAAGGGATACCGAGTTTCTCGGTGACCTTCACATACTCTTCGCAAACCTGCATGGCCATGTCACGGCTTTCCAGCACGTTCATGCCACCGAACAGCACCATGGGTTTGTCGTTGGCAATCTCGATGTCGCCGACGCGGATGATCTTCTGTGCCATCGGGGTTACGCCTTCTTCTGGTGTTGAGCCAACGCTGCCTTGACGAAACCGCTGAACAACGGGTGACCGTCGCGTGGCGTCGAGGTGAACTCGGGGTGGAACTGGCAAGCGACGAACCATGGATGATCCGGTGCTTCGACCACTTCGACCAGCGCAGCATCGGCAGAGCGACCGGAAATCTTCAGGCCGGCTTCAATGATCTGCGGCAGCAGGTTGTTGTTCACTTCGTAGCGGTGACGGTGACGTTCAACGATCACGTCCTTGCCGTAGCAGTCGTGAACCTTGGAGCCGGCTTCGAGCAGGCAGTCCTGTGCGCCGAGGCGCATGGTGCCACCCAGGTCGGACGATTCGGTGCGGGTTTCGACGGCGCCGGTGGCATCTTCCCACTCGGTGATCAGGCCCACGACCGGATGACCGCTGTTACGATCGAATTCGGTGGAGTTGGCGTCTTTCCAGCCCATGACGTTACGGGCGAACTCGATGACCGCCACTTGCATGCCCAGGCAGATGCCCAGGTACGGCACCTTGTTCTCGCGAGCGTATTGCACGGCGGTGATCTTGCCTTCCACGCCACGCAGACCGAAGCCGCCTGGCACGAGGATCGCATCGACGCCTTCGAGCAGCGCGGTGCCCTGGTTCTCGATGTCTTCGGAATCGATGTAGCGCAGGTTGACCTTGGTGCGGTTGCTGATGCCGGCGTGACTCATCGCTTCGATCAACGACTTGTAGGCGTCCAGCAACTCCATGTACTTGCCGACCATCGCGATGGTGACTTCATGCTCAGGGTTGAGCTTGGCGTCGACCACGGCGTCCCACTCGGACAGGTCGGCACCGCCACACTGCAGGCCAAAACGCTCGACGACGAAATCGTCAAGGCCCTGGGAGTGCAGGATGCCCGGAATCTTGTAGATGGTGTCAGCGTCTTCCAGACCGATCACCGCACGTTCTTCAACGTTGGTGAACTGCGCGATCTTGCGGCGCGAGGAGATATCGATCGGGTGATCGGAGCGGCACACCAGCACGTCAGGTTGCAGGCCGATGGAGCGCAGTTCCTTGACCGAATGCTGGGTAGGCTTGGTTTTGGTTTCGCCGGCGGTGGCGATGTACGGCACCAGGGTCAGGTGCATCAGCATCGCGCGCTTGGCGCCGACTTCGAAACGCAGCTGACGGATGGCTTCGAGGAACGGTTGGGATTCGATGTCACCCACGGTGCCACCGATCTCGACCATCGCCACGTCGGCATCGCCGGCACCCTTGATGATGCGGCGCTTGATTTCGTCGGTGATGTGCGGAATGACCTGGATGGTCGCACCCAGGTAGTCACCACGGCGCTCTTTGCGCAGCACGTGCTCGTAGACACGGCCGGTGGTGAAGTTGTTGTTCTGGGTCATGGTCGTGCGGATGAACCGCTCGTAGTGGCCCAGGTCCAGGTCGGTCTCGGCGCCGTCGTGGGTGACGAACACTTCGCCGTGCTGGAACGGGCTCATGGTGCCCGGGTCGACGTTGATGTACGGGTCCAGCTTGAGCATGGTGACCTTAAGCCCCCGCGCCTCCAGGATGGCCGCCAATGATGCCGATGCAATGCCTTTCCCCAAAGAAGAAACAACACCGCCCGTGACGAATATGTAGCGCGTCATGAAAAACCCTAGAAGTCTGCGTTAAAGCGGTCCGAGCCGCCGGGGAAAGCGAAGGAAGGCCGAAGCCCCCGATCACCTGCATTAATCACAGTGCACCTTTCAAAAAAACCGCCGCGTTGGGACAGACCGTGAGATGAAACTCCGGTTCGTTGCTCGCTACACATTTTTTGGAATCGCCCAGCAAAGACTGCTTGGTAATCGGCAACTCCTGCAATTCAGGCGAATCCACAGAAGTTGTATCAAGAAGGGAGCGTAGTCTACCGGAAAGCCCCTTTCAGCTCAAACCTTGATCTTCGCTCGGCGGCTGCCATTGCAAATGCCAGCCGGCCTGGGCGCCGTCGTTCAAACCTCGCAGGTTGGCCACCGCCAGCAATTGCCCATCGCGATAGAGCAGCGGCAATCTGCCACGCACGAAAGCCGGAACAGCCCGCTCGTTGAGCAAACGCTTGAGATCGCGATGACCGCGATCCGGCAGATGCATGACCTCGCCTCCCTCACGATAGCGGATCTGCAGTGGCCCATCGGGGGCTTGCCCCGTGAACCTCAGCACCCCGTTATCCGGCAGCGCCAAGGGCTTGTAGGGA
Organism: Pseudomonas fluorescens; assembly: GCF_041354075.1. Classification (GTDB taxonomy): domain Bacteria; phylum Pseudomonadota; class Gammaproteobacteria; order Pseudomonadales; family Pseudomonadaceae; genus Aquipseudomonas; species Aquipseudomonas fluorescens_CE. The sequence goes on along the minus strand of NZ_JARZGC010000005.1, from coordinate 294,866 downwards.
TCAGCCCAGTGATCGACAGCCGATGGCGAGCGCAACCAGGCACCCGACAACCACCAGATACGTCCGGCGGACCGATGCAGCTCACCGTTGGCCAGGCGCCAGACTGGCCGTGCATCGCCAGTGGCATCGCGCAGATCGATCCAACCCGACCAATGGTCGCTGTCCGGCAGCCGCGTCAACGGTGCGAGCCAATGACTGACGGCATTGCGCTGGCGAGCGTCGGACAGCGAGGTCAAACAGGCCAGCTCAAGCGATGGCACCCCCATCCAATCGAACTGACCCGCTACACGGGCCTGTGTCAGATCGAGCTGTGCCAGATCATCGAGCAGCCCCTGGGCTTCGTTCAGGTGCGCGGCGCTGCGGGCCATACTGGCCAGCGCCTGCGGCCAACGCTGGGCCATGACGGGCAACACTTGATGACGCAGGTAGTTGCGGGAGAAACGCCGGTCGTCGTTGGAAGGGTCCTCGATCCAGCTCAGCCGCTGATCGAGCGCATACGCCTCCAGCTCGGCGCGCGTGACATCGAGCAGTGGCCGTAGCAGTTGACCCTGGCCCAATGCGCGCTGTCGCGGCATCCCGGACAATCCCTTCACCCCCGCCCCACGCAACAGACGGAACAACAAGGTTTCGGCCTGATCGTCACGGTGCTGGGCCGTCAGCAGTACGTCGTTGGGCCGGATGACCTGGCTGAACGCTGCATAGCGTGCCTCCCGCGCGGCGCGCTCGAGGCTGGCGCCCGGTTGAACCTGAACCTGGAACACCTGCAGCGGTACGCCCAGCGCATCGCAGACCGACTGGCAGTGTTGCGGCCATGCATCGGCTGCCGATTGCAGCCCGTGATGGACATGAATGGCGTTGAGCGCCGGCACGGTGGTGTGTTTGGTCAATGTGGCGAGAAGGTGCAGCAGGACCGTGGAGTCGAGACCACCGGAGAAAGCGACGTGCCAGGTTGTGGCGTTGCCCCAGGGGGCGAGATCGCGCACCAGCCTGGCGGCTAGATCAGACATGGGCTGGCTCATATCAATCTGGGCATACCAAACAAATGTGGGAGCGGGCTTGCTCGCGAAGGCGGTGTATCAATCAACACAGATGTTGTATGACACACCGCCTTCGCGAGCAAGCCCGCTCCCACAGGGATGAAGCGAAGCCTGGTTACAGACCGTAGCTCATCAGGCGCTCGTAACGACGGGCCAGCAGCGCTTCGTTATCGAACTTCTTGAGCATCGCCAGTTGCGAGCTCAGTTCGGCACGGATCGAGGCAGCCGCCGCAGCCGGGTCACGGTGTGCGCCACCCAATGGCTCGCCGATCACCTTGTCGACGATGCCCAGACCTTTGAGGCGCTCGGCGGTGATGCCCATGGCTTCAGCGGCATCCGGTGCCTTTTCTGCGGTTTTCCACAGAATCGACGCGCAACCTTCCGGCGAAATCACCGCGTAGGTCGAGTACTGCAACATGTTCAACTGATCGCAGACGCCGATGGCCAGCGCACCACCGGAACCACCCTCACCGATCACGGTAGCGATGATCGGGGTTTTCAGGCGAGCCATGACACGCAGGTTCCAGGCAATTGCTTCGCTCTGGTTGCGCTCTTCAGCGTCGATACCAGGGTAAGCGCCCGGGGTGTCGATGAAGGTCAGGATCGGCATCTTAAACCGTTCGGCCATTTCCATCAGGCGGCACGCCTTGCGGTAGCCTTCAGGACGCGGCATGCCGAAGTTGCGACGCACCTTCTCGCGCACTTCGCGGCCTTTCTGGTGGCCGATGATCATCACCGGCTGGTCATCCAGACGGGCAACACCGCCGACGATGGCAGCGTCGTCGGAGAAGTGACGGTCGCCGTGCAGCTCATCGAACTCGGTGAAGATGTGTTCGATGTAGTCCAGGGTGTATGGACGCTTCGGGTGACGCGCCAGACGCGCGATCTGCCAGCTGGTCAGCTTGCCGAAGATGTCTTCGGTCAAGGTCTTGCTTTTGTCCTGCAGGCGGGAGATCTCATCGCCGATATTCAGCGAATTGTCGTTACCGACCAAGCGCAACTCTTCGATCTTGGCTTGCAGGTCGGCGATCGGCTGTTCGAAATCTAGAAAATTCGGGTTCATAGGCGTCCGTCTTGGGTCGACCACCAAAGGAGCTTGGGCCGGCCGGTTGTCTATTCGCGCCCTACCTTAAGGGAGAGGCGCGTTAAGGTCGAGATTAAAAATTCGGTCTTGTGTCAGGGCGAACTGATGGCACTGCCCGTCAACGGTATTGGAGGAAGACGTTGTCTCGCCCGAACTGGTCACGCAGGGCTTGAATCAACGCATCCGCCGGATCGATCCGCCAGCCTTCGCCGAACTGCAACAACGCCTTCGCATCCGGGCTGGTGTATTCCATGGTGATCGGGCACGCACCGCGGTGACGCTTGAACAGGTCGCCCAACCAGCGTAGCTGATCACCCTTGAGGTCCTGGGTCTGGACTTTCAGGCGCAGGCTTTCGGCCAGGTTGGTGCGGGCATCTTCCATGCTCATCACCCGCTTGACCCGCAGCCGCAGGCCACCGGAGAAGTCGTCGTTGCTGACCTCGCCTTCGACCACCACCATCGCATCGGTCTGCAGCAGCGCCTGGGCGGAGTGGAATGCATCGGCAAACAGCGACGCCTCGATGCGCCCCGAGCGGTCGTCCAGGGTGATGAACCCCATCTTGTCGCCCTTCTTGTTCTTCATCACCCGCAAGGCGATGATCATGCCGGCAACGGTCTGGGTGTCGCGTGCCGGCTTCAGGTCAATGATGCGCTGGCGGGCGAAACGGCGGATCTCGCCTTCGTATTCATCGATCGGGTGCCCGGTCAGGTACAGGCCCAGCGTGTCCTTCTCGCCTTTGAGCCGCTCCTTGAGGGTCAGTTCCTTGGCCTTGCGATGATTGGCGTAGACGTCGGCATCTTCTTCGACGAACACCCCGCCGAACAGGTCGGCATGGCCGCTGTCGTGGGTCCGCGCGGTCTGCTCGGCCGCCTTGATCGCCTCTTCCATCGCCGTCAGCAGGACGGCGCGGTTGCGGTCGATATTGGCCTGATAGGCTTTGGCTTCATCGTGGAAGTACGGGCCCAGTCGATCCAGCGCGCCGCTGCGGATCAGACCGTCAAGGGTACGTTTATTGATGCGCTTGAGGTCGACACGGGCGCAGAAATCGAAGAGATCCTTGAACGGGCCATCCACCCGCGCTTCAGTGATCGCCTCGACCGGGCCCTCACCCACCCCCTTGATCGCGCCCAGGCCATAGATGATCCGGCCGTCGTCATTCACGGTGAACTTGAACTCCGACGCATTCACGTCCGGCGCATCGAGGCGCAGCTTCATGCTGCGCACTTCTTCGATCAAGGTCACAACCTTGTCGGTGTTGTGCATATCCGCCGAGAGTACCGCCGCCATGAACGGCGCCGGGTAGTGCGTCTTCAACCACGCGGTCTGGTACGAGACCAGGCCATAAGCGGCGGAGTGGGATTTGTTGAAGCCGTAACCGGCGAACTTTTCTACCAGGTCGAAAATGTTGCCGGCGAGATCAGGATCGATGTTGTTGCTGGCGCAACCTTCAATGAAACCGCCACGCTGCTTGGCCATTTCCTCGGGTTTTTTCTTACCCATGGCCCGACGCAGCATGTCCGCACCGCCCAGGGTGTAACCGGCCATGACCTGGGCAATCTGCATCACCTGTTCCTGATACAGGATGATGCCGTAGGTCGGCGCCAATACCGGCTTGAGGCCTTCGTACTGGTAGTCCGAGTGCGGGTAGGCCAACTCGGCCCGCCCGTGCTTGCGGTTGATGAAGTCGTCCACCATGCCCGATTGCAGCGGGCCGGGACGGAACAGTGCCACCAGTGCGATCAGGTCTTCCAGGCAGTCGGGCTTGAGCTTTTTGATCAGCTCCTTCATGCCTCGCGATTCAAGCTGGAACACCGCCGTGGTTTCGGCTTTCTGCAGCAGCTCGTAGGTTTTCTTGTCATCCAGCGGGATGAAATCGATGTTCAGGTCATCCAGGCCTTGCTTGGCCTGCTCGCGGTTGATGGTTTCCATCGCCCACTTGATGATGGTCAGGGTTCGCAGGCCGAGGAAGTCGAACTTCACCAGGCCCGCAGCCTCGACGTCATCCTTGTCGAACTGGGTCACCAGGCCGCCGCCCTCTTCGTCACAGGCGATCGGCGAGAAGTCGGTGAGCTTGGTCGGCGCGATCACCACACCACCGGCGTGCTTGCCGGTACCCCGGCACACGCCCTCGAGCTTGAGCGCCATGTCCCAGATTTCCTTGGCGTCCTCATCGACCTTGAGGAAGTCGCGAAGGACTTCTTCCTGCTCGTAGGCTTTCTCCAGGGTCATGCCGACTTCAAAGGGAATCATTTTCGACAGACGATCGGCCAGGCCGTAGGACTTGCCTTGCACCCGTGCCACGTCGCGCACCACCGCCTTGGCGGCCATGGTGCCGAAGGTGATGATCTGGCTCACCGCGTCGCGGCCGTAGGCATCGGCCACGTACTCGATGACCCGGTCGCGGCCGTCCATGCAGAAGTCGACGTCGAAGTCGGGCATGGAAACCCGTTCCGGGTTGAGGAAACGTTCGAACAGCAGGTCATACGCCAGCGGATCGAGGTCGGTAATCTTCAGCACATAGGCCACCAGCGAACCGGCGCCCGACCCCCGGCCCGGGCCAACCGGTACGCCGTTGTTCTTGGCCCACTTGATGAAGTCCATAACGATCAGGAAGTAACCGGGGAACCCCATCTGGATGATGATATCCAGTTCGAACTTCAGGCGATCGAGGTAGACCTGGCGCTTTTCTTCGTAGTTGGGCGTCGTGTCTTTCGGCCACAACACCGCCAGACGCTCCTCCAGGCCCTCGTGGGAAACGTGACGCAGGTAGTCGTCGATCCCCATGCCGTTAGGCGTAGGAAAATCCGGCAGGAAGTGCTTGCCCAGCTTCACTTCGATATTGCAACGCTTGGCAATCTCGACGGTATTTTCCAGCGCCTCGGGAATGTCGCTGAACAACTCGGCCATTTCCTCGGCGCTTTTGAGGTATTGCTGGTCGCTGTAATTCTTCGAGCGCCGCGGGTCGTCGAGCGCACGTCCTTCGCCGATGCAGACTCGGGTTTCGTGCGCTTCGAAGTCACCCTGCTTGAGGAAGCGCACGTCATTGGTCGCCACCAAGGGCGCGCCGAGCTTGTCGGCCAGGGCCACGGCACCGTGCACTTGCTCTTCATCGTTAGGGCGGTTGGTGCGCTGGATTTCCAGGTAGAAGCGGTCTTCGAACACCGCCATCCACTCGCGTGCGAGGGTTTCGGCCTCGTCCGGGTTGCCACCGAGCATGGCCTGGCCGATCTCGCCCTCTTTCGCCGCCGAGAGCATGATCAGGCCTGCATTGGCTTCGGCCACCCACTCGCGCTCGATGATGATCGAACCGTTGCGCTGGCCATGGAGAAAACCACGGGAGATCAGCTCGGTCAGGTTGCGATAACCCAGCGGGTTCATCACCAGCAGGCTGATCCGGCTCAGCGGACCATCCGGATCCTTGTTCGACAGCCACAGGTCGGCGCCGCAGATCGGCTTGATCCCGGCACCCATGGTGTTTTTATAGAATTTGACCAGGGAACACATGTTGTTCTGGTCGGTGACCGCGACGGCAGGCATACCCATGCCGACCAGTGCCTTGACCAGCGGCTTGATCCGCACCAGACCGTCGACGAGGGAAAATTCAGTGTGCAGGCGCAGGTGAACGAATGAAGCCGGCATAGTGATCCTGTCTGTAAGCGTAAAAACAACAAGGCGCGGATTGTACCGTAATGAGGTTGGCCAGAGGTGGTGGGTTGATTTGGTTGGTTTGGCAATGGAATGGGGTGAATATCCGTTACCGCAGCAACGGACAATCATGCCAAACGCAAACGCAACTAAACCTCAACCAGGCCCACGCGCGCTTCATACGCCAACCGCACCGGCGCAAACGAACGACGGTGAATCGGCGTAGGCCCCAGGCGAGCCAGCGCTTCCAGATGAACGGGGGTGGGGTAGCCCTTGTGGCCACCGATGCCGTACCCGGGGTAAATCAGCTCGAACGCTGCCATTTCACGGTCGCGGCTAACCTTGGCCAGGATCGACGCTGCCGCAATAGCGGGCACCTTGGCATCGCCCTGCACCACCGCTTCGGCGCGCATGGGCAGTCTGGGGCAGCGGTTGCCGTCGATCATCGCCAGTTTTGGCTGAATGTGCAGGCCTTCGACCGCACGCTGCATGGCCAGCATGGTGGCGTGGAGGATGTTCAGCTCGTCGATTTCTTCGACTTCGGCGCGGGCGATGCACCAGCTCAGGGCCTTCTCGCAGATTTCATCGAAGAGTTTTTCACGGCGCGCTTCGGTGAGTTTCTTCGAATCGTTCAGACCGAGAATGGGACGGTTCGGATCGAGAATCACCGCCGCCGTGACCACAGCACCGCACAACGGGCCGCGACCGACTTCATCAACACCGGCCACCAGGTCCTCGACTTCTGCAACCAAGGTGAAATCCAGGCCCATCTGCATGCTTGTCTTGCTCATTTTTCCTGACCGATCAGCTTCAGCACTGCATCCGCAGCCTGGTTGGAGGCATCCAGACGCAAGGTCCGGTGAATCTGGTCAAAACCGCGCGTCTGCTCTTCCCCGCCGTCGATCAACGGCGACAGCGTCTGGGCCAGCGCCTCGACCGTCGCATCGTCCTGCAACAGCTCCGGCACCAGCAGTCGCTGGGCCAGCAGGTTGGGCAGCGAGACGTAGGGGCTCTTGACCATGCGCTTGAGAATCCAGAACGTCAGGGGCGCCAGACGATAGGCGACGACCATCGGGCGCTTGTACAGCAACGCTTCAAGGGTAGCCGTGCCGGACGCGATCAACACCGCGTCGCAGGCGGCCAATGCCAGGTGGGACTTGCCATCCAGCAGCGTCAGGGGCAGATCGCGGCCGGCCAGCAACTCTTCCAGCTGCTTGCGCCGCTCGGGGCTGGCGCAGGGCATGACGAACCGCACACCCGGGCGCATGGCACGCAGGCGCTGGGCCGTGTCGAGGAACAACGCGCCCAGACGACCCACTTCACCCCCGCGACTGCCCGGCATCAGCGCAACCAAGGGGCCGTCAGGCAACCCCAGCTCGGCCCGCGCAGCGCCACGATCGGCTTCGAGGGGGATTGCATCGGCCAGCGAGTGCCCGACAAACCGCACCGGCACCCCCTTCTCTTCATAGAACTTCGCTTCGAACGGGAACAGCGTCAACATCAGGTCGCAACCTTCGCGAATCTTCAGCACGCGCTTCTGCCGCCACGCCCAGACCGACGGGCTGACGTAATGCACGGTCTTGATCCCGGCCTGGCGCAGTTTGAGCTCGATGTTGAGGTTGAAGTCCGGCGCATCGATGCCGATGAACACGTCCGGCCTGGCGGCGATCAAGTCGGCAATCAGTTGCTTGCGACGCTTGAGCAGTTCGCGCAGCCGGCCGAGCACTTCGACCAGACCCATGACCGACAGGCGCTCCATCGGAAAGTACGAAGTCAGGCCTTCGGCCTGCATCAGCGGACCGCCGACCCCGATGAACTCGACCGCCGGGTGCCGGGCCTTGAGCGCACGCATGAGACCGGCGCCCAGAATGTCACCGGAAGCCTCACCGGCCACCAGCGCTATACGCAGATTGGCCATGATTAACGGGTGATGCCGCGGGTCGAAGACTGGATCGAATCGCGGAACACGGCGACTTCCGGAAACTGTGTCGAAGGCTCGGACAGTTCGGCAAGCGCCTGTTCAACCGTCAGGCCCTGGCGATACACCACTTTGTAGGCGCGACGCAGGGCGTGGATGGCCTCCTCGCTGAAACCACGACGGCGCATGCCCTCGAAGTTCATGCTGCGGGCTTCAGCCGGGTTGCCGAACACGGTGACGTACGCCGGAACGTCCTTGCCAATGGCGGTGCCCATGCCGGAAAAGCTGTGGGCGCCGATGTGGCAATACTGGTGGACCAGGGTGAAGCCCGACAGGATCGCCCAGTCTTCGACGTGCACATGGCCCGCCAGTGCGGTGTTGTTGACCAGGATGCAGTGATTGCCGATGACGCTGTCGTGACCGATGTGGGCATAGGCCATGATCAGGTTGTGATCGCCCAGGGTGGTTTCCGAACGGTCCTGAATGGTCCCGCGGTGAATGGTCACGCCTTCGCGAATGACGTTGTGGTCACCGATCACCAGGCGGGTTTCCTCGCCCTTGTATTTCAGATCGGGTGTGTCTTCGCCCACCGACGAAAACTGGTAGATGCGATTGTGTTTACCGATTCGGGTTGGGCCCTTGAGAATCACGTGCGGCCCGATCACTGTCCCCTCGCCGATTTCCACACCTGCGCCGATGATCGACCAAGGGCCAACCTCGACGCCGTCGGCCAGAACGGCCGTCGGATCGATGATTGCACGAGGGTCAATCAAACTCATAGCTTGCGTTCCGCGCAGATGATTTCAGCGGAGCAGACCGGCTTGCCATCGACCGAAGCCTGGCACTCGAATTTCCAGATCTGACGCTTGCAACTGATGAACTTGGCTTCCAGGATCAACTGATCGCCCGGCAACACGGGCTGGCGAAAGCGCAGCTTGTCGGAACCGACGAAGTAGTAGAGGGTGCCATCAGCCGGCTTCACGTCGAGCATCTTGAAACCAAGAATCCCGGCAGCCTGGGCCATCGCCTCGATGATCAGCACGCCCGGCATGATTGGATGCGCCGGGAAGTGGCCGTTGAAGAATGGCTCGTTGATGCTGACATTCTTGTAGGCGCGAATGCGCTTCTCTTCCACATCCAGATCCACGACCCGGTCCACCAGCAGGAACGGGTAACGGTGAGGCAGGTATTCGCGAATCTCGTTGATGTCCATCATATCGGGGGGAAGCCTATGTAAAGATTGGGAACGCGCGATCGACGCGCATTCCTCTAGCAAATCAAGGAGGCAGTCTAGCGGCCGTACACACTTGATGTGGAAATGGTATCAGCCATCTGATGAAGCATTACCGTCAGGGGTCACTTCCCCTGTTCGCTTTTCCAGTTGTCGCAGCCGACGCGCGATGTCATCGAGCTGGCGGATGCGTGCCGCGCTTTTGCGCCATTCGGCAGCCGGTTGCATGGCCGTACCGGAAGAATAGGACCCAGGCTCGGTGATCGAGTGGGTCACCATGGTCATCCCGGTGATGAAAACCTTGTCGCAAATTTCGATATGCCCAACCAGGCCTACACCGCCGGCGAGCATGCAATGCTTGCCGATCTTGGTACTGCCCGAAATGCCCACGCACGCCGCCATGGCGGTGTGATCGCCGATCTGCACGTTATGGGCAATCTGAATCTGATTGTCGAGCTTGACGCCATTACCGATGAGCGTATCCGCCAGAGCGCCACGGTCGATGGCGGTATTGACGCCAATCTCCACGTCGTCGCCCACCAGAACGCCACCAATCTGGGCGATTTTGTGCCAGATGCCCTTTTCGTTGGCGAAACCGAAACCTTCGCCCCCCAATACCGCGCCCGACTGGATCACCACGCGCTTGCCGATGCGCACGTCGTGGTAAAGGGTGACTTTCGGAGCCAGCCAGCCACCCTCGCCCACTTCGCTACGCGCACCGATGAAGCAGTGCGCGCCAACGGTCACGCCGGCACCAATACGCGCGGCGCTTTCGATCACGGCGAAGGCACCGATGCTTGCCGTCGGATCCACCACCGCATCCGGTGCCACGACCGCTGTCGGGTGAACACCGGCAACCGCCTTGGGCTTGGGATCGAACAGATGGGAAATACGCGCATAGGCCAGGTAAGGATCGGGCACGACCAGCGCATCACCGGCAAAACCCTCTGCATCAGCGGCCTTCAGCAACAGCGCTGCGGCCCGGCTGCCTGCCAGGTATTTTCGGTACTGGGGATTTGCCAGAAAGCTCAACTGAGCTGGGCCAGCCTCTTGCAAAGTGGCTAGCCCAGTAATTTGCTTCTCTGCGTCGCCACGCAGGGTGGCGCCGAGGAACTCGGCCAACTGGCCGAGTTTTAGGGTCACTGTCATGATTACTTCAGCTGATTCATGCGCTCGATGACCTGGCGAGTGATGTCATATTGAGGTTTGACATCAATCACTGCGCCACGCTCGAAGACCAGGTCAAAGGCACCTTTCTTGATGACTTCTTCCACTGCGCTGTCCAGTTTCGGCTTGAGCTGCTTGAGCATTTCACGGTCGGCAACGGCTTTGGCTTCGTTCAGTTCCTTGGACTGGAACTGGAAGTCACGGGCCTTCTGTTTGAATTCCAGCTCGAGACGCTCACGCTCGCCTTGCTGCATCTTGTCGCCACCCGCCACCAGGCGGTCCTGGATGCCCTTGGCACTGCTTTCCAGGGTCTTGAGCTTGGTCAGTTGCGGACCGAACTTCTTCTCGGCATCCACGGCATACTTCTTGGCCGCATCGGATTCCAGCAGCGCCATCTGATAGTTCAGAACGGCGATCTTCATGTCGGCAAAAGCCGGGCCTGCTACCAGTACGGAAGCCAGTAGAACCAGTTGAGTCAACTTACGCACGATGCACTCCTACAAATCCGTTGTCGTTGTCATGGGGCAGACGCTTAGAACGTCTGACCGAGAGAGAATTGGAACACTTGAGTTTCAGCTTCATCCGGCTTCTTGATCGGCATGGCCAACGCGAAACTCAGAGGACCCAGTGCGGTGACCCAGGTCACACCTACACCGACAGAGCTGGCCATGTTGCTCAAGCTGATGTCGTTGCACTTGGTGTTGGACGACGTACCGTTGGCGTTGGTGGTGTCCTTGCACTGCGAGTCGAAAACGTTACCCACGTCCCAGAATACCGAGGTCCGCAGGGAACGCTGATCCTTGACGAACGGCAGAGGGAACAACACCTCCACGCCGCCCTGGATCAGGACGTTACCACCGAACGGCAGCGGATCCTGGTCCGGGTCAAGTGCCGTACCCGGGTTGGTGCCCCGGCTCGGCGTACTGCGAGGACCCAGGGTGCTGTCCTTGAAGCCACGAACCGAGTTGAAACCACCAGCATAGTAGTTTTCATAGAACGGCAAGCCGTCGGTCGATCCATAACCGTCGCCATACCCCAATTCGGTGTGCAGGCGCATGGTGTAGTTTTCGCTCAGCGGCTGGAACAACTGGCCGCGGTAGTCGAGCTTGAAGAACGACAGGTCGCTGCCCGGCGTGGTGGTTTCCAGCACGAGGCTTTGGGAATGACCACGGGTCGCCAGCACGCCTTTGTTCAGGGTCGACTCGGACCAGCCGGCGGACGCCTTGAAGTTCAGGTAGTTGTCGCCTTCCTTGTTCACGAAGTCGAAGATCTCGTCAACGGTGTACAGGCCGGTCTTGATCTTGTCCTGCTGCACGGTCAGACCGAACGTCAGGCGCGAGGTTTCGCTGATCGGGTAACCGACGCTCGCACCGGCACCCAGGCTGTCCACGGCGTAGCTGGCCACATCGACGTCGAGGTCTTTGTAGTCAGTGGTGCGATAGAAGGCGTTGTAACCCAGGCTCACGCCATCGGCTGTCCAGTAGGGGTCGACATAACCGAAGTTATAGCGGCTCTGGTATTCACTGCGGGTCAAGCCGATGCTGACCTTGTTACCCGTACCCAGGAAGTTGTTCTGGGTGATCGAGCCACCGAGGATCAGACCGGCGCTCTGGGCGAAACCGACGCTGGCGGTGATCGAACCGGAGGCTTGCTCTTCCACGCTGTAGTTCACATCAACCTGGTCATCCACGCCCGGAACGGCCGGGGTTTCGACGTTGACTTCCTTGAAGAAGCCCAGGCGTTCAAGGCGCGTCTTGGACTGGTCGATCAGGTAGGTCGAAGCCCAACCTCCTTCCATCTGACGCATTTCACGGCGCAGCACTTCGTCTTCGGACTTGGTGTTGCCACGGAAATTGATGCGGTTGACGTAGGCGCGCTTGCCCGGGTCGACAGCAAAGGTGATGTCCACGGTGTGATCGTCATCGTGTGGCTGAGGGACGCCGTTGACGTTGGCGAAGGTATAACCCTCGTTACCCAGGCGGCGGGTGATCAGCTCGGACGTGGTAGTCATCAGCTTGCGCGAGAACACCTGGCCTTTCTGAACCAGCAGCAGCGACTTGACCTGGTCTTCAGGCACCTTCAGGTCGCCGCTCAGCTTGACGTCACGAACGGTGTACTTCTCGCCTTCGGTCACGTTGACCGTGATGTAGACGTGTTTCTTGTCCGGGGTGATGGACACCTGGGTCGAAGCGATATCCATGTTGATATAGCCACGGTCCAGGTAGTAGGAACGCAGGCGCTCCAGGTCACCGGAGAGTTTTTCACGGGCGTACTTGTCATCGTTCTTGAAGAACGACAGCCAGTTGGTGGTCTTGAGTTCGAACAGGTCGATCAGGTCTTCATCCGGGAAGACGGTATTACCCACCACGTTGATGTGCTGGATAGCGGCCACGGTGCCTTCGTTGATGTTGACCTTGAGACCGACGCGGTTGCGCGGCTGCGGCACCACTTCGGTGTCGACGGTCGCCGAGTAACGGCCCTGAGCGACATATTGACGCTGCAGCTCGTTACGCACGCCTTCGAGGGTCGCACGCTGGAAGATTTCACCTTCGGCCAGACCGGATTGCTTGAGGCCTTTCATCAGGTCTTCAGTCGAGATCGCCTTGTTGCCTTCGATCTCGATACTGGCGACCGACGGGCGCTCGACTACCGTGATGACCAGGACGTTGCCGTCGCGGCCCAGCTGGATATCTTGAAAGAACCCGGTTTTGAACAGCGCACGAGTGGATTCCACCAGGCGACGATCGTCTGCCTGTTCACCGACGTTCAACGGCAACGCACCAAAGACGCTACCCGCGGAGACCCGCTGGAGGCCGTTGACGCGAATATCAGAGATGGTGAAGGACTCGGCGTGAACTTCGGCGATCATCAATACGGAGAAAACCGCAGTTAGCAGCAGACGTTTCATGAAGTCCTTTCTTATTCCAACTGGCAATAAACAAACTGCCGCAAAATGCGGCAGATTCGCAATTCAGCGAAGTGTTACAGACGACCCAAATCATTGACCAGAGCAAGCAACATCACCCCGACCACCAAACTGATGCCGATCTGTATCCCCCAACCCTGCACCCGATCCGACAAGGGACGACCACGCGCCCACTCGATCAGATAGAACAACAAATGCCCCCCATCCAGTACAGGAATGGGCAACAAATTCAGAACCCCCAGGCTAATACTCAGATAAGCAAGGAAATTCAGGAAATCAGCGACGCCCGACTGGGCAGAAGCGCCCGCCACTTTAGCAATGGTTATCGGTCCACTCAAGTTTTTTACCGAGAGCTCGCCGAACAACATTTTCTTCAGCGAATCGAGCGTGAGGATGCTCATGGTCCAAGTGCGTCGAGCACCCTCGCCGATCGCGGCCAGAGGCCCGAAGCTGACCTCGCGGATCATTTCCGGCGGCCAGTCCACGGCTTTCACCCCGGCGCCCAGGTATCCACTCGGCGCCTTGCTCTCGCCGCGAGCCGCCAGGGTCACAGGGACGTCGATTTGAGCACCGTCGCGCTCGACGCGCAGCAGAATTTTGGTATCAGGATGCATACGAACGGTGTCGACCACCTGCTGCCAGTCATCGACGGACTTGCCATCGAGCGCCAGCAAACGATCGCCGGTTTTCAGGCCGGACGCCTGTGCCGGGCCTTTCGGGTCGATTTCCGCCAATACGGGCGGCAGGGCCGGACGCCATGGGCGGATACCCAGCGAGCGGATGGGATCGGGCTCGTCAGCCCCCTTGAGCCAGCTGTCCAGTGCCAGCTCACGCGGCGAATCCGCCGTTGAACCCTGCTCGCGCACCAGCACCTGAAGTGTGCCGCTCTCACCGAGGCGACGCACCAATTGCAGGTTCACGGCGCCCCAGCCCGACGTGGGTTCCCCATCGATGGCTACGATTTCCTGACCCGCGCTCAAACCCGCCTTGGCGGCAATACTGCCGGACTCGACGGCACCGATGACCGGGCGCACCTGCTCGCTGCCCAGCATCGCCAGCACCCAGAAAAACACCAGGGCCAGCAGGAAGTTGGCGATGGGCCCTGCGGAAACGATGGCAATGCGCTGACGGACCGATTTGCGATTGAAAGACTGATCGAGCTGATCGAGCGGCACCTCGCCTTCGCGCTCGTCGAGCATCTTGACGTAGCCGCCCAGCGGAATCGCGGCGACGACGAACTCGGTGCCCTGCTTGTCGTGCCAACGCAGCAACGGCATGCCGAAGCCTACGGAAAAGCGCAGCACCTTGACCCCACAGCGACGCGCGACCCAGAAATGGCCGAACTCGTGGAAGGTAACCAGCACGCCCAGGGCTACCAGGGTGCCGACAATCATGTAGAGCGCGCTCATCTATTTTCTCCGCATTCCTATCCTGCGCCGCCGGGGCATCTACCGCCCGTGACGACTCAACCACTGGTCGGCCAGAACCCGCGCTTTCGCGTCGGCCGTAAACACCGCCTCGAGATCGTCCACCGCAACCACAGGCTCGAGATTCAACACTTCCTCGATGATACTCGCGATTTCCAGATAACGAACCCGCCCGTCGAGAAACGCCGCCACCGCCACTTCGTTGGCAGCGTTCAGCATGGCCGGCGCACTGTTGCCGGCCTCGGCCGCCTGACGCGCCAGGCGCAGGCACGGGAAACGATCCTCATCGGGCGCCTCGAAATCCAGGCGTGCGACGGCAAACAGGTCCAGTGGCGCGACCCCCGAATCGATACGCTCCGGCCAGGCCAGGGCGTTGGCGATCGGTGTGCGCATGTCAGGGTTGCCCAACTGGGCCAGTACCGAGCCGTCGACATAATCGACCAGCGAATGAATCACGCTCTGCGGGTGAATCACCACTTCGACCTGAGAAGGCTTGGCATCGAACAGCCAGCAGGCCTCGATCAGCTCCAGCCCCTTGTTCATCATGCTCGCCGAATCCACCGAGATCTTGCGCCCCATCGACCAGGTCGGATGGGCGCAGGCCTGATCAGGCGAGACATCGGACAATTGCGCTAACGGTGTCTGCCGGAACGGTCCGCCGGAAGCGGTCAGCAAGATGCGACGCACGCCCACCTGACCCAGGCCACGGGAAAAATCCTGCGGCATGCACTGGAAGATGGCGTTGTGCTCGCTATCGATCGGCAACAGCACCGAACCGCTTTTGCGCACGGCATGCATGAACAGCGCGCCGGACATGACCAGCGCTTCCTTGTTGGCCAGGAGGATCTTCTTGCCCGCCTCCACCGCCGCCAGGGTCGGGCGCAGGCCCGCCGCACCGACGATGGCCGCCATGACGGTATCGACTTCAGGATCGGCAGCGACCTGGCACAGGCCCTCCTCTCCTACCAGCACTCGCGTGGCCAGCCCCGCCGCACGCAAGTTTTCCTGCAGCACCTGGGCAGCGCTCTGCTGCGGCACCACGGCGAACCGAGGAGAGTGACGAACGCACAGTGCCTGCAACTCGCTCAGACGCGCGAAGCCGCTCAAGGCAAAAACCTGATAACGCTCGGGATGTCGGGCAATAACGTCCAGCGTGCTCAGGCCGATCGAACCGGTCGCACCCAGAACAGTGATTTGCTGAGGGCGGCTCATGGCGCGGTCATCCACAACAGAACGGCGAAGACAGGGATCGCAGCCGTCAGGCTGTCGATGCGATCGAGCACGCCACCGTGACCCGGCAGCAGATTGCTGCTGTCCTTGATCCCGGACTGACGTTTGAACATGCTTTCGGTGAGATCACCCACCACCGAGATAAAGACGATCACCGCAGCGCCGACCAGACCGATCAGCATCTGGGCGAAGCTCCAGTCACGCACAAAACCGACGATGGCGGTGATGACCAGACTCAACGCCAGGCCTCCATACACACCTTCCCAGCTCTTGCCCGGACTGACCTGGGGCGCGAGCTTGCGCTTGCCGAAGGCCCGGCCGGAAAAATAGGCGCCGATATCGGCTCCCCAGACCAGCACCATCACCGCCATGATCAACCAGTTGCCCAGAGGCTGCTGCTTGATCTGCACCAGGCCTTGCCAGGCCGGCAGCAGGATCAGCAGGCCGATCACCAGCTTGCAGGCGGCACTGGACCAGTGCTCGCTGGAACGCGGGTAAGTCAGCACCAGATAGGTCGCCACGCCCCACCACAGCACCGAGGCCCCCAGTACCCAGGGCGCCAGCCCCGGCAGGATGTACATGACGAACAACATCAGCGCGACCACGGCGGCGTAGGCGACGCGCATCGTTTGAGCGGCAAAACCTGCCAGACGCGCCCATTCCCAGGCACCCAGCGTCACGACCAGCCCGATGAACAGCGCGAAGCTCGCGCCCTGAAGCAGGAAAAACCCGCACAAGGCGATCGGCAGCAGGATCAGCGCAGTGATGATTCGTTGTTTAAGCATTAAACCCGGGCCCCAGCCTCGACCTGCTCGCTCGTTTTACCGAAGCGACGCTGGCGAGAGGCGAAATCGGCCAGCGCGTTGCGCATGGCGTCGTGTTTGAAGTCCGGCCAGAACAGGTCGGAGAAGTACAGCTCGGCGTAAGCCAGCTGCCACAGCAGAAAGTTGCTGATGCGGTGCTCGCCGCCCGTGCGGATGCACAGGTCCGGCAGCGGCAGGTCACCGGTCGCCAGGCACGCCTGCAACAAGTCTGGAGTGATGTCGTCCGGACGCAGGTGTCCGGCCTGGACTTCCCGGGCCAGACGCTGCGCGGCCTGGGCGATATCCCACTGGCCGCCGTAGTTGGCGGCGATCTGCAGAACAAAGCGGTTGGCGCCCGCCGTCATGGCTTCAGCCTCGCGCATGGCGGCCTGCAGCTCCGGGTGAAAGCGCGAGCGGTCGCCGATGATGCGCAGGCTGATGTTGTTTTCGTTGAGGCGCTTGGCCTCACGACGCAGGGCCTTGAAGAACAGGTCCATCAACGCACTGACTTCATCGGCCGGACGCTGCCAGTTCTCGCTCGAGAATGCGAACAGCGTCAGTACCTCGACCTTGGCCTCGGCACACACCTCGATGACCGCACGCACGGCATCCACACCCGCCTTATGCCCGGCGACACCCGGCATAAAGCGTTTTTTCGCCCAGCGATTATTACCATCCATGATGATCGCGACATGGCGCGGCACCGTGGGCGGCGCAACCTGCTTGTTCTTTTCCATGAAAAAGCGACCCTTAAACGGCCATCAGGTCTTTTTCTTTCTGCGCCAGGTTGGCGTCAATGGTGGCCACGAACTTCTTGGTCAGCTCGTCGATCTCGCCCGTGGCGCGACGCTCTTCGTCCTCGCTGATTTCCTTTTCCTTGACCAGGTCCTTGAGCTGGCTGTTGGCGTCGCGACGAATGTTGCGAACGGCCACGCGAGCATCTTCGGCCACATCACGAGCCTGCTTGGTGAAGCCCTTGCGGGTCTCCTCGGTCAGGGCCGGCATGGAAATCAGTAGCAACTCGCCCAGGTTGGTCGGGTTGAGGTTCAAGCCTGCGCTACCGATCGCCTTGTCGACAGCACCGAGCATGTTGCGCTCGAAGGCGACGACTTGCAGGGTACGGGCGTCCTTGACGGTGATGTTCGCCACTTGCTTGATCGGGGTATCGGTACCGTAGTAAGGCACCATCACGCCCTCCAGGATGCTCGGGTGCGCCTGGCCGGTACGGATGCGGCCGAAGTTGTGCGACAGCGATTCCACGGACTTCTGCATGCGCTCTTGAGCGTCTTTCTTGATTTCGTTGATCATTGTTGAACTTCCTCGATCAGGGTGCCTTCAGCGCCGCCATGCACGATGTTCAGCAGGGCGCCGGGTTTGTTCATGTTAAATACGCGCAACGGCATCTTGTGGTCGCGGCACAGGCAAATAGCCGTCAGATCCATCACGCCCAGCTTGCGATCCAGTACTTCATCGTAGGTCAGATGATCGAACTTCTCGGCATGCGGGTCCTTGAATGGATCGGCAGTGTAGACGCCATCGACCTTGGTCGCCTTCAACACCACGTCGGCATCGATTTCGATCGCACGCAGGCAGGCTGCGGAATCCGTGGTAAAGAACGGATTGCCGGTACCAGCCGCGAAGATCACGACTTCCTTGGAATTGAGGTGGCGCATGGCCTTGCGACGGTCGTAATGGTCGGTCACGCCAACCATTGAAATGGCCGACATCACGATGGCCGAGATATTGGCACGTTCCAGCGCGTCGCGCATGGCCAGGGCGTTCATCACAGTGGCCAGCATGCCCATGTGGTCGCCTGTTACCCGATCCATGCCCGCTGCGCTCAGTGCAGCGCCACGGAACAGGTTGCCGCCACCGATCACCAGACCGACCTGAACGCCGATGCCGACCAGTTGGCCGACTTCCAGCGCCATGCGATCCAGAACTTTCGGATCGATCCCGAACTCTTCCGAGCCCATCAGGGCCTCGCCGCTAAGCTTGAGTAGAATGCGTTTATAGCGAGCCTGATAACCACTGCCCTGCTGAGCCATTGCGAATCTCTCCTGCGGCGTATTGAAAATTCTTTGCGAGCTGTTTTCAGCTGGCTGTTTACACTTGTTGGCGCTGCTTCAGCGCCATCGGAACATGGCTTTGTAAGCCAGTTCCAAAGGGAAACCAATTAAAATTTGGCTCCCCATCTGAAAAGAGGCTGCGCGCGTAAGCGGGCAGCCTCTTCTGGGCGACAGTTGAAAAACCGTCTTACTGCTTGGCAGCAGCCAGTTGTGCGGCAACTTCTTCAGCGAAGTTGTCAACTGGCTTCTCGATGCCTTCGCCAACCTTGAAGTAGGTGAAGGAAACGATTTCAGCACCGGCTTTCTTGGCCAGAGCACCAACAGTCAGCTCAGGGTTCATTACGAAGGCTTGCTCAACCAGACTGGCTTCGGCCAGGAACTTGGTGATACGACCAGCGATCATCTTCTCGACGATTTCGGCTGGCTTGCCTTTCATCTTGTCTTCGTTCAGTTGCAGGAAGACGCCCTTCTCGCGCTCGATGGCTTCTGGCGAAACCTGCGAAGGCAGCAGGAACTCAGGGTTGCTGGCCGCCACGTGCATGGCGATTTCCTTGGCCAGTTGGACGTCGCCGCCCTTCAGGACAACAGCAACACCGATCTTGTTACCGTGCAGGTAGGTGCCGACCACGTCACCTTCAACGCGAACCAGGCGACGGATGTTGACGTTTTCGCCAACTTTGGCCACGAGGGCTTCACGAGCCGATTCCTGAGCGGCGATCAGCGGAGCTGCGTCGGTCAGTTTGTCAGCGAAGGCTTTTTCCACGCTGGCAGCAACGAAGTTCTTGAAGTCGTCTTGCAGGGCCAGGAAGTCGGTCTGCGAGTTGACTTCCAGCAGCACGGCTGCCTTGTCGTCGGCCTTGATGGCGATAGCGCCTTCAGCGGCAACGTTGCCAGCCTTTTTAGCAGCCTTGATGGCGCCCGAAGCGCGCATGTCATCAATGGCTTTTTCGATGTCGCCGCCAGCCTTTTCCAAGGCCTTTTTGCAATCCATCATGCCTTCGCCGGTACGTTCGCGCAGTTCTTTAACCAACGCTGCAGTAATTGCTGCCATTTCAAATTCCTCTTGGATAGGTTTTCAACCATTCCACCCGATCGAACGGGCGTTCAATTCTTCCCGAACCACCGTTGATAGCTGCCACACATGACAAACAGGACAGCGGGCGCGGACAAACGGTTTTCGAGGTGGCAAAAAGGGGGCCAAGCCCCCTTTTTGCTTACTGAGTCAACGCCAGGGGCGTCAATTACTCAGCTGCAGCGGCCGGAGCTTCTTCAACGAAAACTTCGGTGCCGCCAGAAACGTTGTTGCGACCACGGATGACAGCGTCAGCCATCGAACCCATGTACAGCTGGATGGCGCGAATGGCGTCATCGTTGCCTGGGATGATGTAGTCAACGCCTTCCGGGCTGCTGTTGGTATCGACAACGCCGATAACCGGGATGCCCAGCTTGTTGGCTTCGGTGATCGCGATGCGCTCGTGGTCAACGTCGATAACGAACAGAGCGTCTGGCAGACCGCCCATGTCCTTGATACCGCCCAGCGAACGATCCAGCTTCTCAAGATCGCGAGTGCGCATCAGCGCTTCTTTCTTGGTCAGCTTGGCGAAAGTACCGTCTTCGGCTTGTACTTCAAGGTCACGCAGACGCTTGATGGAAGCACGGATGGTCTTGAAGTTGGTCAGCATGCCGCCCAACCAGCGGTGATCGACGTACGGCGAACCGCAACGTGCTGCTTCTTCAGCAACGATCTTGCCAGCGGAACGCTTGGTGCCGACGAACAGAATCTTGTTTTTGCCCTGGGCCAGGCGCTCTACGAAGGTCAGTGCTTCGTTGAACATCGGCAGGGTTTTTTCAAGGTTGATGATGTGGATCTTGTTGCGCGCGCCGAAAATGTATTTACCCATTTTCGGGTTCCAGTAACGGGTCTGGTGACCGAAGTGCACACCGGCCTTCAGCATATCGCGCATGTTGACTTGGGACATGATAGTTCCTTAATAAGTCGGGTTTGGCCTCCACGTATCCCAATGACCAACCAGCAGCATCAGCTGAAGGCACCCAGGTCATCGTGTCGACACGTGTGTGGATTTAAGCCTTTCGGGGTATCCCCGGAAAGCGGCGCATTTTATATCACAAGGCTTGCCAAAACGGAACCCGGATTGTCGATTCCTGACACACTGCCTCTCGCAAGCCCTTGGAAACGCGCAGGAATGCGCCTATCTATAGAGAGAAGCGATGCACAGACGCTCAGGTTTGCGCCGATCGTCTGTTAGAATCGCGTTTTTCAGGGCGGCGAACATCATCGCACACTGCCCATTCCGTGTTAGCAAGCGCCATCGAGCGCAGAGAGAGCCTGTATGACCGTCACCCTCAAAACCCCCGAGGACATCGCAAAAATGCGTGTCGCCGGCAAACTGGCCGCCGATGTGCTGGAAATGATTGCCGAACATGTCAAGCCGGGCGTGACCACCGAAGAACTGGACCGCATCTGCCACGACTACATCGTCAATGTGCAGCAAGCCATTCCCGCCCCGCTCAACTACAAGGGCTACCCGAAGTCGATCTGCACCTCGATCAACCACGTGGTCTGCCATGGCATCCCCAACGAGAAGCCGTTGAAGGATGGCGACACGCTGAACATCGACGTGACCGTCATCAAGGACGGCTACCACGGCGATACCAGCCGCATGTTCCACGTGGGCACCGTGCCCGTGTGGGCCGAGCGTCTGTCGCAAGTCACCCAGGAATGCATGTACAAGGCCATCGAGATCGTCAAGCCCGGCTGCCGCCTGGGCGACATCGGTGAAGTCATCCAGAAGCACGCGGAAAAGAACGGCTTCTCGGTGGTCCGCGAGTTCTGCGGCCACGGCATTGGCAAGGTGTTCCACGAAGAGCCGCAGATCCTGCATTACGGCCGTGCCGGCACCGGCATGGAACTGCAAGCCGGCATGACGTTCACCATCGAGCCGATGATCAACCAGGGCAAGGCCGACACCAAGGTGCTGGGCGATGGCTG
The DNA here is from genome assembly GCF_041354075.1 of Pseudomonas fluorescens. Taxonomy (GTDB): domain Bacteria; phylum Pseudomonadota; class Gammaproteobacteria; order Pseudomonadales; family Pseudomonadaceae; genus Aquipseudomonas; species Aquipseudomonas fluorescens_CE. Next base: position 273,318 of record NZ_JARZGC010000005.1, on the reverse strand, counting down.
GACCGCGATCACCAAGGACCGCAAGCTCTCGGCGCAGTGGGAACACACCCTGGTGGTGACCGAAACCGGCTACGAGATCTTCACCCTGCGCAGCGATGACACCATCCCTCGCGTCTCGGCCTGATCTGCACCCACGGCGCGCAGCTTCAATAGACAGCCTTTATAGAAAGCTTTTATAGAAAGGAAAGCCAATCGATGCCGCAGGTGGACCCCGAACTCTTCGACCGTGGCCAGTTCCAGGCAGAACTGGCCCTGAAGGCCAGCCCTATCGCGGCCTTCAAGAAGGCCATCCGCCAGGCCCGGGAAGTGCTCGACGGGCGCTTTCGCGCAGGCCGGGAGATACGTCGGCTGATCGAGGATCGCGCCTGGTTCGTCGACAACATCCTGCAAAAGGCCTGGGAACAGTTCGACTGGAGTGAAGATGCCGATATCGCGCTGGTCGCGGTGGGCGGCTACGGTCGCGGCGAGCTGCACCCCTATTCCGACATCGATCTGCTGATCCTGCTGGACAGTGCCGATCACGAAGTTTTCCGCGATTCCATCGAGCGCTTCCTGACGCTGCTGTGGGACATTGGCCTGGAAGTCGGTCAGAGCGTTCGCTCCGTCGACGAGTGCGCCGTGGAGGCCCGTGCCGACCTGACGGTGATCACCAACCTGATGGAAAGCCGCACCATCGCAGGCCCCGAGCGCCTGCGCCAGCGCATGCTGGACGTCACCAGCACCGAACACATGTGGCCGAGCAAGGAGTTCTTCCTGGCCAAGCACGCCGAACAGAAGGCCCGCCACCACAAGTACTTCGACACCGAATACAACCTTGAACCCAACGTCAAAGGCTCGCCTGGCGGGCTGCGGGACATCCAGACCATCCTGTGGGTGGCCCGGCGCCAATACGGCACCCTGAACCTGCGGGCACTGGCCGGCGAAGGTTTCCTGGTGGAAAGCGAAAACGCCTTGCTGGCCTCCTCCCAGGAATTCCTGTGGAAAGTGCGCTACGCGCTGCACATGCTCGCCGGCCGCGCCGAAGACCGCCTGCTGTTCGATCACCAGCGCACCATCGCCAAGCTGCTGGGGTTCGAAGGCGACGACGCCAAGCAGGCCATCGAAAACTTCATGCAGCAGTATTACCGGGTGGTGATGAGCATCGCCCAGCTCAGCGACCTGATCATCCAGCACTTCGAGGAAGTGATCCTCGCGCCGGAAGACGAGACACCGCCACAGCCGATCAACTCGCGATTCCAACTGCACGACGGCTACATCGAGGCACGCAACGACAACGTGTTCCGGCGCACGCCGTTCGCCATGCTGGAAATCTTCGTATTGATGGCCCAGCAGCCCGAGATCAAGGGCGTGCGCGCCGATACCATTCGCCTGCTGCGGGAAAACCGTCACCTGATCGACGATGATTTCCGCAACGACATTCGCAACACCAGCCTGTTCATCGAGCTCTTCAAGTGCAAGATCGGTATCCACCGCAACCTGCGGCGGATGAACCGCTACGGCATTCTCGGGCGTTATCTGCCGGAGTTCGGCTTCATCGTCGGGCAGATGCAGCACGACCTGTTCCACATCTACACGGTCGACGCCCACACCCTGAACCTGATCAAACACCTGCGCAAATTGCAGTACACCCAGGTGTCGGAAAAATTCCCGCTGGCCAGCAAGCTCATGGGCAAGCTGCCCAAGCCCGAGCTGATCTACCTCGCCGGCCTGTACCACGACATCGGCAAGGGCCGGCACGGCGACCACTCGGAAATCGGCGCGGTGGACGCCGAGGCCTTTTGCCAGCGCCACCAACTGCCGGTCTGGGACAGTCGCCTGATCGTCTGGCTGGTGCAAAACCACCTGGTGATGTCGACCACCGCCCAGCGCAAGGACCTGTCCGACCCGCAGGTGATCCACGACTTCGCCCAGGCCGTCGGTGACGAAACCCACCTCGACTACCTGTACGTGCTGACCGTTGCCGACATCAACGCCACCAACCCGACGCTGTGGAACTCCTGGCGCGCGAGCCTGTTGCGCCAGCTCTACACCGAGACCAAGCGCGCCTTGCGTCGCGGCCTGGAAAACCCGGTGGATCGCGAAGAGCAGATCCGCCAGACCCAGAGCGCCGCCCTCGACATCCTCGTACGCGGCGGCACCGACCCGGACGACGTCGAGCAGTTGTGGGCGCAGTTGGGTGACGACTATTTCCTGCGCCACACAGCGGGCGATGTTGCCTGGCACACCGATGCGATCCTGCAGCAGCCGGCCGACGGCGGTCCGCTGGTGCTGATCAAGGAAACCACCCAGCGCGAGTTCGAGGGTGGCACCCAGATCTTCATCTACGCGCCGGACCAGCACGACTTCTTCGCCGTGACCGTGGCCGCGATGGACCAGTTGAACCTGAACATCCACGACGCCCGGGTCATCACCTCGTCCAGCCAGTTCACCCTCGACACCTACATCGTGCTCGACACCGACGGCGACTCGATCGGCAACAATCCGGCGCGGGTCCAGCAGATTCGCGACGGCTTGACCGAAGCCCTGCGCAATCCGGACGATTACCCCACCATCATCCAGCGCCGGGTGCCCCGCCAGCTCAAGCATTTTGCCTTCGCGCCCCAGGTCACGATCCACAACGACGCCCAGCGACCCGTCACCGTACTGGAACTCAGCGCCCCGGATCGCCCTGGTCTGCTGGCGCGGATCGGCACGATTTTCCTCGAGTTCGACCTGTCGCTGCAGAACGCCAAGATTGCGACCCTCGGCGAACGGGTGGAAGACGTGTTCTTCATCACCGACGCCCACAACCAGCCGCTGTCCGATCCATTGCTGTGCAGCCGCCTGCAGGACGCGATTGTCGAGCAACTGAGTGTCAATCAGGAACCCGATATCAAGTTGTCGCGTATCAGCATCTGACTTTAAGACCGCCCAGCTCCATCCTGTAGGAGCGAGCATGCTCGCGATGGTCGTTAACGATAATGCGGGGCATCTGATAGCCCCCGTTGCCTGAACCAGCATCGCGAGCATGCTCGCTCCTCCAGGAAAGGGGGCCATGCCATAGAACGAGATCTACCGATGAACAACGCCTTGTCCCAGCTGCAGCCCTACCCCTTCGAGAAGCTCCGCGCCCTGCTCGGCAGCGTCACGCCCAACCCGGACAAGCGGCCGATCGCCCTGTCCATCGGCGAGCCGAAGCACCGTTCACCGAGCTTCGTCGCGGAAGCCCTGGCCAGCAACCTGGAAAAAATGGCGGTGTACCCGACCACTCTCGGCATCCCCGAGTTGCGTGAAGCCATCGCCGCCTGGTGCGAGCGCCGCTTCAACGTGCCTGCTGGCTGGCTCGACCCGGCGCGCAACGTGCTGCCGGTCAATGGCACCCGCGAGGCGTTGTTCGCCTTCACCCAGACCGTGGTCAATCGTGGCGACGACGCGCTGGTGGTCAGCCCCAACCCCTTCTATCAGATCTACGAAGGGGCCGCGTTCCTCGCGGGCGCGAAACCGCATTACCTGCCCTGCCTGGACGAGAACGGCTTCAACCCGGATTTCGACGCGGTACCGGCGGACATCTGGAAGCGCTGCCAGATCCTGTTCCTGTGCTCGCCGGGCAACCCGACCGGCGCACTGATCCCGCTCGACACCCTGAAAAAACTGATCGCCCTGGCCGATGAACACGACTTCGTGATTGCTGCGGATGAGTGCTACAGCGAGCTGTATTTCGACGAACAGACCCCGCCACCCGGCCTGCTCAGCGCCTGCGCGGAACTGGGTCGCCAGGACTTCAAGCGCTGCGTGGTGTTCCACAGCCTGTCCAAGCGCTCCAACCTGCCCGGCCTGCGTTCCGGGTTCGTGGCGGGCGATGCCGAGGTGCTCAAGGGTTTCCTGTTGTATCGCACCTACCACGGCTGCGCGATGCCGGTGCAGACACAGCTGGCCAGCGTGGCCGCCTGGAACGACGAGGTGCACGTGCGCGCCAACCGTGCGCTGTACCGCGAAAAGTTCGACGCCGTACTCAACATCCTCAGCCCGGTGCTGGACGTGCAGCGCCCGGACGGCAGCTTCTACCTGTGGCCGAATGTCGCCGGGGACGATGCCGCCTTCTGCCGCGACCTGTTCGAACAGGAGCACGTCACCGTTGTGCCGGGTTCCTACCTGTCGCGGGATGTCGACGGCGTCAACCCGGGCGCCGGGCGCGTGCGCATGGCGCTGGTTGCACCGCTGGCCGAGTGCGTCGAAGCGGCGGAGCGCATTCGCGATTTTATCCAGCGTCGCAAGTAACACGCCCCCCGTGTTGGGGCCGGGTTATTTGACCTGCCCCAGCTTGGCCTCGCTCAGGTCCAGTTCCGCCAGTACCTCACGCAATACGTCATCACCGATCTGGTGATGACGACTCAGCCGGTACAACTCCAGACGCTGCGCCCGCAGCGCATTCAAGCGCAGGCGCCGCTCCAGCAAGTCCATCTGAAACGCCAGCGCCTGGGCTTCCGCCGAATCGTTGAACACGTCCAGTTGATGCCGATACTCGGACATGATCCGCGCCTTCAGTTCAGCCGCCAAGGCTGCTTCGGCTGCGTCCTGGGGCTTGGCCTCTTCGCCTTCGAGCGCATGAATCGCCGCTTCGGCGGTTTTGCGCCAGGCGTCGCGGACTTCGTTGCGACGCTGGTCATCCGGGCTCTTTTCGATGCCGCGCAGCAACAAGGGCAAGGCGATACAGGCGGCGATCAATGACAGCAGGATGACCCCGGCCGCAATGAAGATCAGCAGGTCGCGCTCGGGGAATGCCGCGCCCGCCATCAGCATGGGCACGGACAACACACCCGCCAGCGTCACCGCACCGCGCACGCCGCCGACCGTCAGCAACCAGCACGAACGCGCAGTGGGCACGCTGACCATCTCGCTTTTGCCGCGCCAGCGCCTCAGCCAACCGGACAAGCGCCAGATGCTCTGCACCCAGACGAAGCGCAACACCAGCAGCACCAGGAAAATCGCGACAACGTCGAAGCAGCGGAAGAGAAGGGTCGGCCACACCGAGGCTTCATCAGTGACCACCGCCTTGATGATGTCCGGCAGTTGCAGGCCGAGCAGCAGGAAGATCAGGCCGTTGAAGGCAAACTCCAGCAACGACCAGACGCTGCGGTTGAGCAACCGGGTGCTGGTCTGGCGCGGCAACAGGTCGAGCCAGCTCTGCATCATCCCCGCCGCGACCGCCGACAGAATGCCCGACGCGCCCAATCGCTCGGCCAGCACGTAGGCGGCGAACGGCAGGATCAGCATGAACACCACGTGAGTCGCCGGATCATCCCAGCCACGGGCGATCATCCACGAGCGCAAGCGGCCGACCAACCAGCTCAGCGCCACTCCAACGGCGAGACCGCCGACGGCCACCAGCACGAACGTGACACTGGCGTCGGCCAGCGAGAACACCCCGGTCAGCGCCGCTACCAGGGCGAACTTGAACGTCACCAGGCCTGAGGCGTCGTTCATCAAGGCCTCGCCCTGCAGCATATGCATCAAAGGCGTCGGCAAGCGGTTCTGGGCTATCGCCGACACGGCCACGGCATCGGTGGGTGACAACACCGCCGCCAGGGCGAAGGCGACCGGCAGCGGAATCGTCGGCAACAGCCAATGAATGAAGTATCCGGCACCCACCACGGTAAACAGCACCAGGCCAACGGCCAGGGTCAGGATCGGGCCCCTGAGACGCCAGAACTCTCGCTTGGGCATGCGCCAGCCATCGGAGAACAGCAGCGGCGGCAGGAACAGGAAAAGAAACAATTCCGGGTCCAGCGCCACGTGCAGCCCCAGGGTCGGCCACGCCAGCAAGGCGCCGGCGGTGATCTGCACCAGCGGCAGGGGTAACGGAATCACCCGTCCGACCAGGCGGGAAACGCTGACCAGCATCAGCAGGATCAGGACGGTGTAAGCGGTTTGCATAAAGCGGAATTCCCGGACAATCGACAGCATTGAAGCGCCATATTAGCGGCTTAGACTAAGGTCTGACCGTTACACCAATGTCGCAGGTTTATTTGCTGCATGACTAAAACACGTCCAGACCCACCACGAACGCCGCGAAACCGTCCAGTCATGGCATAATCTTTCACCTTTTTCTCCAGCACCTGTAAAGGGGGCAATTCCTTGACCGTTTCAAGTAAAACGTTGCACCTTTTCGGCATCAAAGCCTGCGACACCATGAAAAAGGCGCGCACCTGGCTTGATGAACACGCTGTCAGCTATGACTTCCATGATTACAAAACGGCCGGAATCGACCGTGAACACCTGAGCCGATGGTGCGATGAGCACGGCTGGCAAGTGGTGTTGAACCGTGCAGGCACGACCTTTCGCAAGCTCGACGACGAACGCAAAGCCGATCTCGACCAGTCGAAAGCCATCGAACTGATGCTCGCTCAACCCTCGATGATCAAGCGCCCGGTGCTCGATCTCGGTGACCGAACCCTGATTGGCTTCAAGCCAGATATCTACGCGGCAGCGCTCAAGTAAGCCCGCCCGTTCCTTTTTAGAGGTATTTACATGTCCACTACCCCCTTCAGCCTGGCCTTTGGTGTCGGCACTCAAAACCGTCAGGGCGCCTGGCTGGAAGTGTTTTACGCGCAGCCACTGCTCAACCCTTCGGCCGATCTGATTGCCGCCATCGCCCCGGTTCTGGGCTACACCGGCGGCAACCAGGCGATCGCGTTCACCAACACTCAAGCTTCGCAACTGGCTGAAGCCGTCAAGGCCGTGGATGCGACCCAGGCAGCCTTGCTGACCCGTCTGGCCGAGAGTCACAAGCCGCTGGTCGCGACCATTCTGGCCGAAGACGCTGCGCTGACCTCCACGCCCGAGGCTTACCTCAAGCTGCACCTGCTGTCCCATCGCCTGGTCAAGCCGCACGGCCTGAGCCTGGCGGGCGTATTCCCGTTGCTGCCTAACGTCGCGTGGACCAGCCAGGGCGCCATCGACCTCGCCGAGCTGGCCGAGCGTCAACTGGAAGCTCGCCTGCGCGGCGAACTGCTGGAAGTGTTCTCGGTGGACAAGTTCCCGAAAATGACCGACTACGTGGTGCCGGCCGGTGTGCGTATCGCTGACGCGGCACGTCTGCGCCTGGGTGCCTACGTGGGCGAAGGCACCACCGTGATGCACGAAGGTTTCATCAACTTCAATGCCGGCACCGAAGGCCCGGGCATGATCGAAGGCCGCGTCTCCGCTGGCGTGTTCGTCGGCAAGGGTTCGGACCTGGGCGGCGGCTGCTCGACCATGGGCACCCTGTCGGGCGGCGGCAACATCGTGATCAAGGTCGGCGAAGGCTGCCTGATCGGCGCCAATGCCGGTATCGGTATCCCGCTGGGCGACCGCAACACCGTGGAATCGGGCCTGTACGTGACCGCTGGAACCAAGGTGGCGCTGCTGGACGAGCACAACAATCTGGTCAAGGTGGTCAAGGCGCGCGAGCTGGCCGGTCAGACCGACCTGTTGTTCCGCCGCAACTCGGAAACCGGTGCAGTGGAATGCAAGACCCACAAATCGGCGATCGAGCTGAACGAAGCGCTGCACGCTCACAACTAAGCGACGCGCGATCGCTTTTGATCTCTGTAGGAGTGAGCATGCTCGCGAAGGTGGCACAGATGACGCGGGTGATCTGGTACCCCGCGTCATCGTTGACGACCATCGCGAGCATGCTCGCTCCTACAGGGGGCATACCCGTAAGGGCCCGATAGCATGATGATTCTCTCCCCCTGGCGCGCCGATTTTCCGGCTATCGCCGCGCTGCAACGGCAAGGCCAGACCTACCTGGACAACGCCGCCACCACGCAAAAACCCCAAGCCCTGATGGATGCCCTGGCGCACTACTACGCCAATGGCGCCGCCAACGTGCACCGCGCGCAGCATTTGCCCGGCGCGCATGCGACCCAGGCCTTCGAAGACAGCCGCCGCAAGGTCACCCAGTGGCTCAATGCCGGTGATGTCGGGCAGATCATCTTTACCCACGGCGCGACCTCCGCGCTGAACCTCCTGGCCTATGGCCTGGAGCACCTGTTCAATCCGGGCGATGAAATCGTCGTCAGCGCCCTGGAGCATCACGCCAATCTGCTGCCCTGGCAGCAACTGGCCCGGCGTCGCGAGGTGAAGCTGGTGATCCTGCCGCTGGATGACGACGGCTTGATCGACCTGGAGGCCGCCGGCTCGCTGATCGGTCCGCGGACCCGCTTACTGGCGGTCAGTCAGCTGTCCAACGTGCTCGGCGCCTGGCAGCCGTTGCCCACCTTGCTGGCGATGGCCAGGGCACAGGGCGCACTGACGGTGGTGGATGGCGCTCAAGGCGTGGTCCATGGCCGGCACGACGTGCAGGCCATGGCTTGCGATTTCTACGTGTTTTCCAGCCACAAGCTCTACGGCCCCGATGGCCTGGGCGTGCTGTTCGCTCGCGATGACGCGCTCGGTCAACTGCGTCACTGGCAGTTCGGCGGTGAAATGGTGCTCGATGCCGACTACCAGCACGCCCGTTTTCGCCCGGCGCCACTGGGATTCGAAGCGGGTACGCCGGCAGTCTCGAGCGTGATCGGTCTGGGCGCGACCCTGGATTACCTGGCCGGCCTTGATCCACACGCCGTCTCGGCCCACGAAGCGGCGCTGCACGACCGCCTGCTGAAAGGCCTCGAAGCGCGTGCCGGGGTTCGTCTGCTGGGCAAACCGCAACTGGCGCTGGCGAGTTTTGTGGTCGAGGGCGTGCATAACGCGGACCTCGCCCACTTGCTGACGGAACAGGGAATCGCCGTGCGCGCCGGTCACCATTGCGCCATGCCGTTGCTCAAAAGCTTCGAACTGGCTGGCGCCATCCGTGTGTCCCTGGCCCTTTACAACGATTCCGAGGACCTGGAGCGCTTTTTCCAGGCACTGGATCAGGCACTGGAACTGCTGCGATGAACCTGCCTGCGGATGCCGTGATGGCGCTGGAAACTTTCCACAACGCCGCCGGATGGGAACAGCGGGCGCGCCTGCTGATGCAATGGGGCGAGCGCTTGCCGCCACTGAGCGAGGCGCAGAGGATCGACGCCAATCGCGTGCACGGTTGTGAAAGCCAGGTGTGGCTGGTGGGTGCGTTGCACGACGGTCACTGGCAGTTTGCGGCGAGCAGCGATGCGCGTTTGATCCGTGGGTTGGTGGCGCTGTTGCTGGCGCGGGTCAACGGGTTGTCGGCGACTGAATTGCAGCAAGTGAATCTACCCGACTGGTTCAATCAACTGGGGCTGAGCCGGCAGTTGTCGCCTTCGCGCACTAACGGATTGACCGCGGTGCTTCAGCGGATGAATGAGTTGGCCCGTTAACCGCTATCGCGAGCAGGCTCGCTGCCACAGGAGCCCGCATTCCAAAGGTGGGAGCGAGCCTGCTCGCGATGTAGGCACCCACGGCAAGCGCTAGACCTCAGGTTTCACCCGATCCGCCGGCCGCCGCACCCCCGCCACGATCTTGTCCACCGCCTTGGTCGCCGCGACCATGCCGAACGTCGCCGTGACCATCATCACCGCGCCAAAGCCACCCGCGCAGTCGAGCTTCACGCCATCGCCGACAAAACTCTTCTGCAGGCATATGCTGCCATCGGGTTTGGGGTAGCGCAGTTGCTCGGTCGAGAACACGCACGGCACGCTGTAGTGACGGGTCACGGTGCGCGAGAAGCCGTAATCACGTCGCAAGGTCGAGCGCACTTTGGAGGCCAGCGGATCGTTGAACGTGCGGTTCAGGTCGCAGACCTGGATCAGCGTCGGGTCGATCTGCCCGCCGGCCCCGCCCGTGGTGATGATCTGAATCTTGCGGCGCTTGCACCAGGCGATCAGCGCCGCCTTGGCGTTGACGCTGTCGATGCAGTCGATCACGCAATCGATGTGCGGCGTGATGTAGTCGGCCATGGTTTCGCGGGTGACGAAATCCGCCACCGCGTGCACCCTGCAGTCCGGGTTGATCCCGCGCAGGCGCTCGGCCATGACTTCGACCTTGGGTTTGCCGACGGTACTGTCGAGCGCGTGCAGTTGCCGGTTGGCGTTGCTGACACAGACGTCGTCGAGGTCGAACAGCGAGATTTCGCCCACCCCGCACCGGGCCATGGCTTCCGCCGCCCAGGAACCGACGCCACCGACGCCAACGATCGCCACGTGGGCCGCGCGCAAACGCTCAAGGCCTTCGATGCCGTACAAACGGGCGATGCCTGCAAACCGTGGATCTTCTGTGCTCATGACCTTTACCCCAAAAACCGGCGCGCATTATAGGGCTTCGCGGCGGCAAGTTTTAAGCGGCAAGCGACAAGTGTTAGAACTAATGCGAAAGGCGATTGCCCAATGTCGGGTATTTCCCTGTCTGCTGTACGCCTTGGGAAAGCTCGTTGTAGGATGCGCGCCCTCTGGGTGCGACCCGTTCGACTCCTCGTTCCACAGCCTTTGGAACCCGAAAAAGCTATGTCATCGCGTAAATTTGGACTCAACCTGGTCGTGGTGCTCGCCATCGCAGCCTTGTTCACAGGCTTCTGGGCGCTGGTCAACCGCCCGGTCAGCGCCCCCAACTGGCCTGAACAGATCTCCGGCTTTTCCTACTCGCCGTTTCAGCAAGGCCAGTACCCGCAGAAAGAACAATACCCTGACGACGAGCAGATGCGTCGCGACCTGGAAATCATGAGCAAGCTGACGGACAACATCCGTACTTACTCGGTCGATGGCACTCTGCAAGACATCCCCAAGCTGGCCGAGGAGTTTGGCCTGCGGGTGACCCTTGGCATCTGGATCAGCCCGGATCAGGAACGCAACGAACGGGAAATCACCCGTGCCATCGAGATCGCCAACACGTCCCGCAGCGTCGTGCGCGTGGTGGTAGGCAACGAGGCCATCTTCCGCAAGGAAATCACTGCGGCAGAACTCAGCGTACTGCTCGATCGCGTACGCGCCGCCGTAAAAGTGCCGGTCACCACCTCCGAGCAATGGCACGTGTGGGAGGAGCACCCGGAACTGGCCAAACACGTGGACCTGATCGCCGCCCACGTCCTGCCCTACTGGGAGTTCATTCCCGTGGACAAGGCCGGCCAGTTCGTCCTCGACCGCGCCCGCGACTTGAAAAAGATGTTCCCGAAAAAACCGCTGCTGCTGTCCGAAGTCGGCTGGCCGAGCAATGGCCGCATGCGCGGCGGCGCCGATGCATCGCCCGCAGACCAGGCGATCTATTTGCGCACCCTGGTCAACAAACTCAACCGCCAGGGCTTCAACTACTTCGTGATCGAAGCCTTCGATCAGCCGTGGAAAGCCAGTGACGAAGGTTCTGTGGGCGCTTATTGGGGCGTGTACAACGCCGCCCGTCAGCAGAAATTCAACTTCGAAGGCCCGGTCGTCGCGATCCCGCAATGGCGCGCGCTGGCGGTCGGTTCCGTGGTGCTGGCGCTGTTATCGCTGACCCTGCTGATGATCGACGGCTCGGCCCTGCGCCAACGTGGCCGCATCTTCCTGACCTTCATCGCGTTTCTGTGCGGCTCGGTGCTGGTCTGGATCGGTTACGACTACAGCCTGCAATACAGCACGTGGTTCAGCCTGACGGTGGGGTTCCTGCTGGCCCTCGGCGCATTCGGGGTGTTCATCGTGTTGCTGACCGAGGCCCACGAACTGGCCGAGGCGGTGTGGATTCACAAACGGCGCCGGGAATTCCTGCCGGTGGAAGGTGATTCGAGTTACCGGCCGAAAGTGTCGATCCACGTCCCTTGCTACAACGAACCGCCGGAGATGGTGAAACAGACGCTCAACGCCCTGGCCAACCTCGACTATCCGGACTTCGAAGTCCTGATCATCGACAACAACACCAAGGACCCGGCGGTCTGGGAACCGGTGCGCGACTATTGCGAGACCCTTGGCCCACGCTTCAAGTTCTTCCACGTGGCGCCATTGGCCGGCTTCAAGGGCGGCGCTCTCAACTACCTGATTCCGCACACCGCCAAGGACGCCGAAGTGATTGCGGTCATCGACTCGGATTACTGCGTCGATCCGAACTGGCTCAAACACATGGTGCCGCACTTCGCCGACCCGAAAATCGCCGTGGTGCAGTCGCCGCAGGATTATCGCGATCAGAACGAAAGCACCTTCAAGAAGCTCTGCTACGCCGAATACAAAGGTTTCTTCCACATCGGCATGGTCACCCGCAACGACCGGGACGCGATCATCCAGCACGGCACCATGACCATGACCCGGCGCTCGGTGCTCGAAGAACTGGGCTGGGCCGACTGGTGCATCTGCGAGGACGCGGAGCTGGGCCTGCGGGTGTTCGAAAAAGGCCTGTCGGCGGCGTACTACCACACCAGCTACGGCAAGGGCCTGATGCCCGACACCTTCATCGACTTCAAGAAACAGCGGTTCCGCTGGGCCTATGGCGCGATCCAGATCATCAAGCGTCACACCGCCAGCCTGCTGCGCGGCAAGGACACCGAGCTGACCCGTGGCCAGCGTTATCACTTCCTCGCCGGCTGGTTGCCGTGGGTAGCGGACGGCATGAACATCTTCTTCACCGTGGGCGCACTGTTGTGGTCGGCGGCGATGATCATCGTGCCGCAGCGGGTCGACCCGCCGTTGCTGATTTTCGCGATCCCGCCCCTGGCGCTGTTCGTGTTCAAGGTCGGCAAGATCATCTTCCTGTACCGTCGCGCCGTGGGTGTGAACCTCAAGGATGCGTTCTGCGCCGCGCTGGCCGGGCTGGCGCTGTCCCACACCATCGCCAAGGCGGTGCTGTACGGGTTCTTCACCAGCAGCATTCCGTTCTTCCGTACGCCCAAGAATGCCGACAACCACGGCTTCTGGGTGGCGATTTCGGAAGCCCGGGAAGAGGTGTTCATCATGCTGCTGTTGTGGGGCGCGGCGCTGGGGATCTTCCTGGTGAACGGGCTGCCGAGCAACGACATGCGCTTCTGGGTGACCATGCTGCTGGTGCAGTCGCTGCCTTATGTGGCGGCGCTGATCATGGCGTTCCTGTCCTCGCTGCCGAAACCGGCGGCCGAGGTCGAGGCGGCACCGGCAGTCTAAATCTGTGCCTGCGGGCTAAACGGCGGCCAATGGCCGCCGTTTTGCTTTAAGATAACCGCCATTTTGCGGGGCGGACTGACCGACTCAAAACCTGTGGGAGCGGGCTTGCCCGCGAAAGCGGTGTGTCAGCCAACAGATTTGTTGATAGTTACACCGCCTTCGCGGGCAAGCCCGCTCCCACAGTAATCTTGCCCAAATTCAAGCTTCCGGAGTTTTCCATGACGGCCCACGCCGACCTTTCGCCGACCCTTCAACTCGCCATCGACCTGATCCGCCGCCCGTCCGTGACGCCGGTCGACGCCGACTGCCAGAAGCAGATGATGCAGCGCTTGGGCGATGCCGGTTTCCAACTGGAACCGATGCGCATCGAAGATGTGGATAACTTCTGGGCCACCCACGGCCGGCACGACGGTCCGGTCCTGTGCTTCGCCGGTCACACCGACGTGGTGCCGACCGGCCCGGTGGCCGCCTGGCAGATCGAGCCGTTCAACGCCGTCATCGACGAGCACGGCATGCTCTGCGGCCGTGGCGCGGCCGACATGAAAGGCAGCCTGGCCTCCATGACCGTGGCCGCCGAGCGTTTCGTCGCCGACTACCCGGACCACAAGGGCAAGGTCGCCTTCCTGATCACCAGCGACGAGGAAGGCCCGGCACACCATGGCACCAAAGCCGTGGTTGAACGCCTGGTGGCCCGCCAGGAACGCCTGGACTGGTGCATCGTCGGCGAACCGTCGAGCACCACTCTGGTCGGTGACGTGGTCAAGAACGGCCGTCGCGGTTCCCTCGGCGCCAAACTGACGGTGCGCGGCGTGCAAGGCCATGTGGCCTACCCGCACCTGGCGAAAAACCCGATCCACCTGGCCGCCCCGGCCTTGGCCGAACTGGCCGCCGAGCACTGGGACCACGGCAACGACTTCTTCCCGCCGACCAGCTTCCAGATTTCCAACCTCAATTCCGGCACCGGCGCGACCAACGTGATCCCGGGTGACCTGGTGGCGGTGTTCAACTTCCGCTTCTCCACCGAATCCACTGTCGAAGGCCTGCAGAAGCGCGTCGCCGACATCCTCGACAAGCATGGCCTGGACTGGCACATCGACTGGGCGCTGTCGGGCCTGCCGTTCCTGACCGAACCCGGCGCTCTGCTGGATGCGGTTTCGTCGAGCATCAAGGACATCACCGGGCGCGACACCCAGGCGTCCACCAGCGGTGGTACCTCCGACGGGCGCTTCATCGCGACCATGGGCACGCAAGTGGTCGAACTGGGACCGGTCAACGCGACGATCCACCAGGTCAACGAGCGCGTGCTGGCCGCCGACCTCGATGTGCTGACCGAAATCTACTACCAGACCCTCGTCAAGTTGCTCGCCTGATGCTCGCCTGTCCGATTTGCAGCGAGCCGCTGAACGCGGTAGACAACGGCGTGGCCTGCCCCGCCGGGCATCGTTTCGACCGTGCGCGCCAGGGTTACCTGAACCTGTTGCCGGTGCAGCACAAGAACAGCCGCGACCCTGGGGACAACCTGGCGATGGTCGAAGCCCGTCGCGACTTTCTCAATGCCGGCCATTACGCGCCGGTGGCCAGACGCCTGGCTGAGCTGGCCGCGCAGTACGCACCGCAACGCTGGCTGGACATCGGGTGTGGCGAGGGTTACTACACCGCGCAGATCGCCCAGGCCCTGCCCGATGCCGACGGTTATGCCCTGGACATTTCCCGCGAAGCGGTGAAACGGGCCTGCAAGCGTAACCCGACCCTGACCTGGTTGATCGCCAGCATGGCGCGGGTGCCGCTGGCGTCGGGCAGTTGCCAGTTTCTCGCCAGTGTCTTCAGCCCGCTGGACTGGGAAGAAGCCAAACGCCTGCTCAGCCCCGGCGGCAGTCTGATGAAGGTCGGCCCCACCAGCGGCCACCTGATGGAATTGCGCGAGCGCCTGTACGATGAAGTGCGCGAGTACACTGACGACAAGCACCTGGCCCTGGTGCCCGAAGGCATGGCACTCGCCCACAGCGAAACCCTGGAGTTCAAGCTGACGCTGACCAGCGGCCAGGACCGCGCCAACCTGCTGGCCATGACACCCCACGGCTGGCGCGCCAGTGCCGAGCGCCGGGCAGCGGTCATCGAACAGGCTGAACCGTTCGAGGTCACCGTGTCGATGCGTTACGATTACTTTGTACTTCAATAACATTGGGTCTTGAGCAACGCCTTGAGACCGCCTGAATCCGCGAATGGATTTTCAGACCCGCAGTGAGGACATCCATGCGCCAACCCGATATCGAGATTTACCTGAAAGACGCCGACGTCGACCACAAGGCCATTGCCGCGTGGCTCAGCCAGGCACTGGGCACCTGCAGCGACTGGGTCCAGAAAGGTCAGACCTACAAGTGCAAGGCCGGCAGCGTGCCGGTCACCTGGCTGCCCAAGGCCGTTGGCAAATGGAACAGCCTGTACCTGGAAAGCGACCAGACCCCGTGGGACGACGACATCGCCTGCGCCCGCGCCGCGTTCGCCGCGCTGAACGTCGAAGTACGCTGCGCGCCGGGCAGTTGGGTCGAAGAGGAAGGTGAAGAGACGGCCGACCGCTGGATTCGCATCAGCGCCGATGGGGAAGAAGAGATTACCTGGAAGACGGCTTAAGACCCTCGCCAATCCCCTGTAGGAGCGAGCATGCTCGCGATGGCAGATCTGACACCGCGGGCTATAAGGATGCCAGCGTTATCGTTGACGACCATCGCGACGGTTCGACGCCTCGACATGCTCGCTCCTACAGGGTGAGGCGTGCAACATTTACAGACCTACAACATCCTCAGCCTGCAACCCCTTCTGCCCTTCCACCACCCCATACTCGACCTGCTGGCCTTCTGTCAGCGAGCGGTGACCTTCGCCGCGAATCGCGCGGTAGTGCACGAACACATCCACCCCGTTTTCACGCTGAATGAAGCCGTAGCCTTTGGCATCGTTGAACCACTTCACGCTGCCGGTTTCACGTGTTGCCATCTGTTCATACTCCTTTTTTATTATCGGTCTGGCTTTTCGCAGGAAAGCCTCGGGAACATCAATCGCGCATGCTGGCCTAATGAAGGCAGCGCGACAGAGCGCCGAGTATATGACACAGGTTGAAACTCTCAACAGGAGTTTACTTCGCCGCTTTTTTGCCGATTTTCGGTGAATACGGCAAACTAGGCCCGCCTCGCTCCCGAGCAAACGCTCGGTTTTATTCACTCATGCAGATGCCGTATGACCCGCTCCCCGTTCCGCCGTCTTGTGTTTGGCACCCTGCGCCGACTGCTCTACCTCTGGGTTCGCTCCGAGACCATCAATCAGTCGTCGTTCACCCTCAACCTCGACCGCAGTCGCCCCGTGTTCTACGTCCTGCAAAACCCCTCGCTGACCGACCTGGCGGTGGTCGACGCCGAATGCAGCAAGGCCGGTCTGCCCCGCCCGGTATTGCCGGTCTCGGTGGGCAACCTGATGGAGCCCGCCGCGTTCTTCTACCTGACCCCGGACCCCGACTGGCTCGGCCGCCAGGACAAACGCGGTGCGCCGCCGACCCTGACCCGGCTGGTCAGCGCGCTGAGCCAGAACGCCGCCGAAGACGCGCAGATCATTCCGGTCAGCGTGTTCTGGGGCCAGTCGCCGGACAGCGAATCGAGCCCGTGGAAGTTGCTCTTCGCCGACAGCTGGGCGGTCACCGGGCGCCTGCGGCGCCTGCTCAGCATCATCGTGCTGGGGCGCAAGACCCGCGTGCAGTTCTCGGCACCGATCCACCTGCGTGAACTGATCGAGCACAACAAGGGCCACGAGCGCACCGTGCGCATGGCGCAGCGGGTCCTGCGGGTGCACTTCCGCAACCTGAAAGCGGCGGTGATCGGCCCCGACATTTCCCACCGCCGCAACCTGGTCAAGGGCCTGCTCAACCAGCCCCTGGTCAAGCAGGCGATCCTCGACGAAGCCGAGCGCGAAAACATCTCGGCGGAAAAAGCCAAGGCCCAGGCCCTGCGCTACGGCAACGAGATTGCCTCGGACTACACCTACACCGCAATCCGCTTTCTGGAAGTGGTGCTGAGCTGGTTCTGGAACAAGATCTACGACGGGATCAAGGTCAATCACATCGAAGGCGTGCAGGAGGTCGCCCCGGGTCACGAAGTGATCTACGTGCCGTGCCATCGCAGCCACATCGACTACCTGCTGCTGTCGTACCTGCTGTTCCGCAACGGCCTGACCCCGCCGCACATCGCCGCTGGCATCAACCTCAACATGCCGGTCATCGGGAGCCTGCTGCGTCGGGGCGGCGCGTTCTTCATGCGCCGCACCTTCAAGGGCAACCCGCTGTACACCTCGGTGTTCAACGAATACCTGCACACCCTGTTCACCAAGGGCTTCCCGGTCGAGTACTTCGTCGAGGGCGGGCGCTCGCGCACCGGGCGCATGCTGCAACCGAAAACCGGGATGCTGGCGATCACCCTGCGCAGCTTCCTGCGCTCCTCGCGCATGCCGATCGTCTTCGTGCCGGTGTACATCGGCTACGAGCGAGTGCTGGAGGGCCGTACCTACCTCGGCGAATTGCGCGGGGCGAGCAAGAAGAAGGAGTCGATTTTCGACATCTTCAAAGTCATCGGTGCCCTCAAGCAGCGCTTCGGCCAAGTGGCCGTGAACTTCGGCGAGCCGATCAAACTCGCGGAATTCCTCGACAGCGAACAGCCGGACTGGCGCCAGCAGGAACTCGGCCCGCAGTTCAAGCCGGCCTGGCTCAACGAAACCACCAACCGCCTGGGCGAGAAAGTCGCGCAGCACCTGAACGAGGCAGCGGCGATCAACCCGGTCAACCTGGTGGCGCTGGCGTTGCTGTCCACCAGCCGCCTGGCGCTGGACGACAATGCCATGGCGCGGGTGCTGGACCTGTACCTGGCGCTGCTGCGCAAAGTCCCGTATTCACCGCACACCACCTTGCCGGAAGGCGATGGCCGGGCGCTGATCGAGCACGTCAAGGACATGGACCTGCTGTCCGAGCAGAGCGATGCACTCGGCAAGATCCTGTACCTGGACGAGCAGAACGCGGTCCTGATGACCTACTACCGCAACAACGTGCTGCACATTTTCGCGTTGCCGTCGTTGCTGGCGAGTTTCTTCCAGAGCGCCTCGCGCATGAGCCGCGAGCAGATCCTGCGCTACACCCGCGCCCTGTATCCCTACCTGCAATCGGAATTGTTCATTCGCTGGTCGCTGGAGGAACTGGATGCGGTGATCGATCAATGGCTCGAAGCATTCGTCGAGCAAGGCCTGCTGCGCTTCGAGAACGGCGTCTATCTGCGCCCCGCCCCGAGCTCGCGGCACTTCGTGCTGTTGACCCTGCTGTCGAAAAGCATCGCCCAGACCTTGCAGCGCTTCTACATGACGGTTTCCCTGCTGCTCAACAGCGGCCAGAACAGCATCAGCGCCGAAGAGCTGGAAGACTTGTGCACCGTGATGGCCCAACGGCTGTCGATCCTGCATGGCCTGAACGCGCCGGAGTTTTTCGACAAGAGCCTGTTCCGCCACTTTATCCAGACGATGCTCGACCTGGACGTGCTCAGGCGCGACGAGGCGGGCAAACTGAGCTACCACGAACTGCTCGGCGAACTGGCCGAGGGCGCGGCCAAGCGCGTGCTGCCGGCGGAGATTCGCCTGTCGATCCGCCAGGTGGCGCTGCATCGCAGCGAAGATGCAGCGGACCAACCGCTGATACCTGAGGCTTGATGTAAACCTGTGGGAGCGGGCTTGTTCGCGAAAGCGGTGTGCCAGTCTACATTTACGTCGACAGACACACCGCTTTCGCGAGCAAGCCCGCTCCCACATTGATCAGAGATATCCATGAAAAAACTGTCACTAATAGGCATGATCTTTTTGCTGACCGCCTGCCAGCACCCAACCCCGGCCCCCAAGGCTTCCCTGAAAGGCGAAGTCTTTTACCTGCAACGCATCGCCCTGCCACCGACGGCAATCCTCAGTGTCAGCCTGCAGGACATCTCGCTCGCCGACGCGCCGGCCAAGGTCATCGACGAACAGCGCGGGCCGGTCAAGGGCCAGGTGCCGCTGCCCTTTCACCTGAGCTACGACCCGCTGAAGATCGAGCCCAATCACCGTTATTCGATCAACGCGCGCATCGAAGTCGATGGCAAACTGCTGTTCATCACCACCGAGAACCATGCCGTGCGCCTGGACGGCTCGGATCCACAGCCTCTGAAGGTCCGCGTTGATGCGGCCCGCTAAGATTTTTTCGATAAAGGAAATTGCCATGCTCCGCCCTACCCTTCGCTTTGCCGGCCTGTGCGCAGGCTTGATGATCAGTGCCAGCGCCATGGCGCTGTCGCTCGGCGATCTTTCGCAAAAGGACGCCAGCGGCGGCCTCAAGGATGCACTGACGCAAGGTGCGCAGGTGGCTGTGAAACAACTCGGCACGCCGGGCGGGTTCAGCAATAACCCGGAGGTGAAGATCGAATTGCCGGGCAAGCTGGGCAAGGTCGCCAGCAAGATGAAACAGTTCGGCATGGGCGAGCAGGTCGATCAACTGGAAACCAGCATGAACAAGGCGGCCGAAACCGCCGTGGTCCAGGCCCAGCCGATCCTCGTCGACGCGGTGAAGAAAATGACCGTCGAAGACGCCAAGGGCATCCTCAGCGGCGGCAATGATTCGGCCACTCAGTACCTGAACAAGACCAGCCGCGAACAGATCCGCGCCAAGTTCCTGCCCATCGTCAAGCAAGCCACCGACCAGGTCGGCCTGGCCAAGCAATACAACTCGTTCGCAGGGCAAGCCGCGACGCTGGGCGTGGTAGACGCCAAGAGCGCCAACATTGAAAGCTACGTCACCGAGCAGGCCCTCAACGGGTTGTTCGAGATGATCGGCAAGCAGGAAGAAACCATCCGTAAAAACCCGGCGGCAGCGGCCACCAGCCTGGCGAAGAAGGTGTTCGGTACGCTCTGAAGGGGGCTGAAAATCGTTCTTGAACATGAACCGATAGAACAGCGCCCTCGCGACCCGACCATTGCCATCGCGTAAGGGTGTTCGTAGCCCGACGTAAAATGCAGAGTGATGCCCTTGATCAGCGGATGAAGGTGGGGCGACTGTCCCAGCAGGTCGAACACCGGATCGGTTCGGCCTTTCAACAGCGGTGGTTTTTTCATGGATGCTGTAGGAGCGAGCATGCTCGCTCCTACAGGTGTCAGGCCGGTTCTTTTTTGATGCGGAACCACGCGGCATACAGCGCTGGCAGAAACAGCAGCGTCAGTGCCGTGGCGACGATCAGGCCGCCCATGATGGCCACGGCCATCGGCCCGAAGAACACGCTGCGTGACAACGGAATCATCGCCAGCACCGCGGCGAGCGCGGTCAGCACGATCGGGCGGAAGCGGCGCACGGTGGCTTCGATGATTGCCTGCCAGGGTTTGAGTCCGGCGGCAATGTCCTGCTCGATCTGGTCGACCAGGATCACCGAGTTGCGCATGATCATGCCCGACAGGGCAATGGTCCCGAGCATGGCGACGAACCCGAACGGCTGGCGGAACACCATCAGGAACAGGGTCACGCCGATCAAGCCCAGGGGTGCTGTCAGAAACACCATCACCGTGCGTGAGAAGCTGCGCAGTTGCAGCATCAGCAATGTCAGCACGACGACGATGAACAGCGGCACGCCGGCCTTCACCGAGTTCTGTCCCCGGGCAGAGTCTTCCACCGTGCCGCCGACATCCAGCAGGTAGCCGTCGGGTAATTCGGCGCGAATCGGGTCAAGCGTCGGCATGATCTGTTGCACCAGGGTCACCGGCTGTTCCTTGCCATAGATGTCGGCGCGAACGGTGACATTCGGCAAGCGGTTGCGGTGCCAGATGATGCCTTCTTCGAAGCCGTATTCCAGCGTGGCGATCTGCGAGAGGGTCACGCTGCGGCCGTTGTCGGTGGGCACCGCCAGGCTCGGCAGCAACGACAGTTCGGTGCGCTCGTGCATGGTGCCGCGCAGGAGGATCTCGATCAACTCGTTGTCTTCGCGGTACTGGCTGACGCTGGAGCCGGTCAACGAGCTCTGCAGGAACTTCGACAGGTTCGCGGTGCTGACGCCCAGCGCACGGGCACGGTCCTGGTCGATGTTCAGGTAAACGACTTTGCTGGGTTCTTCCCAGTCCAGGTGGACGTTGGCCACATGGGGATTCTCGCGCACCTTGGCCGCGACTTTGCGGGCCAGGGCGCGGACTTGCTCGATGTGCTCGCCCGTGACGCGGAACTGCACCGGGTAACCCACGGGAGGACCGTTTTCCAGGCGTGTCACCCGCGAGCGCAGGGTCGGGAATTGTTCGTTGAGGGTTTGGATCAGCCAGGTCCGCAGGGCCTCGCGCTCTTCGATGGATTTGGCCAGCACCACAAACTGGGCGAAGCTCGCCGCCGGCAACTGCTGGTCCAGCGGCAGGTAGAAGCGTGGCGAGCCGGTGCCGACGTACGCCACATAGTTGTCGATGCCGGCGTGATCCTTGAGCAGGTCTTCAAGGCGTTTGACCTCGTCGGCGGTGTTGCTCAGCGACGCGCCTTCGGCCAGTTTCAGGTCGACCATCAACTCCAGGCGTCCGGAAGCCGGGAAGAATTGTTGCGGCACGAAACGGAACAGCACGATGGAGGCGATGAACAGCACCACGGTCAACGCGATCACTGTTTTGCGCCAGCGCACGCACCACTCCACCAGACGCCGCACACGCTGGTAAAACGGCGTGGCGTAAGGATCGGGTTGACCTGCGCCGTGTTTTGCCGCGTGAATCTTCGCCAGGTCCGGCAGCAGTTTCTCACCCAGGTAGGGCACGAACACCACGGCCGCGATCCAGGACGCCAGCAAGGCGATGGTCACCACCTGGAAAATCGAACGGGTGTACTCGCCCGTCCCCGATTGCGCAGTGGCGATAGGCAGGAACCCGGCGGCCGTGATCAGCGTACCGGTGAGCATCGGGAACGCAGTGCTGGTCCAGGCGTAACTGGCCGCCTTGACCCGGTCGAAGCCCTGCTCCATCTTGATCGCCATCATCTCCACGGCGATGATCGCGTCGTCCACCAGCAATCCCAGCGCCAACACCAGCGCGCCGAGGGAAATCTTGTGCAGGCCGATGCCCAGGTAATACATGCAGGCGAACGTCATCGCCAACACCAGCGGAATCGCCAGCGCGACCACCATGCCGGTGCGTACGCCGAGCGAGAAGAAGCTGACCAACAGCACGATGATCAGGGCTTCGACCAGGACACGGACAAACTCACCCACACCGGTTTTCACCGCAGCAGGCTGGTCGGAGACCTTTTGCAATTGCATGCCGGCCGGCAGGTTTTTCTGGATGCGTGCGAACTCGACTTCCAGTGCCTTGCCCAGCACCAGGATGTCGCCACCGTCTTTCATCGCCACGGCCAGACCGATGGCGTCCTGCGACATGAAGCGCATGCGCGGCGCCGGAGGATCGTTGAAACCACGGTGAACGTTGGCGACATCGGAAATACGGAACGTCCGGTCACCGACCCGGATCGGGAAGTTCCTGATCTCGTCGACCGTCTGAAAATTCCCTGAAACCCGTAGCTGCAATCGCTCACTGGACGTTTCGAAGAAACCGGCGGTGGACACCGCGTTCTGTTCTTCGAGCGCCTGTTGCACTGCCGCCAACGGCAACCCGAGGGTGG
Organism: Pseudomonas fluorescens; assembly: GCF_041354075.1. Classification (GTDB taxonomy): domain Bacteria; phylum Pseudomonadota; class Gammaproteobacteria; order Pseudomonadales; family Pseudomonadaceae; genus Aquipseudomonas; species Aquipseudomonas fluorescens_CE. The sequence continues at coordinate 250,629 of NZ_JARZGC010000005.1, read as the reverse complement.
CGAGCTTGACGTTGGAGAGTTCGATCCAGATCTTCTCGTCCTGCAAGCCGAGCAGCTCGACCTTGCCCACGTCCTTGACCCGCTGCAACTGGATCTGGATGCGGTCGGCGTAATCCTTGAGGACCGCGTAGTCGAAGCCCTCGCCGGTCAGCGCATAGATGTTGCCGAAGGTGGTGCCGAATTCATCGTTGAAAAACGGCCCCTGAATACCCGGTGGCAGGGTGTGGCGGATATCGCTGATCTTCTTGCGAACCTGATACCAGAGGTCCGGGATTTCGACCGAGTGCATGGAGTCGCGGGCGATGAAGGTCACCATCGATTCACCCGGTCGGGAGAACGACACGATGCGATCATACTCGCCGGTTTCCATCAGCTTCTTTTCAATGCGTTCGCTGACCTGCCGCGACACTTCCTCGGCGGTGGCGCCCGGCCAGTTGGTGCGGATGACCATCGCCTTGAAGGTGAACGGCGGGTCTTCGCTCTGGCCCAGCTTGGTGTAGGAGAGCGCGCCGACCACCGCCAGCAACAGCATCAGGAACAGTACGATCTGGCGATTGCGCAGCGCCCATTCGGAGAGATTGAAACCCATCGGGAATTACTCCTTGTCCGCCAGATTGACCACGCGGTTGGAGCGATCCACCGGACGCACCTGCTGCCCGTCGTGAAGCACATGGACACCGGCCGCCACCACCCAGTCACTGGCGCTCAAGCCTTCGAGCACCGGCACGCCTTTCTCGCCGAAGGCCCCCACCCGAACCGGGGTTTTCTTCAGGGTGTTGTTCGCCCCGAGCACCCACACGTAGGTAGCACCGTTTTCGGCGGTGAGGGCCGAGAGCGGCACGGACAGCGCGATCACGTCGGCGGTCTGGATGAAGACGCGGGCACTCTGGCCCAGCTCGGCCGGGACCTTGCCGGCTGTGAAGGCGATGCGCGCGGCGAAGGTGCGGGATTTCGGATCGGCCGCCGGTGAGAGTTCGCGGATACGCCCGCTGAAGCGTTGGTCCTTCTGGGTCCAGAGTTCCACCGACACCGGCTGGCCGACCTTGTAGCGTCCGAAATTCTGCTCCGGCAGGCTGATCAATACCTCGCGCTCGCCATCGGTGGCGAGGGTGAAAACGGTCTGGCCGGCGGCAACCACCTGCCCGACTTCGACCGCCCGCTTGGCCACGACGCCATCCTGGGGGGCGCGCAGCACCGCGTAGCTGGCCTGGTTGTTGGAGACGTTGAATTCGGCCTTGATCTGCTTCAGGCGCGCCTCACCGGAGCGGTAGAGGTTTTCGGCATTGTCGTACTGCGAACGGCTGACCAACTGCCGGTCCATCAGCGTTTTGTACCGGTCACGTTCGGCACGCACCATGTTCAGGTTGGCCTCGGCCGCCGCCACCTGGGCACGGGTGGCTTCCAGTTGCAGGCGCACGTCCTGGGGATCGAGCTCCGCCAGTGGCTGATCAGCCTTGACCCGCTGCCCCTCCTCGACCAGTCGTCGGCTGACTTTGCCACCGATGCGGAACGCCAGATCGGGCTCGTAACGGGCACGGACCTCGCCGGGATAACTCTCCAGCGCCTGCGCCGAAGGCTCTGGCTGAACCACCATGGCCGGCCGGACCGTGACCTGCGGTGCCTCTTCGTGACCACACGCAGACAGGAAAAGCGCCAGGCTGACTGGCAGTGCGAGGGACGAGGCATAGCGGAACATGGTGATTGACCTTTCGCTAATGGTGCTTGGAATAATTATACTGGCCAGTATGTTATTAATAGCAAACTCACCAGTCCAGTAATAAAAGCGAAGAATGTCGAACAATCCCTCAGCATCCAATGGTCCGGGCCGCCCCAAGGATCTGGCAAAGCGCCAGGCCATCCTCGAGGCAGCGAAAACCCTGTTTCTGAGCAATGGATATGCGAATACCAGCATGGATGCGGTAGCGGCCGAAGCGGGCGTGTCGAAGTTGACCGTCTACAGCCATTTCAACGACAAGGAGACGCTGTTCTCCGCTGCGGTGGTCGCCACGTGTGAAGAACAGCTGCCACCGCTGTTTTTCGAACTGCCTGACGGAATCGCCGTGGACTCCGTGCTGTTGAACATCGCCCGCGGGTTTCACCACCTGATCAACAGCAATGAGTCGGTGAACCTGCATCGCCTGATGATGGCCCTGGGCAGCCAGGACCCGAAACTCTCGCAGATCTTCTTCGAGGCAGGTCCCGAGCGCATGCTGCTGGGCATGGAGCGCCTGCTGGCGAAGGTCGATCAGAGCGGCGTGTTGAGCATCGACAAACCGCGCAACGCCGCCGAGCACTTCTTTTGCCTGTTGAAGGGCGCGGGGAATTTTCGCTTGTTGTATGGCTGTGGCGAGCCGCTCACCGGAGAGGCCGCCGAGGCCCATGTACGGGAAGTGGTGGGGTTGTTCATGCGGGCTTACCGGCCTGAGCCTGCCTGACGGATTTCTGGTGTCTGGCCTGGCGCCGCGCGAGCAAACCCGCTCCCACAGATCCTGTGGGAGCGGGCTTGCTCGCGAAGGGTGGCGACACGGTCTTAAGGCTTGAGCGCCTTCTTCGGATAAATGTCATATCGGCTGGATTTGCCGTCCAGCGCATGACTGGGTTTGGGCCCGGCAATGCACGGGGCCTTGCGCGGGCGCTTGACCACCACGCGGTGGCTGGCCAGGGCCAACGCGGCTTCGAGCAAGGCCGGCGCATCCGGATCGTCACCCACCAGCGGGCGGAACAGGCGCATTTCCTTTTTCACCAGCGCGGTTTTCTCGCGGTGGGGGAACATCGGGTCGAGGTAGATGACCTGCGGCGGCTCGCCCTGCCAGTTGCGCATGACCTCGATCGAGTTGCCCTTGAGCAGACGCATGCGCGCCACGATCGGCGCCACGTCGAAATCTTCAGCGCCCCGGGCCAGGCCATCTTCCAGCAAGGCACCGATCAATGGCTGGCGCTCGATCAGGCTCATCTCGCAACCCAGGCTCGCCAGCACGAACGCATCCTTGCCCAGCCCGGCCGTGGCGTCCAGCACCCGCGGACGCACGCCCTGGGCGATGCCCACCGCCTTGGCGATCATCTGCCCGGTGCCGCCACCGAACAACCGGCGATGGGCCGCACCACCCTCGACGAAGTCCACCCGCACCGGCCCCGGCGCCTCCGGGCCCAGTTGCTGCAACTGCAACCCCTGCGCGCCGATCTGCAAGGCAAACTCTGCGTCAATCACCTGCAAGGGCAGGCCCAGGCGCTCGGCCCATTGCTCGGCCTCGGGCTGAAACGCCGTTTCCAGGGCCTCGACATGGATGCGGCAAGCCGCCGGTTGCTCAATCATGGGAAAACACGCTCAAAAAATTAATGATCGGCAAAAACGGCCGATAACAAAACTAACGAGCATTTTGCCAGAGCTGAGCCTGGACCGAGAGAAATGTCAGACATTCAACCCACATCGATAGGTTACATCTCGCCCTACGGCGATTTTGGCCTGCGAAACTCCCAGGCGCTGAGCGGCGTCAGTCACCTGTGGCAAGATTTTTTTGCCCAGGCGCTGGCCGATCAGTCGGGCGATGTGGTGCCGGCTTCTCTGGATTTTCCACCGGTCGATCTTGAAAGCCCGGTTGAGCCCACGGTTGGCAGCGAACTGCTGGCGCACATCATTTCCCAGCGCGAATGCGATGTGAAGGACACCGAGGTGAAGCCACCCGAGCCTTTGTTCCTGCCGATCGCCGAGTTCGAAATGGACCTGGCCGACAAACCGTTCCCACCGTTCCCGGCCGACGAAATCGTCGCTCAGCAGAAACAGCAGAATTTCGAAAGCGGCTGGGTTCGTCCTATCGTGCTGGCCAACGGTCAGGCGCTGCCGGTACCCGGCGCGGCGCCGCAACCGCGCCCATTGCACTTGCCGATTGCCGAGTTCGAACTGGACCTGCTGGACAAGCCCTTCCCGCCCTACCCTCCTGAAGAGCTGGCCGAACAGCAGAAAAACTTCGACTTCGATATCGGCTGGGCTCGCCCGATCGTCCTGCAGAACCTGCGCATCGCGGCCTGAACCTCAGCGACACAGCGACCAGCCACCCACATCCAGGTGGAAGTGATTGCGATGGGCGGCGTTGTAGTCGGGGCTCAACACCACACTGAACATGTCGCAGGCCGCGTCGCGAACCTGGCGTAGAAAACGTGCATCCTGATTATCCTTCGGCCAGTCCTTGAGCACGCTGATCGAGCGACCGTCGGCCAGACGAAAACCGGCGATGTCCAAAGCGTTCGCCGAGGCATGCTGGCTGAGCCGGCCACTCTCGCGACCGTAGACGTTGCGACAGGCAAAACTGCCCAGATGGTCGACCCGGCTGACCGCCTGCCCGTAGACAGCCTGGGCCGCCGGTTGCAATGCGTGACGTTCGAACAGGGCAAAGGATACCGCCAGCCGGCAACTGGCCAGAAAGCTGCTGCTCAGCGCCACCTCGCCACCCTGAACACGCCAGGCGTCGATCAGCGGGCACTTGGCGTCGGGGCTGTCGGCCTGGGGCGCCACACGCAGGCCGGAACTGCTCAGCGCCTGGGCGCACAGCTGCGGCTCATCCCGCAGTCGCGTCAGCTTGTAGCGCGTCAACAGGTTCGGCTCGGCCCTGACGTCCAGCGGCGCCCATGGATTCCACTGCGGCGGCAGCGCAATCCAGCCACGCCACACGCCCACGCCCACGCCCGCCGCAGCGATTATCAGCACCAGTACCAGCAACCCGCGCAAGAACCCCATCCTCAGCCTTTGAACAATTGATTGGCCTGTGTATACGGCATGGACCGCGAAGTGAAGGTGAACGTGCCCGAGGTCTTGATCTCTTGCGCCGCACGATAGAACTCGCCCAGCGCCGCCAACGCCAGGGCCGAGCCGACACTGATGCGCTTGACGCCCATCTCGCTCAGTTGCTCGACCGTCAGTTTCAAGCCGCCGGACATCAGCACGTTGACCGGTTTGGGCGCTACGGCGCGCACCACCGCCAACACGTCTGCGGCATTGCGCAGCCCCGGCGCGTAGAGCACGTCGGCGCCCGCTTCGGCAAAGGCCTGCAAGCGGCGAAGGGTGTCATTCAGATCGGGATTGCCGTGCAGGAAGTTCTCGGCTCGCGCCGTCAGCATGAACGGGAATGGCAAGCTGCGGGCGGCGGCCACAGCGGCCTCGATCCGGGCCACCGCATGGTCGAAGCAGTAGATCGGCGAGTCTTCACGGCCTGTCGCATCTTCGATCGAGCCACCGACAGCCCCTGCGGCGGCGGCCCGCAGAATGCTTTGCGCGCATTCGGCCGGGTCGTCGGCAAAACCGTTTTCCAGATCGACCGCCACCGGCAGGTCGGTCGCGGCAACGATGGCCCGAACGTTTTCCAGGGTGTCCTCCAGGGTCAGTCCGCCATCGGGGCGCGCCCGGGAAAAAGCGTACCCGGCACTGGTGGTGGCCAGCGCTTCGAAACCCAGGCTGGCGAGCATTTTCGCCGAGCCGGCGTCCCACGGGTTGGGAATGACAAAAGCCCCGGGGCGTTCGTGCAGCGCTTTGAACGCCTGGGCTCGAAGGGTTTGCGCATCCATTGGCAGGCTCCTGAAAGGGGGAAAGAATCCGCCTCAGAGCAGGCCGAGTTGCTCGACGGCGGGCTCTCTGTATAGCTCAGGCAGCGGCGGCAGGCCAGGCAAACGCAGCATCAGCTGTGCATGAAAACGCTGTGCCAGCTTCGCCGCCAGCAGGTTGTCGGCGGTGTGCAGAAAGATGTAGGGCGTGCGGCCCTCTTCGATCCACAGGGCGATTTTTTCCACCCAGGGCAGCAGGAATGGATCGTTGGCTTCCAGTTGCGGATGGCCGATGAAGCGCACCTGAGGCCACTGGGTGAATGCCGCCGGACGGGGCGGGACCCTGGGCTTTTTCGATTGGGCATGCAGGACCGACGGCTCGCTCGAGGTGCAACTGAACAGCGCACGCGGATCGAGGCAGATGCGCTCCACGCCTCGGTCCAGCAACAAGCGGTTGAGGCTGCGCTCGGCCTCGCCCTTGGCGAAGAAGTCATCGTGCCGCACCTCGATGGCCAACGGCCGGTCCAGCGCATCGATAAAACCCGCCAGCTCATGCAAGCGCTGCGGCGTGAAGCTTTTCGACAACTGCAACCACAGCGGCGACACGCGCTGGCCCAAGGGTGCAAGCAGTTGCAGGAAGGTTTCGGTGGCGCTCAACTGCTCGCGCAGGTCACCGCCATGGCTGATCTCGCGGGGAAACTTGGCGGTGAAGCGGAAGTGCTCGGGCATGATCTCGGCCCAGCGCTGCACGGTGCCGGCAGACGGGCTCGCGTAGAAGGTCGTGTTGCCTTCCACGGCATTGAAGACACGGGAATAGAGGTCGAGAAAGTCGGAGGGTTTCGCGTCCTGCGGATAAAGGTCATCGCGCCAGGCGTTTTCACTCCAGGACGGGCAGCCGAGGAAGTAAGGCAGTTGCATCAGATGTACAGGTCGAGGCCCAACACATCCGCATCCCAATCAACGAAACCTGCCGTGCTGAGGTAGCTGGCCAGAGCCATTGCGACGCTTTTTTTCATGGCGCGGTGGTAGATCATGTCCTGCTGACGAGCCGGCAGATTGCTCAGGCGTTGCGCGGAAGCTTTGGCGGCACGGGCAGCCAGTTGCTCCTCGGACGGGATTTCCAGCTCACCGTCGATATCGACGAATTCATCCTCCACCACACGGCCTTTGCGAGGCTTGCGCTTGATGGGGTAGGACTGCGAGGAAAGGCCGTCTATGCGCATAATGTCATGCTCGGGATCAATGATGGCAGTCTAGTGGCACTTAGTGCACTTCGCAAACGGCCGAGTGATAACTAGAACACAGAAAAGCCAAAAGGTTTAAAAGTGGGGGCTATAAAGCGACGATTGGTTACATCTGAATGAAAGTCGTCGTCGGAGTGCTCTCAGCTCACCGCGCCTTGGGCGTCGCCACCTTGTCACGCAGATAAACCGGCTGCGCCTCGTCCGCGACGATCGCCTCGCCCCGCTCCCAGGCAAAACGAGCCAGGGCCAGCAGGTCTTCGGCGTGGGGCAGCATGCCCGCATCCTGGCCGCTGAGGTTGACGGCGATGCGCTCGGCGTAACCCCAACCGGTGCCGGCACCGAACCAGTCACCGCTGGCATCGGCCGGCAACGCCGCCACCTCCGGCGGCAACACGGCTTCATTGCCGACCAGTCGCATTTCCCCCGCCGTTTCGCGGTAGCAACCCCAATACACTTCATCCATCCGTGCATCGATGGCGGCGGCCACCTGGCTTGCGCCGTGCTCGCGATAGGCGCGCTGCGCCAGCACCGCCAGATTCGACACCGGCAACACCGGGCGATCCAGGGCAAACGCCAAGCCCTGTACCACGCCGATGGCGATGCGCACGCCGGTAAAGGCGCCCGGCCCACGCCCGAACGCAATGGCATCCACCGCTTGCAGCGTGGTCCCGGCGTCGGCGAGCAGTTGCTGGATCATCGGCAACAGTTTCTGCGCATGCAGGCGCGGGATCACCTCGTAATGGCTCGTCACTTTGCCGTCATGCAGCAAGGCAACGGAGCAAGCTTCGGTCGCGGTGTCCAGGGCCAGCAAGGTACTCATCGATGTGTCCGTAAAAATAGAGTCAGAAAAAAGTGCGCCAGTATAAACAACTACGGCCCGCAAGCGGGCCGTGGATGATGCAGCGGATCAGGCTTTTCAGCTAAGGGCTGCCAGCACCTTGGCGGTGATCGCTTCAACCGAACCGACACCTTCGATGTGGCTGTACTTCGGCTTGCCATTGGCAGCGGACAGTTTCTGGTAGAAGTCCACCAGCGGCTTGGTCTGCGAATGGTAGACCGACAGGCGGTGACGCACGGTTTCTTCAGTGTCGTCCTTGCGCTGCACCAGCTCTTCACCGGTGATGTCGTCCTTGCCGGCCACTTTCGGCGGGTTGTAGACGACGTGGTAAACGCGGCCGCTGGCCTCGTGTACGCGACGACCGGCAATACGCTGAACGATCTCTTCGTCTTCAACGGCGATTTCCACCACCGCATCCAGTTCCACACCGGCCGTGACCAGGGCTTCGGCCTGAGGAATGGTGCGCGGGAAACCGTCGAACAGGAAACCCTTGGCGCAGTCGGCCTGAGCGATGCGGTCCTTGACCAGTGCAATGATCAGGTCATCGGACACCAGGCCACCGGCATCCATGATGCTCTTGGCCTTGATGCCCAGCTCGGTGCCGGCCTTGACCGCAGCACGCAGCATGTCGCCGGTGGAGATTTGCGGAATGCCGAATTTCTCGGTGATGAACTTAGCCTGAGTACCTTTACCGGCCCCGGGAGCTCCCAGCAGAATGACGCGCATCGATGTGCTCCTCAATTTTTTATATGGATAACGTCGGATTCGCCTCGTGGGGCCAATCTCAAAAATAGGGTCGTGACCGCCCAAACGGCCAAAGGCTGATCAAGATACACAGCAGGCTGCGCCCACACAAGCCGCCAAAAGTCGGAGAAACCGCCGTCTCCTGCGTCCTTTTGGCGCGGTTCCCCAAGTCGCAACCCCATCATTAACTGTCGCCTGGCAGCACTTTTTGACGCGCCCGACAACGGCATCCAGTCTCTGCACCGGATGCCTGCCCCCACGGCAAAAACTTTAGCCGGTATTACGCAAACCGGCGGCAATCCCCGCCACAGACACCAGCAACGCCTGCTCCACCGGGCTGTCCTGCGCCACTTCCTGGCGTCGCGAACGGGCCAGCAACTCGGCCTGCAATAGATGAAGCGGGTCGAGGTAGGTGTTGCGCAACCGGATGAATTCCAAGGTGTCTGGGCTATGTGCCAGCAACTGCGACTGACCGGTCAATCCGAGCACCACGCTGCAGGCCTGCGACAATAGGTCGCGTAAGTGCGCACCCAAAGGGAGGAGATCCGGCTCGACCAGACGCTCGTCATAAGAGCGGGCAATGTCGGTATCGGCCTTGGCCAGCACCATCTCCAGCATGTCGATGCGCGTGCGGAAGAACGGCCATTGCTCACGCATCTGCCCCAGGAGTTCGCCTTCGCCGCGCTCCAGCGCCTTGCTGAGTGCTGCTTCCCAGCCCAGCCAGGCCGGCAGCATCAAGCGGGTCTGGGTCCAGCCGAAGATCCACGGGATCGCCCGCAGGCTTTCGATCCCCCCGGCGCGACGCTTGGCCGGACGACTGCCCAGCGGCAGGCGCCCCAACTCCTGCTCGGGGGTGGACTGGCGGAAATACTCGACGAACTGCGGGTTTTCCCGCACCACGGCGCGGTAGGCGCTGACACCGTCTGCCGCCAATTCGTCCATCAGATGCCGCCACGCTGGCTGCGGCGGCGGGGGTGGCAGCAAGGTCGCCTCGAGCACCGCCGCGAGGTAGAGGTTGAGGTTCTGTTCGGCGATGTCCGGCAGCCCGAATTTGAAACGAATCATTTCGCCCTGCTCGGTGGTACGGAAACGTCCGGCAACCGACCCGGGGGGCTGCGACAGAATCGCCGCGTGCGCCGGACCACCGCCACGGCCCACGGTGCCACCGCGACCGTGGAACAACAGCAACTCGACCTGCTGCTCGCGGCAGATGTCGACCAGGCGCTCCTGCGCCCGGTATTGCGCCCACGCCGCCGCAGTGGTGCCGGCGTCCTTGGCCGAGTCGGAGTAGCCGATCATCACTTCCTGCGGCCCCTGCAAACGCGCCCGGTAACCCGGCAGCAGCAACAGTTTTTCAATCACCGGGCCGGCGTTGTCCAGGTCAGCCAGGGTTTCGAACAATGGCACCACGCGCATCGGCCGCAGCACGCCGGCCTCTTTGAGCAGCAACTGCACGGCCAGCACGTCGGAGGCGGCCCCCGCCATGGAGATTACGTAGGAACCCAGCGAAGCACCCGGCGCCGCCGCGACTTCCCGGCAAGTGGCGAGCACTTCGGCGGTGTCGGCCGAGGGTTTAAAATGCGCCGGCAGCAACGGCCGACGGTTGCTCAGCTCGCGCATCAGGAAGGCGATGCGCTCCTCCTCGCTCCAGTCTTCATAGCGGCCGAGGCCCAGGTAATCGGTGATTTCGGTCATCGCCGCCGAGTGTCGGGACGAGTCCTGGCGCACATCCAGGCGCACCAGGAACAGCCCGAACGTCACCGCACGCCGCAGGCAATCGAGCAGCGGACCATCGGCAATCACGCCCATGCCGCATTCATGCAGCGACTGGTAGCAAAGCTCCAGCGGTTCGAGCAGGTCACGGTTGTTCTGCAACACATCGGCGGGTGCCGGGGTCGCGGCGGTCAGCGCGGCATGCGCCCAGTTGCGGGTGGCGCGCAGGCGTTCGCGCAGTTGCTTGAGCACCGCGCGATAAGGCTCGGCGCTGTCGCCGGCCTTGGCCCGCAGCGCGTCGCTGGCCTGCTGCATCGACAGTTCGGCGGCGAGCTGGTCGATGTCGCGCACGTACAGGTCAGCGGCCATCCAGCGTGCCAGCAGCAACACTTCACGGGTCACGGCGGCGGTCACGTTGGGGTTGCCGTCACGGTCGCCGCCCATCCACGAAGCAAAGCGAATCGGAGCGGCCTCCAGCGGCAGACGCAGGCCGGTGGCGTCCTGCAGGGCCTTGTCGGCCTTGCGCAGATAATTCGGGATGGCGTGCCACAACGAGTGCTCGATCACCGCGAAGCCCCATTTGGCTTCGTCCACCGGTGTCGGCCGGGTGCGGCGGATTTCTTCGGTGTGCCACGCTTCGGCGATCAGTCGCTGCAGCTTCGACTGAATCTGTTCACGCTCGGCGCTGGTCAGGTCGCGGTGATCCTGGGCCGCGAGTTGCGCGGCGATGGCGTCGTACTTCTGGATCAAGGTGCGGCGCGCGACTTCGGTCGGGTGCGCGGTGAGCACCAGCTCGATTTCCAGTCGTCCCAATTGTCGCGCCAGGGACTCCTTTGAGTGGCCTTCGGCGAGCAGCCGAGAGAGCAGCTCGGGCAGCACCCGCGCTTCGAAGGGGGCCGGCTGCGACTCTTCGCGACGATGAATAAGCTGATACTGCTCGGCGATATTGGCCAGGTTGAGAAACTGGTTGAATGCCCTCGCCACCGGCAGCAACTCGTCTTCGCTCAACTGGTTGAGGCTGGCGCTCAACTCCTCGTCCATGGAGCCGCGACGGTCGGCCTTGGCGCCCTTGCGGATCTGCTCGATCTTGTCGAGAAAACCATCCCCGTACTGCTCACGAATGGTGTTGCCCAACAGTTCACCCAACAGGTGAACGTCCTCGCGCAAGCGTGCATCGATATCGGTCATCAGCCGTTCTCCGGTGGAAAGTCCAGGGGGCCTGGAATGAGCTGTGTTGTGAACACTTCTTGTCAGCAAAGAGTGCCGCCGCCAGACACTTCTGACAAGCAGACGACGAAGGGACATCAAACCTTCAGCGCAGAAGCTAGTCTCAAGAGTAAGCCGTACAGCGGCTTACGCCGGTCACGACCGGACACTTACCGGCCTGCCACGAGCAGGCACGCAATGAGGTTTTTATGAAAATCCGCGAGCTTGCCCAGCATTGGGAAGAAACCGCCAAGGGCCACCTGACCGATACCGGTTACTCGATTCATCTGGACGTGGAATCCGCCGCACGCCTGGCGGCGATCATCGACATGTACCCCAAACGCCACCCCGAAGAATTGCTCGGCGAGCTGATCGGCGCCGCCCTCGAGGAGCTGGAAAAAAGCTTCCCGTACGTCAAGGGCTCGACCGTCGTCGCCACTGACGAAGAGGGCGACCCCTTGTACGAAGACGTCGGCCCGACTCCGCGTTTTCTCGCCCTGTCCCGTCGGCATCTGCATGATCTGTCCTCGGGTGAAGACAAGCAGAAGCATTGATTTTTCTGCATGACCTGTGGGAGCGGGCTTGCTCGCGAAAGCGATTTTCACAGTCAGCGCATTCGCTGAATGGAACACCGCTTTCGCGAGCAAGCTCGCTTCCACAGGGGTACCTGAAAGCCATCGCAATGCAGTTTCCTCGTGCCGACAGCTGGCGTGCAATACCCCGCCACACCGCCAAAGTTCCCGCGTTAGAGCCTTGTCCATCCGGTCAAAATTTTTTTCGGGCGAAAGGCCATCTTCTCTGAACTTTTAAAAAATGCCTTCGGTCGTAACCAGTAACCACGCCTGGGACGGCCCTTTGAAAATGCCTCGAAACTCGTAAGTGGCGGCTCCTTGCCCAGGATGGATTTCCAGTTGTTCAGGAGTTATTCCAATGGAGTTGAAGACCATGAAAACCCGCACCGCCAAGTCCTCGTTCAATCATCTGCGCAGCCTCAAGCTGGCCGCGCTGGCCATCGGCAGCAGCGTGATCCTGGCCGGTTGCGCCGGTAACCCGCCTACCGAGCAATACGCCGTGACCGAGTCGGCAGTGAACAATGCCGTCAGCGCAGGTGGCACCGAGTTCGCTGCGGTTGAGATGAAGGCGGCGCAGGACAAGCTCAAACAAGCCGAGATCGCCATGCATGACAAAAAATATGACCAGGCCCGCATGCTGGCCGAACAGGCCGAGTGGGACGCTCGTGTCGCCGAACGCAAGGCCCAGGCCGTCAAGGCCGAACAGGCGGTGAAGGACTCTCAGAAAGGGGTTCAGGAACTGCGTCAGGAAAGCCAGCGCACCGTGCAATAAGCGCCGCTGCGACGTATTTCTTACTCGACTTAAAAGGACGAAACCATGAAGCGCAATCAATTGATGATCCCTGCCCTGCTGGCTGCGAGCGTTGCACTGGCGGCCTGCTCCACGCCGCCTAACGCCAACCTTGAACAGGCCCGTACCAACTACAGCGGCCTGCAGGCCAACCCGCAGGCGAGCAAAGTCGCCGCGCTGGAAACCAAGGACGCCAGCGATTATCTCGACAAGGCCGACAAGGCCTATCTGGACCGCGAAGACGAAAGCAAGGTCGACCAGTTGGCCTACCTGACCAACCAGCGTGTCGAAGTGGCGAAACAGACCATCGCCCTGCGCACCGCTGAGGCCAATCTGAAAAACGCCGCCGCACAACGCGCCCAGGCCCGCCTGGATGCTCGCGATGCGCAGATCAAGCAGTTGCAGGACAGCCTGAACGCCAAGCAGACCGATCGCGGGACGCTGGTAACGTTCGGCGACGTGCTGTTCGCCACCGACCGGGCTGACCTGAAATCCAGCGGCCTTGTGAACATCAACAAGCTGGCGCAGTACCTTCAGGAAAACCCTGATCGCAAGGTGATCGTCGAAGGCTACACCGACAGCACCGGCACGGCGGCACACAACCAGTCGCTGTCCGAGCGTCGCGCCGGTTCCGTGCGCACGGCGCTGGTGAAGATGGGCGTTGATCCAACCCGTATCGTCGCCCAGGGCTACGGCAAGGAATACCCGGTAGCGGAGAACTCCACGGTGTCGGGCCGGGCAATGAATCGTCGGGTGGAAGTGACCATTTCCAACGACAACCAGCCGGTGATGCCGCGTTCGGCGGTGAGTGCGAACTAAGCTCTAATCGGTAACACAACACCCTGTGGGAGCGGGCTTGCTCGCGAATACGTAGTGTCAGTCAGCATTCATGTTTCTGACACATCGCCTTCGCGAGCAAGCCCGCTCCCACATTTTTTATCTGTGTTGGAAGAAGACTTTCAAGGTTCCAGTTTCTGCGGCGTTTCCTGGCCCATGCAGCGCACGGCCTGTTTCTTGTTGTTGACCAGTACGCCGGTCAAGCCTTTCTGTTCGGTGTCGAACATCACCAGCACGCCATCGATGCACTGCGCCACTTGCGCGGCCGGTTGCAGCGATATCTTGTAGTCTTCCCCCGGCACGGTCTTGAGCATCGTGAAATCGTTGAGCAGCAGCGCGTCCTCAGGCTTGGCGAAATGCAGGTAGCCGTACCACCACAGCGCCCCGACAGTGCCGAGGATGGTGCAGATACCGGTGATGATCAGCGGGATGGCGTTACGTTCTTCACTCATTGCGGGCTCTCTGGTGGTTCATCTTTTGAATTCGGGGGTGCTGGGTAGTTGGGGATTTCACCCAGGCGGCGCAGGCCGTTGAAATGCCGTGGGTCATCCAGGTAACGCAGCATGACGGTGCGCCACACCGGGTCGGCGAAGGTCTGTACGTGACCGCCTCGCGTCAGCTGCAGCACCCGTGGCGGCGGCGCAGCTTGATACAGTCGGATGCCGTTGGAAAGAGGCACGATCGGATCGTCGATGCTGTGGTAGATCAGTTTGGGCACGCCGTCGAGTAGGGCCATGGAGTTGATCGCGCTGTCGCCGTCGGGCACCAGCCACGACAAAGGCACCTGGAAGGCCCAGGTCAACCACGAATGACTCAGGGCAAACTGACCGACGCTGCGGTAGCTGGCAGGCACGCCGTCGAGGACAAACGCCTTGAGCTGTTTCTGCCGTTCCGGGTGCTGGACCAGGTAGTGCACTGCCATCGAGCCACCCAGGCTCTGACCGAGCAGGATCAATGGTTTGCCCTGAACCTCAGGCGCCTGGTCCAGCCACTTGAACGCGGCATCGATGTCCTGGTAGATCGCCGGCAGGCTCGGTTCGCCTTCCGACAAGCCATAACCGCGATAGTCGATCAGCAATACCTGATAGCCCTCCTCCGGCAACCACCAGCTGCCACCCAGGTGCATGGGTAGATTGCCGCCGTTGCCGTGCAGGTGCAGCACCGTGCCTTTGACCTCGACGCCTTTTTTTGCCGGCAGCCACCAGCCATGCAGCTTCAGGCCGTCGGCGGTGGTGAGCGTGACATCGCGGTATTCGAGATGGGCCTTTTCCGGGGTGAACAACTGGCCGGGCTCAGGGTAGAACAGCAGTGAGCTGCAACCGTTCAGGGTCAGGAGGAGGCAGATGATGCCGAGGATTCTCATCCGTTTGGAACCTCGCATTGGAACGATGGGATCCTGTGGGAGCGGGCTTGCCCGCGATGGCGGAGTGTCAGTGGACATTGCTGTAACTGACATACCGCCTTCGCGGGCAAGCCCGCTCCCACGGGGTGTGGTGTTTCACTCAAAGGATGTTGGAGTAATCCGCCTCGATCCGGTCCAGGCTCAGGTGGTTGAGGAAGTTGGAGAAGCACATCCAGGCCGACAGCGCGTTCATGTCGCGAAACTGTTCCGGCAAATACTTGGGCGGCACCACCAGGCCTTCATCGACCAACTGGCGCAAGGTGCGCATGTCCTCCAGGGTGGTCTTGCCGCAGAACAGCAGCGGCACCTGCTCGAGCTTGCCCTTGCGCACGGCCAACTGAATGTAGTTGTAAACCATGATGAAGCCCTTGAGGTAGGACAAGTCTTTGGTAAATGGCAGGCCGTTGGGCACCGAGCCACGGAACACCCGACTGGCGTTGCCGTAGCTTTCCGCCATTTCGAAGCCCTGCTCGCGGAAGAAATCGAAGATCTGCAGGAAGTCCGCGCCCTCCTCCACCATGTGAATCGCCCGGGTGCGATTGGTCAGCTTGCGTAGGCGACTGGGGTAGGAGGCGAAGGTGATGATTTCCATGAGGATCGCCAGACCTTCCTGGGTCACCGTCGACGAGGGCGGGCCCTTGGACAGGAAGGTGCAGATCGGCTGGTTCAAGCCGTTGAGGGTCGTCCCGACGTGCACCAACCCTTCGTGGACTTCCAGGGCGCGCACGTCACGTTCGTTGAACATCGCGTCGGTGCGGATCTTGATGTAGTCCGCACCCGCCGCCGCATCCGCGACAATCCCGTCGGATTCGAATACCCGGATGGTTTCCTCGGCCTCGCCAAACACCTTGCTCAGGCGGGTTTGCAACAGATGCACGGCATCCTTGGCGGTGAGGATCTTCGGTTCGTCCTTGAGGTCGCCCCGGCCATCGATGTTGTTGAGGTAATCGGAAAGCATCAGGCCCAGGTCGGACAGGGTCGGGTCGCCGGCGTGAAACGCATCGGACGCCGCACCGTACAGCTCCTGGGAAATCAGGCCGAAATCCTCGGTGCCCCGGGCCTCGAGCATGCGCACGACCATGCGGTATTCCTTGCACATGCGCCGCATGATCTGGCCGACCGGGTTGAACTGGCCGAGCTGACGGGTGATGTCGCGCTCGATGTTCTGGAATTCCAGTTTCACCTTGCTGGAATCGAAGGACAGCGGCCGATTGAGGTAGTAATCGCGGTCCACCGCCGGCATTTCCTTGCCCTTGGCCTTCAGGAAACCCTTGCGAATGTTTTCGTCCCACTTCACCGCATCGAGGACGCGGATCGGCGTCTGTGCCAGGACTATGCGATCGGACAAAACACGGATCGTCTGCTGGTAATCGTCCACCCGAAACTCCTGTAGAAAAACCGTTGCGTGCTGGGTTTAATGGGTCTTGGCCTGACGCTGGTAGCGCACCGCCTCGACGAACACATCGCTGTTGGCCGGATCGTCGAGGTAGGCGAAGACCTGGTCCATGCCGGTATCGATCAGCACCCCGTCGCCATCGTCGGTCTGGAACCCTTCGCCGCTGAGGACCTTCTGCCCCATGGCCTGCTTGATCTGTTCGAGGTCGAGGTTGTACACCACCAGCTCATGCTTGTCGGTAATCTCGAACCCGGCAATGGTGAAATGCCCGCCGAACTGCGCCGGCACCTTCGCCGACAGGTACCAGCGGCTGCCGTGGCGCGAAACGGTGAAGGGATAGGCTTCGCGCTCCCTGGGCCGGGCCTTGAAGTAGCTGACGGCCTGGTAGCGATTGTCGCCCGTGCGCGTCAGTTCCAGGCTCATCGGCTCGCCCCAGGCATTGGTGCTGGTCCACTGGCCGAGCAAACCCTTGGGCGCGGGGTCGTTCGTGGGCAGCGGCTGCTTGAAAGTCACCAGGCAGCCACTGAGCAGCAGGAACGACAAGGCAATCACGACCACACGCCAGGCTTTCATCCAATACTCCCTATAAAACCCTTTTCGCCCAAGCGAACATCGAGCACCTGTGGGAGGGAGCCTGCTCGCGATGAGTGTCAGGCAACGATAGTCGAACATGAGAACGCTATCGCGAGCAGGCTCGCTCCCACATGGATCCGGGATTAAACCGAAGCCAGCACCAAATGCATATAACGTGTAAGTATGCCGAGCATCTCGGTTTCGGCCTCAGGCCCGGCGTCGTTGAGCAGGCCCTGATATTCCATCCGTCCGATAATCGCCGTCAACACTTTGGCATCCTGCAGGGGCTCACGGGAGCCCAGCACCTGGAACAACTGACACGAACCCTGCAGGAGAATCTGCTGGTGCGAGCGCACCAGCTCGGCGAGGCGCGGGTTCAGCAGCGCCTCCTGGCGGAACGCCTGCTCGGCCATCAGGTGCTCGCGACGGTTGATCAACTGACGGTGAACATAGTCGGCCATCAACCGCGCGATATCGTCCGCCAGTTGCGAACGTGATTCAGGGCTGCCGTCGCCACCGACCACCATCTCGCGCAACAGACCTTCGTTGTTCACCCACAACTTGGCCATGAACGCCGCGCTGCGCTCCACGTACTGGGCGAACGTGTCGGTGAGCAGGTCGTCGATGTCCTTGAAATAGTAGGTGGTGGCCGACAGCGGCACACCGGCCTCGGCAGCGACCGCACGGTGGCGCACGGCCCGTACGCCCTCGCGCACGACAATGCGCATGGCCGCATCGAGAATCTCCTGCCGACGCTGCTCGCTGCCCTGGCGACTGGCCTTGCGCCCCTGGTACTGAACACTTTCAGCGACGGCAGTGGCGATATCCGCTGCACCTTCTTGAGCCCTTGCGCCATTCACAACCGGAATTCCTCTCTACTTCAAAAGTAACCAATTGATACGTTTGTACCAGACAGGCAATAAAAAGCCGCCCATTTCAGGCGGCTTTTTAGTTGAAACATTTACGCTTGCGGCCGCATGTGCGGGAACAGGATGACGTCGCGGATCGACGGGGAGTTGGTCAGCAGCATCACCAGACGGTCGATGCCGATGCCTTCGCCGGCCGTTGGCGGCATGCCGTACTCCAGCGCGCGAACGAAGTCGGCGTCGTAGTGCATGGCTTCGTCGTCGCCGGCGTCCTTGTCCGCCACCTGCGCCATGAAACGTTCGGCCTGGTCTTCCGCGTCGTTCAACTCGGAGTAGGCGTTGGCGATTTCACGGCCACCGATGAACAGCTCGAAACGGTCGGTGACGTTCGGGTTGTCGTCGTTGCGACGGGCCAGCGGCGACACTTCGAACGGGTACTGGGTAATGAAGTGCGGCTGCTCCAGCTTGTGCTCGACCAGCTCTTCGAAAATCATCACCTGCAGCTTGCCCAGGCCTTCGAAGCCCAGCACCTTGGCACCGGCTTTCTTGGCGATGGCACGGGCCTTGTCGATGTCGTTGAGGTCGTCAGCGGTCAGCTCGGGGTTGTACTTGAGGATCGAGTCGAACACCGACAGACGCGCAAACGGCTCGCCGAAGTGGAAGACCTTGTCGCCGTACGGCACGTCGGTCGTCCCGAGCACCAGCTGCGCCAGCTCGCGGAACAGTTCTTCCGTCAGGTCCATGTTGTCTTCGTAGTCGGCGTACGCCTGGTAGAACTCCAACATGGTGAATTCAGGGTTGTGACGCGTCGAAACGCCTTCGTTGCGGAAGTTGCGGTTGATCTCGAAGACCTTTTCAAAACCACCGACCACCAGGCGCTTGAGGTACAGCTCCGGGGCGATACGCAGGAACATTTCCATGTCCAGCGCGTTGTGGTGGGTTTCGAACGGCTTGGCCGCGGCACCGCCGGGAATGGTCTGCAGCATCGGCGTCTCGACTTCGAGGAAGTCGCGTTTCATCAGGAAGCTGCGGATGTGCGCGATCACTTGCGAGCGCACGCGGAAGGTCTGGCGCACGTCTTCGTTGACGATCAGGTCAACGTAACGCTGGCGATAGCGCTGCTCGGTGTCCGACAGGCCGTGGTGCTTGTCCGGCAGCGGGCGCAGGGATTTGGTCAGCAGACGCACGCTGGTCATTTCGACGTACAGGTCGCCCTTGCCGGAACGCGCCAGAGTGCCTTCGGCAGCAATGATGTCGCCCAGGTCCCAGGTCTTCACCGCCGCCAGGGTTTCTTCAGACAGGGTCTTGCGGTTGACGTAGACCTGGATGCGACCGGACATGTCCTGGATGACCATGAACGAGCCACGGTTGAGCATGATGCGACCGGCAACCTTGACCGGAATTGCAGCCTCTGCCAGCTCTTCCTTGGTCTTGTCCGCGTACCGTTTCTGCAAGTCTTCGCAGTAGTTGTCACGGCGGAAGTCGTTCGGGAAGGCGTTGCCCTTGGCGCGCTCGGCAGCCAGCTTTTCCTTGCGCAGGGCGATCAGGGAGTTTTCTTCCTGTTGCAGGGCTTGCGGGTCGAGTTCTAGGTCGCTCATGTCTTCAAATATTCCATCAGGTTCGTTGCCCCCGGCCTGCGGCCGGGGATCGCCGGCAAGCCGGCTCCTACAATGTCTTACAGCCCGGACTTCAGGCTGGCTTCCAGGTATTCGTCGATGTCGCCGTCGAGCACCTTGTCGCAGTCGCTGCGTTCGATGTTAGTGCGCAGATCCTTGATCCGCGAGGCATCCAGTACATACGAACGGATCTGGTGACCCCAGCCGATGTCCGACTTGCTGTCTTCCAGGGCCTGGGAAGCCGCGTTGCGTTTCTGGATCTCCTGCTCGTACAACCGGGCCCGCAGCATTTTCATGGCGGTGTCCTTGTTGGCGTGCTGGGACCGTTCGTTCTGGCAACTGACCACGGTGTTGGTCGGTACGTGAGTGATACGTACGGCCGAGTCAGTGGTGTTGACGTGCTGACCACCGGCACCGGACGAACGATAGGTATCGATGCGCAAGTCCGACGGGTTGATCTCGATTTCGACCTTGTCGTCGATTTCCGGGGAGACGAACACCGCAGAGAACGAGGTGTGGCGACGGTTGCCGGAGTCGAACGGGCTCTTGCGCACCAGACGGTGCACGCCGATCTCGGTGCGCAACCAACCAAAGGCGTACTCGCCTTTGATGTGCACGGTCGCACCTTTGATACCGGCGACTTCACCGGCCGACAGCTCCATGATGGTCGCGTCGAAGCCGCGCTTGTCCGCCCAGCGCAGGTACATGCGCAGCAGGATGTTGGCCCAGTCCTGGGCTTCGGTGCCCCCGGAGCCGGCCTGGATGTCCAGGTAAGCGTTGTTCGGGTCCATCTCGCCGCTGAACATGCGACGGAATTCCAGCTTGGCGAGGTTTTCTTCCAGGCGGGCCAGCTCGGCGACCACGTCGCTCACGGCACCTTCGTCGTTCTCTTCGACGGCCATGTCCAGCAGGTCCCGGCAATCGGCCAGGCCACCGGACAATTCGTCCAGGGTGTCGACGATCTGCGCCAGCGCAGAGCGTTCGCGGCCCAGCTCCTGGGCGTATTCAGGCTTGTTCCAGACACTCGGATCTTCAAGCTCGCGATTGACCTCGGTCAGACGCTCATGCTTTTGATCGTAGTCAAAGATACCCCCGAATGGTTTCGGAGCGCTCGGACAAGTCCTTGATAGTGTTCAGGATCGGATTGATTTCCATGGCGGGCAGCACTCGTAGGCGAACTTTTGAAAGCCGGCGAGTATAACGTAATCAGACTGTCACGGCAGCCCGCCTGGCTGAAAAGCCATGCCGATACTGAATCGCAGCCGGCAGGAGCGAGCTTGCTCCCGAGAGTCGACAGCGCACCACGGGGCGTCCAGTTACCGACGTCATCGCCGACGACCTTCGCTCCTGCGGGCAGGCGGCAGGAGCCGCCGGGGTCAGGCGATCCCCACCTGGTTACGCCCGTTGTTCTTCGCCAGGTACAGCCCCTTGTCCGCCGCCAGGATCAGCTGCCGGCAATCGCTGCCCGGTTGCGGGGTGATGGTCGACAGGCCGACGCTGATGGTCAGGCTCGAGCCTTCGGCCGGTGCAATGTGCGGGATCTTCAGCGCGGCGACGGTCTGGCGCAGTTTTTCCGCCACCAGGCGGGCACCGCCCTGCGAGGTGTTGGGCAGCACCAGTGCAAACTCTTCGCCGCCATAACGGGCCGGCAGGTCCGAAGGTCGGGCGCTGGCGTCACGGATGGCCGTGGCGACCTTGCGCAGGGCTTCGTCGCCCTCCAGGTGACCGAAGCTGTCGTTGTAGGACTTGAAGTAATCCACATCGATCATCAGCAGCGACAACTGGCTCTGGTCACGCAGTGAACGGCGCCACTCCAGCTCCAGGTATTCATCGAAGTGACGGCGGTTCGACAGGCCGGTCAGGCCGTCCGAGTTCATCAGGCGTTGCAGCACCAGGTTGGTGTCGAGCAATTGCTGCTGACTGACCCGCAGCGCCCGGTAGGCGGCGTCCCGCTGCAACAGGGTCAGGTAGGAACGCGAGTGATAACGTATGCGTGCCACCAGCTCGATGTTGTCCGGCAGCTTGACCAGGTAATCGTTGGCCCCCGCCGCGAACGCCGCGCTCTTGATCAGCGGGTCTTCCTTGGTCGACAGGACAATGATCGGGATGTCCCGGGTGGCCGGGTGGTTGCGATATTCGCGCACCAGGCTCAGGCCATCGAGACCGGGCATGACCAGGTCCTGGAGTATCACGGTCGGCTTGATGCGCACCGCTTGGGCAATGGCCTGGTGCGGGTCGGCGCAAAAGTGGAAATCGATGTTCTCTTCGCTCGCCAAGCCGCGGCGCACGGCTTCGCCGATCATGGCCTGATCGTCCACCAGCAGGACCATCGCGCCCTTTTCCTCGTCGGTCTTGAAGTCGTCGAGCTGTAGGTCATTCATGTGCGGTCACCTGATCACCTGGACCGGAATTGCAGCGAAACCTAGTCATTTGGCAAAAATCTCCAGCAATCGTGGCGCTATCTTGTCCAAAGCGCGAATCTCTGTGGCGGCATCGATAGCCGCCGCCGCTTTGGGCATGCCATACACCGCGCTGCTTTGTTGGTCCTGAGCGATGGTCAGGTAACCCTGTTGACGCATGAGTTTAAGCCCCTGGGCGCCATCGCGCCCCATACCGGTCAATAAAACCCCGACGGCGTCGCCATTCCAGTAACTGGCCACGCTCTCGAAAAAAACATCGATCGACGGTCGATAGATCTCGTTGACCGGCTCGGCGGTGTACGCCAGCGTGCCGTTTTTCAACAAGCGGATGTGATGGTTGGTGCCTGCCAGCAGCACCGTGCCGGGCTGCGGCGGCTCGCCTTCGCAGGCCAGGCGCACGTTCAGGCCGCTGGCGCTGGCCAGCCATTCGGCCATGCCGGCGGCGAACACCTGATCCACGTGCTGGACGAGCACGATGGCCACCGGAAAATCCCGCGGCAAGCCCTTGAGCAGCACTTCCAGGGCCGCCGGCCCGCCCGCCGAGGAGCCGATGGCAATCAGGCGCTGGCGCGGGGCACTGCTACGCAACGGGCTCGGTGCCTGGCGCTCGCGGTGGCCGCGATCGCCAATCAGCCAGCCGATGTTCATGATCTTGCGCAGCAACGGTGCGGCCGCGTCCTGGGGATTGCCGGCGCCGAGCGCGGGGGTGTCCACCACATCCAGGGCGCCATGGCCCATGGCTTCGAACACCCGGTGCACGTTCTGCTGGCGATCGACGGTGACAATCACGATGGCGCACGGCGTCTCGGCCATGATGCGCCGGGTCGCCTCGACACCGTCCATCACCGGCATGATCAGGTCCATCAGAATCAGGTCCGGGGTATTTTCCGCGCAACGCTGCACCGCTTCGGCACCATTGGCCGCCACCCAGACCACTTCATGCCCAGGCTCGAACGCCAGGGCACGGCGCAGCGCCTCAACCGCCATGGGCATATCGTTGACGATTGCGATCCTCATGCCCTTGCTCCTCCGATGAGCTCAACCACTGCGTCGAGCAGGGCATCATCATGAAAACTGGCTTTGGCTAGATAATAGTCGGCTCCAGCATCCAGTCCACGACGTCGATCTTCCTCTCGATCCTTGTAGGACACCACCATGACCGGCAGCGATTGCAATCGATTGTCCCGGCGCAGCAAAGACACCAGCTCGATGCCGTCCATGCGCGGCATGTCGATGTCGGTGATCAACAGGTCGAAGGCTTCCGAGCGCAGGGCGTTCCAGCCATCCATCCCATCTACCGCCACGGCCACGTCGTAGCCGCGATTGATCAGCAACTTGCGCTGCAGCTCGCGCACCGTCAGCGAGTCGTCGACCACCAGGATTCGCTTGCGCGCCGCCTCCACTGCCTGGCCGCCTTGACGGGCAATCCGTTCCAGGCGCCCGGTATTGAGCAGCTTGTCCACCGAACGCAGCATGTCCTCGACATCGACGATCAGCACCACCGACCCGTCGTCGAGCAGGGCGCCGGCGGAAATGTCCTGCACCTTGCCCAGCCGCTCGTCCAGGGGCAGGACCACCAGGGTGCGCTCGCCGATGAAACGCTCGACTGCCACGCCATAGACCGCATCGCGCTCGCGGATCACCACGACCTTGAGCGTCTGCTGGCTGTGCTGGCTCGCCGGACGCTGGAGCAACTGGCTGGCCGCCACCAGACCGACATGCCGGCCTTCATGCCAGAAATGCTGGCGCCCCTCGACCTGCACGATGTCCGAAGGCTCCAGGTCGCACATGCGCTCGATGTGGGCCAGCGGAAACGCGTAGGCCTCGTCGCCGACTTCCACCACCAGGCTGCGCACCACCGACAGCGTCAGCGGCACTTCAAGGTGGAAGCGGCTGCCCTCGCCCGCCGTCTGCTCCAGCACCACCGCGCCTCGCAACTGGCGGACCATGTGCTGGACCGCGTCCAGGCCGACGCCGCGCCCGGACACTTCGGTCACCTTGTCCCTCAGGCTGAAACCCGGCAGGAACAGGAACGTCAGCAACTCTTCTTCGCTCAGTTGCGCCGCAGTGTCGGCCGGCGACAATTGACGCTCGATGACGCTGCGACGAACCTTTTCCAGGTCGACGCCGTGACCGTCATCGCTCAGTTCCAGCACCAGCAACCCGGCCTGATGGGACGCGCGCAGACGGATCAGGCCTTCTTCCGGCTTGCCTGACAACCGCCGTTGTTCCGGGGTTTCGATGCCGTGATCGACGGCGTTGCGCAGCAGGTGCGTCAGCGGCGCCTCGAGCTTTTCCAGCACATCGCGGTCGACCTGGGTTTTCTCGCCTTCGATCTCCAGCCGCACTTGCTTGCCAAGACTGCGACCGAGGTCGCGGACCATGCGCGCCTGACCGCTCAACACATCGGCGAACGGACGCATGCGGCAGGCCAGCGCCGTGTCGTACAACACTTGTGCCCGTTGACTGGCTTGCCAGGCAAACTCGTCCAGCTCGGCATTTTTCTCCACCAGCAACTGCTGGGACTCAGCCAACAGGCGGCGGGCATCCTCAAGCGCTTCTCGGGCCTCCAGGCTCAGGTCCTGGTCCTTGAGGTGAACATTGAGGTTATCCAGCGCGCGCAGGCCGTTGTTCTGGATGCGCTTGACGCGCTGCATGGTGGCCAGGTGCGGCTTGAGACGCAGGGTTTCCACCAGGGATTTACTCGACAGATCGAGCAGGCTGTTCAGGCGTTCGGCCGTGACCCGCAGGACCCGCTCACCGTTTTCAGTGGTGCGCTTGCTTTTACGCGGTGCGGGAACGGGCTCGGTCGGCGTGGCGCTGACCGGCTCGACCTCCGGCACGACCGGCTCGACCGGCTCGGCGACGGGCCTCTGCGGTTCGGCCATGGGCGGTACAGCTGGCGTGCCGAGGGGCGCGAAGGCGGCCAGTGGATCGAGCAACCGCGCCATCAGCGCCACATACCCGTCGATATCGGCGGGCGCCGGCGCATGGTTCGGCGTGGCGATGCGCATCAGCAAATCGGTGCCTTGCAGCAGTGCGTCAATGTGTTCGGGGCGCAGGTACAGGTGACCTTCCTGTGCGCTGACCAGGCAGTCTTCCATCACGTGGGCAACGCTGACCCCCGCATCGACGCCGACGATGCGGGCCGCACCCTTGAGTGAGTGGGCGGCGCGCATGCACGACTCAAGCTGATCGGCCTGGGTCGGATCGCGCTCGAGCGCCAGCAGGCCGGCGCTCAGCACCTGGGTCTGGGCTTCGGCTTCCAGGCCGAACAGTTCCAGCAACGAGGCGTCGCGCATCTGCTCGGGGGTCATGTCAGGCTCCGGGTCACGGCGGACAGCAGCTGTTCTTCATCCAGCCATCGCAGGCTGCGACCTTTGTACTGCAACACGCCACGGGTGTACCTGGCATTGGCATGAGCCTCTGAACGGGACGCGGCTTCGAGGGTGCGTTCGTCGATGGCATGGATGCCGTCGACTTCGTCCACCGGCACCACCACCGGCCCGCCGTGGGCGGCGATGATCAGCATGCGCGGCATCACACGCGCGCCGCTTGCCACGCTGCTCGTGCCATCCAGCCCCAGCAACTCGACCAGCGACAGGCACGCCACCAATGCACCGCGCACGTTCGCCACGCCGAGCAAGGCCCGTGAGCGCTGGTGCGGCAGTGAATGAATGGCCTGCAACGGTGCCACTTCCACCAGGCTGCGCGTGGCCAGCCCCAGCCACTCCTCGCCGAGCCGGAACATCAGCAGCGAGCGGGTCCTGACTTCGCTTTCGACCAGGGTACTGACGTGTCCGCGATCTTCCTGCTGTAACGCGTAGCGGTCCAGCAGGCGCGTGGCCGCCGCCGAATACACCGCACAGTTGCGGCAGTGAATGTGTTCGATCAGCAGCGGGCAGGACTTGTCGCCATGGATACCGATACGGTTCCAGCAGTCGTCGATGGCCTGGGCGTCGTCATGGGTCAGGCTAAAGCCGTCGGTGGCATTCATCGTTTGCGCTCACTGTCTACGCGCTCGCTGCGGGCGGCACGGGCCTGCAATCGTCGGGCACCGGCGGTGTCGCCCTGGGATTGCAACAAGGCGGCCAGGTGCATCAAGGCGTCGGGATGTTGCGGGTCGAGGTACAAGGCCTTGCGATAAAACCCCTGGGCTTCGAGGGCGCTGCCAGCGACATCGCTGAGCAACCCCAGCCAGTAGAACACCTGCGCCACCGGTTCATGGTTGCGCAAATATTGCTCGCACACCGCTCGGGCCTCGGCACCTTTGCCTTCGTTGGCCAGGTTGGCGATGCTGGCCAACAGCGCCGCCGCCTCCGTATTGACGGCTTTACCCGTCACCGGCAGCGGCGTCGGGATAGCGAAGGGCCGGTTGCGCACGGGCGGTGGCGCCACATTGCGCAGCGGTTGACGCACCGGCAGCGGGGTCGGCGCGAAAGCCGGCGCCGGTTCAGGCGCGGGGGCCGCCTGGCGACTGAATGCAAACGACTGCGGGATGCCGATCGAGCGCATGCCGAATCGTCCGAGCAGGCTGCCCTCTGCCGGACCGATGAACAGCACGCCGTCGACGTGGGTCAGGCGCTTGAGCACTTCGAACACTTGCTGCTGGGTAGGTTGATCGAAATAGATCAGCAGGTTGCGACAGAAAACGAAGTCATAGGGCGCTTCGTTGGCCAGCAACGCCGGATCCAGCAGATTGCCGACCTGCAAATGCACTTGCTCCAGCACTCGCGCCTCGAGGCGATAGCTGTCGTCTTCAGGGACGAAATGCCGTTCGCGAAACGCCAGGTCCTGGCCGCGAAACGAATTCTTGCCATACCGCGCGCGCCTGGCCTTTTCCACCGACAGCGGGCTGACGTCCATGCCTTCGACGCGAAACTGATGCGGTTTGAGGCCCGCGTCCAACAAGGCCATGGCAATGGAATAGGGCTCTTCACCGGTCGAGCACGGCAGGCTGAGAATGCGCAGTGCACGCAGGTTGTTGAGTTCGTCCAGCCGCCTGATCGCCAGCCTGGCCAGGGTGGCAAAGGATTCCGGGTAACGGAAGAACCAGGTCTCGGGCACGATCACCGCTTCGATCAGCGCTTGCTGCTCCTCCCGCGACCCCTGCAGGGTCTGCCAGTACGCATCGGCGGTTTCTGAACGGGACGCGGTGCTGCGCTGGCGCACCGCGCGCTCGATGATCGCCGGGCCCACCGACGTCACGTCGAGGCCGATGCGCTCCTTGAGAAAATCGAAAAACCGTTGATCGCTGTTCATGCCGGCTCCTCAAGCAGTGCCGGGTCCCGTGGCGGCGACGGGAATAACAGCGCGCGAACCCGCGCATCCAGCAGATCGGCGACACGCACCCACTGCAGCAACCCTTGCGCATCCTCACGCACGGGCCCGAGGTACGGCGCCTGGCGGTTGTCGAGGCCGTAGGGCTGGAAATCCGTCGGATCGCAACGCAAGGTGTCGGTGGCCTGCTCCAGGATCAGCCCGAGCAACTGCGCATCGGCGTTTTCGTCCGCTTGGTAATTGACCAGCACCAGCCGGGTGCTGGTGCGGGCCTGGGCCGCGACACCGAAGGCCAATGCACTGAGGTCGATGACCGGCACCACCGCGCCACGGTAGGCGAACACCCCGGCCACCCAGGCCGGCACCTGTGGAATCGGCTTCAAGGGCAGGCGTGGCAGCACTTCGGCGACGTCGGTCGCACGCAGGGCGTAGCGTTCGCTGCCGATGCGAAACACCAGGAACAACGCCTGCGCCGCCGGCTTCACAGCGCTGCGTCTGGCCGTGAGTTCGCTCATCAGACTTTGAATCGCGAAACGCCGCTGCGCAGCCCGACGGCCACTTGGCTCAGTTCGTCGATGGCAAAGCTGGCCTGGCGCAAGGATTCGACGGTCTGGCTGCTGGCATCCCCCAACTGCACCAATGCATGGTTGATCTGCTCGGCGCCGGTGGCCTGGGCCTGCATGCCCTCATTGACCATCAGCACCCGTGGCGCCAGCGCCTGCACCTGATGAATGATCTGCGACAGTTGCTCGCCGACCTGCTGCACCTCGAACATGCCACGGCGCACTTCCTCGGAGAACTTGTCCATGCCCATGACCCCGGCCGAGACCGCCGACTGGATCTCGCGCACCATCTGCTCGATATCGTAGGTGGCCACGGCCGTCTGGTCCGCCAGGCGACGGACCTCGGTAGCGACCACGGCAAACCCCCGGCCGTATTCCCCGGCCTTTTCCGCCTCGATGGCCGCGTTCAACGACAGCAGGTTGGTCTGGTCGGCCACCTTGACGATGGTCACGACCACCTGATTGATGTTGCCGGCCTTCTCGTTGAGGATCGCCAGCTTGGCGTTGACCAGATCCGCAGCCCCCATCACCGAATGCATGGTTTCTTCCATGCGCGCCAGGCCCTGCTGCCCTGAGCCGGCGGCCACCGAGGCCTGGTCGGCAGCGGTAGAAACCTCGGTCATGGTGCGCACCAGGTCGCGGGAGGTGGCGGCGATTTCCCGGGACGTCGCCCCGATTTCCGTGGTCGTGGCCGCCGTTTCCGTGGCAGTGGCCTGCTGTTGCTTGGAGGTGGCGGCAATCTCGGTCACCGAGGTGGTGACCTGCACCGAAGAGCGCTGGGCCTGGGACACCAGTGACGTGAGTTCGACCATCATGTCGTTGAAGCCGGTTTCCACCGCACCGAACTCGTCCTTGCGCTCCAGGTTCAAGCGGCCGCTGAGATCGCCAGTGCGCATGACTTCAAGAATCTGCACGATGCGGTTCATCGGCGCCATGATCGCGCGCATCAGCAACAGGCCACACAGGGCTGCAGCCAGCACGGCCACCAGCAGTGAGATGCCCATGACGATTTTCGCCGAGACCACGGCGTTGTCGATGATCTCGATATCCTTGTCGGCCACCGCCTTGTTCTGGCGCAGGATGTCATTGAGTTTCATGCGACCGGCGGTCCACGCCGGCGTCAGTTGCTCGTTGAACAACGCGATGGCTTGCGCCTCCTGACTGCGCTTGTGCAAATCGAGCACGGCGCCGAGGATCTCGACGTATTCGGCATGGAGTTTTTCGAAAGCCGCGTATTCGACCTTGTCTTCTTCCGTCGTGACAGTGGCGCGATAGTCGGCCATGGCTGCCTGAACACGCGCTTCATAGCCCTTGAAGTCGGCGACATCTTCGCCACTGATGCCCTGCCCCTCTTTCAGGCCCAGCATTTCCTGAATCCGCAGATAACTGTCGACCCAAGCGCCACGGATCGTCGAACTGTAATAGACCCCGGGAAGCGCGTCTTCACGGACGCTGGCTTCGCTGTCTTCGATCTTCAGCAGCCGCGAATACGAGACGACCACCATCAGCAGCATGATGGCGATGATTACCGCAAAGCTCGCCAAGATGCGTTGGCGCAACGTCCAGTTCTTCACAGTCAGTCCTCGGGGCCGTTTCAAATGCGGGGAGTATAGCCGAGGGCGGTGTGTCATTTATAAGACAGTTGCGCAGCACTTCTCATCCTGGCGCAAAGGGACATGGATCTGCCTTGGATGATGCGCAGTGGGTGATGACGCCTTCGCGGGCAAGCCCGCTCGCACAAGGGGGATGTGGAGTGGGCATAGGTAGTGGCCATTCCCGAAAACCGAGGTGGGAGCGAGCCCGCTCCCACAGTGGATTGCGTTACACGGAGGCCTGGCGCACCTGTTTCTCCAGCTCGGCCTTCAGGCCCGGCGCCAGGTTCAACTGGCGGGCGAGTTCCTCCAGGTAGGATTTCTCCATGAAGCTCTCCTCGTCCACCATCATCACGCTGGCGATGTACATCTCGGCGGCCATTTCCGGAGTGCTGGCAGTGCGCGCCACGTCGGCTGGGTCCAGTGGCTTGTTCAATTCGGCGTGCAGCCAGTGTTGCAGTTCCCGGTCGCTGTCGAGCCGGGTGAACTCGCCCTCGATCAGCGTGCGTTCGCGCTCATCGACATGCCCGTCCGCCTTGGCTGCCGCCACCAGCGCGGTGAGAATGGCCTGGCTGTGCTGCTCGGCCTGGGCCGCCGGCAGACGGTCCACGGTTTGCGGTTCACGGGCCGGCGCCGCGCCTTGCTGCGCCTGCCAGTTGCCGTAGGCCTTGTAGGCAATGACGCCCAATGCCGCCAGGCCACCGTAAATGGCCACTTTGCCGCCGACCTTGCGCACCTTCTTGTTGCCCATCAACAGGCCCATGGCACCCGCCGCCAGCGCGCCACCACCGGCGCCCGACAACAAGCCGCCAAGGCCGTTTGATCCACCGTTACCGCCGAGCAGCCCACCCAGTGCGCCGCCGGAACCCTTGTTCTGCGAGCCACCGGCCTTGTTCTGCAGCAGGTCCTGACCGGACTTGAGCAACTGATCGAGCAATCCACGGGTATTCATGTCTGTCGTCTCCAGCTAAGGACTTTTCTAGGCCACCAGCCTAGATCGAAACGCGACGGCGGCGGCCGACGAGAGTGCTTCCGGATGTTGCCCGGTCTGAAAAACCCTACCCAAGCCATTCGATTAAAAAGATATACACTCCAGTGAATCGATAAAAACCGCCCACCGGGTGCCTGCTCATGATGACCCTGCGTCAGATCCGTCATTTCATCGCCGTGGCCGAGACCGGCTCGATCTCCGCCGCCGCACAGACCGCTTTCATTTCCCAGTCGACATTGACCCTGGCCATCCAGCAACTGGAGCAGGAAATCGGTGTCGGCCTGTTCAACCGCCACGCCAAGGGCATGACCCTCACCCACCAGGGCCACCAGTTCCTGCGTCAGGCGCACCTGATCCTGGCGACAGTGGACAACGCCAAGCGCAGCCTGCAGCAGAGCACCGACCAGGTGGCCGGGCAGTTGATCATCGGAGTGACCAGCCTCGTGGCCGGTTATTACCTCGCCGATTTGCTCACTCGCTTCCAGCGCGCCTACCCGAATGTGGAAATCCGCGTGATGGAGGATGAGCGCCCCTACATCGAGCATTTGCTGGTCAGCGGCGAAATCGACGTCGGCGTGTTGATCCTGTCCAACCTCGAGGACCGCCATGCCCTGCAGACCGAAGTGCTGACCCACTCACCCCATCGCCTGTGGCTGCCGGCGCAGCATCCGCTGCTGGAGCACGACAGCATCAACCTCGCCGACGTGGCCCGCGAACCACTGATTCAACTGAACGTCGACGAAATGGACCGCAACGCCCAGCGCATGTGGTCGGCGGCGTCGCTGCAACCGCGCATCACCCTGAAGACCGCTTCGACCGAAGCGGTGCGTAGCCTGGTGGCCGCCGGCCTGGGGGTGTCGATCCAACCGGACATGACCTACCGCCCCTGGTCGCTGGAGGGCGACATCATCGAGGCTCGCCCCATCGCCGACCTGAGCCAGACCCTCGACGTCGGCCTGGCCTGGCGCCGGGGCACGGCCCGCCCGGCGCTGGTGGACCCCTTCCTGACCGTCGCCCGGGAACAACCGCACGGCGGACGCAAGCCATCTATTTAATCGAACGTTACCTTCAATATTTAGTATTTGTCGACCTCGGTTCCGGGCACTAGTCTTGGTTCATCTATAAGACGGCCGGTCCCAGTCACAGGGAGCACCATGGCCACACAAGAAAAGAGAACCCGAAAAATGGCTGGCGCGCAGACTCCGTTGTTCACCGCGTTGTTGATCGATGGCGAACTGGTCGCGGGTCAGGGTTTTGTCGAGCCGATCCTCAATCCGGCCACCGGTGAAGTGTTGACGCACATCGCGGAGGCCAGCACCGAACAAGTCGAAGCCGCGATCCTGGCTGCTCACCACGCCTTCGCCAGTTGGTCCCGAACCACGCCCCAGCAACGCTCCAACCTGCTGCTGGAAATCGCCAACGCCATCGAGAAACAAGCCGACCTGCTGGCTCGCCTGGAGTCCCTGAACTGCGGCAAGCCATTGCACCTGGCTCGACAGGACGACCTGAACGCGACGGTCGATGTGTTCCGCTTCTTCGCTGGCGCCGTGCGTTGCCAGACCGGGCAGCTCAGCGGCGAATACGTGCCTGGCTACACCAGTATGGTGCGCCGCGATCCCATCGGCGTGGTCGCGTCCATCGCGCCCTGGAACTACCCGATCATGATGGCCGCGTGGAAAATCGCCCCGGCCCTGGCCGCTGGCAACACGCTGGTGTTCAAGCCCTCCGAGCACACGCCGTTGTCGATTCTGGCCTTGGCGCCCGCCCTGGCCGAGATCCTGCCGCGCGGGGTGATCAACATCATTTGTGGCGGCGGCGAAGGCGTGGGCAGCCACCTGGTCAGTCACCCGAAAATCCGCATGGTGTCGCTGACCGGCGACATCGTCACCGGGCAGAAAATCTTGCAGGCCGCGGCGAAAACCCTGAAGCGCACGCACCTCGAACTCGGCGGCAAGGCGCCGGTGATCGTCTGTAACGATGCCGATATTCAGGCAGTGGTCGAAGGCATACGCACCTACGGGTACTACAACGCCGGCCAGGACTGCACGGCGGCGTGCCGCCTCTATGCACAGGCCGGGATCCACGACCGGCTGGTGGCCGAACTCGGCGCGGCGGTCGGCAGCCTGCGCTTTGCCGGCAAACGTGACGCCGACAACGAAATCGGCCCGCTGATCAGCACCCGCCAGCGCGACCGGGTGGCCAGTTTCGTCGAACGCGCCCTCGGCCAACCCCATATCGAACGGGTCACCGGGGCCGCGGTGCATTCCGGTGCCGGCTTCTATTACCAGCCGACCCTGCTGGCCGGCTGCAAGCAGAGCGATGAAATCGTCCAGCGGGAGGTATTCGGCCCGGTGGTCACCGTGACCCGTTTCGAAGGGCTCGAGCAAGCGGTGGACTGGGCCAACGATTCGGAATACGGCCTGGCGTCCTCGGTCTGGACCCAGAACCTGGACAAGGCGATGCAGGTCGCGGCGCGCCTGCAGTACGGCTGCACCTGGATCAACAGCCATTTCATGCTGGTCAGCGAAATGCCCCACGGCGGCCTGAAACGCTCGGGCTACGGCAAGGACCTGTCCAGCGATTCGCTTCAGGACTACAGCGTGGTGCGGCACATCATGGCCCGCCACGGACAGCATTTATAAAAAGCGCACTACGCTGACAATTAGCCGTAAAGGCATTGGCTTCACCACGTTCAACACTGCCCCGACCATAATTAAAGAAGAGGGAAACCCAATGTTCGTGCACAAGACCGCACTGCTCAGTGCAATCACTACCGCGCTGCTGGCCAGCGCCAGCGTCCAGGCTGCCGAGCCGCTGAAGTCCGTCGGCGCTGGCGAAGGCCAGCTGGATATCGTGGCGTGGCCCGGTTACATCGAACGGGGCGAAAGCGACAAGGCCTATGACTGGGTGAGCGGTTTCGAGAAGGAAACCGGCTGCAAGGTCAACGTGAAGACCGCCGCCACCTCCGACGAAATGGTCAGCCTGATGGCCAAGGGCGGCTATGACCTGGTCACGGCATCCGGGGATGCCTCCCTGCGACTGATCGTCGGCAAGCGTGTGCAACCGATCAACACCGCGTTGATCCCGAACTGGAAGAACCTCGACCCACGCCTCAACGATGCGCCATGGTACGTGGTCAACAAGCAGACCTACGGCACCCCGTACCAGTGGGGCCCGAACGTGCTGATGTACAACACCAACGTGTTCAAGACCGCGCCGGATAGCTGGGGCGTGCTGTTCAATGCGCAAAACCTGCCGGACGGCAAGCCGAACAAGGGTCGCGTACAAGCCTATGACGGCCCGATCTACATCGCCGATGCAGCGCTGTACCTGAAAACCGCCAAGCCGGAACTGGGCATCCAGAGCCCTTACGAACTGACCGAAGCGCAGTACAAGGCCGTGCTCGACCTGTTGCGCGCCCAGCAGCCGCTGATCCACCGCTACTGGCACGACACCACCGTGCAAATGAGCGACTTCAAGAACGAAGGCGTGGTCGCTTCCGGCGCCTGGCCGTATCAGGTCAACGGCCTGGTGAACGAGAAGCAGCCGATCGCGTCGACCATTCCGAAAGAAGGCGCCACCGGTTGGGCCGACACCACCATGCTGCATACCGAGGCCAAGCACCCGAACTGTGCCTACAAGTGGATGGACTGGTCGCTGCAACCCAAGGTCCAGGGTGACGTAGCGGCCTGGTTCGGTTCGTTGCCGGCAGTCCCGGCGGCGTGCAAGGAGAGCGAACTGCTCGGCGCCGAGGGCTGCAAAACCAACGGTTTCGATCAATTCGACAAGATTGCCTTCTGGAAAACCCCGCAGGCCGAGGGCGGCAAGTTCGTGCCGTACAGCCGCTGGACCCAGGACTACATCGCGATCATGGGCGGCCGTTAAAAGTCATTCCGGTCGCTACGGCGCGTCGACCAGCCGCGCCCGGGCAGTGCTCGCCTCCTCATGTACTGACGTACGCTCCGGGGGCTGTGCGCTGGCCGGACACGGCTGATCGCCGCGCGCTACGCGCCCAAAACGACTTTACCCAATCAACGCACAGCACGTAACAACGCATTTTCAGAAGTCCAGGCACGGCCGCTGCGACGGCTGCCGCCTTTTTTGGAGCACCGCACCATGACGCTTGCAGTCCAATTCACCAACGTTTCCCGTCTGTTCGGCGATGTGAAAGCCGTAGACCGGGTTTCCATCGACATCCAGGACGGCGAGTTCTTTTCCATGCTGGGCCCTTCCGGCTCCGGCAAAACCACCTGTTTGCGCCTGATCGCCGGTTTCGAACAGCCGAGCGCCGGGTCCATCCGTATTCACGGCGAAGAAGCCGCCGGGCTGCCGCCGTACGAGCGTGACGTCAACACCGTGTTTCAGGACTACGCCCTGTTCCCGCACATGAACGTGCTCGACAACGTGGCCTACGGCCTGAAAGTCAAAGGCGTGGGCAAAAACGAACGCCGCAGCCGCGCCGAAGAAGCCCTCGACATGGTCGCCCTCGGTGGCTACGGCGAGCGCAAACCGGTGCAGCTTTCCGGCGGTCAACGCCAGCGCGTGGCCCTGGCCCGCGCCCTGGTCAACCGTCCCCGGGTGCTGCTGCTCGACGAGCCGCTGGGTGCGCTCGATCTGAAGCTGCGCGAGCAGATGCAAAGCGAGCTGAAGAAACTGCAACGCCAGCTCGGCATCACCTTCATCTTCGTCACCCACGACCAGACCGAGGCGCTGTCGATGTCCGACCGGGTCGCCGTGTTCAACAAGGGTCGCATCGAGCAAGTGGACACCCCGCGCAACCTCTACATGAAACCGGCCACCACCTTTGTCGCGGAATTCGTCGGCACCTCCAACGTGATCCGCGGCGATCTGGCGAAGCAGCTCAGCGGCAACCCGCAACCGTTTTCGATTCGGCCGGAACACGTGCGCTTTGCCGAAGGCCCGCTGGCCAGCCATGAAATCGAAGTCAGCGGCCTGCTCCACGACATCCAGTACCAGGGCAGCGCCACCCGCTATGAACTGAAGCTGGAAAACGGCCAGACCCTGAACATCAGCCAGGCCAACAATCAGTGGCTGGACGTCAGCGCCCAGCACCAGACCGGGCAACGCCTCAGCGCCCGCTGGGCACGGGAAGCGATGATCGCGCTGCACGACACCGTAGGCGGGGTTTGACATGAACAGCGTGGCAATCACCCCGACCCCGGTCAGCGGCTCGCCGTTGCGCAGGTTCTCCAACCTGCTGTACCGGCGCCCGAACTTTTACCTGTCGCTGTTGCTGGTGCCCCCGCTGCTGTGGTTTGGCGCGATCTACCTGGGTTCGCTGTTGGTGCTGCTGTGGCAAGGCTTCTACACCTTCGACGACTTCACCATGGCGGTCACCCCCGACCTGACCCTGGCCAACCTCGCCGCACTGTTCCAGCCGTCGAACTTCGACATCATCCTGCGCACCCTGAGCATGGCCATCGTGGTGTCGATCGCCAGCGCCATTGTCGCGTTCCCGATCGCCTACTACATGGCGCGCTACACCACCGGCAAGACCAAGGCGTTTTTCTACATTGCGGTGATGATGCCGATGTGGGCCAGCTACATCGTCAAGGCCTACGCCTGGACGTTGCTGCTGGCCAAGGGCGGCGTGGCGCAGTGGTTCGTCCAGCACCTGGGACTGGAGCCGCTGTTGCAGTTCGTGCTGGGCATTCCCGGCGTGGGCGGCAGCACCCTGTCGACCTCGCACCTGGGACGCTTCATGGTGTTCGTCTACATCTGGCTGCCGTTCATGATCCTGCCGATCCAGGCGTCGCTGGAACGCTTGCCGCCGTCGCTGCTGCAAGCCTCCGCCGACCTCGGGGCCAAGCCGCGCCAGACCTTCATGCAGGTGATTCTGCCGCTGTCGATCCCGGGCATCGCCGCCGGTTCGATCTTCACCTTTTCCCTGACCCTGGGCGACTTCATCGTGCCGCAACTGGTGGGACCGCCCGGCTATTTCGTCGGCAGCATGGTGTACGCCCAGCAAGGCGCGATCGGCAACATGCCCATGGCCGCCGCCTTCACCCTGGTGCCGATCGTGCTGATCGCCATCTACCTGACCATTGTCAAACGACTGGGGGCCTTCGATGCACTCTGAACGAGCTTCCCTGGGTCTGCGCATCGCCGCCTGGGGCGGGTTGGTGTTCCTGCACTTCCCGATCCTGATCATCTTCCTCTACGCCTTCAACACCGAAGACGCGGCGTTCAGCTTTCCGCCCAAGGGTTTCACCCTGAAGTGGATCGGCATCGCGTTCTCGCGCCCGGACGTGCTGGAGGCGATCAAGCTGTCGCTGCAGATCGCCGCCATCGCCACCCTGATTGCCATGGTTCTCGGCACTCTCGCGTCCGCCGCGTTGTACCGCCGGGACTTCTTCGGCAAGCAAGGCATCTCGCTGATGTTGATCCTGCCGATTGCGCTGCCGGGGATCATTACCGGGATCGCCCTGCTGGCGACCTTCAAGTCACTGGGGATCGAGCCCGGGATGTTCACCATCATCGTCGGCCACGCGACCTTCTGCGTGGTGATCGTCTACAACAACGTCATCGCCCGGCTGCGCCGCACTTCGCACAGCCTGATCGAGGCTTCGATGGACCTGGGCGCCGACGGCTGGCAGACCTTCCGCTACATCATGCTGCCCAATCTCGGCTCGGCCCTGCTGGCGGGCGGCATGCTGGCGTTCGCGCTGTCGTTCGACGAAATCATCGTCACCACCTTCACCGCCGGCCATGAACGCACCCTGCCGCTGTGGCTGCTCAACCAGCTCAGCCGGCCACGTGACGTGCCGGTGACCAACGTCGTGGCGATGCTGGTGATGATCGTGACCATGCTGCCGATTCTCGGCGCCTATTACCTGACCCGTGGCGGGGAAAGCGTGGCGGGGAGTGGCGGGAAGTAACTCGATTTCAACTGGAGGAACCGGATCCAGATGTGGCAGCGGGCTTGCTCGCGAATGCGGTGTGTCAGCCAACACTGATGCTGAATGTTTAACCGCATTCGCGAGCAAGCCCGCTCCCACAGGGGCCATGGTTCTTCAGGAAAATAAAAATTGTGAAGAGGACAATGCCATGCAAACCCAACTCCTGATCAACGGCCAGCTCGTCAACGGCGAAGGCCCTGCCCAGCCGGTATTCAACCCGGCGCTGGGCCGCGTGCTGGTGGAAATCAACGAAGCCAGTGAAGCCCAGGTAGACGCCGCCGTGCGCGCCGCCGACGCGGCGTTCGACAGCTGGTCGCAGACTCCGCCCAAAGACCGTTCGCTGCTGCTGCTCAAACTTGCCGAGGCCATCGAAGCCCACGGCGAAGAGCTGGCCAAGCTGGAATCGGACAACTGCGGCAAGCCCTACAGCGCGGCATTGAACGACGAGATCCCGGCCATTGCCGACGTGTTTCGCTTCTTCGCCGGTGCCAGTCGCTGCATGAGCGGTTCGGCCGGCGGCGAATACCTGCCCGGCCACACCTCGATGATCCGGCGCGACCCGGTGGGTGTGATCGCCTCCATCGCACCGTGGAACTACCCACTGATGATGGTCGCCTGGAAAATCGCCCCGGCCCTGGCCGCCGGCAACACCGTGGTGCTCAAGCCGTCGGAACAAACCCCGCTGACCGCGCTGCGCCTGGCGCAATTGGCGTCGGAAATTTTCCCGGCCGGCGTGCTCAACCTGGTGTTCGGTCGCGGCCCCACCGTAGGCCACCCACTGGTGACCCACCCGAAAGTGCGCATGGTGTCGCTGACCGGCTCCATTGCCACCGGTTCGAACATCATTTCCAGCACCGCCGACAGCGTCAAACGCATGCACATGGAACTGGGCGGCAAGGCGCCGGTGATCATCTTCGACGACGCCGACATCGACGCCGCCGTGGAAGGCATCCGCACCTTCGGTTTCTACAACGCCGGCCAGGACTGCACCGCCGCGTGCCGCATCTATGCGCAGGCCGGCATCTACGAAAAGTTCGTCGAGAAGCTCGGCGCGGCCGTCAGCAGCATCAAGTACGGCGTGCAGGATGACCCCTCCACCGAACTGGGCCCGCTGATCACCGCGCAACACCGCGACCGCGTGGCCGGGTTCGTCGAACGCGCCGTGGCACAGTCGCACATTCGCCTGGTCACCGGCGGCAAAGCCGTGGAAGGCAATGGTTTCTTCTTCGAACCCACCGTGCTGGCGGATGCGCAGCAGGACGACGAAATCGTGCGTCGCGAGGTGTTCGGGCCGGTGGTGTCGGTGACCAGATTCAACGACGAAGCGCAGGTGCTGGGTTGGGCCAACGATTCGGACTACGGCCTGGCCTCGTCGGTGTGGACCGCCGATGTCGGCCGCGCCCATCGCCTGTCTGCCCGTTTGCAGTACGGCTGCACCTGGGTCAACACCCACTTCATGCTGGTCAGCGAAATGCCCCATGGCGGGCAGAAACTGTCCGGCTATGGCAAGGACATGTCGATGTACGGGTTGGAGGACTACACCGTCGTTCGCCATGTGATGTTCAAGCATTAAGAACTGCATCGCTGGCAAGCCAGCTCCTACAGGATCTGTGCAGTCCCTGTGGGAGCTGGCTTGCCAGCATGGCCTCACCTCGGTTTCAAGGTGGAAGCCGGCATCAGGCACCACCGGTTTTACAGCAACACCCACCGCAATAACCGCCGATCCTGGCGGCGCCATCCTTGTCCCTCCACTGCTTCGGCCATCCGAAATCTTTCCTCCTGATCCGTTGGGTTGACGAACAGGCCAGCAAACCTAAGTTGTCTACAATGTCTACTACGTATACACCTCCAAGAGAGCGGTCATCTCCGTGTTCCTCCAATCCTTTCGTCAGCTCGGGCAGTTTCCCGGATCCGGGCGGCCGTCGGCCACACCGGATGTACGAGAGCTCATCATTGGCCGGTATCCATTTATCGCCTCCTATCGATTGATACATGGCCGTATTCAAATTTTGCGCGTGCTCCACCAACCTTCAGACAGGTCAAGTCAGAGGTAATCAACGACGCCAACTGCGGCATCAATGCCGCAGCCGAACGCCGGGACTTCGTCAAAACCGCGACACACTGCGCATCGCATCCACCAGATACCGCATCGCTATCCGGTCGTTCTCCGACAACTCGCGATAACGCTCCACCAGCTTCAATTCCTCGGAATTGAGACGACGCCTTCGCCGCCCGAGGCCCAGGCAGGGAAAGATTCCCAACATTTCGGTGATGCCTTGTACTTTCGACATGGACGATGTCCTTCTCTAACGTCAAAGAAAACTGCAACTACTGCATCGCCCTTCCCTTTTTCAGCCGCCTCCTCGTGCCAACTGAATCCCACCGGCCTGAGGGCAGAAACCGGTCATGCCCATAGAATAGAAACTATCCCGGCGCTGAAAAGTGGTTTTTAGAGTAATTAGTCGAAAAAAGCAGAAATGCCCTCTAATTCAGAAGTCTCTGTGGGAAACGTTAACCGGAAATGTCTTGTTTCATTGCTGCGCCATTGCCCTGACATCAACCATTTTTGCTCTGATGGCGAACCGTTTAAGCTATTTGGCATCTGTTCTAAGTCCGTTGCGTTTGGCCGAAGGCATGTCCGAACCCCATTTTTGATCCAGTACCTGCCAGGAACGGCACGGGATTGCTCACGACAGGTTGTATTTATGCACCGCAGGAATTTGCTCAAAGCGTCCATGGCCATCGCTGCCTACACCGGTTTGTCTGCCTCCGGCCTGCTGGCCGCCAGGGCCTGGGCGAGTAACAACACCGCCGATGGGGAGGCCCAGGCCTTCGACTTCGATACGCTCAAAAGCCAGGCCAAACAGCTGGCCGGCAAGGGCTATCAGGACACCAAGCAGGTGCTGCCGCCGACCCTGGCGACCATGACGCCGCAAAACTTCAACGCCATCCGCTACGACGCCAATCATTCCCTGTGGAAGGATCTGAAAGGTCAGCTGGATGTGCAGTTTTTCCACGTGGGCATGGGGTTCAAACAGCCGGTGCGCATGTACAGCGTCGACCCGAAGACGCGTCAGGCGCGCGAAGTGCACTTCCGCCCTTCGCTGTTCAACTATGAGAACACCTCGGTCGACACCCAGCAGCTCAAGGGCGACCTGGGTTTTTCCGGGTTCAAGCTGTTCAAGGCGCCGGAGCTGGACCGCCACGACGTAGTGTCGTTCCTGGGTGCCAGTTACTTCCGCGCGGTCGATGCCACCGGCCAGTATGGGCTGTCGGCCCGCGGCCTGGCGGTCGACACCTACGCAAAAAAACGCGAGGAGTTCCCCGACTTCACCAAGTTCTGGTTCGAAACCCCGGACAAGAACAGCACCCGCTTTGTGGTCTACGCCCTGCTCGACTCGCCGAGCGCCACCGGTGCCTACCGCTTCGACATCGATTGCCAGGCCGAGCGCGTGGTGATGGAAGTCGATGCCCACATCAACGCACGCACCAACATCGATCAACTGGGCATCGCCCCGATGACCAGCATGTTCAGCTGCGGGACCCACGAGCGCCGCATGTGCGACACCATTCACCCGCAGATCCATGACTCGGATCGCCTGGCGATGTGGCGCGGCAACGGCGAATGGATCTGCCGTCCGCTGAACAACCCGGCCACCTTGCAATTCAACGCCTTCACGGACACCGATCCGAAGGGTTTCGGCCTGGTGCAGACCGACCATGAGTTTGCCAGCTACCAGGACACCGTGGACTGGTACAGCAAGCGACCGAGCCTGTGGGTCGAACCGACGACCGCCTGGGGCGAAGGCTCCATCGATTTGCTGGAAATTCCCACGACCGGCGAGACCATGGACAATATCGTCGCCTTCTGGACCCCGAAAAAGCCTGTCGCGGCCGGTGATTCACTGAATTACGGCTACAAGCTGTACTGGAGCGCGCTGCCGCCCGTCGGCACACCGCTGGCGCGGGTGCACGCGACACGCTCGGGCATGGGCGGTTTCACCGAGGGCTGGGCGCCGGGCGAGCATTACCCGCCCGTCTGGGCACGCCGCTTTGCCGTGGACTTCACCGGCGGCGGGCTGGAGCGCCTGCCTGACGGTACGGGCATCGAGCCGGTGGTGACCTGCTCCAATGGCGAGGTCAAGGATTTCAGCGTGCTGGTACTCGATGACATCAAGGGCTATCGGATTCTCTTCGACTGGTACCCGACCAACGACAGTGTCGAGCCGGTGGAAATGCGCCTGTTCATCCGCACCAACGAGCGGACGCTGAGCGAAACCTGGCTGTATCAATACTTCCCGCCGGCCCCGGACAAGCGCAAGTACCCCTGAATGTTTTGAGGCGCCTGGACGGGCCTCATCGCGGGCAAGCCCGCTCCCACAGCGTTGGTATTGAACAAGATTCGAGAACACTCCAGATCCTGTGGGAGCGGGCTTGCCCGCGATGAGGGCCGCCCGGGCACCAAAGAGACCTCCATTCCAAAAATCTCTTACCCCCCTATCCCTCTCCTCCCCACAATTTCCTCGTCATCGCCAACCACCGACTAAGCTTCAGACAAGTCCGATCAATCTGCGTGAATGGATCAATCGACTATGGGCGCGCTGTGGCAAACCGATTCGAGTAAAAATGTGGTTCCGACTGAACGTGTGGATGAAGCGCCTTTACCTGAAAAACCTCGTCGCAGCCGTATCAGACACGGATGGAAGGCGTTTTTCCTGCTGCTGTTGATTATCCTGATCGCGCTGGGGCTGGCCGCCGTCAGGGAAATGCGCACGTCGAAGTTTCAATCCCGGGAAGCCAGCAAACTCGCTGCCACCCTGACCTATGAACTGCAACCGGGCCCCAGCGACGCCATTCGCTATCCCGGCGCCGGGCCTTTCGACCTGCGGCTGGGTTACAGCTCACTGGGGGAGTTCCTGCCGCGACTGATCAAGCGCGACTACGTCATTTCGGCCCAGACGCGCTTTTCCCAGGCGCTGATGGACTACAGCGACAAAGGCCTGTTCGTGCCTTATCAGGAGAAAATCCAGGCCGGGTTGCTGATTACCGATTGCCGGGCGAGCCCCCTGTATCAGTACAAGTATCCACAACAGCTCTACGCGAGCTTCGACGCCATCCCGCCCGTGGTGGTCAACAGCCTGCTGTTCATCGAGAACCGTTTCCTGCTCGACCCTGACCTGCCCAGGGCCAACCCGGCCGTGGACTGGCCGCGATTCGGCATGGCCGCGTGGTCGCAGGTGGCCAAGTTGCTGCACATGCCTGGCCAGTCGGCGGGCGGCAGTACCCTGGCGACCCAACTCGAGAAGTACCGGCATTCGCCCGATGGGCTGACGGTATCGGGCGGGGAAAAGATCCGACAAATGATTTCCGCCAGCATCCGCGCCTATCAGGCCGGACCGGAAACCCTCGAGGCACGCAAGAACGTGGTGCGCGATTACCTCAACAGCGTGCCATTGTCTGCCGTACCGGGCCACGGCGAGGTGCATGGCATGGCCGAAGGACTGCGCGTCTGGTACGGCGCCGATTTCAACCAGGCCAACGAACGGCTCGCCAGCCCCGACACGGACCCGAAAACCATGGCCGAAAAAGGCCTGGCCCTGCGTGAAATGCTGTCGTTGATGATCGCCCAGCGCCGCCCCTCCCATTACCTGACCAAGGGACG
This sequence comes from Pseudomonas fluorescens, assembly GCF_041354075.1. GTDB lineage: Bacteria > Pseudomonadota > Gammaproteobacteria > Pseudomonadales > Pseudomonadaceae > Aquipseudomonas > Aquipseudomonas fluorescens_CE. Next base: position 207,872 of record NZ_JARZGC010000005.1, on the reverse strand, counting down.
CGACGAGCTGGCCGACCTGACCGACAGCCATATCCGCCTGCTGGCGCTGAACCATGTCATCGACGCACCGTTTGCGGCGGCCGCGCTGGCCGCCAAGGTGACCTACCGCGACTGGCTGACCCAGCCGACGATTCAGCCGATCGAAACCAACAAGGGCATCAGCGTGGCGCGCAGTCGCCTGGGCGGGTTGCTCAATCGACCGCTGTACGACCTCGATCGCCTCGATCTCTCGGCCACCAGCACCCTGCAGGGCGATCTCCAGGCTCAGACCACCGAGTACCTCAAGCACCTTTCCGACCCCGCCTTCGCCGCGCAGATCGGCCTGATCGGCGAACGCCTGCTCACCCCCACCAGCACCACGCAGGTGCGCTACAGCTTCACTCTGTTCGAGCTGACCCCGGACGGCTCACGTGTGCGGATCCAGACCGACAGCACCGACCAGCCCTTCGACATCAACGAAGGCAGCAAGCTGGAACTGGGCTCCACCGCCAAGATGCGCGTGCTCACCACCTACCTGCAAATCATCGCCGAACTGCACGAGAAATACGCCGGCATGAGCATTGCCGACCTGAAGAAAGTCGACGTTCCGGATCAGGACCGCCTGAGCCGCTGGGCCGTCGACTACCTGATCCAGAACAAGGACCGCAACCTGCCCGCCATGCTCGGCGCAGCGCTGGACCGCAAGTATTCCGCCAGCCCCGGCGAAGCTTTTTTCACCGGTGGCGGGTTGCACTCCTTCGTCAACTTTCGCAAGGAAGACAACGGCCGCAACCCGACCCTGCGCGATGCCCTGCGCGAGTCGATCAACCTGCCCTTCATTCGCCTGATGCGCGATGTGGTGCGCTACACCACCTACTCCGGCCCCAGCGCTACCGCCCAGTTGCTGGGTGACGACCGCGACCCCCGCCGGCAGGAATACCTGGCCTCGTTCGCTGACCGCGAGGGCACGTCGTTCCTGCTGCGGTTCTGGAAAAAGTACAAGAACAAGGACACTCAGGAACGCCTCGAAACCTTCCTCGATGGCATGCGGCCAACGCCGATTCGCATGGCGGCGGTGCATCGCTACCTGTTGCCCCAGGCCAGCCAGGAAAGTTTCAACAGCTTCGTGCGTTCGCACCTCAGCGGCGCCAAGCTCACCGAAAAACTGACCGACGAACGCCTGCAACGGCTTTACGAAAACTACAGCCCCGGCCTCTACGACCTGCCGGATCAGGGCTTCATCGCCAAGGTCCACCCCCTGGACCTGTGGCTGATGGGCTATCTGCTGAACCACCCGGATGCCAAGTGGAGCGAGGTGGTCAAGGCCAGTCAGTTCGAGCGCCAGGAAGTCTACAGCTGGCTGTTCAAGAGCCGGCACAAGGGCGCGCGCGACAGCCGCATCCGCACCATGCTGGAGATCGAGGCGTTCCTCGACATCCATCAGCGCTGGCAGAAAGTCGGCTATCCGTTCGATCACCTGGTGCCGTCACTGGCCACCGCCATTGGCAGTTCCGGTGACCGACCGGCCGCGCTGGCCGAGCTGATCGGCACCATCCTTAACGACGGTGTGCGCATGCCGACGCTGCGCATCGACAGTCTGCACTTCGCGGCGAATACACCCTATGAAACCAAGCTGATCAACGATCCGGACGCGGGCAAACGGGTCATGCCTTCGGAAGTGGCGACGGCCATGCGCGAAGCCTTGTCCCAGGTGGTGGACGCCGGCACCGCCAAACGAGTGTCCGGCAGTTTCGTCACGGCCGATGGAAAATCCCTGGCGATGGGTGGCAAAACCGGCACGGGGGACAACCGCATCGAGACGTTCGGTTCGGGTGGACGCATCCTCAGTTCGAAGTCGATCAACCGCACGGCCACCTTCGTGTTCTATATCGGTGACAATCACTTCGGCACGCTCACCGCCTTCGTACCGGGCAACTCGGCGGAAACCTTCAAGTTCACGTCGGCATTGCCCGTTCAGGTGCTCAAGGGCATGGCGCCGATTCTGACGCCCTACCTTCAACCGGGCGCTCATACGCAATGCCTGCCCGTTCAGACGGCACAACGATGAGCGTCCAGCCATGCGGCGGGAGACCTCGCCCGTTACACTTCCGAGTCCCAGACCACCGTGACGTTGCCCGAGTAGGTTTTCTCATCGCCGGTCAGCATCGTCTCGACATGCTCCCGGACAATCTCGAAATGCAGCTTCGCGGGTTTTCGGTCGACGTAAAAACCGGGCTGGAACAACTCGGTGCCGCTGCCATCCAGCAACAGGGGACGGCGATTGACCGGTTGCCCGACGGCATCCACCAAGCCGTTGGGCAAACTGACACTTACGTTCAGTGGTACGGAATGTCCCGAGTTCGGCTCGCGCAGTGCGCAAGTGTTGCCACCGTGCGGGATCTGGCATTCGAGCTTCATCTTGAAGCGCGACGACGCCGAGACATTGAAGGTCTGGTCACGAAACAGCCGCGTCGGTTTACGTCCCTGATTCAGCCAGGCTTGCCAGCCGCCTTGCGGCAGCAATTCCACCCGATGGCCGCCCGGCGGGATCTCCACCTTCAAGGTATGTTCGACGTTCAACGTCATGTTGAACGTGAGGAGGCTGTCATTCGGGATCATGACGTCGCCAAAATCGAAGTCCTGGTGGGGCCCGAGCGAGTAACTCAGCGAACCGGTGTATTGGCCGCTGGACATGGTCAGGGGGTTGGGCGTTTTCAGTTCATAGGCGTATTCGAAGATCGCGTACCTGAGTGCACTGATATCGGCGACCGCCCGGCGACTGCAGGTGCCGGCGTTCTCGGGCACCCGCCAGAACCAGAGGGTGTAATGATAGGGAGCATTGGCAATGTACCCCGTCGGGAGACAAGGACTGGGCGCCGATTGCCACATGCTGTAGACATTGCCCCAGGCGTGGGTTGACGGTATTGCCGGAGAACGGATGTCCCAGCGGTTACCGATGCCGGCAATGCGCATTTCCACCGTCTGCCGCTCCCCGGTGTCCCTATGCATCACTTCGACACTACGCCAAGCTGACGGCACTTTGAACATGGCGCCGTCCCGTTCACTGGCATGCCCGGCGACTATGGCTTTGTTGGCCGTGAAGTTGATGTCGTTGGTGCGGATACTGAAGATCCCCAACTCTTTGCACCTGTCAGGGATATGCCACGGGCAGACGCCGCTTTCCGGGGTGGTGTTGATGAACTTGTTGCTTAACGGATTGGACGGATCCGGTCGAAAAACCGCGGTGATTTCCTGCACAGCGGCATGGGCCGGCGATACAGCCCCACCGCCGAGCAATGCCCCTGTCAGCAACCACCGGGTGCTGCGTTGAATCCTGTTGATCACGTTCACTTCTACCTCTGTCTGATCGAACTTGCGTTACCTTGAATAAAGCTGCCCGGCGTCAGGGAACGATGGCCTCGAACAGCATGTGCACGTTGCCGTAGTAGTCACCGGGCCGGTAACCGTCACCCGGCTTTACCGCCGCGATTTCCAGGGCGACACGCTTGCCGGTTCTTGCGTCCACCTCGGAAATCACTTCCTGGGCATCAAGGGTCAGACGTGTGTTGTTGAACGTGACCACGAGCGGGATATCGTCGGTGTCCCTGCCGTTGTTCAGGTACGGCTCGAACGACAGCCGTGCCGATATCGCTCCATTTTCGTTCTTCACATCAAACTGTTTGCGCAGGCGGCTGAGTTCGCTGGTGTAGGGGTTCCAGTTGAGCCGCTGCTCCAGGTGAATCCACCCCGGGTCCGCCGGTATCACGTGAAATGCGGCGGAAGGAAGGGTGACCGAGACCTCGAAGGTCTCGCTGATACGCAGGGCAACCGCGCTGGTACTGACCAGGGTCAGCAACAGGGTGGCAGTGACTGCTTTCATCGCTTTGATCATGTCGTTCACTCGCGCCTGGTTTCAGCCCTTTGTCTCGAGCTTTTTCGTCGCTGAACCTTCAATCAGGGTGAACCGGTATTCACGGCCGGCCCGCTTGTCGAACTGGAACGCTCGACCCGCCAGAATGTGATGTTTGGTGGTGGGCTGGCAGTCGTTTTCACTGTTCACCGAACAATCCTTGAACTCGTCGATGACCACGACACTGTTGCCGTTATTGCGGATTTCGTACTTCTGCGCACCGTCGGTGATTGCACTCTCATAACGCGTCTGGCTGGGCCGGACGAAAAAGATCGTGCCGTAGCCCGCCAGTACGTTGACCCCGGCGGACAGACCTTTTTTGTAGTCTTCGCGCTCGTCGGCAGACACCGCAAATTCGTCTTCCTTCTCGGGTACCACGGGCACGAAACGGACGCGGAAGTAACGCTCTTTATCCCGCTCGCCGAGGTACAGCAGACGCGTGCCCTGCATGCCATTGGCCGGTACGATCAGTCGCGCCGGGCTGGCCATCAGGCCATTCCGGGCGCTGGCGTCGGCCTGGTTGGCAAGCGGCACTTCCTGCGAGGTGCCGTCGGCGTTGTAGAGAATTTCAAGAATGTCGATCTTGACGAATGCCGTACTGTCACCGCCGTTGAAAACCCGTTTCAGAAAGGTGGTTTTATCACCGTCCAGATAGTCGAAGACCACGCCGACATTGATTTGCGGGCCCGCCAGCACGATCTGCGGCACCAGGGAAAAGCCAAGGACTGCCAATAAGCGTTTCATCATGTTCAACCTGAAAAATGAGATTCATCGAAGGGTGTTTCGCGAGTCGTTCAACCCGCACTTTCAGTGTTGTAAGTGGCCTCCGCCAACGTGTCCGGCGAGCAGCGCAAATCACCGATCATCAACACGTTGTCTTCATGGCGTGCATTGGCCGTATCGAGCCGGAACTGGCACAACAACTGATTGCCCTGACGCACTTCCAGCGTCGGTGAGCCCGCCTGCATTTCCATCGAGAAGAAGCCATCGACCTCGCTGACACCGCGACTGGCGTGGTTGATCACGTGGTGTCCCTTGAGCGGCCTGCCCTGGGGATCGACCAGGCGCCCGAGAACGGTAAGCGTCTTGCTCACGGTGATCTTGCGGTAGCCCACGCCGCCCTTGTTCAGGTGATAGCGGCTGCGCGCCGGCTGGATGCTCGCGGCCGGAGGATGGTTGCCTTCGAAGTCGAAGCTCACGACGCTGTTCTGGTAGGCGGTGATCGGGATGAAGTTGCGCCCCGGTCGCAGGCTCGCGCTGCCGCCGCTGGCATCGTCGGCGCGCAGGGCGATGTCATCGACGTCTGACTCGACGTCGACGATCATCCCCGCGCCCGTCCCGTGGTGCTGGCTGGTCATGACGACTTTCTCGCCGCCCACGGCCACGGTGCTGTCCAGGTTCAAGCCACCGGCGAACTTGTCATTGAAGGACGACCGCTGAACGAACACATCGCCATTGACGGCATCATTGGCGAAGTTCGCGGTACCGGAAAAACCAACGCCGTAGGTGTCGGCGAGCGCCGTGGCCGACACGCTTTGCAGCACGTGGTCCTGCAACTCCTTGCGGTAAGTGAGGGTGCCGTTGTTGTCACGCCCCCCGCCGCGGGAGGTGCGGGTGCCGAGACTCGCGGACCACTGCTCCCCCGGGCCACCCAGCGCCAGGCTCACACTCAGGTCGACACCCCGATTGCGTTTGTCGCCGCTGCTGAAACTGCCGGGCCGGTCGAAAACCGAGAAGCGCCAGTTGGCGTCGCTGCCAAACAGGGAACCGCGCTGGGTCCATCCCATGTCCACGCCGGTGCCTTCGACATTGCCGGTGCTGTGCGACACCCGCGCATTGACCGAGCTTTTGCTGCTGACCCGATGATTGAGCGAGAGCGACGAGTTGCTCGTCTGGCCGATGAAGACCTTGCGCTGACGGACCCGCGTGCCATCGGGCAGGGTTTCATAGGTCCGGGTGGTGTCGAGCCAACTGCGGGTATGGGTGACAAAAACACTGCCCTCACCGTAGTTGTACATGGTTTGCAGGTCGAGGCCGGTGCCGTGATTCTCGGTTTGATAGACATTGGCGAACAGATTGATGTCGTTGGTCACCGTCCAGTCGACCGACGAGCCATATTGCATGGTGTCCCGCACCTGCCGCCCCGACACCCCCAGAATGACCCGTGGGTGCAGCAGGAAGTTGACGGCCGCGCCGGAGGTCAGGTCGCCGGAGTCCTGCTCGTCCCAGTTGCTCAGCAATTTGCTTTCCCGACCGGCGAACAGGTTGTAGCGCCAACGACTGTCCGGATTGCGCCAGTTGACGGGTTTGTACACCAGCTCCCGGGTGGTGGACGTGATATGGCCGTCTTCAACCAGGCGCACCTCCACTTCATAGATGCCCCCCGGCAAGGAACGGGTATCCAGGGTTTGCAGGCCGGCATCCACCGATTGGGTGTTGATCAACAGCCCGTTGCGGACAATTTCCACCGAGGCCTGGCGGTTGGCGGTGACATAGATGGGATAGAGGCTGGGTTTCGGGCTGTTGATGACCAGGCTGTCGGAGCTGCCGAACATCAGGCCGGCGGCCGTGTCGGGGCTGGCACCGAATGTGCGGATCTGGCGGCTCAGGCCCTGGGAATTAGGGGTGAAATAACCCAACCGCAGAAAACTGCCTTCCAGTTCACGCTGACTGTGGAGTTCGTGCACCGCGTGGTAGAGCTTGTCGTCCGGGCCGCCCAACCGGGCCAACTGCAGATTCACGCTCTGGGTCCAGTTGCCCAGGCTGCTGCTGGCCTCCAGGCCAAATCGCCCGCCAAGGTCTTGCGCCTGGCCGCCGTTGAGGTTCAATTGGTTGCGCACGATCAAGCCACTGCTGCCGCCTTCCGGCAGTTCGTAGTAGCGCTTGGCCTGGGTATCACGCTCGGCGTTGGCCGTGGCAATCGAAAGCAATGAATTGTTCAGGTTGTAATGCACCGCCAGCATCTGCTCCGGGCAACTGCCGGCGCAAGCGCCCAGGGCAACGCCTTGCTTGAGATAAGTGGCCCAGGTTTCCCGCTCACTGGCAGAAACACGACTGTCGACGACATCGGAAAATTCCAGCAGGGTGACGCGATCATCGCGGGACAACACGATCATGGCCTCACCCACAAGTTGTTGATCGAGTTCCACGCGAACGGCCAGCGGTACATCGAAGAAGTGTTCTTCAAAGTCCGCTGGCAAACCTTTGGCCTGGGCCAGAAGACTGCGGGGTGTCGTGCCAGGGTTGGTGGGCACAGCCAATGCACTTGCACAGAAAAAAAGTGCGAGCGCAGTCGCGATGGGAGTCATCGGGAACATGAACGGGTTACTCGTAGTATTAACGATCGATACGGTCAACCTGCGGATCGACAGGTCCGATGACCTGTCGACCGGTAAAACTACCTGATTCAAACTTGCTCACACCAGGCATCAATCAAATATCAAGGAGTTACAGGAAGTACTGCATCAAAGCGCAATGCAACTACGCCAGTGTAATCACCAGCGACATAGCCATTTGTCGGTCTGGTCGGTACAACCGTCAGTTCGACGCGCTTGCCTGGCGTGGAATCGGCGTCATTCAACACTTCAACCGGCGCGGTGTGATTGAGGGCCCTGCCGTTGAATGTCACGGCCAGTTGAATATTCTCGGCGGGCACCCCATTGGACAGATACGCAGCATTTTCCAGCATCGCGGCGATCGAGCCGTTGGAGTTCTTGGTATCGAACTGCGCGCGCAAGGTGCTCAATTGCGAACTGAACGGGTCGTAGATGAGACGTTGATCCTTGACGATCAGATCGGGGTCGACCGGCAATACGTAGAAAACATCGCTTGGAATTGTCGCGAGCAGGTTGATGGCATGGCGCGCTTCACCAATGGCAAACGCCATGGAAGAAGTCAGCGCCAGAATGGCCATGGGAGCTGCGATTGCAATTTTTTTCAACATTACTCAATACCTTTTTGATAGAAAAAAGATTAATCAAAAGCCTGATCAATTAACGGCAATTGGCCTGCAGCCACAGAGATCAACTTTCAACGCGAAGCATGTTCAGCCATTCAAACTGAAATGTATGTAGGAAGATTCATCGCAGCCTGTAGAAATAAGCAGCATTTAAACCGATGAAAACATGAAACAATAAATAACCGCTTATCTCTGTAGAACTTGTCCTACACGCAATACTTATTAACAGACAAGGCCGCCAGTGCTGATCATCCGCACTGGATTAATGCCGTGTCATTAATCGCAAGCCGTCAACGGCGACAGCGGGTCCAAGCGTTGCAGCCCTGTTCCAGCGCGTTGATCGATGCCGTGCACTGCCCTTCGCCGACGCCGCGCCGCTCGTCGCGAGCCGTCGAGGTCTGAGAAAAACGCCTTGTTTCGCATTAAGATATATCTTAAGTTGTATCTAAAGACGACAGAGAGAAGAGACAATGAGAGACCATCATTCCCCCCACCGCGAGCACGGCGACGGTCGCGATGGCTTCGAAAAACGCCCGGGCCGTGAGCGCGGCGGTCGCGGCCCAAGGGTGTTCGCCCCCGGCGATCTCAAACTGCTGCTGCTGGCCCTGATCGCCGAGCAGCCGTGCCACGGCTACGACCTGATCCGCCAGATCGAAGGCATGTTCGACGGCGCCTACAGCCCCAGTCCAGGCGTCATCTACCCGACGCTGACGTTTCTGGAAGAAAGCGAAATGATCCAGGGCGACGCCGAAGGCGGAAAAAAACGTTACAGCGTGACCGACGCCGGACGTTTGTCTTTAAGCGAGCAGGCCGTTGCATTGGACGGTGTGCGCATGCGCATCGACGTCAGCAAGCGTTCGCTGCGCGGCCATGATCGGCCCGCCGAGATCCACGAGGCTGTGCATAACCTGCGACACGCCTTGCAGCTGCATCACGGGCGCTGGAGTCCGGCAGAAATCCTGCGAGTTGCCGCGTTGCTCAATGACACTGCCAAAGCCATCGTCGACGGCCCCGCCGTTTCGACCGCACAGGAGAAACCGAATGACTGAAGTGATCGAGCAATCCATTCACCGCGTCATGCATGAAATCAAACGTCGGCGCCTGCAAGTCCTGCGCGTGGTCGACCTGACGCCACGCATGCGCCGCATCACCCTGGGCGGCCCCGAGCTGGCAGGTTTTGTCAGCCTGGGCAGCGACGACCACGTCAAATTGTTGTTCCCTCAGAACGCCGCTGAACAGGCCGCGCTGGACACTCTGGTGCTGGGTGCCGGCAAGAATGACGGCCCGATGCCGGCCATGCGCGATTACACCCCGCGTCGCTACGACCTCGACGCCCTGGAACTGGACATCGACTTCGTGCTGCACGGCGATGGCCCTGCCTCGACCTGGGCGGAACAGGCTCAACCGGGTCAGTTTCTGCACATCGGCGGGCCACGGGGCTCGATGATCGTGCCGGACATGTTCGATAGCTACCTGCTGATCGGCGACGAGACTGCGATCCCTGCCATTGCCCGCCGCCTGGAAGGTCTGGCGGCCAATCGCCGGGCATTGGTGGTGATCGAAGTGGAAAACGGCGCGGAACAGCAGAAGCTTGAAAGCCCGGCGCAGGTCAACGTGATCTGGGTGTTGCGCGAGGGTGGCAAAAACAACCTGCTGACCACCGTTAAACAACTGCAGTTGCCGGGCGGGAGCCTGTATGCGTGGGTCGCCACCGAAAGCAAAGTGTCGCGGCAGATCCGCCGGGTGCTGCTGGATGAGCACGGTTTGAACGAGCAGTTCGTGAAAGCGGTGGGTTACTGGAAACAGGACGACAGCGACGACGAGTGAGGCCTTCAGGACCTCATCGCGAGCAGGCTCGCTCCCACATGGGGTCACCCTTTTTCTGTGGGAGCGAGCCTGCTCGCGATTGTTGTTTGAGCCTCACCCCAACGCTTATGTTCTCCCCCGCCACCGATCCAACCCCATCACCACCAGTGCAATCGTCACGAACCCCACCAGCAATCCCCCGGCATTCAGCAACACCTGTGGATAACCCAACTTATCCACATCGATGAAGGGATACGGATAAGCCGCCAGCACATGCCCACGCAACAGTGCGTAGGCGAAATACAGCAGCGGATACAGCAACCACAGCGCCATATGGCGCGGGCGCAAAGTGCCCTTGGGCACGTACATCCACCACCAGGCCAGGAACAGCAGCGGCATGACGTCGTGCATCAGCTCATCGGCCAGCCATTGCCAGCCTTCGGGGTCCCACAGGTGACGCAACAACAAGTTGTACGCCAGGCTGACCAGGGCGATGCTCACGGCAATCCCGCTGCTCACCCAGGGTTGCAGGAACCAGCGCCGGGCGGCTGATTCGCGAGACGTCAGCTGGCAGGTCAACACCGTCGCCACCAGCGTGTTGGTGATCACGGTGAAGTAGCTGAAAAAGCTCAGCAGCCCACCGAGCAGACTGGCCCCCAGGGTCCAGCGCGAGTGAAAAATCAGATACATCTGGATGCTCAAACCAGCCCACCCGAGAACGGCGGCGATCCTCACGAAACCCGGCCGGCTGAACATGTTCAGAGCGGTCGCTTGGTACGCATCAACTTCACGTACAGGCGTTCGACCTTCTCCCGGGCCCACGGGGTCTTGCGCAGGAACGTCAGGCTCGACTTGATGCTCGGATCGCTCTTGAAACAACGGATGTCGATGCGCTCAGCCAACCCCGGCCACTCGTAATGTTCAACCAGCACGTTGAGGATCTGCTCCAGCGTCACGCCATGCAGCGGGTTGTTGTTCTGTTCGGTCATGCCGGGCCTTCGAGCGATGGGTGAAAGAGAAGGCGCGCACCTTAGCCGAGGGACTGGTCGGGTGGAAGGGCTGCAGTGGCGCCATCCGTTAAATGTAGGCGAAGCGCGACATATCGCCGCGCGACACTGTTACCGTTTTCGAAAGAATTCATGTCGGGAAAAGGTCTTTCTCTATTTGTAACAGAACATTATCCTTGCGCCCGAACACGCTGAAACGCTTCGCCCCTCTGCGTTACCCCTGCTGTCGTGCAGCTCATTCCCCAGAAAAAGAAACCGAATTTTCCCCATGCCTCATTTTCGATCATTGCGAGACAGCGCTGTCTCTACACCTGTCAATCCGCGAAACCCCTGGCGCCTCATCGGCGGACTCTGCGTGCTGGGTTTGGTGACCTGTGCTCAAGCCGCACCGGCGTTCGACAGCGAATCGCCCTGGATGCTGGGCGACTGGAATGGCACCCGCAGCGAACTGTCGGAACAAGGCTACGACTTCAAAATCGATTACACCGGTGAAATGGGCAGCAATCTGCATGGCGGCTACGATCACGATCGCACCGCACGCTATAGCGATCAGTTCGGCCTGGGCGCGCACCTGGATCTGCAGAAAATCCTCGGCTGGGACGCTGCCGAATTCCAACTGACCGTCACCGAACGCAGCGGCAACAACATCAGCAACGACCGGATCAATGATCCACGGGTCGGCGGTTTCACTTCGGCCCAGGAAGTCTGGGGCCGTGGCCAGACCTGGCGGCTGACGCAGATGTGGTACCAGCAGAAATTCTTCGACCGCAAGCTCGACATCAAGGTCGGCCGCTTCGGTGAAGGCGAGGACTTCAACAGCTTCCCCTGCGACTTCCAGAACCTGGCGTTCTGCGGCTCCCAGGTCGGCAACTGGGTCGGTGGCATCTGGTACAACTGGCCGGTCAGCCAGTGGGCGATGCGGGTCAAATATCACCTGACGCCCGAGCTTTACGCACAAGTCGGCGCGTACGAGCAGAACCCTTCGAACCTCGATCGCGGCAATGGCTTCAAGCTCAGTGGCAGCGGGACCCAGGGTGCGGTCCTGCCGGTGGAACTGGTGTGGACGCCCAGACTCAACGGCCTGCCGGGCGAATATCGCGCCGGTTACTACTACAGCAACGCCAACGCCAGCGACGCCTACAAGGATCGCAATGGCCAGCCGGCCGCCCTGAGTGGCGAGGCGTACCGCAGCGCGTCGAGCAAGCACGGCGTATGGGTGGGCGTGCAGCAGCAACTCACCAGCCGCGCCAGCGATCAGTCACGCGGCCTGAGCGTATTCGCCAACGGCACGATGCACGACAAGAAGACCAACGCCATCGACAACTACGTCCAGGCGGGCGTGGTCTACAAAGGCCTGTTCGATGCACGCGCCAAGGACGACATCGGCTTCGCCATGGCCCGGGTTCACGTCAACCCGGCCTATCGCAAGAACGCCGAGGCACAGAACCAGGCCCGCGCGGTTTACGACTTCGACGACCCGACCTTCCTGCCGCCCCAGGACACCGAATACAGCGCCGAACTCTATTACGGCGTGCACGTCACGAACTGGCTGACCGTGCGCCCGAACCTGCAATACATCCGCCACCCCGGTGGCGTGGACAAGGTCGATGACGCGCTGATCGGCGGGATCAAGATCCAGTCTTCTTTCTAACCCGCAGCAGAAAAACCTGTAGGAGCTGGCTTGCCGGCGATAATGGTTCATCAGCAAGCACTGATCTCGCCTGACACACCGCAATCGCTGGCAAGCCAGCTCCCACAAGGGGCTGCGGTCGCAGCCCCTGACCTTTAACTGAACCATGCCCGCGCCGGATCGTCATCTACAGTGAACTTGCGCGAAACAATTTGAAACGTCACGGAGAACCACACTATGAGCACTGAAGGTGCTTTGAGTCGAAGCCGAGTGTTGCCGACACTGCTCGGCCTGCTGCTTCTGCTAATGGGCCTGGCCATGCTGGCCGGGGGAATCAAGTTGAGCATGCTCGGCGGCTCGCTGTATTACCTGCTGGCCGGTCTCGGCCTGGCCCTGACCGGGGTGCTGCTGATCATGGCCCGTCGCGCAGCGTTGGGCCTGTACGCCGTGGTGCTGTTCGCCAGCACCCTGTGGGCCTTGTGGGAAGTCGGCCTGGACTGGTGGCAACTGGTGCCGCGCCTGGCACTGCTGTTTGCCCTGGGCATCGTCATGCTGTTGCCGTGGTTGCGTCGTCCGCTGCTGCGCGAAGGCGCGGCGCCGATGGGCACCGGCGCGTTGAGCGTGGCCGTGGTGCTGGCGGGCGTTGCCGCCCTGGCCAGCCAATTCACCAACCCTGGTGAAATCAAGGGCCAACTGGACCGCGACAGCGTCCCCGGCATGACCAACACCGCCCCGGCGATGCCCGACGGTGACTGGAATTCCTACGGCCGCAGCGCCCACGGAGACCGTTACTCGCCGCTGGCGCAGATGACCCCACAGAATGTCAGCAAGCTGGTCCCGGCCTGGACCTATCGCACCGGTGACATTCCTGGCCCGAACGACCCGGGCGAGACCACGGCCGAAAACACCCCGCTGAAAGTCAACGGCATGCTCTACGTGTGCACGCCGCACAGCCAGGTGATCGCCCTGGACCCGGACACCGGCAAGGAAATCTGGCGTTTCGATCCGAAGCTGTCGACGCAGAACGCGGCGAACTTCAAGGGTTGGGCGCACATGACCTGCCGTGGCGTGACCTATCACGATGACGCCGTCTATGCCTCCGAGCAAAGCCCGACCGGCGCCGCCAGCCCTGCACCGGCCAGCAATGCCTGCCCACGCCGGATCTTCCTGCCGACCGCCGACACCCGCCTGATCGCCCTCAACGCCGACACCGGCAAGATGTGCGAAGACTTCGGCGACAAGGGCCAGGTCGACCTGAGCGCCAACATCGGCGGCTTCAACGCCGGCGGTTACTACTCCACCTCGCCACCGGCAGTGACCAAGGACCTGGTGGTGATTGGCGGCCACGTCACCGACAACGTTTCCACCGACGAGCCGAGCGGCGTGATCCGCGCGTTCGACGTGCACACCGGCAAACTGGTGTGGAACTGGGACAGCGGCAACCCGGACGATACGACGCCGATTGCCGAGGGCAAGACCTACACCCGCAACTCGCCGAACATGTGGTCGATGTTCGCCGTCGATGAAAAACTCGGCATGCTCTACCTGCCGATGGGCAACCAGACCCCGGACCAGTTCGGTGGCGCCCGCACCCCGGAATCGGAGCTGCATGCCGCCGGCCTGACCGCCCTCGACATCGCCACCGGTCAAGTGCGCTGGCACTTCCAGTTCACTCACCATGACCTGTGGGACATGGACGTTGGCGGCCAGCCGACCCTGATGGACCTCAAGACCGCCGACGGCGTGAAGCCGGCCGTCCTGGCCTCCACCAAGCAAGGCAGCATCTACGTACTGGACCGCAGCACCGGCCAGGCCATCGTGCCGATCAACGAAGTGCCGGTGCCACAAGGCGCGGTCGAAGGCGACCATACCTCGCCAACCCAGCCGAAATCCGACCTCAACCTCATGCCACCGCCGCTGCAGGAGCGTGACATGTGGGGCGTGACGCCGTTCGACCAGCTGATCTGCCGGATCGAGTTCAAATCCATGCGCTACGACGGTCCGTTCACGCCGCCGTCGCTGCAGGGTTCGATCGTTTATCCCGGCAACTTCGGGGTGTTCGACTGGGGCGGTATCTCGGTCGACCCGGTACGCCAGATTGCCTTCGTGAACCCGAGCTACATGGCGTTCAAATCGAAGATGATCCCGGCCGCCGAAATTGCCGCCCAGGGCCCGCGCAAAAGCGAAACCGAAGGCGTGCAGCCGAACAAGGGCGCGCCCTACGGCGTGGTGCTCGAAGCGCTGCTGTCGCCGATGGGCCTGCCGTGCCAGGCACCGGCCTGGGGGTATGTGGCGGCCATCGACCTGACCACGGCCAAGGTCCTGTGGAAACACAAGAACGGCACCGTGCGCGACAGCTCGCCGGTACCGATCCCGTTGACCATGGGCGTGCCAAGCCTGGGCGGCACCTTCACCACCGCCGGTGGCGTGGGCTTCCTGAGTGGCACCCTCGACCAGTACCTGCGCGCCTATGACGTGAAAAACGGCAAGCAACTCTGGGAAGGCCGCCTGCCAGCCGGCGCGCAGACCACACCGATGACCTACACCGGCAAGGACGGCAAGCAATACGTGCTGGTCGTGGCCGGCGGTCACGGCTCGCTGGGCACCAAGCAGGGTGACTATGTGATTGCCTACAAATTGGCAGAGTAAGTCTTAGCGCCAAGTAAATGAAGGCGACACCTGTGAGGGTGTCGCCTTTTTATTGTCACCCCGCTCCCTGTAGGAGCGAGCATGCTCGCGATGGTCGTCAACGATAACACTGGAAGCCTGACACCCCGCAGCGCACTCAAGATCTTCGCGAGCATGCTCGCTCCTACAGGGGCCTGAATTAACACTCAAGTATCATTGAAACCACCGCCAACCTGCCCCATCTAAGACCCATACCCATTGCGCAGGTGTCCCAATGAGCGACCAGCAAAATTTTCCCGAAGACCTGAGCGACTACGCCGATCCGGAAAACGCCCCGAGCCGTTCTGCCGGCAAAGGCCTGGCGTTGCCCGGCCAGAACCTGCCGGACAAGGTCTACATCATCCCGATCCACAATCGCCCGTTCTTCCCGGCCCAGGTGCTGCCGGTCATCGTCAACGAAGAGCCCTGGGCCGAAACCCTGGATCTGGTGAGCAAATCCGATCATCACTCCCTGGCCCTGTTCTACATGGACACGCCCCAGGAAGACCCGCGTCATTTCGACACCTCGGCGCTGCCGCTGTACGGCACGCTGGTCAAGGTGCATCACGCCAGCCGCGAAAACGGCAAGCTGCAGTTCGTCGCCCAGGGTCTGACCCGTGTACGCCTCAAGACCTGGCTCAAGCACCACCGTCCGCCGTACCTGGTGGAGGTCGAATACCCGCACCAGCCGAGCGAGCCGACCGACGAGGTCAAGGCCTACGGCATGGCGCTGATCAACGCGATCAAGGAACTGCTGCCGCTCAACCCGCTGTACAGCGAGGAGCTGAAGAACTACCTCAACCGCTTCAGCCCTAACGACCCGTCGCCCCTGACCGACTTCGCCGCCGCCCTCACCTCGGCCACCGGCAGCGAGTTGCAGGAAGTGCTCGACTGCGTACCGATGCTCAAGCGCATGGAAAAAGTCCTGCCGATGCTGCGCAAGGAAGTCGAGGTCGCGCGCCTGCAAAAGGAAATTTCCGCTGAAGTGAACCGCAAGATCGGCGAGCATCAGCGCGAGTTCTTCCTCAAGGAACAACTCAAGGTCATCCAGCAGGAACTGGGGCTGACCAAGGACGACCGCAGCGCCGACATCGAGCAGTTCGAGCAGCGCCTGCAAGGTAAGACCCTGTCGACCCAGGTGCAAAAACGCATCGAAGAGGAAATGAACAAGCTGTCGATCCTCGAGACCGGCTCGCCGGAGTATGCGGTCACCCGCAACTACCTCGATTGGGCCACATCGGTGCCGTGGGGCGTGTATGGCGAAGACAAACTCGACCTCAAGCACGCGCGCAAAGTGCTGGACCAACACCACGCCGGGCTCGATGACATCAAGGACCGCATCCTCGAATTCCTCGCAGTCGGCGCCTACAAGGGCGAGATCAGCGGCTCCATCGTCCTGTTGGTCGGCCCGCCAGGCGTGGGCAAGACCAGCGTCGGCAAATCCATCGCCGAAACCCTGGGCCGGCCGTTCTACCGCTTCAGCCTCGGCGGCATGCGCGACGAAGCCGAGATCAAGGGGCATCGCCGCACTTACATCGGCGCGCAACCGGGCAAGCTGGTCCAGGCCCTGAAAGACGTCGAAGTGATGAACCCGGTGATCATGCTCGACGAAATCGACAAGATGGGCCAAAGCTACCAGGGCGACCCGGCCTCGGCGTTGCTGGAAACGCTGGACCCGGAACAGAACGTCGAATTCCTCGACCACTACCTCGACCTGCGAATGGACCTGTCTAAGGTGCTGTTCGTCTGCACCGCCAACACTCTGGATTCGATTCCCGGCCCGTTGCTGGACCGCATGGAAGTGATCCGCCTGTCGGGTTACATCACCGAGGAAAAAGTCGCCATCGCCAAGCGCCACCTGTGGCCCAAGTTGCTGGAGAAGGCCGGCGTGTCCAAGGGCAGCCTGTCCATCAGCGACAGCGCCTTGAAGGCCCTGATCGACGGCTACGCCCGTGAAGCGGGTGTGCGTCAGCTGGAAAAACAACTGGGCAAACTGGTGCGCAAAGCCGTGGTGAAGTTGATCGACGAGCCGAAAGCGGTGATCAAGCTCGGCCCGAAAGACCTCGAAGCCTCACTTGGCCATCCGGTGTTCCGTAATGAACAGGTACTGTCCGGCACCGGGGTGATCACCGGCCTGGCCTGGACCAGCATGGGCGGCGCCACCTTGCCCATCGAGGCCACGCGCATCCATACGCTGAACCGTGGCTTCAAGCTCACCGGGCAACTGGGTGACGTGATGAAAGAGTCCGCAGAAATTGCCTACAGCTACGTCAGCTCGAACCTGAAGTCGTTTGGCGGCGATCCGAAGTTCTTCGACGAGGCGTTCGTCCACCTGCACGTACCGGAAGGCGCCACCCCGAAAGACGGCCCGAGCGCAGGCGTGACCATGGCCAGCGCCCTGCTCTCGCTCGCCCGCAACCAGCCGCCGAAAAAAGGCGTGGCCATGACCGGCGAACTGACCCTGACCGGGCATGTGCTGCCGATCGGCGGTGTGCGCGAAAAGGTGATCGCGGCGCGACGGCAGAAAATCTTCGAACTGATCCTGCCGGAGGCCAATCGCGGGAGCTTCGATGAATTGCCGGATTATCTGAAGGAAGGCATCACCGTGCACTTCGCCAAGCGGTTTGCGGATGTGGCTAAGGTGTTGTTCAAGTGATTCTGTAGGTCCGCACCACCGGCATCGCGAGCAGGCTCGCTCCCACAGGGATCTGAGGAGACACAGACATTTTGTGCCAACCCAGTCCCTTGTGGGAGCGAGCCTGCTCGCGAAGGCGTCAGCCCCGACAACCTGATTCCTTGGCTGTCACATCTTGTCTCATCTCGGTTATGCTCGCCGTTCGTCGTAAATGCCGGAGCCCCTGTCCCCATGTCCCCCACCCGCCTGTTGATTCCCCTCGTCCTTTCCTTGCTGGCCGCGTGCGCCTCGCAACCTGCGCACAACGTGACGGTGGAAAAACAAAGCGAATGCCCGGTGAAGATGAGCAGCGGGCAAAACCTGATCCTCACCCTGCCGAGCAACCCGACCACGGGCTACCGCTGGGCGATCCAGGATTCGGCCGGTGGCGTGCTGCGCGCGCTGGGACCGGAGGTGTATCGCAACCCTGAGGACGCCGGCGTCGTCGGCGCGGCTGGGGTCTCGACCTGGCGCTTCCAGGCCTTCGCCACCGGCAGCGGGCGTCTGCGCCTGACCTCGCAACAACCCTGGGCACCTGAAGTGCTGCCGGTGGACAGCTTCGACTGCGCGATCTCGGTCAACTGACCATGGGTTGGCTGATCCTGGCGCTGATGGGCGCAGCGACCTTCCTCTACGGGCTCACCGTGCACGCAGCGCTGCTGTGCCTGCTGGTCAAGCCGCTACCGGTGCTGGCCCTGCTCGGCTGGCTGCACGACGCGCCCCCCAGCGACTACAGGCGCTGGATCAGCCTGGGCCTGATTTTTTCCCTGATCGGGGATGTGCTCCTGGCCTGGCCGGGAGACTTGTTCGTGTTCGGCCTTGGGGCGTTCCTGCTCGCTCATCTGGCGTACCTGAAGGCTTATCTGAGTGATTGTCGGCGACTGGCGCCGCTGCCATTGCTGATCGCGCTGGCGGTGGGCGCGGTCCTGCTGGGGATTCTGATCGCCCATGGCCTGGGCCCGCTGCTGGTGCCGGTGATTGTCTATGGCCTGGCCATCAGCGCCATGCTCTGGCGGGCGCTGGCCCGCCTGGTCTCCGACGTGCCCCAGCGCTCGGCCTGGCTGGCGGCGGCCGGTGCCCTGGCGTTCGTGTTTTCCGACAGCGTGATCGGCATCAACCGCTTCGTCGCGCCGTTTCATGCCGCGCCTTATGTGATCATCCTCAGCTACTGGCTGGGGCAATGGGGGATTGCGGCGTCGGCGTTCGGTCGGAAATCGCGCTGAATCCATCGCGAGCAAGCCCGCTCCCACAGTTGATCCCGGCAGAACACAGTTCTTGTAGCCAGCTCAGAACCACCGTGGGAGCGGGCTTGCTCGCGAAAGCGGTCTCACTGAGAAAATAGACCGCTGAGGTCAGCCCGCCGGTTTATCAGACAACCCGCGCATCCGCGCGCCAACTTGGCTAAAATGCCGGCCTTTTCATCGACACCGCCGGAACTGCCGTGAGCAAAGAACCCGATCGCCTTTTCGCCCAGCCTTTGGCCCAGGTGCCTGACTTCGCCTTCAACGAAGACGTGGTGCGGGTGTTCCCGGACATGATCAAGCGCTCGGTGCCAGGTTATCCGACCATCGTGGAAAACCTCGGTGTGCTCGCGGCGCAGTTCGCCCAGCCCAATAGCGTGCTCTACGACCTCGGCTCGTCCCTTGGCGCCGTGACCCAGGCGTTGCGTCGACATGTGCGCACCGATGGCTGCCGTGTCATCGCTGTGGATAACTCGGCGGCGATGGTCGAGCGTTGCCGCGAATACCTCAACGGCCAGAATTCGATGTTTCAGGAATTGCTGCCGGTCGAAGTGATCGAGGGCGATATCCTCGCCCTGGAATTCCAGCCGGCCTCGGTGGTGGCGCTGAACTTCACCCTGCAATTCATCGCTCCGGCGCAGCGTACCGCACTGCTCTCGCGCATTCGCCAGTCGTTGCTGCCCGGTGGCGCCTTGATCCTCTCGGAAAAACTGCGCTTCGAAGACCCGCAGGAACACGCGCTGCTCACCGACCTGCACGTCGCGTTCAAACGCGCCAACGGCTACAGCGAACTGGAAATCGCCCAGAAGCGCAGCGCCATCGAAAACGTCATGAAGCCCGACAGCCTCGAAGAACACCGCGAGCGCCTGCTGGCCGCCGGGTTCTCCAAGGTCGTGCCGTGGTTCCAGTGCCTTAACTTTGCTTCCTTGATTGCCTTGCCATGATTGATCTGTCCCCCCTCGCCCGCCGCCTGGCCGGCACACCGCTGGCCGATTGGGCCAATACCCTGCAAGCCCAGCTCGACAAGAAAATGGAAAAGGGTCACGGCGACCTCGAGCGCTGGCAGAGTGCGCTCGATGCCCTGCCGAAGCTGCAACCGAGCCAGGTCGATCTGCTCGATGGCCTGACCCTGGACACCGATTGCGACGAGGCCACCCGCGCGCAGATGCGCACCGCACTGATGGGCCTGTCGCCGTGGCGCAAGGGACCGTTCGACCTGTTTGGCGTGCATGTCGACACCGAGTGGCGTTCGGACTGGAAATGGTCGCGGGTGGCGCCACACCTGGACCTCAAGGGCAAACGCATCCTCGACGTCGGCTGCGGCAACGGCTACTACATGTGGCGCATGCTCGGTGCCGGCGCCGACAGCGTGATCGGCGTCGATCCGAACTGGCTGTTCTTCTGCCAGTTCCAGGCGGTGCAGCGCTATCTGTCCGAACCGAATGCCTGGCACCTGCCGTTTCCGTTCGAAGACCTGCCGCCTAACCTGGAAGGTTTCGACACGGTGTTTTCCATGGGCGTGTTCTACCACCGCCGTTCGCCGATCGAGCATTTGCTGGCGCTCAAGGACACGCTGGTCAAGGGCGGCGAACTGGTGCTGGAGACGCTGGTGATCGAAGGCGATCAGCAACAGGTGCTGGTGCCGGAAGATCGCTACGCACAGATGCGCAACGTGTGGTTCCTGCCGTCCGTGCCGGCGCTGGAATTGTGGCTGCGGCGTGCCGGGTTCAGCGACGTGAAGTGCGTAGACGTGAGCGTGACCACGGTCGAGGAACAACGCGGCACCGAGTGGATGAAGTACCAGTCGCTCAGCGACTTCCTCGACCCCGAGGATCACAGCAAGACGATCGAAGGGTTGCCGGCGCCGATGCGGGCGGTGGTTGTGGCGAAGAAGTAAATCAATCTTCCCGCCCATGGAGATCAACTGTGGGAGCGGGCTTGCTCGCGAATGCGGTGTGTCAGCCCACAAGAAGGTTGCTGATACACCGCATTCGCGAGCAAGCCCGCTCCCACACTTTGATCGATGTTCAGTCTGTGGGCTTCGCCCTGCGCGCCCTGAAGAACTCGCTCAACACCGCCCCACACTCCTCGGCCAGCACCCCGCCTTCAAACAGTACCCGGTGATTCAAAAAGCCCTGGGTAAAAAACTGCCCCTGGCTCTGCACGATCCCGGCCTTGGGCTCCAGCGCGCCATACACCACCCGGGCGATCCGCGAATGCACGATCAGCCCGGCGCACATGCTGCACGGCTCAAGCGTCACGTAGAGGGTACTGCCGGGCAGACGATAATTGCTCGCGGCCAACGCGGCGGCGCGGATCGCCACCATCTCGGCGTGGGCGCTGGGGTCATTGCCGCTGATCGGGCAATTGAAACCGCGGCCGATGATCTCGCCGTCCTGCACCAGCACCGCGCCCACCGGCACTTCACCCAGCGCCGCGCCTTGCGCCGCCAGTGCCAGCGCCTCGCGCATGAAATCGCGATCACGGCTGCGGTCGATGATCGCAGCGGGTCGAATCTGGCGCATCACGCCACCTCGATGGCGGCCATCAGGCCGGTTTCCATGTGGTCGATCACATGGCAATGGAACATCCACACGCCGGGGTTATCCGCCACCAGCGCCACCTGCGCGCGCTCGTTCTTGCCCAGCAGGTAGGTGTCGGTGAAATACGGAATCACCTTGTGCCGGTTCGAGGCGATCACCTTGAAGCTCATGCCGTGCAGGTGGATCGGGTGCTGGTACTGGGTCAGGTTCTTCAATTCGAAAATGTAGCTCTGACCCTTTTTCAGCGTGGCAATCGGCCGGTCGGCGCAGGTCTTGTCGGTGATGTCCCAGGCCTTGCCGTTGATCTGCCACAGGCTCGGCGGCTTGCCATTTTCGACGTTGACCGACACCGAGCCGACCCATTCGAAATTGAAGTTGAGTTTCTCGGCATTGGCCAGGTCCGGCTCGGCCACCGGGTTGGCCGGCAGCGCCGCTGGCCAGGTGGTCGGCGCATCGTTGTTGGGCACCGAGCGCAAGGTGCCCAGGCGCACGGGACCGTTGCGCAAGGACAACTCCTCGCCGGCCGGCGGCGCCTTGATCGCCAGACAAATGCGCATGCCCGGACCCAGCCAGTATTCCTTGCCCAGCGGCCGAGGTTCGACGGGGTTGCCGTCCAGTGCATAGATCTGCGCTTCGACACCGGGGATGTTGATGCGGTACGTCAGGGTGTTGTCGAGGTTGAGCAGGCGCACCCGGGTAATCTGCCCGGCAGGCAGGTCGATGACCGGCGTGGGGACCCCGTTGATCGTCGACAGGCGCCCGGCGGTACCGCCCCTGGCGGCGTCCCGGGGGATGCTGAACTCGACGAAGTTGCCTTGCTCATCGACGTGCCAGTTTTTCAGGCTGAGGGTCTGTTCGTATTTGAAACCGGTGGGTTCGCGTTCCTCGACTATCAACGGCCCGACCAGCCCGCGCCCCAGTTCCTCGCTGCTGTTCACGTGGGGGTGATACCAGTAGCTGCCGGCGTCCGGTACGCGGAATTTGTAATCGAAATATTCCCCCGGCAACACCGGAAGCTGCGAGACGTAGGGCACGCCGTCCATTTCCAGCGGCAGGCGGATGCCGTGCCAGTGAATGGTGGTCGCCACCGGCAAATGGTTGATGAACCGCACCCGCAGCCATTCGCCCTGACGCACGCGCAACTCGGTGCCCGGCGCCGACGGCCCGAATGCCCAGGCTTGAGTCTTGTGCCCGGCCACCAGTTCGACGTCCAGCGGCGCGGCGATCAGCTCGTAGTCGTGGCCCGCCTCGGCATCGGCCCGCTTGCCCAGCCAGTAGCGCGACGCGCCGCCCGCACCGACGCCAACGACAACAAGACCGGCCAGGCCACCGAGGATTTGGCGACGGGTAAAGGACATGAACTCAACCACCTTACGTTTCCAGCGCAAACCCGCAGGCCTGCAAAAGGCGAATACGATACACCTGCGGTTGCGAAACAGTAAGGGCGGCGCGGCGGATGGACGCAGGCGCGGGTGCGGTACATATGTAGCGCACCGCCCCGGATCGAATGGTTCACCCTCGCCGTCCCCGTTCTCAAGGAATCGAGCCAATGAACCCGAAACAACCGCGTCCCTTGCCCAATGCCGCCGACAAGGCGGCCCTGAAGATTCTCGCCGCCCACGTCGTCAGGGCCTGTCCAAGCCTGCACGATGCGGCCCACGAAGTGGCCGCCCACCTGCTGGTCCAGCATGGTCTCAGCCATCTGGACCCCGACCAGGTGTATTTCCATCGTTTCAAGTCCGCGCAAAGCCTGGAAACGTCGTTCACCGGTTGGCAGCATTACGGCGAAAAGCCTTATGAATCCCTGACCCTGACGCAACTGGTGATCCACCGTTTCCGCGCCACCGACCAGGACAACGCCGACCTGCTGGACCTGTACGGCGGGTTCTACACCGCAGGCCCCGAGGCGCAAAATTTCGATGCCAGCAATGAAGTGCCTCTGCACGGCAACGAGGTGCTGAAGGCCTTCTGGGACATCGACTTCAGCCGGTTGTACCGCCAGCAACTGCACACGTTCTGGGACGCCTGGTCCGGCGATTTCCGCACGCTGGCCAAATGCACCTTCCTCGGCCGCGCCGTCGAAGCCCGCGACAATGGGCAGTTGAGCGACGATGATTGGCAAACCGCACTCGATGCCGTGATCGGCTCACTCACCTGGCCCGTCACCTTGAGGCTGTTGCGAACCGAGTTCGCACCCGGCCCGAACCTGCGCGTCGCGGCACTGGATATCGCCGGGCATGGTGCCAGCAATATCCTGCGCATCCTCGATGCCAAGGGCCGGCAGATCCTCTACCTGCCAGGTGAACGCCAGGCATTCCATGTGTTCGAAACGCCCTCGGACCTGCACGGCTGGATCCTCACGCAAATGAACGATGAAGCGCTTCGCCGCGCCTTCATGAACCACTTCCCGCTGTCCGAACGCCAGGCCATCGACGATCACCTGGCCGACCTGATGAATCGCCTGGTGAGCACCTGGGGTCAGGCCGATCACCATCTGATCAATCAGAAAGACCAGTCCATCAGCGGGGACGCCTTCGCTTGGTTGCGCGATTCGACTCGCCGCACGATGGCCCATGAAGCCGATCTGGCACTGACCTCCAATGGCGATCTGCGCAAAAAGCTCTGGATCGGCTACCTGAGTGCCGGCCTGAAGGTGTTCGGCCCGATGGCCGCCGTCGGCTGGCCGGTGGCGCTGCCGGTGATTGGCGCCGGGGTGGCGAGCATGGGCCTGAACATCGATCAGGCGGTGAATGGCAAGACGGCCGCCGAGCGCAAGGACGGCGTGATCGGGGCGATCTTCAATGCCATCGACGTGCTGTTCAACTTGCCGTTTCTCAAAGGTGTCGGGCCAATGGCCGAGGTCGGCGTCGAGGTCGACGCGGCCGAAGCGGCGGAATGGGATGAGTATTCCGAAGCGCTGCGCCCCCCGGAAGAACCCGCGCCTCCCAGCAAGCCTGAGGTACAGACCGAGGGGGCTTTGCCGACTCCGGGGGAAATCCCCCGCGCGCCCGCAGAACCGGTTCGCCCCCGCGACATACCGCAAAAATTTCAAACCAACGAACTGCTGGATGGCAAAACCCCGATCAGCGAGCCCGGAAAATTCCAGGGCATCTACACGCTCGACGGCGATCCGCCTCACGCCATCCTGATCGACGACAGCGCCTACTACGTGCGCTACTTTCCCGACGCCCGGGGCGGCGGGTACTGGGCCATCGTCGATCCCGCCAGGCCCAACCAGTTCATCCACTCACTGCCCGTGCACCTGAACGCCGAAGGCCAATGGGAACGGATGCCCAGGCTGCGTTTGCCGGCGGGCGGGCAATGCTTTGGCAAAGGCTGTGTGCTCGAACTGGACTCATCGCTGGAAGGTTCGCAGACGGAAAACTCGCTGGAAACCCTGCCGTCCCGCACTGAAGAAACAGAGTTATCCGACGCTTCGGCCCCGCGGATGGTGACGACCGCCTACGATGTCGACAGGCACGCCTTGCCCCGTCTGAAACGCTGGGCACTGGGCATTCCCGAAACCCACGTTCGAGTGCAGATCGGCCCCGGCGGCGCACTGGTCGTGCCCGACCGCTATGCCCCGAACTTTGCCGAGAAAGCGCGGGCACTGCTGCTGTCGAGCAGGCGCTTCTATGCAAACCTGCAGTGGCAAAGCCTGCCTGTGCGCCCGACAATCCCCACCCTGGAGCCTTCGACATCGTTCAGTGCGTTGGTGGAACGTGTGTTCATCGAAGCGCCCGGCCTGGTCATCGGTGAAACCCTTGACCGGCTCACCAGCATGCGTCTGGTGATCGAGAACATGCCCTCTATGGCGGCCCAAGGGCTGAAAACCATTTACATGCGTCGATTGCTGGCCGACTTTGCCCAGGCAGATCTCAACGACTACTTCACCAGCGGTGTCATGTCCGAGGACCTGCTGAGCTATCTGCGACGTCTGGGCACCGACCCCACCGGCCGATTCAACCAGCTGGAACTGGTCAAGAGCGCGCAGGCCAATGGGGTGCGCGTCCAGGCCCTGGATTGCGCGGCGAACTATCGCAGACCGGTCCCGCAAACCGCCGTGGACGAACAGATGATGGCCAATCACCTGACCAACGAAATCATGTTCACCGACAAGTTACTGAACGGTCAAGGCAAGTGGCTGATACTGACCGGTGCCGAGAGCACCAACACCTTCAGAGGCCTGGCAGGGCTCGCTGAGCTGGAAGGTGGCATCGGTGTGCGGATCGAAGACGTCAACCCGGGGCAAGGGCAGCGCCTGGAGATCGATCCTGGTATCGACGTCGATCGCGGGCCCTTTTTCACCGACGACAACACGCGCGGAACCGCCGATACGCTGCAGGCGGACTTGCGCCTGCAAGTGGAAGTGCCTCAGCTGACACGCACCGACGAGTATCTCCAGCGCTTGCTGTATCGCAAGGGGATGTACCTGTTCGAGAAGGCCGGGGATGCGTACACCCTCGTCCATCGCGGTACCAGTGGCTCCCTTATGCGAACCGCCGTGGAGCCCATGGCCGATGGCAACGTCTGCATCAATCGCCCGGCGTGGACCCAGGTCAGCGGCAAGCCGTTCGCCAGCATCGATCAGCTGTCGCACGCACTCAATGGCATGGGGCTGGTGCTGCAGAACCGTATCCCGAGTTGATCAGCCTGCTCGATGTTCAATGACCCGCCGGGCCGTGTTCGGCCTGTGCGGGTTCAGGATTCGCTCGTCTGGCGCGACGTTTTCCTATGCACCCCATCCTTGATCCGACATCACGGTGCCCTGACGTCTGACAGACCCATCGCCCTCCGGCCTGAAATGATCGCGGCTGTTTTCACCCACCCACGATCAAGGAAAGCCTGTGGACACTCAAAAAGACCCCGCACTGCCCAACGCCGCTGACAGAGAGGCACTCAAGGCGCTGGTTCCGACCATGGTCGAAGCCTGCCCCGACCTGTATGAAATGGCCTGCGCCATCGCCCGGGACATTCTTGTCAGACATGACCTTGCCCACCTGGAGCCCGAACAGGTTTATTTCCACCGCTTTCGCGCCGCCCAAAGCAGCCCGCGCACCTTTACCGGCTGGGAACACCGGCTCGAAACCCCGCGCGAATCGATGACCCTGCCGCAACTGGTGATCCAGCGCTTCAACGTGCATGACCAGGACAACGCCGACCTGCTGGACGCCGACGCCGGTTTCTACACCGCCGGGCCGGACGCGCAAAACTATGACGAAAGCAATGAAGTCCGGCTGCACGCCAAGGTCGTGTTGAAGGCTTTCTGGGAGATCGACTTCGCCGATCACTACCGGCAAAAGATCAAGTCGTTCTGGAACAAGCACAGCAAAACCTTCCGCGCGCTGGCCAAGTGCACCTTCCTCGCCAAGGCCATGGAAGACCGTGAAAGCGGCCGGCTATCCGATCAAAACTTCAAGACGGTGGTCAGCGCCGTCGCGGGAAACATCCGTTGGCCGGTGACGCGACAGATGCTCGAAGACGAAGCACCGCCAGCCAAGGGCGTGCGTGTCAGCCTGCTGAAGATCGGCGGGTTCGTGGCCACCGACATCCTGTGCATCGTCGATGCCCAGGGCCGGAAAATGATCTACACCCCTGGCGAAATCTGGGGCGTGCACGCCTTGCAGTCCGATCGTCATGTGCACTGGTGGGTCCTGTCGAAAATCGGCAAGCCATCGGACCGCAAACGTTTAATGGCGCACTTCCAGGTCGCCGACCACGACATCATGCAAGACACGTCCTCGCGCCAGAGTGCCAAGCGCAGTTGGCTCTCTCTGGAGAATCCAGGCGTGAACCTCGTCGCCCTGTTGTTCCGTGAGCCGCACATCGAGAACGTCGGGCTCAATCACGTGCTGGACCTGCTGGTCAGCACCTGGGACAGCAACGATCACCAACTGGTGGAACACAGCGCCGAAGCCCTGGACGGCGATGCCTTCACCTTTCTGGCGAGCGCCACCCATGCGCGCATGATCAGCGACGCCGAGTTCATGCTGCACTCCAATGGCGAGCTGCGTAAAAAACTGTGGATCGGCTACCTCAACGCCTTCAACAAAATGTTCGGTCCCATGGCCGCCGTGGGCTGGCCGGTCGCTCTGGCGGTCGTCGGCGCGGGTATCGCCAACGTTGGCCTGCAGATCGACCAGGCGGTCAACGGCAAAACCCCGGGCGCGCGCAAATCGGCGGTGACCGCAGCGATTTTCACCGCCATCGACACGCTGTTCAACGCCACGTTCCTCAAGGGCCCGGAGCTTCCGGAAATCGCCGAAACCTCGATGCTGATCGAGGAAGAAGAGCATCTGCTGTTTGCCGAGCAGGCCCGGACGCCACTGCCGACACTGCAGGAGATCGCCCCGAAACAGGTGCTCCCCGCCGCGCCGGAAGACTTTCTCGCGGCCTTCAAGACCACGGTCGGCGAAGCCACGATGGTCCAGACCGATAGCCCGAAATTCCAGGAGATCATCACCACTGCGTCCGGCAAGCATTACATCTACATGCGTCGCGCTGGCAGCGATGGGTTCTATGCGGTGCGTTACGTCGAGCAGATCCGCGGCTGGGTCATCGTCGATCCGCTTCATCCGCATTCGTTTTATCGCAATGTGCCAGTGCGCCTGAACGAGGCGCTGAAATGGCAACCGGTCGCGCGTCCCGGCCTGCGGGGCGGCATGAAGATTTTCGGCGAATGGCCCTGGGGCCACACCGCCAGCGCGCTGCCAGAGACGGCGACGCCCCCGATGCCGTATGACGTTCCGCCCACGTCGACACCGGCGCTGCGGGCATTGGCGCAAAGCCGAGTCGAGGATTTCCCGCTGGACCCGGTGCACGGCAGCGACAGCCTCTATCAGGACTTCAAGAGCCTGCGCCGCAGCCTGTATGACGACGCCATCGACTTCTACAGCGCCCCGAGCGTGCCGCCGCGCCCGACGGTGCCGGCCTTCAAACCCTCGACCCCGTTTGCCGACATGAGCAAGCGCCTGTTCAAGGAGGCGCCCGGCCTGGTGATCGGTCAGGACACCGCCGCCACGGGCCCCCGGCAAGTGCTGATCGACAACTTCAAAGTGCTGAACAAGCAGAAGGTCAGAACCCTGTACCTGGATCATCTGCTGACCGATTTCCACCAGGCGGATCTCGACCTGTTCCATCGCACCGGGAAGATGCCGTCCGCGCTCGAGGAATCGCTGCAGGCGCTGGATGTCCGCTTCGGCAGCGACCCGACCGGCCCCCACAGCTACACGGCGCTGGTCAAGGCGGCGCAGAAAAACCATCTTCGCGTACAAGCCATCGACTGCATGGCCAGCCGCCGCTTCCCGCACATGGAGCGGACCACGGAGGCCAGCAGCCGCAAGATGATGAATTACTTTTCCGACACCGCGATCCGCGCAGACCAGGCCGCTCACGGGGCCAACCGCTGGGTGGCATTGGTGGACGAAGTGCGTGCCAGCACCTTCAAACGCGTCGCCGGCGTCAGCGAACTGCAAGGTGCCGTCTCCCTTCGCGTGGAAGAATTGCCCGTCGGCAGGGCGAATGGCCTGGGGGCCGATCCAGGGAAAAAGGTGCGGGACCTGCTGGGCAACCCCATTGATTTGCTCAAGAGCGATCTGCGCCTGCAACTGGACGGCCCGCCGCCGACGATCACCGCCAACAGCGTCGAAAATGCCTTGCCCAGGGGCGGCATGTTCATGATCCAGGACAACGACACGCTCATCCATCGCAGCAGCGACGGTTCACTGGTGCAGACACCGATCCAGCACGATGCCGGCGGCTTTTTTGTCGTGCGCCCGCGATGGGGCATGGTCAGTGGACGGCACTTCGACAGCGTCCATGAACTGGCCCTGGGGATTGAGGATGAAGGCTTGTCGCTGACGCGTGTGCGCATTGACCCTCTGGCGGGCGAATCGCCAGTGCGCGAGCCGTCGCCCTCCACGTCCGTCACTCGCGACCAGACCACAGCGCAATCGACGCTGCCCGACACCGCGCTGTTCCGTTCGCCCTATGAAATTCCCCACCCGTATCGCGCAAGACTGAAACAGGCCGCCTCTGCACCGGGCGGCCGATCACTGGGGGATCACATCGTGAGCATCAGTGGCGACTCCCCCCTGGAAGTGTTCAAGGCCCTACGCAAAAACCTGCGCGACGCGGCCACGCGCTTCTATGCCGAATTGAACCTTGCACCGCGTCCGGCGATGCCGCCCCTCGACCCGGCTTCCAGCGCCGAGTCATTCATCGACTGGTGGATCGAACATTTCGACGGGCTGGTCATCGGTGAAAGTCATGCCGAAATCGGCAGCAAGCAATGGTTGATCGAACAGATGCCGATGCTCTCTCGCAAGGGCGTGAAAACCCTGTACATGGAGCATCTGCTCACCGACTTCCATCAGGCCGCGTTGGACAACTTCGCCAAGACCTCGGTCATGCCCAGGGATCTGGAGTTGTACCTGCAAAGCCTTGATCAGGGCCATGGGACGGACCCCCTGCAACGTTTCAACTTCCTCGAGCTGGTGAAAGAAGCCAACCGCCACGGCATACGGATCCAGGCCATCGACTGCATGACCAGTTATCGCCTTGAAGGCCTGTCGGGCCTGGGCAAGACGACCCGGCAACAGATGATGAATTACTACGCCCATACCGTGATCGACGCCGATCAGGCCGTGCGCGGGTCACACAAATGGGTGGCGCTGATGGGCAATTCACATGCGAACACCTATGAAGGTGTCGCCGGAGTCAGTGAACTGGACAAGGCTATCGGGCTGCGCATCGAGGATGTGACCAAAGGGCCGTCGCGCGGCTACGAGCCGGATCCCGGACAAACCTTCGTCGACAATGAAGGCAGGCCCGCCGCTCACGTCAGGAGCGATCTGCGTCTGCAATTCCCCACCCCGTTCCACGCACAGTCGGCACAGGAGATCGAACAGTTATTGCCCCGTCCGGGGATGTACAGCCTGCAAAAGGAGCTCGAAAGCACTTCGCTGATTCATCGGGGGCGAGACGGTGCCATTGCCAGGACACCCGTTCGCTTTGAATCCGGTCGCTATTTCATCGAGCGTCCGGCCTGGCCGACGTTGCACCAGAAACGCTTCGACAGCATGCAGGCCCTGTTCAAGGCACTGGATGAGCGAGGCATGACCCTGGCCAGCTGATCGAATGATACCACCCTGTCTCGTCCCGAATGCCCCGATCCGGGGCGAGACCGGGTGCAAACCGACGCCTGCGCCCCTCCATGTGACAAAATGTTTCCCAGCCACTTTTGATGTTGTACGATGACGTACCTGTACAGGGCAGACCCACAATTCATAAAAAATGGGGAAGATCGACCTGTGATCATCAGCAGCATCGAAGTTATTCGCATCAGCATCCCGTTCAGTACCGGCGCCAGCCAACGGCAGAATCACGGCCAGGCCAAGGACGACGACGCTTTCAATGCCGCCTCGCCGAGCCATCAGCGCATGCAGAGCCTGATGCTGAAAATCACCACGGACACCGGATTGGTGGGCTGGGGTGAAGCCTTCGGGCACGGCTCCAATCCGGTGACGTACCAGGCGTTGTCGGCGGTCGTCGGCCCGATGTTCATCGGCACGTCGCTGGCAGATCGCGAGAAGACCCTGGAAAAGGCGCGTCGCGCCTTGCATGGCTTTGGCTCGACCGGCGCGATGGTCTACGCCCTTTCGGGCATCGACATCGCCCTGTGGGACCTCGCGGCCCAGGTCGCTGGCGTTCCCCTGTACCAACTGCTGGGTGGCACCGCGCGTACGCTCGAGCTGTATGCGAGCCTGGTCAGCTATGGCAACGATCCTGACGAAGTCTATCGACAAGTCAGCCGTGCCCGCGACCTGGGCTTTCGCAAGATCAAACTGCACGAAACCCACGTCGACGCGATAGCCGCTGCCCGCCGGGCACTGCCTGTAGCGGCCGGCGAGTTGATGGTGGATGTGAATTGCCCATGGTCGGTGGCTGAAGCCAGCGAAGTCGCCGAGCGCTTGCGCGCGCTGGAACTGACCTGGCTGGAGGAACCGGTCTGGCCACCTGACGATGCCGCCGGGCTGGCGCTGGTACGTCGCAACGGCGTGCCGCTGTCCGCCGGGGAGAACGCTGCCGGCGTGCAAGGCATCAAGACCCTGCTGGAACAGCAGGCGATTGACGTCGTGCAACCCAGCGTGGCGAAAATCGGCGGCATCGGCGCCATGCTCCAGGTGTTTGCCCTGGCGCGCCAACACGGCGTGAAAGTCGTACCGCACTGCTTCTATTTCGGCCCTGGCCTGTTGGCCGTGGCGCACCTGTGCACGTTGCTGCCCCAGGAAGTGGCGGTGGAGGTGCCGTTCATTGAATTCGAACGCCTGCTCTACCCCGCCCTGGCCTTCAAGCCCCGCATGGAACTGCCGACTGACGCCGGCCTGGGTTTCAAACCGGATCTGCAAGTGATCGAAGACTACTGCCTGGAACGGACTTTGATCGATTGAGCCCCCGCTGTTTTCTGTCAATAATAAAGGCCATAAAAGAATGAAAGGCTATTACCGTTGGAACATTGCCGGGCTGCTGTTCTTCGCCGGCATGCTCAATTACCTGGACCGCGCGGCGCTCTCGGTGGTCGCGCCACTGCTCAAGACCGAACTGCACATCGACGATGCGCAAATGGGTTTCATCTTCAGCTCGTTTTTCTTCGGCTACTGCGCCCTGTGCTTCATCGGCGGCTGGGCGGCGGACAAATACGGGCCGAAAAAGGTGTTCGCCTGGGCCGCCGGCAGCTGGTCGGTGTTCTGCGGCCTGACTGCGGTCATCACCGGTTACCTGCAACTGCTGATCTTCCGGGTGTTGTTCGGCATGGGTGAGGGGCCGATGGGCACCACCACCAACAAGTCGATCACCAACTGGTTTCCGCGCCAGGAAGCGGGACGGGCGCTGGGCTTCACCAACTGCGGGCAACCCTTGGGCGCGGCCCTGGCCGGCCCGGTGGTCGGACTGGTGGCGTTCAACTTCGGCTGGCGCATTTCCTTCGTCGTCATCGCCGTGCTGGGCGCCCTGTGGTTGCTGGCCTGGCTGATGATCTTCAAGGACACCCCGGATCAGCATGCGAGCGTTTCCCAGGCCGAGCGCGACTTCATTCGCGCGGGCCGCGAGGAAGTGCTGGTGGAAAACGTTGAAGAAGGCCGCAGCCTGTTCAGCTACATCTTCTCCATCCCGGTGCTGGCGGTCGCGACCGCGTTCTTCTGCTTCAACTACGTGCTGTACTTCTTCCTCACCTGGCTCCCCAGCTACCTGATGGACTACCAGCACCTGGACATCAAGAGCATGAGCATCATCGGCGTCATCCCCTGGCTCGGCGCGGCAGTGGGATTCCTCGGTGGCGGCTTCCTGACCGATGCCCTGACCAAACGGCTCGGTAACGTCATCCTTGCCCGCAAAATCATGCTCACCCTGGGCCTGGGCGTTGCGGCGACCTGCGTGCTGATCACCACCCAGGTGACCTCGCTGGGCATGGCGGTGGCCTGCATCACCGTCTCCAGCGTGTTCCTGTTCGTCACCCCACAGATCTGCTGGGCGCTGATCCAGGACATCGTGCCGAAAAACCGCGTCGGCGGCACCGGTGGCTTCGTTCACCTGCTGGCCAACATCGCCGGGATCATCGCGCCCACGCTGACCGGGCTGGTCGTTCAATACGGCGGCGGCTACAACGTGGCCTTCATCATCTCGGCGGCGGTGTGTGGGTTGGGGATGTTGGTGGTGGTGTTGGCGGTGAAGGGGCAGAGTCATCAAGGCTCGGCTGTAGCGGCGGTTGTGCGCTGAGAATTGCGAGTGATCCAGATACGACAAGGGCGCCTTTTGGCGCCCTTGTTGGTTTCAGCTTATTCCCACTCAATCGTCGCAGGCGGCTTGCTCGACACGTCGTAGGTGACGCGGGAGATGCCTTCGATTTCATTGATGATACGGCCGCTGACGGTTTCCAGCAGTTCGTACGGCAGGTGCGCCCAACGGGCGGTCATGAAGTCGATGGTTTCCACGGCACGCAGGGCCACGACCCAGGCGTAACGACGGCCATCGCCCACCACACCTACCGATTTCACCGGCTGGAACACCACGAAGGCCTGGCTGACCTTGTGGTACCAGTCGGCCTTGCGCAGTTCTTCGATGAAGATGTGGTCGGCGCGACGCAGCAGGTCGGCGTATTCCTTCTTCACTTCACCGAGGATCCGCACGCCCAGGCCCGGGCCCGGGAACGGGTGGCGGTAGACCATGTCGTACGGCAGACCCAGTTCCAGGCCCAGACGGCGGACTTCGTCCTTGAACAGTTCGCGCAGTGGCTCGACCAGCTTCAGGTTCATCTCTTCCGGCAGGCCGCCCACGTTGTGGTGCGACTTGATCACGTGGGCCTTGCCGCTTTTCGCGCCAGCCGACTCGATCACGTCCGGGTAGATGGTGCCCTGGGCCAGGTACTTGATGTTGTCCAGCTTGCAGGATTCGGCATCGAACACGTCGATGAAGGTACGGCCGATGATCTTGCGCTTCTTCTCCGGGTCGGCTTCGCCGGCCAGGTTGTTGAGGAACTGCTCTTCGGCGTTGGCGCGGATCACCTTGACGCCCATGTTCTCGGCGAACATGGCCATCACTTGCTCGCCTTCGTGCAGGCGCAGCAGGCCGTTGTCGACGAAGACGCAGGTCAGTTGGTCGCCGATTGCCTTGTGCAGCAGCGCGGCAACCACCGAGGAGTCGACACCGCCGGACAGGCCCAGCAGCACGTTGTCGGTGCCGACCTGGGCGCGCACCTGGGCGATGGCGTCTTCGGCGATCTTCGACGGGGTCCACAGCGCTTCGCAGCCACAGATGTCGAGGACGAAGCGCGACAGGATGCGACCGCCCTGTTTGGTGTGGGTCACTTCCGGGTGGAACTGCACGCCGTAGTAGGCGCGCTCGTCGCTGAACATGCCGGCGATCGGGCAGCTCGGGGTGCTGGCCAGGACGTGGAAGTCGCCCGGCATCTTGGTGACCTTGTCACCGTGGCTCATCCACACGTCGAGGCCGAACAGGCCGTCGGCGTCGACGTGGTCTTCGATACCGTCCAGCAGGCGGCTCTTGCCGACCACATCGACACGGGCGTAACCGAACTCACGCAGCTCGGAGCCTTCCACCTTGCCGCCCAACTGCTCGGCCATGGTCTGCATGCCGTAGCAGATGCCGAACACCGGTACGCCCAGGTCCCAGACTGCCTGTGGCGCGCGCGGGCTGTCCGCCACGTGTACCGACTCCGGGCCACCCGCGAGGATGATCCCCTTTGGCGCGAATTCGCGAATCGCTTCGTCGTCCATGTCGAACGGATGCAGTTCGCAGTACACACCAATTTCACGCACGCGGCGGGCGATCAGCTGGGTGTACTGGGAACCGAAATCGAGGATCAGGATGCGGTGAGCGTGAATATCGAGGGCCATGATTCAGTCTCGTCTAAGTCATTCAGAAACAGTCGTGATTCAGAAACAACTCGGGGCTGAATAAAACAGCCCCGGTCGTAAACTTTTTGCTTGAAGGCTCAACCTACGCGGTAGTTTGGCGCTTCCTTGGTGATCTGTACGTCGTGTACGTGGGACTCGGCCATGCCTGCGCCGGTGATCCGCACGAACTCGGGGATGGTGCGCATCTGTTCGATGTCGGCGCTGCCGGTGTAGCCCATCGAGGAACGCAGGCCACCCATCAACTGGTGGATGATCGCGCTCAGGCTGCCCTTGTACGGGACACGCCCTTCGATGCCTTCCGGAACCAGTTTCTCGGCGCCGGCCGAGGAATCCTGGAAGTAACGGTCGGAAGAGCCTTGAGCCTGGGACATGGCGCCCAGCGAGCCCATGCCACGGTAAGCCTTGTAAGAACGGCCCTGGAACAGTTCGATCTCGCCCGGCGCCTCTTCGGTACCGGCGAACATCGAGCCCATCATCACGCAGGAAGCACCGGCAACGATGGCCTTGGACAGGTCACCGGAGAAACGGATGCCGCCGTCGGCGATCAACGGAACGCCGGTGCCTTCAAGGGCAGCGGCGACGTTGGCGATGGCACTGATTTGCGGGACGCCGACACCGGCGACGATACGGGTGGTGCAGATCGAGCCTGGGCCGATACCGACCTTGACGGCGTCGGCGCCCGCTTCGGCCAGGGCCTTGGCGGCAGCGCCGGTGGCGATGTTGCCGCCGATGACCTGCACTTCAGGGAAGTTCTGCTTGACCCAGCGAACGCGGTCGATCACGCCCTTGGAGTGACCGTGGGCGGTGTCGACCACCACCACGTCAACCCCGGCATTGACCAGGGCGGCCACGCGCTCACCGGTGTCTTTGCCGGTACCGACGGCAGCGCCAACGCGCAGACGACCTTGATCGTCCTTGCTGGCCAGCGGGTAAGCCTTGGCTTTTTCGATGTCGTTGACGGTCATCATGCCCTTGAGGGCGAACTTGTCGTCGACGATCAGCACGCGTTCGATGCGGTGCTTGTGCAGCAGTTCGCGAACGTCGTTCTTGTCGGCGCCTTCCTTGACGGTGACCAGACGCTCTTTGGGCGTCATCACGTCGCGGACGCTGGCGTCCAGGCGGCTTTCGAAACGCACGTCACGGGAAGTGACGATGCCGACCAGGTCGCCGTCGTGCAGGACCGGGACGCCGGAAATGTTGTGCAGACGGGTCAGTTCGAACAGATCGCGCACCGTGGCGTCAGCCTCGATGGTGATCGGGTCCTTGACCACGCCGGCTTCGAACTTCTTGACCTTGCGCACTTCGGCAGCTTGCTGCTCGATGGTCATGTTCTTGTGGATGATGCCGATGCCACCTTCCTGAGCCATGGCGATTGCCAGACGGGCTTCAGTGACGGTGTCCATGGCGGCAGAAACCAGAGGAATGTTCAGCTCGATGCCACGGGTAAGGCGGGTCTTCAGACTGACTTCGTTAGGAAGCACCTCGGAATAACCGGGCACGAGGAGAATGTCGTCGAATGTCAGAGCTTCTTGGCTGATACGCAGCATCGCGGGGGCTCCCGAGCGGGAAAATGGAAGCGCGCCATTATAGTCAGACACCCCCTCGGGTTCAATGTAAAACTCTGTCTATTATCAGCATTACGGATGTACGGGTTCAGAGCTCGACCTTGACCCAACTGACGGGCTGATCCAGCCAGTCGGCAAATTCATCGAGAAAGCTCTGCTTGAAGCCGGCCTCGGCCCAGTTGTTGAAGATGAAACCGAGGTTGGAGAAGCCGCATTCCTGGAGGAACAGAAAGCCATTGATGTCATCTTCATGCCCGCATTCGGGGCAGATGAAGTTGTCGGTGCGCCCCGGCATCCAGTCTTCCAGGCTTTCGAACAGCGCTTCGCCGATTTCCTGGCGGCACCCGGCGCAGCCCGCCTCCTCCAGGAATCCCTTGGCCGGTGTATAGATGCAGCGCTTGGTGACGATTTCGAGCCCGTTGACCGGCTCGCCGAACGGCAGCGCTTCAGGGTGCAGCACCACGGCACGGGCGCCCTCGGCGATGGCGTGGCCCATGCGGTTGCCGGTGCGCCCGCAGGTGGTCAATTCTTCGTGGATGATGTTCTTGCGCACCAGCCAGCGCACGATTGCCCGAGCCCGGGGTTCGTGCACCGGCAATGTGGAAATTTTCGGGACGATGATGCTTTGGGAGTTCATGGGGGCAAGCCCTGCTGCAAATACTGAAAATTTTCCCCGGTGTAGGAGCGAGCATGCTCGCGAAAATGCTCAATGATGACGCTGGCAGCCTGACACACAGCGGTGTCCGCGCGTCCATCGCGAGCATGCTCGCTCCTACAGTGGGAAGGCGGCCGGCAGCTTAATCCCTGAAACGCTGCGGTCAAGTGCTCAGATACCGCCCGATCAAGGCAATTCCGCTGGCCAGCACCAGCCAGGTCACCAGCTGCACGAAGGCCTCGCGTGACAGCCTCATGGTCAGCCGACGGCCGATCCACAGGCCCAGTGCCATCGCTGGCAACAGACACAGCGCCAGCATCAACAAGGGTAGCTCGGCATACACCCCCGCGACAGCGAACAGGCTCAGGCGGACCACGGTGCTGCAACTGATCAGCGCACTCTGGGTCGCCCGGGCGGCCTCTTTCGACAGACGGCTGTTGAGGTAGATCGCATAAAGAAAGCCGCCACTGCCAAACAACGCCCCGAACAGCCCGCCCACCGTGCCCATCGGCACCGACCAGGCGGCGGACAACTGCGTCGGGCGGCTTTTGATCAACAGGCTGTAAAGGGCGTAGACACTGATGAACAGCCCCATCAACAGCAGCAACAGGTCCGAATGCAGGTTCAGCAGGAAAATCACCCCCAGCGTGCAGCCCACCGCCATGCACGGCAGCAGGCGGAGCAGCTCCGGCCGGGCCACATCCCGCCGCGACGGCAGCAGATTGCCGAACGCCGCGATGAAATCCAGCAACACCAGCAGCGGCACGATTTTCGACAACGGCATGAACAGAATCAGAATCGGCCCCGCCACCAGCGCCGTGCCGAAACCGGCAATGCCGAACACGATATACGCCAGGGCAATGCCCAGGCCGATCACCAGCCAGTCCGTCAGGCCGAAGGGCCATTGGTTCAACAACTCGAGCACATTCATTCCCCTGTCATCCTTGAATTCCGAAGCGAACTCTACCTCCTGTGGGAGCGGGCTTGCTCGCGAAAGCGCTATTTCATTCAATTTCGACATCGACTGATGCACCGCTTTCGCCAGCAAGCCCGTTCCACGATCGGATGTGTCGTGGTCATGGAGATTGAACGGCGAATGCCTATAAACTGCGCCCCATGATTAAAGATCCCTTTGCAAGACTCGGCCTGGACCGGGAAGTCCTGACTGTCAGCCAGCTCAACGGCCGCGCGCGGGTGTTGCTGGAAGACGTGTTCAGCAACATCTGGGTCGAAGGCGAAATTTCCAACCTCGCCCGCCCGGCGTCCGGCCATGTGTATTTCACCCTCAAGGACAGCGGTGCCCAGGTGCGCTGCGCCTTGTTCCGGCAGAACGCCGCGCGGGTTCGCCAGGCGTTGAAGGATGGCCTGGCGGTGAAGGTGCGCGGCAAGGTTTCGCTGTTCGAAGGCCGTGGCGACTATCAGTTGATCCTCGACACGGTCGAACCGGCCGGTGACGGCGCGCTGCGCCTGGCGTTCGATGCGCTGAAGGAAAAACTCAGCGCCGAAGGCCTGTTCAGCGCCGAGCGCAAGGTGCCGCTGCCCGCGCATCCGCAACGCATCGGCATCATCAGCTCGCCGACCGGCGCGGTGATCCGCGACATCATCAGCGTGTTCCGCCGCCGGGCGCCGCAAGTTCAATTGACGCTGATCCCCACCGCAGTGCAGGGCCGCGAAGCCACCGCGCAAATCGTCCGCGCCTTGAAACTGGCGGACGCCCGGGGGTTCGATGCGCTGATCCTCGCCCGTGGCGGCGGTTCGCTGGAAGACCTCTGGTGCTTCAACGAAGAAGCCGTGGCCCGTGCGGTGGATGCCTGCGTGACGCCGATTGTCAGCGCCGTCGGCCATGAAACCGATGTGTCGATCAGCGACTTCGTGGCGGACGTCCGCGCCCCCACGCCCTCGGCCGCCGCCGAACTGCTGGCACCGGACTCCAGCGACCTGGTGCGCCGCGTCGAAAGCCTGCACCGCCGCCTGGTGATGCGCATGCGTGACCGCCTGATGCGCGACCGCCTGCGCCTCGAGGGCGTGTCTCGTCGCCTGCGCCACCCAGGCGAACGCCTGCGCCAGCAGGCGCAACGTCTGGATGACCTGGACATGCGCCTGCGCCGCGCCTTCGAACGCAGCCTCAATACCCGTCGCGAACGCCTGATCCGCCTGGAAACCCGTATGGCCGGGCAGCATCCGGGACGTCAACTGGCGATGTTGCGCCAGCGCCTTGACATCCTCGCCGAACGCCTGCCCCGGGCCATGCGCGAAGGGCTGAAGGGCCGTCGCCTGCAACTGCAAAGCCAGGTGCAGACGCTGCACGTGGTCAGCCCGCTGGCGACCCTCGGGCGTGGCTACAGCATCCTGCTGGACGAACGCGGCCATGCGATCCGCAACGCGGCACAAACCCACAATGGCCAGCGCCTGAAAGCCCGATTGGGCGAAGGTGAGCTGCACGTGCGGGTCGAGGACAACCACCTGACGCCCGTCACCCTTTCTTTACTGGATTGACCCATGCCGCGTTTTCTCGCTTCGCTGCTCCTGCTGTGCCTGACCTTCACCGCCCATGCCGACAGTTACATCACCCGCCTGTTGAACAAACCGGTCCCCGGTGGCGTGGCTGTGATCGACCTGGGCAGCGCCGCACAGGCGCCGACCGCCCGTTATCAGGGCAAACCGGTGCTGGTGATCAAGGAACAGAACAACTGGCGAGCCATTGTCGGTGTGCCGCTGACGGTCAAACCGGGCGTACAGTCGATCAGCAGCGGCGGTCGAGACTTCAACTTCACCGTCGGCACCAAGAAATACCCGGAACAGCGCATCACCCTGAAAAACACCCAGCAGGTCAACCCGGATCAGAGCAACCTCAAGCGCATCGAACGCGAGCTGGCCGAGCAGATCGCCGCCTACCGCACCTTCAGCCCGAACACCCCCAGCAACCTGCTGCTGGACAAACCGGTCAACGGCCCGCTGTCGAGCAAGTTCGGTGTTCGCCGCTTCTTCAACGGTGAGGAGCGCAACCCGCACTCGGGCCTGGATTTCGCCGTGCCCGCCGGCACTCCGATCAAGACCCCCGCCGCCGGCAAGGTGATCCTGATCGGCAACTACTTCTTCAATGGCAACACCGTGTTCGTCGACCACGGCCAGGGCTTCATCAGCATGTTCTGTCACATGTCGAAGATCGACGTGAAGGTCGGCCAGCAACTGGCACGCGGTGGCGTGGTGGGCAAGGTCGGCGCCACCGGCCGGGCGACCGGACCGCACATGCACTGGAATGTCAGCCTGAACGATGCGCGGGTGGATCCGGCGATCTTTATCGGGGCGTTCCAGCCCTGAATATTCTGTGCTGCGACTGGCCTCATCGCGGGCAAGCCCGCTCCCACAGGTTCAGCGTGATCCCTGTGGGAGCGGGCTTGCCCGCGATGGGGGGCCTGAGACTCGCCACTGCCGCCAATTGCGGACGCTCGATCAACAGCGCAAACACTAGCGCCTAATAAGCCATTCCACGCGATTAAATCTCTCAAAACTCCGCAAAAGCAGAACTTCTCTCAATTTTTTTCGACTGCTTGCCATCCTCCCCCCTCGCGGTTAGGGTTGAAGGCATGAAAACCTCTCACACCCTCATTCAGCTTCGCCAGCACCGCAGCCTGTGCCTCGTCAGCGCACGACTGCCGGGCTGAATCGCGACGCCTCGTCCTACGCTTTTCCCCAAGAACAGTTGAACCACCGGCAGGCCGCCTCTTCTCGGCCCACACAATAAGGATTGTCCCGATGAGCATGCTCAAAGACCCGTCTTCGAAATACCGCGCCTTCCCGGCCATCGACCTCCCGGACCGTACCTGGCCGTCGAAGACCATCACCGCCGTGCCGATCTGGTGCAGTTCCGACCTGCGCGACGGCAACCAGTCGCTGATCGAGCCGATGGACGCGGTGAAAAAACTGCGTTTCTGGAAAACCCTGGTGCAGGTCGGCGTGAAGGAAATCGAAGCCTCGTTCCCGGCCGCGTCGCAGACCGACTTCGACTTCGTGCGCACCCTGATCGAAGACAACCACATCCCGGACGACACCACCATCCAGGTGCTGACCCAGGGCCGTGAAGACCTGATCGCCCGTACCTTCGAATCCCTGCGCGGGGCGAAAAAAGCCATCGTTCACCTGTACAACGCGACCTCCCCTTCCTTCCGCCGCATTGTCTTCAACCAGGACAAGGAAGGCATCAAGGAAATCGCCGTGAGCGCGGCCAAGCTGTTCGTCAAGTACGCCGCCCAGCAGCCGGAAACCCAGTGGACGTTCGAATACTCGCCAGAGACCTTCAGCGCCACTGAACTGGAATTCGCCAAGGAAGTCTGCGACGCGGTGATCGAGGTGTGGAACCCGACGCCCGAGCACAAGATGATCCTCAACCTGCCGGCCACCGTCGAATGCGCGACGCCGAACGTGTATGCCGACCAGATCGAATGGTTCGGCCGTCACATCAACCGCCGTGACAGCGTGATCATCAGCCTGCACACCCACAACGACCGTGGCACCGGCGTGGCCGCCACCGAACTGGGCCTGATGGCCGGCGCCGACCGTGTCGAAGGCTGCCTGTTCGGCAACGGCGAGCGCACCGGTAACGTCGACCTGGTGACCGTCGCACTGAACATGTACACCCAGGGCCTGAACCCCGAGCTGGACTTCTCCGACATCGACGGCGTGCGCAAGGTCGTCGAAGAGTGCAACCAGATCCCGGTGCACCCGCGCCATCCGTACGTCGGCGACCTGGTGCACACCGCGTTCTCCGGCTCGCACCAGGATGCCATCCGCAAGGGCTTCGCCCAGCAGAAACCGGACGCCCTGTGGGAAGTGCCGTACCTGCCGATCGACCCGGCCGACATCGGTCGCAGCTACGAGGCGGTCATCCGCGTCAACAGCCAGTCGGGCAAGGGCGGCATCGCCTACCTGCTGGAGTCGGAATACGGCATCAGCCTGCCGCGCCGCATGCAGATCGAGTTCAGCCAGGTGGTGCAGCGTGAAACCGATCGCCTGGGACTGGAAATGACCGCCCAGCAGATCCACGCGTTGCTGCACAGCGAGTACCTGCAAGCCAACACCCCGTACGCGCTGGTCAGCCATCGCCTGCAGGAAGAAAACGGCCACAGTGCCGTGGAAGTGGAAGTGTCCGGCAAAGGCCAGGGCGAGACCAACCTGCACTGGCGCGGCAAGGGCAACGGTGCATTGGAAGCCCTGGTGGCCGGCCTGCCGGTCCCGGTGGAAATCATGGACTACAACGAACACGCCATCGGCGCGGGCACCCACGCCAAAGCGGCGGCCTACATCGAGCTGCGCGTCAACGGTGAGCGGGCGGTGCATGGCGTCGGCATCGACGAAAACATCACCACCGCCAGCTTCAAGGCCCTGTTCAGCGCGCTGAACCGCTCGCTGAGCCAGCCGGAAGCCAAGGCGGCGTAAGCCTTCGCTGAAATACAAAAAGGCCCCGGGGCGAAAGCGTCCGGGGCCTTTTGTTGCCTGATACTTTTATGCTGTTCAATCAGGCCTCTTCGCGGGCAAGCCCGCTCCCACAGTGACCGAGGTGTACATAAATGTCGGGTACACCTGAAAACCTGTAGGAGCGGGCTTGCCCGCGAAGGCGTCCTGTCAGGCAGTGAAGCTATCAGGTGAACTCGAACGTATCCGCATCCAGATTCGCCGGAAACCGCGTGCGATACGCCTGCAGCTCCGCCGCATCCAGCACCACTTTGAACACCCCATCCGCATCCCCAGCACCAAGCAAGGTCTCGCCCTGGAAGTCCAGCACCTGACTGTCGCCGGTATAAGCAAAACCCTTGCCGTCGGTGCCAATGCGGTTCACCGCCGCCACGTAACACAGGTTTTCGATGGCCCGTGCCGGCAGCAAGCGGTTCCAGTGCTGGCGCCGTGCACCCGGCCAGTTCGCGGTGTAGAGCAGCAGGTCGGTGTCCTGGGCATCGCGGCTCCACACCGGGAAACGCAGGTCGTAGCAAATCAGCGGCCGCACTCGCCAGCCCTTGAGCTCGAACTGCACCTGGCGCTCGCCGGGGGTGTAGTGGTTGTGCTCACCCGCCATGCGGAACAGGTGGCGCTTGTCGTAGTGCAAGACTTCGCCGTCCGGCCGCGCCCACAACAGGCGATTGCGATGACTGCCGTCGGCGGCCTGGACGATCACGCTGCCGGTGATCACGGCATCGAGCCGGGCCGCCTGGACACGCAGCCACTGGCTGGTCGGCCCATTCTCCGCCTCGGCGAGGGTGTCCGATTCCATGGAAAACCCGGTGGTGAACATCTCCGGCAGGATGATCAGGTCGGCACCCCGCGCCTGATCCAGCAACGGCTCGAAATGCTCCAGGTTGGCCTGGCGGTCATGCCAGGCCAGGGTGGTCTGGATCAGCGCGACGTTCAGGTTGGGCAGTGCACTCAGATCACGC
The DNA here is from genome assembly GCF_041354075.1 of Pseudomonas fluorescens. Classification (GTDB taxonomy): domain Bacteria; phylum Pseudomonadota; class Gammaproteobacteria; order Pseudomonadales; family Pseudomonadaceae; genus Aquipseudomonas; species Aquipseudomonas fluorescens_CE. Next base: position 164,376 of record NZ_JARZGC010000005.1, on the reverse strand, counting down.
ATAGTTTTTCCGCTGCGGCGCGCAGGGTCTCCTCGCGTTTGGCAAAGCACAGGCGCACCAGGCGCTGGCCTTCAGGCGGCGTCTGGTAGAACACCGAGATCGGGATGCTCGCCACGCCGTGCTCGCGGGTCATCCACAGGGACATCTCGACGTCATTGAGGTCCGGGCGAATCTGCGAGTAGTCGACCAACTGAAAATAGGTGCCGGTCACGCGCTTGAAGCTGAAGCGCGAAGGCGTCAGCAGGTCGCAGAACAGGTCGCGCTTGGCCTGGTAGAAGTCCGGCAACTCTTCGACATGCTCCGGGTGCTCGGCCATGAAATCGGCCAGGGCGAACTGCAGCGGCGTCACCCCGCAGAAGCTCACGTATTGATGCACCTTGCGCAGCTCCGCCGTGAGGGCGGGTGGCGCCACCACGTAACCGGTTTTCCAGCCGGTGACGTGATAGGTCTTGCCGAACGAACTGACCACGAAGGCGCGCTGATACAGCTCTTCATGGTTCAACACGCTGACGTGGGGCACGCCATCGAACACCAGGTGTTCATAGACTTCATCGCTGACCAGATAGATGTCGCGATCACGGATCAGCTCCGCCAGCTGATCCAGCTCGGCGTGGCTGATCAGCGCCCCGCTCGGGTTATGGGGCGTGTTCAGCACGATCATGCGGGTGCGCGGGCTGATCGCCGCCGCGAGTTTTTCGAAGTCGATGGAAAAATCGTTCAAACCGAGCTGCACATGCACGCAGCGCCCGCCCGCCAGTTCCACCGACGGCTCGTAGCTGTCATAGCAAGGGTCGAACACGATCACTTCGTCGCCGCTGTGGATCACCGCCTGGATCGCACAGAAGATCGCCTGGGTGGCGCCGGGGGTGATGGTCACTTCGTGATCGGCATCGACCTGCACGCCATAGCTGCGCGCGATCTTCGCCGACACTTGCTGACGCAGCGCCGGCAGGCCGGTCATCGGCGAATACTGGTTGTGACCACTGGCGATGTGCCGGCCGACCGCGTCGCACAAGGCCTGCGGGGCATCGAAATCGGGAAAGCCCTGGGACAGGTTGATCGCCCCGGTCTGCGCCGCGAGCTGCGACATCTGCGTGAAAATAGTGACGCCGACATTCGGCAGCTTACTGGTGATCATCGGTGGTTCCCTGCTCTACACCCGGCTCTGACGCGGCGCGGGAGAGCCCGAGGATAGCCCATCCGGCGCCCATAAAAAAAGGGCGCTTAAAGCGCCCTCTTTTCTACCACTGCCTCTGTAGGAGCGGGCTTGCCCGCGATGGCAGCACCGCGGTGCAACAGTCACACCGCATAATCGTTCATCGCGGGCAAGCCCGCTCCCACAGGGGTCAGGGCAGGCCTGCAATCAGCGCTTGTCGCGGCGCTTTTTGTCGGCCTTCTTGTGGTGCGACATCAAGCGACGCTTCTTGTTGACCTGGCGGTCGGTCAGCGAGTTCTTGTTGCCTTCGTACGGGTTCTCGCCGCCCTTGAACTCGATGCGGATCGGCGTGCCGACCAGCTTCAGGACACGGCGGTAAGTGTTCTCCAGGTAACGCACGTAAGACTTCGGCACCTTCTCGATCTGGTTACCGTGAATCACGATGATCGGCGGGTTCGCACCACCCAGGTGGGCATAACGCAGCTTGATCCGGCGGCTGTTGACCATCGGCGGCTGGTGCTCGGTGACGGCGTCCTCGAGGATCTGGGTCAGGCGGCTGGTCGGCCAGCGGGTGACCGCCGACTTGAACGAGTTCTGCACCGAGGCGTAGAGGTTACCCACGCCCGTGCCGTGCAACGCCGAAATGAAGTGGATGTCGGCAAAGTCGACGAAGAACAACCGGCGTTCCAGTTCGACCTTCACGAAATCGCGTTCGCCCGGGGTCATGCCGTCCCACTTGTTCAGTGCGATGACCAAGGCCCGACCGGCCTCCAGGGCAAAGCCCAGCAGGTTGAGATCGTGATCCACCACACCCTCGCGGGCGTCCATGACGAAGATCACCACGTTGGCGTCCTTGATCGCCTGCAGCGTCTTGACCACCGAGAACTTTTCGACTTCCTCGTGGATCTTGCCGCGCTTGCGCACGCCCGCCGTGTCAATCAGCGTGTACTTCTCGTCATTTCGTTCGAACGGGATGTAGATACTGTCCCGGGTGGTGCCGGGCTGGTCGTAGACGATCACCCGGTCTTCACCGAGCATGCGGTTGACCAGGGTCGACTTGCCGACGTTGGGACGGCCGATGATGGCAATCTTGATCCCGTCTTTTTCGCTCGGGCCAGGAATGCGCTTGGCTTCTTCGCCTTCGGCGACTTCTTCCTCTTCCTCGCCTTCCTGCGGCTCGTCGTCATCCTTCGGGAAATCGCTCAGGGCGATTTCCAGCAACTGGGTGATGCCACGACCGTGGGCACCGGCGATCGGGATCGCGTGGCCCATGCCCAACGGCGCGAACTCGGCGCGGGCCATTTCAGGGTCGATGTTGTCGACCTTGTTCGCCACCACGTGAGAGCGCTTGTTACGCTTGCGCAAGTGCTCGGCGATCATCTGGTCGGCGGCGGTGAAACCTGCCTTGGCATCGACCAGGAACAGGACCACATCGGCTTCTTCAATGGCCAGCAGCGACTGCTCGGCCATTTTTTCGTCCATACCATGCTCGTCACCGGAGATACCGCCGGTGTCGATCAGAATGTAGGAACGCCCTTGCCACTTGGCCTCACCGTACTGGCGATCACGGGTCAGACCGGACAGGTCGCCGACGATGGCGTCGCGAGTCCTGGTCAGGCGGTTGAACAAGGTGGACTTGCCGACGTTCGGTCGACCCACCAGGGCGATTACGGGAACCATGCGGCTCTCCACTTCGTTATTTCAGAAAATACAAAAGCCGCTGCTAGGCAGCGGCTGGTGCTCGAGGGCTTCCCGGACACATCCACGATCCCTGTAGGAGCGAGCATGCTCGCGATGGGCGTCAACGAAGACGTTGGCGTCCTGAATGAACGCGGTGCCTGTGCGTCCATCGCGAGCATGCTCGCTCCTACAGTTTCAGTCATGCGCAAAGGTGCAGCCGCTTGAGGTATCAACCCCAAGCATAGTTGTTACTTGATGGTCAGGGCTTCCAGTTTGCCGCTGTTGCCATACACATAAATCATGTTGTCCACCACCAGCGGACGGGCACGCAGGCCGTCGCTGTCGATGCGCTCGCGGCCGACGAAACGACCGTCTACCTGGCTCAACAGGTGCAGGTAACCTTCCAGGTCACCCACTGCAACATAGCTGGAGAACACTTCCGGTGCCGACAGTTGACGGCGAGCCAGTGCATCGTTGCTCCACAGGGCGGTGGTCGAACGCTCGTCGACGCCTTCAACGGTGCCCGAAGACAGGCTCACGTAGACGTTGCCGAAACCCTGGGCCACGCCAGCGTAGCTGGACGCATCACGCTGCCAGAGCTGACGACCGCTTTCCAGGTCCAGTGCCGCGACACGGCCCTGGTAGCTCGCTACATAAAGCGTCTCGCCGGACAGCAGCAGGCCGCCGTCGATGTCGACCACACGCTCCAGTTCCGAACGCCCCTGCGGGATCGCGACGCGTTGTTCCCACACCGGCACGCCGTTGGAGATGTCCAGGGCGACCACTTTACCGGTCGACAGGCCAGCCACCGCCAGGCGGTTGGTCACGATCGGCGCACTGGTGCCACGCAGGGTCAGAACCGCCGGGGTGCTGTCATACATCCAGCGCTGGCTGCCGGTTGCGGCATCCAGACCGATCAGACGGTCGTCCTGGGTCTGCACCACCACCACATCACCGTTGTTGGCCGGGGGTGCGAGCACTTCGCTGGACACGCGAGCGCGCCATTTCTCTTCGCCATTGGTAGAGTCCAGGGCAACGATTTCACCCTTGAGCGTACCAATCGTCAGCAGGCCGTAACCGACGCCAACGGCACCGGACACAGGCAGCTCGAGATCCTTCTTCCACTTGACGTCGCCGTTGTTGCGATCCAGCGCCATCACCACGCCCGTTACGTCGGCGGCATAAATGGTGCTGCCCTCGACCGCCGGAACCAGCATGTTGTAGGTTTCGCCCTGACCGTCACCGATCGAACGACTCCACTGTTTCTGCAGAACCACCTCTTCCTTGAAATCGGTCAGTTCAGCCGGTGGCAGTTCTTTCTTGCTGTTGCTGCTGCAACCCGCGGCCAGAATGGCCAGAGCCAGCAATGCTGCATGTTTCCACTGGATCACGTCACGCATCCCCTTTGGCCAGGTCGTCCAGCTTGATTTGTAGGCCACCGACTGCCGCTTCATCCGACAGTGCCGCCTTGGCTTTTTGATACGCCGTGTTCGCTTCATCGGTACGACCCAGCTGCACCAGCAGGTCGCCCTTGAGTTCTTCGCGAGTGGCCAGGAACGCCTTGTCGGCATCGCCTTCGAGCAGTTTCAGGGCTTCATCGGCCTTGTTCTGCGCACCCAGCACCTGCGCCAGGCGCTGACGGGCGATTTCGCCCAGTGCCGGATTGGCCGGTTTGGCGACGATGGCCTTCAGCTCGCTCGCGGCGTCGTCCAGCTTGCCGCTGTCCACCGCGACCTTGGCCACGAACAGGCTGCCGTACTGCGCGTAGGCGCTGCCGCCGAACTCGCTGTTGAGCTTGCCGGCCAGGTCCGAGACACGGGCGGCATCCGGCTTGCCGTCAGGCGTCAGCGTGGTTTCGAGCAATTGCTGATAAAGCACCGAAGCGCCTTGCGACTGGTTGCCCTGATACTTCTGAAACGCCTGCCAGCCGAATACGATGACCAGCGCCAACAGGCCGCCGGTGACCAGGGGCTTGCCGTTGCGTGACCACCATTCCTTCAAATCCGCCAGCTGTTCGTCTTCGGTACTCGACACCCCAATACTCCTTAATCGCTAAATCGGCTGTTTGGACAGCTTCAACCCTGCACGACGCAGGTGGCCAGGTGTGCAGCAAGCGCATCCCAGGCAATGCTTTGTTGTTCGCCCTGGCCACGCAGGGGTTTGAAACCTACCACTTGCTGGGCCATTTCGTCGTCACCGAGGATCAGCGCATACAGCGCACCGCTCTTGTCGGCTTTCTTGAACTGGCTCTTGAAACTGCCGGCGCCGGCATTCACTTGCAGGCGCAGGTTGGGTAGCTGGTCACGCACACGCTCGGCCAGCGCCAGGCCGGCCAACTCGGCTTTTTCACCGAAGGCGCACAGGTAGACGTCGACCTGGCGGGAGATCTCTTGCGGGATCTGCTCCAGGGTTTCCAGCAGCAGCACCAGGCGCTCGATCCCCATGGCGAAACCGACGCCCGGGGTCGGCTTGCCGCCCATCTGCTCCACCAGACCGTCGTAACGGCCGCCGGCACACACGGTGCCCTGGGCGCCCAACTTGTCGGTGACCCATTCGAAAACGGTCTTGCTGTAGTAATCCAGCCCGCGCACCAGCTTCGGGTTGATCACGTAAGGAATGCCCGCGGCGTCCAGGCGAGCCTTGAGGCCCTCGAAGTGCGCACGGGATTCGTCGTCCAGGTAGTCGGCCATTTTCGGCGCGTCCACCAGGATCGCCTGCGTGTCGGCATTCTTGGTGTCCAGGACCCGCAGCGGGTTGGTCTTCAGGCGGCGCTGGCTGTCTTCGTCGAGCTTGTCCAGGTGTTGCGACAGGAACGCCACCAGCGCTTCACGGTAACGCCCACGGGACTCGCTGGTGCCCAGGCTGTTGAGTTCGAGCTTGACCGCATCGCGGATGCCCAGCTCGCCCCACAGGCGCCAGGTCAGCACGATCAGCTCGGCGTCGATGTCCGGACCGTCGAGGTTGAACACCTCCACGCCGATCTGGTGGAACTGGCGATAACGGCCTTTCTGCGGACGCTCGTGACGGAACATCGGGCCGATGTACCAGAGTTTCTGCACCTGGCCACCGCCGGTGATGCCGTGTTCGAGCACCGCACGCACGCAGGCCGCCGTGCCTTCGGGGCGCAGGGTCAGCGAATCGCCGTTGCGGTCGTCGAAGGTGTACATCTCTTTTTCGACGATGTCGGTCACTTCGCCGATCGAGCGCTTGAACAGCTCGGTGAACTCGACGATCGGCATGCGGATCTGCTTGTAACCGTAGTTATCCAGCAGGCGCGCAACGGTGCCCTCGAAGTGACGCCACAGGGGGGTCTGTTCGGGCAGGATGTCGTTCATGCCACGAATGGCTTGCAGAGACTTGCTCACTATCAATCCTTAAATTCGTTCGACCTAGCCGCGCGCAATGACGGCAGCGTCGGCTTCGACCTTTTCGGCCGCTTTCTCGCGGATCAAGCGTTCAAGCTCATCCACCAGATTGTCATTCGTCAGTTTCTGCGACGGCTTGCCGTCGATGTAAATCAGGTTGGGCGTGCCGCCGGTCAAGCCGATATGGGCTTCCTTGGCTTCGCCCGGGCCGTTGACCACACAGCCGATGACCGCGACATCCAGCGGCACCAGCAGGTCTTCAAGGCGCCCTTCCAGCTCGTTCATGGTCTTGACCACATCGAAGTTCTGCCGCGAGCAGCTCGGGCAGGCGATGAAGTTGATGCCACGGGAACGCAGGTGCAGGGACTTGAGAATGTCGTAGCCGACTTTCACTTCCTCGACCGGATCGGCCGCCAGCGAGATGCGGATAGTATCGCCAATCCCTTCGGCGAGCAGCATACCGAGGCCCACGGCGGATTTCACCGTGCCTGAACGCAAACCACCGGCTTCGGTGATGCCCAAGTGCAGCGGCTGGACGATTTCCTTGGCCAGCAGGCGATACGCCTCGACCGCCATGAACACATCGGAGGCCTTCACACTGACCTTGAAGTCCTGGAAATTCAGGCGTTCCAGATGTTCGACGTGGCGCAGCGCGGACTCGACCAGCGCGGCCGGGGTCGGCTCGCCGTATTTCTTCTGCAGGTCTTTTTCCAGGGAACCGGCGTTGACGCCGATGCGGATCGGGATGCCACGGTCACGGGCGGCGTCGACCACCGCACGCACGCGGTCCTCGCGGCCGATGTTGCCCGGGTTGATGCGCAGGCAATCGACGCCCAGTTCGGCCACGCGCAAGGCGATGCGGTAGTCGAAGTGAATGTCGGCCACCAGCGGCACCTTGACCAGTTGCTTGATCTTGCCAAATGCCTCGGCGGCGTCCATGTCGGGCACGGACACGCGCACGATGTCGACGCCGGCGGCTTCCAGGCGGTTGATCTGGGCGACGGTGGCCGCCACGTCATTGGTGTCGCTGTTGGTCATGCTCTGCACAGCGATAGGCGCATCGCCGCCCACAGGCACGTTACCCACCCAGATCTTGCGGGATTCGCGACGTTTGATTGGAGATTCGCCGTGCATGACTTATTGACCCAACTTCAGGCGAGCGGTCTCGCCACTGGTGAACGGAGCGACATCGACCATCTGGCCGTTGTAACTGACCTGCGCGCCACGGGCATAACCCAGGCGCACGGCAAACGGCGGCTTGCCGCTGAGGCTGACGCTGTCGCCCTTGCGCTTGAGGCCACTCAACAGCACCTTGCCGGAGCCATCGGTCACCTGCGTCCAGCAATCAGCGGTGAATTGCAGTTGAACCTGACCCTGGCCAGCGGTGGTGGCCGCGGCGGTCGGCGCCGGAATGGTCGGGGTGACCGAAGCGGCGGCCGGCGCAGTAGCGGCGGCCGGAGCAGTCGGAGCAGGCGCAGTCGGAGCAGGCGCAGCTGGCGTGGCAACGACCGGTGCCGCATTGTGCGTCGGTGCGGCCGGGGCAGGCGTTGCCGGGGCGGCCGGAGCCGTCGGCTCAGCGGCCGGCGCAGCGTTGGCTTCAGCCGGCGCTTCAGCGGCGCTCTCGGCCTGTGGCAGTGCCAGCGCGGTGGAGTTGTCGGTCTGCGCTTCGGCAACGGCCTGGTCTTCGGGCTCGTCCAGCGGATGGATCTGGGTGGTGCCGTCGGCGCCTTCGACTTCAACGTGTTCCGGGCTGAGGCTGATCAGGTCCTTGGTCCGCAGGGAGGTCTGATCCTGCCACCAGACAAAACCGCCACCGATCACCGCGATGAGCAGCAACAGGCTGACGATGCGCAAAATGGTGTGGGAAACCCGTACCGGCTCTTCGATGCGACCCAGGGCGTGAACGCTGCTGCCCTGGGAGTCGGTGCCGGTGGACTGGTCGAACTGCTGGACCAGAACGGTCTGGTCCATGCCGAGCAACTTGGCGTACGCACGAATGTAGCCACGGGCAAAGGTGTGCCCTGGCAGCTTGTCGAAAGCGCCCGCCTCAAGATTGCTCAGGGAAGTGACCGTGAGGTTGAGCTTGAGGGCCACTTCGGCCAGCGACCAGCCATTGCTTTCGCGGGCCTGGCGCAAGGTCTCACCGGGGTTAACGCGATTCGCTGCTACAACTTCGGGATGCGCCGCTTTCATCATTGCTCCGACAGGTATTGCTGATATTCCGGCGTACCGGGATAGAGTCGTTTGAGTTGCAGGCCAAAACTGGCGGCCTTGTCGCGATCTTCAAATACTTTTGCCAACCGCACGCCGAGCAACAGACTACGTGCATTTTGCTCCGTGAGCAGGCTGAAACGGTCGTAATAGTCTCGCGCGGGCACATAATGCCTGTCTTCGTAAGACAACTCAGCCATTTCCAGCAAGGCACGGGGTTGTTGCTGATTCAACCGCAGGGCTTTTTCCAGTTGCTGCTGGGCCAATTCACGCTGGCCGAGCATCGAGGCGGTCATTCCCAGGTTCTCGAACACCCGTGAGCGTTCAGGATACAGGGTATCGGCGGCGGCTTGCTCGAAGCGCTCGTACGCCTCTTTGTAGCGCTTCTGCTCGTAGAGGAAACTGCCGTAGTTATTGAGGATTCGCGCATCCTTGGGGCTGGACGACAGCGCCTTGCGAAAATGCTCATCGGCCAGCTCCGGCTCCATTTCGGCCTGGAACACCAGGCCCAGCGCCGCGTTGGCGTCCGGGTCCGAGCTGTCCAGCTCCAGCGCTTTCTTCAACGGCACCTTGGCGCGTTCGGTCATGCCCTGTTGCAGGTAACCCAACCCCAGTTGCACATAGGCGACACGTGCCTCGTCGCGCCCCTTGCTGGTCTTCATCGGATTGAAATCGCCCGACAGGACGCAACCAGTGCAAAGACTGGCGAACAGCAAAAGCAGCGCAAAGCGCAGGGACATGGAGATCCTCTCTAATTATTTCGCGGCGTTCTGCGCCATATCGCTGTCGGCGCTCAACTCGCGCACGGCAATATAACGTTCGCTGCGACGGGTGCGATCCAGCACCTGCCCTACCAATTGACCACAGGCCGCGTCGATGTCTTCACCACGGGTGGTGCGCACGGTGACGTTGTAGCCTGCCTGATGCAGCTGATCCTGGAAACGACGGATCGCGTTGTTGCTCGGACGCTCGTAACCGGAATGCGGGAACGGGTTGAACGGGATCAGGTTGATCTTGCACGGGGTATTCTTGAGCAACTCGATCATTTCCACGGCGTGCTCGACCTTGTCGTTCACGTCCTTGAGCAAGGTGTACTCGACGGTCAGCACACGCTTCTCGCCCAGGGACGACATGTAGCGCTGGCACGATTCGAGCAACATCTTAAGCGGATATTTCTTGTTGATCGGCACCAATTGGTTACGCAATGCGTCATTGGGTGCGTGCAGGGACAACGCCAGCGAGACGTCGATGTGCTTGGCCAGCTCATCGATCATCGGCACCACACCGGAGGTCGACAGGGTCACGCGGCGCTTGGAAATGCCGTAGCCCAGGTCATCCATCATCAGGCGCATGGCCGCAATGACGTTGTCGAAGTTCAGCAGCGGCTCGCCCATGCCCATCATCACCACGTTGGTGATGGCACGGTCGACGGTCGCCGGGACGCTGCCAAAGGATTTGTTGGCAATCCACACCTGGCCGATGACTTCGGCGGCGGTGAGGTTGCTGTTGAAGCCTTGCTTGCCGGTGGAGCAGAAACTGCAATCCAGGGCACAGCCTGCCTGGGACGAAACGCACAGGGTGCCGCGTTTGCCCTGGGGAATGTACACGGTCTCGACGCAGCTGCCGGACGCCACGCGCACCACCCATTTACGGGTGCCGTCGCTGGAGATGTCCTCGCTGACCACTTCCGGACCGCGAACCTCGGCAACCGCCTTGAGCTTTTCGCGCAGGGCCTTGCTGACGTTGGTCATGGCGTCGAAATCATCGACGCCAAAGTGGTGAATCCATTTCATTACCTGACCGGCACGGAAACGCTTCTCCCCGATTGAGTCGAAGAATTTTTCCATTTCCGGCTGGGTCAGCCCCAGCAGGTTGGTTTTAACAGTCGATATCGTCATGGATTCACCTTCACTCTTTAAGCGATGCTTAGCGAGTGGTTACTTCGGTAGCTGCGAAGAAGTAAGCGATTTCGCGAGCAGCAGCGGCTTCGGAGTCCGAACCGTGTACAGCGTTGGCGTCGATCGATTCAGCGAAGTCAGCACGGATGGTGCCGGCAGCGGCTTCTTTAGGATTGGTGGCGCCCATCAGCTCACGGTTGCGAGCGATAGCGTTTTCGCCTTCCAGCACCTGAACGACAACCGGACCGGAAGTCATGAAGGCAACCAGGTCGCCGAAGAAACCACGAGCGCTGTGCTCAGCGTAGAAGCCTTCGGCTTCGGCTTTGGACAGTTGCTTCAGTTTCGAAGCTACAACGCGCAGGCCGGCTTTTTCGAAACGAGTGGTGATCTCGCCGATGACGTTTTTTGCAACAGCGTCAGGCTTGATGATGGAGAAAGTACGTTGAACAGCCATGGTGTAACTCCAGAAACGGTAATTTGTGAAAAATTAAACCCGCGAATTATACGCGGGTTCTTGGGTATTGCCTAACCTGCAGCGTGGCTCAGTCGCGTTCTTCGATCCAGTTGGCCTGAATGGCCTCGAGGATCTTTTCGCCACAATGTTCAGGCTTGTCGTCGAACTCGGGCAGTTCCATCACCCATTTGCGCAGATCGACGAAGTTGACCGACATTGGGTCAACTTCAGGTTTGCTTTCAGCCAGCTGGATAGCAATTTCCAGTACATCAGTCCACTTCAGACTCATGAGAGTTCCTTGAATCAGTGCGGCGCTTCGGCTGCGTGGTTGAGCGAGTATTTCGGAATTTCGACGGTCAGGTCTTCGGTCCCGACAATGGCCTGGCACGCCAGGCGCGACTGCGCTTCCAGGCCCCAGGCGCGATCGAGGAAATCTTCTTCCAGTTCATCCGCCTCTTCCAGCGAATCGAACCCTTCGCGCACGATGCAGTGACAGGTGGTGCAGGCGCAGACGCCGCCGCAGGCACTTTCCATCTCGATATGGTGCTCGTGGGCCAGCTCGAGGATCGACGTACCGGGCTCAGCCTCCACAACCATGCCTTCCGGGCAAAACTTTTCGTGTGGCAGAAAAATGACCTGCGGCATCGTTATTCCTCAATCTCATTCAGGTTGCGCCCCGCCAGGGCGGCTTTCACGGTCGAATCCAGGCGGCGGGCGGCAAAGGCATCGGTTACTTGCGACAGACGCTTGGTCTGCTGCTCGATGGCGAAGCCATCGGTACCTTTCATCAGTTCGGTCAGCTCCTGCACCTGCATTTCGATGACCATGCGCTCCTCGGCATCGAGCAGGCGCTCGCCGTCGGCTTCAAGCGCGGCCTGCACCGCCTCGATCAGACGCTGGGCGTCAACCTGCTGCTCACGCAGCACACGGGCGACCTTGTCATCGTTGGCGTGCTGGAACGAATCCTTGAGCATCTTGGCAATTTCGCCGTCGGTCAGGCCGTAGGACGGCTTGACCTGGATGCTGGCTTCAACGCCCGAGCCGATTTCCCGGGCGGAAACGCTAAGCAGGCCGTCGGCGTCGACCTGGAAGGTCACGCGAATCTTCGCCGCGCCGGCCACCATCGCCGGAATGCCGCGCAATTCGAAACGTGCCAGGGAACGGCAGTCGCTGATCAGCTCGCGCTCGCCCTGCAACACGTGGATCGCCATGGCCGACTGGCCGTCCTTGTAGGTGGTGAAGTCCTGGGCGCGAGCGACGGGAATGGTGGTGTTGCGCGGAATCACCTTCTCCATCAGGCCGCCCATGGTTTCCAGCCCCAGGGACAGTGGAATCACGTCGAGCAGCAGCAGTTCGCCACCGTCGCGCTTGTTGCCGGCCAGCGTATCGGCCTGGATCGCGGCCCCGATGGCCACCACTTGATCCGGATCGATTTCGGTCAGCGGCTGGCGGCCAAAGGCTTCGGCGACGGCTTCGCGTACACGCGGCACGCGGGTCGAACCACCGACCATGACCACCGCGTGCACGTCTTCGAGCTCCACGCCGGAATCACGCACGGCACGACGGCAGGCTTTCAGGCTGCGCGCCACCATGGGTTCGATCAGCGCGTTGAAGGCTTCGCGGGTCAGTTCGGCTTTCCAGTCGCCGTAAACCACCTCAACCGATGCCGCATCGGTCAGCGCCTCTTTGGCCGCACAGGCGGTTTGCAGCAGATTGCGCTGCGCACCCGGATCAAGGTCGGCCGACAGACCGGCACTGGCGATGATCCAGCCGGCGATGGCGTGGTCGAAGTCATCGCCACCCAGGGCGCTGTCGCCGCCGGTGGCCAGCACTTCGAACACACCGCCGGTCAGGCGCAGAATCGAAATATCGAAGGTGCCGCCGCCCAGGTCATAAATGGCGACCAGGCCCTCGGCATGTTGATCCAGACCATAGGCCACCGCCGCAGCAGTCGGTTCGTTGAGCAGACGCAGCACGTTCAGGCCGGCCAGCTTGGCGGCGTCCTTGGTGGCCTGGCGCTGAGCGTCGTCGAAATAGGCCGGAACGGTGATCACCGCGCCGACCAGTTCGCCACCCAGGGTCGCCTCAGCGCGCAGGCGCAGGACCTTGAGGATATCGGCAGACACTTCGACCGGGCTTTTCGGCCCCTGAACGGTGTCGATGAACGGCATGTGCGATTCGCCGCCGACGAAGCGATACGGCAGTTGCTCGCCCAGTTGCTTGACGTCGGACAGACCACGACCCATCAAGCGCTTGACCGACAGCACGGTGTTCAACGGGTCGGCGGAAGCGGCCAGCTTGGCCGACTCGCCGACTTCGACGCGATCGGCGTGGTAGCGCACGGCAGACGGCAGGATGACCTGCCCGTCAGCATCGGCCAGCGGCTCGGAAAGACCACTGCGCAATGCAGCGACCAGCGAATTGGTAGTGCCCAAGTCGATCCCCACAGCCAGACGACGCTGGTGCGGTTGAGGACTTTGGCCGGGTTCGGCGATCTGCAGTAGGGCCATCGTGATCAGGACTTATCTGTATATCAGGCGTGCGACCGGAGCGGCACTGGGTTAATCGTCGAGGCGCTCTTCTAACTGGCGCACTTCGTAGGTCAGCTTGTCGAGGAACTGCATGCGCCGCATCAGGCGCTCGGCCTGCTCGCGTTTGGCAGCATCGTTCCAGCAAGCGGCAAAGCTCTGGTTCAGTTCTTCCTGGGCAGCCTTCAGGCGACGCTTGAACGCGGCAACGCCGGCTAAATCGGCGCTGTCCTGCAGGTCTTCAAGCTCCTCGCGCAGCGCCATCTGCTGCAGAAGGAACTCCGGATCATGCACCGTGACCTCCAGCGGCAGTTCGCCACCGTTCAAGGCGAGCAGGTAACGCGCGCGCTTGGGAGGACTCTTGAGCGTCTGGTAGGCCTCGTTGAGGCTCGCCGACTGCTCCAGCGCCAACCGCTGCTCGCGCTCGGAAGCGTCTGCAAAACGGTCCGGATGAACATTGCGCGCCAACTCACGGTAGCGCGTAGCCAGCTGGTCGAGGTCCAGATTGAAGCTCGGTTGCAGCTCGAATAAAGCGAAATGACAAGGAGTACCCACAAGAAGCCTCAGATGTTGAAGCTTTCGCCGCAGCCACATTCACCGCGTACGTTGGGGTTGTTGAACTTGAAGCCTTCGTTCAACCCTTCCTTGACGAAATCGAGCTCGGTGCCGTCCAGGTAGGCCAGGCTTTTCGGGTCGATGATCACTTTCTCGCCGTGACTTTCGAACACCTGATCCTCTGCAACCACCTCGTCGACAAACTCCAGCACATAGGCAAGGCCGGAGCAGCCTGTGGTGCGAACACCCAGACGAATCCCTTCACCTTTGCCGCGCCCGTCAAGGGAGCGCCGCACGTGTCGAGCAGCCGCTTCTGTCATGCTGATAGCCATCGGTGACTCCTTACTCGTCGCTCATTCTTGAAAGTCAGATCAAGCCTTTCTTCTGCTTGTAGTCGCGGACGGCCGCCTTGATGGCGTCTTCAGCGAGCACGGAGCAGTGAATTTTCACTGGCGGCAGGGCCAGCTCTTCGGCCAGTTGAGTGTTCTTGATGGTCTCTGCTTCATCCAGAGTCTTGCCTTTCATCCACTCGGTCGCCAGGGAGCTGGAGGCGATGGCCGAACCGCAGCCGTAGGTCTTGAACTTGGCGTCTTCGATCACGCCTTGCTCGTTGACCTTGATCTGCAGACGCATGACGTCGCCGCACGCCGGGGCGCCGACCATGCCGGTGCCGACATCCGGGTCTTCCGCGTCCATCTTGCCGACGTTGCGCGGGTTTTCGTAGTGGTCGATGACCTTTTCGCTGTAAGCCATGATACTTATTCCTCACTCATCAGAGAGTCGCTCTTGAGGCCCCGGGAACCGTGGTTCGACGGGGCTGTTTGCGGCGACTTGAAATCAGTGTGCCGCCCACTCGATTTTCGAAATGTCGACACCGTCTTTATACATGTCCCACAGCGGCGACAGGGCGCGCAGCTTGGTAACGGCCTCGCAGACTTTCTGCGCGGCGTAGTCGATTTCTTCTTCGGTGGTGAAACGACCGAAGGTGAAGCGGATCGAGCTGTGTGCCAGTTCGTCGTTGCGGCCCAGGGCGCGCAGCACGTACGAAGGCTCCAGCGAGGCCGAGGTGCAGGCCGAACCGGACGACACCGCCAGGTCCTTGAGGGCCATGATCAGCGACTCGCCTTCGACGTAGTTGAAGCTCAGGTTCAGGTTGTGCGGAACGCGGGCGGTCAGGCTGCCGTTGACGTACAGCTCTTCCAGGTCTTCGACCTGCTTGAAGAAACGGTCGCTCAGGGCCTTGATGCGCACGTTCTCGGCCGCCATGTCTTCCTTGGCGACGCGGAAGGCTTCACCCATGCCGACGATCTGGTGAGTGGCCAGGGTGCCGGAACGCATGCCGCGCTCGTGACCGCCGCCGTGCATGGTCGCTTCGATGCGCACGCGTGGCTTGCGGCTCACGTACAGCGCGCCGATGCCTTTAGGACCGTAGGTCTTGTGGGCGGAGAACGACATCATGTCGACTTTCAGCTTCTGCAGGTCGATCTCGACCTTGCCGGTGGACTGAGCAGCGTCGACGTGGAACAGGATGCCCTTGGAGCGGGTCAGTTCGCCGATGGCGGCAATGTCGTTGACGGTGCCGATTTCGTTGTTCACGTGCATGATCGACACCAGGATGGTGTCGTCGCGCAGGGCGGCTTCGACCATGGCCGGGGTGATCAGGCCATCTTCCTGAGGATCGAGGTAGGTGACTTCGAAGCCTTCACGCTCCAGTTGGCGCATGGTGTCCAGGACAGCCTTGTGCTCGATCTTGGAGGTGATCAGGTGCTTGCCCTTGGTCTGGTAGAAATGTGCCGCACCCTTGATTGCCAGGTTGTCGGACTCGGTGGCGCCGGAGGTCCAGACGATTTCACGCGGGTCGGCGTTGACCAGGTCGGCGACCTGACGACGGGCGTTCTCGACGGACTCTTCAGCTTTCCAGCCGAACACGTGGGAGCGGGACGCCGGGTTACCGAAGTTCCCGTCGACCAGCAGGCATTCACTCATCTTTTGCGCAACACGCGGATCAACCGGGGTGGTCGCAGAGTAATCAAGGTAAATCGGCAATTTCATGGACTCTCTCCTAAATCAGGCTGGCTGGCGCGCCGTTAGCTCTAATGGCTGTCATTCGACGGCGGACGCTTCAATCTTGTCCAGGCGTGGCGCCTTGCTGTTGCAACGGCGTTGGTCCTGACGCATGGCTACTTCTTGTACCTCACGGCGAGTGACAAGGTCAGCCAAGCTGATACCGCTCAGAAATTCGTGGATCTGCAGGCTCAGGTCGCACCACAAGTGGTGAGTCAGGCAAGTATCGCCGGAATGGCAATCGCCCTGGCCCTGGCATTTGGTGGCATCGACCGATTCGTTGACCGCATCGATCACCTGGGCGACCTGGATGCCCTGCATGTCGCGGGACAACTGGTAACCGCCGCCCGGCCCACGAACGCTGGAGACCAGATTGCTGCGGCGCAATTTGGCGAACAGCTGCTCGAGGTAGGACAGGGAGATGCCTTGGCGCTCGGAGATATCGGCCAGGGACACGGGCCCGTGCTGCGCGTGCAACGCCAGATCGAGCATGGCGGTCACGGCGTATCGGCCTTTTGTAGTCAGTCGCATGGACAATTACCACGGAGTTTCGGAAGTGAGGCGAGTATGCAATTCCCGAGTATTTAAGTCAACTATAAGACCTAGTGCTTTAGTCGGGTTTACCCGCAAAACAGCGCGCGCATCATAGCAAAGGCTGGCCGGTTACAGCCAGTAATACCGCGTTATCGCTTACCTGTAGGAGGGAGCATGTCGAATCGTCGCACCGTCGCGATGGTCGTCAACGATGACGCTGGGCACCTGACACCCAGCGGCGCTCTTGAGTCCAGCGCGAGCATGCTCGCTCCTACAGGGATCGTGGCGACTCCTTAGCCGGCCTGGCTCTGATCCTTGTCCTTCACGCACGCAAAGTCTTCCTCGCGCAGTTCAGGCAGGTCTTTCGCACAGTAATTGCTGCCCAGCTCGGTCAATGCGCCGCACATCCCCTCCAGGCGACCGTCGACCGCCTGCAGGTGATCGAGCAACTGGTTGATGGCGCGGGCCACCGGGTCCGGCATGTCTTCGCCGACACCGTAGGCATCGAAGCCGATTTTCTCGGCCATGGCCTTGCGCCTGGCGTCCTGCTCCTCGTCGGTCTTGACGATGATCCGCCCCGGAATGCCGACCACCGTCGCTCCGGCCGGCACAGCCTTGGTGACCACGGCATTGGAACCGACCTTGGCCCCGGCGCCGACGATGAACGGGCCCAGCACCTTGGCGCCCGCCCCCACTACCACGCCGTCTTCCAGGGTCGGGTGACGCTTGCCCTTGTTCCAGCTGGTGCCACCCAGGGTCACGCCCTGATAAATCGTCACGTCATCGCCGATTTCGGCGGTTTCACCGATGACAATGCCCATGCCATGGTCGATGAAGAAGCGACGGCCGACCTTGGCGCCCGGATGAATCTCGATCCCGGTCAGCCAGCGGCCGAAGTTCGACACCAGCCGCGCCAGCCATTTCAGTTCGGCGCGCCACAGGGCCGCCGACAGACGGTGAATCCAGATGGCATGCATGCCCGGGTAGCACGTCAGGACTTCAAAAGCGTTACGCGCTGCCGGGTCACGATGGAAAACACTCTGGATATCTTCACGCAAACGCTCGAACATCATTAATCCTTCCGCTTCAGAAGCTCGCCACGGGCCGCTTTTTGGGTTTCCGTGAGGATGCCACGCAATATATTCATCTCAGCCCGGCTGACCGAGCTGCGTCCGTACAACCGACGCAGGCGCGCCATCAAGTGCCGTGGCTTTTCCGGGTCGAGGAACTCGATGGCCACCAGGGTCTGCTCCAGGTGCTCATAGAATCGCTCCAGCTCGTCCATGGTCGCCAGCTCTGCGCTTTTGACCGAGGCCACTTCTTCCTTCTCGACCTTGCTCGGCTGCCCTTGGGCCGCCAGCCAGGCCATGCGCACTTCATAACTCAACACCTGCACCGCCGCCCCCAGGTTCAGCGAACTGAACTCGGGGTCGGATGGGATGTGCACGTGATAATGACATCGCTGCAGCTCTTCATTGGTCAGGCCGGAATCTTCACGACCGAACACCAGGGCGATTTCGGCGCCCTGCCCGGCTTCCTCGACCACTTTCGTGCCGCATTCGCGAGGATCGAGCAGCGGCCACGGAATGCGCCGGTCACGGGCGCTGGTGCCCAGCACCAGGTTGCAGCCGACCAGGGCATCCTCCAAGGTGGCGACGACCTGCGCATTTTCAAGGATGTCGCCGGCGCCGGAGGCTCGGGCATCGGCCTCGTGATGCGGGAACACGCGTGGCTCAACCAGTACCAGCCGCGACAGGCCCATGTTCTTCATGGCGCGCGCAGTCCCGCCGATATTGCCCGGATGGCTGGTATTGACCAGGACGACACGAATGTTTTGCAGCAAGGGAGGCGCTCTCGAACACGATAATCGGGAGCCGAATCTTACAGCTCAAACTACCGTTAAGCCACGAAAGCGAACACCGACCTTCACCTGTAGAAACTTTCTGATAGAATGCCCGGCTTTCTTTAACAACCTTAGGTGACACATCCATGCAGCCCATGCTGAATATCGCGCTGCGCGCCGCCCGCAGCGCCAGTGAACTGATCTTCCGCTCCATCGAGCGCCTGGATACCATCAAGGTTGACGAAAAAGACGCCAAGGATTACGTATCCGAGGTGGATCGCGCTGCCGAACAGAAAATCATCGACGCCCTGCGCAAGGCTTACCCGAACCATTCCATCCTGGGTGAAGAAACCGGCATGCACGCCGGCACCGGGATCGAAGGCGAAGAATACCTGTGGATCATCGATCCGCTGGACGGCACCACCAACTTCCTGCGCGGCATTCCTCACTTCGCGGTCAGCATTGCCTGCAAATACCGTGGTCGCCTGGAACACGCCGTGGTTCTGGACCCGGTTCGCCAGGAAGAATTCACCGCCAGCCGTGGCCGTGGCGCCCAGTTGAACGGTCGTCGCCTGCGCGTCAGCGGCCGTACCAGCCTGGACGGCGCCCTGCTGGGCACCGGCTTCCCGTTCCGTGACGACCAGATGGACAACCTCGACAACTACCTGGGCATGTTCCGCGCCCTGGTTGGCCAGACCGCGGGCATCCGCCGCGCCGGCTCCGCCAGCCTGGACCTGGCCTATGTGGCCGCCGGTCGTTTCGACGCTTTCTGGGAATCGGGCCTGTCCGAGTGGGACATGGCCGCAGGCGCCTTGCTGATTCAAGAAGCTGGCGGCCTGGTGAGCGACTTCACCGGCGGTCACGACTTCCTCGAAAAAGGCCACGTGGTTGCCGGCAACACCAAATGCTTCAAGGCCGTACTGACCGCCATCCAGCCGCACCTGCCGGCTTCGCTGAAGCGCTAAGCTTGCAGTGACATGAAAAAGCACCCTACGGGGTGCTTTTTTATGCCCAAAAATCCCACGCCCTGTGGGAGCGGGCTTGCTCGCGAAGGCGGTGTGTCAGGCGGCATCAATGCTGGATGTTAAACCGCCTTCGCGAGCAAGCCCGCTCCCACAGGGGGTTTGCAGTGGATTCAGAATGAAATTCCAAGCACAAAAAAAGGGGCACCCCAATGGAGTGCCCCTTTTCAATTCAAGCCTGGACCTTATTGCCCCGGCTGAGCCTGCGACAGGATCAGCTTGCCTTCCTTGTCCACAGGAATCTGGTTGCCCGGGTCGCGGTCCATCCGCACCTTGCCTTCCTTGCCGTCCAGCGAGTAACGAACGTCATACCCCACGACCTTGTCGCTGATGTCGTTCACGGTGTTACAGCGAGTCTGGGTGGTGGTGTAGGTGTCACGCTCCTGCATGCCTTCCTGCACCTTGTTGCCGGCGTAACCGCCGCCGACTGCGCCTGCGACCGTGGCGATCTTCTTGCCGGTGCCGCCGCCGATCTGGTTGCCCAGCAAACCACCGGCCAGCGCACCCACCACCGTACCGGCGATTTGATGTTGATCCTTGACCGGCGCCTGCCGGGTCACGGTGACGTCCTTGCACACTTCACGTGGCGTCTTGATCTGTGTCTTGACCGGATCAACGGCCAATACTTGCGCATACTCAGGGCCGCTTTTTACCAGGCTGTAGGTGGCAACAGCACCCCCGGCAGTCACACCGACAGCACCCAATACCGCACCAACCAGCAACGACTTGTTCACATGAACCTCCTGACCATCACATGCGGGAACGCGCCCGCGCTTCTCCCAGCCTTGGAGCATAAAAAAAGGCGCGAGTTCAACTCGCGCCTTTTTTGACTACGTCGCTGAGAGAAATTTCACTCAAGGACGGTCGTCGACTTCCTTCTCGGTATTCACCGTCGGGATCAAGTCTTCGGAGCTCAGGTTCAGCCAGATCAGCACCACGTTGGCGATGTAGATCGACGAGTAGGTACCCGCCAATACACCCACCAGCAGTGCCAGGGAGAAGCCGTACAGGTTGTCGCCGCCGAAGAACAACAGCGCGGCGATCGCCAGCAAGGTCGACACCGAAGTCGCGATGGTCCGCAGCAGGGTCTGGGTGGTCGAGATGTTGATGTTCTCGATCAGGCTGGCCTTGCGCAGCACACGGAAGTTCTCGCGAACCCGGTCGAACACCACGATGGTGTCGTTGAGCGAGTAACCGATGATCGCCAGTACCGCCGCCAGCACCGTCAGGTCGAAGGTGATCTGGAAGAACGACAGGATACCGATGGTCACGATCACGTCGTGGATCAGCGAAACGATGGCACCGACCGCGAATTTCCACTGAAAGCGGAACGCCAGGTAGATCAGGATGCCGCCCAGCGCCATCAGCATGCCGAGGCCGCCCTGGTCGCGCAGCTCTTCACCGACCTGCGGGCCGACGAACTCGACGCGCTTGACCGTCGCCGGGTTGTCGCCGCCGACCTTCTGCAGCGCCTCGGCCACCTGGTGGCCCAGTTGCGGGTCTTCGCCCGGCATCCGCACCAGCAGGTCGGTGGTGGCGCCGAAGTTTTGCACCACGGCTTCGTGATAACCGGACGAGACCAGTTGCTCACGCACCTTGGTCACGTCGGCCGGACGCTCGTAGGTCAGCTCGATGAGCGTACCGCCGGTGAAGTCCAGGCCCCAGTTCATGCCCTTGGTGAAGACACTGAACAACGCCAGCAGGGTGAGGAACAATGTGACGCCGAACGCGAAGTTGCGGACGCCCATGAAGTTGATTGTACGTAACATGGCAGCCCCTTAAATCCACAACTTCTTGAAGTCACGACCGCCGAAGATCAGGTTGACCATCGCGCGGGTGACCATGATGGCCGTGAACATCGAAGTCAAAACCCCGAGGGACATGGTAACTGCGAAGCCCTTGACCGGGCCCGTGCCCATGGCGAACAGGATACCGCCCACCAGCAAGGTGGTCAGGTTGGCGTCGAGAATCGCGGTGAATGCGCGACTGAAACCTTCGTTGATCGCCCGCTGTACGGTCATGCCCGCCGCGATCTCTTCACGGATCCGCGAGAAGATCAGCACGTTGGCGTCGACCGCCATACCCATGGTCAACACGATACCGGCGATACCCGGCAGGGTCAGCGTTGCGCCCAGCAGCGACATCAGGGCCAGCAGCAGCACCATGTTCACCGCCAGCGCGACGGTGGCGATGATGCCGAAGAAGCGGTAGATGGCGATGATGAACAGCGACACGAACAGCATGCCCCACAGCGAAGCATCGATACCCTTGGTGATGTTGTCGGCACCCAGGCTCGGGCCAATGGTGCGCTCTTCAGCGAAGTACATCGGTGCCGCCAGACCACCGGCACGCAGCAGCAGCGCCAGTTCGGACGATTCGCCCTGGCCGTTCAGGCCGGTGATACGGAACTGCGCACCCAGCGGCGACTGGATGGTCGCCAGGCTGATGATCTTTTTCTCTTCCTTGAAGGTCTGCACCGCGACGTCTTTCTCGACGCCATCGACCACTTGCTTGGTGTAGGTGGTGACCGGACGCTGTTCGATGAAGATCACCGCCATGCTGCGACCGACGTTCGAACGGGTCGCACGGCTCATCAGCTCGCCGCCGTGGCCGTCCAGACGAATGTTCACTTCCGGGGTGCCGTGCTCGCCGAAGCCGGCCTTGGCGTCAGTCACCTGGTCGCCGGTAATGATCAGGCCACGCTCGATCTGCGCCGGTGGACGGTTGCCCTCACGGAATTCGAAGGATTCGGAAGTGGCTTTCGAAGCACCCGGCTCGGCGGCCAGGCGGAACTCGAGGTTGGCCGTCTTGCCGAGGATACGCTTGGCTTCTGCGGTGTCCTGCACGCCCGGCAGCTCAACCACGATGCGGTTGGCGCCCTGACGCTGGACGATCGGTTCGGCAACACCCAGCTCGTTGACGCGGTTACGTACCGTGGTCAAGTTCTGCTTGATGGAGTATTCGCGGATTTCCGCCAGCTTGGCCGGGGTCATCGCCAGACGCAGTACCGCCTGACCATTGAGGTCGGCCGGAACGATGTCGAAATCGGTGAAACTCTTGCGGATCAGTGCACGGGCCTGTTCGCGGGAAGCCTCATCGGCGAAACCCAGCTGAATGGCACCGTTGAGCTGCGGCAGGCTGCGATAACGCAGTTTCTCTTTGCGCAGCAGGCTCTTGACGTCGCCTTCGTAGACTTTCAGGCGTGCGTCGAGGGCTTTGTCCATGTCCACTTCGAGCAGGAAGTGCACACCACCGGACAAGTCCAGACCCAGCTTCATCGGGTGCGCGGCGAGGCTGCGCAGCCATTGCGGGGTGGTTTGCGCCAGGTTCAACGCGACGACGTAGTCATCACCCAACGCCTTGCGCACAACGTCCTTGGCAGGCAACTGGTCTTCAGCCTTGACCAGACGGATCAGACCGCCCTTGCCGCCGGCCGTCAGCGAAGTCGCCTTGACCTGCATCCCGGATTCCTTGAGCGCAGCGCTCACGCGATCCAGGTCAGCCTGATTGACCTGCAGCGCAGTGCTTGCACCGCTGATCTGAATGGCCGGGTCATCGGGATAAAGATTGGGAGCGGAATAAATCAGACCGATCGCCAGCACCGCCAGGATCAGAATGTATTTCCACAGAGGGTATTTGTTCAGCATCACGCCGCCCGTTTAGAACGCGGGGCGCCTTGCGCGCCCCGTCGATTGAGTAGAAGTTGAAACTTAGATCGCTTTCAGCGTGCCCTTAGGCAGGGTGGCGGCGATGGCGCCTTTCTGGAACTTCATTTCGACGGTGTCGGAAACTTCCAGCACCACGAAATCATCGGCCACTTTGGTGATCTTGCCGGCGATGCCGCCGGTGGTGACCACTTCGTCGCCCTTCTGCAGGCTGCTCAGCAGGTTCTTCTGCTCTTTGGCGCGCTTGGCCTGTGGACGCCAGATCATCAGGTAGAAGATGACCAGGAAGCCGACCAGGAAAATCCACTCAAAACCGCCACCCATAGGGCTTGCAGCGGCCGGTGCAGCAGCGTCAGCCATGGCATTCGAGATAAAAAAGCTCATTTAGCACTCCAGTTGCAAATGTTGAATCTTGGGGTCAGAAAACTCAGTCCAAAGGCGGAACAGGTAGCCCGCGTTTGGCGTAGAAGGCATCGACAAAGGCGGCCAATGTACCCTGTTGAATAGCCTCGCGCAAACCAGCCATAAGCACTTGATAATGGCGCAAGTTATGGATGGTATTGAGCATGCTCCCCAGCATTTCGCCGCACTTGTCCAGGTGATGCAGATAAGCGCGGGAGAAGTTCTGGCAGGTATAGCAATCGCAGGTCGGATCGAGCGGCGAATCATCATGGCGATGGAACGCGTTACGGATCTTCAGCACGCCAGTATCAATGAACAGATGCCCATTGCGGGCATTACGGGTTGGCATCACGCAATCGAACATGTCCACACCGCGGCGCACACCCTCAACCAGATCTTCCGGTTTGCCAACGCCCATAAGGTAACGAGGTTTGTCAGCGGGCATCTGGCCCGGCAGATAATCCAGCACCTTGATCATTTCGTGCTTGGGCTCGCCCACCGACAGGCCGCCAATGGCCAGGCCGTCGAAGCCGATCTTGTCCAGGCCTTCCAGCGAGCGCATGCGCAGATCCTGGTGCATACCACCCTGGACGATGCCGAACAGCGCCGCCGTGTTGTCGCCATGGGCGTTTTTCGAGCGCTGGGCCCAACGCAGCGACAACTCCATGGACACGCGGGCGACATCTTCGTCGGCCGGGTACGGCGTGCATTCGTCGAAAATCATCACGATGTCGGAGCCCAGGTCACGCTGGACCTGCATCGATTCTTCCGGGCCCATGAACACTTTCGCGCCATCCACCGGCGAGGCGAAGGTCACGCCCTCCTCCTTGATCTTGCGCATGGCGCCCAGGCTGAACACCTGGAAACCGCCGGAGTCGGTCAGGATCGGGCCTTTCCACTGCATGAAATCGTGCAGGTCGCCGTGTTGCTTGATCACTTCGGTGCCCGGACGCAGCCACAGGTGAAAGGTGTTGCCCAGAATGATCTCCGCGCCAATCGCCTCGATATCCCGTGGCAGCATGCCCTTGACCGTGCCATAGGTGCCAACCGGCATGAAGGCCGGGGTCTCGACGGTGCCACGGGGGAAGGTCAAGCGACCACGGCGAGCCTTGCCGTCGGTGGCAAGCAACTCAAACGACATACGACTTTGGCGACTCATTGTGTTTCCTCTGGGCCACGTGGTGCGGGGTTACGGGTGATAAACATCGCATCACCGTAGCTGAAAAAGCGGTATTCATGCTCGACGGCGGCTTTATAGGCGGCCATCGCTTCCGGATAACCGGCGAACGCCGAAACCAGCATCAACAGTGTGGATTCGGGCAAATGGAAATTGGTGACCAGGGCATCGACCACATGAAACGGCCGGCCCGGATAGATGAAGATGTCCGTATCGCCGCTGAACGGCTTGAGCACGCCATCGCGCGCAGCGCTCTCAAGGGATCGCACGCTGGTGGTCCCCACCGCCACCACACGCCCACCGCGAGCACGGCACGCGGCCACGGCGTCCACCACGTCCTGGCCGACTTCCAGCCACTCGGTGTGCATGTGATGGTCTTCGATCTTCTCGACCCGCACCGGCTGAAACGTCCCCGCCCCCACGTGCAAGGTCACGAACGCCGTCTCGACGCCCTTGGCGGCAATCGCCTCCATCAGCGGCTGGTCGAAATGCAGCCCCGCCGTCGGCGCCGCCACCGCACCCAGGCGTTGGGCGTACACCGTCTGATAACGCTCGCGGTCCGAGCCTTCATCCGGGCGGTCTATATAAGGAGGCAACGGCATGTGCCCGACACGGTCGAGCAGCGGCAGAACTTCCTCGGCAAACCCCAGCTCGAACAACGCGTCATGACGCGCCAGCATCTCGGCCTCGCCACCGCCGTCGATCAGGATCTTCGACCCCGGCTTCGGCGACTTGCTGGAGCGCACATGGGCCAGCACACGATGACTGTCGAGCACCCGCTCCACCAGAATCTCCAGCTTGCCGCCGGACGCCTTCTGGCCAAACAGCCGCGCCGGAATCACCCGGGTATTGTTGAACACCATCAAATCGCCCGGGCGCAAATGCTCAAGCAAATCAGTGAATTGACGGTGTGCCAGGGCACCGCTGACCCCATCCAGGGTCAACAGTCGACTGTTGCGACGCTCGGCCAGCGGATGGCGGGCAATCAGCGAATCAGGGAGCTCAAAAGTAAAGTCAGAAACACGCATGATGGGGTTCGTCTAGCAGGGCCGGGAAGTCTAGCGGAAATATCGAAAATTCTCCATGTACCTGATTGACCGAGGGTTATCACCTCTCTATACTTCGCCGCCATTGAGCCCTGATGGCGGAATTGGTAGACGCGGCGGATTCAAAATCCGTTTTCGAAAGGAGTGGGAGTTCGAGTCTCCCTCGGGGCACCATATAGCAGCACACGAAAGTCGCTACCGACTTTCGGAAGACAAGAAACCGGCCAGTTGAGCCGGTTTTTTTGTGCCTGTGTGTTTTTGTTGAGTGGGTCGGTACTCAGCCGATTGTGTCCGGGCCCGAGCACAAGCTTCCCGCCCAGTACCGACAACACCGTGTGCCGCCAAGCCTAGATCTTGTGTGAGATACAGCGCCCGTCGTTCTCGGCACCCTATCTTTTCAATACCCCCCATGACCCTGAAGGCACGCGCTTGGAGCAGGTCCGTCAGCAAGCCATCTACGACATGACCAAAGCCGTCGGGCTGAAACCGATGCAGCGACGGCCTAGGCCCAAGCAGTCGCATGGAGCGATACCGAAGGCGAGAAAAGCGCCAACGCCGACGCCTTGAAAGCGGCCAAAAACTTGGCCACTGCCACCAAGCAGAATCGCCGACAGCAACTGATCATCAATGCGCTCAGGCAGGAGCTGGCCACCGTCGACAAGTGCATCGCCGGAGCTCAACAGGAACGCCTGGGTATTGAGAAAAAGGCTCTACACCTGGCGAATACCGCGCTGAAGGAGTAGTGGAATCAGGCGGCCGAGGCTTTGCTTGATGTAGGCGGCAAGCTTTGGTCTTCATACAGTCTGATCAATGAGCATCAAATCGCCCTTACGAGACTGCTAGTGCCACAACTGGGGGAAGGCTATGGCGACTGGAAGTCCCTTGATGTAGCAGATCGTGCAGGCAAGCACACAGTCCACGACGTGCTGATGATGTAGCGGCCACGCAGCCGATACAGCCCGCTCAAGCGGGTTGTTCTAACCCCAATGAATGCACCCATACAAAACGGTCCGAATCGAAACGATGCGCTGAGAGAGCGAAAATTGCACCTGGCGAAATTGCTGTATCTCGTGGATTTAGGCTCAGGCAAACCCACGAACGTCGAAACGATGACCATCAATTTGATCAAGGCGGAAATAGGCCCGATCGACAGTCTGATTAAGAAACGCCCATAGTCATCCCGTCACACAACTAGGGCGTAAATCGCCCTTGTTTTTACAACACGATCCTCAGCCCCTGGGACGACTTAACGCTTCCGACCATTAGCTGCCCATCGTGACAGGCCGCTATCGGCCAAAAGCAGACGGTCAAGAAGGTCAGATATAAACACATTGCAGACGTTCGAGCACCTGCAAATCGAAGTTCGTATTTACGGCATACGACACTTCTTGGAGCGAAATCTGCGTAACTATTGGCTGGCAGAATCGCTACAGATGGTAAAGATCCCAGTGAGAATTAAGTTTAAAGCCAACACTATAATCTTAATCATCACATCGAGCTTGGATCATTTGCGCAACCTGCATAATTTTATCGCAACACCTACCGACCTAACAGAGTCTTGAGTCGACTAATATTTTGCGAATAATTAACTATATAAACTCCAAATGAATGCGTCATTGTTACACCTTGATCCATCCACCTCCTCATGTCCCACCCAAGATCAAGTAGATCTGAGGCGGCGAAAACAAACTCTAGAGTATCAATTATAAACGCAAATTCTGTGAAGTGCTTTTGATAGTCGAACGACCCGGCACTGCCATGCACATAGTGATTCCGAGACAAAACAGCATGATTGCATGGCAGATAAAGTTCCGGAAACTTATCGGGGGCCACCTCGACTATCTTGTCGGCACGGTGATATATCTTGTCGCGCAAGCTTGCCTTACCAATGCGTCCCAAGCTTGATAGAACTGACTGCCTAGCGAAACTTTCCGGCAGGCCTGCGAATATTTTTCGGCACTGCGTCACCGCATCTTTCAGCGACGCATCAGTTTCCTTCGTTTTAGGTACATGGCTCTCTGGCAGCAAATCAAACATGTTGGCAGCGCCAACTATACGATTGATGCTGTAGCTTCCAAAAAATGCGGTCGCGAATCGTACCCTTGGATCACCCATAGTATCCGCACTATCCATCCAACCTGTCGCCACCTTGGCAAATTCTTCAGGGTTACGATCTGGACAAAGAAGAATGTCACCTAAATTAGTCGAGGAATCCCCCTCGACGCGTTCATTGCACAAGCTCCAGTACAGCCGGGCAGTCTGAGGTCTATTAGGCGTCGGCTCATTTGAGCGCTGAGTCAGTTCCAATTCAATCCAACGGAAGCGCTGACGATGCCCGAGGCTAAGTTCAAACAACCCGTGTAAGGTGCGAAGAGCATCGATCGCTTCGTCCAGTGTCTTAGGTTCTGCGAACTCGATATTGGCGGTGACTTCGTTGTTGATGCCTATTCCAACAGCACTTCCCGAGTTATGGGAAGATCGATTCGTCAATGAGACTTTCCCAATCTTTGCGTTGCTCGCTACGATTTCCCACAAGCCGCTAAAATACAGCAAGTGAGGATGCTCGCTGATTTGAGGCTTGAAAGCGCGGCTTGCCCAACCATACTCCTCTGCTATCTTTTCCTTACGCTTGTGATCCATCTCCAGAAGCGAATGGATTTCTGCTATTTCTGGGTATAGTGATTGAAAGGTCTCACGCCCGCTTACAAGGCAATCGACATTCTGAAAGTGGTAGCGAATCGCCTGGACAACAGGTTCATCAGAAGTAATAGGCTCTTCACCTACGACAATGTAGTGCGGAAAAAAAATGCTCTCAAACTGAGAATTCTCATCGAAGCGGTGTTGGTTTGTACCATGGAGCACGCAATCCAGAAGCGAGACTTTCTTGCCATCGTTTAGCATTCCATGGATATCAGCAGGTCCGGTTTCGGGATGTTCCCAGAAACTTTTTCCTACGATTTTAAGGATACTATCCGCACCAGCAATTTTGAGTACCCCGGCAAATTGGCTGTTTGTCGAGAGAAAAATTCCGTTGTACTGTTCGTGCGTTGGCATAGAAAACACTCAACTAAATTATAGGTAAGAACGGTAACCCTTAGACTAGCACTCAGCCGATATTTTCACCGGGAGCTTTCGTCGCGATAGCTAGTACTAAGTACACAGCAAGCACTGGCTTCTAAAACTTATAGGCAATGTGCGTTCGCATTTTGCGAATCGCGGGGTGACGACGGCGTGCTGCGAGCTAAGAGTGGACAAGGGTTATCGTTCGCTCTTGGCCGATTTCTTCCCTTCACGGCAGGCCGCTATCGGCAAATAACTGCCGTTCTTGAACGTCAGCACCCGGCCGAAAGCATTAGCTCACGCTCTCCCGGCACCCGCGATCATTTACCGTAATAATGAAAGTTTCGGCGAGTAGGCGGGTTAGAGTAAGCCGGACCTCGTTTGTCAAGATACCTACTGCAAGTGAGGCGTTTAATTGTCGAAGCCGATGTCAGGGCAAGCAGGCGAGATCATCGAGGTTCATAAGTCTCTTCCAGTCGACTCCCCATTGACTGAAGCCGTAGTAACGACCTCCGCGCTGGGTGGCGTCTGCCGCAAACTGTTCAAGATCACCCTTGCTAGTCACATTGAGAATTCGCTTCAGGTTCTCAAAATATTGGGCTGAAGAGGACCGGGTAAATATTTCAAAAGCACCTGGATAGTGGCCCAAGTACACTAGAGTTTTAGGCCACCAACGGCCAGAATGAATTTCACACCGAACGAATAAAAGGAAATCTGTTTGCATCAGACTCGAAAAATCTACGCTGCTAGTATTGCTGAGCTCATTCGTTAGATCTGCGCTTAGGGAAGTTCTATTCAGCTGAAGGCGTTGATTTCTTTGGCTTAACGTACCAGCATCTTTATAGAAGCACTCGTAATTAGAAAGGTAGGGGGCGGTGCGGCGCGAATCAACATAGTAAGATTTATCTAATAACTGAGCTGCTATAACCAGCTTGCTATATTTTAGGCAGATAGTTATCGTATATAAAAATATTTCATGAATTATAAATTTGTAGTTATCGAAGTCTGTTTCTCGCCAACCATTTAGGTTTGCTGGTGCCTCTTGATATCTTAAAATACTTTCTAAGAATTTGTGAAGATGCTCCGCAGTTTCTTGCTGCTCTAAATATCGTGCTGCGCTTGTAATCACCTGAAGCAACTCGTTTCTAGAGGTAGAGAACTCTGTAATGCTCGTCACCACTTGATCATCAAATAGCACATCATTGCTCGGTACAATTCGGATGCGTTCCAAATTTTCCGCAAAAATTGTAAGATACTCTTCGAGCGCAGCACCTGCAATATTCTTTCCTTCCTTAATGGAAGTGATGGCTCGCCGAGCTAATGGTGCAGTGCCGAGGTTAATTGTTATTTCTTTACTAAGGAAATCTGGCTTTTTTCCTAATTGTGGTTTTTGATATTGAGGCTGACCATAGATGCATCGTATCAGCTCTTCAAATCCTCCGGAATAAGATTCAGGATTGCTAAGATCAATATACAGACGAGAATGGTAAAAGGTAGGCGTGTACGCTTTACCTTCTTCATCTTTCTCTGCGATCACTGCTATAAATCGCTCTTGATCTACTTGCTCATACACCTTTTTGGAAATAATTTGCGTCTCTGTTCCCACGCCGCCACGTCGTTCATCGGCTTTCTCTGAATAGATTTTATCTGAAATTATCAGCACTTTATCGATTGACTTATCAGTTACCATCGACTCCATGAAAGCTACCGAATCCGCTCCAGGCCTCAAATCCCACTTATCTAGCTTTACTTCTATTCCTGATGCCATAAGGTTTTCTGCAAGGTCCAGAACCCAACGCTCGTGGGAAGGACTGGACCAACTATAGGAAATGAAAACCTTCGGATCTTTCAATGTCTGGCCTCTCAAGAGCACATAAGCAGGATTGCGTGTGGGTTTGTAATCAGAGCATTCAAGACTTTATGCCGCTTCCGGCTCTTGAATTAGGGTATGGATTCGTGTCGCTAACGCGTTGCAAAAATCAGGATTATTTCTTACCCATAGAGCAAAGAACGCGCCTCGGACAATCACTTCAGATACGAAACCAATTTTCAGTCCCAATTGAACGTAGAGTAAGTGTGGATCTCTATTAGTTCTCACAACCTCTTCCATGGCTGATCTGACTTCTGCTTGCGCTTCCGGAGGGCGCTGGCAGGATACTGTGAGGACCGCGATATCTTGTTCGATGTTGGATAAGATATTGTCGTAAACACTTATCTCAGGCTGATCGCCAGGTAGCCGGATAATGCCACTTTCGGGGTCGTCATCGCCTTGCTGCTCAGAGTCGCCATCGATAATGCAAAGTGACTTAAAGGAAATTGCAGGGTTACGGACATGGCTTCGATGTGTACTGACGGCTGTACCGTCCCCAGCAACCGCATGAATTTCCACTTGCTCAAATTCAGCGCCAAGCTTTTCTCGAAGGATCGCCTCGACCCAATTTTTAGCAAAATCGTCCTCAACAAAAACGGCGAGTTTTTTATCAACGCGGCCTGATACAGCTCTCAAAGCCTGAACCGATAGTTTTCCCTGCTTAAGCTTGCCTGAGATGCACGCCCATATCGCCTCATTAGGCAAAGGGGCAAGAGCATAGTCACTGTGCGTTGTGAACACTGTTTGTACTGATTTCCGCTCAGCAACATCAATAAGATATTCGACCATGCGACGTGTAGCGATTGGATGGAGACCGTTCTCAATTTCCTCAATGATGATGAGGGAGTTTGGGGGAGCTTGCTCGATCTCAAGGATCATCCTAATGATGGAGGACTCACCAGCTCCAAAATGAAACTCCGAGTACTGCTGGTCGCCATTTTTTCCGATTAAAAACAGTTCGTCTTGGCCCACATCGGTAACACGAAATTCAGTTACGGCTTTTCCAAGAACGTGTTCAACTTGAGTCGCGACTTCCGCGTCAAGAGACAAAATTGCACCCTGATGTACATAGGACGACTTAGTCAGCTTTTTGAATCGGTTTTTTTCTCCCGCAGGTACGGTGCGCTCAATTCCGAAGAAAAGAACAACTCGATCCGCTACTTCCCCGCGAACCCATTTCGCTTGTCTGAAATTACTGTTTCTTTTGATAAGTTGGCGGGGGTTGAGTGCTTTATCTACGAGTTCATACTCGACTCGCCAACCAGACATAGACTCATCACCAACGGCGCTTTTAGGGAAAAAATATCCTGGCTTGATGGGTTTATACGCACAACCAGCGACACCTAAAACGGAAGACTTTCCACTACCGTTAGGCCCAATCAGTGCCGTAACAGGAAATTCAAAAATAATGTCCTCACCTGAAAACCCTCTAATCCGCTGGATGCTTGCTTTATACAAGTAATTTCCGTAGTCGTGATCACGGACTTTCTTGAGCAAGGCGAGTTTTCTCGACTCTCTAATTTCACTACGTTCCATCGTATAGCCTCACTGTCTGGTTTCAGATGATTATGCCAAAACGCCACTATATTACCAGTCGTCAGTTAGCTTCTTGAGGTTACCAGCGTAGGTCCGCTCTTGGCCGATTGCTGCCCCCCATTACTAGGAGACAATTCACTCGAAGCGGACATTAGTCGCCTCCAGCCTGGAAGACAGGTTGAGAACTGCGTTACACCATGCAGTACCGTTACACCGCTTGCGTCACATCATGAGTGCTAGTGTTACGTGAGTTTTATTCTTTAATTTCAATAAGTTAAGCGTGCACGCAACACCAGTAACACGCGTTACACCGATTTTATAGCTGTTCACCCCACTCCCCGTAGCATCGAATGCCATCCGCGAAAAGAATTCTGCAGTCAACGGGGCCCCTGAGACA
The DNA here is from genome assembly GCF_041354075.1 of Pseudomonas fluorescens. Lineage (GTDB taxonomy): Bacteria > Pseudomonadota > Gammaproteobacteria > Pseudomonadales > Pseudomonadaceae > Aquipseudomonas > Aquipseudomonas fluorescens_CE. The sequence continues at coordinate 131,913 of NZ_JARZGC010000005.1, read as the reverse complement.
ATTCGATAGGCACGGGGTCGGAAACCCGCCGGATCTTGATAGCGGGAGAACTCCCAGCTTAGTGAACAGGTGAACCCGGTGAACTGCCTGTTCACCTGTGCATTTGCCCTACGAAACGACCGATCTGAGGTCACCATTGCCGATGCGGTGACGATGCCGCTTTCTTCAAGATCCTTTCAATTTCAGCATTAAAATTTCAATAAGCTGGAGCACCTCCCACTGCCAAAACCCCGCGGGTTTCTGACCCCGTCTTAAGACAAAAGTCTCAGGGGCCCCGGCAGCTTTTACAGGACTGAAGCGTGTTAAGTTACGGAAAGACTACGATTTTTGGAGAGGCAGGATGGAATCAGCTCGGGATAGAAACACAAAGGAAATTGTAGAGGCTGAAGACTTATGGATGCTTCCACACGTTGACAGGGATGGCTATGAATGTAGCGGGTGCAAGAAGCCCGTTTACCCGGCGTCGTATCTCAAAACTAATCTAAAGCGGCCGCACTTCAGCCTATTCCCTAAAACGGATCATGTAGAGGGTTGCGACGTAGATGGGGAACGGAAAACCGTTGCAAGCGGCCGCAAAGGCAGCGTTCGCAATGAATTGGAAACGAGCCCAGGCTTGTCCCCTTCGAGATTGATCCTTAAGGACGAACGTACTTCAGTAGACCCTACCTTGCCGAAGTCACCTGCACAGACTGGTAGCAAGAGCACCACCCGAACCAATTCGGATGATGGTGCGACGAGGCCAGCCGGGCGAAGACCGTCCAACACGATCCGGCCGATTTGTCGTGCGTTCATCAATTTCCCCTACGACAGAAACATGTCATTAGACATTCCCGGGATCGAGGATAAGACGTATCTGACTGCCTTTAAAAAATTGGGGGCTGCAAACGCAGGCATCGAGCAATTTTCTCGTTCAAAAGTTTTCTATGCGGAGCTGGCCTGGGCAAAGGCTCAAGCAATAGATGATTCGTTGGTGATCCAGCTTTCTGCTGGTGAATGGAACTCCGAGCGACAGCTAGTGCGCAAATACATGCTTCGCATCTGTTGGTCCCAATGGTCCAGTTACAAACGGACGAAGGTACAGAATGAGATGGAGGTCGTGCGCGAGGAAGGTATCAAGGAGAAAAAAAGCAAATCCAAAAAACGCGCCTATGCATTTTTCATCGGAGAGCAAGACGAACAAGATCCGACTTATTTCAACGTCACCGATCATCGCCTCATCTGCGGCCTGGTCGCTGAACTCAGCTGGTAAGCACCGAGCTGATCGGGCATCATCAGGGCAGAAAAACTGAATTTGTATCCCTGCTTGTATCCCTAGGGGCATAACTTAGCTGCAAGCCACGGATTATATGGATGCCTACAGTCTCCCTCGGGCACCACATAACACCAACGAGAGTTACTACCGACTTTCGTAATAAAAAACCGGCCAATCGAGCCGGTTTTTTTGTGCCCGGCGATCATGATACAAACCGCCCTCTTCCACACAAAAACAGCCCGCCTTCCAGGGCTTACACCTCGACACCAAGCCCCACGCGAGCCAGCAACCATTCCTGATAAACCGCATCACCATCTGCCGGGAGGCCGCTATGGGTGGTGTCGATGTTTCCCCCTTGCAGTTGTCCAACTTCCATCCGTTGCTGAAGGCCGTTCAGTGCTTCCGAAGCGTCGTTGTGACTGAGGTTCTGCACTTCGGGCAGTTCGGCAGCGTTGCTTTTCTCTTCGGACGGTGCCCAGTGCGGATCGGCGCTGTAGCTGGCTTTCAGCTTTTCCACATCGCGCTCGGTTTCGCGAAAGATCTGATCGAGTTTTGCCTGGACTTCCGGTGTCGCGTTGGGGACTTCGAACCTGGCGGCTGTGGCCGTGCCATTCGCGAGGGACTTTTTCAGTTCATTGACGTAGTGCAGTGGCGGCAGGTTGCTTCCGATCATGTTGACACTCCTGTGTAGGTCAGCGAGTGCGAGCAAGAGTCAGGCCAATCGTTTGTCGCCCCGTTCTGTTGGGCATGGGCCGATCGTGTGGGGGCTTGGCTGGAAGCAAGTTGCCGGCAGGGGCAATCCGTTGCCGTGGGGGGCGGAAGTGTTGGGTTATCCAGCCAGTGGGCCTTGTGGTTTTCTATCGGGTCAGCCACGTGAGTGCCGAGACGGAACAAGCCACGTAGCCCTCGCTGTATCCCAACGGTAGAATCCCGCGCCAGGCACGCTTTACAGGGCACGCACGCGTTTACTTCGGGCTCGCTTTTTCCGCTGGACCCATTCACAAGGATTCACCTCATGGAATCGCAACTGGAAACCGTTGCCCTCTTCTCCCTGAAACTGGCGTATGAGTCGGAAGATCAGAGTCCGATCCTGCGTGACGATCTGGTGATGGGCGATTATCAGCGGGATGTGTTCGAGTTGTTGGTGCGGCGCGGGGATGTCGAGGGGATTCAGGTGAAAGTGGGTGAGTGCCTGGGGTTGGCGCTGGAGGCGGTTGGCGGTGCGGATAAACCGTTGGGGCGGGAGTTGCAGAAGTTGGCGTCGGAGTTTGCCGATGGGCAGACGATGGAGCACTTGGGTGAGCCGCTGATTGCGTTGAAGACTTACCTCAAAGAGATCATATGAAGTTGGCCGAGCCCTGATAACTGTGTGTTGCAATGCGTTTCGAGATGGGCACATGCCCTGATGCGGAAGCGCGGTTGGTTCTTGATTTCCTTGGGTTTTCTGCGATGGATGGCCGGTGGGTTACCGAGCTATTTTGACGGTTGCAGGAAAGGGGTGTGCAGGATAACCTCCCACTGTCGCTGCCAATTCAGCGGCCGGGTGTGAGAGCCCGCAACAATCAAGGCGCGAAGCGCCCCAAAACCTGTCGTGGCGTTTTTTTTTCGTCTGCGATAAGGCTTTATGGCGGCTGTGCGTGGGAGACCTTCGGGTCTACCGGTTGCCTTGATTGCCGGTTTCTCACCCCGCGCACGGCTGTCACCCAAGCCCGTGAGAAGGCTCGTGACGGCTCCTCCAATCAAGGATGTTGATCATGACCAAAACAAATCCGTCTGTAATTTGGCTGTTTCTTCCACGCCACGCCCAACCCCGCAACACCCTCCCCCACCACCCCCGCACCTGCGGAGGTGTCCAATGAACGATCAACCCGAACTCACCACCATTGGCCTGACGCCGGCCATTTATTGCTCCGGTTCCGATAACCCGGTGTTCCACGTCACGCGCGGTGTTCCGCTGGTGGATGCGTTGAGCATGGCGTCTGATTTTCTGTTTCTCGCCAAGGCGCTGAGCAAGGATGCGGCTTATGCGCGGGATTTGGATTATCACGCTTGGGCTGCGCATTATTTGACGTCGTTGAGTAAGGCGTTGGTGGATGATGCGGTGAAGGTGTTGGAGTGGGATCGGGGGGCGGCGGCAAAGCGGGCCGCGGCTGAAACGGAGGCTGAGGGGTAACGGCTGGCGCTGGGCTGTGCGGGCGGGTTTGGTTGCGGTGGGGATAGCGTTGTGGGGTGTCTGGTTTTTAGCGTTATCGTTGACGTTCTTCGCGAGCGGGCTCGCTCCTACAGGGGTTTGTGGGGTGTCTGGATTTCCGCGTAATCGTTGACGATTATCGTCGGAACGCCGCCCGGAGCAGGCTCGCTCCCACAGAAAAGCACAGCGGTGCCGGGTGGGGCGAATCCCTGTTTGGGGGATTCGCAAACGGGGGTTATCGGGGTTTTGGGGATCGCTGGGCTATCAGCTGGAGCAACCGATCATCCTCGCCCGCCGCACCGATGACTTGCAGTCCGACCGGCATGCCGTTGACCAGCCCTGCGGGCAGGCTGATCGCCGGTAGACCGGTGAGGTTCCAGGCGCTGGTGTAGCTGAGGACGGCGGCGCGTACGTCGATGGCCTGGTCTGTGACACGGACTTGGCGTGCATCGACGGGTGTCGCGGTGATCGGCACGCTGGGCGAAACCAGGAAGTCGTAGTGCTCGAACAGTCGGGCCATGCTCGCCTTGAGCGCGGCCTGTTTGGCTTGGGCGCGCAGGTATTGCCAGCCTCTGACTTCCGCCGACAACTCGAGGCGCTCGCGCACTTCCGGGTCGAATAAGTGCGGCGCCTGCTGCATGCGCTTGGCGTGGACGTTGTAGGCCTCGGCGCGTTGCAGCGCGAGCAAGGCTTCCTTCATGTCGGCGGCCAGGGGTTCGAGTTCGGCGGTTGGCTGCAGCGACTCGCCAAACAGTTGCCGCGCCGCCTCCTTCACCTGCCGATCCAGCGCCGGGTCAACCGGGCCGAAGCTGCCCGTGGTGATCCAGCCCACCCGCAGCGGTCGATCAGAGGTCGACTGCCTGCACGCTCGGCCCGCCAGCACTTCGAACAGCAGGCGCGCATCCTCGACGTGGTTGGCGATTGGCCCGACATGATCGAGGCTCGCCGACAGCGGGAACACCCCTTGCAGCGGCACGCTGGCAAACGACGGTTTGAAGCCGACCGCGCCGCACAACGCCGCCGGAATGCGGATCGACCCGCCCGTGTCGGTGCCCAGTGCCAATGGCACCATGCCGCTGGCCACCGCCGCCGCGCTGCCGGCGCTGGAGCCGCCGGTGATGCAACGGGCGTCCCACGGGTTGCGTGCCGCGCCTTGCAGCGAGCGATCACCGGTCGGGCCGTAGGCGAATTCGTGGGTCAGGGTTTTGCCCAGCACCACGGCGCCCGCTTCGCGCAGGCGTTGCACGCACAGTGCATCGCGGCTTGGCCTGAAGCCGGCAAAATGCGCCGAGCCATAGGTGGTGATGTGGTCGAACGTGTCGATGTTGTCCTTGATCGCCACCGGGATGCCATGCAGCGGGCCCAGGTCGATGCCCTGCGCCAACAGCTCGTCGGCCTTGTGCGCCTGGGCCAGCGACACGGCGGCATCGACGTGAACGAAGGCGTTCAGGATCGGGTTCAGGCGTTCGATGCTGTCCAGGGCGGTTTGGGTCATTCGCACGCTCGTCAGGGTGCCCGCACGTAACGCCTCGGCCAGTGCGACGACTGACTGGCCATGAAAGGGTCCAACATGAACAGGCTGGGCCAGGCTCATAGAAACGTCTCCATCAAACAGCGGCAGGTTGAGGGGAAGCGGCCACCCGCCGGGCGCCCGGGCGCACCATCAGCATCGCGCTCATGCCCAGTGCCGTGGCGACCGCTGCGGCGACGAACATCGACGAGTAGCCGTAGTGCAAGGTCAGGTAGCCGGTGAGCATGGGCGCGATGAACGAGGCCGTGTTGGCGATGAAGTGCGTCATGCCGCTGTAGGCGCCGACCCGGTTGGACGGTGCGGTGTCGATCACCACTGCCCAGTAAACCGAGTTGGGCAGCGCGTTGAGGGCGTTGGCCACGGTCATCAGGGCGATCACGCCCCACACGGTCTGGGCCTGGGACACGAGGATGAAGCACAGGGTGGTCAACAACAGGCAGGTCGCGGCCAGCCAGCTGCGTGCCACCTTGAGGTTACCGGTGCGGCGCAACAACAGGTCGGAAATCTTGCCGCCCAGCAGCACGGTGAAACAGGCGCCGGTCCAGGGGATCATGCCCATGTACCAGAGGGACGACAGGTTGTAGTGGAACTGGTCCTGCAGGTATTTGGGGGTCCAGGTCAGCAGCAGGAAGGTCACGTACACGAACGAGAAGTAACCGACCGCGTTGAGCAGCAGGTCCTTGTTCCTGAAGAAATGCCATACCGGCGTCACGTCGTCGGCCGGTGCCGAGGCGTTGCCCGCCGCAGCGCGCTCCTGACGCAGATAGTCACGTTCGGCCTGGGACACTCGCGGGTTCTCGTCGGGCGTATTGGTGAAGCGCGTCATGAAGAAGATCAACAGCGCGAGGCTGACCACGCCCAGCACCACGAACATGCTGCGCCAGTCACCGGTCAGGGTTTGCAGGCCGACCGCTATCGGCGCGGTCAGCAACGCACCCAGCGGCGTGCTGAGCAGGCCTACCGACACCACGAAACCGCGCTCCCTGGGGGTCGCCCAGTTGGCCACGCTCTTGTTGATCACCGAGTAGGCCGGGCCTTCGGCGAAGCCGAACAGCACACGGATGGTGGCGAACCCCGCCATGGCCGAGCCGCCCATGAAGGCCAGCCCGAGATCGCCGGCAAACGCGGTGCAAATCTCGAAAATCGACCAGGTGGCGCCGGCAATCAGCCAGATGCGCTTGGCGCCAAAACGGTCGGCCAGGATGCCGCCGATCAACGCGCCCAGGATGTAGCCGTAGCCGAAGTACCCCAGGACATTGCCCCAGTCGGCTTTATCGAAACCGTACTCCGGAAGAATGCTCGCCGAAGCGTAGGAAATGGCCCCGCGATCGATGTAATTGAGCAACGCCATCAGCATGATCAGGAAGAAAATCTGGTAGCGGAAAGACGGAATAGCTGCGCTTTTCATAGGTGTCTGACTCTTCAAAATGAGGGCAGAAGTCAAAAAGTCGGCCGCGTCCGGCGTATTTTTATTGTGTTACCCAAACGTTTGGGTTGGCCGAATGTAGATTCAGCAAAACGTTTAGTCAATCGTTTGGGTAAAGGATTTTTCCGGGAGGATGCAGCCCTTGGGTTAGAATCCCGGGCTGGACAACAGACGGTTGGAAGCCCCGCACACATGCCGAATCAATCTCGCCCCGCCACGCTGAAATCCATGGCGGCCGAACTCGGGTTGCACGTTTCTACGGTATCGCGCGTGCTCAACGGCGACCCGACCGGCGTCGAGCGTGCGGCGTCGCCCGAGGTGGTGGCGCGTATTCGCGCACTGGCCGAGGCACTGGATTACCGGCCCAACACCCAGGCTTCCAACTTGAAGTTGCGCAAGAGCCAGGAAATCTGCGTGCTCATGCCACGCCTGACCGACCTGGTGATGGCGACCATTTATGACAGCATCGACAGCGCGGCCGAGCAGGCCGGCTACCTCACCTTCGTCTCCAATACCGACGACCAGCAACCCCGCCAACAAGCGCGCGCCGAGCACGCCTTGCGCCGTTCGGTGGCCGGGCTGATCGTGGCGGACTCGCACCTTGGAGAAAGCCAGCCGCTGCTGGACTTGCTGATGCGCAAGCACATTCCATACGTGCTGGTCAGCCGGCAGATTGCCGGTCACCTGGCGGCGGCGAGCGACGACGAACGGGGCGGTTGGTTAGCGGCGCAACACCTGCACCAGCTGGGCTATCGCGATGTGGCGATCCTGGCGGGCGAGCGCCATGCGTCCACCGGCGCCGATCGTACCCGCGGGTTCATTCGGTACTACCGTGAGCAGGGCCTGACACTGAACCCGCAGTGGACTGTCAATGGTGCTTTTGACAGCCTGACCGGGCACCAACAAGGCGAATATCTGCTGGGGCTCAAGCCGCGCCCGCAAGCTTTTTTTGCCGTCAACGACTTCCTGGCCATCGGCCTGATGGGGGCTGCCCGCGACAAGGGCCTGATGCCGGGCAAGGACATTGCCGTCGTGGGTTTCAACGACATTGCGCTGGCCAACGAGCTGACCGTACCGCTCACCAGCGTGCGCCTGCAGTTGGCGGAGATGGGCCGGCACGCCGTGGAATTATTGCTCAAGCGCATCAAGGGCGAGCCCGCCGAGTCGATCATCCTCGCCCCGCAGTTGCAGGTGCGGGCGAGCACCTCGCGGCGTTGCACTGACTGAAGGCGCCTCCGTGCGCCTTGTTGAATGGTGTTACGCCGTCGCGCTGATGGCTGCGCGCTTTTCATCACTCGGTACGTCATGCAGGGAAATGCGCGAGGTTTCCGGCAGCGCCAATCCCCCCGCCAGCGCCAGCAAGGCAATCGCGATCAGATAGAAGGCCGGCGACAGGTTGCTGCCGGTGGTGGTGATCAGCCAGGTGGCGACCAATGGCGCGGTGCCGCCGAAGATCGTGTAGGCCATGTTGTAGGTGATCGCCGACGCGGTGTAGCGAGTGCGTGTCGGAAAGGTTTCCGAGAGCAAGGCGGCCGTCACCACACCGCACAACACGGCGCCGATCGCCAGCAGCATCACGCCGACGATGGAGGCGGCGAACGAGCCGGAACTGGCCATCAGGAACGCCGGATAAACGACCACGATCAGCAGGATGCAGGCCGTTGCCACGGTTTTGCGCCGGCCGACCCAGTCCGAATACAGCCCGGCCAGTGGGCAGATCATCGCCGCGAACAGCAAGGCGATCAGCGACACCAGCAGCGCGGTGGCGCGGCTCAGGCCGCCGGCGACTTGCAGGTAGGTGGCGAAGTAAGTGGTGAACATGTAGAACGACAGCGCCGTGAGTGACACGAACGCGCCCAGGCAGCAGATGGCTGCACCATGGTTGCGCAGGGTTTCCTTGAGCGGGGAATGCGCGACGGCGTGTTCCTCGGTCACGGCCTGGAAGGCCGGCGTCTCGTCCAGCTTCCAGCGCAGGTAAAGGCCCACCAGCCCCAGCGGCGCGGCGATCAGGAACGGCAGGCGCCAGCCCCAACTGCCCATCGCTTCGGCCGACAGCGAGGCCTCCAGTGCATAAGCCACCACCGCCGCTGCGGCGAAGGCGGAAAACGTCGACACCGGAATGAAGCTGCCGTACCAGGCACGCTTGTCGCTCGGCGCGTGCTCCATCAGGTAGGCACAGGCGCCCGCGTACTCGCCCCCGGCGGAAAAGCCCTGGGCGCAACGGATCAGCGACAGCAGGATCGGCGCCATGACCCCAATCGCGGCGTAGGTCGGCAGCAGGCCGATCAAGGTCGTCGCGCCGGCCATCAACAGAATCGTCATCGCCAGGGTGCGCTTGCGGCCGATCTTGTCACCCAACATGCCGAAGAACAGCCCGCCCAGGGGCCTGAATGCAAACGCCACGGCGAACACCGCGAACGTCTTGAGCAAGGCGGCACTGGCGTCGCCACTGGGGAAAAACTGCTGGGCGATGGTCGTGGCCAGAAAGCCGTAGACCGCGAAGTCGAACCATTCGACGAAATTGCCGATCCCGGCGGCCACTATCACCCTTCTCAACGTCTGCGGGCTGACCTGCTCTGTCGTTACGTTCGTCATGCTGAACCTCGCCAATTCGTCCATTCACGTCCGATTATCGGGGTAGCCACTGGCGCGGTTGGGCTCAGATATGTCGTCCGCGTAGTCAGTAGCGACCTGTTGCGGGTTGGAGAGGCAGGATTTGGGCCATGGGCGGGGTGAGGGCTAAAGCTGAGGGGTCAGTCCGGAGTCGATCGGGCTTTCAATGCGCAGCATTTTGAGACGAATTTCTGACGACTTCGCCGCACCCGCTTCGTCAGATACCGCTATCGTTCAGGGGGTCAGAGTCGACGTATTGGCGGGAATGGTTATGACACCCAAACGGCATCACCGATGGAAGCGTTGATCAATCCGAACGTGCTGCGATGGGCGCGTGAACGCGCATCCATCAGCCCAAGCACGCTGGCGAGAAGCCTCGGTACTCGGGAAGACAGTTTGCTGGCCTGGGAGCGAGGCGAAAAAAGACCTTCCTTTACTCAGGCGATGAACTACGCCCGGCAGACCTATATCCCTTTTGGTTACCTTTATCTCGCCGAACCGCCTGAGGAAAGTCTCCCCCTGCCTGATCTCAGAACGATCAATGGCCGCCGCGAGACGGGGTACAGCCTCGCCCTCCTGGATACCATTCACTGGGCGCAGGAAAGACAGGAGTGGTATCGCGATTACCTGATCAGCCAAGGCATTACCGAAAACCTGGCCGTCGGAAAATTTTCGGTGAGCGACAGTGTTGACGTCATCGTGGCAGATATTCGGTCCACCTTGGGCCTGTCTTCGAAACCGGCTCGGGGGCATTTTGACTCCTACTTCAAAACATTGATCAGCAGGATCGAGACCGCCGGCGTACTGGTCATGCGCAGCAGTGTCGTCAATAACAATACGAGCCGGCCATTGCTCGTCGAGGAATTTCGCGGTTTTGCGCTGAGCGACGCATTGGCGCCCGTCATTTTCATCAACACGGCCGATTGCCCTGAAGCGCGGCTGTTCACGTTGGCCCACGAATTGGCTCACGTCTGGATCGGCTGCTCGGGCGTTTCCGATGGCGAACCGGCGAACCACCGAGATGAAGAAGTGCTCTGCAACGCCGTCGCGGCGGAACTGCTGGCGCCTGAGCGCGAATTCCTTTCCTTTTGGGACGAAGAGGCGAGCTGGCAAGAGAATATTGCGCCACTGACTTCGCTGTTCCACGTCAGTGGTTGGGTGATTGCCAGGCGGGCCCTGACCTTCAGCCTTATATCCGCGTCCGAATACGGCGCGTTCATTGCCGAAAAAACAGCCGAACACCGTGCGCGCAGCAAGCTTGGAACCCCGCCCTACAACAGGTTGCAGACGGCACGGGTCAGCAAGACTTTTGCTGCTGCCGTCGCGAGTGAAGCATTAAGCGGAAGAATGCTTCTTCGGGACGCGGCTCGCTTGATCGGCGTGAAACCGCACAAATTGGCTGAATATTCTAAGAAGGAACTTGGATTTTGAGTTATCTGCTGGACACGAATTCCTACATACAGGCAAAAAATACTCACTACCGAATGGGCTTCTGCCCCGGCTTTTGGGACTGGCTGGACAGCGCCTTTGACGCCGGGAAAATTTCCAGCGTGTCCCTCGTTTACAGGGAGCTGATTGACTTCGGCGATGAGCTGTCCAGTTGGGCGAAAGAAAGGCCAGATCACTTTTTGCCTGTCGAGGACTCCAACACCCAGGATGCCTATGAACAGATCACCCGTTTTGTAATGAGCTTGCCACTGTCCAGAAGAACCGAAAAAGCGCGATTTCTCGATGGAGCCGACCCCTGGTTGATTGCCAAGGCGAGTGTCACGGGCCAGACAGTTGTAACCCACGAAGTACTGGTGCCTGCGACCAGTCAGAAAATCAAGATTCCCAACATCTGTCGGCAGTTCAATGTGCCGTACGTCAGTGCGTTTGATTTGCTTGATACGCTGAAGGCCAGGTTCGTTTTGGGGGTTCAGGATTGAAGTTGATTCATGCAACCGGCCTGACGCTGCTGAATGGTTCGGGCGATGGATTTGCGGTGATTGATCTGACGCTATCGCGGTCAGGCCGCTCCCACAGGGTTAGGGTTGGATACGCCGATGGCGTGGGTTTTGTTGTAACAGAATCGGTCTGATCCGGGAAATTGACTCCGGATCTGATGCTGTCTTCTGTCATGGAACGCCTGTTATAAAGCCCCATCGACAGGCCCGCAGGGCATTGGATCGGTGGGACACGCCCTTGGCGACTCTCATCTAGACTCAATGGATAGTCGTAGACAGAACTGAACACGTCGCTTTGGTGCGTTTAAACCCAGGGCGCCGTGGCACTCTGCCTTTTATGCCCTTTGGAGGCGCGGCGAAGACCGTGTCGGGCACAACAAGATGCCCATTCAGGGTGCCCTGGCCAACGGCCTGAAGATGCCACGATACCGTGACGTGGTGTGAGTGCCGCAGCCGACACTTTCGGACAACCGACAACCATCTGGTTCGTCCGTGACCGTGAGGATTGCTGGAATGCCTGATGAGAGTTTGCACCTGTCCGTGGTCAACAGCTTGCTGGAGCGCCATGCCGGCGCTGCGGGTGCGCTGTTGCCGCTTTTGCATGATATCCAGGAGCGCATCGGCTACATCCCCGATGCCGCCGTCCCCGAGATTGCCCACGCGTTGAACCAGAGCCAGGCCGAGGTGCGCGGGGTGATCAGTTTCTACCATGACTTCCGTACCGCGCCGCCGGCCCGCCATATCCTGCGCTTGTGCCGCGCCGAGTCGTGCAAGAGCCGTGGTGCCGAGGCATTGGCCGCACAGTTGCGCGAGCGCCTGCAACTGGATGACCACGGCAGCAGCGCCGACGGCAACATCAGTTTGCGCCCCGTTTATTGCCTGGGTGCCTGCGCCTGTTCGCCGGCGCTGGAGCTCGATGGCCGGGTGCATGCGCGGCTCAGTGCCGAGCGTCTGGATGCCCTGCTCGATACCTGCCGGGAGGACGCGTGATGCCGACCCTTTATTTGCCGGCAGATTCGCTGGCCCGTGCGGTGGGCGCCGATGAGGTGTCCACGGCGCTGATCACCCAGGCCAAGGAACGCAACCTGCCGCTGGAATTGCATCGCACCAGCTCCCGAGGCCTTTACTGGCTGGAGCCGCTGCTGGAAGTGGACAGCCCGCAAGGCCGTATCGGCTTTGGCCCGCTGACTGCCGCCGATGTGCCGTCGGTGCTCGATGCGCTGCAAGGCGATGCGTCGAGCCACCCGCTGGCCCTGGGGCCGGTGGAAGAATTGCCTTATCTTAAAACCCAACAGCGCCTGCTGTTCGCCCGTGCCGGTATCACCCGGCCGCTGTCGCTGGACGATTACCGGGCGCACGGCGGTTTTGAAGGATTGCACAACGCCGTTGCGCTGGGGGGTGAACAGACCGCAACGGCGGTGTTCGACTCCGGCCTGCGGGGACGTGGCGGCGCGGCGTTCCCGGCCGGGATCAAGTGGCGCACGGTGCGTGCGACGCCGGGCGAGCAGAAGTACATCGTGTGCAACGCCGACGAGGGCGACTCCGGCACCTTCGCCGACCGCATGCTGATGGAAGGCGACCCCTTCCTGCTGATCGAAGGCATGGCCATTGCCGGCATCACGGTCGGCGCGACCTATGGCTATATCTATGTGCGGTCGGAATACCCGGATGCCGTGGCCGTGTTGCGCCAGGCGCTGAACCTGGCTCGCACTGCCGGCTATTTGGGCGGCAATGTCGGCGGCAGCGGTTTGGCGTTCGACATGGAAGTGCGGGTCGGCGCCGGTGCCTATATCTGCGGCGAAGAAACCGCGCTGCTGGATTCGCTGGAGGGCAAGCGCGGTTACGTGCGCGCCAAGCCGCCGATTCCGGCGCTCAAGGGTTTGTTCGGCCAGCCAACGCTGGTGCACAACGTGCTGACGCTGGCCTCGGTGCCGCTGATTCTGGCCAAGGGTGCGCAGTTCTATCGCGATTACGGCATGGGCCGTTCCCTGGGCACCATGCCGTTTCAACTGGCGGGCAATATTCGTCGCGGCGGCCTGGTGGAGCGGGCATTCGGCCTGACCCTGCGCGAACTGGTGGAAGACTACGGCGGCGGCACGGCCAGTGGTCGACCGCTGAAAGCGGCACAGGTCGGTGGACCGCTGGGAGCCTGGGTGCCGCCCTCGCAGTTCGACACGCCTCTGGACTACGAAGCGTTTGCCGCCATCGGCGCGATGCTCGGTCACGGCGGTGTGGTGGTGGCGGACGACAGCCTGGACATGGCGCACATGGCGCGCTTCGCCCTGCAGTTCTGCGCCGAGGAATCCTGTGGCAAGTGCACGCCATGCCGCATCGGCTCGACCCGGGGCGTGGAGGTGATCGATCGCCTGTTGGCGGCCCCGGACCAGAGCGGTCGCGATGAGCAGGCGATCATCCTCAAGGACCTGTGCGACACGATGCAATACGGTTCGCTGTGCGCCCTGGGCGGCATGGCCCCCTTCCCGGTGGTCAGCGCCCTCAAGTATTTCCCTGCCGACTTCGGTCTGCACGCCTCGGAGGCCGAGCAATGATCACTCTCTTCGACCCGAACACCGATATCGACCTGGGCACGCCGGCCCGCGACAGCCAGGTGCAAGTGACCCTGAACATCGATGGCCGCAGCATCAGCGTGCCCGAAGGCACTTCGGTGATGCGCGCCGCCGCGCTGATGGGCACCACCATTCCGAAACTCTGTGCCACCGACAGCCTGGAAGCCTTCGGCTCCTGCCGCATGTGCCTGGTGGAAATCGACGGCATGCGCGGTTATCCGGCGTCCTGCACCACACCGGTCAGCGAAGGCATGACGGTGCACACCCAGACGCCAAAACTGGCGACCCTGCGCCGCAACGTCATGGAACTGTACATCTCCGACCACCCGCTCGATTGCCTGACCTGCTCGGCCAACGGCAACTGCGAGCTGCAGACCGTGGCCGGCCAGGTCGGCCTGCGCGAGGTGCGTTACGGCTATGAAGGCGAGAACCATCTGGCCGACGTCAAGGACACCTCCAACCCGTATTTCGACTACGACCCGAGCAAGTGCATCGTCTGCAACCGCTGCGTGCGCGCCTGCGAGGAAACCCAGGGCACCTTTGCCCTGACCGTGACCGGGCGCGGTTTCGAATCGCGGATTTCGGCGGCCGGTGGCGAGAACTTCCTCGACTCCGAATGCGTGTCCTGCGGTGCCTGCGTGCAGGCCTGCCCGACCGCGACGCTGATGGAGAAAAGCGTGGTCGAGATGGGCCAGCCGGAACGCAGCGTGATCACCACCTGCGCCTATTGCGGGGTGGGCTGTTCGTTCCGCGCCGAGATGAAGGGCGACCAGCTGGTGCGCATGGTGCCGGACAAGAACGGCCAGGCCAACCACGGCCACTCCTGCGTCAAGGGACGCTTTGCCTGGGGCTACGCCACTCACCCGGATCGCATCACCAAGCCGATGATCCGCAAACACATCAACGATCCGTGGCAGGAAGTCAGCTGGGACGAAGCGGTGACCTACGCCGCCAGCGAGTTCCGGCGCCTGCAGCAAAAATACGGCCGCGACTCCATCGGCGGCATCACTTCCAGCCGCTGCACCAACGAAGAAACCTACCTGGTGCAGAAACTGGTGCGCGCAGCGTTCGGCAACAACAACGTCGACACCTGTGCGCGGGTCTGCCACTCGCCCACCGGCTATGGTTTGAAACAAACTCTGGGCGAATCGGCGGGCACCCAGAGTTTCGATTCGGTGATGCAGGCCGATGTGATTCTGGTGATGGGTGCCAACCCGAGCGACGCGCACCCGGTGTTTGGCTCGCAGCTCAAGCGTCGCCTGCGTGAAGGCGCGCGCCTGATCGTCATCGACCCACGGCGCATCGACCTGGTGGATTCGGTGCACGCCCGCGCCGAACTGCACCTGGCGCTGCGTCCGGGCACCAACGTCGCCATGCTCAACGCCCTGGCCCACACCATCATCACCGAAGGCCTGCAGGATCAGGCGTTCATCGACGCCCGTTGCGAGGGCAGCGATTTCGCCCGCTGGAGCGAGTTCGTCAGCCGCGCGGAAAACTCGCCGGAAGTGCTGGGGCCGATCTGCGGCGTGGCGGCGGCCGACATCCGCGCGGCGGCCCGGCTGTACGCCACCGGCGGCAACGCGGCGATCTATTATGGCCTGGGCGTGACCGAGCACAGCCAGGGCAGCACCTCGGTGATGGGCATCGCCAACCTGGCCATGGCCACCGGCAACATCGGCCGCGAAGGCGTGGGCGTGAACCCGCTGCGCGGGCAGAACAACGTGCAGGGCTCCTGTGACATGGGCTCCTTCCCCCACGAGTTGCCCGGCTACCGGCACATTTCCAACGTGGAGGTGCGCACGCAATTCGAACAGGCGTGGAACGTCACGCTGCAACCCGATCCGGGCCTGCGTATTCCCAACATGTTCGAGTCGGCGCTGGCCGGCCATTTCAAAGGTCTGTACTGCCAGGGCGAAGACATCGCCCAGAGCGACCCGAACACCCAGCACGTCACGGCGGCCCTGTCGGCCATGGAGTGCGTGGTGGTGCAGGACATTTTCCTCAACGAAACCGCCAAGTTCGCCCATGTGTTTTTGCCGGGCAGTTCGTTCCTGGAAAAGGACGGCACCTTCACCAACGCCGAGCGACGTATCTCGCGGGTGCGCAAGGTGATGGAACCGCTGGGCGGCAAGGCCGACTGGGAAGGCACCGTGGCCCTGGCGCACGCCCTGGGTTACCCGATGAACTACCGGCACCCGTCAGAAATCATGGATGAAATCGCCAGCCTGACGCCGACCTTCACCAACGTCAGCTACGCCGAACTGGATCGCCACGGCAGCCTGCAATGGCCGTGCAACGCGGCGGCACCGGACGGCACGCCGACCATGCACATCGAGCAGTTCGTGCGCGGCAAGGGGCGTTTCATGCTCACCGGGTATGTGGCGACCGAAGAGAAGGTCAACAACCGCTATCCCTTGCTGCTGACCACCGGGCGCATCCTCAGCCAGTACAACGTCGGCGCGCAGACCCGGCGCACCGAGAACGTCGCCTGGCATGACGAAGACCGCCTGGAAATCCACCCGACCGACGCCGAGAGCCGTGGCATCAACGAAGGCGACTGGGTGGGCATCGGCAGCCGAGCCGGGCAGACCGTGTTGCGCGCAAGGGTGACCGAACGCGTGGCCCCGGGCGTGGTGTACACCACCTTCCACTTCCCTGAGTCGGGTGCCAACGTCATCACCACCGACAACTCGGACTGGGCGACCAACTGTCCTGAGTACAAGGTCACGGCCGTGGAAGTCAGCCGCGTCTACCACCCTTCCGAGTGGCAAAAACGCTACCAGGCCTTCAGCGATGAGCAGGACCGTTTGCTCAAGGAACGCCGTCAGGCTCGGGGCGATAAAGCGGAGGTGCGCCGATGAGCACGGCCAACCTGATCAAGATGGCGAACCAGATCGCCCTGTATTTCGCCAACGAACCGGACCAGCAGCAAGCCGTGCTCAGCGTGCGCAACCACCTGCAGATGTTCTGGACGCCGGGCATGCGCATGGAGCTGCTGGCCTGGCAGACGGAGCATCAGGGGGCGGATTTGCATCCGTTGGTGCAGACAGCGGTGAGCGAGGCGGGCTGGAAAGCCTGAACACCTGTGGGAGCGAGCTTGCTCGCGATGGGCGTCAACGATAACGCGGGCGATCCGAGTGCCCGCGTTGCCCGGACACTCATCGCGAGCAGGCGCGCTCCCACATGAGACACCCGCTCCCACGGGCAGGGGTTACTCGATTTCGATCGGCCCCTTGGTGCCAGCATCGCTGTCGGTCCAGTAATCCTCCCCCACCAGGCGTCGGTCGCCTTGAAGAGTGAAGGTGAGCTTGCCTTGCTTGAATTGCAGCGCGCCATCGGTGCGTTTGGCATTGACCCGCTGGCCGTTGACCCAGACCTGCTCCTTGGCATCGATACGAATGGTGGCCACGGTTGCGCCGGCCGTGCTCTTGGCGACCCATTGCCCGGCGTAGGGCGTCTGGGTGTTGGCGCTGTCCGTTGCGGGGTTGCTGAACCCGGCCTTGGCGTTCTCGGCTTTGGACTTGTGGATATCGCAGCCCTCGAGCTCACTCACCTGGGTGCAACCCGACTGCTCCAGTTGTTTGCGGTACTTGTCGTTGATGGCGTAGGCCGGTGATTGCGCCAGCAGCAAGATGGCCAGGGCCGACAGGATGGTTTTGTTCACACACGCTCTCCTCTGATCAACACGTTGCCCGGATGCTTCACTGTAGTTCGAAACCTGCGCTCGGGTGTACCGGCAACACCACCCGCGCTGACAACCCGCCCTCTGACCGATTGCGCAATGTCAGTTCCCCTCCATGCTCCAACACAATCGCCCGCGCCGCCGACAACCCCAAACCGACGCCGCCGGTGCTTTTGTTACGCGAGCCTTCCACGCGAAAGAACGGGACGAACACCTGCTCCAGACTGTCCTGCGCAATGCCCGGGCCGCGATCCAGCACGTTGATCCGCACCTGCTCACTCCCGGCCAGCCACTCGATCTTCGGTTCACTGCCGTACTTGATGGCGTTATCCAGCAGGTTGGTCATCACCCGCTTAAGCCCCAGCGGCCGGCCGAAGTACACCAGCCGTTGCGGGCCATTGAAGTCAATCTCCACCCCCTGATCGCGATAGTCATCCAGCAAGGTGTGCAGCAGTTCCGCCAGGTCGAACTGGGTCGCCGGTTCCAGTCGCGCATCATCGCGGAAAAACTCCAGCGCCGAATTGATCATGGCCTGCATTTCATCCACATCACGAAACAGCCGTCGCTGCTGCTCGGCGTCTTCGATGAATTCGCCGCGCAAGCGCATGCGTGTCAAGGGCGCGCGCAGGTCGTGGGAGATGGCGGCGAGCATTTGCGTGCGGTCGCGGATGAAGTGTTGCAACTGGGCCTGCATCGCGTTGAACGCGAGAATCGCCTGGCGGATTTCCTGGGGACCGAGGGGTTCGATGGGCGGGGCGCGAAAGTCCGCGCCGAAACGGCGGGCGCCTTCGGTGAAGTGTTGCAACGGGGTGGCGAGGCGCCGGGTGGCGATCAGGGCGACAAGCGCCGTGGAAATCAGTACCAGCAGGACCACGATCAGGTAGCGCGGCGTCTCGTCGAGGCCCCAACTGCGAGTGGGCGGCGAGAACATCAGCCACGAGGCGTCGGACAACTCGATCAACAGCATGTAGCGGGCGTCCGGCGATGGCTCGGGCCAGTCGCTGGGCTCATAGGCCTCGACGTGCCGCCCCGCCGACTTGAGCAGAGGTTGCAGGATGTTCGAGCCTTCCTCGGATATCGGGTCATCCACCGGGGGCACCTTGATCGTCTGTCGGTCGGGGTGCCAGGTGACGATGAAACCGTCTTCGCTGGCGGCGCTGGCCAACTTGCCCCGTTGCACGGCCGGGGCGGCATCGATCACGCGGGTGACGGCGGCGGCTTTTTCCAGCAGGCCGGTCTCGGTCAATGGCGGGCGCGCCCAGACCCCGGCCAACTGGATAAACAGGCCGTTGAGCGCCAGTGAAATCAGCATGGCCAGGATGATGGTCAAGGCGATCCAGCGCGCCACGGTGTCCCGACGAATCCGTTTCAGCCCGTTCATCGCCGTGTCACGCTGGGGGTGAACAGGTAGCCGCCGTTGCGCACGGTACGAATCATCGCCGGGCGTTTGGTGTCGGACTCCAGCTTGCGCCGCAGGCGGCTGACTTGCACGTCGATGCTGCGATCGAAGGCATCGTGGCGCTGCCCGCGCGCCAGGTCCAGCAATTGCTCACGGGTGAGGATGCGCTGCGGGTGTTCGACGAACACCAGCAGCAAGTCGAACTCGCCGGCCGAGAGCGGGATCATCACGTTGTCCGGCGAGCGCAGTTCACGGCGCGTGACGTCCAGGTGCCAGTCGGCGAAATCGATCAGCGGCCGTGGCCGCTCCTGGGCCAGCGGGCGGCGCTCGTCCACCCGGCGCAGCACCGCACGCACGCGGGCCAACAGTTCGCGGGCATCGAAGGGCTTGGTCAGGTAATCGTCGGCGCCCAGTTCCAGCCCGACCACGCGGTCGCTGAGTTCCCCCATGGCGGTGAGCATGATCACCGGGAGGGCGTACCGAATGCGCAACTGCTGGCACAGGATCAGCCCGCTGTCGCCGGGCAACATCACATCAAGAATGATCAGGTCCGGCGGCTGGCGTTCGATGGCCGCCCACAGCGACGCGCCGTCACTGGCGACCTCAACGCCGTAGCCGTGCTGGACGAAGAACTTTTTCAGCAGATCGAGGACTTCGACATCGTCGTCGACGATTAACAGGCTGTTCACCGAGGCTCACTTCAAGGGCGCGAAAGGAGCCGTCATCTAAAACCATTCACGGCGGCGCGTCATATATTTCAATCGTGCAACAAAACGTCAGCGGCGCAATAAACCGGACATCTTTGCGCAAGGCATGGGGCTCAGGATCACGGCGAATTCCTTCCGAGACCTGCGTTCATGTTGCCTTCAAAATGTGCTCCGTGGCTGACCCGCACCACTTCGATTGCCCTGCTGACCGCCGGGCTGGCAGGTTGCAGCAGCCAGTCGCCGTCCACCGCCGACGTCAGTTGCGCCGACATTGCCTATTCCGTGTACGACCCGGCAGAGCCGGTCAACCGTGGCGTCTTCGCGTTCAACCGGGTGGTGGATGACTACGCCCTGGCGCCGGTCGCCCGTGGCTATCGGTACACGCCGGATTTTTTCCAGACCGGTGTGCATAACTTCGTCGCCAACTTCGGCGAGCCCAAGGTGTTCATCAATGACCTGTTGCAAGGCAACCCGCGGCGCTCGGTCAACACCCTGGGGCGTTTCGTGCTCAACACCACGGTGGGCGTGCTGGGCTTGATCGACGTCTCCGGCAAGCTGGGCATCGCCCGCCACGACGCCGACTTCGGCCAGACCTTCGGCGTATGGGGCATCGGCAATGGCCCGATTGTCGAATTGCCGCTGTTCGGCACCTCCAACAGCCGGGATGCCGCCGGCCGGGTGCTGAACTTTGTGGTGAGTCCGTTCGGCAACAACAGCGACACCGTGGACACCCTGTCCACCGTCGACACGGTCGGCGGCATCGTCGATGGTCGCGCCGAGGCCCTGCCACTGACCGACAGCCTGAAGAAACTGCCGGACTACTACAGCGCCTTGCGCAACGTGGTCGCCGAGCACCGAGCGGCGTACGTGCTGGAAGGCAGGCAAGGCTCGCCCGACCAGACCCCACCTCACTGCACAGGAGCACCGAACGATGGGTTCTGAAACCGGCAACAGCCTGATTCTGCAGCAGCGGGTGACCTGGCGTGATCCAGCCACGTTGCAATGCCGCGAAATCACCCTGCGCTTGTCGCCGGATTGCCGGCAACTGGTGCTCAGCCGCTATACCGAGCATTACGGCCCGGCGCTGGTGCGCTGGATCGAGCGCAGCCATACGGTGTCGGTGAGCGACCTGTTCCGTTGGCTGGTGGCCCATGGCGAGGTCGAGGTGGCGAAAACACCCGGTTCGTGACAGCGACCGATGTCTTCAAGCCCGTTACGTTTCATTGACATCGGCTGCGTTATCATCCTGCGTTTCTGTGTACGAAGAACCCGGATGTCGATGCCTTTGCCAACCCTCGCCGCTGATCAACCCCTGCCTCCCGTCCTGGCCGGCCCGCTGTTGCGGCGGCTAGAGCCTTCACGGCTGGTGATGTGGCTGGTGGCAAGCCGGGCATTGGCGCTGACGCTGCGTCTGCAACACCGTGACGATGTTCGCCTGGATGCCGGACAGTGCACCGTCATACCGGTCGGCGCTCACGCGTTCGTCCACTTGATCGACGTGCCGCTGGACACGCCACTGCCGTGCGACACACTGATCGAGTACGACCTGCTGATCGACGAGGTGAGCGGCATGGCCGAATGGGCGCCGCACCTGCTGTACGCTGGAGCGGGCCGCCCGAATTTCGTCCTGCGCTCGCGGATCGACCAGTTGCTGCACGGCTCCTGCCGCAAACCGCACTACCCGGCGGTCGACGGCTTGCTCTGCGTCGATCAGTTGCTGGCGTCCGAGCACGCCGCGACGGAGCGCCCGGCGCTGTTGATGATGAGCGGCGACCAGGTGTATGCCGACGATGTCGCGGGGCCGATGCTGCGGGCGATCCATGCGTTGATCGAGCGCTTGGGGCTATTCGGCGAACACCTCGAAGGCGCGGTGGTGAGCGACAGCGCCAAGCTCTACGAGCACCCGGCCAGTTACTACCACCGTGCGGATTTGTTACCGGCCCTGCAAAGCAACGAAACCCTGCGCGAGCGATTTTTCGGTGGCGCGCGCAAGCCGATTTTCACCAGCAGCAGTGCCGACAACCACCTGGTGACGTTTGCCGAAGTCATGGCCATGTACCTGCTGGTGTGGTCGCCGACGCCCTGGACGCTGATCGCGCCCAAACCGCCGAAGCTGATTCCCGAACGCCGTGAACGTTATGCCCTGGAGCAGACGCGCATCGATGCCTTCAAGGCCGGCCTGGGTGGCGTCGCGCGGGCTTTTGCGCATCTGCCGTGCCTGATGATTTTCGACGATCACGACATTACCGATGACTGGAATCTCTCCGCGCAATGGGAGGAAACGGCCTACGGCCACCCGTTCTCCAAGCGCATCATCGGCAACGCGTTGATCGCCTACCTGCTGTGTCAGGGCTGGGGTAACAACCCGGATGCCTTCGGCGCCCTGCTGCAAAGGGCCGGCGGTGTCATCGCCACCGGGCAGGACGGCTACCTCGACAGCCCGGTGCAAGATGCGTTGATCGACGAGCTGCTGAAGTTCCAGCACTGGCATTACGTGTTGCCCACCACCCCGGCGATGGTGGTGCTCGACACCCGCACCCGGCGCTGGCGCAGCGAAATGAACCTCAAGCAACCCTCCGGCCTGCTGGACTGGGAAGCCCTCTGCGAGCTGCAACAGGAACTGCTCGATCACCCGTCGGCGATCATCGTTTCGCCGGCCCCGGTGTTCGGCGTGAAGCTGATCGAGACCGTGCAGCGGGTGTTCAGCTGGTTCGGTTACCCGCTGCTGGTGGACGCCGAAAACTGGATGGCCCATCGCGGCGCGGCGCAGGTGATCCTGAACATTTTCCGACACTCGCGCACACCGGGTAATTACGTGGTGCTGTCAGGCGACGTGCATTATTCCTTCGTCTACGAGGTCTTGATCCGCCACCGCAAGGCCGGTCCGAGGATCTGGCAGATCACCAGCAGCGGCATCAAGAACGAATTTCCACCGAGCCTGCTGGAATGGTTCGACCGCCTCAACCGCTGGCTTTACTCGCCGCGCTCGCCCCTGAACTGGCTGACCAAACGCCGGCTGATGCGCATCGTGCCGCATGTACCGGAGCACGCGGAAATGGGCGAGCGGTTGTGGAATTCGGCGGGCATCGGCCAGGTGTTCTTCAACGAACAGGGCCAGCCTCAGGATATCTTCCAGCTCAACGCCGACGGCTCACCGAAAACCCGAATGGTCGCGCCCCAGCCGCAGGACTGAGCCCCCGCACCCAATCCTCTGCCTACAACCCTGTGCGAGCGAGCCCGCTCGCGAAAAACAACCAGGCGCTGCGGGTATTCAGGCAGCCCGTGTAGTCCTTATCGACCATCGCGAGCAAGCCCGTACCTGCGGGCGACCTCACTCTGAGACCAGGACTACATCAGTCACAGAAACGTCTCGAAGCGGCTTCAGCGATACTTCAGTACAAACGCAGATACGTCGTCTGCGTAGCAACCACTGGTAGGTATCGCCTTGTCAACCTGTACACATTTCTGTACGGTCATCGCATTGAGCGAGGACCACAACATGCAAACCATCAACTACACCACCGCACGCGCGCACCTTGCCGAAACCATGGACAGGGTCAACGAGGATCGTGCTCCCTTGTTGGTCACACGCCAGAAAGGCGAGCCGGTGGTGATGATGTCCCTGGCGGAGTACAACGCTCTCGAAGAGACTGCTTACCTGCTGCGATCTCCAGCCAATGCTGAACGCCTGATCAAATCGATTGGTAGCCTTCGCGCAGGGAAAACCAAAACCCGGCAACTTATCGAAGAATGAATATCGAATTCACTCCCGAAGGTTGGGAAGACTATTTGTGGTTCCAACAAAACGACAGGGCCGGGCTCAAGCGAATCAACCTGCTGATCAAATCCATTCAGCGCGAACCCTTCGATGGCCTGGGAAAACCAGAGCCGCTCAAACACAATTTCAGCGGCTTCTGGTCGCGCCGGATTACGGCCGAGCACAGGTTGGTCTACGCCATTGAGGAAGGTGAAATCTGCATTGTCATGTGCAGATATCATTATTGAACCTCAAGCCTCCCGCACCACCCGCCCCACCCCTCTGACAATCATCTCCACTTCACGCTCGTCGAGGGTCAATGGCGGCAGCAGGCGGATGGTCTTGCCGCGCGTCACGTTGATCAGCAAGCCGTGGTCGCGGGCGGCGATCAGGGCCAGGTCGCGGATCGGTTGCTTGAGTTCGATGCCGATCATCAGGCCCTGGCCGCGAATGGCCAGGACGTTGGGGTCGTCGGCCAGTTCGATGCGCAATTTCTCCAACAGGCGTTCGCCCTGCACCCTCGCGTTCTCCCGCAGCCCTTGTTCCTTGATGATGTCCAGCACGGTGCAACCGACGCGGCAGGCCAGTGGGTTGCCGCCGAACGTGCTGCCGTGGCTGCCGGGGGTGAACAGCTCGGCAGCCCGGCCCCGGGCCAGGCAGGCGCCGATGGGGATGCCATTGCCGAGGCCTTTGGCCAGGGTCATCACGTCCGGCACGATGCCTTCATGCTGAAAGGCGAACCACTGACCGGTGCGACCGATACCGGTCTGGATTTCGTCGAGCATCAGCAGCCAGCCATGCCGGCTGCACAGCTCGCGCAGGGCCTTGAGGTAGCCGGGCGGTGCCGGTTGCACGCCACTTTCGCCCTGGATCGGCTCCATCAGGATCGCCGCGATGCGCGGGCCATGGGCCTTGCGTACACGGTCCAGAGCCTTGAGATCGCCAAAGGGTACTTTGACAAAATCCCCCGGCAGCTGGTTGTAGCCCAGGCGTACCGCCGGGCCATCGCTGGCGGACAGGGTGCCGAGGGTGCGGCCGTGAAACGCATTTTCCATGACCACCACCAGCGGCTGCTCGATGCCCTTGTGCCAACCATGCAGACGCGCCAGTTTCAGCGCAGTCTCGTTGGCTTCGGCACCGGAATTGTTGAAGAAGACCCGCTCCATGTCTGCCAGACGGGTCAGTTTCTGCGCCAGTTGCTGTTGCCAGTCGATGCTGTAGAGGTTGGAAGTGTGCAGCAGCAGGCCGGCCTGTTCGCTGATGGCGGAGACGATCCTGGGGTGAGAATGGCCCACATTGGTCACCGCCACGCCCGCCACCGCGTCCAGGTACTCTCGCCCCGCCTGATCCCACAGACGCGTGCCCAGCCCTTTGCTGAAACTCAAGGCCAGTGGTTGGTAAGTGCTCATCAGGCAGGCGGCGGTCATGACATCAGGCTCCATCAGGTGGGTGTTTTTCCAGTATGGTTAGCCACCTGAACTGGATAAACTCTGCAAAACTTCAATCATTTTAAAGTCAGGCTTGATAATGGATCTGTTCCAGGCAATGACCGTTTACGTCAAGGTGGTGGAAACCGGCAGCTTGACCGCCGCCGCGCTGCACTGCGAAATCTCCACCACCATGGTCGGCAATCACTTGCGGGCGCTGGAGCAACGCCTGGGCGTACGCCTGCTCAACCGTACGACACGGCGCCAGCGACTGACCGAATTCGGCAGCGCGTATTACCAGCGCTGCCTGGAAGTATTGGGCATGGTGGCCGAGTCCGAGCGTCTGGCCGAGCAGGCGCTCGATGAGCCCAGCGGCACCTTGCGGATCACCGCACCGCTGACCTTCGGCACGGAAAAACTGGCGCCGGCGCTGAGTGAGTTCGCCCTGCTGTGCCCACGGGTCAAACTCGACGTGGTGCTGACCAACCGCCGCCCGGACCTGCTGGAAAACGGCTTCGACGTGGCATTCCGCCTCGGCCACATGGAGCAGACCAACCTGATCGCACGCCCCCTCATCGACTACCCGCTGACGATGTGCGCCTCACCGGGCTATCTGGCGCGGCGCGGCACCCCGCGAACGCCGGATGACCTGCAGCATCACGATTGCCTGTCATTCGCTTACCCGGCAGGCGACGATTGGCATTCGGTGGAAAAACAATGGCGCCTGAGCGGGCCCGATGGCGAAATTGCGGTGGCGGTCAACGGTCCGATGCTGATCAACAGTTCCGCCGGCTTGCACCAGGCGGCGCGCACCGGAATGGGCATCGTGGTGTTGCCCGACGCGCTGGTGGAACCGGACCTCAAGGACGGCAAGCTGATTGCGCTGATGCCGGACTTCCTGCCGCCGAGCCGGCCCATGAGCTTGATGTATGCGCAGGATCGCTACCGTTTGCCGAAGTTACGCAGTTTCGTCGACTTTGCCATGCGGAAGTGGGGCAAGCACTAGCCGGTTGAACGCGCCTTCGACTAATCTGCTCGACACGCGAATCAGCTTCGTTGGGGAGAACGATGATGAATGAGGCGTCGGACATTGAATCGCTCAAGTTCAACCTGTCGGATCTGAACGAAGAGACACTGCACACCATCATGGGATTGGTGAGCGATGGCATCTGGGACTGGAACGCCAACACCGGGTTCGTCTACCGCAATCCCGGCTGGTACGAAATGCTCGGCTACGCACCTCACTCCTTGGAAAACACAGTGTTGACTTGGGAAAGCGTGATGCATCCCGAGGATTACTCGCGGGTCATGGCGCTGTTCGACGCTTACCTGGATCAACGCTCGGCCAGTTATCACGCCGAGTATCGCTGCCGCACGCAGGACGGCCGCTACATCTGGATCGAAGACCGTGGCTACGTGATTGCCCGCAATGCCGATGGCTCCGTCGCGCGCATGGTCGGCGCACACCGTAGCGTCGACGACAAGAAACGCCTGGTCGAAGCCCTTGAACGAAGAAACGAGTCCCTCGAAGCCCTCGTCGAGGCACGCACTCAGGAATTGTCACGCGTGAACCTGCAGTTGCAGGCCCAGCTCGAGGAAAACCGCAAGCTGGCACAAACCGACCAACTGACCGCCACGGCCAACCGCCATCGTTTGAGCACGGCCCTGCCCCAGGAATGTGATCGCGCGCAACGTTTTCGCCAGCCGCTGTCGCTGATCGCCATGGACATCGACGACTTCAAGAACATCAACGACCACTATGGCCACGCGCTCGGCGACGCCGCGCTGGTGAGGGTGGTGGAGCGGGTCAAACAGTGCGTGCGCGAGGGCGACCTGCTGGTGCGCTGGGGCGGTGACGAATTCATCATCATCCTGCCCGACACGCCCCTGGCCGACGCCAGGGCCCTCGCCGAAACCATTCGCCAGCATCTCGCCGATCTGCCCCCCGTGGGCGATTATCAACTGACCCTCAGCTTCGGCGTGGTCCAGCGCTTCGACGAAGAACAGCAGACCGGTTTGCTGGCCAGGGCCGACCAAGCGTTGTACCGCTCGAAGGTGGCGGGCAAGGATGTGATTTCCGGCTGAACCCTGCCCTAGCGCCCTGACTTCACCAGCACCGGTTGTTCCTGATAGCGCTGCGGATACAGCTGCTTCAACTGCGCCACTTTCGGTAGATCGTTGACCACGATGTACGGATAGGTCGGGTGCTCGGTCAGAAAATCCTGATGTTCCGCTTCCGCCGGGTAGAACCCGTTGTAGCTTTCCAGCCGGGTCACGATCGGCTGCTCGAAGGATTTGGCCGCGCTCAGTTGCGCGATGTAGGCCTGGGCGACGCGTTGCTGCTCGCTGTTCTGCACGAAGATCGCCGAGCGATACTGGGTGCCATGATCCGGGCCCTGGCGGTTGAGTTCAGTGGGGTTGTGCGCCACGGAAAAGTAGATCTGCAGCAGGGTGCCATAGCTGACCTGGGTGGGATCGAAGGTGACTTCGACCGACTCCGCATGGCCGGTATCGCCCTCGCTGACCCGCTCGTATTGCGCGGTGCTCGCGGCGCCGCCGGCATAACCGGAGACCGCGTTCTTCACGCCTTTGACATGCTGGAAGACCCCTTGCACACCCCAGAAGCAGCCACCGGCGAACACCGCCGTTTCGCTGTGGGCCTGGGTGTTTTCATCCAGGGCGGGAGGCGGCAGGAGTACAGCGTCTTCGGCACCGCCCAAAGAGAACGCCGAGCATTGGCCGACGATGCCGGCGGCCGCCAGGCCCAACAGGGTACGACGCCAGGTAAACAAGGATTTCATGAGACTGACTCCGAATGAACAACGTTTTAAACCGCCTGCGGCTTGAAGGTCATGGCCAGGCCGTTCATGCAGTAACGCAGGCCGGTGGGTTTGGGCCCGTCATCGAAGACATGCCCCAGGTGGCCGCCGCAGCGCCGGCAGTGAACGGCCTCGCGCAGCATGCCGAAGGTGCGGTCCTGACGAGTGGCGACCGCCTTGTCCAGTGGCGCCCAGAAACTCGGCCAACCGGTGCGGCTGTCGAACTTGGTCTGCGATGAAAACAGCGGCAGCTCGCAACCGGCGCAGGCAAAGGTGCCCTCACGGTGCTCGTCGTTCAGCGGGCTGCTGTAGGCGCGCTCGGTGCCTTCCTCACGCAGGATTTCGTATTGCTCGGCACTGAGCAGGGACCGCCATTCGCTGTCGCTGTGCGTCACCTCGAAAACCTCCTCGGCACTGGCTGCGCTCACCAGCGCAGACGTCGCGGCAAATTTTGGCAATACACCCACCACCAGGGCTGCAGCCCCCAGCCCACCGCCCGCGAGCAGAAATTGTCGCCGTGAAAACATGGCCGCCTCCAACAATCCAAAGTGCCTTTGATGGAACACAGCCTAGGCTTGGGTTGATCGCCAAATCCTCACGAGAAGTTAAATAATTCGTGATAACTCCGGCTTGGAAAAACCCGCACAATGCGCTCATTGCGTCGAAGGATTGAACTGGATGGAACAGACCAAACGCGTCCTCGTGGTCGAGGACGACCTGCACATCGCCGACCTTATCTGCCTGCACCTGCGCGATGAGCAGTTCGAGGTGGTGCACTGCGCCGACGGCAACGAGGGCATGCGCCTGCTGCAGCAAGGAAGCTGGGATGCACTGATTCTCGACCTGATGCTGCCCGGCGTCGACGGCCTGGAAATCTGCCGGCGCGCCCGCGCCATGGCCCGCTATACCCCCATCATCATCACCAGCGCGCGCTCCAGCGAAGTGCACCGGATTCTCGGGCTCGAACTCGGCGCCGACGATTACCTGGCCAAGCCGTTTTCCATGCTCGAGCTGGTGGCCCGGGTCAAGGCCCTGCTGCGCCGGGTCGACGCCATGGCGCGCAACCTGAAGATGGACGCCGGCAGCCTGATGATCGAAGGGCTCGCCATTGACCCGATCACCCGAGAAGTGTCACTGGAGGGCCGACGGCTGGACCTCACGCCCCGGGAATTCGACCTGCTGTTCTTCTTTGCCCGCCAGCCCGGCAAGGTGTTTTCGCGCATGGACCTGCTCAATGCGGTGTGGGGTTACAGCCATGAGGGTTACGAACACACGGTCAATACCCATATCAATCGCCTGCGCGCCAAGATCGAGGCCGACCCCGCAGAGCCGGTGCGCATCCTCACGGTGTGGGGCCGTGGCTACAAGTTCGCGGCGCGGGAGGAACAGCCATGAGGCTGACCCTGACGCAGCGGCTGTCGCTGGTGTTCGCCGTGCTGCTGCTGGTGTGCTGTGGCACATCGGCCTGGATGCAGGTGCGCGCCAACCAGATGCACGAGCAGGAAGTGGTGCAAGGGTTGTCCCGCGACCTTGCCCAGCACATTGCCCGTGACACCGTGCTGATGGACACCCAGGGCCTGATGCCTAATGCCGTGCGCGACCTGTTCAGCAAGCTGATGCAGGTCAACCCCAGCGTCGAGGTCTATCTGCTCGACACCGAGGGCAGGATTGTCGGCAGCGCGGCGCCCGAGGGGCGGATCCACCGCGACCGGGTCGACCTGGCACCGATCCAGCGCCTGCTCAAGGGCGACGCCCTGCCGATTCTCGGCGACGACCCGCGCAGCACCGATGCGCGCAAGGTGTTCAGCGCGGCACCGCTCAAGGTCGACGGCCAACCCGCCGGTTACCTGTACGTGGTGCTGCTCGGCGAGGACCACGATCGCCTCGCCGAACGTGGCGCCACCAGTGCGGCCCTCAATACCGCCTTGCTGTCCATCGGCCTTGTCGCCCTGCTCTGCCTGATTGCCGGTCTTGCCGCCTTTGCGCTGATCACCCGGCCCTTGCGACGCTTGACCGACACCGTCAGCCAGTTCGACATCGATGGCGTTCCGAGCGCGCCTGCGCCGGCCACCCCGACGGACAAGGGTGCCAGTCACGACGAAATTGCCATCCTCGATGCGACCTTCCGGCAGATGCAGGCGCGGCTCAGCGAGCAATGGCGTTCGCTGACCCGCCAGGATCAGGAACGCCGTGAACTGGTGGCGAACATTTCCCACGACCTGCGCACGCCCCTGGCCTCGTTGCATGGCTACCTGGAAACCCTGTCGCTCAAGGACGCGACCCTGTCCCCCGCCGACCGGCGCCGATACCTGGGCATCGCCCTGGATCAGAGCCGCAAGGTGGGCGGTCTGGCGCAGTCGCTGCTGGAACTGGTGAGGCTGGAGCATGGTTTTGTGCAGCCGGTGCTCGAACGTTTCTCCCTGACCGACCTGGTGCAGGACATTTTCCAGAAGTTCGAACTCACCGCCGAAGCGCGCCAGGTCGAACTCAAGGCCAGCTTCGCCCCTAACGTGGCGGCAGCCTGCGCCGACCTGGGGTTGATCGAACGGGTGCTGACCAACCTGTTCGACAATGCCTTGCGCCACACGCCCCAAGGTGGAGATATCGAGCTCAGCCTGCGGCCCCAGGGTGCGTTCATCGAAGTGACCGTCAGCGACACCGGCCCGGGAATCGCTGCGGAACTGCGTGAAGGCCTGTTCCTGCGCCCGTTCAACATCGGCGGCGCCCGTCGCGACGGCGGCTTGGGGCTGCGCATCGTGCATCGGATCCTGCAATTGCATGGCCGCGATATCCAGCTGGTCGACGTGCCGGGGCGCGGCGCGACCTTTCGTTTCACCTTGCCGGTGGATCAACAGATCGCCGAACAGTGGGCCGTGCGCTCGATGAACCTGAATTCCCTGTAGGAGCGGGCTTGCTCCCACAGGTCCGTCGGTCTTTTCGTGACAACCCCGCCCCGGTCCAATAGATTAGTCGGCCGGAAAAAGCCCCTGCGCTTTCTCGCTTCTCTTCAAGCTGAAAAAAGTAGTGAAATTTCAATGTCCGATTCCAATACCGCTGAATCCATCGTCACCCTGTCGTCCAAAGCGGAATACGAAAACTCCATCAATCTTTCACAGCATGTGCCCCAGGCCAAAACCATCAGCGAGATGGTCCTGGACGCTTTCCAGTCCACCCGGGAAAGCGACCAGATCCGCGAGCTGCGTGCCGCGATTCGCCAGGCGCATGACCGCTTCGACGACGACACCGCCTACGAACTGATGGGCCAGCTCAAGCAACTCAAGGACGCTGAAGCCGCCGACATCGCGGCCCTCGAGGACCTGAGCAGCAAATTCCCGATCAGCCGCATTCTGTCCAGCTTCAAGGACGATCCGGCGTTCCAGGAAATCGTCTACGGCCTGGCGCTGAAAGTGCTGAACCAGACGCATCAGGCCATCAGCAACCCGAGCGGTGGCAAGAGCAAGGCGGCCCGCGCCAAGAAAGAAGCCGAAGTGTTCACCATCAGCAAGGACGGCATCAGCGTCACCCTGCCACTGCGCACCCCGCGTTCGCGCCTGAGCGTTGACCGTGAAGCGCTGGAATTCCTCGGTTTTGCCTTCGTCGGCGAAGGCGATGAGGCGGAGCTGGAAAGCGAGACGTTCCTCGACAATGCCGGCACCGAACAAGCGGTCAACCGCAAGAACATCATCACCGCGCTTCAACAGCAAACCGCCTTCGATGGCTACAGCATCGCCGCGCAGTAACCCCCCGCACCCCGGTCGCCGCAGACCTTCAAGCCCCGCCATCGAGCGGGGCTTTTTATTGCCCGCGATTCCTGCAAAAGCCCGATTACGCTCAGAGTACCGACACACCATTAAACACTTCCCTTCACCCTTGAGCACCACGGGTCCGCCTGCGGGGAACGTCAACTCTCTTTCCAGCCCCAAGACTTCAGTGGTGCGTTTGCTGAGGTCATCATGCACACGCTTCCCCTGTACCGTCAGTTAGCCAACCATTACCTCGACGCGATCCGCAGCGGCACCTTGAAAACCGGCGAACGCTTTCCCTCGATCAGGCTGATGATGGAAAAGCATGCCGTCAGCCTCTCGACCGCCGTGCAGGTGTGCCGCGAGCTGGAAGACTGCGGCGTCCTGGAGGCCCGGCCGCGATCCGGCAACTACATTCGCCAGCCGGATGCCGCGGCCAAAGCGGCCGCGCCCCCGGCGCCTCCACTCCTCGACACCAGCGTCTACATCGGCCTTCACCCGCCAGTGTCGTCGGTGCTCAAGGCCGGCCAAGGTGCGGCGATCAAGGTCAACCTGGCCAGTGCCTACTGCGCACCGTCGCTCTATCCGTTGAAAACCCTGCAGGATCACATGAGCAAAGCCCTGCGACGGGACACGCATTTGCTCGACACGGAAGGCTCGACTTGCGGCAACCTTGCGTTGCGCAACGTACTCGCTCGACGGGCATTGAGCGCCAAAGCCCAGCTGCCCGCCGAGAAGATCGTGATCACCCACGGCGCAACCGAAGCGCTCACCCTGGCGTTGCGCGCCGTCACCCAACCCGGTGACACCGTGGCCGTGGAATCGCCGACCTTCTACGGCCTGCTGCAGATTCTCGAGAGCTTGCACCTGCACGTTCGGGAAGTGCCGGCAACGGCTCAGTCGGGCATCAACCTGCTGGCGCTCGAACAACTGCTGCAAGGCCCCGAGCGCATTCACGCGCTGATCGTCATGTCCAACCTGCAAAACCCGCTGGGCAGCATCATGCCGGACGCCAACAAGGCGCGCCTGGTGCACGTGTGTGCCGCTTACGGAACGGTGCTGATCGAGGACGATACCTATGGCGACCTGGTGGACACCGAGCAGCCGCTGTCCACCCTCAAGCACTGGGACCGCAGCGACAACGTGATCCATTGCGCCTCGCTGAACAAGACCCTGGCCCCGGGCATGCGCCTGGGCTGGATCAGCGCGGGGAGATGGCATGAGCGCGTGGAGATGCTCAAACACAGCCAATCCCGGGGTTGCGAGGTGTTATCGCAACTGGCGGTCAGTGCGTTCATGAAAACGCCGTCCTACGAACGTTACCTGCGCCGTTTGCGCAAAACCCTGACACAGCAACGCCAGCACATGAGCGCGGCCATCACCCGCTATTTCCCGCCGGGAACCAGCGTCAACGAGCCGCGAGGTGGGACACTGCTGTGGGTGGAACTGCCAGCACACTGCTCGGCGATGCGGTTGTTTCATGAGGGGTTGAAAGCGGGGATCCAGATTTCACCTGGGGATATCTTTTCCAACAGCCAGCGCTTCAGCCATTTCGTGCGGATTGGCTGCGGAACGCCGTATTCGCCAAAGATCGATGAGGCGCTGGCGACCCTGGGCCAGCTCCTGAAAAACCAAGGCTGACCACCATCCCCTGTAGGAGCGAGCTTGCTCGCGATGGTCGCCAACGATAACGCGAGCTGTCTGGTTGCCCGCGGTGCCTGGACGTTCTTCGCGAGCATGCTCGCTCCTACAGGGGTTAATCCGCAGGATTCAGATGCAGGCAAATGATGTGCGGATCCTCATTCCAATGGGGAAAGCGCTCGGCGATCTGCGGGTCATGGCCGGGAATGACGTGGTCTTCGCCATCGGCCAGTTCATCGATCAGGCTGAACGCCTCCAGCGTCTGCGCCAGGTCATCGAGAATCGGAAACGGGCTGCGCTGGCGAATGTTGGCCCATAGGTGAGCAGCGTCCGACGCCAGGACAATCCAACCGCGCGCCGTGTTGACCCGCACCACCTGGCTGCCCGGCGTATGCCCGCCTACCGGGTGCAGCGTCACGCCCGGCATCACTTCGACCACACCCTCATGCAAGCGCAGCCGCCCCTCGAACAACGGTGGCAAGGCCGACATCACATCCTCGACCTCGTAGGTTTTGTTCACAGTGCGGTGCGCCATTTTCGGGCCGGTGCAAAAGCGCAGCTCGGCTTCCTGCAAGTGCACCGTGGCGTTGGGAAACAGCCCCAGGTTGCCGGCGTGGTCCCAGTGCAGATGAGTGAGGATCAGGTTCCTGACCGCTGCCGGATCGATGTCCAGTTGGCGCAGGGACTGTTCCGGCAGACAGTACATCTGACGGTTGCGCCGGTCGGCCGTGGCCGGTTGAAAGCAGGTGTCGACCACGATCACCTGCTGTTCGTTGCGAATGACCCAGAAATAGTAATCCAGCGGCATCGACGCGTTCGGATCACCGCAGCAAGCGTCGTAAAGAAAGTTCTCCCGCGCCGTGCGCTGGGCATTGGCGCCGACTCGGATGGCGAACACTTCGTACACAGGGATCGACATGTTCATCTCCTGATCAGGCCGCAGCCGTGGATTTGACGGTAGGCTGAAAGTCGAAATCGATGTCGTCCGTGATGCCCAGCTCTTCCGCCAGCCGCTGCAAGCCACTGTAGTCACGCATGATCGTGGCGTTTTTGTTGCTTTCGCGGGTGTCAGCAATGATCAACGCCGCCTCCTCGACGCCGAGCTGGGTCAGAATCGCTTCCCACATCGAGTAGTCCTGGGCCACAAAAGCGCTCAGCGCCACCGACAGGGTTTGTGTGAAAAACGCCCTTTGGTTCGGCTGCATGTTGGCGTACATGACCTTCGCCACCTCGGCCAGCACCTTGCTGTGGGCATATTCGTCGCGGTTGTGCAGCTCAGCCACCCGACGGTTTTGCGGTTGAATCGTCTGGTCGTCGGCCAACAGGTCCAGGTAAGCGTTGACGCTGATTTCGGCCACCACTGCAAAGGTGATCGCCGCCAGGTCGCGCTGCCATTGCTCGGGCAGGGTTTCACGCAAGGCTGCAAGACGCAGGTAGGTCACGGACGGCGGCAGGTCCAGGTCCTGATCGAGCGCACGGTCCTCGCGGGTCCGTTCGATGGCGCGCAGGTGCATGAGCGTGTGGTAGTGCTCGTCGATCAAGGTCTGTTGCATCGCCTCGCGAAAATGCCAGTCGTTCTTGCCCAGGTACTGATTGGCGATGACGCTGAGGGCCGGGTTGACCACGTGCTCTTCAGCGGTGACCGTGCGCAGGTTGTAGCCGATCCAGCCCCAGGTCACGACGTTGCTCTTGAGCTCGTCGCTCAGGGCCTGGAACTTCGGGTGATGAAAAAAAGGCACCATGCACGCCGGATAATCCGGGCGCGCCGGGTCGAACACTTCGTTGACCTGAGCCCTGTCCGGCGAGCACACCGTGGCGCGTTTGGTCCAGGCCTGATTGAGACGAACCACCAGTTGGTGATCGACCTTGGCGATCTCGATTGCTGTTTGCATGACGCGATACCTGTAGGACGCGTACCCACGTGGGGTACGCCAAAGGAAAAATAAGCGACGGATGAATCAGGCCAGCCAGTAACGGGTCAGGTGTCGTCCGGGGTCCGAGTAGCGGCTGCGGGCGTGGATCATGCGCCAGTTGTCCCAGATCAGCAGGCAGCCATCGGGAATCAGCACCGGGGTGTTGTGTTCGACGAAATAGGCTTCGCCCAACGTGGCGAAGCGGGCCAATGGCGAGGTGCTGTTGGTCACTTGCGATTGCTGCAGGTCCTCCTTGGACGGGTTCACATCGCCGTAGTGAAACTGGTTGTAGCTGAAGCGGAAAATATCCCCGCCCTCCGTCGGCGTGAGGATGTATTCCTTGACCCGCGTCTGCGCCGCTTCACCCGGTTTGGCAGTGGCGACGAAGTCCACGGGGGTTTCGTCGAGCCATTCACGCAACTGCGGCTCGGTGCGTTCCAGGAACGCCAGGAATTCAAGGCCGTCCACCAGCCCGGTGTGCCCGCCACCGCAGGTTGCCTGCTGATGGCAATGCAGCGCCAGATAACGCGGCGGCGGTCCATAGACCGGCGCTTCGGTGTGCGGGCCGATGCCGTTCATGCTCTGGGAATAAGGCAAATCTTCATACCCGGGCTTGCGGGTGATGGCGAAGGCGGTTTGCCCGTTGAATTGCGGAAGAATCCGGCCGAACGCCTGCAACGTGCCCACGACATCGTAGGCAAATTCGGCGGCGGTAAGCACCGTCCAGCCACGGGACGCCAGTTCTTCGTGGCGATGGCCCAGTGAAACATAAGGTGTAGACGCAACAATCCCTTGATCTGACATGGTGGTGTTCCTGGTGGTTTATCAGGCGTTAACGGTTGAGGTGTAGGCCGCAATGAAGTCGCGGCAGGCATCGCCCGGTCGATAGCGGTGCTCGTCGATGCTCTGTACGGGGGTGATTTCAGCGGCGGTCCCGGTCAGGAAACACTCGTCGAAATCGCCAAGTTCCGTCGGCAGAATCGTGCGCTGCACGACCGGGTAGTCCAGGCCCCTGGCCAGCTCGATGACGGTCTGGCGGGTGATGCCATCGAGAAAGCAATCGGGCCGTGGAGTGTGCAGCGTGCCCCCTTTGACGAAGAACACGTTGGCACTGGTGGCTTCGGCGACATGGCCCCGCCAGTCGAGCATCAGCGCGTCGTGGTAGCCCTGGTTCTCGGCATCGTGCTTGCTCAGCGTGGCGATCTGGTAATGCCCGGAAGCCTTGGCTTCGAAAGGGCTGGTGTCGGGTGGTGGACGCCGCCACCCGGCAGTCTTCAGGCGAATGCCGGCCATGCGCGCCGCCGGGTCGAAATAGCTCGGCCATTGCCAGCAGGCGATCGCCACATGCACACGGTTGAACCGCGCCGAGGTGGAGATCATCTCGCTGCCGCGCCACGCCACGGGGCGCAGGTAACCGTCGACCACGCGGTTGCGCTGCAGCAGCTCATGGCTGGCCGATTCCAGTTCGGCCAGCTCATACGGAATGGCGAAGTCCATCAGCTGCGCCGAGCGATACAACCGCTCGCTGTGTGCGCGCAACTTGAAGATCTTGCCGTTATAGACCCGCTCCCCTTCATACACGGTACTGGCGTAGTGCAGCCCATGGCTGAGTACGTGCAGCCGCGCCTGGGACCACTCGACGAATTCGCCATCGAGCCAGATAAAACCTTCTCGCTGATCAAACGGAATACCGCTCATGTCTTGTCTCCAGATGAATCGTCCTACGCCGTTTCGAGCAGGACCGGTATCAATTCAGGCGCAGTTGCGGGCGGTGGCTGAAAGAAGAACCTCGCCTCGCCAAAAGCCGGCTGCAACTGGTCGAACCAGGTCGCCTGTGGGTCGAAGCGCGCATAGAAGGTGCGCAACACCCATTGCGGATCACGGGCCTGGAGGAACTGCAGGACGAAGACTTTTTCGCCGGCCACCACTTCGATGCCGTTGATCAACACCTTCCCGTAGAAAGTGCTCATGGACGGCCCGCGCACGGTGCGGGCCAGCCCGGAGACCGTTCGATAGGCCGCCTGGAAAATCTCGAACGCCCGCGCCAGCGGCATGGCGAAGTAGTGACTGGGCCCGGTGTCGCGTTCGACAAACAGGTAATAAGGCACCGCCCCGAGCCGCACGCCTTCGGTCCACAGCTCGGC
Organism: Pseudomonas fluorescens; assembly: GCF_041354075.1. Taxonomy (GTDB): domain Bacteria; phylum Pseudomonadota; class Gammaproteobacteria; order Pseudomonadales; family Pseudomonadaceae; genus Aquipseudomonas; species Aquipseudomonas fluorescens_CE. Next base: position 95,155 of record NZ_JARZGC010000005.1, on the reverse strand, counting down.
CCAGTCGGCAGGGTTCTCGTTGATGTGGCGGATCACCGGCGCCTGCATGCGCAACGTCGCCCCGGTCGAGCGAATGCGCTCGATGGCCTGGCGGGCGATGTCCTGGCGGATCTCCACCGGGTGGTTGTAGTGGCCCATGACCGACAGGTGTTTACCGGCCGCGACTATCCGCTGGAACAACTCGAGCAATGCCGGCGCATCCTTGTCGCTGACGAACCGTTGCGGCCAGTACGCCACCGACTTGGTGCCGATACGGATGCTCTTCAGATGCGGCAGCGCCAGCAGCGGCTCGATGTACCCAGCCAGCGACCGGGTATTCATGATCATCGGATCGCCCCCGGTGATCAGCACATCGGTGACCTCGGTGTGCACCCGCAGGTAACTCACCAGCTCCTGGGACTCACGCGCATTGAACTTGAGCTCTTCCTCGCCGATGAACTGCGCCCAGCGAAAACAGAAGGTGCAGTAGGCGTGACACGTCTGACCGGCACCGGGGAAAAACAGCACGGTCTCGCGGTACTTGTGCTGAAGGCCCGGCAGGACTTTTCCGTCAAGGGTCGCGGCGTTGTGCGTCAGTTGCCCGGCCGGATGAGGATTCATGCGCAGCCATATCGCCTCGATCCGACGCTTGATGGCGTCGGCATCATCGCCCGCGATCAACTGCTTGAGCGACGCGTATTCGTCCGGCAGCAGCATGTCCTTGTGCGGGAAGGTCAGGCGAAAGATCGGATCGTCGGGAATGTTGTCCCAGTCGATCAGGGTGCCCAGCACATATTCATTGGTGCGAAACGGCATGACCCGCGCCACGATGTCCATGGCCTCCTGCAAGGCGGGTGTCAGCTTCTGCCAGTACGGCGTGTCGCGAATGGTGCGTGAGTTGTAGGCTTTGTAGCGTTCCTGCTCCAACGATCCTTGCATGACAGCGCTCCTGGTGCTTGCCTCACGAAGTCCAACGGGTTCAAGGGGCAATGGCCGGCGCCGTGCGCTCCAGATCCATCCACGCCCGAACGCTGTCGCGATCCCATTGCCGATGGACGTAGGTCACCAGCCGCTCGGGGACCGGGTCACCGTTGGCCACCAGACGGTTGAGCATGATGGCCAGGTCGGTGTCGGCGATGCTCCATTCCCCGAACAGGTGCTCGGCGCCCTGCTCCAGCAAATGCTCGACGACAAAAAACAGCCTGCCGACGGCCGCACGGGCGTCGTCGGACAGCGCAGGGTGTTGTGTGCCGAAGTAGATGAGGTCTGCGGGGCGTTCCTTGCGAATCACCAGCAGATCGCTGCGCAACCAGGCCTGGAGTTGCCGGGCGCGGGCACGTTGTCGAGTGTTGGCAGGGAACAGTTTGGGGTGGCCCGGGGTGATGTCTTCCAGGTATTCGGCGATGGCGGAAGATTCCGACAGGGCAAACCCCTGGTGAATCAGCGTGGGGATCTTGCAGGTCAACGAGAGATCACGATAAGTGCTCTGGTAATTCTCGCGCGCTTTTAAATCCAGCGTTACAAGTTCGAATGGAAGTTTCTTTTCCTTCAATGCTACAAATGCCGACATTGCAAAGGCGCTGACAAAATCCGCCCCTACATATAATTCAAGCCTTGCACTTTCCATAGAACGCTCCCTTGCACTAACCATAATAATCCGTTGCATGGAGGCGATCGTATTTAGATGATCAAACGCTGAACAGATACAGAAATTATCTGTTTCAACGGATACAGGCTTTCATCCCGACCGGTGGCGGTAAAGGCAAACCGAGGCGGCAAAAAACAAAAAGGGAGTCGGCGAATGCGGACTCCCTGGCAGGCAGCGGGGCAACATTTAACGGGAGGCGTCAGACCATGGCGTCTGCCGAACTGGAGAGTTGAGCGATCTGCGGCATGTTGCTCATGTTGAGCATGACCAGCGGTTCGGTGGCGCTGGTGTTGACGAACCCGTGGCGGGTCCAGGCGGGGACCAGCAGCACATCGCCGGGGCTGACGCTGACTTCATCGGTATCGCCCAGGGTCAGCGCACCGCAGCCGGACTGGATGATGAACAGGTGCCACCATGAATGGGCATGGCCGTTGAGCGTCGTCCCGGGTTTGAGCCACTGCATGGACACCGCCATCCCTGGCGTCAACTTGCAGCCTTCGACGCTGTGGTCATGAGCCAGCGCGACGATGTCGACCTCACTGGTTGCAAGGCTGTGGCGCAGATCCGCCAGTTCACCGTCCTTCCACACTTTGGCGCTGGCCGGTGGATGATTCAGGCTTTGGCGGAAGTCCTTATAGGAAAAAAACTCGCCTCTAATATTATTCATGTGCACACACCGATCTATTATCGACTCAAGTAACAAGACCCTAGGCGAACAAGCGACCTGTGTAAAGCCATACAACTAATACTTATAAAACCGAAGGCCTGAGCGCCACGATCATGTCAACTTCCACGGCGGCATTTTTCGGTAGCTGATAAACCCCCACCGTGGTGCGAGTATGTTTGCCGGCGTCACCCAAAACATGACTGAACACATCCGACGCACCGTTGGCCACTTCACTGAGATCCACAAAATCCGCCGTGGACTTCACATAGACCGTGATACGAATCAGCGACTTGATCTTGTCCAGCGAGCCGATGGCATCGACGATCAGGGCCAGGCCGCGCATGGCGCTGATACTGGCGGCCGCCTGGGCGTCCGCCAGGCTCAGTTCCAGCCCCACTCTGCCGGGGTACTGGATCCTGCCGCCCATACGCGGTACCAGGCCGCTGACGTAAAGCTCATCGTGGTGACGCACCAGCGGCGCGTAATGCCCGCCGGCGGTGTTTTCGCCGTAGATGTCGTAGTCGAGCTCTTTTGCCAGGGCAATGAAGCGTTCATCACAAGACATCTTTTTCTGCACAATCATTACCCGATCCTCTTGACCCAAAATGCTTGAAATTCTGTTCTCGCAGGTTCAACCCACGGCTCTTGCCGGTGTGGCGAGCGCGGTGACCTCGACGCGCGACTCGATGGCCTCGGCCAGGCGCAGCAGGTCGTCGCTGAGTGCGGCGTAGTGCTCGTTGAACAGCACGATGTGGCCAATGAACGAGGTGTTGTCCTTCACCAGCGCCGTGACGGAATCACTGAGGCGCTTGGTGTACACCGCTTCGACCAGTTCGATGTTCAGCTCCCGCGCCAGTGCTGCGATGTCCGGCACGGCGCGCAACAGGCCGCCTGCGGGCGAGCGCAGCAGGCGAATGCCGCAATAGCCACGGGCGACGGGATCCTGGTGTTCGACCCGGCCTTCCACCGCCCACCTGACCCAGCGCTCCCAGGGATCGAAATCGACGAAGGCCAGGCGCGCAAGGTCCCAGATGTGCATGCCGCCAGGCCGCATGTTGGTTTCGACCGCCGATGTCAGGCCGTCACTGCGCAGGAAGACTTCGTTGTGGTAGGCGCCGTTTGCGGTCGAGGCCAAGCCGGCCATGTGCCGGCCCGCAGCGGCCAGACGCGCCTGCACGTCAGCCGTCAGGGGGGCCGGCACGACTTGCTGGATCTCGGCGCGGTAGGCGCCTTCGGTGGTGGTTTTTTCGGTGACCCAGGTGCTGCCCGCCACGTAATCCCAGCTGTATTCACGGGCGTTCTGAATCAACTCTTCAACAATGATGCCGCCCTCACGGTAGGGTTTGAGGGCTTGCCAGGCTTCTTCACATCCGGACGGATGATGGATGACCCGGCAACCCCGGCTGGCGCCTTCGCAGGCGGGCTTGATGAAGGCTCTGCCACCCAGTTCCACCACTCGCTGACGGAGTTCGCCAAGGCTGTCGATGCGAGCGGAAAACACCGGACGGTAATCCGCCGGAGCGCTGCCCGCCGCCGCTTCGAGTGCGCGAAAAATCTGTTTATCCAGGCCCGCGTGCGCTTCGCCCGGGGTGATGCCCGGCAAGCCGAAATGCGTGGCCAGAGCGGCCCCGAGCAATACACCCCGATCGGAAAAAGGCAGCACGCCGATCAGCTTCCAGCGATCGACGCTGAGACAACCGGCGACCAGATCGACGGAGTCGGCAAGGTCCTGCGCAGCCATCGAGGCGGTGCAGACGTGGTCCGCCACCTGATCGTCCTGTGCCTGGATCTGCTCGACCACCAGAATCAGCCGGGCGTTATAGAGCGTCTTGCAGAGGTCGCGCAGCTTGCGGATATCCTGCACCCGGTTGCCGTTGTAACCGACCACCACTACGCATGACGTCGTACTCATGAAGCCTCCGACCTGTGGAGTAAAAAACCAGATGCGATCAATCAGTCCTGCAGGGACGCGGCGTGCTTGCGGCTCAGCCAGTACCACGCCAGGATGCCCAGTGCGCCGATGACCGCCAGCACCAGGGCGTTGTACGGCGCCGGCACCACCCGCATGACGAGCACCGTCAGCCCGGCGCCGATGCCCAGGGAGACTTCCTTGACGAACATGTTGTTCTGCTTGACCGAGAAGTAGTCGAGGTAGCTGAACGCGCACTCGGCGAGCGACAGCAAGGCCACCCAGATCAGTGCGCCGACCAGGGTCTGCACGTGAAACGCCGCTGGCGAGGAGAGCACCGCGAAGCCGCCGGCGATGATGCCGATCACCGCCAGCACCTTGAAACGCCCGGTGCGTTCGATCAGCTTCATCATCGGCACCTGGGCGAACACCACCACGGCGCTGTTGAGGATCAGCATCAGGCCATACCAGGCAGGCAGCTCACCGGTTTCCAGCAGGATCGCCTGGGGCAGGATCGAGAACACGCCAAACAGCTTGATGCCCATGATGACGCCGGCGATCACCCACGGCAGCTTGTTGCGCCAGCCACTGCCATCATGGGTGGCCGCGCTTGCCACCACCGGCTGGGTGGTGAAGGTCGCACCCGCAGCGATCGGCAGGCACAGCAGGACGAAGGCCGCCGCGCCGATGAAAAACAGGCTGGGGGTCAACAGTGGCGACAGCAGGATCAGGCCCGCCAGCAGGCTGCCCATGTTCATGGCGACGCGGTTGTACGCCGCCCCTTCCTTGGTCTGCGCCGCTTCGCTCTTGATCAGGTAACCGGCAATCGCGATGCCATAGGCGAACAGCGCGGCCGCGAACATCACCACGCCCTGGTTGCTCGTCACGGCCAGCAGCACCAGACCGGCGGCCGCGCAGGTCAGGGTCACGCTCAGGGAGCGGCGGCCCAGCACCAGCAAGGTCAACGGCAGCAGCAACAGCAAGGCCCGATAGCCGAGGGCCAGGATGCTGTTGGTCGCCGTATCGAGCCAGACGTTGGCCTTGCCCAGCACCGCGAACAGCGACACCGCCGTGATGATCCGGATCATGAACAGGCGAATGTTGATCACCGGTTTGGCGACGGCGGCCGTCGTTTGAACACTCATGCAACACCTCTGAAACCAGCGATTGCGCAGGCGACGAACGCGCGCAATCTGGGTAGTCTGTAAGGCGATGGTAGAGAGAGCCGTTTGTTTTCATCAGAGCAAGTTCGTTTAGAATCCAACGAACTTTACTGCTAAAAGGACCAGTAAAATGCAGGTTCAGCGCGCCGTGATCGCCGCCTTCGAGTTCCAGCCGGGGGTGCCGCTGGTCCAGCAGATCGTCGAGCAATTGACGGTCGCCATCAGCCAGGGCGGGCTGCCCCACGGCTCGCGCTTGCCACCGATACGCGAACTCTCCGAATTGATGAACGTCGGCAAGTCCACGGTGGTGGATGCCCTGGATCGCTTGCGGGCCAAGGGCCTGGTGGTTTCACGCCAGGGGTCGGGGCATTACGTGCATCGCTCCACCCTCGCGATCAAACCCGAGGCCGGACCGGACCTGCAACCCCAGGACACACTGAGCGTCGTGCGGCGCGCCGTGCTGCAAGACACCGGTGCGCTGCGCCCCGGCGCCGGTTTCCTGCCTTCTTCGTGGCTGCCGGCCGAAGAGCTGCTCAAGGCCGTGCGCGGCACCCTGCGCGCGGCGTCGTTGCAGATGGGCGAATACGGCGTTGCCGCCGGCTACCTGCCGCTGCGCGAGGCGCTTCGGGTCAAGTTGACGGCGATCGGCATCGATGTGCCCGTGGATCAGATCGTCACCACGGCCAACACCGTGCAGGCCATCGACATGCTGATGCGGCTGCTGGTCAAACCCGGCGACACGGTGCTGCTCGACGACCCCTGCTACGTCACGATGCACACCAACCTGGCGCTGCACGGCGCCCGGGTCATCACCATCCCACGCGGTGCCGACGGCATGGACATGGAGGCCCTGGAGCAATTGGTGAGCGCCCAGCGCCCCGTGCTCTACATGACCAACAATGTGCTGCACAACCCGACCGGGCACTCGTTCTCCCCGGCGCAGGTGTACCGCCTGCTGGAGTTGAGCCATCGCTATGGCTTCCACATCGTCGAGGACGACCTGTATGGCGACCTGCAACAACGCATGACCCCGCGCCTGGCCGCAGGCGGGCTGGACAACGTCACTTACATCTCCGGCTTCTCCAAGACCCTGACCGCCAACAGCCGCGTCAGCTACGCGGTGCTCTCACCGCCCCTGGCGGCACGCATGGTCACTCTGAAAATGGCCAGCGGCGGCATGACCTCGGAACTGGCGGAACAGATCGTCTGCACCATCCTCAGCGACGGCAGCTACGCCAAGCACATCCGGCGCACGGTGGACCGTCTCTACGAATCGAGCAGCCGGGTCTCCGGCTGGCTGATCGAGGCTGGCTGCGCGGTGTCATCCCTGCCCCATGAAGGTTTGTACATCTGGACGCGCCTGCCCGAAGGTTTGCACGCCGAAACACTGGCACGCGCCGGCATGGGCATCGACCTGATCCTGGCCCCCGGCACCCTGCTCAGCAAAGCCCCGGATGCCAGCCAGTTCCTGCGCTTCAACGTGGCGCACAGTGACAACTTCCAGGTGCGGGAGCGGTTTTTTCGGTTGCTGGACACGCAAGACACGTAGCCGCCGAGACCTGGGGAGCGGTCATGCCCGAGGAAGGAAGGAGTAGGATTGAAGTCACCTGAGCGCATAGCGTGCAAGCGGCGGCTACACTCACTTCTCCACGTGTGGAGGAAGTTTCCAAATGTCCTCGAGCATTCATCGGCATACGCCAAAGCTGACCGTCACCGACCCCCGCCGCCTGGCGGTGGCGACCGTGACTTATCATCGGGTGATGAGCAACGAGCCAACCCGCACGCGCACAGAGCGACAGTGCTATGACTGCGCAGGACGAATGCGCGCACAGTGGGATGCGCGCCTGTGGGACCAGGACGGCGAATTCGGCGTGGCCAATCAGCGCAAGACTCTCAGCCTTGGCGGTCTGGTACTTGGCCTCGACAGTGTCGATGCTGGCTGGCGCATCGATCTTTTCGGTACGAGCGGTCAGGCATTGGCGCAGTGGGACGGCCGGGGGACCTACACGCTGAAGACTTACGATACCCGGTTACGTCCGCTGACCGTCCTGGAGCAGATGGCTGGCGAGGCGCCGAAGTGCGTGGAACGCCTTGACTACGGTCTCCCGACCGACACACACAATCTTTGCGGCCAACTGGCGCGCCACGATGATCCAGCCGGTACCCTGGCAATCGTCGATTACGCTTTGACGGGGCACGTGGCGGCACAAGCTCAACAGTTCCTCCAGCAACTGACCCCTCCTGACTGGCCCGCTTCGCTCGAAGAACGCGACAGGCTGCTGGAGCCGGAACGGTTTCTGACACGCAGACGTCACGATTCGACGGGCGCACTCGTCAGCCAAACGGACCCAGGGGGCAATGAGCAGCGCATAGGGTACAACCTCGCGGGGCAAATGGCGCACGTCAGCCTGGTCGCAAAGGACGCAGCCCTGCAAGTCATCGCCAGTGACATCGCCTACAACCCTTCAGGTCAAATCGAATCCCAGAAAGCTGGCAACCGCGTTTTCACGCAAGCGACTTACGCGGCCGACAATGGCCGCCTGCTGCATTTGCATACGGCTCGCACCGATCAGGTACTGCAGGACCTCTACCTCGTACAGGATCCCGTGGGCAATGTTTTGACTCTCGAAGATCGGGCGCAGCCAACCCAATGGTTTGACGCGCAGCAAATCGACCCGATCAATACCTATCAATACGACACCCTGAACCAATTGGTCCAGGCAACAGGTCGCGAAAGCGTGCTGGCCGGCATACACCCAGGTTTGCCGGAACTGGTCGTACCAGGTGCGGGCGACCCGAGCCGATTGCGCAACTACACACAGCACTACACCTATGACGATGCGGGCAACTTGTGCACCCTCAAACACGGGGACGCACCCGTGCGAACGATGAAGGTGGCGTTACACAGCAATCGCAGCCTGTACATCGCCGACGCGACGAATCCCCCGGATCTGGAAAAAGGTTTCGACTCCAATGGCAACATGCTGTGGCTCGATGGAGCACAGACGATGCATTGGAATGCGCGTAATCAGCTGCAACGCGTAACCCAGATCGTGCGCAGGGATGCAAACAACGATGATGAACTTTATGTGTACCATGGCGATGGTCAACGTGCCCGCAAAGTGAGGGTCAAGCAGGCAAAGACTGCCGAACATGTAACCCAGGTTCTGTATCTGCCGGGGCTGGAGATTCGTCGCAACACCGCAACGGGCGAGGAACTCCACGTCATGACCGTCGACGCGGGCCGCAGTCGAGTACGACGCTTGAACTGGCGCAGCAAAGGTCGACATGCATCGCCCGAGGCGCATTTACGCTACAGCGTTGATGATCAACTGGGCAGTTGCACGCTGGAGCTCGACGATCACGGCGAAGTGATCACCCATGAGGCCTATTACCCCTTTGGCGGCAGCGCATGGTGGGCGGCGAAAAGCCAGTCCCATGCCGACAGCAAAACCATCCGTTTCTCCGGCAGAGAGCTTGATGCGTCGGGCCTTTACTATTATGGCTTGCGCTATTACGCGCCCTGGCTGGCCCGCTGGATCAATCCCGATCCGGGAGGGGATATCGACGGCCTCAATCTATTCAGAATGGCCAGGAACAACCCGCTGCGGTTTCGGGACGACGATGGCAGGAACCCTGATGATTTCGTCGAGTACCTGGATGATTTTCCGGGCGCAAATGCGCCGGGCTACCCGCCCGACTCACGGCCCTTCAGACGACGGGATGTGAGCGTTGCAGACGCCACGCAGCTGCAGAAAGCCGTAGACGCAGAGTTCACTCACCGGCACGAAGGAAGATTCACCATTTTGTCTTCCTATAAAAACCAAAGCGGCATGTATCGCTTCGAGAACGAGTTTCTGCCGGGTCGTTGGCGAATGATGGAAAACTACCGAGCCCCCGGCACGTCGATCAACGCCACGACGGTCACGTTCGAGCAGTATCGAAAGGTCGCCACGGAGAATAATTTCTTCGGCGTATTGCCAAACGTCATCGTGCGATGGGACGTCAAGGATGAGTACATCGACTCCTTGTTGGAGGGCGGCCAGGAAGGATTGCTCCAGCGCTTTCTGGCCAGCAAGAACAATGGTACCTCGACCCGGCACATCATCGCGGCGTTGGGAATGTGTGCTACGGGCATCGAAATCGTTACAAGCCGGGACAGCGAAAGAAAGGTGTATGTGAATGCCATTGCAATCACCGTCGAACCGAATCGGCGCAAGTCAGTTGAAACCTTGACCCAAGAAACCGAGCGAGACATTCGTCGCCTGAGTCGCAACCCGGTATCGCGCTTTGCTCACAGTGCATGGCGAATGGTGAGAAACGCCTTGCGCCGTGATTCAGCCCGACCCGCACTGAGATAGCATCACCCACAAAAAACCCCGCGCTTCTCTCGAAGGCGGGGTTTTTCGTTACCGTTACCGACGCTTAATGCGCGTACGTCAGCAACAGCTCGGTCGGCACTTTGAAGTCCAGGGACATCATCACGCTCAACGCGGTAATGGTGAAGATCGAGAACACGAACAGCTTGCGTGCCCAGACCGTGTCATCCACTGCCTTGTAACCGGTCCAGGCCATGTACAGCCAGTACATGCCCATGGCGGCGGCGACGGCGAGGTAGCTCATGCCGGCGTAGCCGCTGAAGGTCAGCATCAAGGTCGCCACGAGGAAGGCCAGGATGTAGAGCAGGATGTGCTTCTTGGCCACTTCAATCCCGCGCTTCACTGGCAGCACCGGAATCGAGGCGGCCAGGTAATCGTTGAAGCGGAAGATCGCGATGGCGTAGGAATGCGGCATCTGCCACAGGCTGAACATCACCAGCAGGGTCAGCGCGGCCATGTCGAAGGTGTTGCTCACCGCGACGTAGCCGATCACCGGCGGCATCGCCCCCGACAGGCTGCCCACCAGCGTGCCGTGAACCGACTTGCGCTTGAGGTACAGGCTGTAGAAGCCGACGTAGATGATGAAGCCGATCACGGCGAACAGCGCCGCCAACGGGTTGGCCACGGTGTACAGCAGCGCAACGCCGGCGACACCCAGGACGGTCGCATAGACCAGCGCCAGTTTCAGGGAGATCAAGCCCTGGACCAGCGCCCGGTTTTTGGTGCGTTCCATCTTGAGGTCGATGTCGCGGTCGATGCAGTTGTTGAACACGCAACCGGAAGCCACCACCAGGGACGTGCCGATCATCGCGGCCAGGAAAACGGCCAGATCGACATGCCCCTTCGAGGCCAGGAAAAATCCGCCTGCCACTGAAAGCACGTTACCGAAAATGATCCCCGGTTTGGTGATTTGGATAAAGTGCTTCAAGGACATGCGGACTTACCTCACTTCGCCATCATGAACGTGTGGATGCTGAACATGATCCACAGCGACAGGCCAACCAGCAGGACGATCACGATCGCGGCGAAGACAAACGCAATCACGTTGTTACGCTGCGCCTGCGAACGGTCCAGGTGCAGGAAGTACACCAGGTGTACCACCACCTGGATCACTGCGAATGCCAGGACGATCATCAAGGTGATCGACTTGGGCAATGTCGGGTACATCACCAGACCGAATGGAATCAGGGTCAGGATCACCGACAGGATGAAGCCAATGGCGTAGGACTTGACGCTGCCGTGACCGGCTTCGTCGTGGCCATTGTGGGAATGAGCTGGGTTAGCCATTTACATAGTCCCCATCAGGTAAACAACGGTGAATACGCAGATCCACACAACGTCCAGGAAGTGCCAGAACAGGCTCAGGCAGCTCAGACGGGTCTTGTTGGTCGCCGTCAGGCCATTCTTCTGCACCTGGTACATCATGATCGCCATCCAGATCAGACCGCTGGTCACGTGCAGACCGTGGGTGCCGACCAGGGTGAAGAACCCGGACAGGAAGCCGGAACGGCTAGGGCCGTAGCCCTCGGAGATCAGCAGGTGGAACTCGTTGATCTCCATGCCGATGAAGCCCAGGCCGAACAGGAAGGTCATGCCCAACCAGCCCAGCACCTGCTTCTTGTTGCCACGGAAGAACGCCAGCATGGCGAAGCCGTAGGTGATCGAACTGAACAGCAGCAGAGCGGTTTCGCCCAGTACGTAAGGCAGTTCGAAGATGTCGTGGCCCGACGGGCCACCGGCTACGTTGTTAACCAGTACCGCGTACACCGCGAAGATCGACGCAAACAGAATGCAGTCGGTCATCAGGTAGAGCCAGAAACCGAATACGGTCATCTCGCCCGAGTCGTGGTGATGGTCATCGTGCCCATGTTCATCGACATGGGTGTGTCCAGCATTGGTCACTAAGTTCGACATGGTTTAAGCCTGTTCCAACGAGGTTTCAACACGGGTGGCGGTGGCCGGGATCTTCCCTGCCGCTACCAGACGCTTGTGCTGCTCGGCTTCGATGCGCTCGATCACGTCGACCGGCACCATATAGCCTTGATCATCACGGGCCGCGTGGATCGCGAAATAGATCACCGTGCCGGCGAGGCTGGCGATCGCCAACCACCAGATGTGCCAGATCATCGCGAAACCGAACACGGTCAGCAGAGCGCCCATCACCACACCGGTCGCGGTGTTGTTGGGCATGTGGATCGGTTGGTACTTGGCCGGAGCCTGGTACGCGGTACCGTTTTCCTTGGCTTCGGTGAACGGATCGACCACATCGGCTTTTGGCAGCACGGCGAAGTTGTAGAACGGTGGTGGCGACGAAGTCGACCATTCCAGGGTATGGGCATTCCACGGGTCACCGTGTTCGCACATGTTCTCTGGCTTGTTGCGGTCACGCACACTCACGTAGAGCTGGATCAGCTGGCAGGCGATACCGACAGCGATCATCACCGCACCGAACATGGCGACGTACAGGTACGGCACCCACTCAGGGTTGGTGGTGGCGTTCAGGCGACGGGTCATGCCCATGAAGCCCAGGACGTACAGCGGCATGAATGCGACGAAGAAGCCGGTGATCCAGAACCAGAACGCTGCTTTACCCCAGCCTTCGTGCAGCTTGAAGCCGAACGCTTTCGGGAAGTAGAAGGCGAAACCGGCGATGTAGCCGAACACCGCGCCGCCGATGATCACGTTGTGGAAGTGCGCGATCACGAACAGGCTGTTGTGCAGAACGAAGTCGGCACCCGGGATGGCCAGCAGTACGCCGGTCATGCCGCCGATGGCGAAGGTCACCATGAAGCCCAGGGTCCACATCACCTGGCTGGTGAAGCGCAGACGGCCCTGGTAGATGGTGAACAGCCAGTTGAACAGCTTCACACCCGTCGGGATGGAAATCAGCATCGTCGCCAGACCGAAGAAGGCGTTGACGCTGGCGCCCGAACCCATGGTGAAGAAGTGGTGCAGCCAGACCATGAAGCCCAGGATCGAGATCGCGCCCGAAGCGTAGATCATCGAGTGGTGGCCGAACAGTTTCTTGCCGGTGAAGGTCGAGATCACTTCGGAGAAAATGCCGAATGCCGGCAGGATCAGGATGTAGACCTCAGGGTGACCCCATGCCCAGAACAGGTTGACGTACATCATCGGATTGCCACCAAGTTCATTGGTGAAAATGTGGAAATCCATGTAACGGTCAAGCGTCAGCAGTGCCAGGGTAGCGGTCAGGATCGGGAACGAAGCCACGATCAGGACGTTGGCCCAGGTGCAGGTCCAGGTGAAGATCGGCATGTCCATCAGTTTCATGCCAGGGGTACGCATTTTCAGCACGGTGGCCAGGAAGTTGACCCCCGTCAGCGTCGTCCCGAGCCCTGATAGCTGGAGCGCCCAGATGTAGTAATCCATCCCCACGCCCGGGCTGTATTGCAGGCCCGACAGCGGTGGATAGGCCACCCAGCCGGTCTTGGCGAATTCGCCAACACCCAGGGACAGGTTGATCAGCACCACGCCGGAAACCAGCAGCCAGAAGCTCAGGGAGTTCAGGAACGGGTAGGCAACGTCACGCGCGCCGATCTGCAGCGGCACTGCAAGGTTCATCAGGCCGGTGAAGAATGGCATCGCCATGAAGATGATCATGATCACACCGTGAGCGGTGAAGATCTGGTCATAGTGTTCAGGTGGCAGGTAGCCAGGCGAACCCTCGGTGGCCATGGCCAGTTGGGTACGCATCATGATGGCGTCGGCAAAACCGCGCAGCAGCATGACCATGGCGACGATGATGTACATCACGCCGATTTTCTTGTGGTCTACCGAGGTCAACCATTCGGTCCACAGGTAGGTCCACTTCTTGAAGTAGGTGATTGCAGCGAACAGCGCCAGACCACCCAGCGCGATCATGGCGATGGTCACCATCACGATCGGCTCGTGGAACGGGACCGCTTCCCAACTTAATTTACCAAACATCGTTTACTCCTCTGCCCCGGCAGCTGAATGCGAGTTGTCCGTAGCGGCCACTTCTTTCTCTTTCTTCTCGTGGTTCAGTTTCGGACCTGGTTTCATGCCTTCGTACTTGTCGACGATGATCTGGAACAGGTTCGGAGTCACCGAGGAGTAGAGCTCGACCGGGTTGTTCTGGCTGGGTTTGGACAGGGCTGCGTATTCAGCTTGTTCAAGCTGTTTAGGTGCCTTTTTGACTTCGCTGACCCAGGCGTCGAACTCTTCCTGGGTAGTGGAAATTGCCTTGAATTTCATGCCGGTGAAGCCAGCGCCGCTGTAGTTGGCAGAGATGCCTTCCATTTCAGCGTTGCGGTTGGCGATCAGGTGCAGCTTGGTCTGCATGCCCGCCATCGCGTAGATCTGGCCACCCAGGCCCGGGATGAAGAACGAGTTCATCACCGCGTCGGAAGTCACCTTGAAGTTGATCGGGGTGTTGGCCGGGAACACGATCTTGTTGACGGTCGCGATGCCTTGTTCCGGGTAGATGAACAGCCACTTCCAGTCCAGCGCGACCACTTCGATGGTCACCGGCTTGACGTCGGAATCCAGCGGACGATAAGGGTCCAGCTCGTGGGTCGACTTGTAGGTGATGTAACCCAGGGCAATGATGATCAGGATCGGCACGGTCCACACCGCGATCTCGATCTTGGTGGAGTGGTTCCACTTCGGCGTGTAGGTCGCGTTGGTGTTGGACGCGCGGTATTTCCAGGCGAACAGGAAGGTCATGACGATGACCGGGATCACGACCAACAGCATTAGCAGGGTCGCGGTGATGATCAGGTTTCGCTGCTCCAGACCAACCTGGCCCGTTGGATTGAGCAGGGTCATGTTGCAGCCTCCCAGCAACAACGTGCCGAGCAGCGGCACGAGGCCTAGTAATCTGGGGTACCTGTTTTTAATCATCTCACGACCTCTAAAGCAGCTTGCGCCATGCAGTTGGGTTTTGATCGCCAACACTTCACCCTGCCAAGGGTTGGCATTTTTCTTGGATTGAATAAGGGCTGGCCCGTCGCGCGTCAGACGCGGTTCGACAAATCCTGAGCTAGCGGTGAGTTCTTATTCGAATTCGTGGTCAAAGGCCTTGTTACAGACCAATTCCATTTGGTGCGGAAGTTGGAAGGCACCGACACCAGAGGACATGCATCAAGCCATGGGGCTCGCGACGTCCTGTTACAGCCCAAGGACCAGAGTCAGCTTGAGCAGTGCCGGGGATTCAGTGCGGGCGATTGTAGATAGGTAGCGATTCATTAACCATGTCTCATCCCGAAATAATTTATATCCGTACCGACAACAATTCGTGAACTTTTTTGCAAAAGTGCGCCATATTATCGAAATTGATTCTCAACAAAAACACCAAAAATAGTAGGTCTATCGTGCCCAGTTCAGACAGCATCCAGGGCCCGACACCCTTAGCCCACCCTGTTTAAACCCCCATGTGCCGGGGGTTCTGGCCATCTGCCACACCCTGTTAAAACTGCCTGCTTCGGGGCCGTAGCACACAAACCGAACCGCGCAACCGAGGCGCTTTTTTCTTGCGCGCAGAGGGCTGAATTCGGCACTGGCGATTGCCCTGCGACAGCGGCGCTGTGACAACGTGTCGCACATGCGCACCCCCCATTCTTGACGTTCATCAAGGACTTCCTGCGAACCCCTTGAAATGCAAAACGCC
Source organism: Pseudomonas fluorescens (assembly GCF_041354075.1). Taxonomy (GTDB): domain Bacteria; phylum Pseudomonadota; class Gammaproteobacteria; order Pseudomonadales; family Pseudomonadaceae; genus Aquipseudomonas; species Aquipseudomonas fluorescens_CE. The sequence goes on along the minus strand of NZ_JARZGC010000005.1, from coordinate 79,760 downwards.
CCGGTGACCTCGATGAGGGCCGGGGCGTTTCGAAGGAGCGCGACGCGTGCGGTCAGCGCAGCGCCTTGCGATTGCGCGAAGTCAGCAGCGGCACCAGCACCACCACCAGCACGAAGGCCACCAGCGCCCATTGCGCCAGCGACAGGCCAAGGACGGGCGGATACGGCGTCGAGCAGAAACCGTCGACCTGAAAGCCCAGCGGGAAGATTTTCGCCAGCGGCAGGTCGTCGACTATGGGCTGCAGCACATCGACGCCACAGCTGACCGCCGGATAGAACTGCGTATAGACGTGATGCCCCGCCACCGCGACGCCCGCCAGCGCACAGATCACCACCAGGGTTTCAAACACCGTGATGCTGCGACGGGTACGCATCGCCGCGCCGATGAAGGCGAAGATCGCGATCAGCAGCAAGGCATAGCGTTGCAGGATGCACAGCGGGCACGGCGCCTCGCCCAGTACGATTTGCATGTACAGCGCGCCGCCGATCAGCGCCAGGCAGATGATGCCCAGCAACACCAGGTAGCGCCGCTCACGGCCCAACCGCATCGTTTCCTCGCTCATTGCGTTTCCCTTCCAGATATCGATGACCGCCAGTCTACACGCTGCCCCGGGCCTTGGAGAGCCCGGGGCGCGTGCAATGGATGTCGGGAATAAACGACAAGTCTGTTAAGGAAGCATTAACCCGAGGTTCCTCCCCGCCCCTTCTCCGGCTACCACAAGGAAAAAGGATTGCACCGGGATGGACGTCGATCAGTCGCCGTAGATATCCGACTTGAAATACTTGTCCGAAATCTTCTGGTACTCGCCACTGGAGCGAATGCCGTCGATGGCCGTGTTCAACTGGCTGACCAGCTCGCTGTTGCCCTTGCGCACCGCGATGCCGGCACCCTCGCCCACGTATTTCGGGTCCTTGAGCTCAGGACCGACGAAGGCATAGCCCTTGCCGCGCGGCATCGACAGGAAGTCGTTGAGCGGGATGGTGTCGGCAAAGATGGCGTCGAGACGACCGGCCGCCAGGTCCATGTAGATTTCTTCGTTGTTGCCGTAACGCTTGACGGTAATGCCCTTGGGTTCGAACACCTCGGTGGCGTAACGGTCGGTGGTGGTGGCCCGTTGCACGCCGACCGTCTTGCCCTTGAGGCTGGCGTACTGGTCATCGACGACCGCGCCTTCCTTCATCACCAGCCGCGAGGAGGTGAAGTAGTACTTGTGCGTGAAGTCCACCGACTTCTTGCGGTCTTCGTTGATGGTCATGGACGACAGCGCCATGTCGATTTTCTTCACCTTGAGGGAAGGAATCAGGCCGTCGAACTCGCCTTCGACCCACACGCACTTGACCTGCATCTGCGCGCATAGCGCGTTGCCGATGTCGTAGTCGAAACCGACGATCTCGCCCTTGTCGGTTTTCGAGGCAAACGGCGGGTAGGCCGCTTCGATGCCGATGCGCAGGGTTTTCTCGGCGGCGAACAGTGAACTGCACGCCAACAGGCTCAAGGCCAGACCGGTGATGAGGGGGAATTTCTTCATGTTCGTTCTCTCGCGGGTTGTTGTTGGTTTGGCAAGACAGAAGAAAAGCGAAACGCGTACAGCTTTTTTGTACTAATAAATCCATACTGGACTTTAATGTACATTGCGTCAATTGGTCGAAGGCGGGAATGGGCTGGCCGATGGTCGGGCGGCAGAATGCGAAATCGGAGTGATGGCTATCGCGAGCAGGCTCGCTCCCACAGGGAATTGCGGTTTCCTGTGGGAGCGAGCCTGCTCGCGATGAAGGATTAAGGGCGCTGCAGAAACTACTGCTTCCAGCGATCCGCCGCCGAATGATCGCTGTCGCGTCCTTCCACCCAGCGGGGGCCGTCGCGGGTGGTTTCCTTTTTCCAGAACGGTGCGCGGGTCTTGAGGTAGTCCATGACGAAGTTGCAGGCGTCGAACGCGGCCTGGCGGTGGGCGCTGGCGGCGCCGACGAAGACGATCGGCTCGCCCGGTTCAAGGGCGCCGATGCGATGCAGCACTTCGAGCTTGAGCAACGGCCAGCGCTCGCCCGCCTCGGCGGCGATCTTGCCGAGGGCCTTTTCAGTCATGCCCGGATAGTGCTCGAGAAACATCCCGGCGACTTCGCGCCCGTCATTGAAGTCGCGCACGTAGCCGACAAAACTGACCACCGCACCGACACCCACGTTCGCGTCGTGCATGGCGTTGACTTCAGCACCCGGATCGAACGCCGTGGACTGCACACGAATGGCCATGCCTCAGCCTCCGGTCACGGTCGGAAAGAAGGCCACTTCGTCGCCGTCGCTCACGGGTTCATCGAGTTGGCACAGGTCTTCATTGCGGGCGCACATCAGGTTCTGTTCACCGAGCACCTCGGCGCCCTCACGCTGGGCCAGCAAGGCACGCACGTCGTCGACCGTGGCAAAGCTGCCTTCGACCTTCAGCGAATCAACGCCCAGCGCTTCCCGGTAACGGGCAAAAAACTTCACAGTGACTTTCATGATTGGTCCGCCTGGAAATGGCCGCTCTTGCCGCCGAGTTTCTCCAGCAGGCGCACGCTTTCGATGGTCATGCCGCGATCCACGGCCTTGCACATGTCATAGATCGTCAGCGCCGCGACGCTGGCCGCCGTCAGTGCTTCCATTTCAACGCCGGTCTGCCCCGACAGCTTGCAGCGGGCGACGATGCGCACACTGTCTGCGCCTTCGGCACTGAGCTCGACCTTGACCCCGGTGAGCATCAACGGATGGCACAGTGGAATCAGATCGCTGGTTTTCTTCGCCGCCTGGATGCCAGCGATGCGGGCCACGGCGAACACATCCCCTTTGGGATGCTCACCGTCGACAATCATCTGCAGGGTTTGCGGGAGCATGCGCACCACCGCCTGCGCCGTCGCCTCGCGGAACGTGACGGATTTGTCGGTGACGTCGACCATGTGGGCGCGACCTTGGGAATCGAGATGAGTCAGCACGGGTTTACTCCTGATCAGGAGCTCCGATTGTAAACCTGCCGGTCAGATATCGGCACACTTGATTACAGGATCGGCACAGCGGCGTACGGACACCTTGATCTGGATCAAGCACAAAAAAACCGGGCGACCGCGTGTCAAACGACATCGCTATTGCCTGACGCACCGCTTTCGCGAGCAAGCCCGCTCCCACAGGGGATTTGTTTGGGGCATAAAAAAACCGGGCGACTTTGCGATCGCCCGGCTTTGTGTGAGCGGTTACAGATGCGATTCGGCGTATTCGGCCAGAATCGAACGAGGCACCCCTTGCAGGGTGATGTGGACGCCGTTCGGGAAGTCCTTGAAGCGTTCGGTCAGGTAGGTCAGCCCGGAGCTGGTCGCGGACAGGTACGGGGTGTCGATTTGCGCCAGGTTGCCCAGGCACACCACTTTGGAGCCGGCGCCGGCACGGGTGATGATGGTTTTCATCTGGTGCGGCGTGAGGTTCTGGCATTCGTCGATCAGGATCAGGCTCTGCTGGAAGCTGCGACCGCGGATGTAGTTCAGGGATTTGAACTGCAGGGGCACTTTGCTGAGGATGTAGTCGACGCTGCCATGGGTGTTTTCGTCATCCATGTGCAAGGCTTCGAGGTTGTCGGTGATGGCGCCCAGCCACGGCTCCATTTTTTCGGCTTCGGTGCCGGGCAGGAAACCGATCTCCTGGTCCAGGCCCTGCACGCTGCGGGTGGCGATGATGCGGCGATAGCGCTTGCTGACCATGGTCTGCTCGATCGCCGCCGCCAGCGCCAGGATGGTTTTACCGGAGCCGGCGGCGCCGGACAGGTTGACCAGGTGGATGTCCGGGTCGAGCAAGGCGTAGAGGGCCAGGCTCTGATAGATGTCACGCGGTTTCAGGCCCCAGGCTTCCTGGTGCAACAGGGGTTCCTGATGCAGGTCGAGAATCAGCAGCCGGTCTTCCTCGATCTCCTTGATCCAGCCGACGAAGCCTTGTTCGTCGATGATGAATTCGTTGATGTGCACGGCCGGCAGGTTGTCGATCAACTGCACCTGATGCCAGGTGCGTCCATGATCCTGACGGGTCTCGACCTTGCTCACGCGGTCCCAGAACGAGCCTGTCATGTCGTGATAGCCATTGGGCAGCAACGAAACGTCGTCGACCAGTTGGTCGGTGCTGTAGTCCTCGGCCGCGATCCCGCAGGCGCGGGCCTTGAGGCGCATGTTGATGTCTTTGGTGACCAGCACGACAGGCAGCGTGGGCTGGCGCGCATGCAGGTCGACCAACTGGTTGATGATGATGTTGTCGTTCAGGTGCTCGGGCAGAATGATGTTCGGCTCGTCGCGCTTGCTCATCAGAATCGACAGCAAGCCCTTGGGCCCACTCTTGCCACGCTGGATCGGCACCCCCAGTTCAACGTCTTCCGGGCTGGCCTCGCCCAGGGTCTTGTCGATCAGGCGGATCGCCTGGCGACATTCGGCCGCCACGCTGTGATGCCCGCTCTTGAGCTTGTCCAGCTCCTCAAGCACGGTCATCGGGATCGCGACGTGGTGTTCTTCGAAATTCAGAAGGGCGTTTGGGTCGTGAATCAATACGTTGGTATCGAGTACATAAAGGATTGGCTGGTTGGAGGAAGAACTACGTCCGTTGTCATCCATACTCGGTCACCTTTGTGGGAGCCATTCGACGCAATACCCAGGCGGTGCTGCGCCTCGAAGTGACTGCCGAACCCGCCCACACTACCTGTCAAAAACCAGAGCGAGTGGGCTGCACACAAGGTGTCTTGGAAGACGCCACCTGTGCTGCAGGTTTCGGCGGTCTGTCTTCGTAATACTCCAAAACCCATGACAGAAAAAAGCACTTTGACGTTTTTTTGAAGTTTATTTTTCAGAGTGACGAATAGCCCTTGGCGTGCAGGCAATGTGCCGTTAAAGTCGGAAGTCCGCCTGCATCGAATTTCCGCAAAAAATCGCCCAAGACCCAATGTTTACGGGCATTCTGCTGTTCAGCGAAACCCGTCCTGACAATCTTCCCAACCGATGCCGCTGGGCGCCGTTTGCGTGATCAGCCACGGCAGTGCCGTTTTCACCCCGTCCTGCTTGACGTTGAAGTTGATCACCCCGTGCCGCCACAGCAGCATCAGGGTCAGCACCCGTTGCGCACTCTGACTGGCCTTGAGCTTGCCGGCACCGTCCTGGGCGTCGATGTCCCATAACGCCACCTGCAAGCCCTGGGCCCTGAAGAAAGCTTCGGCGTCCGCACGGCGCTGGCCATCGGGTGGACGGAACAGCGGCACATAGTTCTCCGGCAGCTTGCTCCTGACCAGCTCGGCGCTGCGTCGGACCGAGTCCTGCCAGTCCTGCCAATGGCTGTGGGAACGGAACTCCCAGCCCTGCACGCCGATGCATTGCGTGGAGTAAGTGGCCTGCAGACTGGCCACCGAACGATCGCCCAGGCGCGCCTGAACGTCCTTGCCCAGCACGAAGAAGGTCCCGGTCAGATTCGACCTGCGCAGGTAATCGGCGACCCAGGCGGTGTTGTCAGGCGCGGCATTGGCGGCGCTGTCGAAGGTCAGCAGGAACAGCCGGTCATGCATTGCCTCGCCGTTGCGCTCATGGTCGCCGAAACGATCGATTTCGCTGCTGGTTTGCGGGAACAGCGCGGCCTTGCGCAGCAGCTCATCGAGGTACTGGGCATGGAACAGCCGGCTCGGTTCGGCCCACTTTATATAGTAGCTGTCGTCGCTGAGCTGGAACTTGGCGGCCTGCTCGTGCAGGGTGGCCATGTCCTCGACCAGAAAACAGAAGGACGCATCCTGGTCGCAGCTCTTTTGCGCAAAATTGTAATTATCCAGCAGACGTTGCCACAGGCGCTGACGCAGGTGATTGACCGCGTCCGAATTGACCGTGCGCAGGCCCAGGCGCTGCGCGAGCCCGGCGTCGTCCAGCGACTCGCTGGCCCACAGCACCCGGGCGAACATGAGGATTTCCGCCCGCGACGCGACATCGAACAGCGTCGGGTTGCCGAGCTGCTCGGGCCAGGTGCTGCGATCAAGCGTCGCGACATCGCCCGGCGCGGCCACCGCACCGACACTCAACAGCCAGGCCAACAATACAAAACCGATACGCAATGGGATGTCTCCATAACAAAACCCGCGCGGCACTATAGCTGATAGAGCCCAAAGTGCTGCAGTTCTCAGGTAGCCCGCTCCCACAGGGACCTCATTGAGGAGGGAATGTGGATATCCACCGACCATCACCTATTGACTCGATAGCTGGAGTCCACGGGAACAACCCCCTAGAATCGCCCCCACGATCAAAGGAGACGACTTCATGCTGATGGTGATTTCCCCCGCCAAGACCCTCGATTACGAAACACCGCCGGCGACCCAGCGCTTTACCCAGCCGCAGTACCTCGACCACTCCCAGGAATTGATCCTGCAACTGCGCGACCTGACGCCTGCGCAGATCAGCGAACTGATGCACGTCTCCGACAAGATCGGCGGCCTCAACGCCGCGCGCTTCGGCAGCTGGACGCCGGCCTTCACCCCGGAAAACGCCAAACAGGCCCTGCTGGCCTTCAAGGGTGACGTGTACACCGGCCTCAACGCCCAGACCTTCAGCGAAGCCGACTTCGATTACGCGCAACAGCACCTGCGCATGCTGTCCGGCCTGTATGGCCTGCTGCGCCCATTGGACCTGATGCAGCCGTATCGCCTGGAAATGGGCACCAAGCTGGCCAATGCCCGTGGCAAGGACCTGTACGCGTTCTGGGGCACGCGGATCAGCGAATGGCTGAACGAAGCCCTGGCCGACCAGGGCGACGATGTGCTGCTGAACCTGGCGTCCAACGAGTACTTCTCGGCGGTCAAACGCACGGCCCTGAACGCCCGCGTCATCAACACCGAGTTCAAGGACCTGAAGAACGGCCAGCACAAGATCATCAGCTTCTACGCGAAAAAGGCCCGGGGCATGATGAGCCGATTCGTCATCGAAGAACGCATCAATGATCCGGCGCACCTCAAACAATTCGACGTTCAAGGCTATCGCTACAGCCCCGAACAATCGAAACCGGACAGTCTGGTGTTCCTGCGCGATCACGCCCCCGAATAAACGCGCCAATCTGGCGCACGACTGCAAAATCCTCGTCGTGCGCCCTCTCCTGATCGTCCGACAATACCCCGCCTCAATCGCCATAATTTTGGCGTCAAAATACCACCTGTCATATTTTTAACTTTAGTTTCACTCGACTCGGATCATTTTTTTCAGTAGTGGCACTGAAAATAATTCTCAGTAGTGGCACAAAAATATCTCGCCTGTTTAAACCCCCGTGTAACAAGGGTGAGACAGCAAGTGCCATCAATTTGAAAGTAGTGCCATCTTTTTCCATATTTCAAGAAATTTCAGAAATCGCGATGGGCGGGTCGGAACTTCGTTCGAATGCATAGCTCATACCACCGGTAGCGATTATCTCTGAATATGTACGAGATAACTTACGCAGAACAGAGATCCACCGGGCCTGAGTTGTCACAACAACTTCACCCCAGTAATCCCTGATTTGGGCAAGACCAACAGGAGAGGAGATACGCACCATTAATATCCCCTACATGGCCAAGGCTGCGCCCCTGTAAACGTGCTCTCCCGAGCACTCAAACGCTTGATCCACGGGCCTTTCGCCTGACATCGAGCGTTGACGACCTTTGCACGAAGAACCTCTGCCAGAGGACTCAGCTGCATAACGGGGCAAGTCATAACAATTAAGGCCTAGTTACGCACATCTTGAGTGCACGTATTTAGACACTCGGAACTTATATGCCTGCACACGGCACTGCGACGCCTGTCAGCCGCACTTCCGAGTGCACTATGAACGCTGAACACCATTAACTCCGGCCATCTAATGGCTTGATTAAACACTGAGGAAAATGCGATGCGCATCAGCATATTTGGTTTGGGTTACGTCGGTGCAGTCTGTGCCGGTTGCCTGTCTGCACGGGGCCACGACGTCGTGGGCGTCGATGTTGCCAAGGACAAGATCGACATGATCAACGCCGGTAAATCACCGATCGTTGAACCGGGTCTGGGTGAGTTGCTGGCCAAGGGCATCGAAACCGGCCGCCTGCGCGGTACGACCAACTTCGCCGAGGCGATTCGCGATACCGACCTGTCGATGATCTGCGTCGGCACGCCGAGCAAGAAGAACGGCGATCTGGAACTGAACTACATCGAAGCGGTGTGCCGCGAGATCGGTTTTGTCCTGCGTGAAAAATCCACCCGCCACACCATCGTCGTGCGCAGCACCGTGTTGCCGGGTACGGTCGCAAACGTTGTCATCCCGATTCTCGAAGACTGCTCCGGCAAGAAAGCCGGTGTGGATTTCGGCGTGGCGGTGAACCCTGAGTTCCTGCGTGAAAGCACCGCCATTGCAGACTATGACCAGCCGCCAATGACCGTCATCGGCGAACTGGACAAAGCCTCGGGCGACGTTCTGCAATCGCTGTACGAAGAGCTCGACGCGCCGATCATCCGCAAGGACATCGCCGTTGCCGAGATGATCAAGTACACCTGCAACGTATGGCACGCCGCCAAGGTGACCTTCGCCAACGAGATCGGCAACATCGCCAAGGCCGTCGGCGTCGATGGCCGTGAAGTGATGGACGTGGTCTGCCAGGACAAGACCCTGAACCTGTCCCAGTACTACATGCGCCCGGGTTTCGCCTTCGGCGGTTCCTGCCTGCCCAAGGACGTTCGCGCCCTGACCTACCGTGCCGGCTCGCTGGACGTGGAAGCGCCGCTGCTGAACTCGCTGATGCGCAGCAACGAGGCCCAGGTGCAGAACGCCTTCGACATCGTCTCCAGCCACGACAAACGCAAAGTCGCCCTGCTGGGCCTGAGCTTCAAGGCCGGCACCGACGACCTGCGCGAAAGCCCGTTGGTGGAACTGGCGGAAATGCTGATCGGCAAAGGCTTTGACCTGAGCATCTACGACAGCAACGTCGAATACGCCCGCGTTCATGGGGCGAACAAGGACTACATCGAGTCGAAGATCCCGCACGTCTCGTCCTTGCTCAATGCCGACTTCGACGCCGTCATCGACAACTCCGACGTGATCATCCTCGGCAACCGCGACGAGAAGTTCCGCACCCTGGTGCAGAACGTTCCGCACGGCAAGCAAGTGATCGACCTGGTGGGCTTCATGTCGCAAGCCACCAGTGCAGGTGGTCGCGCTGAAGGCATCTGCTGGTAAGGCACCGCCCCCTGTAGGAGCGAGCTTGCTCGCGATGAACCCGAGAGCACCGCGGGGTATCAGGTCGCCAGCGTCATCGTTGGCGACCTTCGCGAGCATGCTCGCTCCTACACAGGTTCTACGGATCGAAACGGATGCAAATTATGCACAGGCTAAAGAACGGCCTCCTTCAGGCCGCCGGTTGGCTGTTTTACTTGAGTATCCTGATGGGCATCGCCACGGCGTTGCCCACGTCCACGTTCGACTCCGAGTCGAAGGACTTCATTTTCCTGATCGGTATCGTCGGTATCTGGCGCTACTCGATGGGCGCCACGCACTTTCTGCGCGGCATGCTGTTTCTGTACGTGGTCTACCCGCACCTGCGGCGCAAAGTGCGCAAGCTGGGTAAAGCGGCCGACCCGTCCCATGTGTTCCTGATGGTCACCAGTTTCCGGATCGACGCCCTGACCACCGCCCAGGTCTACAGCTCGGTCATCCGCGAAGCCATCGACTGCGGCCTGCCGACCACCGTGGTCTGCTCGATCGTGGAAATGTCCGATGAACTGCTGGTGAAAAGCCTGTGGAACCGGATGAACCCGCCGGAGCGCGTCAAGCTGGACTTCGTGCGCATCCCGGGTACCGGCAAACGCGATGGCCTGGCCTTCGGTTTCCGCGCCATCTCCCGTCACCTGCCGGACGACCGTGCCGTGGTGGCCGTAATCGACGGCGATACCGTGCTCGCCGAAGGCGTCGTGCTCAAGACCGTGCCGTGGTTCCAGCTGTTCGGCAACGTCGGCGGCCTGACCACCAACGAATTCTGCGAAGTGCGCGGCGGCTACATCATGAGCGAGTGGCACAAGCTGCGCTTCGCCCAGCGCCACATCAACATGTGCTCGATGGCCCTGTCCAAGCGTGTGCTGACCATGACCGGCCGCATGTCGGTGTTCCGCGCCTCCGTGGTCACCAACCCGGAATTCATCGCCGACGTGGAAAGCGACTCGCTGCAACACTGGCGCCTGGGTCGCTTCAAGTTCCTGACCGGTGATGACAAGTCGAGCTGGTTCAGCCTGATGCGCCTGGGCTACGACACCTTCTACGTGCCCGATGCGGCGATCCACACCGTGGAACACCCGCCGGAAAAGAGCTTCACCAAGGCGAGCCGCAAGCTGATGTTCCGCTGGTACGGCAACAACCTGCGCCAGAACTCCCGCGCCCTGGGCCTGGGGATCAAGCGCCTCGGTGCGTTCACTTCGGTGGTGCTGTTCGATCAGCGCGTGTCGATGTGGACCTCGCTGCTGGGCCTGACCGTGGCGATCATCGCCAGCTTCAAGTACGGCACCGCGTTCATCCTGGTTTACCTGCTGTGGATCGGCATCACCCGCCTGATCCTGACCCTGCTGCTGTCGTGTTCCGGTCACCGGATCGGCCCGGCCTACCCGGCGATTCTCTATTACAACCAGATCGTCGGCGCGCTGGTGAAGATCTACGTGTTCTTCCGCCTCGACCAACAGTCCTGGACACGCCAACCCACTGCCCTGACCCGTGATCTCGCCAGCTTTCAACGTTGGTTCAACACCTGGTCGTCTCGGACCATGACCTTCTCTGCGGGCAGCATCTTCGTCGCCACGCTGTTGTTGATGGTCTGACCGAACTCGCCTGAATTAACTAGGAAACCGCCCATATGAATACCGCCGTCAACGCCAACGTAGTGCATGAATCCGAAGCCCAGCGCCAGCACGCCCGAGTGAAAATCCCGGCCAAGCTGCGCTTCTTCGGCCCCGACCGTACACCGGTCGAAGCCCGGGTCCTGGACCTTTCCGCCGGTGGCCTGGCGTTCAACGCCGGCCAGTTGCCGCTCAAGGAAGGCGACGTGCACAAGGCGCGCCTGCAGTTCGTCATCGACAACCTCGGCCTGGCCATGGACGTGGAGCTGCAAGTGCGCTCCTTCGACCGCCAGACCGGTCGTGTCGGCTGCCAGTTCCAGAACCTGGAACCGCAGGACATCTCGACCCTGCGCCACCTGATCACCTCGCACCTGGCCGGCGACATCGTCAGCATCGGCGAAGTGCTGGCGACCCTGCAGCGCGACAACTTCACCAAGGCGCGCAAGCAGAAGGACGGCGGCAGCGGCATGACCCCGTTCGGTCGACTGCGTGCAGTGACCTTCAGCCTGGCGATTTTCCTCGTCGGCCTGGCGGCCTTCGGTTTCATTTTCAAGTCGGTGTACGGCATGTATTTCGTCAGCCATGCCCAGGCCGGCCTGGTCGCCGTACCGGGCATGAACATCACCATGCCGCGTGACGGCACCGTGCAGAGCCTGGTCAAGGCGGACGGCGTCGCTGCCAAAGGCGCGCCACTGGCGACCTTCAGCACCAGCATGCTCGACGTGCTCAAGGGCCACCTGGACGAAGACCAGTTGCAACCGGCCAAGGTTGAAGAACTGTTCGGCAAGCAGATGACCGGCACCCTGACTTCCCCTTGCGATTGCACCGTAGCCCAGCAACTGGTCGCCGACGGTCAGTACGCCAGCAAGGGCGACGTAATCTTCCAGCTGGTGCCGCGCAACAGCGAAGCCAACGTCGAGGCACGCTTCTCCTATCGCCAGTTCAGCGATGTTCGCCCAGGCACCAGCGTCAGCTTCCAGATCGCCGGCGAAGACCAGAGCCGCACCGGCAAGATCGTCAGCAGCACCAGCCTGAAAAGCGCCGACCTGTCGTCCGACATCCGCGTGCTGATCCAGCCGGACGAGCCGCTGGACAGCAAATTCGCCGGTCGCCCGGTGGAAGTGAACAGCGACCGCGGCCCGAACCTGAACTGGCTGATCAACAAAGCCATGGCTGCTGGCCTGTAAGCGGAGGACATGCCTGTGACGATCATCAGTCTTCTGAAAACGCCGCGATCCTTGTGGGAGCTGGCTTGCCAGCGAAAGGATCACCCGGGTTTTCCTGAAACACCGAGTCGCCTGCATCGCTGCGAAGTCGAATCGTCGCACCGCAGCTCCCACATGGGTTATGCAATGTGCTCGCTGGCCCTGGCCATCAGCCTCACCGGCTGCGTCGGCCTGCCCGACCAGCGCCTGGCGAACGAAGCCCTCAAGCGCGGCGACACCGCGCTGGCCCAGCAGAACTACAAGGCCCTGGCCGACCTCGGTTACAGCGAAGCTCAAGTGGGCCTCGCCGACATCCAGGTCGACAGCCGCGACCCGGCACAGATCAAGCAGGCGGAAGCGACTTATCGCGCTGCCGCCGACGTATCGCCGCGTGCCCAGGCGCGCCTCGGTCGCCTCCTGGTGGCCAAGCCCGGCGCCACCGAGGCCGAGCACCACGAAGCCGAAACCCTGCTGAAAAAAGCCTCGGCCAACGGTGAAGGCAACACGCTGATCCCGCTGGCGATGCTGTATCTGCAATACCCGCACAGCTTCCCCAACATCAATGCCCAGCAGCAGATCAGCCAATGGCGCGCCGAAGGCAAACCGGAAGCCGGCCTCGCCCAAGTGCTGCTGTATCGCACCCAGGGCACTTACGACCAGCACCTGGACGAAGTGGCGAGCATCTGCAAGGCCGCGTTGAACACCACCGATATCTGCTACGTCGAGCTGGCCACGGTCTACCAGAAACAGGGCAAGGCCGACGAGCAGGCCGCACTGATCAAGCAGATGCAGGCGGCGCACGCTCGCGGCACCGTGTCCGCGCAACGTGTGGACAGCGTAGCCCGCGTCCTCGGCGACTCGAGCCTGGGCAAGACCGACGAAAAAACCGCCCAGTCGCTGCTCGAAGACATCGCCCCCGGCTACCCGGCTTCCTGGGTCAGCCTGGCGCAGTTGCTCTACGACTTCCCGGAACTCGGTGACGTCGACACCATGATGAAATACCTGGAAAACGGCCGCGCCGCTGACCAGCCGCGTGCCGAACTGCTGCTCGGCAAGCTCTACTACGAAGGCAAGTGGGTGCCGGCCGACGCCAAAGTCGCCGAAGCGCATTTCCAGAAAGCCGTCGGCAAGGAAGTCGCCGCCGACTACTACCTCGGCCAGATCTACCGTCGCGGCTACCTGGGCCAGGTCTATTCGCAAAAAGCCCTGGATCACCTGCTGACCGCCGCCCGCAACGGCCAGAACAGCGCCGACTTCGCCATCGCCCAACTGTTCTCCCAAGGCAAGGGCACCAAGCCCAACCCGCTGAATGCCTATGTGTTCAGCCAACTGGCCAAGGTGCAGAACACCCCGCAAGCCACTGAGCTTGCGCAAACACTCGAAGCCCAACTGCCGCCTGCCCAGCTCGCCGAGGCCCAACGTCTGTTGAAACAGGAACAGGCCGTTCGTGGTGCCTTGAGCCAGAACACGCTGGAACTGCACGCCCTGCAAGAAGAAGACGGCGAGGAAACCTTATGAAGTTGAATCCATTCGTGAAGGCCGGCATTGGCCTGACATTCGCCTTGCTCTGGTCCTGCCCGACCCTGGCGGCCTTGACCGACGCCAAGAACTTCGGCCTGGAAGTCAAAATCACCGGCCAGTCCGAAGACGACCGTGACCTGGGCACCGCCAGTGGCGGCGACGTCAACGGCGTCGGCCTCGACCTGCGCCCCTGGGTCTATGGCGAGAGCGGCGCGTGGAGCGCCTACGCCATGGGTCAGGCGGTGACGTCCACCGACATCATCGAAACCGACACCCTGCAGCAGTCCGACAGCGAAGGCACCCAGACCACCGACAACGGCGATCGCAAGACCAAGAAAAACTACCTGGCGATGCGCGAGTTCTGGGTCGGCTACAGCGGCCTGACGCCTTATCCCGGCGAGCAGTTGAAACTCGGTCGCCAGCGCCTGCGCAACGACGACGGCCAGTGGCGCGACACCAACATCGAAGCCTTGAACTGGACCTTCGACACCACCCTGCTGCGGGCCAATGTCGGCGTAGCCGAACGCTTCAGCGAATACCGCACCGACCTGAAAGAGCTCGCCCCCAAGGACAAGGATCGCCTGCACGTCTACGCCGATGCGGCGTACCAGTGGACACCGGGCAACTGGGTCGGCATTCGCGGGCATCACACCCACGATGACGGCAAGCTCGACTACCCGGAACCGGGCGTGGCCGGCGATTCGCTGGACAAGAAACAGAACGGCGACATCAGCTGGCTCGGCCTCACGGCCGACAGCGACGCGTACAACTACCGCAACACCAACACCCTCAACTACTGGGGCAGCATCACCGGCATGAGCGGCGACACCGACACGGTCAACCCGCTCAACGCCGACGGCACCCGCCCGACCGAAGCCAAGCGCGGTGAAGACCTCAACGGCTGGGCCACCGATGTCGGTGTGCGCCTGCGCCTCGACCCGCAATGGCAGGTCGGTGCCGCCTACGCCCGTGCCAGCGCCGATTACGAACAGAACGGCCTGGAAAGCAACCGTTCGAACTACACCGGCACCCGCTCGCGGGTTCACCGTTTCGGCGAGGCCTTCCGTGGCGAAATGAACAACATGCAGACCGCGACCCTGTTCGGTTCGTGGATGCTCAACGACGAATACGACGCGAGCCTGATCTACCACAAATTCTGGCGTGTCGACGGTAACAAGCCCGTCGGCAGCAACGGCATCAATGCGGTCGAGAACGACACCGACCCGACCGGCGCCATCCTGTCGAGCACTTCGTTGCCCCTGGAAGATGGCAACAAGGACCTCGGCCAGGAAATGGACCTGGTGGTCACCAAGTACTTCAAGCAAGGCCTGCTGCCGGCCGCCTTGAGCCAGTCGATCGACGAGCCGTCGGCTCTGGTGCGCCTGCGTGGAGGCGTATTCAAGCCGGGTGATGCCTACGGCAAGGAAGTCGATTCGTACATGCACCGCGCGTTCATCGACGTGATCTGGCGCTTCTGATGCAAGCCGCTAAAGGAGTTCCCGACATGCACAGTCCGAAGACAGGCGCCCTGACCTTGCTGGCCGGCGCGATGCTGCTGGCCAGCTCGGCCGCCTTCGCCAATGTCGAGCCTGCGCCGAAGCCGGTGACCACGGCCAAGGAATTGCAACAGGCCAAGACCTACACCGTCGCCAGCGCACCGACCGCGCCCCTGGAGCTGAAGAAGCCGGTACCGCCGGACATCAGCGGCTACACCGCGCAAGCCGTCGAGAAAAAGATCGTGCGCAGCAAGGCCGGCAAGGTCAGCGTGCGCCGGATGATGCAGGAAAACGCCCTGAAGGACTTCATCGGCGGTGACAACAAGATGGCCGAATGGGTGGTGCGTCAGCACGGCATCCCGCAGGCGATCTTCATCGACGACGGCTACATGAACCTCAAGGACCTGGCGAAAAAACTGCCCAAACAGTACTTCAGCGAAACCTCACCGGGCGTGTACCTGGCGAAGTTGCCGATTGTGGTCGGTGAGAAAGGCATCCTCGACATCGACGGGCAGACCCGGGAGTTGCGCCTGTCCCAGGAGGCCGGTTCGTTCCTGGTCAACGACGGCCGCCTGTTCGTGCGTGATACCAAGATCACCGGCTGGCGCGAGAAGGACAATGGCCCGGCCACCTTCAAGTCGCCGAAGGAGTTCCGTCCGTTCCTGCTGGCCTGGGGTGGCACCGAGACCTACATCGTCAACAGCAAGATGGCCAGTTTCGGCTACGCCAACAGCAAGTCCTACGGCGTGAGCATTTCCCAGTACACGCCGAACATGGCCAAGGTGCTCAAGCGCCCTGAACCGACCGGCTGGATTGTCGACTCCGAGTTCTCGGACATGTGGTACGGCTTCTACTGCTACGAAACCACCGGCTTCGTGGTCAAGGGCAGCACCTACAAGGACAACATCGTCTACGGCATCGACCCCCATGACCGCTCCCACGGGCTGATCATCGCCGACAACACCGTCTACGGGACCAAGAAGAAGCACGGGATCATCATTTCCCGTGAGGTCAACGACAGCTTCATCTTCAACAACCGCAGCTACGACAACAAGTTGTCGGGCCTGGTGATCGACCGTAACAGCGTCAACAACCTGATCGCCTACAACGAGATCTACAAGAACCACACCGACGGCATCACGCTGTACGAGAGTGGTGACAACCTGATCTACGGCAACAAGGTGATCAGCAACAAGCGCCACGGCATCCGCATTCGCAACAGCGTGAACATCCGCCTCTACGAAAACCTGTCCCTGGCCAACGGCCTGACCGGCGTCTATGGCCACATCAAGGACCTGACGGACACCGACCGCGACATCAAGCTCGACCCGTTCGACGCCCAGGTGTCGCTGATCATCGTCGGCGGCGAACTGGCCGGCAATGGCAGCGGCCCGCTGTCGATCGACTCGCCGCTGAGCGTGGAGCTGTATCGCGTGTCGATGCTCGCGCCGACCAAATCCAGCGGCATCAGCTTCAACGGCATCCTGGGTGAACGCCAGGATGAAATTCTCGACCTGATGGTGCGTCAGCAGAAAGCCGTGCTGATCGACCCGGTCGAACGCCAGACCGACCTGCAGGACTGAGGATAATTTTATGCACCCACACTTGATCAAATTACTCAGCCTGTCGGCCCTGACTGCCGGCATTCTCGCGGCCAGCGCCGGGGCGCGCGCCGACGAGATCCAGGCGCCGACCTTTGAGGCCGAGCCGTGCTGCAACCTGTGCCCGGAAGCCCACGACGCAAAGAACTACACCACGCGTTACCAGCAGAACTTCACCACCCTGGTGCAGGCCCAGGGTGACTGGCTGTTCCGTACCCAGGAAGACTTGCGCACCGAATTCGACACCACCCCTGCCGGCTACAAGCGCATGCAGCAATTGCACGATGCGTTCAAGAGCAAGGGCGTGGAACTGGTGGTGGTCTACCAGCCGACCCGTGGCCTGGTGAACCGCAACAAGCTCAACCCAGAAGACAAGGCCAAATTCGATTTCGACAAGGCACTGCGCAACTACAAGACCATGCTCGGCCGTTTCGCCGCCATGGGCTATGTGGTGCCGGACCTGTCGCCGCTGACCAACGAATCGCTGCCCGACACCCTGCCCGCCCACGACTTCTATTTCCGTGGTGACCAGCACTGGACGCCTTACGGCGCGCAGCGCACGGCGAAGATCGTTGCCGAGAAGGTCAAGCAGATCCCGGCCTTCGCCGACATTCCAAAGCGCGAATTCGAGAGCCACAAGTCGGGCCGCATGGGCAAGACCGGAACATTGCACAACATGGCCGGTCAACTCTGTGGCACCAGCTACGCGATCCAGTACATGGATCAATTCACCACCGAGCCTAAGGGCGAAGCGGGCGATGGCGACCTGTTCGGCGACTCCGGCAATCCGCAGATCACCCTGGTCGGCACCAGCCACAGCGGCAAGAACTACAACTTCGCCGGTTTCCTCGAAGAGTCCATCGGCGCCGACATTCTCAACGTGGCGTTCCCCGGCGGCGGCCTGGAAGGTTCGATGCTGCAGTACCTGGGCAGCGAAGAGTTCCAGAAAAACCCGCCGAAGATTCTCATCTGGGAATTCTCGCCGCTCTATCGCCTGGACCAGGAAACCATTTACCGCCAGATGATGGCGCTGCTGGACAACGGCTGCGAAGGCAAGGACGCGCAAATGTCCGCCAGTGCCAGCTTGAAGCCGGGCAAGAACGAACTGATGGTCAACAGCAAGAACATGAACCTGCAGAACAGCAGCCACCAGGTCGACATCCGCTTCGCCGATACCTCGGTGAAAACCCTGCAAGCCACCCTCTGGTACATGAACGGGCGCCACGAGGACATCAAGATCGAAAAACCGGAAACGTCCGACACCGACGGTCGTTTCGCCTTCGAATTGCGCACCGACGAAGACTGGGCCTCGCAGAACCTGCTGGCCGTCGAAGTCCAGGGGCCGGAAGCCGGCGCCGCGCCACAGAAGGTCGAAGCGAAAATCTGCAAACGCAACGTGTTCCCGAACGCTGGGCAACGTACCGCCCAGATCGGGCAATGAGGTCTGCCATGCACAATCGAACCTTGAAACAGCTACTCGCGCCCTCCCTGCTGGCACTGGCGATGTTCGCCGGCGCCACCCAGGCCGCCGCACCGCTGCGCCCGCCCCAGGGTTACTTCGCGCCGATCGAGAAAATGAAGACCGGCGACAGCAATGACAGCTGCGATGCGATGCCGACGCCCTACACCGGCTCGCTGCAATTTCGCAGCAAGTACGAAGGCTCGGACAAGGCCCGTTCTACCCTGAACGTCCAGTCGGAAAAAGCCTTCCGCGACAGCACCGCCGACATCACCAGGATCGAGCGCGGCACCAGCAAGCGCGTGATGCAGTTCATGCGCGACGGTCGTCCGGAACAGCTCGAATGCACGTTGAACTGGCTGACCGCCTGGGCCAAGGCGGATGCCTTGATGTCCAGGGACTTCAACCACACTGGCAAGTCCATGCGCAAATGGGCGCTGGGCAGCATGGCGTCTGCATACCTTCGCCTGAAGTTTTCCGACTCGCATCCGCTGGCCAACCATCAGCAGGAATCGCAGTTGATCGAGGCCTGGTTCAGCAAGATGGCCGACCAGGTGATCAGCGACTGGGACAACCTGCCGCTGGAAAAAACCAACAACCACTCGTACTGGGCCGCCTGGTCGGTGATGGCGACATCCGTCGCCACCAACCGCCGCGACCTGTTCGATTGGGCTGTCAAGGAATACAAGGTCGGCGTCAATCAGGTCGACGCCCAGGGCTTTCTGCCCAATGAACTCAAACGCAACCAGCGCGCCCTCGCCTACCACAACTACGCCCTGCCGCCCCTGGCGATGATCGCCAGTTTCGCCCAGGTCAACGGTGTGGATCTGCGCCAGGAAAACAACGGCGCGCTCAAGCGCCTGGGTGACCAAGTGCTGGCCGGGGTCAAGGACCCGGACATCTTCGAGAAGAAGAACGGCAAGGAACAGGACATGACCGACCTGAAGAAGGACATGAAATTCGCCTGGCTCGAACCGTTCTGCACGCTCTACACCTGTGCGCCGGACGTGCTGGAAAAGAAACACGAGATGCAGCCGTTCAAGACCTTCCGCCTGGGCGGTGACCTGACCAAGGTTTATGACCCGGCGAATGACAAGGGCAAGGGATCTTGAAGACACCCTGAATCCCTGTGGGAGCGGGCTTGCTCGCGAAAGCGGTCTGACATCTGAAAGAGATGTCGACTGACACACCGCATTCGCGAGCAAGCCCGCTCCCACAGGGTGAGTGACCAGATGTGAGATGTGAGTTGCCCCCGAGTTTTCCATGGGGGGTTTGGGGGGGCCGTTGGCCCTTGACTGTTGGTTAAACACGGAGAGACCGGGATGGTATTTTCATCCAACGTGTTCCTGTTCCTGTTCCTGCCGATCTTCCTCGGCATGTACTACTTGAGCGGAATACGCTATCGCAACCTGCTGCTGCTGATTGCCAGCTACGTGTTCTACGCCTGGTGGCGTGTGGACTTCCTGGCGCTGTTCGCGGCCGTCACGCTGTGGAACTACTGGATCGGCCTCAAGGTGGGCGCCGCAGGAGTGCGCACCAAACCGGCCCAACGCTGGCTGCTGCTCGGTGTGGCCGTCGACCTGTGCATCCTCGGCTACTTCAAGTACGCCAACTTCGGCGTCGACAGCATCAATGCGATGATGACCTCGGTCGGCCTGTCGCCGTTCATCCTGACCCACGTGCTGTTGCCGATCGGTATCTCGTTCTACATCTTCGAGTCCATCAGCTACATCATCGACGTCTACCGTGGCGATACTCCGGCCACGCGCAACCTGATCGACTTCGCGGCCTTCGTGGCGATCTTCCCGCACCTGATCGCCGGCCCCGTGCTGCGCTTTCGTGACCTGGCCGACCAGTTCAACAACCGCACCCATACCCTCGACAAGTTCTCCGAGGGCTGCACGCGGTTCATGCAGGGTTTCATCAAGAAAGTCTTCATCGCCGACACCCTCGCCGTGGTCGCCGACCATTGCTTCGCCCTGCAGAACCCGACCACGGGCGACGCCTGGCTTGGCGCGCTGGCCTACACCGCGCAACTGTATTTCGACTTCTCCGGCTACAGCGACATGGCCATCGGCCTGGGCTTGATGATGGGTTTCCGCTTCATGGAAAACTTCAAGCAACCGTACATCAGCCAGTCGATCACCGAGTTCTGGCGCCGTTGGCACATCAGCCTGTCCACCTGGCTGCGCGACTACCTGTACATCACCCTGGGCGGGAACCGCAAAGGCACGCTGATGACCTATCGCAACCTGTTCCTGACCATGCTGCTCGGTGGTCTGTGGCACGGCGCGAACATCACCTACATCGTCTGGGGTGCCTGGCACGGCATGTGGCTGGCCATTGAAAAAGCCCTGGGCCTGAACACGTCGCCCCGCAGTCTCAACCCGATCCGCTGGGCGCTGACCTTCCTGCTGGTGGTGATGGGCTGGGTGATCTTCCGCGCGGAAAACCTGCACGTGGCCGGTCGCATGTACGGCGCGATGTTCAGCTTCGGCGAATGGTCGCTGTCGGAACTCAACCAGGCCAGCCTCACCGGCCTGCAAGTGGCAACCCTGGTGGTGGCCTACGCCACCCTGGCGTTCTTCGGCCTGCGTGATCTCTACAGCAACCCGCCGCCGGCGAAAACCAAACCGGCCGTCAACGTCGAGGCCGATGGCCCCGCCACTGCCACCCCTGGAATGATCAAGGCGGTCCCGGGCGACAACCCGGCGAGCATCCACCAGCCAGGCTACACCGTTGGCGTTGAAGCCACCGTGCAACCGGCCTACTGGACGGCTGACTGGTCGCGCTACGCCATGCGTGCGCTGATCCTGCTGCTGTTCATTGCCTCGATTCTCAAACTCTCGGCGCAAAGCTTCTCGCCGTTCCTTTACTTCCAGTTCTGAGGGATCTGACCATGACCCGCTCATTACGCATTTTCTACATCGCCCTGTTCATGGTGACCTTGCTGGTCCTGGGCCTGTGGTCGGTGCGCAGCTTCTTCGGCTTCAGCACCAACGCCGATGCGACGGTGCTCAATGGCCGCTGGGCCAAGGCCGTCGAAACCCACTACGACGACGAATTCCCGATCAAGCGCCTGGGCACCAACCTCTGGGCCGCGCTGGATTTCAAACTGTTCAACGAAGGTCGTCCGGGCGTGGTGCTCGGTCGCGACCAGTGGTTGTACAGCGATGAAGAATTCAACCCGATCGTCAACGAAGAGCTGAACCTGCAAGGCAACTACGCGCTGGTCGAAGGGGTGCGCCAGGAGCTCAAGGAAAAAGGCGTGAAACTGGTGATGGCCATCGTGCCGGCCAAGACCCGTCTGTACCCGGAACACCTGGGCGAAGTGAAGCCATCGAGCATTCACGCCAACCTCTATGAAGACTTTCACGCCCGTGTCGCGGCCAACAAGATCCTTGCGCCCGACCTGCTGATCCCGCTGCAAAAGGGCAAGCTGAACGGCCAGCAAGTGTTCCTGCGCACCGACACCCACTGGACCCCGGAGGGCGCGCAGATCGCGGCCGAAGCCCTGGCCAAATCCATCGCCGAAAAAGCCCCGCTCAGCGGCGAACCCCAGCGGTTCGTCACCGAGCCTGCGCAAACCGTGACCCACAAGGGCGACCTGCGACTCTTCCTGCCGCTGGACCCGCTGTTCGAAAACATGATGCCGGCCACCGAACCGCTGCAGAAACGCAACACCGTCGCCGCCGACGATCAGGCCAGTGGTGAAGACGCGCTGTTCGCCAACACCGAAGTGCCGGTCGCGCTGATCGGCACCAGCTACAGCGCCAATCCGAACTGGAATTTCGTCGGTGCGCTGAAGCAGGCGCTGAACAGCGACGTGGTCAATTACGCCGAGGACGGCCACGGCCCGATCCTGCCGATGCTCAGCTACCTCAAGAGCGACGCTTTCAAGAACAGCCCGCCCCAGGTGCTGATCTGGGAGTTTCCTGAACGTTATCTGCCTGTGAACAACGAAATCGGCGACGCCGACCCGCACTGGGTCGCAGCGCTCAAAGAAGCCGGCGCCCGCCAACAAAACATCGCTGCAAACACTAAATCCGAGACGCCCGACCGGGCGCAAAACTGAAAGAGAGAGGTATTTCCATGACTTTCACTACTACTCCTCGTCGTCTCGCCAAGACCTTTGCTTTGGCCGCGACCTTCGGCGTGCTGTCGATGAACGCCTTCGCCGCGGGTGACTCCGCCCTGTACGGCCCGACCGCGCCAAAAGGCTCGAGCTTCGTGCGGGTCTACAACGCCGGCAATACCGAAGTCAGCGCAACCGTCGGCAGCACCAGCCTGAGCGACGTTGCTCCGCTGTCCAGCACCGACTTCAGCTTCATGCCGGGCGGCGACTACAGCGCCAAGGTCGGCAGCCAGTCCCTGCCGGTGAAACTGGCCGGCGACCACTATTACACCCTGGTCAACAACGCCAGCGGCGCACCACAACTGATCGAGGAGCCGCCGTTCAAGAACAAGCAGAAGTCTCTGGTCCGCGTGCAGAACCTCAGCGACAAGGCCCTGACCCTGAAAACCGCCGACGGCAAGACCGAAGTGGTGCCATCCGTGGCCGCCAAGGGCCGTGGCGAGCGTGAAATCAACCCGGTCAAAGTCAGCCTGGCGCTGTACGATGGCGCCACGAAGGTCGGAGACGTGAAACCGGTTGCCCTGGAACGCGGTGAAGCCGCCGTGCTGTACGTCACCGGTAACGGCAGCAGCCTGTCGCCAGTGTGGGTGAAACGCCCGGTTTCGACGCGCTAATGAATATTCCTGACTGACACCTCAACCCCTGTGGGAGTGGGCTTGCTCGCGAATGCGGTCTGACATTCACCCTGATGTCGACTGACAAAACGCTTTCGCGAGCAAGCCCGCTCCCACAATGGACCGAGGCGTCAATCCGGATACGGAACAAAAACAAGAGTGAAACGACACAACGTTCGTGCTCTGACCCATTCGATTTTCAAGGAGTAACAACATGATTCCGGTGATCTTGTCAGGTGGTAGCGGCTCACGTCTTTGGCCGCTTTCCCGTAAGCAGTTCCCTAAACAGTTCCTGGCCCTTACCGGCGAACACACCCTGTTCCAGCAAACCCTGGAACGCCTGGTGTTCGAAGGCATGGACACCCCCATCGTGGTCTGCAACAAGGACCACCGGTTCATCGTCAACGAGCAGCTGGGCGCCCGCAAGCTGGACACCCAGCGCATCCTGATGGAACCCTTCGGCCGCAACACCGCGCCGGCCGTGGCGCTGACCGCGATGATGCTGGTCAACGAAGGCCGTGACGAGTTGATGCTGGTGCTGCCGGCCGACCACGTGCTGGAAGACCAGAAAGCCCTGCAGCGTGCCCTGGCCCTGGCCACCGTCGCCGCCGAAAACGGCGAGATGGTGCTGTTCGGCGTCCCGGCGACCAAACCGGAAACCGGTTATGGCTACATCAAGTCGACCAACGACTCGCTGCTGCCCGAAGGCGTCAGCCGTGTGTCGCACTTCGTCGAAAAACCGGACGTGAAACGCGCCACCGAGTACGTGCAGTCCGGCGGTTATTTCTGGAACAGCGGCATGTTCCTGTTCCGCGCCAGCCGCTTCCTCGAAGAGCTGAAAAAACACGACCCGGACATCTACGACAACTGCCTGCTGACCCTGGAACGCAGCGAACAGGACGTCGACACCGTTTCCATCGACGAAGCCACCTTCGCCTGCTGCCCGGACAACTCCATCGACTACTCGGTGATGGAAAAAACCCAGCGCGCCTGCGTGGTGCCGTTGACCGCCGGCTGGAGCGATGTCGGCTGCTGGTCGTCGTTGTGGGAAGTCAACGAGAAAGACGCCAACGGCAACGTCACCAAGGGCGACGTCGTGGTGCAGGACAGCAAGAACTGCATGATCCACGGCAACGGCAAACTGGTGTCGGTGATCGGCCTGGAAAACATCGTGGTCGTCGAAACCAAGGACGCCATGATGATTGCGCACAAGGACAAGGTCCAGGGCGTGAAACAGATGGTCAACACCCTCAACGAGCAGGGCCGCAGCGAAACCCAGAACCACTGCGAAGTCTATCGCCCGTGGGGCTCCTACGACTCGGTGGACATGGGTGGCCGCTTCCAGGTCAAGCACATCTCGGTCAAGCCGGGCGCCTGCCTGTCGCTGCAGATGCACCACCACCGCGCCGAACACTGGATCGTGGTCAGCGGCACCGCCGAAGTGACCTGCGACGAAAACGTGTTCCTGCTGACCGAGAACCAGTCGACCTACATTCCGATTGCCTCGGTTCACCGCCTGCGCAACCCGGGCAAGATTCCACTCGAGATCATCGAAGTGCAGTCGGGCAGCTACCTGGGCGAGGACGACATCGAGCGTTTCGAGGACATCTATGGTCGGTCCACGCCGATCGAACGCGGCGTGTCGGTGAAAACCATCGCGCAATAAGCGTTCGGCAAAACAAAAGCCCCCGCCCCACCCGCTGCGTCCCCTATCCGCAGTGGGTGGGGTGGGGGCTTTTTTTTCGAGATCAACACGGCTACTGTCTCAAGCAGCCTTTTTGCCGAGCGCTCGTTGTATGAAAGTACGCTTTGCACCGAAATTCAAAGTGCCGCGATCGATACTACGCTGTACCGCCATACGGGTCTTTTCAACTCTCTCCAAAAATGCGGTGACCTCTCCTTTTGACAGCGTTGAATATTTTCCCCTCATTAACGCCTTCCACTTGCCACGCGTCATTGATGTAAATTTCCCCCATAACTCAGCATCGAACGCCTTGGATAAATCAATCGTGGCCAGATTATGAACTTGATTCTTTTGTTCTGAAAAAGCCACCTCATGATCAATTAAATAATAATTATCTCGAGAATCTCTCAGCTGATTGCCAGAGTTGTCATCCGTTTCATTTATCAAAAAATAGAACAGCCTGGCTGCTTCAGGTATTTCCCGAGGCTGTATTGCGCCACTGACGGCCCCTTGGACCTCCTGCTGAATCATTGATTTGGCTTTGGCTTTTGTGGGCGGAACAAAATTCATACCCAGTTTCTGGCTGACGACATAAGCGAATTCCTCACGATGCGGCCCTTCCGGCCCCTGCATTTTCTTAACAAGAAAACTGACGTTCTGCACTGAAGATTCAACTTTATAGATCGTATTATTGAGTCTGGCTTGAAAGACTGTCATGGATTGCATGTCGACTTCAGATACGAGTGAAGACACCCACTCATTTATAACGGTTGCATCAGAGGGAAACTCTGAACGTGCAACAGACTGAGCCTCCGTAATATTTCCGCTTTGAATCAGACTTTTAACGATCTCGGAACAAATTGACTCCATGGGAAATTTCGCTCCACCTTTTACATCGACGAACCTCAGTGGCGAGTTGGAAACGAAGCAAAGTAAATTCAAGCCATCGACATAACCCAGCGGATCCGGATTCATCCAGCGCTGCAACCACGGCACGTAGTACCTGAACCCATAGTAATAAAGCCCCGTCGCATCC
This sequence comes from Pseudomonas fluorescens, assembly GCF_041354075.1. GTDB lineage: Bacteria > Pseudomonadota > Gammaproteobacteria > Pseudomonadales > Pseudomonadaceae > Aquipseudomonas > Aquipseudomonas fluorescens_CE. Next base: position 54,168 of record NZ_JARZGC010000005.1, on the reverse strand, counting down.
CGCTCCTTCCCCGAATAACGCACCGTCTTGTAACCGACCTGCACCGCTTCGCCGCTGGACCACGCCGTTTCACCGAAGGGGTAATAGCGCTCCTGGGTAATGACCTGGCCATCCTGGTCCAGCTCCAGCGTGCTGGATCCCAGGTGATCGGTCAGGCTGTAGCGCTGCTGGTCGTTGGCGATGCCATCGGGTTTTCCTGCCTGCCAGTGCAACACCCGCACGCTGCCGCGCCCGGTGCTGACGTCGATGACGTGCAGTATTTCCCCGGTGCCACTGTGCGTGCGGATTTCCAGGCCGGGAAGGTACAGCGTTTCAAGCAGCAACGATTGCGCGTGGGTTTGCAGCGAGCGGGTTTTGCGCACGCGCTGGCCGTCGGCGCCGTAGACGTATTGCTCGCTGTCGCTGGGCCCGCCGTCACGCTCGACCGGGCGCACTTCGCGAAGCTGGTTGCGCAGGTCCCAGCTCAGCGTCTGTCCCGGGTATAACACTCGCAGGTTGCCGTTGGCGTCGAAGCTGTCGCGAAAATCCTGTTCCGTGGGTTCGATCCCGTTGCGTACCGGCAGGCAACGATTGCTGTGGCGGTCGGCAACCAACCGATGTCCATGGTTCTGGGGGCCGACGTGAGTCAGTTCCAGCAGGTTGTTACCACGGTCGTAGCGGTAGGTCTGGCGATAGTTGCCGGGCATGGCGGGGTCAGCGCTGGCCCTGGACGCCGGCCCATGATCGGCGCCTCCGGCCTCCCACCCTGTGGCGTCGATCAAGCGGTAAAGGCTGTCGTAACGATAGCGGTTGAGCGGCTCGATCTGCTGATTGGCGAAGTGGCGAACCGGCAGCGCGGCGTCTTCGATGCTCAGCACATTGCCCACCGGGTCGTAGGCGTATTGCAAGTCCTGCAAGGGAGCGTGCTGTTCGAGCCGCGAAACCAACCGGGTCAAGCGCCCGCTTTGCGCACAATACTCAAGCGTGGTCACCACGCCGTTGCCGGCGACTTCCTTCTCGACCTGATCCTGAGCGTTGTAATGGATGGCGGCGACGATTGGCCGTCGTTCGGTCGTGTCGCTCAGGCGCAACCACACGCTGCGCAAATGACCGGCCAGAGACTGCGCAAACTGCTGTTCGTTACCCTGGGCATCGGTCCGGGACAGCGACTCGCCCAGCGGATTGAGGCGCACAGACGTCGTGAAACCGGGCAATGGCGCATCGGTGAAATGGCGCCTGTGCGCCAGCACCGAACCGGTCAAAGCGTAATGGATGAAGTGCAGCGTTCCGGCGGGATCGTCGTGGCGGATCAACCGCCCGCATTGGTTGTGATCGGCTTCCGCCTGATCGTTGGCCGCGTAGTTCAAACGCTCCGCACACACGGCTTCGCCACCCTGTGCCTGCTCGAACAAGGTCGTCAGCCGTCGTTGAGTGTCGTAGTGCATCAGGCGCCGGGCGCCCCGGCCATCCCAATCGTGAACCGGCTGGCCGTCCTCGCCCAACAGCCTGAGACGCAGGCCTGCGTCCACACTGACCCTGCACAAGACAGCGCCGCTCAGGCTATGGGTCATGCTCAGGTTGGCCGGTGACGACGCCTCAAGGAACAACCGCGGATCCCGCAGATCGTTCGCTCGACCTTGCGGGTCATAAACCGACCGATTGACCTGCACCTCGACGCCCTCACCCTCCACAGCGCGATGGTAGTCCACCGATCGCACAGCCAGTCCCCTCGGTTCAATGACCGCCAGTTTTGGTGTGTCGCGGTGCAGGGAAGCGAGCGGAGGTTGCATCACGCGTCTTCAAGTCGGTTTGCAGCAGCTAATGCTCAAACGCGACGTGTATCTACTGTCACAAATTACAGGCTCGACAAACGGTCAACCGCGCTCGCCCATCGCCAAGCTCACCTGCCCTTAGGTAGGATGGCCCTCTCTTGCGCGAGGTTGTGCGACATGTTCATTGGCGTTCTGCTGGTCATCACCTGGATCATCCTGTTGGTCCGTTACCCGGCCAAGGCCCTGCCCGTCTCGGTGGCGGCCGCCATCGGCCTGGGGCTGGTCGCCAGTTGGGTGATCTGGATGGACAACCGCGAGGTCAAGCAACTGGCGCGCCTCGAGTTGCGCATTGCCTACGCGCCGCCGCAATGTCCGGCCGATCGTCCCCTGCAACTGACCATGAACAATGGCAACGACGTGCCGCTCACCGAATTGCGCTGGCGTGTCGCCGCCTATGCGCCGGGCGACACGGTCAACCTGGCCGACAATCAGTACGACGCCCCACGCTACCGTGGGCCGGGCGAGTTGCAGGCCGGCGCGAGCTGGGAAGATTGCCTGCCGATGCCGCCCCTGCGACCCGGTTATCGCCCACAAACCCTGGAGTTTCGTGCCGAGCATTTGCAAGGCAGTTTCTCCGACTGATCCCTTCTCTTTTACACAAGGACCGCGCCATGCCTGTTGCGTTGATTACCGGTTGCTCCAGCGGCATTGGCCGCGCACTGGCCGATGTGTTCAAGACCGCCGGTTACCAGGTCTGGGCCAGCGCGCGCAAGGCCGAAGACGTCGCGGCATTGGCGGCGGCGGGTTTCAACGCCGTGCAACTGGACGTCAATGACGGACCGGCGCTGGAGCAGTTGAGCGAGCAGATCAACCAACGGCACGGCGGCCTCGACGTTCTGATCAACAACGCCGGTTACGGCGCCATGGGCCCGCTGCTGGACGGCGGCGTGCCGGCCATGCAGCGCCAGTTCGAAACCAATGTGTTTGCCATCGTCGGCGTGACCCGGGCGTTTTTTCCGGTGTTGCGCCGGGCCAAGGGGATCGTGGTCAACATCGGCAGTGTTTCGGGCGTATTGGTCACGCCGTTCGCCGGCGCCTACTGCGCCTCGAAGGCGGCGGTGCATGCCTTGAGCGACGCCTTGCGCATGGAGCTGGCGCCGTTCGGCGTGCGGGTGATGGAAGTGCAGCCGGGGGCCATCGCCTCCAGCTTCGCCCAGAACGCCGGGCACGAAGCCGAGCAACTGATCAGCGCGCAGTCACCCTGGTTCCCCCTGCGCGAGGGGATTCGCGCACGGGCCCGGGCTTCCCAGGACAAACCGACGCCGGCCAGCGAGTTTGCCGCCGGCTTGCTCAAGGCCGTGCAGCAGGACAAACCGCCAAGGCTGATTCGCCTCGGCAACGGCAGCCGGGCATTGCCGCTGCTGGCGACGTTGCTGCCCCAAGGGTTGCTGGAGTCGACGTTGATGCGGCGGTTTGGGTTGCGGGGGCAGCTCTGAAACCGCAGCGAGGCCATCGCGAGCAAGCCCGCTCCCACATTTTGACCGTGCACGCCGCCCCCTGTGGGAGCGAGCCTGCTCGCGATGACGGCAGAACAGACGCTGAAGCTCTGAAGGAAACACCATGACCGACTACACCCAATACTTCGACGAAGTGATCCAGGCCCACATCGCCATCGAACAATGGCTGGCCGAGGAACAGGACCCGGCGCAGTTGGATCAATTGCTGAGCCGCTTTTCGCCGCAGTTCTCCATGGTCTCGCCCCTGGGCCGGGAGCTGGACTTTGCCGCGCTGAACGAGCTGTTCATGCTGGCCGGCGGCAAGAAGCTCGGCTTTCGCATCGCCCTCAGCGAGCTGCGCGGCCTCGCCCTGCACGACGCCGGCGCCACCGTCAGCTACCGCGAACAGCAAACCGACGCCACCGGCCTGCACTCCGACCGACGCTCGACGGTGGTGTTCGAGAAAGTCGAGGGCCGGGTGATGTGGCGGCACTTGCAGGAGACGTTCTGCTGACCAGCCCCGCCAAGGCGTGTACCGCTGGTCGGCACTGTCATATGTGACAGTAGTTGCCCTTTCTCGCTCCGAGTAGAAAAACTCTTCAGATTGCTTCTGGAGTGAAGTGCCATGGCGAGTCAGGGAAAATCAACAAGTGCGTCCTCTCCAGTGCTGTTGTGTCACGGGGGTGAACATCAACTGCGTTTCTTTCCACAACCCGACAACCCCTGGATAAACCAGAGGGTACGCCTTGAAAACACGCTGCAGGCGACTTTCGTCCCGCCACCCGGTGATTATCAAGTGTTCGGGGCAGAGGCTCTCTGGACCGTGACCCTTCCCGCCGATGGGGGCGATACTGAAGCGGTGTTGACGCTTTTCAATGAGTTCACGGCGCAGCCGTATCCGATGACTGTTTCAACAGGGCACTATCGGCTCACTTTCAGCCAGACCATTCAGCCGCCGGGTCCAATCGTTCTGGGAGAGGACATCGTCGGTCTAGCAGTAAGAGCCCGCTCTTTCTATATCCAAGACAAATACATACAGGACGCTGAAATCGAGTGGCTGGTCGATGGCCACGCGACTAACCTCCCTACCGGCGCCGACGGTTGGTGCAAATATGACTTCAAACCGGAGCGTATTGGAAACACAAGTGTGAAGGCAAAAATGTGGTCGCCGTATGATAATCAATTCATCGAACATGAGTTTAGCTTCGAGGTACTCGAAACTTCACCCTGGGCGTCCGACCTGCAGTTTTCGTATATCGACGAGCCTTTTACCGTCGGCGAAGGTTTTTTTGCGCGCAGGGACACCAACCGAAAGTTTCGGATAGATCCCAAAAACACGAAGCTTATAGGCAGCTATTTCTCGGCGGTCCCACTGAATCACATCATCCATAATGAGCCTTTCAAGCGGCCCAAACAGCTTACCGAAGCGGGAATTGAATGGCTCATCTCCACCACCGGAACCCATGTGAAGTCCGCGCTGCTCTGGACATGCGAACCGCCAGGCAAACCGGTGATGAAACGCACAATTCCCATGTTGTCCGTTGCTGACGATTTACATCTGGCCGGACTGTTCACGTTCGATGGAACCGCGTCATTTCAGGATCTTCCAGTCACGCGAAACAAAGTTCACTCATTTAAATTCAAGCCTAACCCTGACAACCCACTCAACGGCATCACACTCACACTTGAATGTTCTGCGTCAGCAGGTGTCATCTTCTCACCCGCCCCGGGGCAACCGGTACTCATAACAGAGGACGAAATCGAATGGACCATTGACGCACGAAATGCGAATCCGGGCCAAAATGTAACCATACAGTTCTATATACGTTGTCCGAAAGTTCTATTTCCACGATTTCAGCGAATCATCCTTCCTGCGAGTTAAACAACCGTCGCCACTCGCACGCCTACACTGACAAGCCGTCGCTGATCAGTGGCGAGTGGCAGTGCCCCCTAGGCCTTGCTCGTCTAATTCACCACCACCGTGCAGGTAATCCCCGCCGCCAGCAGCACCCCCTCCGGCACTTCATCGATGTGAATCCGCACCGGCACCCGTTGTGCCAGGCGGACCCAGTTGAAGGTCGGGTTGACGTCGGCGATCAGTTCGCGGCTTTGCGGGTTGTCGCGGTCGTAGATGCCCCGGGAAATGCTTTCCACGTGGCCCTTGAGCACTTCGCCGCTCATCAGTTGCATGTCGGCCTGGTCGCCGACCCGCACGTGGGGCAGTTTGGTTTCTTCGAAGAAGCCGTAGACCCAGAACGAGTTCATGTCGACCACGGCCATTTTCGCTTCGCCGATGCGTGCGTAGTCGCCGCGATGGACGTTGAGGTTTGTGACGTAACCGTCCACCGCTGCGCGCACTTCGGTGCGTTTGAGGTTGAGTTCGGCGGCTTCCAGTTGCGCCTGGGCGTGCTGGTAATCGGCCAGGGCGGAGTCGGCGATGTTGCTGGCGTCGTCGCGATTTTCCTTGGAGATCACCAGGGCATCCATGTCGGCGCGGCGGTGGGCGTTGACCTTGCGCATTTCCCAGGTCGCTTTGCGTGAGGCCACCAGCGCCTGGGCCTGCTTGACCGCGAGACGGTAGTGCTCGGGGTCGATGCGCATCAGCAGATCGCCCTTCTTGACCTGCTGGTTATCGCGCACCGGCACGTCCACCACTTCGCCGGTGACGTCGGCGGCGACATTGATGATGTCGGCGCGCACCCGGCCGTCGCGGGTCCATGGCGTGTTCATGTAGTGCTCCCACAGGGTGCGGCCGACCCAGAGTGCGAGGGCCAGCACCAGCAGGGTGGCGAGCAGGCTGAAAAGCTTTTTCATCAGGGCCTTCTTTTTGGTCGAGCGTCAGTGGTAGACCGTCAGCGCCAGGGCGCCGAACAGGCAGGTGAACAGGCTCAGGCGCAGCAACGCCGGGTGCCAGAAAAAACGGTACAGGTCGAAGCCGGACAGAAACCGGTCCAGCGCCCAGGCCAGCACCGCCGCGATCACAAACATCAGGGTCATGGTCGGCATGTACACGCCGTGGAAAGCGATTTCACGAGGCATGGGCGAGTCCTTGGGACGCAGCCTTCACGTAGGCGGCGAGCGGTGATTGCGGGTCGAGCAGGGAGCTGCGGATGAAGTGCAGGTAGCTCTTCACGCGGCGCAGGACCGAGGTGTCGAAGTGCGGGGCGAAGGGTTCGTCGGTGGCTTGCACCCGGCTGATCGCATGGTCCACCGCGACCAGTCCACGCTCCAGGTTGCTGGCGCTCGGTTGCAGGAACAGGCGCACCAGCGAGCGCCCCATCACGCGGATTGCCTGGCGCCACGGCTGCGATTCGGCGTAGGCCGGGTGCACCGGCAGAATCGCCTGTTCCTTGCGCAACTCGATGATCGCGTGGCCGACTTCCAGCACCAGGAACATCCAGCGCAGCAACTCGCGCTGAACTTGCGGCTGGCCGGCGGCGAAACCGTAGGCCTGGTGCAGCAGGTCGCGGGTGCGGCTTTCGAAGCTCGACGCCAGGCCCTTGAGTTTGCCGCTGATGGCATACACCACTTGTTCGCGCAGGTCCTGCTCCAGCCGGCGCCACAACCAGCGGCTGTTGGGCGGCATGATGATCGCCCCGGCGGCGGCGCACACGAGCATGCCGAGGACCATGGCGATGTAGTCGTTGATGAAGGTGTAGGGGTTGTAGATCGTCAGGTTGTCCGGCACGGACCCGGTGCTGAAAAAAATCAGCAGGCCCAGGCCGACGCCGACGTACTGCGGGCGTGAGGTCAGGAACGAACCGAGCACGATCACCGGCGCCAGCATCACGCACAGCAAGGGAAAACCGTCGATCCACGGGAAGATGAAAAACATCTCGACGAAGCCGATCAGCGCACCGAGGAATGTGCCGCACGCCATCTGGAAGGCCATGCGTTTGGGGTTCGGCGTGGCGGCGGACAGGCCCACCGTCGCCGCCGCGATCAAGGTCATGGTCGCCCCGCTCGGCCACGCCGTCGCCACCCAGTAACTGCCCAGCACCACCAGGATGAACGCCGCGCGGATGCCCGACGCCGCCGAGGCCATCCAGTTGGTTTGCGGGGTGAAGGGTTCGTCCCACTGCTCGCGTTCGTGGCGGTGATCGGCCAGGGAGGCGTGGGTCTGGGCATAACCGTGCAGGTCATCGACAAAGCGGTAGAGCAGTTCGTAGGCCGTGTGGAAATCCAGCAGGTCGGCGTCGCTCGACGCGCTCTGCTCGAACGCCGCCCGCAGGCTGCGCACCCGCGCCGGCAGCGCTTCCTTGTAAGCGGCCAGGGCCCGCACCAGGCGCGCCGCATCCGGGCTGGTCAGGGCGCGACCGCTGAAACCGTCGAGCACTTCGGCGAGGTCCTGCAACCCGGGCTTGATGGCGGCGACGACCTGATCGGCCGACGCGCCACGCAAGCGTTCGAGCAACTGGTGCAAGGCGTTGAAGCGTGTGGTGGCACTCATGAACTCACTGTTCAGACGACTGAGCCGGCCGTTGCGCCGGCGCATGTGCGGGTCTTCGAACACGGTGACGCTGCGCAGCCCCTCCAGGCCAACCGCTTCGGCACTGAACCGCGCGTTGCCCGCTTCGAACGCCTCGCGCTGGCTGCGACCGCGCAAGCCGTCGGTGACGAACAGCGCGAACACGCCGAAGCGCTGGTACAACGCGTTGCGCATCGCCGCGCTGGCGGTTTGCGGCAGGATCGCGGCGCTGACCAGCGTGGCGCAGAGAATCCCCAGGGAGATTTCCAGCACCCGCCACACCGCCGCCATGAAGGCGCCGTCCGGATGGGCCAGGGCCGGCAAGCCCACCATCGCGGCGGTGTAACCGGCCAGCACGAAACCATAGGCGCGAAAGTTGCGATAACGCGCCGCCCCTGCCGTACAGATGCCGACCCAGATCGCCAGCGAGCCGAGGAACAGTTCGGTGTTCTGCGCGAACAGGGCAATCAGCGCCACCATCACCGCCGAACCGGTGAGGGTGCCGAGGAAGCGATAGAAGCTCTTGGCGAACACCTGGCCGCTCTGCGGCTGCATGACGATGAACACGGTGATCATCGCCGTGCGCGGCTGCGGCAATTCCAGGCGCATCGCCAGCCACAGAGTCAGGAACGCCGCCAGCAACACCTTGAAGATGTAGACCCAGGTCACGCCGTCGCTGCGTGCCCACTCGAAGAACCCCCGGCGCCAGTCCAGGGCGTACAGCCAGCGCAAAGGCGTCATCGACCCGCTCCCACATTGGCTACGATGTTCAATTGAGCACGGCCGGTTTTTTCGGGGGCAGCGTCCGGCTGTCCTTCGGCACATCGTTCCCCGCCCCCAACCCGCCACCGAGCGCCGTCACCAGCTCGGCATGGGCGCTGAGGCGCGCGGCCTGGACCTGCTGCTGGACCTGCTGCTGCTTGAACAGCAGGGTCTGGGCATTGAGCACGTTGAGGTAGTCGGTGAGCCCGCGCTGGTAGGCAATCATGGCGATGTCGTAGGTTTTCTGCGCGGTGGCGACGGATTCGGCGGCGAAGGTCTGCTGCTTGTCCATGGACTCGCGGCGGATCAACTGGTCGGAAATGTTCTTCAGGGCATTGATCAGCGTCTGGTTGTACTTCGCCACGGCAAGGTCATACCCGGCCGACGCTTCGCCCAGTTCGGCACGCAGGCGGCCGCCATCGAAGATCGGCAGCGAGATCGCGGGGCCGACGTTGTAGTTGAGCTTCTTGCCCGTCAGGAACTCCAGCGCCCCGCCGCCGGTGGCCATGTAGCCGAGGCTGCCGACCAGATCGACGTTGGGGAAAAAGCCTGCGTGAGCGACATCGATGCCCCGGGCCTGCGCCGCCACTTGCCAGCGACTGGCGACCACGTCCGGGCGTTGCCCGAGCAATTGCGCCGGCAATGACGATGGCAGCTTCAACGCAGCCCCCAATACCAGCGTCGGCCGTTGCAACCGCGCGCCCTCTCCCGGGCCAAGGCCTGCCAGGGCGGCGAGCTGATTGCGGGTCAGGGCGATTTCTTCGTCGAGGGCATCGAGTTGGCGATGGGTTTCCGGCAACGGCGTCTCGGCCTGGCTGACCTCGAAGTGCGTGCCGATGCCGCCGTCCAGGCGTTTTTGCGCCAGGTCGAGGATCTGCTGTTGCTGTTTCAAGGTGGCCGCGACGATGTCTCGTTGCGCGTGGTGCAGCGACAGTTCGATGTAGGCGCGCACGATGTTGTTCTGCAACTCGATCTGGGCCTGGCGCGCTTCGGCAGCACTCATGTGCGCCAGGTCGACGGCGCGCTCGGTGCTGTTGCTTTCGCGGCCCCACAGGTCGAGGGCATAGCTGAAGCCCAGGGCGACGTTGTTGTCCCAGGTCGTGCTGTTGGCCAGGTCCCCGGGGCCATAGAACGGATCGGTGGGCCAGTTGTGACGCTTGAGGGTGGACTCGCCGTTGATCTGCAGCGACTCGGCCGACTCGGCGAGACCGGCCATGGCCTTGGCCTGGCGTACTCGCGCCGCTGCCATGGCGAGGGTCGGGCTGCCTTGCAGCGCGAGGTTGAGCCAGTGGTTCAGTTGCGGGTCGCCATAGGCTTGCCACCATTGCACCGTGGGCCAGTTCGCGTCTTGCGCGGCGCTCTGGATCGCTTCGTCGGTGGTCAGTGAATTGGCCTCCAGTGCCTTGCCTTGCGGGGCAATACCTCCGGTTCCGATGCAGCCGCTGATTGCCAGGGTTAAAGCCAGAACATTGAGCGTCTGAAACGCTCTTTTGATGCGACGCGGCACTGCTGCAATTTCCTGAGGTGAGGGAGGCGCAAGGGTCCTTGTGGGAGCGGGCTTGCTCGCGAAAGCGGTTGCTCAGTCAACATGGAACGTGACCACCAAACCGTTTTCGCGAGCAAGCCCGCTCCCACAGGCAGGCAATTCTATGAGGGACCCTGTAAGGCGATAAGCTGGAATTCCTGTGAATCTTTATTACCGTTCGCGCGATAATCCCTAAGTCGGGGGTCTCAGACCCTGAAACTTCGTGTCACAATTTGCCATCGCACCCGAGAGCACTCCATGGACACCCTGCAAAACATGCGCGCCTTCAGCTACGTGGCCGAAGCCGGCAGCTTCACCGCCGCCGCCGTGCAGCTCGATACCACGACGGCCAACGTCTCGCGCGCGGTTTCCAACCTGGAAGCCCACCTGCAAACCCGCCTGCTCAACCGCACCACCCGGCGCATCGCCCTGACCGAGGCCGGCAAGCGTTACCTGCTGCGCTGCGAGCAGATCCTGGCGTATGTCGAGGAAGCCGAGGCCGAGGCCAGCGACGCCCACTCGCGTCCGGCCGGACAGCTCAAGGTGCACACCATGACCGGTATCGGTCAGCACTTCGTCATCGATGCCATCGCCCGCTACCGCAAGACCCACCCCGACGTGACCTTCGACCTGACGCTGGCCAACCGCGTACCGGACCTGCTGGACGAGGGTTACGACGTGTCCATCGTCCTGGCCAGCGAGTTGCCGGACTCGGGGTTCGTTTCCCAGCGCCTGGGCATCACCTACAGCATCGTCTGCGCTTCGCCCGCCTATGTAAAAGCCAACGGCTGCGCACAAAAGCCCAGCGACCTGCTCAACCATGCGTGCCTGCGCCTGGTCAGCCCGGTGATCCCGCTGGAAAAGTGGACCTTCGACGGACCGGAAGGCCAGGAGATGGTCACCATCAACAGCTCGCCGTTCCTGGTGAACTCCGCCGACGCGATGAAGACCGCGATCATCAGTGGCATGGGGGTGGGCGTGCTGCCGGTGTATGCGGCGATTGAAGGGCTACGCAACGGCTCGCTGGTGCGCATGATGCCCAACTACCGCTCGCAGGAACTGAACCTGTACGCGATCTACCCCTCGCGCCAGTACCTGGACGCGAAGATCAAGACCTGGGTCGAGTACCTGCGGGGTTCGTTGCCGGAAATCCTCGCGGCACATCAGGCCGAGCTGGCGGCGTATGAGTTGAGCGGAAGCCTGAGCGGCGCACGATTGGCCAACTGATCTGGCGGCGGCGCCCCTTTGTGGGAGCGAGCCTGCTCGCTCCCACAGGGGAAAGAATGTTAGCGTGCTTGGCATTCCACGCCCGACGAGCCTTCCTCCCATGAAAAAGACTGTCCTCGCCTTCAGCCGCATCTCGCCTGCCATGATCGAAACCCTCAGGCAGGATTTCGATGTCATCGTGCCGGACCCGAAAAATGGCGACATCAATGCGCAATTCAATGAAGCCCTGCCCCACGCCCATGGCCTGATTGGTGTGGGCCGCAAACTCGGCCGGGCGCAACTGGAAAACGCCAGCAAGCTGGAGGTGGTGTCCAGCGTCTCGGTGGGCTACGACAACTATGACGTCCCGTACTTCAACGAACGCGGGATCATGCTGACCAATACGCCGGATGTGCTCACCGAAAGCACCGCCGACCTGGCCTTCTCCCTGCTGATGAGCAGCGCCCGCCGTGTGGCCGAACTGGATGCCTGGACCAAGGCCGGTCAATGGCAAGCCTCGGTCGGTGCCCCGCTGTTCGGCACCGATGTGCATGGCAAGACCCTGGGCATCGTCGGCATGGGCAATATCGGCGCCGCCGTGGCCCGTCGCGGCCGGCTCGGTTTCAACATGCCGATTCTCTACAGTGGCAACAGCCGCAAGACCGCGCTGGAACACGAGCTCGGCGCACAGTTTCGCAGCCTTGACGAACTGTTGGCCGAAGCTGATTTCGTCTGCCTGGTGGTGCCGCTCAGCGAAAAGACCAAACACCTGATCAGCCGTCGCGAGCTGGCGCTGATGAAGCCAAGCGCCATCCTGATCAACATCGCCCGGGGCCCGGTGGTGGACGAACCGGCGTTGATCGAAGCGCTGCAAAACAACCAGATTCGCGGTGCCGGCCTGGACGTGTACGAAAAGGAACCGCTCGCCGAATCACCGCTCTTCCAACTGAAAAACGCCGTGACCTTGCCGCATATCGGCTCGGCCACCCACGAAACCCGCGAGGCGATGGCCAACCGCGCCCTGGCCAACCTGCGCAGTGCGTTGCTGGGTGAACGCCCGCAGGATCTGGTGAACCCGCAGGTTTTCAAAGGCTGAAGCGAAACCTCTGTAGGAGCGAGCATGCTCGCGATGGACGTTAACGATGACGCGGGGCATCAAGTTAGCCGACGCGACCTCAAGACCATCGCGAGCAAGCTCGCTCCTACAGGGTACGGATTTCACGCCAATTTACCGTTACCCAGCGCACTCGACGCCTTCGGCTTACGAAACACCAGCACATTACCCAGCATCACCAGCACCAACCCGGCGAGCGCCGGGGCGGTCCACTGGTAGCCTTCGGCAAACGCCGACACGTTCAGCGCCACCACCGGAAACAGCACGGTGCAATACGCCGCACGCTCGGGCCCCATGCGCCCGACCAATGTCAGGTAGGCGGTGAAACCGATCACCGAGCCCGGGATGACCAGGTACAGCAACGAGCCGATGTAGCGCGCGTTCCACTCCATGTCGAAGGGAATGCCCTTGAACAGGCACCACACCGACAGCATCGCCGCGCCATAGGCCATGCCCCAGGCGTTGGTGGTCAAAGGCTTGAGCCCTGCTTTCTGTTGCAGGCTCGACAGCATGTTGCCTGCCGAAAAACACAGCGTGCCGAGCAGCGCCAGGCCTAGGCCGAGCAGCGTTTGCGGGCTGGCCGTGTGGCCGACCAGTTCCGGCCAGAACAACAGGCCAAGCCCGGCCAGGCCAAGGGCGCCGCCCAGCAGCACGTTACGCGCGATCCTCTGACCGAAGAACACCCGCGCATTGAGGGCGTTCCACAGCGTCGCCGTGGAAAACACCACCGCCACCAGGCCGCTCGGTATCCACTGGCTCGCGGTCAGGAAACACATGAAGTTGAGACAGAACAGGCACAACCCCTGCGCCAGGCAGATCAGGTGCCCTCGCCGGTTCATCACTTGCAGCTTGCGGCTGAGCAACAAGAGCACGAACAGCACCAGCGCAGCGAGGCCGAAGCGATAGACGATCGAAACCGGTATGGCCACCACGCCCAGTTGCCATTTCAGGGCAATCCAGGTGGTGCCCCAGATCAGCACGGTCAGCAGGTACAGCGAAAGGTTCATGGCACAGGCTCCTCGATAGGCCTGCAGTGTCCCGCACCCCTTGCGTTCGCACTTGCATAAACTTGCGCTTTTGTCGGCGCACGGGCTGGCAGGCCGGCGACTACGGAGTAGGATGCAAGGCGTTGGAGAACGGATCATGCCCGCACTGGAATCACTGCAAGTCTTTCAAGCCCTCAACCGCTCGCCCCATGCTCGTCTCGAGCACAGCGCCGAGCTCGGTGACGGCATGGCCGCAGCCTTGTGGAGCAACCACCACGACGCCCAGGACTACGAAGCGCCGGGCCACCACACGCTGTCCTGCTACATCGCCGGCGGCACCGGCACCTTTCGCCGCGACCAGCCTGGCACCAAGGGCGGCCCGGACAAACTGTGCATCCTGCCCGCCGAACACCAGTCGGGCTGGGTGATCAACGGCGACATTCGTCTTGCCCATGTGTATTTCAGCCCGGAACAGTTCGCCCTGGGTTGTGTCACCCTGCTGGATCGCGAGCCTCGGGAATTGCAGTTGCGCGAGCGCACCTTTCTCGACGATCCGCAGCAGGCCCGGCGCTTTCGCCAGATGCTGACGCTCAACTGGGATGAACCGGGCGAACGCCTGCTCACCAGCAGCCTGGCCCACGAAATGCTCAGCCACGTGTTGCTGGGCCAGGTTGGCCAGCGCGATGGCCTGCGGCTCAAGGGTGGATTGGCCGCGCATCAACGTCGGCAACTGGTGGAGTTCATCGACAGCCAAATGGCCGAGGCCATCAGCCTGGGTCAACTGGCGGGGTTGTGCGCGCTGTCCGAATATCACTTTGCTCGGATGTTTCGCGAGAGCTTCGGCCTGCCGCCGCACCAGTATGTGCTGGCGCGGCGTCTGGAGCGGGCGCGGGACTTGTTGCGCGGTACTTCCCAGCCACTGGGAGAGATCGCACTGGCCTGCGGATTCGCCAGTGCCAGCCATTTCACCAACCGGTTCCGCCAGGTGCTGGGCGCAACGCCCGGGGAGTATCGGCAGGCGTTCTTGCGTTAGTCCCAGATCTTCAGCGTCTGACAGGCCGCCATCGCGAGCAGGCTCAGAACTCCAAGGTGCTGGACAACGTCACCTGCCGCGAATCCCCCATCGACACGAAGAACCGACTCGCCGCCGAGGTGTAGTACGTGCGATCAAACAGGTTTTTCACGTTGAGCTGAAACTTGACCTTCTGCCCGTCCAGCTGGGTGTCGTAGGTGGCGAAGGCATCCGCCACGGTGTAGCTCGGCAGGTCGAAGTCGTTCACGGCATTCCCCGCCCGCTCACCGACATAACGCGCACCCGCGCCGACCCGCAGTTGATCGCCGCCGATGATCGTACCGAAGTCATACACCGCCGACAGCGACCCGGAATTCTTCGCCACGTTCTGCAGTTTCTTGCCTTTGTAGGTCGGGTCTTCGGTGACTTCGGCGTCGGTGTAGGCGTAGCTGCCGATCAGGCTCCAGCGGTCACTGAGCTGACCGGACAGGTCCACTTCCAGGCCACGCGAGCGCACTTCACCCGCCGCGCTGTAAAGCGTCACCGGGCCCTCGGAATTGGCCACCAGCACGTTGCGTTTCTTGATGTCGAACAGGGCGACGTTCCCCGTCACGCGCCCTGGCAGGTCGAGTTTGGCGCCGATTTCCCAGGACTTGGCCTCTTCCGGCGCGATGCTGCCGTCGAGCACCGTGCTGCTGCCGCTCAACGGGGCGATGGTCGAGTTGGGCTTGAACGATTCGGTGTAGCTGCCGTAGAACGACAATGCGTCGGTGTAGCGATAGACCAGCCCGGCGCGGGGCACCCACTTCTGGCCGTTGCCGTCGGTGTTGGCCTTGAACGGCACGCCTTTGCCGGCGTATTGGTCGTATTCCTGGAAGCGCCCGCCCGCCACCAGAATCCACTGGTCGGTGAGGTGGATCGAGTCCTGCAGGAACACCGAATCGCTGCGCAGGATGTCGGTCTGCGCGCTGTCGGCCGGGCTGACGGTGGTGCCTTCCACCTCGCGGCCATACACCGGGTTGAGGTAGCTGAAGGTGGTCAGGCTCTTCTGGCGGATCAGGTCGGCGCGGTAGATCTTGCGGTACTCGTCATCGATGCCGAACACCAGGTCATGTTGCATGCCCAGCGCATTGACCTTGCCTTCAAGGCTGGCGGTGGTGAAACGGTCGGTACTGATCGCGTTCCGGGTGCCGTCCATGCTGCGGGTCAGCGTGCCATTGTTGGTGTTGATGGCCGTGACACGCACCTGGCTGGCGTCGTAGGTTTCACGGTTCCAGCTGTAGCCGAAGTGGGCTTTCCAGTTGTCGTTGAGCTCGTGGTCGGCCTCGAAATGATAGAGGTCCGAGCGCCCTTCCATGTCGTTGAACGGCTCGTCGAGACGCCGGTTGCGGGAGATGTCCAGCGGATGGTTGTCACGCGGGTCGATCAGGGTGCCACGGTCGAACGGGGTGAGGAATTCCCGGTGCTCGTAGGCGAACAACAGCGTGGTGCGGTCGCCGAACCAGGCCAGCGATGGTGCTACGAGGGTCTCGCGGTGGGTGCCGAAGTTGCGCCAGTAGTCCTCGTCCTCGTGGTCCAGCACCAGGCGGTACGCCAGCCCGGAATCACCGAGGGCGCCGGTGCTGTCGAGGCCGCCACCGCTGCCGTTCTTGCCGTCGCCGTAGGTCGAGCCGCGCAGGGTCAGGGCGTTGTATTGTCCCAGTTCAGGCTTCTTGCTGACCATGTTGACCACACCGCCCGGGTCCTGGATGCCGTAGAGCAACGAGGCCGGGCCCTTGAGCACTTCCACGCGGTCAACGGTGGCGTTCAGGCCGCGCCCCTGCACCACCGGCATGCCGTCGCGCATGATCGAACCGTTGCGGTTGTCACCGAAGCCCCGGGTCATCACCGAGTCCTGGGTGCTGCCCAGCGTGTTGCCCTGGGTGATGCCGCTGACGTTGGCCAGCGCATCGTCGAGGTTGCGCGGCGCCTGGTCGCGAATGACCTGGGCCGGAATCACGTTGACGGTCTGGGGGATTTCCTGAAGCAGTGCCGAGGAGCGCATCACCGAACTGGTGGGTGGCGGCTGGTAGCTCATGGATTGATCCATCACCGAGGTGATGGTGGTCGCGCCCAGGTTAAGCGCGCCGGCGGTTGGCACCGGCTCCAGTACCAGGGTGTGGGCATCGGTGCGGCGGAACGTGAAATTCGAGCCGCTGAGCAAACGCTGCAGTGCCTGCTCGGCACTCATCTGCCCGCTGACCGCCGGGGCGGTGAGACCATAAGGCGCTTCATCGGTGTAGACCACGCTGAGACCGGTGATGCGGCTGAAGTCGCTCAGGGCCTGGGGCAACGGTTTGGCCGCCATCGCAAAGCGGAACTGCGCCTGCTGCTGCGCCGTATCGGACTCGGCAGCCAGTGCCACGCTTGACGGCAGCAACGCCAATGCCGAAATACCCAGTGCCGAAGCACCCAACCACTGTTTGACCGAACCGGATTTTGCCCTGGACTTCATTGCTCAATGACCTGTGTAGAACCGCTACGGATGCGAATGACTCGCAGTTTCAGTCACTACACGGATGGGGGTTGGGTTTACCTCACTGGATTTTTGAAATTATTTTTAGTTGGGTAATGGGGTGTTTGTTCTGGCCCCATCGCGAGCAGGCTGCCTCACCGCAAAATAACCAGACTCCCCAGAGAATCCCGCTCAAACCCCATCACCCCCTGCAACGCCCCCAGCACCGCCTGCGGATCCTTGCTCGGAAAACTGCCACTGACCCGCCGCGCCGCCAGTTGGTCATTGAGCAGCATGATCCTGCCCGGGTAGTAGCGCTGCAGATCCCCGACCACCTCGGCCAGGGTCGCCTTGTAGTAATTGAGCCAGCCCTGGCGCCACGCCAACTGCGCCTCGCTGTCCACGGCGTGAAGTTTTTCCGCGACGCCGTTACCGTAGGCCACCTGCTGACCCGCGCCGAGGATTTGCTGTTCGGCGTGCGGGTCTGCCGTCACGCCTACCCGGCCCGACAGCACGGTCACCTGGGCGCCGTGGTCGCGCAGGCGCACTTCGAATTGCGTGCCCAGCACCCGCGCCTGGCCCTTTTCGGCGTCGACCACAAACGGCTCGCCCGTATGGGTCACGCTGAAAAAACCCGCGCCGCGACGCAGTTGCACGTGGCGCTCGCCACCGCTGAAGTCCACCGCAATGGCGCTGTCCGCGTCGAGGGTCACGCGGGATTGATCGGCCAGGGTCACGGTGCGGATTTCGCCCGGCGCCGACACGTAGTCCGCGCCCAGGTCATCGACCCAGCGCAGCGGCTGCCAGCCAGCGCCGAGGCCGATCATCAACACCAGGCAGGCAGCCATCGCCAGCGCCCCGGACCAGCGTCGAACGCTGTGGCGACGGGGCGCGCTCATGGCGTTGAGGTAGCGCTGCAAGGCCAGGGCATCTTCATCGGCCAGGGTCCGCGCCGGCCCTTCGCTCAGCTCCCACACCACCTGCGCCCGGGCATAGGCCTCGGCATGGGCGGGGTCGGCTTGCAGCCATTGGCTGAACCTTGCCTGATCGGCGCTGCTCGGCTGATCGTGCAACAGGCTCAGCCAGGCCAGGGCGGCCTGTTCCTGGACGGGGGTCGGAGTGACGAGGTCGAGCGGGTTCACGGGGCTTTCCTTGGCGTGCGCGGTTCAGGATCCCGAAGGCTGGCCTTGCAGGCTTCGAGGGCGCGCATCATATGTTTTTCCACGGCGCTTTGGGACAAACCCATGGCCTGGGCGATTTCGGCGTACTTGCGCCCATGGATGCGATTGAGCAGGAAAATCTGCCGCGTACGCTCGGGCAAGGCGCGCAACGCCGCTTCGACGTGGCGCAAATCATTGCCGGCCTCCAGCGCCGCCTGGGGTTCGCTGCCGTGGCTGTCCGGCTCATCGGGTTGCCAGCCCTCGTTCACCCGCGCCCGCGTGCCTTCGCTGCGCAGATGGTCGATGGCGATGTTGCCGGCGCAACGCAACAGGTAGGTGCCGAGTTCTTCGACCTGCACCAGCGGCCGCCGCCAGAAGCGCAGAAACAGGTCCTGCACCAGATCCGCCGCCGTCGCCCGACACCCCACGCGACGGCTCACCAGCGCCTCCATCTGCGAGCGTTGGGACAAGAACACCTTGAGGAAATGCGCACGGGCGCCGAGCGGTTCGTCGTCGCGGGCGTCCGGGGGAATGCTGATCATCGAGACCTGCTACGCAAACACGGCGACGGGACTGGCGAGCAGGCTCAGGCCCGCCAGCACCAGGGCCAGGCGTGGCCGGTACGGGATCAACAGCACCAGCAGCATCGCACTGAGCATCAACATGGCACACCACTGAACCAGCCCCAGGCCCCATCCGGTGGACGCCACCGCCGGCCACACCGACAAGGTCAGCAACAAGCCGCCGCCGAGCTTCAGGCCCTGGCGACGGCGCGGCGAGGCTTTACCGCCCAACAGCTCGACATGATGCCGATCCATGGATAGACACAGCGCGGTAAAACCGGCGTAACAGAGCAACAGGGCAAGCAGCATTCAGTGCGCCTCCTGCTCAAGGGTGATCGGTCGCACGCGCACCCCGTTCACGCGTTCAGCTTTTGCGGCGCGCTGCATTTTCCAGGCAGCCCAGGTCAAGAACACCCCCGTGGCCAGACAGGTCAGATCGAAACCGGCCATCGCCCAATCGCCCTGCGCCAGGCTCGTCCCCAGGTGATAAGGCGTGGTCAGGGCATTGAGCAGCGGCACCGCGCCGAACAGCACCGCCGCCAGCGTCAATTGCTCGACCCAGGCCTGGCGGCCACGACGCAACATCGCATGCAGCAGGCTCAAGCCCCAGACGATGAAGAAACTGTTCACCTCCCACCCCGCCCGGCCGGCCACGTCCAGCGGCAACAGCCGGTTGGCCCAGAAAAACGCGGCCACCGCGACCATCAACCCGGACATGCTGGCAATGTTCAGCACTTGCACCAGCCGCAACTCGAACGGCAACGCCGCACTTTTGGCATGCTTGAGCTGACGCTTGCCCAACCAGATCACCAGCCCGGTGCCGATCATCGCCGTGCCCGCCAGGCCGAAAAGGAAGTACAGCCAGCGCATCACCGGGCCTGCGAAGTGCCCCATGTGCAAACCGTAGAAGCTGCCGGCGATCGCCCTGGGCAGCGAGGGTTCCGGAGTCGTGCCAAGCAGTTGCCCGGTCACGCCGTTGAAGGTCACCGCGCTGCCGAAGTCATGCACCACGCGATCGGCGCCATCGCGCACCAGCACCACCGAGGCGTTGGCATCCCCGGGATTGTTTACGGTGAGGCGCCCGGCCCGGCCACCGCCCCACTGCTCGCGGGCCTTTTCCAGCAACGGAGCCAAGGGCGCCAGCGCGGCGGGCTGGCCTGACAGCTCAGGCGTGGTGGAAGCGGGAAACACCTCGTCGTAGAACCCCCGCACATCGCCTTTGTAAGAGGCCAGGATGCTCGCCGGCATCACCATGGCCATGAAGATCACCAGGCTGCTGTAGGTGATCATCAGGTGAAACGGCAGCACCAGCACGGCCACCGCATTGTGGCCGTCGAGCCAGGAGCGTTGGCCCTTGCGCGGGCGGAAGGTGAAGAAATCCTTGAAGATTTTCTTGTGGGTGATGATCCCGCTGATCAGCGCGACGAACATCACCATCGCCGCGAGGGTCGACAGCCAGCGGCCCCATGGGTAAGGCATCTGCAACTGGAAGTGGAAGCGATAGAAGAACTCGCCGCCGCTGGTTGCCCGGCCCTGCACTTCGGCGCCGGTTTGCGGGTCGAGCAGTTTCTCGGTGAACTGGCCACGTTCGCCGCGCTTGGCGGGCGTCTGTTGCCAACGGACCGACAAGCCGGGCTCACGGGCATCCGGCAGTTCGATCAGCCAGCGCGAGGCGCCGGCCGCGTGTTGCTCCAGGTAATGTTGCGCCACGTTCAGGCTGGCTTCGGAGCTCACGGCGCGGGCCGGAATTTCCGGCTGCATCCAGTGACTGGTTTCATCCTTGAAGTAAGCGAGCGTGCCGGTCAGGAAAATCGCGAACAGCAGCCAGCCGAAGGTCAGACCGGCCCAGGTGTGCAACCAGGCCATCGCCTGACGAAAACCCTCTTTCATGTGCGCTCCATCCAGTACGCCAGCCCCGACACCGCCGCCAGCAACAGGCACGGTACGCTCAACCCGAGCCAGGCTCGACTTGCGGTGCGACAGGCGAAACACCAGATCACCGCGCCCAGGTAAGCCAGGAACGAGGTCATCATGCCGGTGACCACCGCGTCAGCCCGGGCCATGGGCACCCACGAACTCAGGCTGACGCTGGCGAGCGCTGCGACGATGTAACCGCCCACGACGGCCGCCAGCACCCGGGAGGTGACGGCCAGTCGATAGGAGACGGGGAGCGAACGGGTTCTGCCTTTCATGTTTCAACCTGCAGATGCTCGGGAAGCGAATTCACCGCAGTCCCTGTGGGAGCGGTGTCTGGATATTTGCCAAAGTCCCGGCAGATAAACGTGGGCCAGCAAGGCTGCAATATTAATGATAAATATTCTCATACGCAAAACACATCTGATAGCTGAATGAAAGCTTGCCCGCTTACAATGCGAACAATTCTTGTTCTCTACAGCATCCGAATGCGTCGGAGTTTCCCGTTGCAGCCCAACACTAGCGTCGAAGTCCTCTATCAGGCCCATCATAACTGGCTCACCGGTTGGCTGCGGCGCAAGCTCGGCTGCCCTGACAGCGCGGCAGACCTGGCCCAGGACACTTTCATGCGGGTCCTGACCGCCAGGGAAACCCCGCAGATCATCGAACCCCGGGCTTTCCTCACCACCCTGGCCAAGCGCGTGCTGTTCAATCATTACCGGCGTCAGGATCTGGAGCGCGCCTACCTCGAGGCCCTGGCGCAGATGCCGGAACAGGTCGCGCCCTGCGAGGAAGAACGGGCGATCATCCTGCAAACCCTGATGGAACTGGACCAACTGCTCGACGGCTTGCCACGTCCGGTCAAGCGCGCGTTCCTGCTGGCCCAGGTCGATGGCCTGACTTATCCACAGATCGCCAGCGAACTGGGGATTTCCGTCGCCACGGTCAAGCGTCACCTGAACAAAGCGGCGATGCGCTGCTACTTTGCCCTATGAACCGCTCCACGGATTTCTCGCCCCAGGTCGCCGAGCAGGCGGTGCAGTGGCTGATGAAAATGCAGCAGGGACCGTTGAGCCCGCGCCAGCAACTTGCCTGGCAGCATTGGCTGGACGGGCACAGCGAACATCAGCGGGCGTGGGAACATATTCAGCGGGTCAACCAGCGACTGCGAGGGCTGTCCTCGCCGCTGGCCCATGCCGCCCTCAACGCTCCGACCTCTCCCGGCCGACGTCAGGCCTTGAAACTGCTGCTGATCCTCGGGGCCGGCAGCGCCGTGACCTGGGGCCTGCGCGAACACCTGCTGCTGCCACCGTTGCTGGCGGACTACCGCAGCCCGGTGGGCGAACGCCGCAAGATCAACCTCGGTGACGGCAGCCAATTGCAGCTCAACACCGCGAGCTCGGCAGACGTGCAGATCGACGGTGCGCAACGGCTGATCCGCCTGCTCGAAGGCGAGATGCTGCTGACCACCCGACAAGCGTTCCAGGTGCGCACCACCCAGGGCCTGCTGACCACCACCGGCGCGCGCCTGAACGTCCGGCAGTTTGCCGACCGCACCCAGGTCGCGGTGTTCGAGGGCAGTGTCCAGTTGAACCCGGACAGGGGTTCGCCACTGACATTGGCCAGCACCCGACAATCGAGTTTCAGCGCCCAGGACACCAGCCCGCCACAACCGCTGGACGCCAACAGCGGCGCCTGGGCCGACGGCATGCTGGTCGCTGCGCACATGCGCCTCGCGGACTTCCTCGCCGAACTCGCCCGCTACCGTCACGGCCAGCTCAAGTGCGAGGCAAAGGTTGCCGACCTGTTGATCTCCGGAACCTATCCGCTGGACGACAGCGAGCGAATTCTGGACTTGCTGGAAATCAGCCTGCCGGTGAAAGTCCGGCGTTTCACCCGGTATTGGGTGACGGTCGAGGCACGGGCCTGAAGCCGATTGTTGTTCATGAAAAATAAATGAGCCGTTTTTCAGACCTCGCGTGACAGGGAAGGAAAGCCACCTTGATTCAACCTTCTCAGGATCGTCCTTCATGCAACCCACCCGCCTTACCCCGCTGGCCCGAACCCTGCGCAAACTGCTGCTGGGCGCCAGCCTGAGCTTCGGCGCTCTGCCGCTGGCAATGGCCGACGGCGCCCAGTCGTACCACATCGCCCCGTCCTCGCTGGAAACCGCCCTCAACCAGTTCGGTCGGCAGGCCGGCGTGCTGATTTCGTTTGGTTCGCACATCACCAGCGGCGTGCAAAGCCGTGGGCTGGAAGGCAGCTACACCGCCGAGCAGGGCTTGAATGCCCTGCTCGAAGGCACGGGCCTGCAGGCTCGAGCCGAGGGTGACAAGGCCTTCAGCCTGCAACCGCTGGGTGACGCGCCGCTGGAACTGGACTCGTCGAAAATCGTCGGTGACTGGCTGGGCGACGCCGCGCAGATCAACGTGTTCGAGCATCCGGGCGCCCGTGACGTGATCCGCCGCGAGGAATTCGAACGCCAGGGCGCGACCCAGGCCAGGGACGTGCTCAACCGTATTCCCGGGGTCAACGCACCGGACAACAACGGCACCGGCAGCCATGACATGGCGCTGAATTTCGGCATCCGTGGCCTCAACCCGCGCCTGGCGTCGCGCTCGACCGTGTTGATGGACGGCATCCCGGTGCCCTTTGCGCCTTATGGCCAACCGCAGCTGTCGTTCGCGCCGATCAGCATGGGCAACATGGACGCGGTGGACGTGGTGCGCGGCGGTGGTGCCGTGCGTTACGGCCCGCAGAACGTGGGCGGCGTGGTCAACTTCGTGACCCGCGCGATTCCCGATGAACCGACGGTCAAGGGCGGCTTGCAGACCGAAACCAGTCCCTCCTCCAGCCATGATGGTTTCAAGACCACGGGCAATCTGCTCGCCGGCGGCACCGCCGACAATGGCCTGGGCGGCGCCCTGCTGTATTCCGGCACCCGGGGCGGTGACTGGCGCGAGCACAGCGACACCGAAATCGACGACCTGATCCTCAAGGGCAAGTACCAGCTCGACGACGCCAACAGCTTCAATGCGATGGCGCAATATTACGAAGGCAAGGCCGACATGCCCGGCGGCCTGAACGTCGCCGACTACGATGCCGACCCCTATCAGTCCACCCGCCTGAAAGACCAGTTCTGGGGACGCCGCACGATGTTCAACGTTGGCTATCGCTATCAACAGGATCGCCGCGAATTCACGGTCAACAGTTTCTTCACCAAAACCCTGCGCAGTGGTTATCTGGACCAGGGCACCTTCCTGTCGCTGTCACCGCGCGAGTACTGGGTACGCGGCCTGGAAACCCGTTTCGCCCAAGGATTCGACCTGGGTCCGACCAGTCATGAAGTCGGCGTTGGTTACCGCTACATCAATGAAGCCGGCCACGAACTGCGTTATCGCACACCGATTACCGGCAACCAGCAGTACCCGACCACCAACAGCCGCAACGA
Source organism: Pseudomonas fluorescens (assembly GCF_041354075.1). Lineage (GTDB taxonomy): Bacteria > Pseudomonadota > Gammaproteobacteria > Pseudomonadales > Pseudomonadaceae > Aquipseudomonas > Aquipseudomonas fluorescens_CE. Next base: position 30,266 of record NZ_JARZGC010000005.1, on the reverse strand, counting down.
CCGCGACACCCGTGGCGGCACCGAAGCCAACGCGTTCTTCGTTGACGACCGGATCGACATCGGCAAATGGACCATCACGCCGGGCATCCGCTATGAAATGATCGAGTCGCAACAGACCAACAACCTGACGGGCCAGAAATACAAGGGTGACTACAATACCGCCCTGCCGGCGTTGAACGTGCTCTATCACCTGACCGACAGCTGGAATCTGTACGCCAACACCGAAGGCTCGTTCGGGAGTGTGCAATACAGCCAGATGCCCAACCGGGTCAGCAGCGGCGAAGTCAAACCGGAAAAGGCGCGGACCTGGGAAGTGGGCACCCGGTACGACAACGGCGCGCTGCGCGCGGAAATCGGCGCGTTCCTGATCAACTTCGACAATCAGTACGAAAGCAACCAGACCAACGACTCGGTCATCGCCCGTGGCGAAACACGTCATCAGGGCATCGAAACCAGCATCAACTACGCCCTGGATGACTTGAGCCCGGCACTGGCCGGTTTCGATGCCTACGCCACTTACGCCTACGTGGACGCGACCATTCGCGAAGACGGGACGAACAAGGGCAATCGCGTGCCGTTCTCGTCGAAACACAAGGGCACGCTGGGCGTGGGTTACACCGAAGGCGCGTGGAAGTTGAACCTCGACAGCAGCTATCAGAGCGACCAGTTCGCCGACAACGCCAATACCTCGCGTGAATCGGCCGATGGCAGCACCGGCACGATCCCGGGTTACATGCTGTTCAGCAGCCGAGCCGCCTATGACTTCGGGCCTGAGCTGTCGGACCTGAACGTGGCCGTCGGGGTGAAGAACATCTTCAACCACCAGTACTTCACCCGCTCATTCGACGACAACAACAAGGGCAAGTACGTGGGAGAACCGCGCACGGTGTATGTGCAGACGTCGGTCGCGTTCTGATCCGAGCGCAACGCACAAAAAGAAACGGGCCTGCTCATGCAGACCCGTTTTCATTGGGGGGAAGAAAAATCGAATCAGGCGTTTTGTGCAGCCTGTTCATTCTCGAGAAATTCATCTTCGAGCAGCGCATCGGCGGTGTCCCGCTCGAACGGCACGATGGCGGCACGTGGCTTGCCTCGCAGTTTGCCGAACAGGTGCTCCAGTGCGTGTTCGAGTTTCTCCGCCGCACCGTCGATCGCTTGCTCCAGGGTGTCGGCTTTGTGAGTGACGGATACTGGTTGATGGCCTTTGGGCCGCGCCTCCAGCTGGCAGCGCAAATCGTGGGGACCTGGCTTGTCGCCGTTCTCGTCCCGCAGGTGAACCTCGACGCGGGTCAGGTCCTCTTCATATCGTTCGAGCGTGCTCTCAATGGTAGTACGTACCCACTCCTCCAGTCGGATGCTGCTTTGAATATGGTTATCGCTGTTGACTTGGATTTGCATAGTTCATCCCTTATTTCAGCTAGCTCGCAAGAGGCCTCTCGGCTGGCCGTTGGGCGTCTTCACCCTGGCCTCTTGCTTACACAATCGGTCTGTGGGACGAACATTTCAACCCCCAAAAAAAGATAAATATTCATTCGCAAAAAAAGCCGGACAACGGGCAAAAGCACTGGTAAGGTCGGGAGTTGGGTCGTTTCACTTCCTTGTCATAATTGCTCACATCCGCCGCTCCTTGAGCGCTCATCGAATCTTCTGCGTGCCCTGAATCGGGCAGACTCCTTGAAGACTTCTCGAAGACAAATCTTGTTTTCGATGAACGGTCTTGCCTCGGGTTTACCCCAATAGCCAGCGTTATTCTCTGGTTTTTCGCGAGCGTGCTCGCTCCTACAGGGGGCGGTGTGCGGGGATGGGCATGGGGCTTGCAATGTGTCCGGTGGTCCGGAGTTGCGAACCAACCCGATCTTGTCCGGTCAACCCATGCACGTTCAATCAGGCGGTGACGCATCATGGACAACCCTTTTCAGCTCATTACCGATGCCTTTGCACCGGACTACCAGATCAACCTGAGCATTCAGGGGCTGGATGGCAGCATCATGCTGACCCTCTCCAACGGCGGTCGCATCGTGGCCAAGCGGATGATCAGCAGCGAACAGCGCAACGACCCCAAGCGCCTCAAGCGCCTGGTGCAAAGCATCCAGTTCGGCATTGCCATCGAGCAGGGTCATAGCGCCATGACCATTCTCGAAGCCATGACCGATGGCGACAGCCGCACCCTGCCGCCACCGCCCGCCAAGGGCCAGCAGCGGCCGGACCTGCGCCTCTAGAGTTCGCCCTTCTCCACCTCGGGGTGACCGACCTTGCGTTGCGGGTGTTCGATCCTCACCGAAGGGAATTGCGAGGAGGCGTAACGAACCACCAGGATCGCAAACGCCAGCAACAGAATGCCGCCACACAGGTAGATGATGCCGAGGTCCGGCGGGTTGTGGTGGGAGACGTTGGAGATCAGCAGGCGCGTCAGCGCAGTGATCGCCACGTAGATCAGGAAACGCACCGGCATGTGGTTGGTCTTGAAGTAAATCCCGACCATCGCCCCCAGTTCCAGGTAGATGAACAGCAGCAGGATGTCGTCGATCTTGATGTGGCCCTTGTCGAGCATTCCCAGAAATTCCATCACCGCTGCCCAGGCGGTCACCGCACCGATGGCGAACAGTGCCAGGTAGTGGAAGCTCTCGACGAACAGATTGCCCAGTGACTCGGCCAGTTCATGCACGTTCTGCCGCAGGTTTTCGGCCCAGTTGATTTTCACGATGTTTCTTCCTTAGCTCGGTTCGAGCGGATGATGCGGGTTGGACGTGACGGTTGTTCTGCATGCAGAAAAAAGGCCAGAGGCGCCCGCAGCATGATGGCGAGCGCCCCGAAAAGGCGCGCCGTGGCGTTTGGTCGCACCTGCCGGGGATACTGACAAATCCTGATTCCGGTCTACATTAAAAAGCCACTACCCAAAGCGCAGGGATTCGCTTATCCTTTTCGCTGTATATAAATACAGTGGTCGAAACAGACAACTATCGTGAAGGCATGTGAGGTGGTGAATGGCCGTCGAAGTGGTATACCGCAGCAGCCGAGATCTGGAGCGCTTGTTCATGGATAAAGCCGAAGCTGACCGTCATGACAAAATGCTCGAACTGGCCGAATTGCTGGCTGAAGTGCTGCAAAAAGCCGTCCCGTCCCTGAATGAGCAGCAGGTGGACGAAGTCGGGATCTACATGGCGAAGAACCGCGAGGTATTTGCCAAGGCCTTCAAGAGCCAGCCGGATGCCCTGTCCGAGCTGATTCATGCGCCGGTTGAAGTGGCCGAGGAACCGGCTCCGGCCGTTGAAGAGGCGCAGGAAGCGGCGCCGACCAAGCCAGCCAAGGCGGCCAGGACAGCCAAGTAATCAGGCGGATTGAACAGGCCCTGAGTCGAATGGCTCGGGGCCTTTTTCATGCCTGGGATAAAGACGCTTTCAGCGGTACAGGACTTTCTCTGCCAACTGGTCCGCCACCCGCGCCGGGGAGCGTTTTTCCGCCTGGGCGTGGGCAAAGACTTCGGTCAGCCGCGAGCTGATTTTCGACAGGTGGGCGGTGATGGTCGCCAGTTCTTCGCCTCGGTGCTTGAGCGACACGTAGATCAACCCGCCGGAATTGATCACGTAATCCGGTGCGTAGAGGATGCCCCGTCGCTCCAACTGGTCGGCGACATCCAGGTGGCTCAGTTGATTGTTCGCAGAACCCGCCACGGCCGAACACCGCAGTTGCGACACGCTGTGGCTGTTGAGCACACCGCCCAGGCCGCACGGTGCGAGAATGTCGCACGGGGTGCTGAGCAAGGCGTCGTTGGCAATCGGATGGGCGTTGAGCTGTTCCATCGCCAGTTGCACCTTGCCGTGATCGATGTCGCTGACCAACAGCTCGGCGCCCACGGCGTGCAACTGCTCGGCCAGCGCATAGCCCACGTTGCCCAGGCCCTGGATCGCCACGCGCAGACCTTCGAGGTTATCGCTGCCCAGGCGGGCCATCGCCGTGGCGCGGATGCCGGTGAACACGCCCATGGCGGCGTGGGGTGCCGGGTCACCGGCCGAAGTGGTGCTGGTGACATGCCGGGTCTGCTGGGCGATGCAGTCCATGTCCGCCACCGAGGTGCCGCTGTCGATGGCGGTGATGTAGCGACCGTCGAGCTGCTCGATGCAGCGGCCGAAGGCTTCGAACAGCGCGGCGCGGTTTTCCACGTGAACCGGACGGACGATCACCGCCACCCCGCCGCCCTGCGCCAGCCCTGCCAGCGCCGCCTTGTAGCTCATGCCCTGGGCGAGACGAATCGCATCCTCGACCGCTGAATCGTCGCTCGGATAGGCAAGGTAACGACAACCTCCCAGGGCGGGCCCGAGACGGCTGCTATGGATGGCAATGACCGCCTTCAGCCCGGTGACCGGGTCGACGCTCAGATGCAGCGATTCAAGGCGAGTGCTTTGCATGAGAGCGAACATCGTAAGGGCTCCCGAATCACTTCTTGTAGTCGCCAGTATAGGCTGGCGCCCAAAAATTGCTGAAGCACGCCGGAATAAGCAGCGAGCCTGTTCGGGGTTTCGGACATAACCCGACCTGCCACTGGACGAATCCCGACGACGGGGCTAAAACGAGGCATTCAGGGGAGATTCTGATGACGCCTCGCCAACATTTCTTCGAGTGCCTGCAACGATCACCGCCCGCGCTGTTCGAGGCGGCACTGTGGATCGCCGTCGAACACGACAGGGACGTGAATCCGGCGACGGTGATGGCCAACCTGCGGGAGCTGCAACAGCGCGTCAGCCATGGCTTGCCGATGCTGCCGGTGAGCGAGCTGGCACAACCCTTGTTGCGCCGCCTGAATGACCTGGGCTTCGCTCAGGACGACTTTTCCCCGTTGCGCCCGCAAGCGGCGTTGCTCGACAAGGTGCTGGAACGCCGGCGCGGGCAGCCCCTGGCCCTGGGGCTGATTGCGCTGGAACTGGCCAGGGGCCTGGAAATCCCCCTGGTGGGCGTCAACTTTCCGGGGCATTTCCTGTTACGCGTGCCGGGCGCCGACCACCTGCTCGACCCGTGCGGCGGACGCCGGCTATACCCCAACGATTGCCGCGAACTGCTGCAACGCCAATACGGCCCGAACCTGAAGCTCAGCGCCGAACACCTGCTCACTGCCGAACCCACGCAGATGTTGCAGCGACTGTCGCGCAACCTGCGCCAGCTGTACCTTTCCCACGACGACTGCATCAACGCGCTGGTCGACGCCGAGCGGGTGCTGGAACTGGGCAATGGCACCACGGCCGACTACCTGGCCCGGGCCAGTCTCTACCAGCGGCTGGACTGTCCCAACGCCGAGCGTTTCGACCTCGAGCGCGCCCTGCTGCTCACCGACGACCCGATCCAGCGGATTCGCCTGACCGAACGGCTGGGGCATTTGCCGCCTAACTCGGTTGTCCATTGAAATCCGATCATTTATGCACGAATCCGGATTTTCTGTAGGAGCGAGCATGCTCGCGAAAAACTTGAGAACGCCGCTGGGTGTCAGATACCCAACGTCATCGTTGACGACCATCGTCGGAACGCCGCCCGGAACATGCTCGCTCCTACATGTGATCGGTTGACCCCATCAAGGTGTGTCCGGCTGATTCGACGGGTGAGCCTTGATGAACGCGGGATGCTGCGCCGCCAGTTCCGCCACCCGACGAATCCTGGGATACGCCTGCAGCGAAACATTGAAGCGCTCGGCCGCGTACAGCTGCGGAATCAGGTACACGTCCGCCAGCCCCGGCTTCTCACCCAGGCAAAAGCCTTTATCGCCAATCAACTGTTCGACCGTTGCCAGGCCCTGGCTGACCCAGTGACCGATCCACTCGCTCACCTGCGTTTCATCGGACCCCGACTGGCGCAGGCGGTTGAGCACGCTGACGTTGTGCAACGGGTGCACGTCGCAACCGATGACCGCCGCCACACCGCGCTCACGGGCGCGGGCAGCGAGGCTTTTCGACAGCAGCGGCACCTGTGGATAACGCTCTTCCAGGTACTCGATGATCGCCGGTGACTGGATCAGCAGTTCCCCCTCTTCGGTGCGCAAGGCCGGCACCCGGCCTTGTGGGTTGATGCTCAGGTAAGGCGCCTGGCGATGCTCGCCGCCGGGCGGTGCGACGAGATTGATCGGCAAGGCCTGGTAATCCAGCCCCTTGAGCGCCAGCGCAATCCGCACCCGATAGGACGAAGTCGAACGGTAGTAGGTGTAGAGCTCCATACTCGCTCCTCTCAACGCGCCGACAGCACTTTGCCACGGCATTCACCGAAACCGATGGAGGCAAATCCGTCGCGACGGCAGCGCGCGCGCAGGATGATTTCGTCGCCGTCCTCCAGGAACTTGCGCACTTCGCCAGAGGCCAGTTCGATCGGCTTCTTACCGCCTTCGGTGATTTCCAGCAGGCTGCCGAACTGGCCGCTTTCCGGCCCCGACAACGTGCCCGAACCGAACAGGTCGCCGGCCTGCAACTGGCAGCCGTTGACGCTGTGGTGCGCGACCATCTGCGCCACGGTCCAGTACATGTATTGGGTGTTGCTCAGTGTCAGGCGATGGGCCGGCAAATTCTGCTCGCGCAGGCCTTCGGTGATCAGCAGCACTTCCAGCTCGATGTCGAAAGCGCCCGCGGCCTGGTCGCGGCTGTCGAACAGGTAGGGCAGTGGCTGCGGGTCGCCTTCAGGTCGCGCCGGCTGCGCTCGGCGGAACGGTTCCAGCGCTTCGGCGGTGACCACCCACGGCGAAACGCTGGTGATGAAACTCTTCGACAGGAACGGCCCCAGCGGCTGGTACTCCCAGGCCTGAATGTCCCGCGCCGACCAGTCGTTGAGCAGGCAGAAACCGGCGATGTGATCACCCGCTTCGGCGATGTCGATCGACTCGGCCATCGCATTGCCCTGGCCAATCCAGATGCCCAGTTCCAACTCGTAGTCCAGGCGTGCGCAAGGGCCGAACGTCGGCTCGGTCTGACCGGCCGGCAGGGTCTGGCCCTTGGGGCGCCGCACCTCGGTTCCGGAGGGGCGAACGGTCGAGGCCCGGCCGTGATAACCGATCGGCACGTGCTTGTAGTTCGGCAGCAGGGGATTATCGGGACGGAACAACTTGCCGACATTTTGCGCGTGCTCGATGCCGACATAGAAATCGGTGTAGTCGCCGATCCTGGCCGGCAGGTGCATCTGGCAGTGAGCCGCCAGCGGCAGCAGTTTTGCGCCCTGGGCTTCGATCTTGCCGTGCAGCGCGCTGCCCTCCCCGAGCAGCTCGATCAAGCGTTCGCGCAGGGCCAAACGCGCGTCGCGTCCCAGTTCGAAGAAGGCGTTGAGTTGACCGCCACGGGTGGCCTGCACGGCGGCTTTCGCAGCGCCGTCGAACAGACCGGCTTCGAGTGCCGCTTCCAGATCGAAGATATGCTCACCGATGGCCACGCCGCTGCGGGGCGCCGAACCTTGCACGCTGAACACGCCCAGCGGCAGGTTCTGCAAAGGGAAATCCCCATGACCATTGGCGGAGGCGATCCAGCTGCGAGTGATGGAAGTCTGCGTCATGGGTTATCTCCGGGTCGGGTCGAAAGTGGCGGGCAGCGTGGCCCAGCAAGCGTCGTAGCGGGTTTGCAGTTGCGGGCAGTCCAGGGCGAAACGGCTCGGGCGCAGCACCTGGCTGGTCTCGAACATGAAGGCCATGGTGTTGTCGATTTTCGCCGGTTTGAGATCGGCGTTGATCGCCTTGGTGCAGGTCTCGCCGTCCGGTCCGTGGGCACTCATGCAACTGTGCAGCGATGCACCACCGGGCACAAAGCCTTCGGCCTTGGCGTCGTACTCGCCGGTGATCAGGCCCATGAACTCGTTCATCAGGTTGCGGTGGAACCACGGCGGCCGGAAGGTGTTCTCTGCCACCATCCAGCGAGGCGGAAAGATCACGAAGTCCAGGTTGGCCAGGCCGTGAACGCTGGTCGGCGAGGTCAGGACGGTGAAGATCGACGGGTCGGGATGATCGAAGCTGACCGTGCCGAGGGTGTTGAAGCGACGCAGGTCATATTTGTACGGAACGTTGGTGCCGTGCCAGGCGACCACGTTGAGGGGCGAATGATCGAGTTCGCAGCCCCACAACTGACCGAGGAATTTCTGCACCAGCACCGTCGGTTGCGTGAGGTGTTCGTAGTGCGCGACCGGGGTCAGGAAGTCTCGCGGATTGGCCAGGCCATTACTGCCGATGGGCCCCAGATCCGGCAGGCGCAGCGGCGCACCGTGGTTCTCGGCGACATAGCCACGGGCCTGCGGATCGAGCAGCTCGACGCGAAACTTCAGGCCCCGTGGCAACACGGCGATTTCCAGCGGTTGCACTTCCAGCACGCCCAATTCGGTGGCAATGCGCAGTCGCCCCAGTTGCGGGACCAGCAGCAGTTCGCCATCGGCGTTGTAGAACACCCGCTCCATCGACTGGTTGGCGAGGTACTGGTGAATGCTGATGCCTGTCAGGTTTTCGGCACCGGCATTGGCGGCCATGCTGATCAGGCCATCGATGAAATCCGTCGGCTCGGCCGGCATCTCCAGAGCATTCCAGCGCAAGCGATTGGGCGTCACCTCGCCCAGCGGGCCACCGGACAATTGCCGCTCGAGCTTGACGAAAGCCGGGTGATTGGCCGACGGCTGGATGCGATACATCCAGGTACGTCGCGCTTCATGGCGGGGCATGGTGAACGCGGTGCCGGACAGCAGCTCGGTGTACAGGCCGTACGGGGCTTTTTGCGGCGAGTTCTGGCCGACGGGCAGCGCGCCGGGCAACGCTTCGCTGCTGAATTCGTTGCCGAAGCCCGACTGATAAGCCAGCGCTGGCGACGTTGAATCGAGGTTCATGGAGCCTCCTGAACAGGGAGTAGGCAACGTCCGGCACTCTGTTGCAGAGGTGGCGGCGCGCCTGGGTTATTTTTATCGTAATTCAATTACGATTAACGTAATTTGATCGGTATTGACCGTCAAGCTATAAAGACGCCCATTCGTCCCGGATCAGATAGCCACCATGGAAACGCCGCGCAACAACGATAAACAGAAAGTCCGCTCGGCCGAGGTCGGCACCGACATCCTCAAGGCACTGGCCGAGTTGTCGCCCTCGACTTCGCTGTCGCGCCTGGCCGAGCACGTGCAGATGCCGGCGAGCAAGGTCCATCGTTATTTACAGGCACTGATCGCCAGCGGCTTTGCCGAGCAGAACAGCGCGACCAACCACTATGGTCTCGGCCGGGAAGCGTTGCGGGTCGGATTGGCCGCGTTGAACAGTATGGACGTGCTGAAAGTCGGCGCCCTGCCCCTGGCCGAACTGCGCGACGAGTTGAACGAGACCTGCTTCCTGGCGGTGTGGGGCAATCAGGGCGCAACGGTGGTGCACATCGAGCCGGCCGTGCGCGCGGTGACGGTCGTGACGCAATTGGGCTCGGTGCTGCCGCTGCTCAGCTCATCCACCGGGCTGGTGTTCGGTGCCTTTCTGCCCAAGCGCGAAACCATCGACCTGCGCGAGCAGGAACTGCACAACGTGAAGGCCCATGCACTGGCGGACGATCAGGCTTACGCCACACTGTGCGAACAGATCCGCGAGCGCGGCTTGCATCATGTACATGGGTTGTTGATGCCGGGGGTCGATGCGTTGTCGGCGCCGGTGTTCAATGCGTTGGGCAACGTGGTTGCGGTCATGACCATCGTTGGCCCCGCCTCTTTGTTCCACGCCGACGAAAACGGCCCGGCAGCGCAGCGGTTATTGGCTGCGACGCGGGCCGTTAGTTGGCGTATGGGATTTGAAATTACCGCACCGGGTTCATGACAGACGGGTTTTTAACACCCGGTTTCAGGCCATGGCAGGTTCAGCAAGAAAAACCTTGGCCATGTCCTCACCCAGGCCATTGATTTCATCAAACTCCAGGCCTTTGAAGCGGTATTTATCGTCGAAGGTATGACGCTCGGAGAAAACCCCCATGTGCTCGCCACCAAACTTCGGAACTTGCCCTTCCTGCAACATCAGAAAGCACGCCCAGACCAGAGACTCCGAGTAAATCACCAGATTTTCCTGAGTTGTACTCACGCCGGTAATATAAACTTTATCGACATCGATACCACGGCCACTCACACGTGCATGCAGGATGGCACGCACGCGATCAATATTCAGACTTTCCATTTTCTAATCCTTAACTAATAAATTACAGTGCCCAATCAGCAATTCCATTATTGCCTGACCCTTAAGCACTGGAGCGGATCTTAGTTAAAACCACGGAACTTGTAATCGTGCAGTGTGTTTTAATTTATTGCGCAGAGAACAACACTAAGCACAACTAACAATAGCACTGGACGAACTTTTACAAAAGTTTCCTTACATCAGGGAAACAAACCCTGGTTTTTCGCCAGTGCCACCGCCTGCGTACGTCGTTCAACACCTAACTTGCTGTAAATCCGCCGTGCATGGGTTTTGACGGTGTGCAGCGAAATGAATAATTGCTCGGCAATCTGTTGATTGGAGTTGCCGTGGGCGATCAGGCTCAAGACTTCCAGCTCACGACCACTCAACACGTGCACCTGGGTTGCATCAGCTGCCTCAGGCGTATCCGCCTGGATCTGACTGAACAGGCTCGGGCGACGCAGGCGTAGTTCACGCTGCGGCTGCTGCAACTGGCAGCGCGCCGCGAGCTCCAGGCCTGACTGCAAGGCAGCACTGGCCTGCGCGGGTTGGCCGCTCAGGTCCGCCACTTCGCAGATGGCCAGATGCAACTCGATCTCCAGAGCCAGCATGCCCTGGGCCTGGGCGCGTTCAAGCAAGGCCTGCAGGGTATCGAGTGGATTTTGCGCCTTGTGCAGATAGGTCTCCGCGAGCACCAACTGGTATTCAATACGCGCAATCAATTGCAGCGTGGCTGGTGGGGCCTGCCGTGCATCAGGCCCGCGATAATGGCGCAGCACTCGGGTCAGGGCCTCGCAGGCCAACTCGGGGCGCCCCTGCTGCAGCCAGAACTGGCTGCTCAGTTGCAGCAATACGCCCCGGTAGACGGTGTCCGGAATCTGCCGCTGCTGCATCAAGCGCTCGGCGTCGCGCAGTCGATTGAACGCAAGGCCGTAATCGCGCTGGTTCGCGGCCATCTGCGCCTGCCCGAGAAAGCCGAACAGCACGCGTTTATCCTGGCTGTGCAGGCAATGCTCGAGGCCGACCTGAAAGAAACCGCGAGCGGCCTCGTCTTCGCCCCGACTGAGGGCCAGTCGACCGCGCCGCACGGCAATTCGCCCCAACAGCGGAACGGGGCACTCGACCCGCTCTCTCAACCATTGGTGAAGATGCGCCAGCAGATTCTCCGCCCGACACGGCGCCCCACGCTGCTCAAGGCACTGCGCGTGGTCGAGTTCCAGCAGCCCCTCGAACACCAGCGAACCCTGCGCACGGGCCAGCGATAGCGCCTCGCGGTTAAGGGCCTGCGCCACGTCCAGCTCGCCGCGCAGCAGGGCCTGCTGGGTCAGCGCCGACAGGCACATCACGCGGGCATTCCAGACCTCGGGGCCGAGATCGCCGAGCGCTTCCTGTAGATGGATTTGCGACGGTTCCATGCGCCCCTGCAAATGCAGCAGCCACCCCTGCAAGGTCTGCCAACGCGCGATCAACTGCCGCTGCAGCAGTGCCGACGGCTGAGGCACAAAGCGCGACAGCGTGTCGATGCACTCACCGGCCTGCTCGAAGCGCCCCGCGATCAGCAAGGCAGCGCTGATCAGCCCCACCAGTTGCGGCGAACCCAGCATCAACGCCTCGCCCTTGCGCTCATGCAGGCGCAACAACAGCACGATGGTCTGCTCCTCGAACAGGTGCTCGAAACTGAAATGCCGCAACAGGCTGACCGCGATTTCGAACTCTTCGGCCAGCAACGCCTGTTCGAAGGCCGCTTTCCAGTCGCGCTCGGTGGTGAACCACTGGCAGGCGCGTCGATGCCAGGATCGGGCCTGCGGCCAGTGTTCTTCGCGCATCAACTGGGTGAGCGGTGGAAAAACCTGCAACCAGTCCGTGGAGTCCCGCCAGGGCTCGATGAAGCACCCCAACGCCTGCAACGTGCTCAGGCACTGGGCGCCCTCCCCGGCACCGAACAAGTGTTCGCACAGGCGGGCATTGAAGCGTGGCAAATGTGCCAGCACGCGCCAGGCTTCACTGAGGGTCGGGGTGAGCACGCCAAACAGCTCATGTTCGAGGTAGTCATGCAGCGTATCCGGCCGGCCGTGCAGTTGCTCGTTGCGCGACCGGTCGCATTTTTGCAGCAGCGCAATGCGCACACCTGCGCACCAGCCGCCGCTCGATTCGATGATTCGACCGGCATGCCTGGCAGCCTGCTCCGGATCCAGGTGATGCAACAGTTCGGCGATTTCGGTCTGGCTGAACGCCAGGGTTTCACGCTCGCAGTCGTACAGTTCGTCAGCGAGCAACAGCCGTGGCCAATTGCACAGCGGGCGACGGCGCGCACTCAGCCACCAGGTGACGAGCGGGTTGCCGAGGGTCAGCAGGCGGTCGAGCAACAGGTCCAGCTCCGGATTGGGCGTGCGGCAATAATCATCCAGGCCCAGCCAGACCGGCGCTTGCACCCGCGCCAGGTGCGCGAGCAGTCCGGCCTCGTCCGTCGCATCCGACCCCAATTCCCGCGCCAGGCGCCGGAGAAATTCATCGACACTGATCGACACCCCGTTCAACGGCAACCAACAGACCTGACATGCCGCCGGCGCACGGGTCAGGCATTCGATGAGCAGCGCACTCTTGCCACTGCCGGCTGGTGCGCAGATCAGCTTGACCCGGGCGGTCGAAGCCAGCAACGGCTCGATCAACCGGTCGCGAGACAGGTGATGGGTGGATAAACGGGGCAGGAATCCAGGACGGTCCGGCCATGCTGTCATGGCGGTCATAGCGGTGCGCCTTGTTATTTTTGTTGCGCCACCCTAGCCCTCCGCACACAGCTTGTTGAAGAAGTATTCAACATACTGATTGGCACCTATAAAAAAGGTGACCGTAAAGTCACCTTTTTCAACAAAGCCTGTAGGAAGTTTACCTAACGCCTGTACTCCTAAGGGCTGCTGGGGTGTAGTCACCTGCTTTGGCGTCGATCCCGAATTCGAAGCTGCGCTTCTCCTCGTTCTTCATGCCCAACGCGATGTAGCGTCCGGCGATCAGGTCGTACAGTGCCTCAACGGTATAGGCCGGCACCTGGTGATCGTAGTAGTTCTGCGCGTGGCCTTCGGCGACACGCCACAGTTGCCCACGTCCGTCGTAATGATCGGCCAGGGCCACTTGCCAAGTGTCTTCGTCGATGTACATGTGACGCTTGGCGTAGACGTGGCGCTCGTTGGGCTTGACCGTCGCGACGACCTCCCAGACCCGGTGCAGTTCGTAGCGGGTCAGGTCCTGATTGATGTGCCCGGCCTTGATCACATCGGTGTACTTGAGGTTGGGCGAGTCGAGCTTGTAGCTGTTGTAGGGAATGTACATTTCCTTCTTGCCGACCAGCTTCCAGTCATAGCGATCCGGGGCGCCGGAAAACATGTCGAAGTTGTCGGTGGTCCGCAAACCATCGGACGAGGTACCGACGCCGTCATACGCCACCTGCGGCGCACGCCGCACCCGGCGCTGCCCCGCGTTGTAGATCCAGGCCTTGCGCGGTTCCTTCACCTGGTCGAGGGTCTCGTGCACCAGCAGCACGTTGCCCGCCAGCCGCGCCGGTGCCGTGACCTCCTGCTTGAAGTAATTGAGCACGTTATCGTCGCTGCCCGGTTTCAAGTCCCCCAGCAGCGAAGGCACGGCCACTTCGTCCTTGAAGCGGATGACGGTGAAATCACCATTGGATTGCGGCGTGGCCTGGGTGATGGTGCGGCGCAGGTTGCCGCCGTGATAGCGGGTGATGTGGTTCCAGATCACTTCCACGCCGTTCTTCGGAATCGGAAAGGCGTAGTAACGATTGCCGGTGAAATTGGCCAGGCCGTTACCGTCGTTGACCGGTGTCACGTTCAAGGCGCTGCGCTTGGCCGATTCGTAGATGTCTGCCGGCACCGCTGCCGTACGATGGGTGGGATAGACCGGAATCTTGTAGGTCTGCGGATAACGCTTGAACATCGCGACCTGCCCGTCGGACAGCTTGTCCTTGTACTGATCGACGTTGGCCGCCGTGATGGTGAACAGCGGTTTCTCATTGGCGAAGGGGTCCGCCAGGAAGCCCTTGCTGTCCACCGCACCGGCATTGGTCGGCAGGCCACCGGTCCAGGCCGGAATCGAGCCATCGGCATTGCCGGCCTTTTCGGCGCCCAGCGGTGTCAGGCTGGTGCCGAGTTTGTTCGCTTCTTCCGGCGAAACAGCCGCCATTACGTTGGCAGCCAACAGGCCCAGGGCCAGAACGCCGCACTGCAACATCATCTTGCGCATTGAAATCATCCTTCTCAGCCAGATCAGAAGTTCACGCCAAAGCTCAACGCCAGGAAGTCACGGTCTTCCAGGGTGTTGTAGTCACCACCAAAAAAGTCGGTGTAACTCAGGCTCGCGGTGTAGGTATTGCGGTAGTCGGCATCGACGCCGACGCTGATTGCCTTGGCGCCTTCGTTGAACAGACCGTTGGGGCCGTAGCCCGCGACGTCGTGGGACCAGGACAGGTTGGGCTTGAAGTTGATCCCGGCGATCACGTTGTTGTAATCGAGGATCGCGCGGGCGCGATAACCCCAGGAGGTCGAGGTGACAAACCCGTCGGTGTCGCCGCCGAAGCCGTATTGGCCATAGACCGAGTCACGGCCGTAGCGCAGCTTGCTTTTATCCTCCAGCCCGCCGACGTGAACCACCGCCGCCTCGCCCACCAGCGTCAGCCGGTCAGCCCCGGCCACCTGATCGATGAAATGCGTCAGGGTGCTCTGGATCTGCGTCACTTCCTTGCGCCGATAGCCTTTGTTGTCCGCACCCGGGCGCGTGGCAATGGGCGAAGCCGCGCCGCCTGCAATGGGGTTGATCATGGCCAGGGTCAGGTCGGTGCTGTTGATCTGCACCGGCAGGTTGGGCCGGTAGCTGATCTCGCCGGTCCACGCGGTGCCGGTGGGCAAGGTGGTGGAGAAGCTCGCGCCGTACAGGCGAATGTCTTCGGGGTATTCGAGGTAATACTGACCGCGCCCGAGCATCACACTCTGGGCCAGCCCCGCTCCGCTGCCGGGGGCGATGGCGTTTGCCGTGGCAATGATCGCCGGCAGTTGCGCCAGGGTGCTGGCGCCGGCGGTGCTGGTGCCGACGTACGGCGTGCGACTGTGGTAATTCATGAAGTACAGACCGTATTCGGTGTCGTCACCCAACCAGCGCAACGCTGTGCCCCACTGCCCGCCGTCGCGGGCATCACGGTCGCCGCCACGGGGCACGATCACCCCTTCCCGGCCGACCTGAAAGCCCTGGCCAAAGGCTGCGGCGATGGGTTGCAACGGGGCGATGGCGGGGCTGGCAACGGTGTAGCCGGTGGTGCAACCGTCCGCCGCGACGTCACCACCGAAGAAGGTCCCGCAGTTGTCGAGGACGGTCTGGTCCCACTCCAGCTGATAGAAGCCTTCCACCGTCAGCTTGTCGGTCAGGCCCTGGGTGGCGAACAGCATGTTCACCGGTATCAGGCCTTCCTTGATCTCGGCGCCCGGTCGGCGAAACGCTGAAACGTCGATCGGGTTGATGCTGTTGATCGAGTTGCCGATGAAGGTGCTTTCCCCCCAACTGACCACCTGCTTGCCGGCACGCACCGAGCCCGGCAGATCGGCAATCGAGTAGTTGTGATAGACGAAGGCGTCGAGGATTTCCGCACCAGCGGACTTGGAACCCTCCTTGCGATTGTGATCGCTGATCGGCTTGAACGGCCGGTCTTCATCCTTGAGCTCGAAGTCGTACCAGTACTTGCCCCGCACGAACACACCGGTGTCACCGTACTTCAGCTCGAGGTCGTGGATGCCCTTGAAAATCTTCGAGAAGGTTTCGCCCTTGGTGAAGTTCTGACGTCCGTCGTCGCCGGTCGATGCCTGGCCGCTGCCACCGTTGACGGTGCCCACCAGCGACTCCTTGGCATCGCGCATGCCCCAGCTCGCGCCGACCGACAGTGAAGAGTCGAACGTGCCCTCGATTTCGCCGAAATTGAATGAGACCGCCTGCGCCTGGGCACAGCAACCCAAGGCCACCGCAGCGGCCAGCGCCTGCGGCGTGAAGATGGCGCGCATTGTTGTTTTTGTCATGCGTCTTCCCCGGTGAGTGACAGAAGGCCACACCCTACTGCCGCCACCGGAAGCCGATAAGCGCACGAAGGAGGTATTTGCGGTGTCGCTCGAAAGGATGAATGGCCTTGCAGCGCATGGGGTTGGGCGATGCATGGACGCAGTGGATAGGGGCTGATCAGTCAGACGCATGATGTAACAGTCCCGGGCGAATCCCGGCCCCCGACTGTTGCCGAGCCTGCAATACTGCATGTCGGGAATCGCTATTTTTCCTTTGGACTCAGGCGCTTATTCTTGCCTGGCGTTCAAGGCAACCGCCCGCAAGCCCGTCGCGACGCACTGTCATGCGGCGACAACATTCAGAGGAGTCGAAGGTTTTCGGCTCTTCACCCTGTGTGCACTGACGTTGATTTGTAGCTCCTTGATCCAACGTCTTACCTTGGCCGCTGCGTTTGCAGCGGTTTTTTTTCGTTGTTTTTTTACCTGCGACATTCTCGGAAAGCGACTACAGCCATCGGTAAACACGCGAACCGCCGGAT
Organism: Pseudomonas fluorescens; assembly: GCF_041354075.1. Taxonomy (GTDB): domain Bacteria; phylum Pseudomonadota; class Gammaproteobacteria; order Pseudomonadales; family Pseudomonadaceae; genus Aquipseudomonas; species Aquipseudomonas fluorescens_CE. Next base: position 13,551 of record NZ_JARZGC010000005.1, on the reverse strand, counting down.
GAATGAAGCTGATCACTGCCGTTCCCGCAGGATCAACTTTATTCATACGAGAGCATGTTCATGAAACCCATCCTCTACAACAAAAGCCGCTCCACAAAGAGTTACAACAGCCGCATTCGTTTTCTGATTTTGCATTACACCGCTGGCAACTTTTCCAGTTCTGTCCGCACACTGACGGGCCCGAATGTGAGCGCCCACTACCTGATACCCGACATCACGGACCAGAGCTATCTGGATGCAGGCTATCGTGAGCAGGAAATCTTCAATCTGGTCGATGAACAGCATCGTGCGTGGCACGCGGGTGTCAGCGCCTGGGGCAGTCGAAACAGTTTGAACGACACCGCGATCGGCGTGGAAATCGTCAACCTGGCGTCCTTCAAGGAAGGGGTATTCACTTTTCCGCCCTATCACCCGGCGCAGATCGAGGCGACCGAAGCGCTGGCGTTGAATATTCTCGGACGTTACCCGGATATCGGGCCGACCCAGGTACTCGGGCATTCCGATGTTTCCATCGGGCGTAAAAGCGACCCGGGACCGATGTTTCCCTGGCATGCGCTGTACTTGAAAGGCGTCGGGGCCTGGTTCGATGAAGCCACCCAGCAGACTTTCCAGGATCGGTACACGCAGACGGGAATGCCCGAGCGGGCCGAGTTGCTCAGGCTGTTCAAGACCTACGGCTATGACATCTGCAATGCTGCCAATGATCAAGGCTTCACCCAACTGGTCCGGGCATTTCAGTTGCACTTCCGCCCCGCGCGATACGACGGGGTCATGGATGTGCAAACGGCGGCGAACCTGGCGGCGCTGGTGAGCAAGTATTTTCCGTGAATGACGCTGGAGCTGATCGTTGATACCTGTGGGAGCGAGCCTGCTCCGGGCGGCGTTCCGACGATGGTGGCACAGACACCGCCGGGGTCAGATGCCAAGCGTCATCGTTAACGACCATCGCGAGCAGGCTCGCTCCCACAGGATCTCAGGATGTGAGCGATCAAGGTTTCAGATCGCATACTTCTGCAGGTTGTTCATCATTTCCTTCAGCGCTTCGATGTTGTCTTTCGGGTGCGCTGCACCGTCGAAATCACAGATCTGCTGCCAGTGGTTCGCGACATCTTCAGGGGCGAAACCGGCACGCGGGTCGAACCCCGCGCCGAGGCTGCGTTCCCAGCGCACCTTGCCCATCCAGCCGCCACCCACTTCGAAGAGTCCGGAGGTTTCCTGGCAGTTTTCGCTGGCCAGGTACACCACCAGCGGGCTGACCAGTTCCGGCTTGAGTTGCTCGAACACCTGCGGCGGGATCAGGCCTTCGGTCATGCGGGTGCCGCCCGTGGGGGCGATGGCGTTGACCAGGATGTTGTTCTTGCGACCCTCGATGGCCAGGGTGCGGGTCAGTCCATACAGACCAAGCTTGGCCATGCCGTAGTTGGACTGGCCAAAGTTGCCGTAGATGCCCGAGGTCGACGCCGTGAAAATCACCCGGCCGTAGTTCTGCTCGCGCAAGTGTGGCCAGGCGGCGCGGGTGACCTTGTAGGCGCCCTCGACGTGAACGCGATACACCAGATCCCAATCGGCGTCGTCCATCTTGTGGAAGGTCTTGTCGCGCAGGATGCCGGCGTTGTTGACCACGACGTCGACCCGGCCGAAGGCATCGAGGGCGTGCTGGACGATTTTTTCGCCGTCGGTGACGGAATCATGGTTGGCCTCGGCAATGCCGCCCGCCTCGCGGATCTCGGCCACCACGCGGTCGGCGGCCGAAGCATTGGCACCTTCACCCTGAGTCGAGCCACCGAGGTCGTTGACCAGCACTTTGGCCCCATGCCGGGCGAACAGCAACGCGTGCGCACGCCCCAGGCCACCGCCGGCACCGGTGATGATCACGACTTTATCTTCGAAGCGCACAGACTCGTTCATTGCAGGACTCCAGCAGGCCAGGGACTATGAGTCCGAGTGTCTGCCACGCGGGGTCGGGTCACAATGATCCCGGGCAAGGCTGAATGGTGTGCGATAAGGCTGGGGGATGATGCTGCGCCCCGATCCTGTAGGAGCGAGCATGCTCGCTCCTACAGGGGACGAGACGTCAGGAGCAGGCAACCTTGAGCGGCGCTGGCGTCAGGCGGTCGCGGAAGGCCAGGTAGTGTTCCAGGACCTGCGCCGGCGCCTCGGTCTGCGGGTAGTGGCCGATGCCGGGCAGCAACACCGTGTCCGGGTTGGGAATCAGCTGGCGATAGCGCTGGACCATGTGCGCGCCCGAGATCGGATCGACCTCGCCATCGATGACCCGCAGCGGTACTTCGCCGCGCTGCATGGCGCTGACCCAGCGGTCGCGCTGGACCCGGCGCTCGGGAATGTAGCTGATCAGCTTGTGCAGGATCCGTGGTCCGCGATTGCTGTCCACAAGGCTCCAGAAATCGTCCAGTTCACTCTCCGTCGGCCGGCTCTGGGGACCGAAGATCTGCCGGAAGCTTTTCACCAGTGCATCACGGGAAAAGGCGCGACCGATCATCCAGCCCAGCGGGCTGAGCAGCAGTTTCTGCATCAGCACCGGGCGGTGGGTTTCCGGAAACAGACCGCCGTTGAGAAACACGCAACTGGACAGATGAATGCGCGCTTCGTAGTGCCGGGCCAGCAGTTCCTGAGCCACACTGTCCCCATAATCGTGGGCCAGCACGTGCACCGGTTGCTTGACGCCCAACTGCGCCAGCAGCGCCTGCTGCAGATCGGCCTGTTCCAGCAGGCTGTATTCGTGATTCAGCGGTTTGGCCGAATCACCGAAGCCCAGCATGTCACAGGCGATCAGGCGATAACGCTGGGCCAGAGGCTGCCACAGGTAATGCCAGTCCCAGCTGGCGGTCGGGAAACCATGGATCAGCAGCAGCGGCTCACCCTGCCCCGCCGTCCAGTAACGTACGGTCTGGCCGTGGAACTGGAACGACTGGCCGCGTTTGCGCCAGGCACTCAGGGGAATCTCGGCGAGAGGCATCAGAGTCGGTATCCCGCATCTTGTTGATCGAGTTTGCGCAGCAACGCTGGCCAGGCCAATGCGCCGCCCATCCCTTGAGCACTTTTGGTGACGCCGGCGATCATCGCCTTGGCGCCCGCCAGAATCTGCGGCTCGATGGCGATCAGTTCGGCGCCGCCGCCCTGCGCCATGACCTGGATGTCGCAGGCGCGCTGGAAGGTGAACATCATCAGGAAAGTGTCGGCGATGGTGCCGCCGCAGGTCAGCAGGCCGTGGTTGTGCAGTAGCAGAAAATTGCTCTCACCGAGATCGGCCTGCAGCCGGGCTTTCTCTTCATGGTTCAGCGCAACGCCTTCGTAGGCATGACAGGCCAGGCTGGACAGGACGAACAACGACTGCTGGCTGATCGGCAGGATGCCCTGCTTCTGTGCCGATACGGCAACGCCCGACGCCGTATGGGTGTGCAGTACGCAGGCCACATCGTGGCGCACCTCATGCACGGCGCTGTGGATGGTGTAGCCGGCCGGGTTGATTTCGTAGGGGCTGTCCATCAGCTTGTGGCCGGCCTGATCGACCTTGACCAGGCTCGACGCCGTGATCTCGTGGAACATCAGCCCGAACGGGTTGATCAGGAAGTCCTCGGTGCCGGGTACCTTGGCGGAAATATGGGTGAAAATCAGATCGTCCCAGCCATGCAGGGCGACCAAGCGGTAACAGGCCGCCAGATCGACACGGGTCTGCCATTCGGCGGCACTGACCTGATCTCTGACACTGTGGGGCGATTGGACGGGGGCTACGCTCACGGCAAGGAACTCCTGTTCTTATTATTCTGCTCACGTGAAGCAGTCTAGACAGACTAATCCTTTCGTGTAGTTGCATTGGCAGCCAGCTTGATGGCCGAACGAGTCAGTACCCGAAGAAGTCTGGATCCATGTCAAAGGACCGACGCCAACAAGGGCGCGGCGAACAGATTCAACAGGCCGGTCAGCACCATCACCAGCCCCGCCACCGAGCCTTCCTCGCCGCCGACCTCATGCGCCCGACTGACCCCGGCACCGTGCGCGCCGACACCAAACAGGGCGCCACGGGCCAGGGCACTGCGCAGGGGCAGCCACTTGAGCAGGATCCCACCCAGCATGGCGCCGAATACTCCGGTGAACATGACGAACACCGCCGTCAGCTCAGGCACGCCCCCCAGGTCGTGGGCCAACGGCATGGCGAAAGGGGTGGTGATCGAACGCGGCACCAGCGACATCGTCACCGAGCTGTCCAGCGCCAGCGCTCTGGCCAGGCCAAACGAACTGCCGATGGAGGCCGCGCTGCCGGCCAGCATTCCGACCAGCAGGGCCGGCCAATGCCGCATCAGCATCTGCCGCTGCTGCCAGATCGGCACCGCGAAGGCGACGGTCACCGGGCCCAGCACCAGCATCAGCCAGTGGGTGTTGCTCGAGTATTCGGCGTAGGCGGTGTGCAGCGGCACGGCAAGCGCCAGCAGCAAGGCCGGCACCAGAATCAGCGGCGACAGCAGGTAACGTCCGGTGCGCCGATACACCCAGCGACTGAATCCGTAGGCCAGCAATGTGAAGCCCAGCCAGAACATCGGCATCCACTCAAATTTCACGGGGTTTGCTCAAACGGACCACCCACTCGACGGTGAACGCCGTCACCAGCATCACCACCAGGGTGCTGACGCCGATCACCAGCAGAATGCGCCAGCCTTCATCACGCAACAGCCCCCCGTAATCGAGCAGGCTCATCAGCGCCGGAATAAAGAACAGCAGCATCTCGGCCATCAACAGCCCGGCGCCCTTCTGCAGCGTGGCCGGCTTGACACAGCCCAGCGCAAACGCCAGCAGCAACAGCGCCATGCCGATGACGCCGCCGGGAATTGGCCAACCCGACCAGACAGCCAGCTGGCAGCCAAGCCAATAAATCGCCAGCAAGGCCACCAATTCGGTGGCCAGCCGGCCCAGGTTCTTCAGGGTGGATGCATTCATGTCGTCGGTCCTCGCCGGCTCATTTTACGGAGCTGGCTGCCATCCCTGAAACGAATTGTTAGACTTGAAGCCATTCCACAATGGAATCTAGCCATGGAATTCAGACAGCTGCGCAGCTTCGTTGAAGTCATGCACCAAGGGGGCTTCACTCAGGCGGCCAAGACCTTGCACATCAGCCAATCGGCCGTGAGCAAGCAGGTCGCCCAACTGGAACAGAGCCTGGGTACGCCGCTGCTCGAACGCCTCGGTTCACAATTGCGCCTGACCGCCGCTGGCACCGTGGTATTGCAGCGGGCCGAGGGCATGCTGCGTCTGCGCAACGAGTTGCTCAGCGAACTGGACGACTTGACCCAACTGGCCCGGGGCGAACTGCGCCTGGGGCTGCCCTTGCTGGGCAGCGATGCACTGTTTGCCGAATTGTTCGCCGAGTACCGGCGTCGCCACCCCAACATCAGCATTCACCTGCTCGAAGGTGGCAGCCTGAACATCGAACAGGGCGTCTTGAGCGGGGAGCTGGAACTGGGCGGGAGCTTGCTGTCCAAGGACCCGCAGTTCGCCTTCCAGCCGTTTTGCGATGAGCCGATGGACGCGTTGTTGCCGACCGACCACCCGCTGGCCGCGAAGACCGTCATCGGACTGGAGGAGTTGGCGGATACGCCGTTTCTGTTGTACCAGCGCAGCTTCGTGCTCAACGACCGATTGCTGCAAGCCTGCCAGCAGGCAGGTTTCACCCCGAAAGAAGGTGGCCGCAGCGGCCAGGCGGATTTTCTCGCGGCGCTGGTGGCCGCCGGACAGGGCGTCGTGCTGTTGCCACGGGTGGTCGCGCGGGGGCTGGTGCGGCCGGGCGTGGTCCGCCTGACCTTGAAGGCTCCCGATTCCCTGCGCTGGGACATTGCGTTCATCTGGCGCGAAGGTGCTTACCTGTCCAAGGCCGCACAAGCCTGGCTCGCGCTGTTGCGCGAGCGGCCCGTCAGCCGCGCAGAGCGCTGATCAGTTGGGCCAGCCAAGGCTCGGCGTCGGTTTCCGGGGTCACGCTTTCGCTGGCGTCCAGGCGCAGCATCGGCAGCACTTCACGAACGCCCATTTCACCCAGCAACTCACGCATCAGCTCACCGCCGCCGCAGAAAGTGTCGCCGTAACTGGCATCGCCCAGGCCGATCACCGCCCCCGGCAGACCGCGCCAGGCTGTCGGCAGCTGATCGCGGATGGCGAAGTACAAGGGTTGCAGGTTGTCCGGCAGTTCGCCCATGCCGGTGGTCGAGGTCACCGCCAGGAACGCTTCGGGGCCGAAGGCCTGGACGTCGGCAAAGCTTGCGCGAGGATTGTGGAACACCTCGAAACCTGCGGTTTTCAAAAGATTCGCGGCGTGGCGGGCGACTTCTTCAGCCGTGCCGTACACCGAGCCGGAAAGGATGGCGACTTTCATCAATCTGATCCTGGAACTGTCTGAAAGACCGGGATATTAACAGCACGGCCCTGAATGTTCTTTTAGACTTCAGAAGGTCCAGCCCAGAGAAGAAATCTCCAATGATCAACGCGCAACTGCTGCAAATGGTGATCAACGCGTCCAACGACGGCATCGTGATCGCCGAGAAGGAAGGCGAACACGACAACATCCTCATTTACGTCAACCCGGCGTTCGAACGCCTGACCGGCTACAGCAGCGAAGAAATCCTGTACCAGGATTGCCGCTTCCTGCAATCCGGCGATCGTGACCAGGACGCGCTTGCGGTGATTCGCGACACCTTGCTGCGCGGCGGCGCCTGCCGGCAGACCCTGCGCAATTATCGCAAGGACGGCACCCCCTTCTGGAATGAACTGTCGCTTTCGACAGTGAAAAACGCTGCCGATGGCCAAACCTATACGGTCGGCGTACAGAAAGACATCACCGCTCAGGTCAAGGCGCAACAACGCATTGCACAGCTGGAGGCGCAGGTCGCCGGTCTGCAAAACGAGCTCGCCGCACTAAAAGCGACGAACGGTTAAAACAAAATAAAGAATTGAATGTCATTAACTACAATCACCGGTGCCTTTGTAACTTTTTCTTTCGAGCAGATCATGCAACGTGACGCACTCCTGACCCAGGACGAGCTGGATTTCATCCAGACCATGCAACACAACCCGAAACTCAATGTTCGGGATGCGAACTCGAGTCTGCTCGTCAACGGTGGTTCGCAGATCCGTGACCTGCTCACGCGCCTGGCGGCGCACGAGCAGGTGACCATCCAGGCCAGCTTCGAAAACCAGCAGATGACCTTCCCGTTGCACCTGGTGGAAGACGAGTTTCATGCCCTGCACCTGCGTCTGGGCGTTCCCAGCATCTATGAGGACGGGCCATCGATACGGCCATGGCGCCTGGTGCTCGAAGAGCCGGTCGCCCTGGAAAACGCCAGCGGCCAGCCCGGAACACTCTGGGTACACGAGGTTTCGTTCAAGGGTGTGTTGCTGGAAGTACGCAACAAGACCAAACCGCCCAAGCATTTCGCCCTGTGGTTCAGCCCTTCAGGCTATGAACGCATCGCGATGCGTGGCACCTTCGAGAAAGAAGCCGAGAACGGCTTCTACGCCTATCAGTTGAGCCAGAGCGACACGGATGAAACCGAGCGCCTGCGCCAGTTCATCCTCCAACAGCACCGCCTGACGCATCCCGCCCTGCACCTCTGATTCAGCTATTCACGATTCAGCTATCAAGAGTGCCCGCCAGAAATTGCTTCAGGCGCTGACGCATCTCCGTTCCCTCATTACCCAGGCAGCCAATGGACGTTCCGGCGAGACTTTCCTGCGCCAGTTCGGACGCATCCCCCGCCAGCATCAGCTGACAATCCAGGCTCATGGCCAGTCGATTGAGCCGGCGCGGCAGGTCAGGGGCCGGTGCGTAATTGGAAAACAGCACCAATGCCTGTGGCTTGATCTTTTCGCAGACCAGCGTCAGCTCATCGAGCGGCTGGCCGATCGTCAGCAATCGCACCCCCAGGTCATTGCCGCTCAGGAACAGCGCGGCGATCAGCAATTCGAGCTCACGGCACTGGCCCGCCAGGGCGCTGATGATCACCCGCCGGGGTGAATTGCGCATCAGCAGCAGGCGTTGCAGCACCCGGGTGCGCAGGTAGCCGTCATAGAACAGCCACTCGCTGGTCTGGCCGAATTGATCCTGATGCTGCAGCAGCCGCTTCCACAGCGGCATCAGAATGTCCTGGAACACCACCGACTGGGAGTAGCTGGAAAAGATCTGCCCATAGACCTGATCGAGTTGAACATCGTCAAAGGCGCTGACGGCGGCATGGACCTGTTGCTGCCATTGCGCGTAGTCGGCCTGCACCAGTTCATTGGGGATAATGTGCGAGAGCGCCTGAAGCGGCGCAGACTTGGCCAGGATCCTGCCGACCTTGCTGACGGCAACGCCACGGTCAAGCCAGCCGAGGATGCTGCGAACCCGCTCGATATCGGCCAACGCGTACAAACGATGCCCGCTTTCGGTGCGCGTTGGCTGGATCAGACCGTAACGACGCTCCCAGGCGCGCAGCGTCACCGGGTTGACCCCCGTCAGGCGGGACACCTCACGAATCGGAAACAGCTCTTCCTGATGCAGGGAAACAGCCGCAGGTGAACCAGTGACTTCGTCAATGAAGACAGGCATTGGGCAGACGACGCTGTGGAGTGATTGGATCCTATCTTAACTCGCCTACCCCCTCCCGATTCAAGACGCAGGTCAATGACGAGCGCAGATAACCTGTAGAATGCGGCGTAATCCTTGCTTGTACCAAGACGCAGCCCATCACCCCGGCGCTGCGCCTGGCGAAACTCCTACCCGGAGTGACGCGTTCGACTTACGGAGTTACATGATGACTACCTCACCCGTCACACTGATGGTTGCACGCCGCGTCGCCGATGGACGCTATCAGGACCTGATGACCTGGCTTCGCGAAGGCGAACAACTGGCCACCGATTTCCAGGGTTATCTCGGCTCGGGCGTGCTCGCCCCGCCACCCGGTGGCGACGAATTCCAGATCATCTTCCGCTTCGCCAACGAACAGACCATGCACGCCTGGGAACACTCTGCCTCGCGCACGGCCTGGCTGGCCCGGGGCAGCGACCTGTTCGCGCACAAGACCGAACATCGCGTGAGCGGCATCGAAGGCTGGTTCGGTGCTGCCGGCCAGCGCCCTCCTCGCTGGAAGCAGGCAGTGGCCATCTGGCTGGCGTTCTTTCCGGTGTCGTTGCTGTTCAACCTTGCCCTCGGCCCGCTGCTGGGCGAAATGAGCCTGCTGCCCCGGGTGCTGGTCAGCACGCTGTGCCTGACGCCGCTGATGGTCTACTTCTTCATTCCGCTGTCGACCCGGTTGTTGGCGGGGTGGTTGAACAGCGCGCCGGTGCGGCGGGTGTCGAGCGAGGCTCGCTCTCAGGCGCGTTGAGAATGTTGCAGGGGAATGCGGTCATCTGCAGGAGCGAGCATGCTCGCGATGGTCGTCAACGATAACGCTGGGTACCTGATACCCCTCCGCGCACTCGAGACCATCGCGAGCATGCTCGCTCCTACAGGGAAGCGGGGAAGCGGGCCTCGCGCTGCGCTGGTATAGTTTTGCTCTTACCGCGACGCGAGCCGTTCATGACTTCCTCATCTGCCCCGATCCTCATCACCGGTGCTGGCCAACGTGTAGGCCTGCACTGTGCGCAGCGGTTGCTCGAAGACGGGCATGCGGTGATGTTCAGCTACCGCACGGAACGCCCGGGGGTACAGGCGCTACGTGATCTGGGCGCAACGGCGCTGTTCGCCGACCTGTCCAGCGAAGCCGGCATTTTCGCCTTCATCAACGAAGTGAAAAACCACACCGACAGCCTGCGCGCAATCATCCACAATGCGTCCGAATGGCTGGCCGAGACCCCGGACACCGACGCCGAGGCCTTCACCCGCCTGTTCAGCGTGCACATGCTGGCGCCCTACCTGATCAACCTGCACTGCGTCGACCTGCTTCGGCGCTCGAGCCCGGCCGACATCGTGCACATCAGCGATGACGTGACCCGCAAGGGCAGCAGCCAGCACATCGGCTACTGCGCCAGCAAGGCCGGGCTGGACAGCCTGACCCTGTCCTTTGCGGCGAAGTACGCGCCCGCCATCAAGGTCAACGGGATCGCCCCGGCCCTGCTACTGTTCAATCCGCACGACGACGCGACGTATCGCGCCAAGGCCCTGGCCAAGTCGGCGCTGGGCATCGAACCCGGCAGCGACGTGATTTACCAGAGCCTGCGTTATTTGCTCGACAACCCTTATGTCACCGGCACGACCCTGACCGTCAACGGCGGACGGCACCTCAAGTAGGCGACGCAGCGAGGATCATCCATGACGTTTTCCCTGCACCAGAATGCGCTGTCCCAAAGCTACCGCGAGATTCTCATCGGCCTGGGCGAGAACCCCGACCGTGAAGGCCTGCTCGACACCCCGATGCGCGCCGCCAAGGCCATGCAGTACCTCTGCCACGGCTACGAGCAGAGTGTCGAGGAGATCGTCAATGGCGCGCTGTTCGCCTCCGACAACGATGAAATGGTGATCGTCGACAACATCGAGTTGTACTCGCTCTGCGAACATCACATGCTGCCCTTCATCGGCAAGGCCCATGTGGCTTATATTCCAACGGGCAAGGTGCTGGGCCTGTCGAAGATTGCGCGGCTGGTGGACATGTTCGCCAGGCGCCTGCAGATCCAGGAAAACCTCACCCGGCAAATCGCCGACGCGGTGCAACAGGTCACGGGGGCGGCCGGGGTCGCGGTCGTGATCGAAGCCCGGCACATGTGCATGATGATGCGCGGCGTCGAGAAACAGAATTCGACCATGAACACCTCGGTGATGCTCGGCGCCTTCCGCGAGTCGAGCAACACCCGCCAGGAGTTCCTGCAATTGATTGGACGGAGCAAGTAGTAATGCCACAACTTCAACCAGGCATGGCACGCATCCGGGTAAAGGATCTGTGCCTGCGCACCTACATCGGTATCAACGAGGACGAGATCCTCAACAAGCAGGATGTGCTGATCAACCTGACCATCCTGTACGCGGCCCAGGAAGCGGTGCGCGACAATGACATCGATCACGCGCTGAATTACCGGACCATCACCAAGGCCATCATCGCCCACGTCGAGGGCAATCGCTTTGCCCTGCTCGAACGCCTGACCCAGGAAATTCTTGATCTGGTCATGGCCAACACGTCGGTGCTGTACGCCGAAGTGGAGGTCGACAAACCCCACGCCCTGCGTTTCGCCGAGTCGGTGTCGATTACGCTCGCCGCAAGTCGCTGAGCTTCAAGCTTCGAGCTTCAAGCGGTAAGCTAGGACTCACCGCAAACCATCCTGCAGCTTGAAGCTCGCCGCTCAATGCTGCCTCGCAGAGACCCCCATGACCGAACAACAACGCCTCGAACTCGAAGCCGCCGCCTTCCGCCGACTCGTCGCGCACCTGGACAGCCGCAAGGATGTGCAGAACATCGACCTGATGAACCTCTCGGGTTTCTGCCGCAACTGCCTTTCCAAGTGGTACAAGGCGGCGGCCGACGAACGTCAGATCGAGGTCAGCCTCGATGACGCCCGCGAAGTCGTCTACGGCATGCCGTACGCCGAGTGGAAAGCCCAATACCAGCAAGAAGCCAGCGCCGAACAACAGGCGGCGTTCGCCAAAGGAAAACCCCATGACTGATTTGAACACGCTGCGCACCCGCCTCAAGAGCGGCGAGCACGTTTTTGCCGACACCCTGGCGTTCATCGCCGCCGGCTACGACTACCAGCCACAGGCGTTCAACAACGGTGGCGTGGAAAACGCCGCCGGTCAGAACGAAGGTTCGTGCAAGACCCTGGGCCTGGCCCTGCTCGAAGGCCTGAGCGACGAAGAAGCGCTGCTGGCCTTCGGCGAACATTACCGCAGCGTCGTCGCCACGCCCAAGGGCAGCGACCACGGCAACATCCGCGCACTGATCGCCCATGGCCTGGCCGGGGTGAAGTTCGATCAGCAGCCGTTGACCCGCCGCTGAGCCCCCCCTGTAGGAGCGAGCATGCTCCGGACGGCGTTCCGACGATGGTCGTCAACAATAACGCTGGCAGCCTGACACCCAACGGTGCCTGCGCGTCCTTCGCGAGCATGCTCGCTCCTACAAGGTTTCGGCGGTGTCCTGCAACATCCCGACTTTCAAGACTGACCCGGCAACTTTATTTCGTTTGCCGGGCACCACTGCTCGCGGCTTAGATGAATGGACGTTTTCCTTCTTCCGAGTCGGTCATGCATGAGCAGTGAATCCATCAGCCAGTCGATCAACGTCGTCCATCCCGTTACCCTCAGCCATGGCAAAAATGCCGAGGTGTGGGACACCGCCGGCAAACGCTACATCGACTTCGTGGGCGGCATCGGCGTGTTGAACCTCGGGCATTGCCATCCGCGCATCGTCGAAGCCATCCGCGAGCAGGCCACACGGCTGACCCATTACGCGTTCAACGCCGCCGCTCACACGCCCTATCTGGACTTCATGGAGCGCCTGGCCGGGTTCGTTCCGGTGGACTACCCCGTCAGTGGCATGCTCACCAACAGCGGCGCAGAAGCGGCGGAGAATGCCTTGAAGATCGTCCGTGGCGCGACCGGTCGCACTGCCGTCATCGCCTTCGACGGCGCCTTCCACGGCCGTACTCTCGGCACGCTGAACCTCAATGGCAAGGTCGCGCCCTACAAGCAAAAGGTCGGCGTGCTGCCCGGCCCGGTCTATCACCTGCCCTTCCCCAGCAAAGACAATGGCGTGACCTGCGCTGACGCCTTGAAGGCGCTGGACCGGCTGTTCAGCGTCGAAATCGCTATCGAAGACGTGGCCTGCTTCATCGTCGAGCCGGTGCAGGGCGAAGCCGGTTTCCTGGCGCTGGACGTCGAGTTCGCCCAAGCCCTGCGACGCTTGTGCGATGAGAAAAACATCCTGTTGATTGCCGATGAAATCCAGTCCGGGTTCGGGCGCACCGGTCAGCGCTTTGCGTTTCCACGGCTGGGCATCGAGCCGGACCTGATCCTGCTTGGCAAAAGTATTGGCGGTGGCATTCCGCTGGGCGCGGTGGTCGGACGCAAGGCGCTGCTGGATGTCTTGCCCAAGGGTGGGCTCGGCGGCACTTACTCGGGCAACCCGATTGCCTGCGCTGCGGCCTTGGCGACGCTGGACGAAATGACCGATGCCAACCTGCACGCCTGGGGTTCGCAGCAGGAACAGTCGATCGTCAGCCGCTACGAAGCGTGGCGCGCCGCCAACCTGTCGCCGTACCTGGGACGCCTGACCGGTGTCGGCGCCATGCGCGGGATCGAACTGGCCAACGCCGACGGCACGCCGGCGCCCGCCCAGTTGACCCAACTGCTGGCCCTGGCGCGTGACGCCGGCTTGCTGTTGATGCCCAGCGGCAAGTCCCGCCACATCATCCGGTTGCTGGCGCCGTTGACCATTGAGGCCGAAGTCCTGGAGGAAGGCCTGGACATTTTTGAAGCATGTCTGCAGAAACTGGCCTGATAACACCCTCCCTTGTGGGAGCGGGCTTGCTCGCGAAAGCGTCGTGTCAGGCGATATCAATGTTGACTGCCACACCGCCTTCGCG
>NZ_JARZGC010000004.1:0-402292 GCF_041354075.1 Pseudomonas fluorescens | reverse complement strand
GCGGTGTGTCAGCCACGCGAATGTTGACTGACACTCCGCATTCGCGAGCAAGCCCGCTCCCACAGTGGAGGGTGGCGCTTTCACTTTTTGAGGCACTGCCCCGATCTGGCCTGGCACAGCGCAAACAACCAGCGACGCAAGCGCACGATTTTCAGTTCCATACCAGCAGCTCCGCAGGTGTCGGGTTGTAGGCGTTGCACGGGTTGTTCAGTTGCGGGCAGTTGGAGATCAGCACGATCACGTCCATCTCGGCCCGCAGGTCGACGTATTTGCCCGGTGCCGAAATGCCGTCTTCGAAGGTCAGGCCACCGTCGGCGGTGACCGGCACGTTCATGAAGAAATTGATGTTCGGCCCGATGTCACCTTTGCCCAGGCGACCGTCATGGACGCAGGCGCGCAGGTAGTTGTCGCGGCAGCTGTGCATGTAGCGTTTTTCCAGGGCGTAGCGCACGGTGTTGCTCTCTTGCGCGCAGGCTCCGCCAAGGGTGTCGTGACGTCCGCAGGTGTCGGCGACGATGGTCAGCATCGGTTTGCCGAGGTTGGAATACAGCACGCTGCCGGTGCTCAGGTAGACGCTGTTCTGCCGGCGCAGGGTGCGCTGCACGTCGTAGCGTTCTTTCGGGTTGGCCACGCTATAGAAGAGGGTATCGACGGCCTGATTGCCTTCCAGGTCGAGGATGCGCAGGGTCTGGCCGGCCTTGACCTCCATCAGCCAGGGTTCGCCGGCCGGGATGGTGGCGCGGTAGACCGCTGTTTCCGGGAGCTTGTGAGCAGTAGCGATTGCGAGTGACATGGCAGCGATCCTCAGGCGAACAGGCGGTCGGTGTTGATGAAGCCGCGCTCGTTTTCCGGGCGCGAGGTACGGCAGTGTTCGGCGACGCTGGCGTCGGCGTTCATCCAGCTCAGCTTCAGCGGTTTGGGGGCGTATTCGGTCGACGGGTCCATCGGGTGTTGCAGGGCGGTGAGCACCACCAGGGTGTCCATTGGCGCGTACAACTCGATGTAGTCGCCGGCCTTGGAGTTGCCTTCGACGAAGTGGAAACGCCCGGCTTCATCGACATTCACCCGGCTGAACAGGTTGAGGGTCATCAGCAGGTCCGACAGGCCCAGGCCCCACTTGCCCAGCTCCACCAGCAGGTTGTCGGTGCCGTTGCGGAAGAAACCGTTGCGCAGCTCCTGATAGCGCCCGGCGCCGTATTTTTGCGCGACTTCCTCGGCGCACAACACGCCGCCGAGGCTGTCGCTCCAGCCGCAGGTGTCAGCGGTGATCGCCGCCAATACGCGGCCCATGTCCGAGTACAGGCAATGGCCGGCGGTGAGTTTCGCGGTGTGCTGGCACTTGAGGCTGTCGGGCAGGTTCAGGCGTTCGGTTTTTTCGTTGGCGTTGAGCAGCGTCAGGCTGACGTTGGCGCCGCCGCGCAGGTCGGTCAGGCGCAGCAATTGGCCGCGCTTGAGGACGAAGGAGCGATGGCCGCCGCCGGGCAGGGTTTCTTCGGCGAAGGGCGGGAACAGTTGGGTCGAATCGGTCATGGGAAGATTCCTCTCAAGCGGTGCGAAGTACGCCAGCCAAAGTGGGCGGCAAGGCGTCGACGGCGGCGCGTTGGGCGCGGCGGTCGCTGTTCAAAGGGATGTCGTAAGTGATCCGCGCGCCATAGGCGCCGGGTGCGTGCGGGTCGAGGCGAACCTTGTCGAACACCAGCAGGCGGGTGCCGAGGCTGAAGCCTTCGGACAGGTCATGGGTGACCATGAACACCGTCAGTTGCGTCTCGCGCCACAGCTCCAGAAGCAGGGCGTGCATATCCTTGCGGATGCCCGGGTCGAGCGCGCCGAAGGGTTCGTCGAGCAGCAGCACGCGGGGTTTCATGATCAGTGCCTGGGCGATGGCCAGCCGTTGTTGCATGCCGCCGGAG
This sequence comes from Pseudomonas fluorescens, assembly GCF_041354075.1. GTDB lineage: Bacteria > Pseudomonadota > Gammaproteobacteria > Pseudomonadales > Pseudomonadaceae > Aquipseudomonas > Aquipseudomonas fluorescens_CE. The sequence goes on along the minus strand of NZ_JARZGC010000004.1, from coordinate 400,382 downwards.
AGCTGCGCCGGGTATTTGTCCAACGCGTGGCCAAGGCCGACTTTGTGCAGCAACACCGAAGCCTGCTCGCGAGCGTGTTTTTTCGCGCTGCCGAACAGCCGCCCGAGCAGCGGCGAGCGCGGCAGTTCCAGGCCAAGGGCGACGTTGTCGAGCACCGACAGGTGCGGGAACACCGAGTAGCGCTGGAACACCACGCCACGGCTCGCGTCCGGTTCGCTGGCCAGGGCCTGGCCATCGAGCAGGATTTCGCCGCGACTGGCACGCTCCTGGCCGAGTAGCAGGCGCAGGAAGGTCGACTTGCCGCAGCCCGAAGCGCCGACCAGGGTGCAGAACTCCCCTTCATTGACGTTCAGGTTCAAGCCTTCGAGCACCACCTGATCGGCGTATTGCTGCCAGACATTCTTGACGGTGATGAAGCTCATGCGCGCGCTCCTTCATACCAGGGGAAGGCACGTTGAGTCAGGCGCTTGAGGCCCCAGTCCATCAGCCAGGCGAGCAGGGTGATCCACACCACGTACGGCAGGATCACGTCCATGGCCAGATAACGGCGCACCAGGAAGATCCGGTAGCCGAGGCCGTCGGTGGAGGCGATGGCTTCGGCCGCAATCAGGAACAACCACGCCGAGCCGAGCATCAGCCGCAGCGAGATCAGCAGGCGCGGCAGCAACTGCGGCAGCACCACCCGCAGCATCAGGGTCCAGGTGGAGGCGCCCAAGGTTTGCGCCTTGATCAGCAATTCCACGGGGATTTCCCGGGCGCGCTGTTCCAGGTCCCGCGCCAGGGCCGGGGTGATGCCGATCACGATCAGCATCACCTTCGACAATTCCCCCAGCCCGAAGACGATGAACAGAATCGGCAGGATCGCCAGCGGCGGCACCATCGACAGCACCGTCAGCAGCGGTGACAACGGCGCGCCAAACAGCGGCAGGGTGCCAGCGGCCATGCCAAGGCACAGCCCGGCGAGCGCGCTGATACCCAGGCCGATGGCCAACCGTTGCAGGCTCGACGCGGTGTCCTGCCACAGCAGGTATTCACCGGTGCGTGTGTCTGCCACGAAGGCCAGACGCTTGACCGCGTCGGCCATTTGCACGGCGCTCGGCAGCAGCTTGTCGTTGGGGTTTTCCGTCAGCCGCTCGGCCGAGCCCATGAAGTAGGCCAACAGCACCAGGGCGAACGGCAGGATCACCAGCAACAGGCGACTCGGGCGGTCCGGGTGACGATTGATCAGGCGCATGGCCAGGTCCTCTTCTTACAGCTTGGCGTCGGCGGCCATTTGCACGTAGCTGGGGTCGAAACGCAGCTTGAGGTTGCTCTTGTCGCCACTGGTCACGCCGTTCGCGAAAGCCATGCCGACCGCACTGGTGTCCTTGGCGCCTTCACCCAGCAAACCGTGCTGGAACGAGAACTCGGCCACCCGGCGCATGGTTTCCGGCAATTGCGTGCTGGTGGCGAAGGCGAGGGCTTCCTGTGGCGTGGCGAACAGCTTGGTGGTGTCCAGTTGCGCCTGGAAACCCGCGAGGTCAGTGCCGGAGGCCTTGGCCATGTGCTCGAGCGCGGCCTGGCTGGCGCCGTTCTTCGCGTTCATCAGCGCGACCACTTCGAACCAGGCGCCGGTCAGGGCCTTGCCCAGGGCCGGGTTGTCCTTGAGGGTGGCGCTGTTGACCACCATCATGTCCATGATTTCGCCGGGGATCTGACTGGAGTTGAAAACCTCGGTCACGCCGGGTTTGGCCTTGATGTCCGAGAGCATCGGGTTCCAGGTGGTGACAGCGTTGACCTGGGCGGTGTTGAAGGCCGCAGCGATGTCGGCGTCGGAGGTGTTGACCACTTTCAGGTCTTTCTCGGTGAGATCCACCGAGTCCAGCGCGCGGGCCAGCAGGTAGTGGGACACCGACAGCTCGACCAGGTTGACGTCCATGCCCTTGAGGTCGCTGACGGTCTTGCCTTCGCCCTTGAGCACGACGCCGTCGTTGCCGTTCGAGAAATCACTGACGATCAGCGCGGTGCTGTCCACGCCACCGGCGGCCGGGATGGTCAGCGCGTCCATGTTGGTCATGGTGCAGCCGTCGAACTGGCCGGCGGTGTATTGGTTGATGGATTCGACGTAATCGTTGAGCTGCACCACATCAATCTTGATGCCGTACTTCTTCGCCCATTTGTCGACGATGCCCTGGCTGCCTGCGTACTCCCACGGCATCCAGCCGGCGTAGATGGTCCAGCAGACGCTGAAGTGGTCTTTTTGTGCAGCCTGGGATTGGGTGCTGAGCAACGCGGCGAACGCGGCGGCGAGCAGGGCGGGGAAACGTAGTCGAGACATGGTTCGGGTTCTCCAGTTGATCAGGGGCGGACAGGAGTCAATGCGGCACCGCTAGCGGTGGCTTGTCTCCCGGGCTTTTGTCCCGCCGTGTAACCTCAACTGGAGGTCGCCAACTCTCGGACCAGCCACTCGCGATTGCGAGCCGGAACCCTAGTCAGCCATTTGCAAATTGTGGTGCCGCGAACCTGTGATGACTCCTGCACGGGGTTGTTAAAGCGAGAGGCGTGCCAAGTCGCTCCAGGCCCTCTGCGCCGGGGGATCGATGTGCAAGGGCAGGCCGCAGGTCGGCGTTGGTTGCGTCGTGATGGTGCACGAACGCACCGGTTTGCAGCATCGTCGGCCGCCGATCCGAAGGTCGCCGCAGGCCTTGCACTCGCTGATCAAAAAACAGTCAATAGATGAGTCAGCTGTTCCTGTATCGGCTGCAGGTCTTTCAGGAGGCCGCCATGTTTCGTCGACTGTTGCTGGGTGTCGTGCTCGGTGTCGGGCTGTCCGGCTGCTACTACTACGCCGGTTCGTACGACGTGTATTCCTCGCCTTATTACTCCCCGGGCTACGCGCCTTACTCCTACTACTACGGCCCGCGCTATTACTACGGCCCGCGTTTTTACGGTGGTTATCGCTACTACTATTGGGGAGGGCACGCGCCGCGTTATTACGGCGGTGGATATCGGGGAGGGCACCATTAACCCGCGCATGAATGTATGAAAAACCTTTCATCGGCGAGATGTTTCAACTTGTTGCAAGACCGCACCAGATTTCGGATTCGATGTCTGATCTTTCGACAGTCTCCTAATAATTGACTGTCGCTCGCCAGCGTCGCTGGTGTGGCTCACTCGCGGTCCAGGAGGCCGCCATGCACTGTCTAAAGCAGCTACGTCGAATTCTTCTGATTGCTGTCTCGGGTTTGACCATCGGTGCGTGCGTGCCCTACGCCGATGGGGGCAGCTATTACAGTTCCGAGGTGTATTCGTCCCCGGCGCCGTACTATTCCGGTGGCGGGGCCTACTATTCAAACGGCGGCTACTACAGCTCGCAACGCCGCTACTACTCGCCACCGGCCCGGTATTACCAGCCCACCCCGCGCTACTACTACCAGCCGCGGGTTTATCAACCAGCGCCGCGTTATTACCAACCATCGCCACGGGGCGATTACCGGGCCCATCAGAATCGCGGCTGGGACAACCACAGCCGCAGCGGCTGGGATGGTCGCAACCGTGGAGGCTGGAACAACGATTACCGGGGAGGCCATGGCGGTCGCGATGGCCGGGGTGGAAGAGGCGACCACAATGGTCGCGGTGACCATGATGGCCGCGGTGGCCGACGCTGATTTGAGTGAAACGCCAAACCGAGTGGGAGCGAGCAAAAGCGCTCCCACGTTCGTTCAGTGATCCTGCAGATCCGCCAATGGATGCCGCCCCTCCCAGGCTTTCTGGAAGTGCGCCTCGACCACCGCCTGCGGCACGTGGTTGATGTCCGACCAATGCCAGTGCGGCTGCTGATCCTTGTCGATCAAGCGCGCCCGCACGCCTTCACTGAACTCCGGGTGACGGCAGCAATTGAGGCTCAGGGTGTATTCCATCTGGAACACCTGCGCCAGAGACAGGTGGCGAGCGCGGACGATTTGTTCCCACACCAGATGCGCGGTCAGTGGCGAGCCTTCACTCAGGGTGTGAGCGGCGCGGCTGAGCAGCAGGTCGCTGCTGTCGCGCTGCTGGCTGATGGCCTGCCAGGCGCAACGCACGTCGCTGACATCCAGCAGTTCGTCGATCTGCTGGCGTCGCGGCAGCCACTGGGCATCGGGCATCTGAGCGAGGGCTTCCTGTTGCAAGGCCTTGAGCAGGCTGTTGAGTTGCACCGGCGTCTGTTCCTGCCAGTTCAATTGCAGCAAACCTTCGATCAAGGCCTGTTGCTGTTCATCGAGCAGGAAACGGTCGGCCAGGTCCAGATCGAGCGCATCCCGGCCATTCATGTGCGCGCCGGTCAGGCCGAGGAACAGACCGAGCTTGCCGGGCAGGCGCGACAAGAACCAGCTGGCGCCGACGTCCGGGTACAGACCGATGCTGATCTCGGGCATCGCCAGGCGGCTGCTGGGTGTGACAATGCGGATGCTGGCGCCCTGCAGCAGGCCCATGCCACCGCCCAGTACATAGCCATGGCCCCAACAGATCAGCGGTTTCGGGTAGGTGTGCAGGTAGAAGTCCAGGCGGTATTCCGCCGCGAAGAAGTTCGCCGCCAGTGGCGGCACTTCGCCGGGGTGTGCGCGACACGCTTCCACCAGGCTGCGCACGTCGCCGCCGGCGCAAAAGGCCTTGGCCCCGTTGCCGCGCAACAGCACGCAGACCACCTGTGGATCCTTGGCCCAGGCGTCGAGCCGATCGCGCAGGGCGTTGATCATCGGCAGAGAGAGGGCGTTCAGGGACTTTTCGGCATCCAGGCTGGCGACTGCGATGCGGGCGCCGTCGGTGCCGATCAGTTCTTCGAAGTGCAGATTCATCGTGACCTCGATCGGGAATTTGAGCGTTCAGTATGATCGCTGTGTGGGAAAGTGCCGGATCTGCGTCAGATCAATTGACAAGCGTGATGGGCTTTCCTAGGGTTCGCCCCATTGTTTTTGCCGGGTGTAACCATGACTGCTGACGACCGTATCAAACTCGAACCGAGCTGGAAGGAGGCACTGCGTGCTGAGTTCGACCAGCCCTACATGGCAGAGTTGCGCAATTTCCTGCAACAGGAGCGTGCGGCCGGCAAGGAGATCTATCCACCGGGCCCGCTGATTTTCAACGCACTCAATTCCACGCCGCTGGACAAGGTCAAGGTGGTGATCCTCGGCCAGGATCCCTATCACGGTCCGGGCCAGGCCCATGGCCTGTGTTTCTCGGTGCAGCCGGGGGTACCGGCGCCGCCTTCGCTGGTGAACATCTATAAAGAGTTGAAGCGCGACCTGAACATCGACATTCCCAATCACGGCTACCTGCAAAGCTGGGCCGACCAGGGCGTATTGATGCTCAACACCACCATGACGGTCGAGCGTGCCAATGCCAACGCGCACAAGGACAAGGGCTGGCAGTTTTTCACCGATCGGATCATCGAAGTGGTCAGCCAACAGCAGCCGCACCTGGTGTTCATGCTCTGGGGCTCCCATGCTCAGAGCAAACAGAAGCTGATCGATGCGACCAAACACCTGGTGTTGACCTCGGTGCATCCGTCGCCGCTGTCGGCCTACCGCGGCTTCCTCGGGTGCGGGCACTTCAGTCGCACCAACAAGTTCCTTGAGCAGAATGGCGAGACGCCGATCGAGTGGCGCTTGCCGCCAGTCGTGTAAACGTCCACGGCAATCCTGTTCAAGAAACAGGCCGCCTGGCGACCCGCCGTTCGTCTGAAGGTGGCGGCAACCTGTTATTTCTGACAGTAGATAGCCTGGCGACTCCCTCGCTTAATCAAATGCCCGCACGCACCCACGCGTGCCGGGTCATCAGAGAAAGGGAGACTCGTCATGCCAGAGCTGCACTGGAGCAAATCAAGGCCCTGCCCAAGGGCGCCGGCCACCTCTTCGCGAAAACCCGCCGCTTTCCTCCGGAGGATCCGCGCAGCACCTTCGACGCCTGGCAAGTGGGGGTCTATTCCGATGATCCGGAAACCTACAGCGTGCACGCTGTCGTGCAAGAACCCGGCTACTACAGCGGGATCACCTTCGAGATCAAGGCGGGCACCGCCAATGGCACCTATCCGCTCGGTCCATCGGGTATTGCCGTGCGCTATTACGTCGATGCGGGGGAGGGGATCGAGTTCTACTACGCCATTCGGGGCGAAATAAAACTCACCACGAACTTCGCGACGGCCACGTTCGAGGCCTCGGAATTCCGTTTCGTGGCTGAAAGCGAAGGCTTGGGAAAACAGGTGGAAGTGTATCTGGGCAATTTCAAAATCTCGGCTTTTGGTTAAAAACGCACGCCTCGACCCGATTGATGGCCGGGGCGTGTATTTCTCTCCACCGTGCTTCGGGCGAGCGTCGGCAAGCGCGATTGAGGCGTAGCCGTTCGTCCGATTCCGCTGCCAACCTGTTATTTCTGTCAGTAGACAAGCACGGCCAGCCCTTTGCCTAATCGATTGACCTGCACGCACTCGGGCGTGCCGGGCCATCAGGAAAAGGAAGTTTGTCATGCCAGAGTTAAAATTCGAGCAGATCAAGGCCTTGCCCAAAGGATCCGGTCACCTGTTTGCGAAAACCCGACGCTGGGATCCGTCCGATCCGCGAAGCACCTTCGACACCGCAGAGGTGGGCGCCTATTCCGAGGATCTCGAGGCGTATCAGGCATTTGCGATAGTGGATCAACCTCCCTACCACAGCTCGATCGTCTTCGAGATTGCGGCGGGCACCCAAAGTGGCGTGCACTCTCTGGGGCCAGGGAGTATTGAAGTTCGATACCATGTTCGGGCAGATGCAGATGCTGAAGTCGAGTATTACCGCGCGGTCAGCGGTGAAATCAATCTCACCACCTATTTTCCCTCGGCCCGATTCGATGCCTCGGACTTTCGCTTCGTGGCGCGCCGGGAAAGCACCGGTGAATTGGTAGAAGTCTATCTGGGCAACTTCAAGATTTCGCCGATCGGTCAATAAAAGAAAGGCCCCGTTGCATGATCTGCGCCGGGGCCTTTGTTTCAGATTGACGATGGCGTGTTAACGCTCGGCGGTCCTGTCCCAATATTTGAACAACGGTTCCGCCAGAAACAGCACGAACAGCAAGCGCATCACCTGCATTGCGGTCACCAGCGGCACCGACAATTGCAGGGTTTCCGCCGTCAGGCTCATCTCCGCAATGCCGCCCGGCATCATGCCCAGGGTCAGCGAACGCAAATCCAGATGCGTCAGCGCACTCAAGCCCAATGCCGCCGCCGTGGCGATCAACATCGTCAGCACGGTGCCCATCAGGGTCCGTCCCATGAAGGAAGGCGCGCGCCGGAAAAACTGCCGGTTGAAATGACAGCCCAGGCCGCTGCCGATCAGCCATTGGCCCATCTGGCTGCCGCCGTTGGGCAGACTGATGTGCAGGTCCCAGGCAATGCTCACCGCTGCACTGACCAGCAAAGGCCCGAACAGCCATGGGTTGGGTTGACGAAGTCGTTCCCACAGCCAGGCGGCCAGAGCACCTGCCGGAAACAGAAGGGCCAGCCAGCGCCAGTCGACGGCCGCCGGATGAAAGATCGGCGCGCCATCACCCAGCAGGTATTTGAAAGCGGCCGGCACGCACAGCACCACCACCAGCACCCGCAGGCTTTGGCCCGCCGCGACGCGGCTGAGGACCGCGCCATTGCGCGCGCCGAGGTTGACCATCTCGCCGGAGCCGCCTGGCATGCTGGAGAAAAAGGCGGTGGCGCGATCCTCGCCGGTGCGTCGCATCAACCAGACGCCGACCACGGCCGACAGGCTGGTGACCAACGCACCGAAGAAGATCAGGCCGAAGTGGCTCAGCACCTGCTCCATCACCACCGGGGTGAAATGCAGGCCGATGCCGATGCCGACAATCCACTGGCCGCACTTGCGGCCGCCAGGGATTTCCGCCAGTTGCCACGGCGTCAGGCAGCGCACCAGGATGATCGCCAGCAAAGAGCCGACCATCCAGGGCAGCGGCCAGCCAACCAGGCTGGCCAGGTAACCGCCCAGCGCGCCCACCAGCGGCGTCCCCCACCAGGCGTTGAACGGTGTTCGATCAGACATCGGCTACCGCGCGACGAGCGAGCGAACGTTTGCGCCAGATCCGCAGCAGCGGCAGCGACAGCATGAACACGGTCAGTACCCAGACGCCCAGGGTGATCGGGCTCGACCAGAGGATTTCCAGCGCACCGTTGGAAATCGACAGGGCGCGGCGCAGGTTCTGCTCCATCAGGCCACCGAGGATGAACCCCAGCAACACCGGCGACAGCGGGAAATCCAGCTTGCGCAGGATGTAACCGAAGATACCGATACCGACCATCAGGAACAGGTCGAAGGTGGTGGCATGCACCGCGTAGACACCGATCCCGGTGATGATCGCGATCACGGGCACCAGCGCCCAGTTCGGCACGGCAAGGATGCGGGTGAAGATGCGGATCATCGGGATGTTGAGGATCACCAGCATGATGTTGGCGATGAACAACGAGGCGATCAGGCCCCAGACGATGTCCGGTTGCTGCTGGAACAGCAGCGGGCCGGGGGTGATGTTGTACAGCGACAGGGCGCCGATCATCACGGCTGTGGTGCCCGAACCCGGAACGCCCAGGGTCAGCATTGGCACCAGCGCGCCGCACGCCGAAGCGCCGATGGCGGTTTCCGGTGCAGCCAGGCCACGCATGTCGCCCTGGCCGAAGGTGCCCTTGGCGCCGGCGATGCGCTTTTCGGTCATGTAGGCCACGGCGCTGGCGAGGGTCGCACCTGCACCCGGCAACACGCCCATGATGAAGCCGAACACGCCGCAGCGAATGTTCACCACGAACACCGCCGATGCTTCCTTGAGGTTGAACATCATGCGGCCGGTGGCTTTCACCGCTTCCTGGCCGCGATGGGTTTTTTCCAGCAGCAAAAGGATTTCGCTGATGGAGAACAGGCCCAGCACCAGCACCACGAATTGAATGCCGTCGGTCAGGTGAATGTTGTCCCCGGTAAAGCGGTACACGCCGCTGTTGGCATCAATGCCGACGGTCGACAGGAACAGGCCGATCAACGCCGCGATGAAGGTCTTCAGCGGACGATCGCCGGCCATGCCGCCGAGGCAGACAATCGCGAACACCATGAGTACGAAGTATTCCGCCGGCCCAAAGGCAATCGCCCATTTCGCCAGCAGCGGCGCGAACAGCACCATGCCGCAGGTGGCAATGAACGCGCCGATGAACGAGCTCCACGCCGACAGCGACAGCGCTACGCCGGCCAAGCCTTTGCGAGCCATCGGGTAACCGTCCAGGGTGGTCATCACGGTGGAGGCTTCGCCCGGAATGTTCAGCAGGATCGAGCTGATCCGGCCGCCGTATTCGCAGCCCAGGTAAACCGCCGCCAGCAGGATCAGCGCCGACTCCGGTGGCAGGCCGAGGGCGAAGGCAATCGGAATCAGCAGCGCCACGCCGTTGATCGGGCCCAGGCCCGGCAACAGGCCGACGACGGTGCCGATCAGGGTGCCGGTCAGTGCCGTCACCAGGTTGTAAGGGCTCAGCGCGACGCCGAAGCCCTGGCCCAAATAGCCAAGCGTATCCATATCAGTTCTCCAGAACGTCGAGCAGGCCCAGGGGCAACGGCACGTCCATCAACTTGTCGAACAGCAGGTAGAGACCAATCGCCATCAGCGTCGTCACCACCACACTCGGTAGCCAGCGACCGCCATACAGGCGAGCCATCGGAATGCCGATCAGCATGCTGCTGAGGATGAAGCCCAGCGGTTCGAACAGCCCGGCGAAAATCAGCAGCAGCACCACGCAGATGCCGATCTTGTTCAGGGTTTCGCGGTCCAGTTGCGGGTCGTCTTCGCTGTGCACGATGGGCGTCGGACGCACCAGCATGTACAGCAGGGCCAGGCTCATCAGGCCCAGCATCAACAGCGGAAAGGCGCGCGGTCCGACGGGTTCGTAGGAGAAAGCCGCCTGATACGGCCATGCCATCAGCGCCAGGCCGATGCAGGCCAGCAACAGCACCGAGGCAAAAATGCGTTGTAAGAGCATGTAGAACTCCTGGGCCGCGCCCCTGTGAAGTCGGGGCGCAGCCGCTAGACAGAGGCGATCACTGAATCAGGCCGAACTCTTTGGCCAGCACTTTGTAGTCCGCGACCTGCTTCTTCACGTAGGTGTCGAGCTCCGGGCCGGTCATGGCGAACGGGAACAGCTCGCGCTGATCGCGCAGCTTGGCGAACTCGTCGGAAGCCAGCAGCTTGTCGAAGGACTCTTTCCACCAGGCGTAATCTTCATCGCTGACCTTCGGCCCGAGGTAGAAACCGCGAACCACCGGCCAGACGATGTCGTAGCCCTGTTCCTTGGCAGTCGGGATGTCCTTCATTTCCGGCTCTTCAAGACGCTTGTCGGAGAACACCGCCAGCAGGCGCATGTCACCACTCTGGATATGCGGCATGGAGTCGGAGATGTCGGTGCTGCCGACCTGGATGTGGCCGCCAAGCAGTGCCGTGGCGATTTCGCCGCCGCCTTCGAGGGCAACATAACGCAGGTCGCGGGGGTTGATCCCGGCAGCCTTGGCGATCAGCGCGGTCTGCATCCAGTCCTGGCTGCCGACGGTGCCGCCGGAACCGATGACCACGGAGCTCGGGTCTTTCTTCAATGCCTTGACCAGGTCGTCCAGGGTCTTGTACGGCGAGTCGCTTTTGACGGCGATGGCGCCGTAGCTGGTGCCGACGGCCGCCAGCCAGCGCACGGCATTCTCATCGAAGCGGCCGAACTTGCCCTGGGCCAGGTTCAGCAGCGAGCCGCTGGACCATGCCACCAGCGTGCCGGCATCGGCCGGCCGCTGGGCAACCACTGCGTTATAGGCCACGGCACCGACACCACCGGGCATGTAGGTCACGCGCATCGGTTTGGTCAGCAGTTTTTCATTGACCAGCGCGCTTTGCGCCAGTTTGCAGGTCAGGTCGAAACCGCCGCCGGGCGAGGCCGGGGCAATGCATTCCGGACGTTTCGGTTCGGCCATCAGTTGGCCGGCAAACAGCATGCAGCTGGCGGCGAGGGCGAAACGGCGCAGTGATCGGTTCATGGTTTTCTCCACGGGAGTTGTTGTTTTTGGGGATATTTCAGGTGCGACGGTTTCGCGTTGCGCAGCCGCAAACGGCGCTGACACGCGACATCGATTCGAACGGGAAAGAAGAGGGCGGCGTATAAGCCTGGGGCTGTGTGGACAGCATGGCGCAGTACCTCGGTTATTGTTCTTATTGGCGAAAACGCTTCGTGGCGTTTTTCGGGCGCTACATTCAAAGCAGGGTGCAACGGTGGAATGGGCAGATTGAAACATTCCGTAACTTGACTCTAACCAGCGAACCTTTCGCTAACCTTTCAACAGGCTTTCATTGGCCTTTCACGATTTTTCAGGCTTCACAGTGACCGATGCAGCGGTAAACTCCGCGCCAACAATGGCGTTGACCATCCCTGAACGAGGTAAAAATCCATGCGTGTTCTGCTCGTCGAGGACCACCTGCAGCTCGCCGAAAGTGTCGCCCAGGCACTCAAGAGCACCGGCCTGACCGTGGATGTGCTGCATGACGGCGTGGCCGCCGACCTGGCGTTGAGTAGCGAGGAGTACGCCATGGCGATCCTTGACGTCGGCTTGCCGCGCATGGATGGCTTTGAAGTGCTCGCGCGCCTGCGAACCCGTGGCAAGAACCTGCCGGTGCTGATGCTGACGGCCCGCAGCGACGTCAAGGACCGGGTCCATGGCCTGAACCTTGGCGCTGACGATTACCTGGCCAAACCGTTCGAGCTGACCGAGCTCGAGGCCAGGGTCAAGGCGTTGTTGCGCCGCAGCGTGCTCGGCGGCGAACGCCAGCAGACCTGCGGCGTGCTGGCGTACGATCTGGACACCCGACGTTTCACCCTCAACGACGAACTGCTCACCCTGACCTCCCGTGAGCAGGCGGTGCTCGAAGCGCTGATCGCCCGCCCCGGCCGGGTGATGAGCAAGGAGCAACTCGCTGCCCAGGTGTTCGGCCTGGACGAGGAGGCCAGCCCCGACGCCATCGAGATCTATGTTCATCGCCTGCGCAAGAAGCTCGATGGGCACCCGGTGGCCATCGTGACGTTCCGCGGGCTCGGCTACCTGCTGGAAAGCCGCGATGCATAAGCCCAGCAGCCTGCGTTGGCGGTTGCTGTGGAACCTTGCGCTGTTGCTGGTGGTGCTGATGCTGGCCAGTGGCTTGAGCGCCTACTGGAACGGCCGAGAGGCCGCCGACACTGCCTATGACCGGACCTTGCTCGCGTCCGCCCGAACCATCGCCGCAGGCGTGTCGTCCCGCGACGGCAGCCTCAGCGCCGACGTGCCTTACGTGGCCCTCGATACGTTTGCCTATGACAGTGCCGGGCGGATTTTCTACCTGGTCAACGACATCAACCAGAAGCTGATTTCCGGTTACGAAAACTTGCCGCCGCCACCGCCGGGCACGCCGCGTACCGACGACTATCCGGCGCTCGCGCGGTTCTACAACGCGACGTATCAGGGCCAGAACGTGCGAGTGGTCAGCCTGCTCAAGCCGGTCAGCGAGCCGAACATGAACGGCATGGCGGAAATCCGTGTGGCGGAAACCGATGAAGCGCGCGTCAGCATGGCCCGCAGCCTCGCCGCCGACACCCTGTTGCGCCTGGGCATGCTGGCGGTCGGTGCGTTGCTGATGGTGTGGTTTGCCGTCAGTGCTGCGTTGCGTCCGTTGGAACGCTTGCGCACGGCGGTCGAGGAACGGCAGCCCGACGACCTGCGACCCCTGCCGTTGGTGGAAGTGCAGCACGAACTGTGGCCGCTGGTGCGTGCGCTCAATCACTTTACCGAGCGTCTGCGCGGGCAGTTCGAGCGTCAGGCCCAGTTCATCGCCGATGCGGCCCATGAACTGCGCACGCCGTTGGCGGCGCTCAAGGCGCGGCTGGAATTGGGCCTGCGCTCGGGCGAGCCCGAGACCTGGCGCACCACCCTGGAAACCGCGGCCCAAGGCACAGACCGCCTGACCCACCTCGCCAACCAGTTGCTGTCGCTGGCGCGGGTCGAGAACGGTGCCCGGGCGATCGCCGAAGGGGGCGCGCAGTTGCTGGACCTGAGCCAGTTGGCCCGTGAACTGGGCATGGCCATGGCGCCACTGGCCCATGCCCGTGGCGTCGCCCTGGCGCTGGAAGCGGACGAGCCGGTCTGGCTGCGCGGCGAGCCGACGCTGTTGAACGAGCTCTTGAGCAACCTGGTGGATAACGCGCTGGCCCACACGCCACCCGGCGGTAACGTGATCCTGCGGGTTTCGGCGCCGGCGGTGCTGGAGGTCGAGGACGATGGGCCGGGGATTCCGCTGGAAGAGCGCGACCGAGTATTCGAGCGCTTTTACCGGCGCAACCAGCAAGTCGCCGGCTCCGGCCTGGGCCTGGCCATTGTCGGCGAGATTTGCCGCGCGCACCTGGCACAGATCAGTCTGCACGACGGCGAACAGGCCGGGTTGAAAGTGCGGGTGAGTTTTATTGCCGGGTAGACCCATCGCGAGCAGGATTCAGTGTTCTCTGTGGGAGCGAGCCTGCTCGCGATGGGGCGATGCGGTCTGTCAGTAGAACATCGACCGCGACTCTTCGAGATCGCTGCACATTGCCTTGTTTTCCGGGTCAATCCCCAGCCGTTTGAAGGCTGGCACGTTGAACGGGTCGATCCGCGCGATGGGGTGGTCGGTGTCCTTGTAGCAATACAGGCTGGCGACCTGCACCAGGTCGATGTAATCCACGTGTGCGGACTCACGCTTGAAGTCCAGGTACAGCCGCGGAACCTGTACCAGCATTTCCGGAAACTCCCAGACCTGCAGCAGTTTTTCGCCCAGCACCGGATGAATGTGGTCGATCACGTGGTTCAGGCTGACCGGATCCGACAGCAGCTCATAGTGGTCTTCGGCGTAGGTCAGGATCGGCAGCACGCCGATCTGGTGCACCAGCCCGCCGAGCGCCGCCTGGTCCGGCTTGAGTTGCGTGTAGCTGCGGCACAACGCGTAGCTGACTCCGGCGATCTCCAGGCTCTTGCGCCAGACATCGCGCATCTTTTTTTCCACCACCTCGGAACGTGCGTGGAAAATCTGCTCCATGACCAGGCCAATCGCCAGGTTACTGCTGTAATTGACACCCAGGCGAGTAATGGCCGTGTGCAATTCAGTGACTTCCTGGGTCGCGCGCAGGAGCGGGCTGTTGACCACCTTGATCAATCGCGCGGACAGCGCGGTATCACGGCCGATCACCTTGCTCAGGTTACTGACACTGATTTCCGGGTCTTCAGCGGCCTTGCGAATTTGCATGGCCACTTCCGGCAACGTTGGCAGAACCAGGTCATCGTTATCGATGGCCTCAACCAAATCCTGTTGGATCTTATCCGCCAGCTCACTCATTTCTTTTCTCTAGGTGTTGCGAAAAATGCTGCCGTCAGTGCTGGATTTCTCGATCGCGATCCAGCTCGTAGGGCAGGTCGAGCAACTGCAGGGCCGGCCCTTCGAGTGTGCCCAGGTGGACATTACCGCTTTGCGCTGCTTCAGCTTGCAGCACGGCCAGCAATTCAACGTTGTGCCCGGTGTGCGCGGCCATCACGACTTCACCGATGGAACTGGCGTGGGTCGCCGAAAACAGGGGGGTTCCAGGCTCCGGTAGCTGATCGCCCGCAAGGCTCAGGCGATACAGGCGACGCTTGAGTTTGCCCAGGTACTGCATGCGCGCGACGATTTCCTGGCCGGTGTAGCAACCCTTCTTGAAACTCACGCCACCGACGGCCTGCAGGTTGAGCATCTGCGGAATGAACAGTTCGCGGGTGCCCGCCATGACCTGGCCGATCCCTGCTCGGACCTGGCCCAGCAGCCATTGGTTCAGGTCGCCCTCGGCCAACAGGGCGGACAGCTTGCCTTTGACGGCGTCAGCCTGATCGGCGGGCACCCAGAGTTCGGCGCGGTCCGGCGACACGCGCACGGCAATCAATGGGTCATTGCGCACGACGCTGTCGGTTTCGGCCGGCAGTTCAAGGCCCAGGCTAAGCAGAGCGGCATCACCCTTCTCTAGACCGAAGCGTACCCAGGCGGCGCTTTCATCGGTGAGCTTGGACTTGGAGAACACCGCGTACTTCTTCAGGTCCGCCAGTTGCGGCTCCAGCAGCCCGCTGGCCATGGCCATGAGCACTCCATCGCCTTGCAGCAGGATGCGGAAACTCGATTGCATCCGGCCTTTCTGCGTGCAGCGCGCGCCCAGGCTCGCCCGGGTTTCGCTCAGGTAATTAAGGTTGCAGGTCAATTGGCCTTGCAGGTACTTGGCGGCATCCACGCCGCGGACCGCGAGAACGCCTTCGTGAGACAGGGTGCAGAAAAAAGCAGAATCGGCCATGGGACATCGCAGGGTGAAAAGTCTGGGGGACATCATAAGGGGGCGCCCATGAAATGGGTAGTTCGCAAAAGGTCGGTAGTGACCGACCAAAGCCGACTGTTCGACGCAGTCCGGGGCTGTATACTTGCCGCCTATTTGAGGAGCGCTCCATGGTCGAAGATGTTGAACTGAATCGCCTCTACTGGCACAGCCGCCGCGGCATGCTCGAGCTTGACGTGCTGCTGGTGCCGTTCGTGAAAGAGGTTTACCCGCACCTCAACGAGGTTGATCGTGCCTGCTATGTCCGTTTGCTCGAATGCGAGGATCAGGACATGTTCGGCTGGTTCATGGAGCGCAGCGAGTCCGAAGACCCGGAGCTGCAGCGCATGGTTCGCATGATCCTGGATCGTGTCCAGCCCAAGTAATACCTTCGAATGCCGCTGGCATGCCTCTCGGCAGTTGCTGGCGGCGTATGGATTGGCCCAGTTGTTCGCGCTGGGTTCCCTGTCCCTTCTCGCCCTGCCTTTGTGGTTCAGCCTGTCGGGCGTCCTGTGTTGTCTGGCGCAGGCTGCCTGGGTGTTGCCACGGCAGATTCTGCTGACCCACCCGCAGGCGTTTCGCGGCTTGCGTCGCGACGCCGATGGCTGGCAGGTCTGGAATCAGGCGCACGGCTGGCAGGCGGTTCAACTGCGTCGGGACAGCCTGGCCTTGCCGTTGATCGTGGTACTGCGCTTTCGTTTACGCGGCGAGCGGCGAGTCCGCACGATGTGCGTGCCACGGGACTCGCTGGCGCCGGACGTGCACCGACGCCTGCGAGTCCGGCTCAGGTTCAGCCGACGTAGGTGGGCGGCACCAGAATAGTGTCCAGTGCCACGGGCAGCATGTCCGGGTAGTCGAGGGTGTAATGCAGGCCGCGACTTTCCTTGCGTTCCATGGCTGACAGGATCATCAGCTCGGCGACTTGGGCCAGGTTGCGCAATTCGATCAAGTCCCGGCTGACCTTGTAGTTGCTGTAGAACTCGTCGATTTCATCCAGCAACAGTTGCACGCGGTGCTGGGCCCGTTGCAGGCGCTTGTTGGTGCGCACGATGCCCACGTAGTCCCACATGAACCGCCGCAACTCATCCCAGTTGTGCGCGATGATCACATCCTCGTCCGAATCGGTCACCTGGCTGGCGTCCCAGACGGGCAGGGCGACGGGCATCGAGACCTGCGGCAGTTGTTCAAGAATGTCCGTCGCTGCCGAGCGGGCATAGACAAAGCACTCCAGCAAGGAGTTGCTGGCCATGCGGTTGGCGCCGTGCAGGCCGGTGAAGCTGGTTTCGCCGATCGCATACAGCCCGGGCACGTCGGTGCGCCCTTGCTGATCGACCATTACGCCGCCGCAGGTGTAGTGCGCGGCGGGAACCACCGGGATCGGCTGCCGGGTGATGTCGATGGAGAATTCCAGGCAGCGCTCGTAAACGGTCGGGAAGTGCGACTTGATGAACGCTTCGGGCTTGTGGCTGATGTCAAGATAGACACAATCGATGCCCAGTCGCTTCATTTCATGGTCGATCGCCCGGGCGACGATGTCCCGGGGCGCCAGTTCGGCACGCGGGTCGAACCGCTGCATGAAGCGTTCGCCGTTGGGCAGCTTGAGGTGTGCCCCTTCGCCACGCAGGGCTTCGGTGACCAGAAAACTCTTGGCCTGCGGGTGATACAGGCAGGTCGGGTGGAACTGGTTGAATTCCAGGTTCGCCACCCGGCAACCCGAGCGCCAGGCCATGGCGATGCCATCGCCGCAGGCGCCGTCAGGGTTGCTGGTATAGAGGTAGACCTTGGCCGCACCCCCGGAGGCAAGAATCACGAAGCGCGCCCCATAGGTGTCGACTTCGCCAGTCTCGCGATTGAGTACGTAGGCGCCGAGGCAGCGATCGCCCTCAAGGCCCAGGCGTTTTTCGGTGATCAGGTCGACCGCGACCCGCTGTTCGAGCAGTTCGATGTTCGGCCTCTGCCTGGCTTTGTCGAGCAGCGTCCTGAAAATGGCCGCCCCCGTTGCGTCGGCCGCGTGGATGATGCGCCGGTGACTATGACCGCCTTCACGGGTCAGGTGAAACTCGAACCCGCCGTCCTCCCTGCCGGATTGTTCATCGCGGGTAAAAGGGACGCCCTGGTCGATCAGCCATTGAATCGCCTCCTTGCTGTGCTCGACGGTAAAGCGCACGGCGTCTTCGTGACAGAGCCCGCCGCCTGCGTTGAGCGTGTCATCGACATGGGATTCGACGGTGTCGGTGTCATCCAGCACAGCGGCGACGCCACCCTGGGCCCAGAAAGTCGAGCCATTGGCGAGGTCGCCCTTGCTCAATACGGCAATGCGCAAATGACCAGGCAGGGTCAGCGCAAGGCTCAAACCGGCAGCGCCGCTGCCAATGACCAGAACATCGTGTTGAAACTGTTGGCTCATTTCAGGATTCCGCTCAAAGCGACCCGGGTCGGGGGTGGTACCGGACTTGTGCACGGCGAGTCGGGCGACCACACAGCCCACTAGTATATAGAGGGGGGGATCGGCACAATAGCCGGGCAGGTATGGCATTGTGAAACTACAGTGACAGGATGGAGCTGTCGCTTCGTCGGGTGTTTTTTTGTCCCGTTGGGCGGCAAAGCGACTGTATCGTGGATTTAACAGAATTTTTCCATTCAAGGTCGCACAATGTCAGCGATGCACTGTTACAAAAATTTGGAACTTTTGCCAAAGGCCCAAGATCAATAGACCGTTGCCTGAATCAAGGGACAGCGTCGGCGCCGGAGCGGGATTGCATTTTGATCCTGCCTGTCGAAGCCGATGACAAGATAATTCGCGCAGCCGGGTCATCCCGAGCTGCGCTTTTCGTGCGTGCCAAAACCGAGCCCGCAGGAAACTTGCTTGGAGGGGAGAACTTTTGCGAAAAGCCCGAGTCTATGTTTGCAAGTCTGGTCGTTTAGTTATGCAAGCTTCCTCCGAGCTTATCGAGGAGAGTTCATGCTAACCCAGGAAGAGGATCAGCAGCTGGTCGAACGCGTTCAGCGCGGCGACAAGCGAGCTTTTGATCTGCTAGTGCTGAAATACCAGCACAAAATTCTCGGGTTGATCGTGCGGTTCGTGCACGACACCCATGAAGCCCAGGATGTGGCACAGGAAGCCTTTATCAAGGCGTACCGTGCACTTGGAAATTTTCGCGGAGACAGCGCGTTTTACACGTGGCTTTACCGCATCGCCATCAACACGGCGAAGAACTACCTGGTTTCACGCGGCCGCCGGCCGCCGGATAGCGATGTCAGTTCCGAGGATGCAGAGTTCTACGATGGCGATCATGGCCTCAAGGATCTCGAGTCGCCAGAACGGGCTTTGCTGCGGGATGAGATCGAAGGCACCGTCCATCGGACCATCCAGCAACTGCCAGAAGATTTGCGTACGGCGTTAACTTTACGTGAATTCGATGGTCTGAGTTACGAGGATATTGCGAGCGTCATGCAATGTCCGGTGGGTACCGTGCGCTCCCGGATCTTCCGCGCCCGGGAGGCCATCGACAAAGCCCTGCAGCCGTTGTTGCAGGAAAACTAAAGACAGCGGCGACAGCCAAGAGAGGAACGCCATGAGTCGTGAAGCCCTGCAGGAATCGCTGTCCGCAGTGATGGATAACGAAGCGGACGAATTGGAATTGCGTCGGGTATTGAATGCCATTGACGATGTTGAAACCCGTGAAACCTGGGCTCGTTATCAGATCGCTCGGGCAGCGATGCACAAGGATCTGCTGATTCCACGCCTGGACATCGCTGCGGCAGTTTCCGCTGCGCTGGCTGATGAGGCCGTGCCGGCAAAGACTTCTCGTGGTCCTTGGCGCAGCCTGGGTCGCCTGGCCGTCGCCGCATCGGTTACCGTTGCCGTACTGGCCGGTGTTCGCCTGTACAACCAGGACGAAATTGCCGGTGTCGAACTGGCACAGCAATCCACTCAGCCGGGTCTGGCCGTTCCTCAGGTCAAGGGCCCAGCCGTACTGGCAGGCTACAGTGAGAGTTCGGAAGCCACTGGCCCAATGGCCAACGGCGTATTGCAAGGTCAGCCAGGCTGGCACGATCAGCGGTTGCCAGGCTACTTGCGTCAACATGCTCAACAGGCTGCAATGAAAGGAACCGAGAGCGCGCTGCCTTACGCTCGTGCGGCAAGCCTGGAAAACCGTTAAGGAGGATCATGCGCGCCATACCTCTACTTTCGCTTCTGCTCGGTGGCTGGTTCATTGTTCCAGCCCACGCCGATGAAGCCCAGGATTGGTTGACCCGTCTTGGCCAGGCCGAGCAACAGCAAAGCTTTCACGGTACTTTCGTTTACGAGCGTAACGGTAGTTTTTCTACCCACAACATCTGGCACCGCGTCCAGGATGGCAAAGTCCGCGAGCGTATCCTGCAGCTCGACGGTTCTGCCCAGGAAGTCGTGCGCATTGACGGACATACTCAATGCGTCAGCGGCATCCTGATTGCGGGGCTTGGGGACTCTCCCAACTCCGCCGCTCGTGCACTCGATCCCCAAAAGCTGAAAAACTGGTATGACCTTGCCGTCATTGGCAAGTCGCGCGTGGCCGGGCGTCCGGCAGTCATCGTGTCCCTCAAGCCTCGTGATCAACACCGCTACGGTTTTGAACTGCACCTGGACAAGGAAACGGGCCTGCCGCTCAAGTCGTTGTTGCTCAACGACAAAGGACAATTGCTGGAGCGTTTTCAGTTCACCCAGCTGGATACCTCCGGGGTCCCCTCCGAAAACGAATTGCAGGCGGGGCCGGATTGCAAGGCCGTCGCTCTCGACAGCAACAAGGCGGCTGCCGTAAAGGCCGCCCAGAGCTGGCGCTCGGACTGGCTTCCGGCCGGTTTTGAACTGACCAGCAGCACATCGCACAAGGACGCACAGACCAGGACTCAGGTCAGCAGCCTGATGTATGACGATGGTCTGGCGCGTTTCTCGGTATTCCTGGAACCGTTGAACGGCGCACCGGTCACCGATGCTCGCACGCAATTGGGTCCGACCGTCGCGGTCTCCCGGCGTCTGACCACGCCCGAAGGCGACATGATGGTCACGGTGGTGGGTGAAATTCCCGCAGGTACAGCTGAACGGATTGCGTTGTCCATGCGCACCAATGCCACTGCAGCCCAGTAGTGAGCGTCAGGCGAAATGTTTCGTGAGCATTTCAGTTTGCAAATACCCCTGAATTTTCTTATAGGTCAGAGCCCCTCGGCTCTGGCCTTGTTTGTTGTTCCCGGAACAAAAATACCGGCGTATCGTTCCCGGTGTTCCTTGATCCATATCGCTTAACCATGCTCGTCTCAACGGGAGCCGTATGTCGATACCACGCTTGAAATCCTATCTTTCCATCTTTGCCACGGTACTGGTGCTCGGTCAGGCAGTTGCAGCTCAGGCAGTCGAGCTGCCTGACTTTACGCAACTGGTCGAGCAGGCCTCACCTGCCGTGGTGAACATCAGTACCACGCAGAAGCTCCCTGATCGCCGAGTCAGCGAGCAGATGCCGGATCTCGAAGGCTTGCCGCCGATGCTGCGCGAGTTCTTCGAGCGTGGCATGCCGCAGCAGCGTTCGCCGCGCGGTGGTCGTCAGCGTGAAGCCCAGTCCCTGGGGTCGGGTTTCATCATCTCGTCCGATGGCTACATCCTCACCAACAACCATGTGATCGCCGATGCCGACGAAATTCTCGTGCGTCTCGCCGATCGCAGTGAGATGAAAGCCAAGCTGGTGGGCACCGATCCACGTTCCGACGTGGCCTTGCTGAAAATCGAAGGCAAGGACCTGCCCGTCCTGAAACTGGGTAAATCCCAGGACCTGAAGGCCGGCCAGTGGGTGGTCGCCATCGGCTCGCCGTTCGGTTTCGACCACACCGTGACGCAAGGTATCGTCAGCGCCGTCGGCCGCAGCCTGCCGAATGAAAACTACGTGCCATTCATCCAGACCGACGTGCCGATCAACCCGGGTAACTCCGGTGGCCCGCTGTTCAACCTGTCGGGCGAAGTGGTGGGGATCAACTCGCAGATTTACACCCGCTCCGGTGGCTTCATGGGCGTGTCGTTCGCGATCCCGATCGACGTGGCCATGGATGTTTCCAACCAGTTGAAAAGCGGTGGCAAGGTCAGCCGTGGCTGGTTGGGCGTAGTCATCCAGGAAGTGAACAAGGACCTGGCCGAGTCGTTCGGTCTCGACAAGCCGGCCGGTGCGCTGGTGGCTCAGATCCAGGACGACGGTCCGGCTGCCAAGGGCGGCTTGCAGGTCGGTGACGTGATCCTGAGCATGAACGGTCAACCGATCGTCATGTCGGCGGATCTGCCGCATCTGGTTGGCGCCTTGAAGGCCGGTTCCAAGGCCAAGCTGGAAGTCATCCGCGAAGGTCAGCGCAAGAACGTCGAACTGACCGTCGGCGCTATCCCCGATGAGGGTGACGAGCAGGCCACCCTGGCGAAATCCAACACCGAGCGCAGCAGCAATCGCCTGGGTGTGTCAGTGGCCGAGCTGACCGACGAGCAGAAAAAGACCTACGACCTGAAAGGCGGCGTGGTGATCAAGGAAGTTCAGGACGGCCCAGCTTCGCTGATTGGCCTGCAGCCGGGCGATGTCATCACCCACCTGAACAACCAGGCGATTGGCTCCGCCAAGGAGTTCACCGACATCGCCAAGGCGCTGCCGAAAAACCGTTCGGTATCGATGCGTGTCCTGCGTCAGAATCGCGCAAGCTTCATCACCTTCAAGCTGGCTGAATAGTCCGGTTGTTGGTTGAATGAAAAACCGCCTCGAAAGAGGCGGTTTTTTTATACCTGTCTGTTCGGTGGCAGAGGCGGGTCAGCCCATCATGTCCTTGATCATGCGCTCCTGTTCCATCAATTCCCGTTGCCGCGCATCGATGCGAGAGGACAATGGGAAGTTGCTGCCCGCCTTGCGCTTGGCGAAGTCCAGTTGCTGGATGGCCTGGCGGTAGTCACCGACCAGCGCGAAATACTCGGCGCGGGCCTGATGCAGGCCGATGATGTTGCCGGACAGGCCACGGGTTTCCGCGACCATGTACCAGACGTCCGGGTCATCCGGACGACTTTTGAGCAGGTTTTCCAGGGCCTTCTCGGCATCGGCGGCGCGGTTCTGCTTGAGCAGCAGGTCGACACGCACCTGGTTCAGCGGATAGTTGCCCGGATATTGGGTGAGCAGGCGGTCAACCCGTGTCTGGGCGTCCGGCAGGCGATTGTTGGTGATGTCGAGGTCGATCTGGGCGAGGTTGTAAATGATCTCGTTGGGGGATTTGGCCAACAGCAGCTTGAGGTTTTCCCGCGCTTCGTTGAGTTGGCCACCCTTGATCTGCGCAATTGCCAGGCCATAGCGGGCCACATCGTTTTTCGGGTTTTCCTCCAGCTGCGCGCGAAAGCGCTTGGCGCCCAGGCCAGGGGTTTCCTCGTAGATCAGCTGGACGCGTGCGCGAATCAACTGATAACGCATGCTGTCTTCGATGCCGCCCGGTTTGGCCTGCTCGGCGCGGTTGCGGGTGTCGGCAATGCGCGATTCGGTCACCGGGTGAGTCAGCAGGAATTCCGGTGGCTTGGCGTCGAAGCGATACTGGCGGGCCAGACGCTCGAACATGGTCGGCATCGAGCGTGGATCGTAACCGGCCTTTTCCAGGTTGAGGATGCCGATGCGGTCAGCCTCCTGCTCGTTCTGGCGCGAAAAGCGTCGCTGTTCCTGGATCGCGGCGGCCTGTGTGCCGGCGATGGCGGCGATCCCGGCATCGCCGGCACCGGCGGCAGCAATCACGATCCCCGCCAGCAGCGCCGCCATCATCGGCACCTGCATGCGTTGCTGGGCTTCGACGCCACGGGCGAAGTGGCGTTGCGACAGG
Source organism: Pseudomonas fluorescens (assembly GCF_041354075.1). Classification (GTDB taxonomy): domain Bacteria; phylum Pseudomonadota; class Gammaproteobacteria; order Pseudomonadales; family Pseudomonadaceae; genus Aquipseudomonas; species Aquipseudomonas fluorescens_CE. The sequence continues at coordinate 377,146 of NZ_JARZGC010000004.1, read as the reverse complement.
TGAGCCAGTTCGTGGGCGAGTACCGAGGCGTATTCGCCTTCGGTCTGCGCGTTGAGGAACAGACCGCCGTTGACCCCGACAATCCCGCCGGGCGCCGCGAAGGCGTTGAGTTGCGGGCTGTTGATCAGAATGAACTCCAGGCGCCGGTCATTGACCTGGCTGGTTTCCACCAGGCGATAGACGCTGGATTCGACGTAGTCCTTGAGCTGCGGATCGTTGAGCTGGGACACCTGGCTGCGCAGCAGCGCGAGCCAGGCCCGACCCAATTGGTATTCCTGTTGTGGCGAGACAATGGCAGAACTGGCGTCACCGAGTGACGGCAGGTCGTCGGCGAAGCCCGGTGAGGCGAGCAGGCAAGCGAGCGTCAGCAGGGTAGGGCGCAAAAAAGTCATGCACAAAGCCTTAATCGACAAAGTCCTTACTGTAGCCGGACAGTACGCTTGGGACCAGATATTCTAAGCCGCTCGTTCACCTGACCCGGAGTAACGCAATGACCGACGCTGTAGCCCATGACGCCGAACTGGACGCCAGTGGCCTCAATTGCCCGTTACCGCTGCTCAAGGCCAAGCTTGAACTCAACCGCATGACCAGTGGCGCGGTGCTCAAGGTCATCGCCACGGACGCCGGTTCGCAGCGCGATTTCCGCACCTTTGCCCGATTGGCCGGTCACACGCTGCTGCGTGAGGAAGAGCAAGCCGGTGTCTACCGTTACTGGCTGAAAAAGGCCTGAAACCTGTTGCATTCGTATCTAAGGATTATTGATGTTCAAAGTGTTGCGCGACTGGATCCAGCGTTATTTCTCGGATGAGGAAGCGGTGGTCCTGGCGGTCCTGTTGTTTCTGGCGTTCACCGCCGTCCTGACCCTGGGTGGCATGCTGGCGCCAGTGCTGGCGGGGATGGTCCTGGCGTACTTGATGCAGGGGCTGGTGGTCACACTGGAACGGCTGCGTGTCCCGGGCGGCGTCGCCGTCGGGTTGGTGTTCGCCCTGTTCATGGGCGTATTGCTGGTGTTCATCGTGGTCGTGGTGCCATTGCTCTGGCACCAACTGATCACGCTGTTCAACGAATTGCCCGGCATGCTGGCCAAGTGGCAATCGCTGCTGTTGCTCTTGCCCGAGCGTTATCCGCACCTGGTGTCCGACGAGCAGGTTCTGCAGGCCATTGAAGCCGCGCGTGGCGAGATCGGCAAGTTCGGCCAGTGGGCGCTGACGTTCTCATTGTCGAGCCTGCCGTTGCTGGTCAACATGATGATCTATCTGGTGCTGGTGCCGATCCTGGTGTTCTTCTTTCTCAAGGACCGGGCAATGATCGGCCACTGGGTGCGCGGTTACCTGCCGCGTGAGCGGACGCTGATCACCCGTGTGGCGCATGTCATGAACCGGCAGATCGCCAACTACATTCGCGGCAAGGTCATCGAGATCTTCATCTGCGGTGGAGTCACCTACATCGCCTTCGTCATTCTGGGGCTCAACTACGCGGCGCTGCTGGCGCTGCTGGTCGGCATCTCGGTGGTGGTGCCCTATGTCGGGGCCGTGGTGGTGACCGTGCCGGTGCTGCTGATCGCCTTGTTCCAGTGGGGCTGGAGCGATCAGTTCATCTATCTGATGGCGGTCTACGGGATCATTCAGACGCTGGACGGCAACGTGCTGGTGCCGCTGTTGTTCTCCGAAGCAGTCAACCTGCACCCGGTGGCGATCATCTGCGCGGTGTTGTTGTTTGGCGGTCTGTGGGGGTTCTGGGGCGTGTTCTTCGCGATTCCCCTGGCGACTCTGTTCAAGGCAGTGCTGGATGCCTGGCCGCGCAAGGAGCCGGTGGTGGCGCCGCTGCTTTGACTTGATCGCGAGCAGGCTCGCTCCCACAGGAACAGTGTCAACGCTGTGGGAGCGGGCTTGCCCGCGATGGCATCCAAAAGGACGCCAAAATAATCAGCCCTTGTTCAGCGCCTGAGCTGCTGCCAGCACGGCGTTCACATGACCCGGGACCTTCACGCCACGCCATTCCTGGCGCAACACGCCGTCCTTGTCGATCAGGAAGGTGCTGCGGTCGACACCCATGTATTCCTTGCCGTACAGCTTCTTCAGCTTGATCACATCAAACAGCTGGCACAGCGCTTCTTCCTTGTCGCTGATCAGCTCGAAGGTGAAGCCCTGCTTGGCCTTGAAGTTCTCATGGGATTTGAGGCTGTCGCGGGACACGCCGAACACCTCGGTGTTGGCCGCCTTGAAGGCGTCGAGCTGGTCGCGAAAGCCCTGGCCCTGGGTCGTGCACCCTGGCGTGCTGTCCTTCGGATAGAAATAGATCACCACCTGCTTACCCTTGAGGCTGGCGAGGCTGATGGTCTGCCCGCTGGTGGCAGGCGCTTCGAAGTCGGCAACCGGTTGGTCGATGGCAACGGCCATGAAAGCTTCCTTACATTGGGTTTTGTGGACGCCACGGTTCGATCAGGGCATCGAGGTTCAGCGCATCGGCGAAGTCCAGGAACTGATCGCGCAGCCAGCTGATCTGCACGCCGGCCGGCAAGGTCACGGTGAAGGTGGCATTGAGCATGGTGCCGCCGGTTTGCGGCGCCTGGTAGGTGTCGCAGGTCAGGTTTTCAAGCTCGACGTTGTGGTCCGTGAAGAACTGGCACAGCTCGTTAATGATGTCCGAGCGATAGGCCGAGCTGACATAGGCGACGTACGGCAACGCCTGCGGGCGGTTTTCCAGGGCGGCACTGCGCACCACGTTGACGGTGAAGGCGTGCCGTTTGGCCAGCACTGGCAGGCTGCCTTCCAGGCGCGCCAGGGCGTCCCAGCTACCGGAAACCTCAAGGACCAGCGCACTGCATTCACCGTGACGGGTCAGGCGAGAGGTGACCACGGCGCAGCGGTTTTCATGGCTGGCGCGGCACAGGACGTTCGTCAGCTCCATGGGGTGGGCGCCGAGGGCACTGATGACAAGGAATTGTTCGCGAACTGTGGGGGTGGACATGCAGCATTCCTAAAGCGATGAGCGGTCGGTACTTCCATGGGCTTTTTGACCGGGGCGAGCCTGTGAAGGCCCATTCGAAAAACCGAGCCCGAAGGTTGCAACGTGCTCCGGTATGGCGGGAGCGGGGGCTGGCAACGCTGGATAGGGGCTCGTGAAGCCGAAAATGGAGGTTGCAACCCGGCGTGGGAGCTTGTCAGTACCAATCAAAGTCTGAAGGGTAGCGAAAAGCGGCGCCAAGGGGAATGGCGGCAGCGCAGTACTTCGCTTGTGCAAGCATCTTGGCGCCAGTACCATTACGGCTCTCTTTTTCCGGCAGGAGCGGTTGCATGATTGCGGGCAGTATGGTGGCACTGGTCACACCCATGGATGCACAGGGTCGTCTCGACTGGGACAGCCTGAGCAAACTGGTGGACTTTCACCTGCAAAACGGCACCCACGCCATCGTGGCGGTCGGCACAACAGGTGAATCGGCGACGCTGGACGTCAACGAACACATCGAAGTGATTCGTTACGTCGTCAAGCAGGTGGCCGGGCGTATTCCGGTCATCGCCGGCACCGGCGCCAATTCGACGCGCGAAGCCATCGAACTGACCACCAACGCCAAGACCGCCGGCGCCGATGCCTGCCTGCTGGTAACACCGTATTACAACAAGCCGACCCAGGAAGGCCTGTACCAGCACTTCAAGGCCATCGCCGAGGCCGTCGACATCCCGCAGATCCTCTACAACGTGCCGGGTCGCACGGCGTGCGACATGCAGGCCGAGACCGTGATCCGCCTGTCGACCGTCAAGAACATCATCGGTATCAAGGAAGCCACCGGCGACCTGGACCGTGCCAGGGCCATCCTCGATGGCGTGAGCAAGGACTTCATCGTGCTCTCCGGTGACGATGCCACCGCTGTGGAACTGATCCTGCTGGGCGGCAAAGGCAACATTTCGGTAACCGCCAACGTCGCCCCACGCGACATGGCCGACCTGTGCAACGCCGCCCTCAAAGGCGACGCGGTCACGGCCCGGGCGATCCACGAAAAACTGATGCCGCTCAATAAAACCCTGTTTATCGAATCCAACCCTATCCCCGTGAAATGGGCGCTGCATGAGATGGGCCTGATGCCGGACGGTATCCGTCTGCCGCTCACCTGGCTCAGTGCTGCCTGTCACGAACCGCTGCGGCAGGCCCTGCGCCAGTCCGGCGTCCTGGTTTAATTGAGGAAGCACTACGCATGAAGCGATTGGCCGGACTTTCCGCACTTGCCTTGATTATCTCCAGCACCAGTGGCTGTGGGTGGATCTGGGGCCCGGAAGGCTATTTCCGTGACCGTGGTAGCGATTACCTGGAAGCGCAACAGACTGCCCCGATGCAACTGCCACCGGACGTCACCACCTCCAAGCACCTGGATCCGCTGTTGCCGATCCCGCGTAACGTGGCTGACGACACCGCCAAGGGCGAGTACATCGTGCCGCGTCCGCAGCCGCTGTCCGCCGCTGCCGACGTCTCGCCCTACTCGCTGCAGAAGACGGGCGACTCGAGCTGGATCGTGGCCCAGAACCCGCCGGCCGAAGTTTGGCCTGTGGCCGTGCAGTTCTTCCAGGACAACGGTTTCCGCCTGGACGAGCAACGCCCGCAAACCGGTGAATTCACCACCACCTGGCAGCATGCCGACGAACTGTCTGCTTCCATGGCCAAGCGCCTGAGCGCGGCCGGTGTCGGCAGCGACAGCGAAACCCGCGTGCGGGTGCGTATCGAGCCAGGCGTGCAACGCAACACCAGTGAAGTCTACGTGGTCAGCGCCGAGCGTCCTGCCGGCAGCACCGCCGACGTGGCGTTCACCAACCGTTCGGTCAACACCGGCCTGGACGCGGCACTGGTCGACGACATGCTGGCGAGCATGAGCCGTATCTCCGAGAAGGGCGGTTCGGTTTCCATGCTGGCCTCGCGCGATTTCGATGCGCCTAGCCGTGTCAGCCTGACCGAAGACGGCAGCGGCAACCCGGTATTGAACGTCGGCAACGACCTGGACCGTGCCTGGTCGAGCGTGGGTCGTGCGCTGGAACAGGGCGAATGGCGTGTTGAAGACATCAACCGCAGCCTGGGCCTGTACTACATCAACCTGTCCGAAAAAGCCGAGAAGAAAGACGAGAAGCCTGGTTTCTTCAGCAGCCTGTTTGGCAGTGGCCCAAGCAAGGAAGAAATCGAAGCGCGTGCCGAGCGTTATCAGGTTCGCCTGAGCAAGGTCGGCGAAAACGTCGAGGTCACCGTCGAGAAGAACATCAACACCGTGGCGCCGGCTGACGTGGCGCGCAAAGTGTTGAGCGTGATTCAGGACAACCTGGGCTGATCACATGCGTTTTGCCGTTCTCGGCAGCGGTAGCCAAGGGAACGGCACGCTGATAGCCAGCGCTGATACGTATGTGCTGGTGGATTGTGGTTTCTCCCTGCGGGAAACCGAAAAACGCCTGTTGCGCCTGGGTGTGAACCCGGCGCAACTGAGCGCGATACTCGTGACCCACGAACATGCCGACCACGTGCATGGCGTGGGTTTGCTGTCTCGGCGCTACAATCTGCCGGTCTACCTCAGTCGCGGGACCTTGCGCGGGATGCGCAAACCCATCGAGCCTACGGGTTTCCTGGCAGATGGCGAGCAACTGCAGATCGGTCACCTGAACATCGGCGTCATTGCCGTGGCACACGATGCACAGGAACCGACGCAATACGTATTCAGCGACGGTGAGCGCCGCTTCGGCCTGCTGACCGACCTGGGGTCGTATTGCAACAAGGTGCTGGACGGCTATCGTGACCTCGATGCGTTGATGATCGAGGCCAACCATTGCCGGGACATGCTGGCTCGCGGTCACTACCCGTACTTTCTCAAGCAGCGGGTGGGCGGCGAGCTGGGACATTTGAACAACCATCAGGCGGCATTCCTGGTGTCCGAGTTGGGCTGGCAAGGCCTGCAACACCTGGTCCTGGCCCATCTGAGCAGCAAGAACAACCTGCCGCAGCTGGCCCGGCAATGTTTTGTCGACACCCTTGGGTGCGACCCGGACTGGCTGCAACTGGCCGATCAAGATTCAGGGCTCGACTGGCGACACATCGCCTAGCCCACCTACTTAGCAAGCGGAGCCCATCATGGAAAAACGTGAAGAACTCTACCGCGGCAAAGCCAAGTCGGTTTACAAGACCGACGACGCTGACCGTTTGATCCTGCTGTTTCGCAACGACACCTCGGCGTTCGACGGCAAGCGCATCGAACAGCTCGACCGCAAAGGCATGGTGAACAACAAGTTCAACGCCTTCATCATGCAGAAACTCGAAGCCGCCGGCGTGCCGACCCAGTTCGACAAGCTGCTGGGCGACAACGAATGCCTGGTGAAAAAACTCGACATGATCCCGGTCGAGTGCGTCGTGCGTAACTACGCGGCCGGCAGCCTGGTCAAGCGCCTGGGCGTCGAAGAGGGCATGAAGCTCAACCCCTACACCTTCGAACTGTTCCTGAAGGACGACGCCAAGGGCGACCCGTTCATCAACGAATCCCACGTCGTGGCCTTTGGCTGGGGCACCGCCGAGCAACTGGCGCGCATGAAGGAACTGTCGCTCAAGGTCAACGAGATCCTGAGCAAACTGTTCGACGACGCCGGCCTGCTGCTGGTCGACTTCAAGCTTGAATTCGGCGTGTTCAGCGACGGCTCCATCGTCCTGGGCGACGAGTTCAGCCCGGACGGCTGCCGCCTCTGGGACAAGGACACCAAGAAGAAGATGGACAAGGACCGCTTCCGCCAGGGCCTCGGTGACGTCATCGAAGCCTACGAAGAAGTCGCCAACCGTCTGGGCGTACCGCTTTAATCGACGCAAGCATCTGATAGCACGGAAAAATTTCGCTTAGGGGGTTCGCTTCCGGCGAAAGTGTTGTTATGATGCGCGCCGTTGGAGAGATGCCAGAGTGGCCGAATGGGACGGATTCGAAATCCGTTGTACCTTCGCGGGTACCTAGGGTTCGAATCCCTATCTCTCCGCCATTACATTGAAAAAGCCCCGTAGCTGAAAGGTTACGGGGCTTTTTCTTTTTTTGCTTTTTGATCAGGTTATGCAAACTTTAAGCGCTCAGCTGTCGGTCTTCACCGGCACAAATTCAACTGGAGTCACCCGCTAGCCGGTGATGGGGACCGGGTAACAGTGATCTGACCCACAGCGCTTCCCCAGTGCAGCGATCCAACGCAACAAATCCCAGCCATCCACGTCCAAACTCCAAGCAGGCCACAGACCCTGTGCCCGGAAGGAGTACACGCCATGTGCGGACGCCTCACCCAATACCACGGCATTCATGATTTCGTTGCCGCGCTGAGCATGCCCAATCCGCTGATCAACAACGTCGGCGATCAACCCCTGGAATGCTACAACGCGGCGCCGAGTACGCAGCTTGCGCTTTTCCATCAGGAGGACGGCTACCTGCACGCGGACAGGGTGCGTTGGGGGTGGCGGCCGCATTGGGCCAGGGATCGGGCGGCGCCGATCAATGCGCGGGTCGAGAAGGTGGCGCACGGGCCATTCTTTCGCGAGATCTGGCCGCATCGGGCGATCATTGCGATCAACAGCTGGTTCGAGTGGGTGGACGAGGGCGGTCCGAGAAAACAGCCGTACCTCATTCGACGACGGGACCGGGCTGCGATCCTTTGCGCGGCGATCGGTCGGTATCCGAGCGCAGAGCATGGCCCCAGCGAGCAGGATGGTTTTGTGATCATCACCGCCGACAGCGAGGGCGGGATGGTGGACATTCATGATCGACGGCCAGTGACGCTGAGCCCGGCATTGGCCAGGGAATGGCTGGACCCGGCCACTCCGCAGGCGCGGGCGGAGCACATGGCGCTGTTGCAAGGGGAGCCGACGCAGGCTTTCGAGTGGTTCAAGGTGGATCGTGCGGTGGGGAACGTGCGGAACCAGGGGCCTGGATTGATTGAACCGATGGAGGAGGGGCCGGTCAGTGGCCGTTTGTTCTGACCCCTTTGTTTGCGTGCGAATCGGCAACACTTGTGCGTAAGAAAAGTAAGCGCATCCACCGGTATGTCTGACGCAGACGGGTAGCTGGAATGACTGACGCCCCGATTCATTGGGCGTCGCACACACCAACGTCTCTTCAGCGAAATATTCCCTGACAGACAAAGCCTTCATCGCCGGAAATCCTCATCTACTCTGGTTTCGCAGATCCCGGATCTGCGTATCAACCATCGCAAGGAGCGAACAATGTATTTCGAGATTTACCGGCAGACCCGAGGCATCCCCCAGACTGGCAGGGGCCAATGGCGATGGCGCCTGAGGGCGGCGAACCATGAGACGATTGCCAGTGGGGAGTCGTACCTCAACAAGGCCGATTGCGTCCATGCCATCAACCTGATCAAGGGCACCCACGATCAGACGCCGCTGAAAGAAATCTGAACACGTGCCGACGAAGCTGCTCGATCCAAGCAGCTTCATTTCCGTCAGCAAAACCTCTTCAGTCGCATAGACGCCGCTTGCACCCGCTACCTAAACTGTCGGCAGACAGGAGATCGGGGGCAGTGGATGAATCGCAATGAATTACGCAAGGCCGACATCAACCTCATGGTGGTGTTCGAAACCTTGATGCATGAACGCAATGTGACCCGGGTGGCGGAGAAGTTGTTCCTGGGGCAGCCGACCATCAGTTCGGCGCTCAATCGCCTGCGTGCGATGTTCAACGATCCGCTGTTCATCCGGGTGGGGCACCGCATGGAACCTACGGCCAGGGCGGAAGAGTTGATCCAGTACCTGTCACCCGCCCTGGACTCGCTGTCGGTGGCCTTGAGCCTGACCCACGATTTCGACCCTGCCAACAGCACCATGACCTTTCGCATCGGCCTGTCGGACGATGTCGAGTTCGGCCTGCTGCCGCCGCTGTTGCGCGCCCTGCGCCAGGAAGCGCCTAAAGTGGTGTTCGTGGTGCAGCATGTCGATTACTGGCGGATTCCCGACTTGCTCGCGGCCGGTGACATCACCGTTGGTATCAGCCAGACCCGTGGCCTGCCGGCGAATGCCAAGCGCAAACTGCTGCGGCATATCCTGCCCAGCATCCTGCGGGCCGATGCGTCGGACACGCCGCTGACCCTCGACGAGTATTGCTCACGCCCCCACGTGCTGGTTTCCCACACGGCCAACGTCAGCGGCTACGCCGATGAGTGGCTGGCGGAGATCGGTCGCACGCGCCAGGTGGTGCTTTCCGTGCCTCAGTACAGTTCGTTGCCAGCCCTGCTCGCCGGGACTGACCTGATCGCCAGCCTGCCGGATTACACCGCCACGGCGATGGCCGCTTCCGGCCAGTTGTTCGTCGAGCCTTTTCCGTTCAAGACGCCGACCCTGGACCTGTCCATGGTCTGGCTGAGCCATGTCGATACCGATCCTGCCGAGCGCTGGCTGCGTTCGCGGCTGGAAGCCTTCATGAGTGAGCGGTTGCAAGCACCGATGCCGCAGTAGAGCAGGGCAACTCTGTGATATATGTACGACCTTTCCCCTTTACCTCAGGAACCACGTCATGCCTCACCTGCACATGGAATACACCGCCAACCTGCCTGAGCTGAATGCCGATGTGGCGCTGCTGCGGTTCAACAATGCGCTGGTGGCTTCCGGTCAGTTCGCGGCCGAATCCGACATCAAGGCCCGCGCGGTGAAGGTCGAGACCTTCAAGGTCGGGACTGCCTTGAACGAGCGTGCGTTCGTGTACGTCAACCTGGCGCTGTTGAGTGGCCGCTCGCCGCAGATCAAGAAGCAGTTGTCGGAAAGCCTGCTGGCGGTGCTGCAGGACCTGTGTCAGTGGCCAGCCGGTGTGGAAGTCCAGTTGGCAGTGGAAATTGTCGACATGGATCGCGAGTCCTACAGCAAGGTCCTGATCAACAACTGAGTTTCAACGCAGGCGATGCTCGGCGCAGGCCTGCACGACCTGCTCGCGAAACCATGTATTGGCACCGTCCTGCTCGGCGTGCGGGCTCCACTGCATGTCGAGGGTGAAGCCCGGCAGGCCTTCGGGCGCTTCGCGGTGAGTGAAAGCGCCTTCGCTGGCGAGCAACCGCTGGATTCGACGGGGCATCGCAAGGATGTAGTCGGTGCCGACAATCAACTTCAATGCCGCCCCGTAGCTGTTGGCCCGCGCGACGATGTGCCGTGCCTGCGCCTGTTTTGCCAGCCAGCCGTCCACCATGTTGGTGCTGGAGATCCACGGGGTCGGAAACACGTGCCGGCGCTGGGCAAAGGTTTGCAGGCTCAAGCGCGGTTCAAGGGGCGCCGCATCCTTGTCGAAGACGCAGACCAGTTGGTCCTCCAGCAATGTCCTGAAGTGCAAGTCGGGAGGCTGGTGATGGAAGTTCGGACCGAAGCCAATCACCAGATTAACACTGCCGTCGCGCAACGCATCGGCCGGGATATCGCTTTCGAGTTTTTGCACATTGATCACCACCGGTAATGCCGCCGCGTCAAAACGCTTCAACAGGCATGGCAGGATCAGTTGCTCGAAATATTCCGGTGCGCAAAGGTTAAAGGTGGCGACCCCTCCGGCGGGATCGAAGGCCGGCACGGGGGCATGGCACAGGTTGATGCTTTCGAGGATCTTCAGCACGTGGGTGTACATGCTGCTGGCTTTGCAGGTGGGCCGCATACCAGTGCGGGTATTGATGAACAACTCGTCGGTAAAACCGGTGCGCAGTTTTTTCAGGCAATAGCTCACGGTGGACTGGCTGATGCAGAGCGCCTCGGAAACATCGGTGACGCTGTTACGCTCGTACAGGGCGATAAACACCATGAGGTCCTGCATATCGAGTTTTCGAAGCAAGTTACTGTTCAGCATCCATTCTTCTCACTGTGATCCTTGCGCTGACCGAGCGCAAACTCGTGCGAAGGATCCTAGCGGAACGGTGGTGCCGAGAGAATGGCCTGTAGGGGGTTTCGCTGTCTTGGCAGGCGCGCACTGGTCAGCGAATGTGGCGCGCGTAATCCCGTGGGTTGAAACGCAGGATCATCAGCAGCATCAACAGCATGACGCCGGTGAGTGACCACCAGGCCCATTCGAAACTGCCCAATCGATCGCGGATCATGCCGGCGATCAGCGGCGACAGGCCGGCGATCAGGTAGCCGATGCCTTGGACGAAGGCGGTCAGGGCACCTGCCCGTTGCGGGTTGTCCAGGTGATCCAGCGAGACGATCAGGCTCATCGGGAACAGTCCGCCGATGCCCAGTCCGAGCAGGCACGGCCACAACAGGCTCAGGTGTTGCGGGCTGAGGATCAGGCCGAGAAAACCAGCGATGATCAACACCAGCAGGGCGGCCAGCACCCCGCGTCGATCACGGCTGCGATTGGCGATCATGGGCGTTAGCAGACCTGAAACCACTTCCATGGCTGTCAGGAAGCCGAGCAGTAATCCGCCATTCTGTTCACTCCAGCCCTTTTCCACGTAATAGGGTGCCAGCCAGGCCAGCACACAGGTGTAGGACGCAGTCCCCAAGCCAAAGAAGATTGCCAGCAACCAGGCGCGGGAACTGGCGAAGAATGAGCCGTTTCGTTGCGTTTGAATGGGCAACGTTGGCAGCGTCGAGCGCTGGCCCCACCAGCACAGCAACGCCGCCAGGGCCAATATTGCCCAGATCGCCAGGCCCGTGCGCCAGCTATCGGTGTGCGTCATCACCAGCGGGGCAAACGAGGCGGCAATCGCGGCGCCGCCCATGATCGACGTCACGTACAACCCCATGCACACAGCAACGTGTTCGCTGAACCGAGCCTTGATCAACGCCGGCATCAATGCCTGGATCAGCGCGATGCCGGCGCCGGCCAGCACGGCGCTGAGGATCAGTTCGAGCGCGGAGTCGAGGAACAGGCGTGATACCGTCGCCAGTCCGATGATCAGCAGCGACACCACCACGGTGCGTTGTGCGCCCAGCCATTGGCTGATGCGCAGGCCGAAGAACATCGCCAGTCCCATGGCCATCACCGGTAGCATGGTCAGCAGCGAGGCCAGGCTGAAGCTCAGGGCGATGTCGCCACGTATTGTCTTGAGCAGCGGACCTACGGCCGCCATGGAGGGGCGCAGGTTCAGCGCAACGAGCATGATGGTGCACATCAGCAGAAGGGCGGGGCGCGAGAGGGTGCGGATGTTTTCCATGGTCGAACCTCGATGGGCGAGGGGGAATTACAAGTGCCTGGGGCGGAGTTCGCAAATCAGAAAGTCCGGGGTGCTATTTAGAAATTAAATAGTGGCCACACAAAACCCCGCTATCCACGAGGCTTAGCGATGCACCCTGAATGTTTAGCCAACCCAGACCCGAAGTTCTTCAAATCCCGATTTAACGCCGTATCCCGCCGTGTGACGCTGCTGGTCATCTGATCACTGCGGTCTTTTCCATGGACGATTGTCCGGTCGCACTCCCTTCCGAACTTGCCTTCTGGGCGTTGTGGCACTGTCGTCACGCGCGCCCGCCGGATTCCTGCCTTTCCCGTTAAACGATGTTTACAGGTCCTCGGCTCTACGCCCGGACCCCATCGGCAGCGCCCTGCGCGTTTGCCTGACGCGGAAACAAGAGAATTCCCATGAGTTGTGCCACGACATCCTTCGCCACCCCGCAAGAAGCCCTGACTTTTCTGCAACAGAACCCGGATATCGAGATGTTCGAGTTGTTCATCCTCGACAACAACGGTGTGCCCCGGGGCAAGTTGCTGCACCGCGATGAATTGCTGGCGGTGTACGAAAGCGGACGCCCCTTGCCCAGCACCATCCTGGGCCTGACCATCAACGGTGATGACGTGGAAAATTCCGGGCTGGTCTGGGACGTCGGTGATATCGATTGCCGGGCCTACCCGCTCAGCGGCAGCCTGACGCGCATGCCGTGGCGTCTGATGCCAACGGCGGCGGTGCAGGTCAGCATGCATCCGACGCAGGGCATGCCGGCGACGATTGCAGACCCTAGGCACTTGTTGGCGAAGGTGATCGAAGGCCTGCAAGCCGACGGTTATTACCCGGTGATGGCGGCGGAACTGGAGTTCTACCTGCTGGACCAGCAGCGCGACAGCCACGGCCGGCCGCAGCCGGCGCGGGATGTCGATGGCGGTCGTCCTCGGGGCACTCAGGTCTATGGTTTGCGCGAGCTGGAGCAGATCGAGCCATTCCTGGCCGATTTGTACAATGCCTGCAAACTCCAGGGCATTCCGGCACGCACGGCGATCTCCGAATACGCACCGGGGCAGGTTGAAATCACCCTCGAGCATCGCACCGATGCCCTCCAGGCGATGGACGAGGCCGTGCGCTACAAGCGTCTGGTCAAGGGCGTGGCGCACAAGCACGGGATGACGGCGTGCTTCATGGCCAAACCCTTCGATGATCTGGCCGGCACCGGCATGCACATGCACGTCAGCCTGGCCGACCGCGACGGTCACAACCTGTTTGCCAGCGAGGCCGCGGACGGCACGCCGCTGCTCAGGCACGCGGTGGGCGGCATGCTCAGCACCTTGCTCGATTCGTTGTTGCTGTTCTGCCCGAATGCCAACTCCTACCGACGGTTCCAGACCAACAGCTACGCGCCCCTGGCCGCCACCTGGGGCGTCGACAACCGCACCGTGAGTTTGCGTGTTCCGGGCGGCCCGGCGTTCTCACGACACATCGAGCATCGCATCTGCGGCGCCGACGCCAATCCGTACCTGGCCGCTGCGGCGATCCTGGTCGGCATCCATCGCGGTATTCGAGAGCAGTTGGACCCTGGCGCGCCCGTCGAAGGCAACGGTTACGCCCAGGCCACGCATCTGCTGCCCACCGACTGGCTGACCACCTTGCGTGCGCTGGAAGCGTCAAGTTGGGCGCGGGAAGCCTTCGGCAGCGAGTTTCTTGGGGTTTACCTGGCCGTCAAACGTGCCGAATATCGGCAGTTCATGGGGGAGGTCGGCGAGCAGGATTGGCGCTGGTACCTGAATCAGGCCTGAACCGTTCTCAAATACAACCAAAAGTTGTCATGTAAGCCATTTAGCCAACTAATCGTTGGCTTCTTTTTCACAAAAAATTGATGGTTGCCTGCCTAGAGTTAGTGCTGTCGCGATAAATGTGTTTTTCACATTTATGGGCGGCACTTCTTTTCAGGAACAGCCCATCATCATGTTGAAGTTTAAAGCCGTGCGCCCGGAGTGGGTGACACTGATTGCCAGCGCCTTTCTGTTGATCGGGTTCAACTCGGTGCTGTGGCAGCACTTGCTGGACATCACTGCGTCCGACGCCAGGGGCCTCGTCATGCGTGTGGCTTTCGGCGTGATGATTCTGGCGGCCTTCAACCTTGTGCTGACGCTCCTGGCGTACCGGCCGGTCATGAAACCGCTGTTGACCGTCATCTTCATGATCAGCGCCGGCGTGGCGTATTTCATGAGCCAATACGGGGTGCTGATGGACACCGGGATGTTGCGTAACTTCGCGCAGACCAATGTCACGGAAGTGCGCGATTTACTGTCGGTTAAATTGTTTGCTTATATTCTATTGCTGGGTGTGCTGCCGTCATGGTTGTTGTGGAAAACACCGGTTAGTTGTCGTCGCTGGCACCGCGAGTTGATCAGCAAGTTGTTGGTGGGTGTGGCTTCGGTGGCGGTGATCGGTGGTGTTGCACTGATTAATTACCAGGGGCTCTCATCACTGTTTCGCAATCACCATGAATTGCGTTTAATGCTGGTGCCCAGCAATTACATGGGGGCGTCGTTCAGTTACTTGCGTGAGCAGGTGGCGTCAGCCCGGCAGCCCTTCGTCAGGATTGGTGAGGACGCCGAGCGAAATCCGGCGTGGCAGGTCCACGGACGTAAATCTTTGACGGTACTGGTCGTGGGCGAAAGCGCCCGGGCCGAAAACTTCGGCGTATTGGGTTATCACCGCGACACCACCCCTCAACTGGACAAGGAAGCAGGCCTGATCGCCTTCACCGATGTGCATTCCTGCGGCACGGAAACCGCCATCTCGGTGCCCTGCATGTTTTCCAACATGGGCCGCAAGAATTACAACGCCAGCAAGGCAAAGAATGAAGAAGGGCTGCTGGACGTGCTCAAGCGTGCAGGGCTCGACGTGATCTGGCGGGATAACCAGTCGGGCTGCAAAGGCACGTGCGATCGGGTCACTCTCGAGGATGTCAGTAATTTGAAGGACCCGGCACTGTGCGCCAACAGCGAATGCCGGGATGAGATTCTCCTGCAGGGTTTGCAGCACTTCATCGATAACCTGGACAAGGATACCGTGCTGGTGCTGCACCAGATGGGCAGTCACGGGCCCGAGTATTTCAAGCGCTATCCAAAGGAGTACGAGCGATTCACTCCGGTTTGCGAAAGCAATGCCCTGAATAATTGCAGTCGCGAAAGCATCATCAATGGTTACGACAACACGCTGGTGTACACCGACCATGTGCTGTCGACGCTGATCGACCTGCTGCGCAGCAACCAGGACAAGGTGGATACGGCCATGGTCTACCTGTCCGACCATGGCGAATCCCTGGGCGAATACAACCTGTTCCTCCACGGCACGCCTTACATGATGGCGCCCGATCAGCAGAAGCATGTCGCCATGCTCGCCTGGTTCTCCGACAGCTATCAGAAGTCGTTTTCGGTCGATACCCATTGCCTGCAACTGAGCCGTGACAAGCCGTTGAGCCAGGACAACCTGTTCCATTCGATGCTCGGTTTGCTGGAGGTCAGCAGCAAGGTCTACAACCAGGACCTGGACATGTTCGCGGGGTGCCGAGGCGCCGTGATCGATGGCGTTCTGGCGAATCAATAAGGCTGCCACAGCGTGCATTACCCTCTTCGTCAGACATTGCGCGCATTTATGTAGGAATTTCGCTACAGCTCTTGGTCAGTGGATGCGCGGAAATCGTCGGGGGCGATATATACTGCGCGCCATTCTTCAAGGGAGAGCCGTGTGGCCATCGATATTCACTGGATCCGCGACAACGATAGCCTCGCCCGGTTTTGTGCCGAGTGGCAGCAGCTGCCCTACGTTGCCCTCGACACCGAGTTCATGCGGGTCGACACCTTTTATCCAATCGCCGGCTTGTTGCAGGTCGGCGACGGCGTGCGCGCCTATCTGATCGATCCGCTGACCATCGACGCCTGGCAACCCCTGGCCGCGTTGCTGGAAAACCCGGCGGTGGTCAAGGTGCTGCATGCCTGCAGCGAAGACCTCGAAGTGCTGTTGCGCCTGACCGGCAGCCTGCCGGCGCCGCTGTTCGATACGCAACTGGCCGCCGCTTACCTGAACCTCGGTTTTTCCATGGGGTATTCGCGGCTGGTGCAGGAAGTGCTGGGTATCGAGCTGCCAAAAGGCGAAACCCGTTCCGACTGGTTGCAACGCCCGTTGTCGGACACCCAGATCAGTTACGCCGCTGAAGATGCCTTGCACCTTGCCGAAGTTTTCGTGCAACTGCGTCCGAAGCTGTCTGACGACAAATACGCCTGGGTCTTGGAAGACGGCGCCGAACTGGTGGCCAACCTGCGTCGGGAAATCGACCCGTATGAGGTCTATCGCGACGCCAAGCTGGCGTGGAAGCTTTCCCGCGCCCAGCTCGCCGTGCTGCGTGAACTGTGCGCCTGGCGCGAGCGCGAAGCCCGCGCCCGTGACCTGCCGCGCAATCGCATCATCCGTGAGCACTCCCTGTGGCCGCTGGCGCGCACGCAGCCGGACAACCTCACGGCGCTGGGTAAAATCGAAGACATGCACCCGCGCACCGTGCGTCAGGATGGCGAATTCCTGCTGGACCTGATCAAGCGTTTCGGCAGCGTGTCGCCCGATCAGTGGCCGCCGGCCGTGCCCGAGCCGCTGCCCGTGGATGCCGCCGCGCTGATCAAGCAATTGCGTGCCCTCGGCCAGGCCGAGGCCGAACGGCTGAACATTGC
This sequence comes from Pseudomonas fluorescens, assembly GCF_041354075.1. GTDB lineage: Bacteria > Pseudomonadota > Gammaproteobacteria > Pseudomonadales > Pseudomonadaceae > Aquipseudomonas > Aquipseudomonas fluorescens_CE. The sequence goes on along the minus strand of NZ_JARZGC010000004.1, from coordinate 360,279 downwards.
GCCGGAACTGATGCTGCGCAAGAAAACCCTGGAAGCCCTGCTCAAGAGCGGCTTCCCCAACGGTCCCTACCAATTGCCCGATTCGCTGCGTGGCTGGCGCCGCGAGTTGATGGGCCAGGCCCTGCTCGACAGCCTGGCCACCCCCGGAGAACAGCCTTGAAACGTATTTGCTCGATCTACCGCAGTTCGAAGAGAAACGAGATGTACCTCTATGTGCTCAAGAGCGATGCGCTGGAGCGCGTGCCAGAACCGCTGATGGCGGCGTTTGGCAAGGCCATCCACGCGTTCGATCTGGTGCTGAGCCCCGAGCGCAAGCTGTCGCGCGAGGACATCGCGGTGGTCCTGGAAAACCTTGAGAAGCAGGGCTACCACCTGCAGATGCCGCCGGCCGAAGACGAGTACATCGAACACTTGCCGGAAGAGTTGTTGCGGCGCAACGACCCGGTCTGAGCGGCAGACAGGCTCCGTTCAGAGTCGGCGTGAAATACTGGAATGATTTTGGCAATGGCCATGCCGGGGAGCGAGACTCTCCGGGCGGCCGTTTGCACTGTTTTTGAAAGGTTTGAACCATGCGCGTTCTGATTGCCGAACACGACCACGCTGTATATGCCCAATTGTTGCGCCAGGCAGCGCCCGAGCTGGAAGTCCTCACCAGCGGCGACTCCGCAGAGCTGGCCCGTCAGGCCGCCGATTGCCCCATCTGGCTGGGCCAGCCGGACCTGCTGGCCACGTTGCTGCGCCAGGGCCACCAGCCGCAGTGGCTGCAGTCGACCTGGGCCGGGATCACGCCGCTGCTGGCCGACGGCCTGACCCGGCACTATCGCCTGACGCGCGCGGTGGGGATTTTCGGTCAGGTCATGGCCGAATACGTGCTGACCTACATGCTCGGCCACGAGCGTGAGGTGCTGCCGCGACTGGTCAGCCAGGTCGAGCGCAAGTGGGACAGTCGCCAGGGCCAGAGTCTGGCGGGGCGCAAGGTGTTGATCGTCGGCACCGGTGATATCGGCCAGGCCGTCGCGCAGTTTCTGCTGCCGTTCGGGGTCGAGTTGTACGGCATCGCCAGCGAGGCGCGGGCGCAGGCACCTTTTGTCGAAGTCGGCGCGTTGGCCGATTTGCCGCGTCTGGTCGGTGAAGTGGACTATGTGATCAATCTGCTGCCGAACACACCCACGACCCATGACCTGTACGACGCCGCACTGTTCAAGCAATTCAAGTCGACGGGCCTGTTCATCAACGTCGGACGCGGCGTGGCGGTGGTCGACGCTGACCTGGTGGAGGCCTTGAAGGAAGGGCACCTGGCAGGCGCGGTGATCGATGTGTGCCGTCAAGAGCCACTGCCGCAACGCCATCCGTTCTGGACCGCCTGGGGTCTGCTGCTGACCGGCCACAGCTCGGCGCCGACTTCACCTGCGATGATGGTGAAGCTGTTTGTCGAGAACCTGCGGGCGTATCAGGCGGGCGAGGCGCTGCGCGGGGAAGTGGATTTCGATAGAGGGTACTGATTCACAAGTCCCTTTGTAGGAGCGAGCATGCTCGCGATGGACGTTAACGATAACGCGGACATCCTGGAAACCCGCGTTATCGTTATGCTCCATCGCGAGCATGCTCGCTCCTACAGGGGGGACGGATGTTTTTAAAGGGTGAAATCCCCTTCAGCAACCGTTTCATTCAACGGCCGGCGCGGGCTTGGCGTTTCGCGGGCTTGCAGGTACTCCGCCAGCGTCGCCTTGTCCCCGAGCTTGCCCACCGCCACGGCGGCGTGCAGCGCGTAGCCTTCAGGAATGTTCAGCTCCTTGCGGGTCAGCTCCTGGTCGAAGCCGGCCATGCCGTGGGTGTGCCAGCCGCTGATGCTCGCCTGCAATGCCAGGTGACCCCAGGCGGAACCGGTGTCGAAGGTGTGCCACAAGGCCGGCGTTTCTTCGCTGCCGCCGGGCGCAATGAAGGTGGTTTTGGATATCACGATCACCAGCGCCGACGCGTGTTGCGCCCAACTGCGGTTGAACTCGTTGAGCAGCCCCAGGTAACGCTCCCAGTTAGGCGTGTCGCGACGGGCGTACAGGAAGCGCCAGGGTTGCGAGTTGTAGGCCGATGGCGCCCAGCGTGCGGCTTCGAAGAAGCTCAACAGAGTTTCTTCGGGAATGGCTTCGCCAGTGAAGGCGCGGGGCGACCAGCGATCGGTGAATTGCGGGTGGATGGCATAATCGGCAACGCGTGGATTGGCACTCATGCGGAGATTCCTTGCAGTCAAAGAGTCGATGTAAAACCGGCGGGCACAGGTAGGCTGGGCGATGGGTTTTTCGTGAGCCTGGTCGTTCATCTGAATGCAACGCGGTCGAGCGTTAATGGCACGCAGTTCCTGGCTCCTTGCGACTGGCAAAGCTACTGGGCGACGCATTAACTGACAAGTCCCGTTCTACCGGCAGTCGCCAATGCTTGGCCGGCGGGGCGTCGGGCACTAGACTGGCGGCCTTTTCACCACCTGATGTTGATGCTTGAGCCATGGCCGCCAAAGTCGAACCGTTCTGGATACGCAAAACCCTCGATCAACTCGATCAGGAGGAGTGGGAATCGTTGTGTGACGGTTGTGGATTGTGCTGCCTGCAAAAGCTCGAGGATGAAGACGACAACAGCGTTTATTACACGCGCATCGCCTGCAAGCTGCTGGACCTGAAGACCTGCCAGTGCAGCGATTACCCCAACCGTCGCGAATTTGTGCCGGACTGCATTCAACTCACGCCCGGCAAGGCCGATGAATTCAAGTGGCTGCCACCGACCTGCGGTTATCGCCTGGTCAGTGAGGGCAAGGATTTGCCACTTTGGCATCATCTGGTTTGCGGTGATCGTGACGCCGTGCACCATGAACGCATTTCCCAGTCCGGGCGCATGCTCGCCGAAGGCAGCGTGGCCGAAGAGGATTGGGAAGATCATCTGATTTTCCGCGCAGGTTGATTTCGACAAGGAGCGTGTATGGCTGTGGGATTGCGCCTGGCGCTGGCCATCGGGCTGGTGGCCCTGAGTTCGTCGGTGTGGGCGGCGAAGAAGGTCGATCTGGATTATCAGGTGCGCCTGCTGCCGCAAAGCGGTCAGGCTGAAGTGCGCCTGACCCTGGCCCAGGGTTCGGCGGTGCGCAGCCTGGATTTCGACCTCGGTGACGGCAATCGCTACAGCGACTTCAAGGCCGACGGCAATTGGCAGCTCACCCCCGGCAAAACCACGCGTGGCATCTGGCGCCCGGCGGCTGACAAAGCCAGCCTGACCTATCGCGTTCGCGTCAGTCACAACCGCAAGAATGGCAGCTTCGAAACGCGCATGACGCCGGCCTGGGCGTTGATGCGCGGCGACGATCTGGTACCGGCCGCCCGGCTCGATCAGCAGGACGGCATCGAGTTGGTGGCACGCCTGGAGTTCGAATTGCCCGAGGGCTGGAACAGCGTCGAAACCGCCTGGCCGCGCATCGGCAAGAACAAATTCCGCATCGACAATGTCTCGCGCCTGTTCGACCGGCCCACGGGCTGGATGCTCGCCGGTCACCTCGGCAGCCGTCGCACACGACTGGGGGAAACCGAGGTGACCGTCGCGTCGCCGAGGGGGCAGGGCATGCACCGCATGGACGTGCTGACCCTGCTGACGTTTGTCTGGCCGCAGGTGCAGGCGGTGTTCCCGCGGCATCCCGGCAAACTGTTGATCGTCGGCGCCAATGACCCGATGTGGCGTGGCAGCCTCGCCGCCCGCGAATCGATCTACCTCAATACGCGTCTGCCGCTGGTGAGTGAAAGTGGCAGCAGCGCGCTGGTCCGCGAATTGGCCCAACTGTTGGGGCGTGTCAACGATGCGCAGCGCAGCGACTGGATCAGCGAAGGGTTGGCGGAGTACTACGCGGTCGAGTTGGTGCGGCGCGCGGGTGGGATGAGTGATGAACGTTATGAAAACCTGCATCGCAAGATGGTGAAGGTCAGTCAGAAAGTCACCACTTTGCGTGGCGCCCAGGCCAGCCCGGCGCAGGTGGCCAAGGCGGTGTTGTTGCTGCAGGAACTGGATCGCGAGATTCGCCTGAAAACACGCAACAAGCGCTCGCTCGATGATGTGATGCGTGGGGCGATGCGGCTGGAACGGGTGGACACCAAGGAGTTCGTGCAACTCGCCGAGAGCGTGATCGGCGAGTCATCCAGGGTGCTCGATACCGAGTTGCTTCAGTAACACCGCTATCGCGAGCAGGCTCGCTCTCACACAGAGTATGAATAACCCTTGTGGGAGCGGGCTTGCCCGCGATGGCGTCATCAGCCGCAGAGATAATTTACAATCAAACCCCGGCTTTAGGCGACTTCAACGAATCATTGCCGGTCACGGTCGCCGTGCTGGTCGCCGCCTCGGCATTCGCCTTCATGCGTACCAACTCTTCTCCCGCACGTTCGATCTTCGCTCGCACGTTGTTCATGTCCTGGCGGCTTTTCTCCAGCAGGCTTTTGGCCGAACTGTGGCCGGTGATGCCCCGGGCCAACGCCACGCCGCCGATGGCCACCTGGATCAGACCGAAAATACCGCCGCGACGCAGGCCCTTGCCGACCATCACCACGCCGCCCGCCAGAGAGCCGAGGCGTTCCCAGCCGTGGACATTCTGCTCGGAAGGGCTCTGGAACGGAGTGGTTTCGATACGCTCCACGCGTTTGAGTTGGCTCATGATCTGTCTCCTGGCGCAAATGACTGCTTCGATGGATATTTAAGCTGACTGCCGAGGCAGGCGGCTTGTTCCATCGAATGTGGGCGGTTCAGCGAAATTTCGGCCCGGAGCGGGTGTTCAGGCCCTTGGCCATGCGGTCGTAGAGCACAACGTTGACGGTGGCGGCGAGGTTCATGCAGCCGGTGGTCGGGATGTAGACCACGTCTTCGCACCAGTCGCGAATCTCTTTATCCAGCGAACCGTCTTCCGGCCCGAAGATGTACAGCGCGCGGTCCGGGTGAGTGTATTCGGGCAACGAGCGGGCACCTTCGACCAGCTCCACGGCGACCGGGACGCAGCCCAGCGGCAAGATCTTTTTCAGGTCGTCGATGCCGATCAGCGGGATGTCGTAGTGCACGCGCTTGGTGTCGGTGACGAAATCGGCGGCGCGTTCATAACGCTTGCCGGTGTAGAACACGGACGCCACGCCATAGCAGCCGGCGGCGCGCATGACCGAGCCGACGTTTTCCGGTGATTTGGGGTTATACAAACCAATGCAGCTGTACCGTTTGTCTGCCACGAGCGGGGTGCCTTCGGGAAAAAACGGCGATTATACGGGGAATGGGGCAGGGCGGCGGGCCTGATGTTTTTTTGCTGTCTGTGCCGGCGTCATCGCGAGCAGGCTCGCTCCCACAGGGGGGCATGGGTTTAACGGATCCAGTGTAGGAGCGAGCCTGCTCGCGATGGGGCCAATAACGGCCCCAAAAAAACAGCCTCAGTCTTCCTTCTTCATCAACCCGGCCAGCGCCGCAAAGGGGTTGTGCGTGGCCTTGGCGATCTTCGGCGTGCTCAGCGAGCCTTCGCCGAAATACTGCTGGTCGGTGTAGCGCGAGTGTTCGTTGTCGTGGCAGTACAGGCACAACAGCTCCCAGTTCGAGCCGTCCTGCGGGTTATTGTCGTGGTTGTGATCGCGGTGGTGCACGGTCAGTTCGCTCAGGCGCTTGCCGGAAAACTCGCGGGCGCAGCGGCCGCACACATGCGGGTACATCTTCAGGGCCTTGTCGCGATAGCCCATTTCCTTGTCGCGCTGGTTGTCGGCGAGGATGCGGTCCAGCTTCGAGGTGTTGGTGGGGGTGGACGAACTCATGGGTTCACCTCTGTAAAAGACTGATGACGGTTATGGGGGCAGTTTAGCTCAGCCCTTGAGCTTCTCGGCAATCCAGATGGTGTGGCGGGTGCCTTTGTTGCCGTGGGCGAAGACTTGCACTTCTTCGGCCTTGAATCCGGCCTTCTTCAGTTTGTCGGAAAACTGCCGGTCGGCGCTGGCCGACCAGACGGCCAGCACGCCTTTTGGCCGCAGGGCCTTGGCGCAGGCGCTCAGGCCCCCCGCCGAGTAGAGCCAGCTGTTGGCGCGCTGGGTCAGGCCTTCGGGGCCGTTATCGACATCGAGCATGATCGCGTCGAACCCTTGCGGCTCGGCTTGCAGGACCTTGGCGACGTCCTCCATGCGGATCACTGTGCGGGGATCCTGCAACGGGTTGCCGGCCTTTTCGCCCAGCGCCCCGTGATTCCACTCGACCACGCCGGGCACCAGTTCGGCGACCACCACCTCGGCGCGCTTGCCCAGATGCTTCAGGGCCGACGCGAGGGTGAACCCCATGCCCAGGCCACCGATCAGCACCCGCGAATTCGGCCGCCCTGCGACCTTGCGGCAGGGAATTTCGGCCAGTGCATCTTCCGAACCGTGCATGCGCGTGTTCATCAGTTGGCCGCCGTCGCCGCCCTGGATCTTGATCACGAAATCTTCGCCGTATTCGAACAGGCACAAGGCGCCGCCGTTGCCGGGGATGGGGGCGGTGTCGAGCAGGACGAAACGTTTCATGGAGATCTCTTGAGAAGATTGGCATTGGGGAGGCGAAGAAGCGCCGTTGGGAGTAGCCTGCAAGCAGACAACCTGTCAACGGAGCCCTGATGAAGCGCACCATTCTAACGGTCATTGCCCTGGCCGCGCTCTCGATAACTGCAGCGTCGGCCCAGGAGCTGCAAACCATCCCGACCAGCCCGGCGCCGCTGCCCGGTTCGCCCGGTACCGCGACGCCGACACCTTACCCGCAGATCACCCCCAACAGCGTGCCCAAGGCTGGCCCGGGCAGTGGCGGGCCACCGTTGTTGCCACCGATCGACGTCCCCAGCCCGCCGCCCAGGGATCAGCCCTTGCCAGGTCTTGAACCGACCACCCCGAAGAGCAAGTCGCCGGGTGGCTAGACCTGTTGCGAGAGCAGTTGCCCGTCGGCCATGCGCAAGCGCTTGGACAGGGACACCGCCAGGGCACGAATGATCTTGGCGGCGATCTTCGGCGCGTCGTTGAGCATTTTTTCCAATGAGTCCTTGCCCAGATTGAGCAATTGGCAATGGCTCGCGGCCACGCAACTGGCCGAGCGGCGCTCGCCGTCGAGCACGGCCATTTCGCCGAAAGCCCGGCCGCTGCGCAGGGTGGCCATGGTCACCCGCTGCCCGTCGCTGTTGGTTTTCTGCACCGCCACCTGGCCGGTGTGGATGATGCACATGAAGCTGCCGGCATCACCTTCGTGGAAAATCTCTTCGCCCTCGGCCACCGTGCTGATGCTGAAATAGCCGGACGCTGCGGCGAAGTCGGCGGGCTGTAATTGAGCGAACAGGCCACAATCCATCAGCCAGTCGCGAATTTCGTTGTTCAGTAAGGTCGGTTCTGACATGTCGTGCGGTCTTTTTTGTTGTGTCTGTCTTGATCAGCTTTTTGTGGGAGCGCTATGGCCTTAAGACCGGGCCGCGAGGCCAAGTTCCTCAGGCGATGCCCAAAACCTTGAAAACGAATGCGTATTCGAGCGCTACGTCACGTAATCCCTGATAACGACCGCTCATTCCACCGTGGCCAGCGCCCAGTTCGGTCTTGAGCAGCAACGGATTGTCATCGGTTTTGCTGGCGCGCAGCCTGGCCACCCACTTGGCCGCTTCCCAGTACTGTACGCGACTGTCGTTATAGCCCGCGATCACCAGCGTCGCCGGATAGGCTTGCGCACTGACGTTTTCGTACGGCGCGTAGGCCTTGATCCGCTCGTAGACGTCCGGCTCCTCAGGGTTGCCCCACTCGTCGTATTCGGTAACGGTCAGCGGCAGGTCAGGGTCGAGCATGGTGTTCAGTACATCGACGAACGGCACCTCGGCAATCGCTGCGCCGAACAGTTCCGGGCGCATGTTGAGCACGGCACCGATGAGCAAACCGCCGGCACTGCCACCGCTGATCGCCAGTTGCGGCGAAGTGGTGTAACCGTTGGCAATCAGGTGCTCGGTACAGGCGATGAAGTCGCTGAAAGTGTTGTGCTTGTGTTCCTGCTTGCCGGCGCGGTACCAGGCTTCACCCAGTTCGCCGCCACCGCGCACATGGGCGATGGCAAAGGCCACGCCGCGATCCAGCAGGCTCAGGCGGGCGTGGGAGAACCACGGGTCGAGGCTCTGGCCGTAGGCGCCGTAGCCGTACAGGTACAGCGGTGTGGGTTGGCCCAGCGCTTCGCGCTTGACCACCAGGCTGATCGGCACTTGCGTACCGTCCGGCGCGGTCGCCCAAAGCCGCTGGCTGACGTAGGCATCGGCGTCGAACGGGCCGAGTACCGGGGTTTGTTTCAACACTTTCTGCTCGCCGCTGACCAGCTCCAGCTGGCGGATCTGCGCCGGCCGATTCAGCGCTTCATAGCGCAGGCGAATCTGCTCGCTGACGAATTCCAGGCTGTTCTGCACGTGCAGGCTGTAGGCGGCATCCGGCAATTGCACGCGATAGCTGGGTAGATCCTGCGGGTGCACTTCGATGATCGGCAGGCCGCCTTCGCGCAGGCTCAGGGTCATGGCCCCGGCATTGAGGCTCATGCCATCGATCATCGTACTGTCGCGATGCGGGATCAGGTTGCGCCAGTCCGCTTCGCCAGGCGCTGTGCCGGTGTCGACGGCGGTGTAGAGGGCGAAGTTGATGCCGTCGCGGTTGGTGCGGATGAACCAGGTCCACTGGCCGTCGAGTGCGCCGTGGTCGACATCGTACTCATGGTCTTCAACCCGGGGGGCGATGCAGGCGAAGGCCTGTTGTGGCTGGGAAGCGTCGAGCACCCAGATTTCGCTGGTGGTCTTGCTGCCCAGGGCCAGCAGCAATTGCAGCTCGGAGCTGGAGCGGTAGCAATGCAGGAAGAACCGGCCGTCGGGCTCATGGAACACTTCTTCGGCTGCCGTGCCGTCCAGGCGGTAGCGCAACAGCTTGTGCGGGCGATGGGTGTCGTCCAGTTCGGCAAAAAACAGCGTCAGGCTGTCGTTGGCCCAGGTCATGCTGCCGTCGCAGTTCTCGAACGCCAGTTCGCTGACACGGCCGTCGGACAATTCCTTGATGAACAGGGTGTAAATCTCATCGCCCGTGGCGTCGACACTGTAGGCCAGGCGCTGGTGGTCGGGGCTGATGCTGAACGCACCCAGGGAAAAGAAGCCGCCGTTGGCCAGTTCGTTCGGGTCCAGCAGCAGCTGTTCCCGGGTTTCGTCGAGTTGCAGGCTGTCGTCGTCCGGGCGCGGGCAGCGGTAGTGTCGGGCGTATTCGTCGCCGGCCGTGGTGCGCGTGTAATACAGATAGGGGCCCCACGGCGAAGGCAGCGACAGGTCGGTTTCGAGGATGCGGCCCTTGATCTCTTCGAACAGGGTTTCGCGCAGCCCGGCCTGATCGGCGGTTTGCGCTTCCTGATAGCTGTTTTCCGCTTTCAGGTAGTCGAGTACCGCGTCGGTGTCGCGTTCCTGCAGCCAGGCATACGGGTCAGTGCCTGGCGCCTTGTGGGCAATCGGGGCGCTGGTGACGTTGGCGGATTGGGGCATGAAGGGCTCTCGGACAATGTACGAATGAGGGATTTGCAGCCGGTGGGAGCGGGCTTGCTCGCGAAAGCGCTGTCCCAGAGCGATGTTGGCTGACAGGACGCCTTCGCGAGCAAGCCCGCTCCCACAGGTGAGGCGTAGCTGTCAGGTATTGGGACAAGCCTGACGTGCGAAAAGTCGTTACTATAAGCGTCTATTTGCCTGCCTTGCCATGGACACCATGACCGAGAACGACTATCTGATCGCCTGGGGCCTTTACGCCTTTGCCGCTTTGGGCTGCCTGTTGGTATGGATGCGCATTACCCGCTGGATGTGGCGCTGGCTGCGCGAGCCGTTGCGGCTGCTGGTTGCGGTGTTGCTGTTCAGCCCGACGATCATCGATCCGGTGAAAGAGAAGGTCGCCCCGGCCATCGCCATTACCGCACTGGACCTGGCGTTCAAGGTCGGCAACAACGCCTGGCGGGCCATTTCCGACCTGTTCATGTACGGCATGATTGCCTTTGGCGTTTACCTGGTGTTCGTGGCGATCCGTTTCCCGATCGAGCGCGCCTCCCGCGCCCGCCGGGAAAGGGCGGAAGCGGCCAAGGCGGCGGTCCGCGCCGACGAACCCGAGGACGACCAGCCCTTCGGTGGCGCTGGTGATGACCGCTACGGTCGTCCGCCGGTCCCGAGCAACCCGCAGCGCATGCGGGTCGAGCCGCGTTTGTAACCGTGCCCCTGCCTTACAGAGAGTCCGAGCATGTGTGAGTTATTGGGCATGAGCGCCAATGTCCCGACCGATATCGTGTTCAGCTTCACCGGCTTGATGCAGCGCGGTGGCCGCACCGGTCCGCACCGTGACGGTTGGGGCATTGCGTTCTACGAGGGCCGTGGCCTGCGCCTGTTTCAGGATCCTGCGGCGAGCAGCGAGTCGGAAGTCGCCAACCTGGTGCAGCGTTATCCGATCAAGAGCGAAGTGGTGATCGGGCACATCCGCCAGGCCAATGTGGGCAAGGTCTGCCTGTCCAACACCCATCCGTTCGTGCGCGAACTGTGGGGGCGCAACTGGTGTTTTGCGCACAACGGCCAGTTGGCGGATTTTCAGCCGATCAAGAGTTTCTACCGCCCCGTCGGCGATACCGACAGCGAAGCGGCGTTCTGCGATCTGCTCAACCGGGTGCGCGCCGCGTTCCCCGAACCGGTCGAGATCGAGGCGCTGTTGCCCGACCTGGTCGCTGCCTGCGCCGAATACCGCGGTAAAGGCGTGTTCAACTGTCTGCTCAGCGATAGTGACTGGCTGTTCTGCTACTGCTCGACCAAGCTGGCGCAGATTACCCGTCGCGCGCCGTTTGGCCCGGCGCGCCTGAAGGATGTCGACGTGATCGTCGATTTTCAGGCCGAGACCACACCCAACGACGTGGTGACGGTGATCGCCACCGAACCCCTGACCGAAAACGAAACCTGGACCCGCTACGAGCCGGGCCAATGGAGCCTGTGGCGACGCGGTGAATGCGTCCGCCAGGGCAAGACCGACTAAAGGACGCTCTCATGTTGCTCAGTTATCTACGGCTGGTGCTGTTCGCGGCGGGATTGTTGATTGGCGTCCAGGTGCCGGGGTTCATCAACGACTATGCCAAGCGCGTCGAAGCCCATCTGATCGAGGCGCAGACCAGCCTGAGTGGTTTCCAGGGCACCGCCAATCAGTTCTTCAAGGGCGACATGCAGGCGCTGGTCGCCCATTACCGCGCCAGCGAAGACCCGATCTTTCGCAGCGACGCCGACAGCCTGAGCAACCTGCTGACCCGACAGCTGGCCCTGGATAAACAGTTCCAGGCCATGCAGGGGCCGTGGTACATCCGCTTCCTGCAGGTGGTCCTGGCCGCCGAACCGGATATCCGCAAGGAAACCTGGAACGGCTACAGCTACCAGATCCTGCTGACGCCGGAAGCGATGATCTGGGGCATGAGCGGCGCGTTGCTGCTGTCGTTTGGCATCGAGTGCCTGTTCCGGCTGATCGACTGGGTGGTGCTGGGTGGCCGACGCCTGCGCCAGAGCCGACCGATCGAGGACCGGGACGTTCGCGGGCTGCAGTGACTGGGTTGATCGTTTCCGGGCTCGGGAACGATCAATCAGCCGCTGGCCTTTCTACTTGGACAGAAACCGCATCCCTTCCTCAAGCCCGCGCAACGTCAGCGGGTACATCTGGTCCTCGATCAAATCGCGCACGATATTGGTCGATGAGGTATAGCCCCACGTGTCCTTCGGATACGGATTGATCCAGATGAGCTTCTTGTATTTCTCCATGAACCGCTGCATCCACACGTAGCCGGCTTCTTCGTTCCAGTGTTCGACACTGCCGCCGGGCTGGGTGATTTCGTAGGGGGCCATGGCGGCGTCGCCGATGAAGATCACTTTGTAGTCGGCGCCGTACTTGTGCAGCAGATCCAGGGTGGAGGTGCGCTCGGAGGTGCGGCGCATGTTGTTTTTCCACACCGACTCATAGATGAAGTTGTGGAAGTAGAAATACTCCAGGTGCTTGAACTCGGTCTTGCAGGCCGAAAACAACTCCTCGCAGGTTTTCACGTGCGCATCCATCGAGCCGCCGATGTCGAACAGCAGCAACAGCTTCACCGTGTTGCGCCGTTCCGGGCGCATTTGAATGTTCAGCAGGCCGGCGTCCTTGGCGGTGTGGTCGATGGTGCCATCGATGTCCAGTTCTTCGGCCGCGCCCTGGCGGGCGAATTTGCGCAAGCGGCGCAGGGCCACCTTGATGTTGCGCGTGCCCAGTTCCACCGAGTCGTCGAGGTTCTTGTACTCGCGCTGGTCCCAGACCTTGACCGCCTTGCCCTGGCGTTTGCCGGCATCGCCGACACGAATGCCTTCGGGGTTGAAACCACCGGAACCGAAGGGGCTGGTGCCGCCGGTGCCGATCCATTTGTTGCCGCCGGCGTGGCGTTCCTTCTGTTCTTCCAGGCGTTTCTTGAACTCTTCGATCAGCTTGTCCAGCCCGCCCAGGGACTGGATTGCCGCCCGCTCCTCGTCGGTCAGCGAGCGCTCGAATTCCTTGCGCAGCCAGTCTTCAGGAATCAGCGCCTGGAGGTGGTCGTCGAGCTTTTCCAGGCCGTTGAAGTAGGCGCCGAAGGCTCGGTCGAACTTGTCGAAATGCCGTTCGTCCTTCACCAGGATCGCCCGGGACAGGTAATAGAACTCGTCCATGTCGGCGAAGGTCACGCGTTGTTTCAGCGCGTTGATCAGGTCCAGCAGCTCACGGACCGAGACCGGTACCTTGGCGGCGCGCATTTCGTTGAACAGGTTGAGCAGCATGGCATCAGCCCCCTTTGACCCGTGCTTAGCGAGTGCCGCGACGGCTCATGAACGCCAGGCGTTCGAGCAATTGCACGTCCTGTTCGTTTTTCACCAGGGCCCCGGCCAGCGGCGGAATCGCCTTGGTCGGATCGCGTTCGCGCAGCACCGCTTCGCCGATGTTGTCGGCCATCAGCAGCTTCAGCCAGTCCACCAGTTCGGAGGTCGACGGCTTTTTCTTCAGCCCTGGCACCTTGCGCACATCGAAGAACACGTCCAGCGCTTCGCTGACCAGGTCCTTCTTGATGTCCGGGTAGTGCACGTCGACGATCTTTTGCAGGGTGGTGCGATCCGGGAAGGCAATGTAGTGGAAGAAACAGCGGCGCAGGAAGGCGTCCGGCAGCTCCTTTTCGTTGTTGGAGGTAATGATGATGATCGGCCGCTGCTTGGCCTTGATGGTCTCGTCGATCTCGTAGACGTAGAACTCCATCTTGTCGAGTTCCTGCAGCAGGTCGTTCGGGAACTCGATGTCGGCCTTGTCGATTTCATCGATCAGCAGGATCACCCGCTCCTCGGACTCGAACGCTTCCCAGAGCTTCCCCTTTTTCAGGTAGTTACGGACGTCGTGGACCTTTTCATTGCCCAGTTGCGAGTCGCGCAGCCGGCTCACGGCATCGTATTCGTAGAGACCCTGGTGCGCCTTGGTGGTGGACTTGATGTGCCAGGTGATCAGCCGGGCGCCGAAGGACTCCGCCAGTTGCTCGGCCAGCATGGTCTTGCCCGTGCCCGGCTCGCCCTTGACCAGCAGCGGACGCTCCAGGGTGATGGCGGCGTTGACCGCCAGCTTCAGGTCATCGGTGGCGACGTAGGCCTGGGTGCCTTCGAATTTCATCTGCGAATCCTCGAACGGTAAAGCCGGCCTGACAGGGCAGGGCGGGTCGCAATAGACAAGGGTTCGACTATAACGCGCAGGCCGGGCGACTGTGAACGCAGACGGCTTATTCAGTCTCTGAATGGAGCGTCACAACTTGACTCAGTCTCGGTGGCAGAGGCGGTTAACCTGCCTCCGGCTTCGGCCGTTCATAGCGGGCATTGAACGCCTGGACGAATCCGTTCCGTAGAATCTGCAAAAACGCCTGGAACGCGCTGATATCTTGCCGATGCACGTTGCCACTCAATTCCACGCGCGTTGCAAACTGATTCTTGCCCTGGTTTTTCAGCACGGTTTCGGACGCGCCGACAACGGCCTCCCAAATGGAGCGGAACAGCCCCTTGTCCTTGTTCTCGACGTCCTGCTGCCAGTTGAAGACATCGACGTCTTTCAACAGGGGTTTGATGTAGCCGGTCAATTGGGCGTCTTTCGCTTTGGCTTCGATCACCACGTCGCCGTGGCCGGCATTGAAATCGAACTTGCCGTAGGCCGAGGCGAAATCATTCATGCGTTTAAGCTCGATGTCCCTGGCGCGCAGGCGGAATTCGAAGTCTTCAAAATTGCTCAGTGGATCGAAGGTCGCGGTGGTTTCAAGCGGCGCGTGGCCCAGCAGCAGGGCTTTGCCATCGAAGCGGGCGTCGCGCTTGCCTTGCTTGTCGACGACGTTGGTCAGGTTGTAGATGCTGGCGTTGACCTGGGTGGCGTTCATGTTCACGGGCGGTTTGGAATTGAAGTTGCGAAAGCTGATCTTGCCGTCGTTGATGCGTACTTCGTCCAGGGTGATCGGCAACAGCTTGCCCAGTTGCTCCCGCCAGTCGGTGCCTTCACCGGTTTGCGAGTTCTGCTTGTTGGCGCCGCCATCGACAAAATTCACCTCGGGATTGAAAAACTCGACCTGAGCCACGACCGCATGATCGCGGATGAGCGAAGGCCAGCTCACCGACAAATCAATCAGCGGCGCCTTGACGAACGGCACGGGGACCTTGCCGTCGACCTTGACGATTTCAAGTCCGTTGATCTTGTAGGCGCCCCGCCACAGGGCGAGGTCGACATCCGTCACCTGGCCACGGTAATCACCCATGTTGGCGAGTTTTTCGTTCAGGTAGTCGCGCACCATATAGGGCAGGGCGACGTGCAGCACAATCAACACGGCAACGAGGCCGACAAATATCCACAGGGGCCAGCTGTATCGACGTTTCATGGTGGCAAAATCTCCAGCGTTGTACTGCATTGACTGTGCCGGCTCGCTGACGTTCGACCCGACTGGACGAGCACCGGCAACAGGCTTACCGTGATGGGCTAATTCAACGCTCCATCAAGGACCCGGTCATGAGTCGTATTTTTGCTGACAACGCTCACTCCATCGGCAACACGCCGCTGGTGCAGATCAACCGCATCGCGCCTCGCGGTGTGACCATCCTGGCCAAGATCGAAGGCCGCAACCCCGGTTACTCGGTCAAATGCCGGATTGGCGCCAGCATGATCTGGGACGCCGAAAGCACCGGCAAACTCAAGCCTGGCATGACCATTGTCGAGCCCACTTCCGGCAACACCGGCATTGGCCTGGCGTTCGTCGCCGCTGCACGAGGCTACAAGCTGACCCTGACCATGCCGGCGTCCATGAGCATCGAGCGTCGCAAGGTACTCAAGGCGCTGGGCGCCGAGCTGGTGCTGACCGAACCGGCCAAGAGCATGAAGGGTGCGATCGAAAAGGCCGCCGAAATCGTCGCCAGCGACCCGTCCCGGCACTTCATGCCGGGCCAGTTCGAAAATCCGGCGAACCCGGCCATTCATGAGAAAACCACAGGGCCGGAGATCTGGAACGACACCGACGGCGCGGTCGATGTGTTGGTGGCGGGCGTCGGCACCGGCGGAACCATTACCGGGGTCTCGCGTTACATCAAGAACACCCAGGGTAAGCCGATTCTGTCGGTGGCGGTCGAGCCGGTGGTTTCGCCAGTGATTACCCAGGCGTTGGCGGGCGAAGAGATCAAGCCCAGCCCACACAAGATCCAGGGCATTGGCGCTGGTTTCCTGCCGAAGAACCTGGACTTGTCGATGGTCGACCGGGTCGAACGGGTCACCGACGACGAGTCCAAGGCCATGGCCCTGCGCCTGATGCAGGAAGAGGGGATTCTGTGCGGGATTTCCTGCGGCGCCGCCATGGCCGTGGCCGCACGCCTGGCGGAAACCCCGGAAATGCAGGGCAAGACCATCGTGGTGATTCTGCCTGACTCCGGCGAACGCTACCTCTCGAGCATGCTGTTCAGTGATCTGTTCACCGAGCAGGAGAACCAGGCATAAGTGCCGCATGTCCGGTCGAGGGGCTGATTGACGTCAGCCCCCGTTCAGCAGGCTTATGTTAACAAGGGCTTTGTTGCACAATCCCCAACACTGAATGTCGGGTCGGGCGGGTTTTCCCCCTGGCCCCGAGTGCTTATCATGGCGGGCTGCCGCGTCGGGTGTATGGCGCTGTGCATGAATGTTTATATTCAAGGAGTTGTGGATGACTGTTTCCTTTGCCGTGAAGGCGGCGCTGTTGCTGCTGTTCCTGGGCAGCACGCTGTATGTGCATTTGCGCGGCAAGGCGCGTTTGCCGGTCTTGCGCCAGTTCGTCAACCACTCCGCGCTGTTTGCGCCTTACAACGCCTTGATGTACCTGTTTTCCAGCGTGCCTTCCCGGCCTTACCTGGACCGCAGCAAGTTCCCGGAACTGGATGTGCTCAAGGAAAACTGGGAGGTCATTCGCGACGAAGCGATGCACCTGTTCGACGAAGGCTACATTCGTGCCGCCGAGAAGGACAATGACGCCGGCTTCGGCTCGTTCTTCAAGAAAGGCTGGAAGCGTTTTTACCTCAAGTGGTACGACAAACCCCTGCCATCCGCCGAAGCGCTGTGCCCGAAAACCGTGGCGTTGGTCAGCAGCATTCCCAACGTCAAAGGGGCGATGTTCGCGTTGTTGCCCGGTGGCAGCCATCTGAACCCGCATCGCGATCCCTTTGCCGGTTCCCTGCGTTATCACCTGGGGCTGTCGACGCCGAACTCCGACGACTGTCGCATTTTTGTCGACGGTCAGGTGTATGCCTGGCGCGATGGCGATGACGTGATGTTCGATGAAACCTATGTGCACTGGGTCAAGAACGAAACCGAGAAAACCCGGGTGATCCTGTTCTGTGACATCGAACGGCCGCTGAGCAATCGCCTGATGACCACCCTCAACCGTCGAGTCAGTGCTTTGCTCGGGCGCGCCACCGCGCCGCAGAACCTGGATGACGAGCGGGTTGGCGGCATCAACCAGGCCTATGCCTGGAGCAAGCGTTTCAGCGACAAGACCAGCGGCGTGGTCAAGCAGTGGAAGCGCCGCAACCCCAAAGCCTATCGAGTGCTGAGGCCTGTGCTGGCAGTGGTGGTGCTGACGTTGTTGGGGTATTGGTTGTTTGGGTGATTGCGCCGGTCGAACGTAAAACCGCTCCCTTGGGAGCGGTTTTTTTCAACTGGCGTCATCGGCGTCCGGCAAGCACGTCAGGTTCTTCGCCTTCGATGCCGGTTACCAGTAGTTGCAGCAGGCGTCGCTGGTTGCTCGTGGACGCTAGAGCCGTCCGCTTTCTCACAAGCGCGGATGAGATTTCTTTGGCAGTAGCTTTCTTGCGTCCCCAGAGTAGGTGCCGGTTACTCAGCTGTCGTTACTGGCCCTTTGTCCAACTTATTGCAAGTCCCCGGCAGGCTCACTTGCTCAACGCATGCTCGGCCCGCACCGAATTCATGAACGCCTGCATGGCCGACGATTGAATGCGGTGACGGCGGGTGATCAACCCGTAGGGGGGGAGCCGTGCTTCGAACTTGATCGGCAGCACTGCCAGCAGGTCACGGCCGGGGTAGTCCTCGACCACCGAGACCGGCGTGACGCCGAGCATGTCGGTTTGCTGGATCAACGACAGCAGGGTCATGATCGAGGTGGTTTCGACGATGCTGCTGGGGATGTCGACCCGTGCGTTGTGAAACACCTGATTGATGATTGCGCGCATAGGGCTGGGCTGCTGTTGCAGCACCCAGGTCATGTTCTGCAGTTCGGCCCAGCTCAGGTGCTTTTCGTTCGCCAACGGGTTCTGCGCGCTGGCGATCACGCACAGCGCCTCTTCACCGAGGCTGTCGAACAGCAGTTCTTCGGCCCGTGCACCCACTGGAATCCGTCCCAGGACGATGTCGAGCTGGTCCTGCAGCAGGGCCTGGACCAACACGTCGCTGGTGTCGACCTGAATGCTCATCGACAGGCGTGGATGGCTCTGTTTCAACGTGGCGATGGTGCGGGTCAACAACCCCGAGGCCAGCGCGGGAATGGCGCCGACGGCGACCCGACCCAGGTTGCCGGACTCGAGCGCGACCAGCTCTTCACGCATGCCGCTGAGTTCGGCGAACACCATGCGCGCGTAATAGATCACGGTTTCGCCGAACGGGGTTGAACGCATGCCCCGGGGCAGGCGCTCGAACAGTTCGACGCCGAGCAGGTCCTCGGCCTCGTGCAGCATCTTGGTCGCTGCCGGCTGGGTCATGCCGATGTGGTCGGCGGCGCGGCGCAGCGAGCCGAATTCCTGCAACGCCAGCATCAGCCGCAATTGGCGCAGACGCAGTCGGCTGTGGATCACATTGGCATCAGGAATTCGGGTCATGGGCCACGCTCGCAGAAAAGACTGCGGCAAGCCTGACAACAAATGCCAGGCGTTGCCAGCATTACGGTGTCACTGCACCGGTTTGGTCTTGGCCGCTGCGGATTTGCGCAGGCCGATCACGCTGCCCAGCGCCTTGGAAATCAAGGGCCAGAACAGCATCAGCAGGGCGGCCGTGGTCAGGCTGCCCACCAGCGGATTGGACCAGAAGATGCCGATCTGGCCGTCGGAAAACAGCATCGACTGGCGGAACGCATCTTCGGCCTTGTCACCCAGTACGGCGGCCAATACCAGCGGCGCGATCGGGTAACCGAGTTTCTTGAACAGGTACCCCAGTGCGCCGAAGCCCAGCATCAGTACCACGTCGAAGAACGAGTTGTGCACCGAGTAGGCACCAATGGCGCAGACCATGATGATGATCGGCGCGATGACCGAGAACGGAATGCGCAGGATCGAGGCGAACAGCGGCACGGTGGCCAGCACCACGATCAGGCTCACCACGTTGCCCAGGTACATGCTCGCAATCAGGCCCCAGACAAAATCATGCTGCTCGACGAACAGCGTCGGCCCGGGATGCAGACCCCAGATCATCAGGCCGCCGAGCATCACCGCTGCAGTGGCTGAGCCCGGAATGCCCAGGGTCAGCATCGGCAGCAGCGCGCTGGTGCCCGCTGCGTGGTCGGCGGTTTCCGGTGCGATCACGCCTTCGAGTTCGCCCTTGCCGAATTTCTCGCGATTCTTCGAGAAGCGTCGCGCCAGGCTGTAGCTCATGAACGAGGCCGCCGTCGGCCCGCCTGGGGTGATGCCCATCCAGCATCCGACCAGCGTGCTGCGTACGATCGTCCACCAGTAGCGCGGCAGTTTTGCCCAGGTGCGCAGGATCACCATTGGCGTGATCCGCGCATGTTCGCCACGGAACACCAGGCCTTCCTCGACCGTGCAGAGGATTTCGCCGATACCGAACAAACCGATCACCGCCACTTCGAAGCTGATGCCGGTCATCAGGATCGGCTGGTCGAACGTCAGGCGCAGGTTGCCGGACACGGTGTCCATGCCGACGGCCGCCATGGCGAAACCGATCATCATCGCCACAACGGTTTTCAACGGCGGGTTCTTGCTCATGCCGATGAACGTGCAGAACGCCAGCAGGTACACCGCGAAGAACTCCGGCGAGCTGAAGGTCATGGCGAACGCGGCGATCTTGGTCGACAGGAAGGTCAGCAGCAGCACCCCGGCCAGTGCACCGATCAGTGCCGAGCTGAAGGCGGCGGTCAAGGCTTCGGCGGCGCGACCTTCGCGGGCCATCGGGTAGCCGTCGAACGTGGTCGCCACCGATGAGGGTTCACCGGGAATGTTGAACAGGATCGAGGTGATCGAGCCGCCGAACAGGGCGCCCCAATACATGCACGAGAGCAGGATGATCGCCGACACCGGCGACATGGTGAACGTCAGCGGCAGCAGCAACGCCACGCCATTGGGGGCGCCGAGGCCGGGCAGTACGCCGACCAGGATGCCCAGCAGCACGCCGACCACCATCAGGCCGATGTGGCCTGGCGTGAGGATCAGGTTCATGCCTTGCAGCAGGGAATCGAATTCGCTCATTTGAAAGTTCTCCCCAGCAGGTTGAACAGGTCGCCCAGGGGGCCTGCATCCAGCGGGACCTTGAACCACAGCGCGAAAATCAGGTAACTGGCCAGTGCCGCGCCGAGGGAAACGCTGGCGATCAGCAGTTTGCCGTAGGGTTTGGCGCGCACTTTGTCACGGGCCATGAACCAGGCGATGAAACAGGCCGACGCCAGGTAAAGGCCGGTGAACGGCATGGCCGCGACGAACAGGGCAATCGGGATGAACACCGACAGCACTTGCCTGAATGCACTGCGGCTGACGAATGAAATGCTCAGCGCGTGCCAGCGCACCAGGGTCAATACGCCGTTGGCCACGCTCGCGGCGCACAGCATCAGGCCGATGTAGAACGGGAAATAACCCGGCTCGGGGCCAGAATCGCCCCAGCCGATACCTTGTTCGACACTGCCAACCATCACCACCGCGCCGATCAGCGCGGTGAAGACGGCCAGGCCGAGCTCGACCCAGCGGGTACCGACCAGCGTCGGTGAATCCGAAGAATGGGACATGAAAGCACCTCCAGAGGTGACGGCCGTGCCCAGGTGGACGGCCGTCGCTGACTCAGTTTTTCAGCCAGCCGGCTTCTTTGAACACCGGGGTGACGCGGGCGGTGTCTTTTTCGATGTAGGCGGTCAGAGGCTCGCCCTCGAGGAAGGTCGGCACCAGCGCGTTCTGCTTCACGTAAGCCTTGAACTCTGGCGTCTCGGTGACTTTGCGCATCAGTTCGACATAAAACGCCCGCTGCTCGGCGGTGACATCGCCGGGCATGAACACGGTGCGTGGGAAACGATACTGGTCGACGCCCAGGCCCTGTTCGTGACAGGTCGGGATGTCGGCCCAGGATTTGTCGCCCGCCACCTTGTCGGTGTAGCTCATGCGTTCCTGGCTGAACACGCAGAGCGGTTCGACCTGGTCACCGCGCCATTGGCTGATGCTTTCGGCGGGGTTGTTGACGTTGGCGGCGATGTGTTTGCCGGCCAGTTGCGTCGCGGCTTCGCTGCCGCTCTTGAACGGGATGTACACCAGTTTGCTGTTGGTGGTCTGGTTCAGCAGCAGGGTGAGGGTCTGGTCGACGTCCTTGGACTGGCTGCCGCCCATGCGCAACTTGCTCGGGTCGGCCTTGACCGCTTCGTAGAAGCCTTTGGCGTCCTTCCACGGCGCACCCTTGTAGCTCCAGAGAATGAAGTCATCCTCGGCCACGGCGGCGACGGGGGTCAGTTCCTGCCATTGGTAGCCCAGCTTGGATACCAGCGGCAACAGGTAGATGTTGTTGGTGCCGATCACCAGTTTTTCCGCATCGCCCTTGTTCATCTTCAGGTCGAGGAAGGCTTCGGCGCCGTTGCCGCCACCCTTGTTGAGGACGATGGTGTTGACGTCGAGCAGTTTGTGGGTGGTGATGATCGACTGGATCAGGCGGCCGAGCTGGTCGGTGCCGCCACCGGGACCGCCGGCCACGACGATTTCGACGTTCTTGTCCGGTTGCCACGCGGCTTGAGCGAGGGCGGGCAGGGTGCCGGCCGCGATCAACGAGCAGCCAAGCAACAGACGGGATGTGCGACGGACGAATGCATTTCGCATGGAAGGGCCTCGTTTTTGTAGTTGTTATGAGTGACTTGTCGGTGCTCGAAAGCTGCAAGCCTGGCCCGAGTGTGGGAAGCCTGTGCCGTCGCGTCTAGTCAAAACAATACATATACCGATAGCTTGGGGTTATCGCTCGCTGGGAAATGAATTGTCACAGTTATTGAAAGACTTGTCCCAGAGCGGTTTCATGGCATTTGGATTGCCGGGTAAGGGGGCTGAAAGCTCGGTGAAAGCGGCCTCTGCCATAACTCGAGGCTATCGCCGTATTTCCAGTTTTGATTAGACGGTTATCGCTGAGCCTTCGATAGTGCTCATCCATGCCGTCCTGAAACGGCCAATGCGACACTCCTACAAAAATAATAAATCGAGGTATGCACCATGGCTCGTCCCAGTGCTTCCCTGCATCTGCCAGACGCAGATGTCCAAACCGCCGCAGCGGCCACGGCCCGGGCGGGTACCACCAAAGCCAGCAGCGTACGCTGGCGTATCTTTGCGATTGTCTTCGCGCTGACCATGGTCAACCTGATCGACCGGGTGTCACTGTCGATTGCGATGCCGACCATCGCCCATGAATTCTCTCTGTCGCCGAGCATGCAAGGGCTGATCCTCAGCAGTTTCTTCTGGGCCTATGCGTTGTTGCAGATTCCGGGCGGGTGGATGATCGACCGATTCGGGCCGCACCGGGTGATCAGTTGGTCCACCGGGCTGTGGGGGACGTTCCAGGTGCTCGCGGCGTTTGCCACCGGCGGGTTGTCGCTGCTGTTCGCCAGGGTCGCGCTGGGAGCTGCCGAGGCACCTTTGTTCCCCTCGGGCGGCAAGCTGATTTCCCTGTGGCTGGCCCCCAGCGAACGCAGTCGCGGCGCGGTGCTGATGGACAGCGGCAGCCCGTTGGGCGTCGCGCTCGGCGGGCTGATCATCGCCTATCTGATTGCCACACTGGACTCCTGGCGACTGGCCTTCGGCATCGCCGGTGTCGCCACCCTGTTGCTGGGTTGGCTGGCGTGGCGTTATCTGCGCGATGACCCGGCCAGTCACCCGCAGGTCAATGCGCAGGAACTCGAGAAGATCAACGCCGGACGTGCCACGCCGGCTGCGGAAGCCGCGCGAGTACCGGTCAAGGGCCTGGGCATTGCGGCGCGGTCCCTTAGCGGTTTGCTGGTCGGCCGCGCCAGTTGGGCGATGGTGTATTTCGGGCTGCTGACCTGGGGGCCGAGCTACCTGGCGCAGGCCCGTGGCTTTGATATCAAGGGCATTGGTGCGGCCACCTTCGTGATTTTCATCTGTGGCGCGCTGGGTTCCTTGACCGGCGGCTTTCTGTGCGACGGCCTGATCCGTAAAGGCGTTCGCCGTGGGGTGGCGGTCAAGGGGCTGCTGGCGTTCTCCGGCCTGATCGCGCTCGGTGCCTTCCTGATGTTGCCGACCCTGACAGACCCTTTTGCGGCGGTGGCGCTGTTGGCCATGACCGCGTTTTTCCTGATGTGGGGTAGCCTCTACTGGAGCTTCCCTGCGCTGCTCGCGGCACCGGCACGGGTCGGCCTGATTGGCGGTGTGATGAACATGGCCGGCAGCACCGGCGGGATTGCGGTGCCGATCCTGGTCGGTGTGATCCTGCAAATGGCCGGTGGCTTCGCCCCGGTGCTGGGCTTCTTCGCCGTGTGCTCGGCCATCTTCGTGCTGGCCACGCTGTTCATCAGTCTGGACGAGGTGCGCCATGGTTAAGCTGTACGACGGGCCGATCATCGACGCCCATCACCATTTCTGGGACCCGACGGTCAATCCGCATCCGTGGCTCGCGCCCGAGGCCAACATCCCGTTTCGCTACGGCGACTACAGCGCGATCAAGCGGCGGTATTTTCCCGACGACTACTTCGCCGATGCCGGCCCGCACAAGGTCGTGCAAACGGTGTACATCGAGACCGAGTGGGACCCGCAGGACCCGATTGGCGAAACCCGTTTCATCGAGCGACTGGCTGCCCGTTACGGCGTGCCGAATGCGGTGGTGGCCCAGGCCTGGCTCGATCATCCGGACGCCCTCGCGGTACTCGCCGAGCAAGCGGCTTTCAAATGTGTGCGCAGCGTGCGCCACAAGCCTGGCGGGCCGACCAGCCCGGCGCAGGTGGGCCATGTGCGCAGCCTGATGAGCGACGAGCATTGGCGTCGCAGTTATGCGGCCCTGCAAGGGCTGGGGCTGCATTTCGATTTGCAGACTCCCTGGTGGAACCTGCACGAAGCCGAACGCCTGGCCCGGGACTTTCCCGGTACCACGCTGATTCTCAATCACGCCGGTCTGCCCAGTGACCGCAGCGCCGAAGGCCTGGCTGGCTGGCGCCGGGCAATGGCGCGGCTGGCCGAGTGGCCGAACGTGCAGGTGAAAATCTCCGGCCTCGGTCTCAAGGGTCAGGCGTGGCGCGCCAAGGACAACGCGTGGATCGTGCGCGAAGTGATCGCCATGTTCGGCGCCGGTCGCGTGATGTTCGCCAGCAACTTCCCGGTGGACAGCCTGTGCGGCTCGTTCGACGACATCTACAGCGGTTTCAAATCCATCGTTGCTGACCTGCCGCCGGCGGATCAGGAGCGACTGTTCTACAGCAACGCGCAGCGGGTGTATCGCTGCGAGCCGAGTGCCATCGACCGGGCACGCCCTGAATTCCTGAGGAGTGAAGCATGAACAAGACAACCATCGCCATGGTCCTGGGTGACCCCGCCGGGATTGGCCCTGAACTGATCGCCCGTTTGCTCGGCGAGCCTGAGGTACGGCGTCAGGCCAACGTGATCCTGATCGCCGACGAGGCGGAAATGCGTCGCGGCATGCGCCTGGCCGGTGCGGAGTTTCCCTACCGTCGGGTGGAGTCGCTGGAGCAACTGTCGTTCACCGACGACACCCCGTTGTTCTTTGATTTTCGCGGCGACACGGTGGGTGAATTCCCGCGCAGCGAAGCCAGTGTCATCGGCGGCCGCTACAGCCTCGACACCCTCGAAAAGGCCCTGCGCCTGACCGAGGCCGGCACCACCGACGCGGTGCTGTTCGGGCCGCTGAACAAGACGTCGCTGCACATGGCCGGCATGGCGCACAACGATGAACTGCACTGGTTTGCCGAGCTGCTGGATTTCCACGGGCCGTTCTGCGAGTTCAACGTACTCGACAACCTGTGGACGTCCCGGGTGACCTCCCACGTGGCCCTGTCCGAAGTGCCGGGCATGCTCAGCCAGGAGCGCGTGGTGGAAGCGATCCAGCTGATCGACACCGCGCTCAAGCGCAGCGGCCTGAAAAAACCGCGTATCGGCGTCTGCGGCCTGAACCCGCACAACGGCGACAACGGCTCGTTTGGCCGCGAAGAGCTGGACATCATCGGCCCGGCGGTACGTACCGCGCAGAGCCTGGGCATCGCTGCCGAAGGACCTTATCCGGGCGACACGATCTTCCTCAAGGTGCAGGGGGACGCCAGCGCATTCGACGCGGTGGTGACCATGTATCACGACCAGGGCCAGATCGCGATCAAGCTGATGGGTTTCTCCCGTGGCGTGACCGTGCAGGGCGGCCTGCCGATCCCGATCACCACCCCTGCCCATGGCACCGCTTTCGACATCGCCGGGCAAGGCAAGGCCAACCCCGGCGCGGTCCGCCAGGCCTTCGAAATCGCCTGCAGGATGGGACAGAACCGGCACTGATGGTCCACGCGTAAACCTGTGGGAGCGGGCTTGCCCGCGATAGCGGCGTGTCAGACACCTTTGCAGTGCCTGATCCACCGCCATCGCGAGCAAGCCCGCTCCCACTTTTTTTTGCTCCGAGGTGATAACTGAATACGGTCACAAATCAAAATTTGGTATCACCTCTGGTTATCGACGGATGTGCATAAGTGATTATCCGCGCTCCCCGGACGCTGGCTAAAGTCGCCCCATCGAATACCTGCAAGCCGCCAGCTGAGCGGTTCCGTGTATGCGACTCACAATGACAAGAAGCGTCAGCAAGGAACCCAATTCATGAAAATCAAAGCAATCCGTACCCGCGTTTTCGAGTGGAAAGGCAAGGTCGTTCCCCCTCAGGCGCACTTCTGCACCAACGCCAGCGACATCCTGTTCGAGCGCGGCGACGCGATGGGCTCGTTCCGGTTCCATGGCTGGCTGGTGGTGGAAGTCGAGACCGATACCGGTCTGGTCGGCATCGGCAACTGCGCCCTGGCGCCACGTGTGGCCAAGGAAATCATCGACACCTACCTGGCGCCGATCGCGATTGGCGAAGACCCGTTCGACAACGAATACATCTGGCAGAAAATGTACCGCCAGAGCCACGCCTGGGGCCGCAAAGGCATCGGCATGGCGGCGATCTCGGCGATCGACATTGCGATCTGGGACATCATGGGCAAGGCGGTCAACAAGCCCGTTTTCAAGCTGCTGGGCGGGCGTACCAAAGAGAAGATCTGGACCTACGCCTCCAAGCTCTACGCCAACGACAACCTCGACCTGTTCCTCGAAGAAGCCCAGGGCTACCTGAACCAGGGGTTTACCGCGCTGAAAATGCGCTTCGGCTACGGTCCGAAAGACGGCCCGGCGGGCATGCGCAAGAACATCGAGCAAGTGCGCGCCCTGCGTGAACTGGCCGGCCCGGACGTCGACATCATGCTCGAGTGCTACATGGGCTGGACCCTGGAATACGCGCGCCGCATGTTGCCCAAGCTGGCCGAATTCGAACCGCGCTGGCTCGAGGAGCCGGTGATCGCCGACGACATCGAGGGTTACATCGAGCTGAAGAAAATGGGGATCATGCCGATCTCCGGCGGTGAGCACGAATTCACTTCCTACGGTTTCAAAGACCTGCTGGAACGTCGCGCCGTCGACGTCATCCAGTACGACACCAACCGCGTGGGCGGCATCACTGCCGCACGCAAGATCAACGCCATGGCCGAAGCCTGGTCGGTGCCGGTGATTCCGCACGCCGGGCAGATGCACAACTATCACCTGACCATGTCCACCACGGCTTCGCCGATGGCCGAGTTCTTCCCGGTGTTCGACGTCGAGGTCGGCAACGAGCTGTTCTACTACGTGTTCAAGGGCGAGCCGCAGCCGGTCAACGGCTACATCCAGCTCGATGACAACAGACCGGGCCTGGGCCTGGAAATCTCCGATGAATACCTGAGCGACTTCAACATCATCGAGTGACCTTGAGGCGCCCCCGAACGGCGCCATCCCTGACACAGTGGAGGACAACATGCGCCTGATCCAATTCGAAAATACCCAGGGAGAACGCCAGGTCGGCGTGGTCGAGGGTTCCCTCATCCAGGTGTTGAACAACACCGCCAGCACCCGCGAACTGGCACTCGCCGCCATACGTGCGCAACGCAGCCTGCAGGAAGAAGTCGCCGTGCGGGGTACCCAGCCGGGCCCCGTTTACGCGACTCTGTTGCAGCAGGGCAAGGTCCTGCCGCCACTGGACCACGAAGACCCGGCTCATTGCCTGATCAGCGGCACCGGCCTGACTCACCTGGGCAGCGCCTCGGCACGGGACAAGATGCACCAGCAGGAGGGCGCGGTCGAAGCGGGCATGACGGACACCATGCGCATGTTCCAATGGGGCCTGGAAGGTGGCAAACCGTCAGCCGGGCAGGTGGGTGCGCAGCCCGAGTGGTTCTACAAGGGCGACGGCAGTATCGTCGTGCGCCCCGGCGCGAACTTCCCGGTGCCACCGTTCGCCGAGGATGCCGGTGAGGAACCGGAGCTGACCGGCCTCTATGTGATCGGCGACGACGGCCTGCCGTATCGCGTCGGTTACGCCCTGGGCAACGAGTTCTCCGATCATGTGATGGAGCGGCGCAATTACCTGTACCTGGCGCACTCGAAACTGCGCAGTTGCGCCTACGGTCCCGAGTTGCGCGTCGGCGAGTTGCCCCGGCACCTGGTGGGCACCAGCCGCATCGTGCGTAACGGCGAAACGCTCTGGGAAAAGGAATTCCTCAGCGGTGAGGACAACATGTGCCACAGCCTCGCCAACCTGGAATTTCACCACTTCAAGTACGCGCAGTTCCTGCGTCCCGGCGATGTGCATGTGCATTACTTCGGCACGGCCACGCTGTCGTTCGCCGACGGGGTGAAGACCCAGCCGGGGGATCGTTTCCAGATCAGCCTGGACGAGTTTGGCGCGCCGTTGGTCAATGGTATCGGGGAAAGTGCGCAGCCTTTGGCCATCGGCCAGGTTCGCACTTTGTAGGAGCGAGCGTGCTCCGTGCGGCGTTCCGACGAATGTCGCCAACGGTGGCGCGGTTTGCCTGAATGAACGCAGTGTCAGGACGTTTTTTCGCGAGCAAGCTCGCTCCTACAGCTACGCCAGACGATCAAGGAATATTCATGACCACGCTACTCGGACACAACTACATCGGCGGACGCCGCAGTGCCAACGGCACCGTGCAACTGCAAAGCCTCGACGCCACCACCGGTGAACCCTTGCCGGTGCGGTTCTTCCAGGCCAGCGAAGCCGAGGTGGATGCCGCCGCCAAGGCCGCTGCGGCGGCGTACCCGATCTACCGCAACCTGAGTGCGGAACAACGCGCCACGTTCCTCGACGCCATCGCCGATGAAATCGATGCGCTGGGCGATGAGTTCGTCGCCACCGTCTGCCGCGAAACCGCTTTGCCGCCAGGGCGGATTCAAGGCGAGCGCGGGCGTACCAGCGGTCAGCTGCGGCTGTTCGCCAAGGTCCTGCGGCGTGGCGACTTCTACGGTGCGCGAATCGACCGGGCGCTGCCGGACCGCCAACCGCTGCCGCGTCCTGACCTGCGTCAGTACCGCATCGCCCTCGGCCCGGTGGCGGTGTTCGGTGCGAGCAACTTTCCGCTGGCCTTTTCCACGGCCGGTGGCGATACCGCGTCGGCCCTGGCCGCCGGCTGCCCGGTGGTGTTCAAGGCGCACAGCGGGCACATGGCCACGGCCGAGTGGGTCGCCAACGCGATCATCCGCGCCGCCGAACGCACGGGCATGCCGGCCGGTGTGTTCAACATGATCTACGGCGCGGGCGTGGGCGAGTGGCTGGTCAAGCACCCGGCGATCCAGGCGGTCGGGTTTACCGGTTCGCTCAAGGGCGGCAATGCCTTAAGTCACATGGCCGCGACCCGAGCGCAGCCGATCCCGGTGTTCGCCGAAATGTCGAGCATCAACCCGGTGTTCCTGTTGCCCGAAGCGCTTCAGGTACGTGGTGAGCAGATCGCGGCGCAACTGGCCGGTTCGGTGACGTTGGGGTGTGGCCAGTTCTGCACCAACCCGGGCCTGGTCATCGGCCTGCGCTCGCCGCAGTTCAGCGCCTTTTTGCAGGCGTTCTGCACCACCATGAACGAGCAGCCGGCGCAGACCATGCTCAACGCCGGTGCTTTGGCCAGCTACAGTCACGGCCTGGGGGAGCTGCACGAGCATCCGGGGCTGAGCCACCTGGCGGGCCAGCCGCAGCAAGGCAAGCAGGCGCAACCGCAGGTGTTCAAGGCCGATGTCAGCCTGCTGCTCAAGGGTGACCAACTGCTTCAGGAAGAGGTGTTCGGACCGACCACCATCGTCATCGAAGTCGAGGATCGGGCGCAGCTCGCGGCGGCGCTGCACGGCTTGCGCGGGCAACTGACCGCGACGCTGATTGGCGAGGCCGATGAGTTGCTGGAGTACCGCTGGCTGACCGACGTGCTGCAGGAAAAGGTCGGTCGAATCCTGCTCAACGGTTATCCGACCGGGGTCGAGGTGTGTGACGCGATGGTGCATGGCGGCCCGTACCCCGCGACCTCCGATTCCCGGGGAACCTCGGTGGGCACGCTGGCAATCGACCGCTTCCTGCGGCCGGTGTGCTTCCAGAACTACCCGGATGCGTTGCTGCCCGAGGCGTTGCAGGACAGTAACCCGCTGGGGATTCGGCGGTTGGTGGATGGGGAGTTGAGTCACTCGTCGCTTTGATCTGCATTGTGTGGATGTCCGTCATCGCCGGCTTGCCGGCGATGGCAGTACAGACCCTACCTGGCCGGCTTCAACACCAACCACAACGCCGCCGCAATCAACACCCCGCCATACACGTGCGCAATCGACAGCGGTTCGTCCAGCAACAGCGCGCCCCACAGCACGCCAAACGGCGGAATGAGGAAGGTCGTCGTCATCGATTTCACCGGGCCGATCGAGCTCAGCAGGCGGAAGTAGATGATGTAGGCGAACGCGGTGCACACCAGCCCCAACCCCAGCAGCGACAGCCAGACATTCCAGCCGCCCCAGCTTGCCGGTGGCTGGCTGATCACGCTGTAGCCGAACAGCGGCAGCAGGAACAGGGTCGCCCCGAGCATGCTGCCCAGCGCCGACAGGCGACTGTCGAGCCCTCCGGCCTGGTCCAGCCAGCGGCGGGCGAGGAATCCGGCGAAGCCGTAGCAGGTGGTGGCGAGCAGGCAGGCGAGGGCGCCCATCAGCAGTTGCAGATCGAACGTCACCGGCCCGGCGCGGGTCAGCACACCCACGCCGAACAGGCCGAGGAACACCCCGCCGAGTTTGGCGGCGGTCAGTCGTTCACTGAAAAACAGCCCGCCGATCAACACGCCCATCAATGGCGTCGTCGCGTTGAAAATCGCCGAGTAGCCGGCAGGCAGTACCTGGGCCGCCACCGAATAAAGGGTCGCCGGAATCCCGGAGTTGATCACCCCGAGCAGCATCACGGTTTTCAGTTTGCCCTTGAAATCCCAGCGCACGCGCAGCAGCCCGAGAATCATCAGCAACCCGACGGCGGCAATCGAGACACGGAAAAACGCCGTGGGAATGGGGCCGATCACCGGGGCAATGATGCGCATGAATAGAAAGCTCGCACCCCAGATCGCCGCCAGCGACAGCAGACGCACAGAATCGACAGGGCTCACGGTGCACTCCTTCCTTTGATGGGGGCGAGAGTGTTGCCGAGCGCCTTGTCGATGGCAACCGCAAAACCGGCATTAAATTACAAAACGTGTCACCAGACCATTGAGATCAACCGCCAGGCGCGACAGTTCATGGCTGGCGGCCGACGTCTGGGTCGCGCCTGCGGCCGTCTGGGTCGACAGATCGCGGATGTTCACCAGGTTCTGATCGACTTCCCGGGCCACCAGTGCCTGCTGTTCGGCGGCGCTGGCGATCACCAGGTTGCGCTCGTTGATCTGCGAGATAGACGCCGTGATTTTTTCCAGTGCACTGCCGGCACTGTTGGCCCGGCGCAAGGTCTGGTTCGCGTGCTCGGCACTGCTTTGCAAGGCGCCGACCGTGGCCCCGGTGCCTTGCTGGATATTGCTGATCATCAGCTCGATTTCTTCGGTGGAATTCTGCGTGCGTTGCGCCAGCGAGCGCACTTCGTCGGCCACCACGGCAAAACCGCGTCCGGCTTCACCGGCGCGCGCCGCTTCGATGGCAGCATTGAGCGCCAGCAGGTTGGTCTGCCCGGCGATGCCGCGAATCACCTCCAGCACCTTGCTGATGTCCTGCGCCTGGACGGCCAGGCCCTGGGCCTGCTCCGAGGCGCCCAGCACTTCACTGACCAGGCCCTGGATCGAGGCGATGGTTTCGCTGACCTGAACGTGGCCGTGCTTGCTGTCCTCGTTCGAGGCCTGGGACGCTTCGGCGCTGGACACGGCATTGCTGGCCACTTCATCCACGGCCGTGCTCATTTCGGTGACGGCGGTGGCGGCCATTTCGATCTGGTCGTTCTGTTGTTGCAGGCTGCGGGTGCTTTCCTCCATCACCGAACTCATCTCTTCGGCGGCGGAAGCCAGTTGTCGGGCCGACTCACTGATGCCGTGGATGGTCGAACGCAGGTTGCCCTGCATGTCGGTCAAGGCATCGAGCAACTGCGCAGCTTCGTCCTTGCCGTCGCTGACGACTTTGCCGCTGAGGTCACCCGAGGCAATCCGGCGGGCGACGTCCAGGGCCTGATTGATGGGCGTGGTGATGCTGCGGGTCAGCGCCCAGGCCAGGAGCAGGGTGGCCAGCAAGGCAACGACGATGATCGAGCCGACGATCCATTGCGCCCGCTGGTATAACGCCGTGGCGGCGTCGGCGGCGGTGTCGGCACCTTGCTGGTTGAAGCTGATCATCGACTCCAGGATTTTGTCCAGCTGGATGCCCTGCGCGTTGGATTCGACGTTGAGGTGCTCGTAGGCCTGGCTGTCATGGCCGGCGTCAATGTGGGCAATGACCTGGTCGACGAGCGACAGGTACTTGGCGACGGTTGACTTGAGGCTGTCGAGCATGGCCCGTTCCTGGTCGCTCGACAGCAGGGCCGCGTGATCCTCGAGACGCTGGAGCAACTCCTGGCGTTGGGCGCTGATGATGCCCTTGCTCTTCTGCCTGACGTCACTGTGGCTGCTGGTCCTCAGGCGCAACGACTCCAGGCGGATGGTCGCAATGTTGGCCGCGCTGTCGTGGATGCGCTCGCTGCTCGGCATCCATGATTCTTCAATGATTCTGGCGCTTTCGCGCAAGGTCGCCATCTGACCGAGCCCAAACAGCCCGACCAGTACCAGAAGACCGGCGAGAACGGCGAAACTCAAATTGGCGCGCAAACCGATGCGCAGGTTTCTGAAAGGCATGCAAGTGCTCCTTGGACATAGTGAGAGAAATCGTCCTCGTGAGCCGAAGATCTTGTTTTCAGGCAGGTTAACGACGCGTATATATCAAAGTGCCACTATTTTGGTAAGACCAATCCGATCGCTCTGGACGGCGAGAGGCGACGGCGGAAAAACCCTGTGAGCGTGGCGCGCTCCTCCGCACTGGCACTGAATTGGATCCGAAAGCCACAGGATTCGCGGTCTCGAGTGAATCGATTCATCTACGAGACATGAAGGTTTCCATGCATTTTCTGACTAAACGGTCGATTTAAAAAAAACGAAATAAATGTCGTGGCCGCTCGATTCATCCGCACAACGGCCGAAATTACCCTTCTCCTGCATCGGGTTCACTGGCTAAGCTCAGGTCTTCCAGATACCCGCAGAGGTTTCACCATGCCGCAGCAATGGCCCGCCGCCGATATCGCCCGAATGGTCCTCGATGGCTTTGACGATTACCGTGAACATTTTCGCCAGATCACCGACGGCGCCCGGGCGCGGTTCGAACAGGCCCAGTGGCAGGCGACGCAGGAGGCGTCGGCGGCACGGATCAACCTCTATGAAGAAAAAGTCGGTGAAACGGTGCAGCGGCTGCGTATCGCCTTCGATACCGACACCCTGGATGTCAGCTGCTGGCCGCTGGTCAAGAGCGCCTACATCAGCCTGATCGACCTGCGCTTCGACGATGAGTTGTCCGAGACCTGGTACAACTCGATTTTCTGCGGCCTGTTCAGCCATGACCTGATCAGCGACGGCTGCATGTTCATTCACACCACCCGGCCCAGCCTGCGTCGGGCACGCGCCGCGCAAACCCGCACCTACAAACCACAGGGCCACCTGGCGCAGATGCTGGCGAGCATTTTTGCCGACTACCGTTTCCGCGAGGATTACGCCGACCTGCCGGGCGACCTGCGGCGCCTCGAAGCGCAACTGCGCGAGAATTTGCCCGACTGGGTGTGCAAGGACCCGGACCTGAGCGTCGAGTTGTTCTCCTCGGTGCTGTACCGCAACAAGGGCGCGTACCTGGTGGGGCGCATCTTCACGGCCGATGAGCAGTGGCCGCTGGCGATTCCGCTGCTGCACCTGGAAGGTCGCGGCATCCAGATCGATGCGCTGATCACCGACGAAGCCGATGTCTCGATCATCTTCTCCTTCACCCGTTCGTATTTCATGGTGGATGTGCCGGTGCCGGCGGAGTTCATCGGCTTCCTCAAACGCATCCTGCCGGGCAAGCACATCGCCGAGCTGTACACCTCCATCGGTTTCTACAAGCACGGCAAATCGGAGTTCTACCGGGCGCTGATCAATCACCTGGCCAACACCGACGACCAGTTCATCATGGCCCCCGGCGTGCGCGGCATGGTGATGAGCGTGTTCACCCTGCCGGGGTTCAACACCGTGTTCAAAATCATCAAGGACCGGTTTTCTCCATCGAAAAACGTCGACCGCGCCACGGTGATCGAGAAGTACCGGCTGGTGAAAGGCGTCGACCGCGTCGGGCGCATGGCCGATACCCAGGAGTTCGCCGACTTCCGTTTTCCACTGGGCAAATTCGAACCGGCCTGCCTGGAAGAATTGCTCGAAGTGGCGCCGTCCACGGTGTCGGTCGAAGGTGACACGGTGCTGATCCGCCACTGCTGGACCGAGCGGCGGATGACACCGCTGAACCTGTACCTGGACAACGCCAACGAGGCGCAAGTGCGCGAGGCGCTGGACGACTATGGGCTGGCGATCAAGCAACTGGCGGCGGCCAACATCTTTCCCGGCGACATGCTGCTGAAGAATTTCGGCGTGACCCGTCACGGTCGCGTGGTGTTCTATGACTACGACGAAATCTGTTTCCTGACTGAAGCCAACTTCCGCCACATCCCGGCGCCGCGCACGCCCGAGGATGAAATGGCCTCGGAGCCCTGGTATTCGATCGGACCGCTGGATGTGTTCCCGGAAGAGTTTCCGCCGTTCCTGTTTGCCGATGCCGGGCAGCGCAAGTTGTTCGATCAGTTGCATGGCGAGTTGTACAACGCCGATTACTGGAAAGGGTTGCAGGAGGCGATCCGGGCGGGGAAGGTGATCGATGTGTTCCCGTATCGGCGCAAGGGGCTGGATGGCGAGTAGCTGGCCGCGATTGCTGCGCAATCGATCGCGGGCAAGCCCGCTCCCACAATGATCACGGCAAGCCTGTGGCAGCGCGGCTGCTCGCGATGGCCGCGCAGCGGTCGCAAATCTGCGACAATCGGCACCCTGCGCCACTAGACGACTTATTGCCGACCCGATGACCGACCAATCGCCTTCCATCGACAAACTGCTGAAAAATCTCGATCACGCCATGCTCGCCGACCGTCACCGGCTGCGGCGGCAGTTGCTTGAGCTGCGCAAGAAACCCGACGAGGCCAAGCTGGCCCAATGGGTGGCGCGCATGCAGGCGTCCTGCGATCAGGTGCTGGCGCGCAAGGCCAGCCTGCCGGTGATTCGTTACGACGACAGCCTGCCGATTGCCGCCAAGCGCGACGAAATCAAGCAGGCGCTGGAACAGCACCAGGTGCTGATCATTGCCGGTGAAACCGGTTCGGGTAAAACCACCCAGTTGCCGAAGATCTGCCTGGAAATCGGTCGCGGCCAGCACGGCCTGATCGGCCACACCCAGCCGCGCCGGATCGCCGCGCGCAGTGTCGCCAGCCGTGTCGCCGAGGAGCTGGGCACGCCCTTGGGCGCGCTGGTCGGTTACCAGGTGCGTTTCGAGGATCAGAGCGACGCCAACACCCTGATCAAGCTGATGACCGACGGCATCCTGCTGGCGGAAACCCAGAACGACCGTTACCTGGAACGCTACGACACGATCATCGTCGACGAGGCCCACGAACGCAGCCTCAACATCGATTTCCTGTTGGGTTACCTGAAAACCCTGCTGCCGCGCCGTCCGGACCTGAAAGTCATCATCACCTCGGCGACCATCGACCTGGAGCGCTTCTCCAGGCATTTTGACGACGCGCCGATCGTCGAGGTGTCCGGTCGTACCTTCCCGGTGGACACCTGGTATCGCCCGCTGACCCTGGAGCAGGACGAAGAGGGCAACCGGGTCGAGGATGACCTGACCGTGGACCAGGCGATTCTCGCCACCCTCGACGAAATCGCCGCCTATGAGCGCAGCGAACGCCGCAGCCCCGGCGACGTGCTGGTGTTCCTGCCCGGCGAACGGGAGATCCGCGACGCCGCCGACATGCTGCGCAAGGCCCAGCTCAAGCACACCGAAATCCTGCCGTTGTACGCGCGGCTCTCGCCGGCCGAGCAGCAGCGGATTTTCCAGTCGCACCCGGGCCGGCGCGTGGTGCTGGCGACCAACGTCGCCGAAACCTCGCTGACCGTGCCGGGCATTCGTTACGTGATCGACAGCGGCACTGCGCGCATCAGCCGCTACAGCTACCGCGCCAAGGTCCAGCGCCTGCCCATCGAAGCGATTTCCCAGGCCAGCGCCAACCAGCGCAAAGGCCGTTGCGGGCGGGTCGAACCCGGTATCTGCGTGCGCTTGTACAGCGAAGAGGATTTCCTCGGTCGCCCGGAATTCACCGATCCTGAAATCCTGCGCACCAACCTGGCGGCGGTGATCCTGCAGATGCTGCACCTGCGCCTGGGTGAAATCACCGATTTCCCCTTCATCGAGCCGCCGGATGGCAAGGCCATCAGCGACGGTTTCAATCTGTTGCAGGAACTCTCGGCGGTGGACCGCAACAGCCAGCTGACGCCGCTCGGCCGCCAACTGGCGCGGCTGCCGGTGGACCCGCGCATGGGGCGCATGTTGCTGGAAGCGGCCAAACTCGGCAGCTTGCAGGAAGTGCTGATCGTCGCCAGCGCCATGTCGATCCAGGACCCGCGCGAGCGTCCACCGGAGCGTCAGCAGGCGGCGGACCAGGCGCATGCGCAGTGGAAGGATCCGGACTCGGATTTCGCCGCGCTGGTCAATTTGTGGCGCGGTTTTGAAGAGCAGCGCCAGGCGCTGAGTGCCAGCCCGTTGCGCAACTGGTGCCGCAAGAACTTCCTCAATTACTTGCGTCTGCGCGAGTGGCGGGACTCCCATCGCCAGTTGAGCCTGATCTGTCGTGACCTGCAATTGAGCCTCAACAAGGAACCGGCGGATTACCCGAAACTGCACAAGGCGGTGCTGGTGGGCCTGCTCAGCCAGATCGGCCAGAAGACCGAAGACGGCGATTATCTGGGCGCCCGTCAGCGGCGATTCTGGATTCATCCGTCGTCGGGCATCGGCAAGAAACGCCCGCAATGGCTGATGACCGCCGAACTGGTGGAGACCACCAAGCTCTATGCGCGCATGGTCGCCAAGATCGACGCCGACTGGATCGAGCCACTGGCCGGGCACCTGATCAAGAAGAACCACTTCGAGCCCCATTGGGAGAAGAAGCGCGGGCAGGTCGTGGCCTACGAGCAGATCACCCTGTTCGGGCTGATCGTGGTCGGGCGCCGGCCGGTGCATTTCGGGCCGGTGGACCCGGTGGTGTCTCGCGAGCTGTTTATCCGCGAAGGCCTGGTGCGCGGTGAAATCCAGTCGAAGGCCAAGTGCCTGGCGGCCAATGCGCAGTTGCTGGAGCAACTCGACGAACTCGAAGCCAAGGCCCGTCGGCGCGACATTCTCGCCGACGAAGAAACCCTGTATGCGTTCTACGATGCGCGACTGCCGGCAGAGATTCATCAGACCGCGACCTTCGACAGCTGGTATCGGGTCAACAGCCAGAAAGATCCCCAACTGCTGATCATGCGCGAGGAAGACGTGCTGGCCCGCGAGGCCAGTGAAATCACCGCGATGCAGTACCCCGACACCTTGCACATCGGCGATCTGGAACTGGCCCTCAGTTATCACTTCGAGCCCAACCACCCGCGCGATGGCGTGACCTTGCGCGTGCCGGCGCCGCTGTTGCCGATGCTGCCGCCGGAGCGCCTGGAGTGGCTGGTGCCGGGGGTGATCGAAGCCAAGTGCATCGCACTGGTGCGCAACCTGCCCAAGGCGCTGCGCAAGAATTTCGTGCCGGTCCCGGACTTCGTCAAGGCCGCGTTGCAGCGCATGACCTTTGCCGAGGGCTCGTTGCCCCAGGCGCTGGGTCGCGAGTTGCTGCGCATGACCGGCGCGCGGGTCAGCGATGAAGCCTGGGCGGAAGCGGCGCAGCAGGTCGAAAGCCATCTGCGCATGAACCTGGAAATCGTCGACGGCCAGGGTAAGTTCCTCGGCGAAGGGCGGGATCTGGCGGAGCTGACCGCACGTTTCGCCGAAGCCAGCCAGGCCGCACTGGCGGTGCCGCAAACCGCGAAAAGCCAGCAGCCGGTCGAGCCGAAAGTCTTCGCCGCCGTCGCCGAGAAAACCCAGCAGAAGATTGCCGGCTTGTCGATGACGGTCTATCCGGCCTTGGTGGAGGAGGCGGGCACGGTCAAGGAGGGGCGTTTCTCGACGCCGGCCGAAGCTGAATTCCAGCATCGCCGCGCTCTGCAACGCTTGCTGATGCAGCAGTTGGCGGAACCGGCCAAGTTCCTGCGCGGCAAGTTGCCGGGGCTGACCGAGCTGGGCCTGCTGTACCGCGACATGGGGCGCGTCGATGCGCTGGTGGAAGACATTCTGCTGGCCAGCCTCGACAGCTGCATTCTCGATGGCGAAGACCCGTTGCCCCGCGATGGCGCTGCATTGGCGTCGCTGGCCGAGCGCAAGCGTGGTAACTGGACCGAACACGCCGAGCGGCTGGCGAAACTGACCCTGGAGATTCTCAAGCTCTGGCACGGCCTGCAAAAACGCTTCAAGGGCAAGATCGACCTGGCGCAGGCGGTGGCGCTGAACGACATCAAGCAGCAACTCAGCCAACTGGTGTACCCGGGGTTTGTCCGCCAAACGCCGATGCAATGGCTCAAGGAGTTGCCGCGTTACCTCAAGGCCATCGAACAGCGTTTCGAAAAACTCGGTGCCCAGGTGCAGAAGGATCGGGTCTGGAGCGGCGAGTTGTCCGGGTTATGGGCCCAGTACCAGGCTCGCGCGACCAAGCACGCCCAGGAAGGCAAGCGCGATCCGCAGCTCGAGCTGTACCGTTGGTGGCTGGAGGAGTACCGGGTGTCGCTGTTCGCCCAGCAGTTGGGGACCAAGGTGCCGATCTCGGACAAGCGCCTGAGCAAGCAGTGGAGCCAGGTGGAGCCCTAGCACAATTCCCTGTGGGAGCGGGCTTGCTCGCGAAAGCGCTGCGTCAGTCAACATTGGTGTTGAGTTGACGGCCCCTTCGCGGGCAAGCCCGCTCCCACAGGGGAATGTCGTTGATATTGCAAAAGGCGCCAAAATCCAAGGTTTATGGCAAACTTCGCGACCATAAACGCCGGTTTCGCGACCCAGAGCCTTCGCTCTGGGCGGATCCCGGAATAAAGCGACGCCAGGTTTGCGTCCCCGGGATGGGAACAGACCCATTGTGTATTGGTACGTCGGTGCCAATGCTTTCTGCCTGAACAGATTAGAGAAACGACCATGCATAACGTCGTCATCAGCGGCACCGGCCTGTACACCCCGGCCAACAGCATCTCCAACGAAGAGCTGGTGCAGTCTTTCAACACCTACGTCGCACAGTTCAACGCCGACAACGCCGAGGCCATCGCCAGTGGCGAAGTCCAGGCCCTGACCGAATCCAGCGCCGCGTTCATCGAAAAAGCTTCGGGCATCAAAAGCCGCTTTGTCATGGACAAGGAAGGCATTCTCGACCCGCAACGCATGACGCCACGCCTGCCGGAACGCTCGAATGACGAGTGGTCGGTCCTCTGCCAGATGGCCATCGGTGCCGCCGAGCAAGCCTTGCAGCGCGCCGGCAAGACCGCAGCGGACATCGACGGTGTGATCGTCGCGTGTTCCAACCTGCAACGTGCGTATCCGGCCATCGCCATCGAAGTCCAGGAAGCGCTGGGCATTCAGGGTTTCGGTTACGACATGAACGTGGCCTGCTCCTCGGCCACCTTCGGCATTCAGGCCGCCGCCAACAGCATTCAACTGGGCCAGGCCCGGGCGATCCTGATGGTGAACCCGGAAGTCTGCACCGGTCACCTGAATTTCCGTGACCGCGACAGCCACTTCATCTTCGGCGACGCGGCCACCGCCGTGATCATCGAACGCGCTGACCAGGCCACGTCGCCGTACCAATTCGACATTGTCAGCACCAGGCTGTTGACCAAGTTCTCCAACAACATCCGCAACAACTTCGGTTTCCTCAACCGCGCGGCGGAAGAGGGCGTTGGCGCCAGGGACAAGTTGTTCGTCCAGGAAGGTCGCAAGGTGTTCAAGGAAGTCTGCCCGATGGTGGCCGAGCTGATTGGCCAGCATCTGGAAGAGAACCAGCTCAATGTCGCCGACGTGAAGCGTTTCTGGCTGCACCAGGCCAACCTCAGCATGAACCACCTGATCGTCAAGAAACTGCTGGGCCGCGATGCGACCGAGCAGGAAGCCCCGGTGATTCTCGACACCTACGCCAACACCAGCTCCGCCGGTTCGGTGATTTCGTTCCACAAGAACCAGGACGACCTGGCGCCGGGTTCGCTGGCGGTGCTCAGCTCGTTCGGTGCGGGTTATTCGATTGGCAGTGTGATTTTGCGTAAACGGTAAAACTGTCGGAGCGGACTTGTCCCGGGCGGCGTTCCGACGATGGTGGTCAACGATGACGCGGCTGTCTGATGCCCCGCGTTGTCTGACCCTCCATCGCGAGCATGCTCGCTCCTACAGGTTTCGCGGCAACAAAAAAACTCGCGCTGCTGTATCGGACGGATGATGGGGACCGATACGGCAACGCGAGTTTATGAAATCAGCTCAGGCTTCCCTGCCCGGGCCGTGTAGCGGTTATCAGAACTTCGCTTCAGCATCCAGTTGCAGGGTGTTGATTTTCGAGTCCTTCAAGGTGGCGTTGGTGTAGTCGGAGTCCGCCATCAAGTACGTCGCGCCCAGCGAGAAGTTCTTGTCCAGGTCGTAGCTCACTTTCAACTTGCTGCCACGCGAACCGGTGAAACCGTTGGCGAAGTCGGAGTCGGTGAAGGCACCGACCACCGCGTTACGCTGTACGTCGCGGTAGTTGTAATCGATGCCGAAGCCGTAGACCTTGGTCTTGGCACCGACCAGCCAGCCCATGTCCTGGTCGTTGCTGGCGTCGTCGTTGTTGACCACTTGGCCGTACAGCGACAGCGGCATTGGCAGGCCGCCGATGTCCAGCTGACCGAAGCCTTCGTACAGTTTGAACTGCTCGTTCGCGCTGTTGCCGTTGATGGCCAGGCGGCAGGTGTTGGCGGTGCAAGTGTTGTTGATATCGTTGTCGTTGTCGTACGCGTAGATACTGCCACCCAGAGTCATTTTCAGGTTGTCAGTGATCGCGAAGCGTGCGCCCAACTGGCCGGCGTACAGACGCAGGTCGTGACGGAACTGCTTGCCTTCGCCGTCGACGTTGTCCTTGAGGGTGTAGTGGCCGGCGCTGCCGAACAGCTCGGTGCTGCCACCCAGCGGGTATTTGTAAGAAGCCGAGAGACCTTCCGGGCTGATGTCGCTATCCCAGATAATGTCGCCCATGCTCACCCATTGCTGTGGCATCTTGCCGCCAACGAGGTGCAGGTTCTTGATGGCGTCAGGGTGGTAGTCAACGTAACCCTGGTCCAGCCAGATGTCTTTCTTGGTGAAGTTGTTGTCCAGGCTCTGGTTGGTAGAGCGAGGATCGTTGTCGCTGCCGGTGGCGATACGGATACCGGTGTCCACTTGCGGGTTGATTTCGGTGTAGGCGCCCAGACGCACACGAATACGCTGACGATCCTG
Organism: Pseudomonas fluorescens; assembly: GCF_041354075.1. Taxonomy (GTDB): domain Bacteria; phylum Pseudomonadota; class Gammaproteobacteria; order Pseudomonadales; family Pseudomonadaceae; genus Aquipseudomonas; species Aquipseudomonas fluorescens_CE. Next base: position 319,286 of record NZ_JARZGC010000004.1, on the reverse strand, counting down.
GTCGCCCGTGTTGGAAACACCGTCGTTCTTCACGGTTTCCTGACGGAAGCGAACATCACCCTTGAACTGGGTCTTGGCCGCCCACGCCAGTTTCTGGTCGAAGGAGCTCAGCTCGTTGGTTTTCTTGGCGGTCGCTGCGATCTGCTCATTGGTCTCTTGTTGAGCCTGGCGAGCGATTTGCTGTTCTTTCTGATCCCGGGCCAGTTCGGCTTGCAGTTCAGTGTACTGCGCATTGCTAATCGAACCGTTAGCCTTGAGCATGTCGAGCAGTTTGGCGTCGACTGCGGCGCTGGCCGGTACACTCATGGCCAGCAGCAGGCCGCCACACAGGGCCGCCGCAGTTTTTGTGGAAGCAAGACGCATATCAATCTCCGAAGGATAAGAGAGGATGACGTGGTCATCCAGGACACAACCGACCGTTGAAGGGCGGAAAACAGTGACCGGGCGTTAGAACCCGGCGCTCTAAAAACTGGCGCCAGTATCGCGATGGTTTATGACAAAGCGGTGGCAAAGTGATGGCGTCTCGATGACGATTCAGGGGCTGTCTGAACTTTTGTTTTGCACGTCTGTCGCCGGTTCACGAGCTGTGCATCTGATCGCGATGAGCGATACTGGCGAGGCTCTAGACCGCGAATTGGAGAGGATTCAATGCCGTTGCAACGCCTGCACAATCTGTCCGAAATCGACTCGGACACGTGGGATGGCTTGGTGCCACAGTCTCAGCCGTTCCTGCGTCACGCCTTTCTCAGCGCGCTGGAAGACAGTGGCAGCGTCGGTGCGCATTCCGGCTGGCAGCCGGAGCACTTGCTGCACATCGAAGGCGATCGTCTGCTCGCAGCGTTGCCCAGTTACCGCAAATGGCATTCCTACGGCGAGTACGTCTTCGATCACGCATGGGCGGATGCCTGCGAGCGTGCCGGCATCGACTACTACCCGAAGCTGCTGACCGCCGTGCCGTTCAGCCCGGTCAGCGGGCCACGCTTGCTGGCCGGCACGCTTGAAGACGGTTTCGAGTTGCTCAAGAGCCTGCCGGGTTACCTGGAGATCGAGGGGTTTTCCAGTGCCCACGTCAATTTCACCGATCCATTCACCGACGCCGCCCTGGCCGAACAACCCGGCTGGTTGCAGCGCATTGGCTGCCAGTACCACTGGCAGAATCGCGGCTATGGGGATTTCCAGGACTTCCTCGACAGCCTCAGTTCACGCAAGCGCAAGCAGATGCGCAAGGAACGGGAACAGGTGGCGGGTCAGGGGATCGACTTCGAGTGGCTGGAAGGTCGGGAACTGGACGAGGCACAGTGGGATTTCGTGTATGCCTGCTACGCCAATACCTATGCAGTACGTCGGCAACGGCCTTATCTGACCCGCGAGTTCTTCAGCCTTTTGGCCGAGCGCATGCCCGAGGCCATTCGCGTGGTGCTGGCCAAACAGGCTTCACGGCCGGTGGCCATGGCGTTCAGCCTGGTCGGTGGTGACAGTTTTTATGGCCGCTACTGGGGCTGCCTGGCGGAATTCGACCGCCTGCATTTCGAGACCTGTTTCTATCAGGGCATGGACTACGCGATTGCCCACGGCTTTGCGCGCTTCGATGCCGGCGCCCAGGGCGAGCACAAGCTGATTCGCGGCTTCGAGCCGGTGATCACCCATTCCTGGCATTACCTGCGTCATCCGGGCCTGAAGGCGGCGGTCAAGGATTTCCTGCAACAGGAACGCCTGGGTGTATTGGCATACGCCGAGGAAGCGCGGACCGCCTTGCCGTATCGGCAAGGCTGATCCCTCTCAAGGGGCTAGGTGCCTTCCTTGCCCAGCCATCGATAGGTCACGCCGCCGATGACCGCGCCGAGCAAGGGCGCGACCCAGAACATCCACAATTGCGCGATGGCCCAGCCGCCGACGATCAGGGCCGGGCCGGTACTGCGGGCCGGGTTGACCGAGGTGTTGGTGACGGGAATCGAGATCAGGTGGATCAGCGTCAGGGCCAAACCGATGGCGATCGGTGCCAGCCCGGCCGGTGCGCGCTTGTCGGTGGCACCGAGAATGATCAGCACGAACATCGCCGTCATCACCAGCTCGCAGACGAAGCCTGCCACCATCGAGTATTTCCCGGGAGAGTGCTCGCCGTAGCCGTTGGAGGCGAGGCCGGCTGTCAGGTCGAAACCTTCCTTGCCGCTGGCGATTAAGTAGATCAGGCCGGCGGCGATAATCGCGCCAATGACCTGGGCGACGATGTACGCGGGCAGCTCACGGGCGGGGAACCGTCCCCCTACGGACAGGCCCACCGAAACGGCGGGGTTCAGGTGGCAGCCGGAAATGTGGCCAATGGCGAACGCCATGGTCAACACCGTCAGGCCAAACGCCAGGGCCACGCCCAGCACCCCGATTCCCAGCGGAGACGACGCGGCGAGGACCGCACTGCCGCAACCCCCCAACACCAGCCAGAACGTACCTAGCAACTCAGTGACTGAACGTTTGAACAGAGACATGAGAGCGTCCTTGATAGGCTTGCTATCGAGACTGCATCGAGTTGTGCATCCTGCAGACTTACGACAGGTTCCTCTCCAGAACCTGCGCTGAGTACAGCACGATTCGTGCGGATTTCCAGCCGGCGTAAAAAACCGCCAGGGCCCTGTATCAAAGGGCTGTGGCGGTTTTTCAGGCTCGCTTCCACAGGTCAGTCGATTCCGACAAAACCCCCGGTCTGGTGCTGCCACAACCGTGCATACAGCCCGCCGTGGGCCAGCAGTTCGGCGTGGGTGCCCATCTCCGCGATCCGGCCTCTTTCCAGCACCACCAGCCGGTCCATGCGGGCGATGGTCGAGAGGCGGTGGGCGATGGCGATCACCGTTTTGCCCTGCATCAGGGTTTCCAGGCTTTCCTGAATGGCCGCTTCAACCTCTGAGTCCAGCGCCGAGGTGGCTTCGTCCATGATCAGGATCGGCGCGTCCTTGAGCAGCACCCGGGCGATGGCGATCCGCTGGCGCTGACCGCCGGACAGCTTGACACCGCGTTCACCGACATGGGCATCGAAGCCGGTGCGGCCTTCGGCGTCCGACAGCAGCGGGATGAACTCGTCGGCGCGTGCCTTGTGCACCGCTTCCCAGAGTTCGGCGTCCGTGGCATCGGGTTTGCCGTAGAGGAGGTTGTCGCGGATCGAGCGGTGCAGCAGCGAGGTGTCCTGGGTGATCATGCCGATGCGCGCACGCAGGCTCTCCTGGCCGACCTCGGCGATGTTCTGGCCGTCGATGAGGATCTGCCCACCCTGCACGTCGTAGAGGCGCAGCAGCAGGTTGACCAGAGTCGATTTACCGGCGCCGGACGGGCCGATCAGGCCGATTTTCTCACCGGGTCTGATCGTCAGGTTGAGGTCGCCGATGATCCCGCTTTTCTTGCCGTAGTGAAAATCCACGTGCTCGAAGCGCACTTCGCCACGGGCCACGGCCAACGGCTTGGCTTCTTCGCGGTCGGTGACGCTGACCGGTTGCGAGATGGTCTGCAAACCGTCCTGGACCATGCCGATGTTTTCGAAGATGCCGGTGACCACCCACATGATCCACCCGGACATGTTGACGATACGAATCACCAGGCCGGTGGCCAGGGCGATGGCGCCCACGGTGATCAGCGACTGCGTCCACAGCCACAGCGCCAGGCCTGTGGTGGTGACGATCAGCAGGCCGTTCATGCTGGTGATGACCACGTCCATGCTGGTGACCACGCGGCCGGCCAGCTGGGCTTTGACGGTCTGTTCCTCGATCGCTTCCCGGGCGTACTGTTGCTCGTAGTTGGTGTGGGCAAACAGCTTCAGCGTGGTGATATTGGTGTAGCCGTCGACGATGCGGCCCATCAGCTTGGAGCGCGCATCCGAGGACACCACCGAGCGCTCCTTGACCCGGGGCACGAAGTAGTAGAGCGCGCCGATGTAGGCGGCTATCCAGCTCAACAACGGAATCATCAGGCGCCAGTCGGCTTCGGCGAACAACACCAGCGAGCTGATCGCATAGATCAGCACATGCCAGAGGGCGTCCACGGCTTGCACGGCGGAGTCGCGCAGCGAGTTGCCGGTCTGCATGATGCGCTGGGCAATGCGCCCGGCGAAGTCGTTCTGGAAGAAATTCAGGCTCTGCTTGAGCACGTAGCTGTGGTTCTGCCAGCGGATCAGGCTGGTCATGCTCGGACTCAGGGTCTGGTGCACGAGCAGGTCATGCAGGCCCACGAACACCGGGCGCAGGATCAGCGCCACCACCGCCATCCAGGCGAGTTCCAGGCCGTGGTCCTTGAAGAAATTGACGTTGGGCGTGCCCTGGGCCAGGTCGATGATGCGGCTCAGGTAACTGAACAGCGCCACTTCGATCAGCGCGCCGAACAGGCCTACGGTGAGCAGGGCAGCAAAGCTCGGCCAGACCTGCTTCAGGTAATAGGTGTAGAAGGGGAAAACACGGTCCGGCGGCGCCGCCGTCGGAGCGTCACGGAAGACATCGATCAGTTGTTCAAAACGGCGATAAAGCATTGCTTCTCCGCCCGCGAACGGGCTCTTCTTCAAACGCTGAGAGCGGCGCCGTGACCGGCGCCCGCTCCACATCCCTGTGCGCGTGGTTCTCAGTCGATGCGCTTGGCCGACTTGATGAACACAGGGTCGGCAGGCACATCCTTCATGCCACCACGGACGGTGGTTGGCGAGTTGACGATGATGTCGACGACTTCCATGCCCTTCACGACTTTACCGAACACCGCGTAGCCATCACCCTGGTCGAGGAAATCGTTGTCCTTGACGTTGATGAAGAACTGGCTGGTCGCCGAGTTCGGGTTGGAGGTGCGGGCCATGGACAGCGTGCCACGCACGTTATGCAGGCCGTTTTTCGACTCGTTCTGGATCGGCGCCTTGGTGTCCTTCTGCTGCATCTGCTGGGTGAAACCGCCGCCCTGGACCATGAAGCCCGGAATCACACGGTGGAAAATCGTGTTGTTGTAGAAGCCGCTGTCGACGTACTCGAGAAAGTTCTTGGTACTGATCGGCGCCTTGACCGGGTCCAGTTCGATTTCGATCTGGCCATTGGTGGTGTCCAGCAGCACGTGTGGCGCCTTGGCAGGCGTGGCGGCCATCAGGTTGGCGGCAAACAGAACGGAGCCGGCGACGAGGGCGATTTTTTTCAGCATGGGTCAGTGATCCTGAGTGAAGTGGTGTCGACTGCGGTGAGAAACTCGAGCAGGGTTTGATTGAAACGTTGCGGTTGATCCAGCGGGGTGGCGTGGCGTGAATCGGCGATCACCACCAGCCGCGCATCGGGCAGCAGTTTGACGTACGTCTCCTTCAGCGAGACCGGTGTGTAGTCACGGTCGGCGCTGACGATGAGGGTTGGACAGGACACCCTGGACAGTCGTTCCTGAACACCCCAGCCAACGATGGCGTCGAAGCTGGCGAGATAAGCACGTTTGTCGTTTTTTGCCCAGCGTTCGGCCATCTTTTCACGTAACCGGGCCTGGTCCGGTTTCGGGAACAGCTTGGCTCCCAGGGCCCGGCCGATGGTGCCCAGGCTCAGCACCCGCATCAGGCTCCAGCGCTTGAACCACTGCCAGTAGTCGTCGCGGCTGCGCAGCTTGACCTCGGGCGCGCTGTTGACGATGCACAGGCTCCTGAGCAATTGCGGTTGGTCCACCGCCAGTTGAAAACCGATCATGCCGCCCATGGACAGGCCCACATAGTGCACAGGACCCAGGTTCAGATGCTCGATCAGGGCGATCAGGTCGGCGCTGAAACCGGCAATGCTGTAGCGCTCGCGGGGCTTGTCCGAGCGGCCGTGGCCGCGCACGTCCGGCACGATCAGCCGATAGCGGGCGGCGAGTGCCGGGATCTGTTCTTCCCAGTCCAGGGTGCTGGAACCCAGGCCATGGACCAGCAGCAGCGGTTCGCCATGGCCATATTCCTCATAGTGCAGGTGGCAACCTTCATGTTCGAAATAGGCCATCGGTTCACTCCGTGTCAGGCTTGTTCGGGGGCGGCGAACGGTGCGTCCAGCGGCGCGGTGTCGAAGTTGCGCAGCAGGTCGATGAGGATTTGCGTCGCCGGCCCCAGCGGTTTGTCCTTGTTCGAATACAGGTAGAAGCTCGGATTACGGCTGCCGCCCTTATCCAACGGTAGCAGCTTGAGCGAACCTTCCCTGAGTTCCCGCTCGATCATGTGCCGGGGCAGCCAGGCAAAGCCCAGCCCGCTGCTGACGAATGTCGCGGCGGTGGCCAGGCTGCCGACCGTCCAGCGCTGCTCGGCGCCGAGCCAGCCGACATCCCGGGGCTGCTGGCGGCCGGAGTCGCGGATCACCACCTGCATCTGGCTTTCCAGGTCCTGGAAGCTCAGCTCGCGGTTCAAACGGTGCAGGGCGTGCTCGGGGTGAGCCACGGCGACGAATTCGACGTCACTCAATTCCGTGCCCAGATAGCCGGGAATGCTGAACCCGGTGATCGCCAGGTCCGCCACGCCTTCGAGCAGGACCTCTTCCACACCCGACAACACTTCCTCGCGCAAGCGCACGCGGCAGCCACGGCTTTGCGGCATGAACGCGGTCAAGGCGCGGACGAGGCGGGCGCTCGGGTAGGCGGCGTCCACCACCAGCCGCACTTCCGCTTCCCAGCCTTGCTCCATGTGGTGCGCCAGGTCTTCCAGCTGGCTGGCCTGCTTCACCAGTTGCCGGGAACGGCGCAGCAACACGCCGCCGGCCTCGGTCAGCACGGCCTTGCGCCCGTCAATACGCAGCAGCGGCACGCCGAGCTGGTCCTGCATGCGGGCCACGGTGTAGCTGACTGACGACTGCGAGCGATGCAGCGCTTCGGCGGCCTGGGCGAAACCACCGTGGTCGACCACGGCCTGCAGCGTTCGCCATTGATCAAGGGTCACGCGGGGCGCTTTCATGTTGAGCTCCTCTTGTCCTAAGCTGGCGGTCCCTATTGGAGACTGCCGAATGAAAAAATTGTGTTGTCTGGTCCTGGCGTTGTTGCCATTGACAGCGTTTGCCTACCCGATCGAAGTGCAAAAACAGTTGAACGGCCTGAGCATCGATTACAACGCCAATGACACCGATACCGACATCGCCTCTATCCAGGTGAACAACTACGGCACCACCGATGCCTCGTGCAAGGTCGTCTTCAATAATGGTCCGGAGGCGCCGCGCACCCGCAACATCGAAGTGGCGGCCGGCAAACACAAGACGGCCACCGTCAAGTTCAACCGCTCCATCATCAAGATGCGCATCAAGCTGACCTGTACCCCGAAATAGCCCCGGGTCCTGTGGGAGCAGGTTGGCTCCCACGAGGCATGCTCAGCTTATAAACGAATTTATTGATCGGTTGTAGCAGTTATTTGCGCTTTTTCATCGATACAGCCCCGTTTAACCTTCACTCCATCGACTTACAGCATTCTCAGATGGAGCCTACATTCCATGTCCCGCGTTCTGATCATCGAAAGCAGCGCCCGCCAGCAAGACTCGGTTTCGCGTCAACTGACCCAGACCTTCATCAACCAATGGAAAGCCGCGCATCCGCAAGACGAGATCACCGTACGTGATCTGGCCGTCAGCCCGGTGCCGCACCTGGACATCAACCTGCTGGGCGGCTGGATGAAAGCCGCCGAGCAGCGCAGCGAGATCGAACAGGCCTCCCTGGAGCGTTCCAACCAGTTGACCGACGAAGTGCTGGCCGCCGATGTGCTGGTCCTGGCCGCACCCATGTACAACTTCGCCATCCCGAGCACCCTGAAGGCCTGGCTCGACCATGTGCTGCGTGCCGGCGTGACGTTCAAATACACCGAAACCGGCCCGCTAGGCTTGCTCAGTGGCAAGCGTGCCTACGTGTTGACGGCTCGCGGCGGGATCTACGCCGGTGGCCCGGCGGACCATCAGGAACCGTACCTGCGTCAGGTCATGGGCTTCATCGGCATCCACGACGTGACCTTCATTCATGCCGAAGGCATGAACCTGGGTGGTGACTTCCAGGAGAAGGGCCTGAACCAGGCCAACGCCAAACTTGCCCAGGTGGCTTGAGCTTTAATCGCCAGATAATCCCTTGAGGGTCAAATTGTCTGGCGAATCCCCTTCAAGGTTTCACGCGCATCGAACCTCCCTTTGCACTTGTTGCTCCTGAGTGCTGCCGCCCGATTGTACGCATTAGCGAGATCGGGCTTTTTTTTGCTTGGGATTTTGTGAGCGCCACATGAACTTGTGGGAGCGGGCTTGCTCGCGATAGCGGTGTGCCGTTCGACAGAGATGTCGGACCCGATGACGCCATCGCGGGCAAGCCCGCTCCCACAGTGTTCCATGTGTTCTCGCGATCATCGATAAAACCCGCTATCGTCGCCGCCATTCCAAATGAGGCGAACATGGGCTATCTACTTTTTGTCACGCTGATCCAGGCGTTTTCCTTCAGTCTGATCGGCGAATACCTGGCCGGTCACGTTGACAGTTACTTCGCGGTGCTGGTGCGGGTGCTGCTGGCGGGGCTGGTGTTCATTCCCCTGACGCGCTGGCGTTCGGTGGAGCCGGCGTTCATGCGCGGCATGCTGCTGATCGGCGCGTTGCAGTTTGGCGTGACCTACGTCTGCCTGTACCTGAGCTTCCGGGTGCTGACCGTGCCCGAAGTGCTGCTGTTCACCATTCTTACGCCGTTGCATGTGACCTTGATCGAAGACGCGCTGAGCCGGCGTTTCAATCCCTGGGCCCTGGTCGCCGCACTGGTGGCGGTGATGGGCGCGGCGGTGATTCGCTTTGACCGTATCAACCCGGATTTCTTCATGGGGTTCCTGCTGCTGCAACTGGCCAATTTCACCTACGCCGCCGGGCAAGTGCTCTACAAGCATCTGGTGGCGCGGCATCCGAGCGACCTGCCGCATTACCGGCGCTTCGGTTACTTCTACCTGGGGGCACTGGCGGTGGCCTTGCCGGCGTTCCTGTTGTTCGGCAAGCAGAACTTCCTGCCCGAAGCGCCGCTGCAATGGGGCGTGCTGGTATTTCTTGGCCTGGTTTCGACCGCACTGGGGTTGTACTGGTGGAACAAGGGCGCGTGCCTGGTCAATGGCGGCACCCTGGCGGTGATGAACAACCTGCATGTGCCCGTGGGGTTGCTGCTCAACTTGCTGATCTGGAATCAGCATGAGGAATTGGGCCGCTTGCTGCTCGGCGGGTCGGTGATTCTGGCAGCGGTGTGGATCAGTCGGTTGGGTGTGCGCAGAGCTATCCCAGCACACTGATCGGCGATTGGCTTTTTGTGGGAGCGGGCTTGCTCGCGAAGGCGGTGTGTCAGGCGATATTGATTTGTCTGACACACCGCCTTCGCGAGCAAGCCCGCTCCCACAGGGAAAGGCGGTGCTACTTACATGATGTGTTTTTCTGGTTCCGGGATATGACTCGCGCCCAACACCGCTGGCAGTAACCCTGCCCGCAGATCCCCGCCACTGGGCTGTTGGTACAGGCTCAAGCCAAACTCCGGCAGCACCGCCAGCAGGTAATCGAAAATATCCCCCTGTATCCGCTCGTAATCGGCCCACACCGTGGTGCGGGTGAAACAGTAGATTTCCAGCGGGATGCCCTGGGCCGTGGTCTGCAGCTGCCGCACCATGCAGGTCATGTTCGGCTGGATTTCCGGATGGCTCTTCAAATACGCCAGTGCGTATGCCCGGAACGTGCCGATATTGGTCATCCGCCGGCGGTTGGCCGACATCGCTGCCACGTTGCCCTGGGCTTCGTTCCACGCTTTGAGTTCAGCCTGCTTGCGGCTGATGTAGTCGGTCAGCAGGTGCACCTGGGACAGTTTCTGCTCCTCGTCGTCACGGATGAAACGCACACCACTGGCATCGATGAACAGGCTGCGTTTGATCCGCCGGCCTCCGGATTGCTGCATGCCGCGCCAGTTACGGAACGATTCGGACATCAGGCGCCAGGTGGGGATGGAGACGATGGTCTTGTCGAAATTCTGCACCTTGACGGTGTGCAACGTGATGTCCACCACGTCGCCGTCGGCACCCACCTGGGGCATCTCGATCCAGTCGCCGACCCGCAACATGTCGTTGCTGGTCAATTGCACGCTGGCGACGAATGACAGCAGCGTGTCCTTGTAGACCAGCAAGATCACCGCCGACATGGCACCCAGACCCGACAGCAGCAACAGGGGCGAACGGTCGATGAGGGTGGCGACGATGATGATCGCGCCCAGCACGTACAAGACCATTTTCGCCAGTTGCACATAACCCTTGATCGAACGGGTGCGGGCGTGTTCGGTGCGTGCGTAGATGTCCAGCAGGGCGCTGAGCAGGGCGCTGACCGCCAGCAGCAGGAACAGAATGCTCGACGCCAACGCAATGTTGCCCAGGAACACCAGGCTGGTCTTGCCCAGCTCCGGCACCAGGTGCAGGCCGAACTGAAACACCAGCGGCGGCACCATTTGCGCCAGGCGGTGAAACACCTTGTTCTGTCGAAAGTCGTTGATCCAGTGGAGGGCGGGTTGGCGGCCGAGCATTTTGGTCGCGTGCAGGATCAGGTAGCGCGCCACTCGTCCGAGGACCAGTGCCACCCCCAGCAACAGCAGCAGCCCGAGGCCGGAGCGCAGAAGCGGATGTTGATCGAGTGCTCCCCAAAGGTCTTGGGTGTTGAGCCAGAGCTGTTTGATGTCCATGGGTAAAAACGATTCTTCTATGAGGGCGCGTCGCGGCGATTAGAGCATTTAAGACGCCTTGGATGACATTTGAGGACAAAACAAGCAACACAAAAGCCACAGTTTGCCGGCGATTGCATAAAGAAACTCGGCCTGCGCGCCCGAAACCGGTAACCTATACCGCTGATTTTTTGCATTTCTTCGAGGTAGCACCCGTGTTTTCCGAATTCGCCCTGCACGAACGCCTGCTCAAAGCCGTGGCCGAGCTTAAATTTGTCGAGCCTACGCCTGTGCAGGCAGCGGCTATTCCGCTCGCGCTCCAGGGGCGTGACCTGCGGGTGACGGCGCAAACCGGCAGCGGCAAGACCGCGGCGTTCGTCCTGCCCATCCTCAACCGTCTGATCGGCCCGGCCAAAGTCCGTGTCAGCATCAAGACCCTGATCCTGCTGCCGACCCGTGAACTGGCCCAGCAGACCTTGAAGGAAGTCGAACGCTTCTCGCAATTCACCTTCATCAAGTCCGGCCTGATCACCGGCGGTGAAGACTTCAAGGTCCAGGCCGCGATGCTGCGCAAGGTGCCGGACATCCTGATCGGAACGCCGGGGCGGATGATCGAGCAGTTGAACGCCGGCAACCTCGACTTGAAAGAAGTCGAAGTGCTGGTCCTCGACGAAGCCGACCGCATGCTCGACATGGGCTTTGCCGATGACGTACAGCGTCTGGTTGACGAATGCGCCAACCGCCAGCAAACCATGCTGTTCTCCGCCACCACCGGGGGTTCGGGCCTGCGCGAGATGGTCGCCAAGGTCCTCAACAACCCTGAGCACCTGCAGCTCAACGCGGTCAGCCAACTGAACGAAACCACCCGCCAGCAGATCATCACCGCTGACCACAACCAGCACAAAGAGCAGATCGTGAACTGGTTGCTGGCCAACGAGACCTACCAGAAGGCCATTATCTTCACCAATACCCGGGCCATGGCCGACCGCATCTACGGTCGCCTGGTGGCGCAGGAGTACAAGGCGTTCGTCCTGCACGGTGAAAAAGACCAGAAGGACCGCAAGCTGGCCATCGATCGCCTGAAGCAGGGCGGCGTCAAAATCCTCGTCGCCACCGACGTCGCCGCGCGCGGCCTGGACGTGGATGGCCTGGACCTGGTGATCAACTTCGACATGCCACGCAGCGGCGACGAATACGTTCACCGCATCGGCCGCACCGGTCGTGCCGGCAACGATGGCCTGGCGATCTCGCTGATCTGCCATGGCGACTGGAACCTGATGTCGAGCATCGAGCGCTACCTCAAGCAGAGCTTCGAGCGTCGCACCATCAAGGAAGTCAAAGGCACCTACGGCGGGCCGAAAAAGGTCAAGGCCTCGGGCAAAGCCGTCGGCGTGAAGAAGAAAAAGACCGACGCCAAGGGCGACAAGAAAAAAGTGGCCGCCAAGACCCCGACCAAGCGCAAGAGCGCCAACCGTCCGAAGGCCGAAGTGCCGGCGCTGGTCAGCAAGGACGGCATGGCACCGCTCAAGCGTCGCAAGCCGCAGGCGCCGGCGGCTGAGTAAGCCCCGCACCCGCGCTTAAAAAAACCGGACAGATGTCCGGTTTTTTTTGGCGTGCAATTCGCTTGAAGCGATCAACCCTCGGCTTTCTTTTCCGCCGACCCCAATTCTTTCAGGCGCTGGTCTATCAATTGGCATTTGTCCGGCAGGTCCGCACTGGCCGTGCCCAGGTCCATCTTCTGCAGCTCGTCGTTGATCTCCTTGGCCTTGGCCGGATTCTGCTCGGTGAGCTTGGTGACTTCACGGGCGAGCTGTTCGCGCTTGGCAGTGGCTTCCTCGGGCGTGCAGGCCCAGGCGGGCAATGCGCAGGCGAGCGTGGCGGCGAGGGTGATGTTCAGCAGGGTTTTCATGGAGTGGGCCTCGGTTCCGTTTTGGGCGGTCAATCGGTTGAGGTCACCGGGCCCCTTAAAGTTCCGCGCTCTGGTCTTTGTGACAGCAACCCGCAGAGGTCTGGCCCTCGTAACGATCGTGGTGCCGCACCCATTCCATGATCTGATCTTCATTACGGCCCTTGGGTGTCAGGTCGAGGAAGTTGTAGGCGCCGACCAACAGGTCGAGACCGCGCGCATAGGTGGAATAGGTGTGGAAGATCTCGCCGGCTTCATTGCGAAAAAATACGCTCAGGCCCGGGAGTTCCTCCTCCGCTCCATCGGACTTTTCGTAGTTGTACGTAGCTTTGCCGGCCGCGACGTCTTCCGCGCGGGCCGAGACGCCGAAGTCGTAGTTGAAATCGCAACCTGCTGACGACACCCAATCGAATTTCCAGCCCATGCGCTGTCTGAACGCCTGAAATTCAGCCAGTGGTGCGTGGGACACCGCCACGACCGCAACGTCATGGTGAGCCAGATGCTGGTTGGCACCGTCGATGTGGTCAGACAGGAACGAGCAGCCGGGGCAGCCTTCGTCCCAGCCGTCGGCGAACATGAAGTGGTAGATGATCAACTGACTGCGGCCGCCGAACAGGTCAGCCAGTTTCAGCTCACCCTTGGGGCCTTGAAAGCGATAGTCCTTGTCGATTTTCACCCAAGGCAAGGCGCGACGTTCGGCACTGAGTTTGTCTCGTTCACGGGTGAAGGCTTTTTCGTGAGTCAGGTGTTGTTTGCGGGCCGCGAGCCAATCTTCTCGCGAGACGACCGGATGATTCTGAGTGTTCATCGCGTTTTCTCCTGCGCAACGCTGGGAGGGGACTGACATAGCCTAGTCGCTGCGCCCCCACCCGGATCGACATACCGCCGGTCGGTCGTCACGCAAAACCAGGCGGAACGGCTGCACCGGCAACCGGTCACAACCGATGAAGGCCATCACATTCACGGGCTTTGGAGGTTGAACAGGATGACGACTTATAACTGGGATTTGATTGAACGCCTGCTGCACGAAGTGCAGAACGGCGCTGCCAGCTTCACCCCACGGCCCTATGCCGAACAGTACGCGGCGCAGAAAGCCACGGAAGGCGAGGCGACCGAAAACCTGGACCATCTGAAAGCGGTGGCCGGTGAGTACGAAAAGTTACTGCTGGAGCGGGGCTACATCGAGCCTCGGCCCGAAGAAGAGGGCGGCACGGGTTCCAACTACATCCTGACCCTGCGTGGATCGAGGTTGCTGAGCCTGATCGACAGTAGCATTCCCGGGAATGATCACCCACGGCAAGTGCTGGACGATCAGGACGACGCGCTGGATGAGGTGACGTTCGATGAGCTGGCGTCGAAGGCGCAGATTGCCTGAACCCCTTCGGTTATCCAGCGATCTCTGTGGGAGCGAGCCGGCTCCAGGCGGCGTTCCGACGATTGCGTTTAACATGTCGATGATAAGTTGACTGTCAGACGGCTATCGTCGGAACGCCGCCCGGAGCCGGCTCGCTCCTACAGGAGGGTTGTGCTGCAATTACGCCTGCCGAGCCGCTTTCAGACACTTCAGATCATTGAAGTCCTTGCGAACCCCCTCGATCTTTTTCTGCAGCCGCTGGCGCTGGGCCGGCGTGCTTTGCGCCATCAGGTCGACGATCAGGCTGCGCGCCTGGGCTTCGGTGTTGGCGTACGCCTGACGGTAGTCCTGCGTCCATAAACTTTCGCGATTCACCAGAAGCGTCTCGATTCTCTGTGGGAACTGCGGGCTCTTGCGTTGTGCGACCGCTGCGCTGAACTGCTTCTGCCAATGGGCACGGTTGGCGATCCATTGAGTGTTCTGGTCGCCCAAGGCATTCGACCAACTGACCACGCGCTGCTGCTGAGAAGGGCTGATCGGACCGAGCCAGTCATTCAGGCGTTTTTCCATGCGCTCGCTGCGTTCCTTGATCTGCTGATCGAGGGAGGGCTCGAGGTATTCCTGCTGGCGCTTGCGCAGGTCCTTGGCGAACGCCTCGTTCATTTCTGCCACCTGCCGGTCATCCAGCCCCTGCAACAGCTCGATGGCCGAAGGCGTGATTTCCCGGGCGGTCTGGGCAATCGCCTGCTTGGCTTCCTGAGTGCGGGCTTGCAGCTCGGCGTCGTTGATCTGGTTGCTCGCTACCATTGCCTGCAGGCGGTCGAGCCAGTCGAGGTAGCCGGGCAGTTGCGTGGTGCAATGCCAGGTGAGGTGTTCCTGCAGGCGCTCGTTGAACCAGCCTTTCTGCTCGCCGTTCATGTCCAGGTAATCGCTGAGCGTCCAGGGAATGATCACGTCGAGATTGCGGTAGGCCAGGCCCACCCGGCTGCAGGCACCGAGGGCGAGACTGAGGGTGATGACAACGGCGAGACACTTCAACCAGCGCGACATGGGCGAGTCCTTGCGAAAGCCTGGGTTCTCATGTGAACGCAGGATGAGCCTCCCAGTTCAGCCAATCAATAGAACGCGCGTTCCGCCTTGAGGGTGACCAGTCCGTCGCACTGGCTGTTGCGCCCTGAATAGGCCGAGCAATCGCTGCCGCTCAGGCTGGAGTCGCTGTAGATCAGGTCCAGGTCGATACCCATGAACGGCCGGGACAATTTCAGCGACCAATCGTTGAAACTGCTGACGTAGCCTCCGTCCACCGAAACGGGGGTGTTGAGCTGGTGGGTGGTGTATTTCATGCTGATCCCGATGCCGAACGGCTGATTGCCACCCAGGTCGGCGAACAGGGTGCTGTTCTGTTTGTCCGGGTCGTTGCTGAAGGCGGCGCCGAACCGGCTGCCGAGCAGGGTCAAGCCACCAAAGAATTCATGGGAGTCGAGAGTCTCAAGCTTCGGGTAGCTGTAATGAATCATCCCGACTTCATAGCCCAGGGTCTGGTCGAAGGGTTGTTTAAAGCCCATGTAGGAATCGACTTCGAGATTGCTCCCCGGGCTCAGTCCCACGCTGGGCGACCACTGGCCGACGTACAAGCCGCTGTCGTGGCTCAGATCCAGGCCGCCGTGAAAAGAGCCGGTGGCCGAAGGTTTGACCAGGCCCTGTGCCATGCTGCGGCTCGGCGTGGTGCCAAGCTTGAGGTCGAAGTCTCCCAGTTCACGCTGGAAAATCTGCGCGCTGACCGCCGAGCACCACAGCAGGCTGCCGACCAGCAAGAGAAAGGGCTTGAGCATGCGTCACTCCATGACCGCGAGGAGCAGAACCGAAAATCGATGAAATACTTGATCTAGACGCGTGCAAGCATACCGGCGAATGCTCGGCGGCGAAGGCCGTTCGTCGATTTTGTGCAATTTGGGAGGGGGTTGCGGGGGGAGGTCAGTCCAAGCGCTTCGATACTCAAAGCGCTCAGGGACCGGATGATGCGGGTGTTACTTCTTGCCCAGGGTGATCTGCTTGGACGGGCCGAACGTCTGGCCGCTCACGCCTTTGGCAATTTGCTGGATCTGGCCACCGGACTTGAGGAAGGCAGCAATCTGGTCGTTGATCGATTCGCTGGTTTCAACGGCTGGAGCTGGCTTTGCTTTGCTGTTGGATGCTTTTACGCGCATGGCGGCCAATTACCTGTAGAAAATCAATTTGGCCAGTCATCGTACAGGAACGAGCTGGTAATTGCTTGGTAAATATCCCCGGGAACGGGCAGGGAGTTCGCTGACCCATCGCAAGTTATTGTCCGGAACAGGACCGTAAGCTGCTGTTTTGAATAAGAAGATCACCGCGTTTAAATCGTTTTTTCGCCTGCATCCTTCGGCGCCGGTTGCCGGGGCTGCCTGACGAATGGCCGGATGCGGATGGCAACCACAGTAAAATCAGGACTCCGAGCGCCTTTTCTCGATCTGCGCGTTCGGGCGCCGGGCGCAGCCGGCAAAAACAGGTAGAATGCCGCCCACGCAATGAGGGTATTGGAAATGGCTTTAGTCGGGCGTTACAACAGTTTGCAAGTGGTTAAACACACTAACTTTGGTTTATATCTGGACGGTGGCGCGGACGGCGAAATTCTTTTGCCTAATCGTTATATTCCAAAAGATATTCCCAGTGAAGATGAAGACTGGCTCAATGTTTTCGTTTATCTGGACAGCGATGACAAACTTATCGCAACAACTGAAAAGCCAAAAGTTCAAGTGGGTGAATTTGCCAGTTTGAAAGTTGTTGAAGTCAACAGCATCGGTGTTTTCCTGGATTGGGGTTTGCCCAAGGACCTGTTGCTGCCCTATTCGGAAGAAAAGCGCCAGATGACAGCGGGCGAGTATGTGGTGGTGCATGTCTACCTCGACAAGCATACCCGCCGCATTACCGCGACCGCCCGTCTGGACCGCTACCTGGACAAGACGCCCGCCAACTATGCGCCTGGCCAGGAAGTTGATCTGCTGGTTGCCGAAGCTACCGACATGGGGTTCAAGGCAATCATCAACAACAAGCACTGGGGCCTGATCCACAAGAACGAAATCTTCAAGTTCATGCGCGCCGGCAAACAGGAGAAGGGGTTTATCAAGGAGGTCCGCACCGACGGCAAGATCAGCCTGAGCCTGCAACCGGTCGGCCAGGAAGCGGCCACCAGCCTCAACTCGAAAATCCTCGCCAAGTTGCGTGAAAACAACGGCACCCTGGCCGTCAGTGACAAGAGCGATCCCGCGTTGATCAGCAGCCTGTTCGGCGTCAGCAAGGGCAACTTCAAGAAGGCCATTGGCGCGTTGTACAAGAATGGCCAGATCGTCATTCATGCTGATCGCATCGAACTGAGCTGACACTGAAGCGGCCCTGATGGGCCGCTTTTGCGCTGGCCCGCTTATCACCGTTGAACGGTTGGGGCGCCGGCGCTCAGCTGCCGCGTAATCGGGCTGAGCGACAGCGCGCCCGCAACCAGCAGACCGGTGCCTGCCACGATCAACGCCGGTTGCAAGCCGCCGCTGAAATGGCTGCTCGAAGCGGCCAGCAGCGGGCCGGCGAGCTGGCCAACGGCGAAGCATGCGGTCAGCAGACCTGCATTGCGCTGGGTCGCGTGGGGCGCCTGTTCCCTCGAGCGTTGCATCACCAGTTGCATGCAAGCCAGAAACGGTGTGCCGCACAGCAGCACGCCCAGCGCCAGGCCGACACCACTGTTCAACAGGCAGGCGAACACGCCGGCCGCCTGCAACCACAGCGTGACCATCAACCAGCGACGGGTGGCGTCAGGGTTGTGTCGACGCAGACTCACCAGAACCACGCCGAGCGCGGACGCCAGGCCAAAGCATGGCCAGAACAGGTCGGCTTGCCATTGTCCGTGGAATTGCGCGTTGGCCATTTGCGAGAGGAAGGTGGCCGGGATGATGTAACCCAGGCCGTACAGGCCATAGATCAAGCCCAGGCGACCGATGCCCTGATTGCCCGAATGTGTGGCGTGGGCGGTCGCGGCAACAGCGGCCGCCGGTTGTGGCAGGAATGGCAGGACCATCAGCAACATCACCAGGGCGACCGCCGCATAAATCAGCCACAGGGTGGCGGACGTCTGTCCCAGCAAGTGTGAGCCCAGCGCCAGCAACCCCGTCAGGAAAATACCCAGGCCAGGTCCGGCGAAGACCAGCGCGCCCAGGCGGGGCCGGCCAGCTGCTGCGGCGAGTGGCTGGCTCAGTGCAGTGATCATCACCAGCACCCAGGCACTCGCCACGCCGGTACCGAAGCGCAACAGCAGGTGTGACCAGAAACCGTTGGCCCAGAAGGAGGCGAGGGTCAGCACCACACACAACCACAAGCCGCCGAGCAACCGCTGCCGCACGTGATGGTGCTGGCGGGCGAACATCGCGTCGAGCGCCCCCACGAAGTAACCCAGGTAGTTGGCGGCGGCAATCAGGCCGGCTTCGGTCAGGTCGATCTGGCCTTCACTGAGCAGGTGCGGCATTTGCGGGGTGAGGGCGAATCGGCCGATGCCCATGGCCATCATGAGGGCGATGAAGCTGGCGAGTAGGCGAATCATAGGCGACATGGTCGGGGTTCCTGCAGAGGATCAATGACCGTCAGGCTAGGACTGATTGACTTTCTTTAAAAATGAATAATAGTGAGTAACTTATTCTGATTTGGAGAATATTGTGGAATTCAGCCAATTGCGGATTTTCCAGGCGGTCGCGCAGGAGGGCTCCGTCACTCGCGCCGCCGAGCGGTTGCACCGGGTGCCGTCGAACCTGTCGACCCGGCTCAAACAACTGGAAGAGCAACTGGGTGTGGAGCTTTTCCTTCGCGAGCGACAGCGCTTGCAGCTTTCACCTGCGGGAAAAGTCCTGCTGGACTACACCGCCAAACTCTTCAGCCTGCACGACGAAGCGCAATCGGCGGTGCAGGGCGGGCAGCCGGCGGGAGATTTCGTGCTGGGGACGATGTACAGCACCGCCGCTATCCACCTGCCGACACTGTTGGCGCGCTATCACCGCACCTACCCGGCCGTGAACCTGCAGGTGCACGCCGGGCCCAGTGGGGAACTGCTGGAGGGGTTGCTCAGCGGACGCCTGGATGCGGCGCTGGTGGACGGCCCGCTGGAGTTGGCGGGCCTCGACGGCGTGCCACTGTGCGATGAACGCCTGGTGCTGATCAGCGAAGCCGATCACCCGCCGGTACGCAGTGCGCTGGACGTGCAGGGGCGGGCGGTGTTCACCTTTCGCCAGGGCTGTTCGTACCGGATGCGCCTGGAAGCCTGGTTTGCGCACTATCATGCGGCCATGGGGCGGGCGATGGAGATCGAGTCCTACCAGGGGATGCTCGCCTGCGTGATTGCCGGCTCCGGGGTGGCGTTGATGGCCGAGTCGATGCTCGCCAGCCTGCCGGGGCGCGAAAGCGTCGCGGTGCACCCGCTGGCCGAGCCGTTCGCCAGTGCGACCACCTGGCTGATGTGGCGCAAGGGCATGGTCGGGGCCAACCTGAATGCCTGGATCGAGCAACAGCAGATGGACTTTCCCTCGGCGGCGATTCCCGCGCAGGCGACGGCTTGAACTATCGGTCAGGTATTCGGATCCATTCAGTAACAGATCCTTGCGGATTTTGCTGAGCATTGCGTAGGACTTCGGACTATTATCAGTGCGAAGGGGCTACAGAATTTCAGCCACCGAGGAAGGGGCTACAGAATTTCAGCCACCGAGGAAGGGGCTACAGAATTTCAGCCACCGAGCATTACCCTGAAGGGGGGCACCATGAAAGAGAAAATCCAAAACTGGCTGCACGACCTCGGTGTTGCGCTGGGTCTGATCGAACCACCCATGCAACCCGTGCCTATTCGGACAGACGATGAGCAGCGTCGACGCCAGCAGCGCCGCCGGTAATCGCGTTCAAACCGCCATGCGGTAGCCACTGCGGCCACCGCGGCCACCGCGGGCCCGCTGTCCGGGTGCCTGCCGCTCGGCTTGCACTCAGCCTTGGCCGGTTCAGTGCCGTGCAATGGCAAGCAAAAACCGGCTCAAATCATTCGCCGTCCTGGCGTTCTTGAGCATCTGGTCTTCTTCTGCGGTAAACGCCGTCAGCCCCAGCTCATCTTCCAGATGGAAGATCAGGTCTTCGATATCCGCTTTTTCCAAACCCAATTCCATCAGACTGGCGTCATCGTCGAAGTCCTCCTGGTCTTCCAGCAGACGGCTGATGAAGCGATGCACGGCGGCACGCACGGCAGCTCTTTTCATGTGAGTTCTTCAGGGGCATGACCGATGTGGCCCCGACATTGAGTACAGCAGGCTTCAGTCGTGGGAGCGCTGCCACTCGTCAATCATTGCGCGCAGATGGTCACCGGAGAAACTGCCGAAGTGCCCGCCGCGCACCGTGCGGATTGGCAGCGCGCGCAGGCGTTGCAGGCTGCGCGCGTAGTCGACCAGAGTGGAGTGGTAGGCCTTGATCAGGGGGAAATGACGGTTCTGC
Source organism: Pseudomonas fluorescens (assembly GCF_041354075.1). GTDB lineage: Bacteria > Pseudomonadota > Gammaproteobacteria > Pseudomonadales > Pseudomonadaceae > Aquipseudomonas > Aquipseudomonas fluorescens_CE. The sequence goes on along the minus strand of NZ_JARZGC010000004.1, from coordinate 298,875 downwards.
CCAGGCTCACCCGGCTGCCCAGTGGACTGTTCTCATCCAGATCCACCCAGATTTCTCCCGAAATCAGATTGCCGGATACGACAAAATAAAAGCTTTCCGGCGAGATTCGGGAAATTGGGACCAGGCATCGTTCCTCGGGATTACTGAAGTCCACGGCATACACGCCCATGAGAGCCCCGCCAACCTGCCCGTTGATCGTTACTGTGTCTCCGACACGTACGCTGCTCGGGATTTTGTCTGAAGGGGGATGCGATTGTTTAGCGCTCATTTTTTCACCTCTTTAAGTCATGTCAGGAGTGAGAACCCTCTCTCGGGGAGAGCGATTCACAGCCCGAGAATAGGGTGAGCGCTTGCGCGTGAACCACTGTCAGAAATATCAGTAACGACGAATGGTCAGACTATGGGACAGCAAAAAACGAGTGTGGCCACCGACGCCACACCCGTCGAAGAAAGCATTGTTTCGTTATGTTCAGCTCAAATGGCGCTGGCCACCACTGCCGGGCGGCGGGACATCAGGCTCACCACAACGAAGCTCACCAGGCCGACCACCAGGCTGTAGTAGATCGGGGTGTTGGCATCCAGACCGTCCTTGACCATGAACAGCAAGGCCGTGGCAAAGCCCAGGCCCATGCTGGCGATGGCGCCGGCGGTGGTCGCGCGTTTCCAGAAGATAGCACCGATCAGCGGGATCAACATGCCGCCCACCAGCAGGTTGTACGCCAGGGTCAGGGCGCTGATCACATCGTTCACCACCAGGGCAATGCCCAGCACGACCACACCGGTCAGCAAGGTCACCAGGCGGTTGAGGCTCAGGCTCGACTGTTTGCCGCCACGCAGTTTCGGCAGCAGGTCTTCACTCAGGGTGGTGGCGGCGGCGAGCAGGCCGGCGCTGGCCGTGGACATCATGGCGGCCAGTGCAGCGGCGATCACCAGGCCACGGATGCCATCCGGCAGGGACAGTTTGACGATGGCGGCAAACGCGTTGTTGACGTTGTCCAGATCCGGGATCAACACGTGGGCGGCCATGCCGATCAGGGCGCAGGCCAGGCCGTAGAGAATGCAGTACAGGCCGGCGAACGTACCGGCGTATTGCGCGACCTTGGCGGTCTTGACTGTGAACACCCGTTGCCAGATGTCCTGGCCGATCAGGATGCCGAAGAAGTAGATCATGAAGTAGGTGATGATGGTGTCCCAACCGATGGTGGTGAAGCTGAAGCTCGCCGCCGGCAGTTTGGTCACCAGTTCATCCCAGCCGCCCACGCGGTACAGGCAGATCGGCAGCAGGATGAACATCAGGCCGACGGTCTTGATGATGAACTGGACGATGTCGGTCAGGGTCAGCGACCACATGCCGCCGATGGCCGAATACATCACCACCACGCCACCGCCCAGCAGTACCGAGACCCAGAACGGCAGGCCGAACAGCACTTGCAACACGGTGCCGATGGCCAGGATCGAGGTCACGCCGATCATCAGCGCGTAGGCCAGCATGATCACCGCACTCGCGGAACGGGCCATCGGGTTGTAGCGTTTTTCCAGGACCTGAGTCACGGTGTAGATCTTGAGCTTCAACAGCGGCTTGGCGAGAAACAGGTTCAGCGCCACGATCCCGCAACCCAGTGCGGCGCACAGCCAGAAACCGGAGATGCCATGCACATAGCCCAGGCGTACGGTGCCGACCGTGGAGGCGCCGCCCAGAACGGTGGCCGCCATCGTGCCCATGTACAGGGTCGGGCCGAGGTTACGGCCGGCGACCAGAAACTCTTCGTTGGTCTTGGCCTTGCGCATGCCGAAGTAGCCGAGGACCAGCATCGCAGCGGCGTATATGAGAACGACGAATAAATCCAATGCCATGGTGGCGTGTCTCCGATTGTCTTTTTTATGGTGAAACAAAGAGGTTCTGTGGCACTGCTTTTTGTGGGAGCGGGCTTGCTCGCGATAGCGATCGGTCAGTCACATCGATGTCGGATGTGCCGCGGTCATCGCGGGCAAGCCCGCTCCCACAGGTAAGGCGTCTATCAGGCAACCTGGCGCAACGCGGTATCCGTTGTTGCGCCTTTGCTGCGCGCATCATCCGGCCCGAACACCGCAGCCGGTTCCGGAAACAGGCTCAACAGCACTAGGTACACCACCGAAGCCAGGCCCAGGGTCACCGGCAGGCTGATGTCGATGCCATCCGCCAGGTTGCCGAGCACACCGACGAATTGCCCCGGCAGGTTCACGAAGCACAGGCCCACCAGCGCACTCGGGATCCAGGCCCCCAGCCCGCGCCAGTTCCAGCCGTGGGCGAACCAGTACCGGCCGCCTTTCTCGCCCCGGGTGAACACTTGCAGGTCGTCCGGGCAGTAGAAGCCGCGCCGCACCACCAGGCCGATGATCATGATCACCATCCACGGGGTGGTGCAGGTGATGATCAGCACGGCGAAGGTCGAGACGCTCTGCACCAGGTTCGCGGCGAAGCGTCCGATGAAGATGAAGGCGATCGACATCACGCCAATCAGCAACGTGGCCTTGACCCGCGACAGCACTCTGGGGAATACGCTGGACATGTCCAGCCCGGTGCCATACAGCGACGTGGTGCCGGTGGACATGCCGCCGATCACTGCAATCAGGCATACCGGCAGGAAGAACCAGTTCGGCGAAACCGCCAGCAGGCCGCCGACATAGTTGTTGGCGGCAATGTAGTCCGGTGCCTTGATCGCAACGATGGTGGCCGTCGCGAGACCGAACAGGAACGGGATGAACGTGGCGATCTGCGAGATCAGCACCGCCGCCATGATCTGACGCTTGGACGTTTCACGGGGGATGTAGCGCGACCAGTCGCCGAGGAACGCACCAAAGGAAATCGGGTTGCTCATCGCCACCAGCGCCGCACCGATGAACGCGGCCCAGAAGCCCGGTTGACCGAGGCTCACTGTGCCGGCGTAGTTGACATCGAAGGGGCCGGCGAAGGCGAACACGCCCAGCAGGAACAGCAGGCTGGCGCTCCACACCGCGATCTTGTTGACCCACAGCAGGAAGCGGAAACCGTAGATGCACACCGTCAGCACCAGAATGGCGAACAGACCGTAGGCCAGGCCCAGGGTCAGGTCGGTTTCCGGCAGACCGATCAGGCGCTTGGCGCCACCGATCAGCGCGTCCCCCGAGCTCCACACCGACAGCGAAAAGAAGGCGATGGCGGTCAACAGCGAGAGGAACGAACCGACGATCCGCCCATGCACGCCGAAATGCGCACCGGAAGACACGGCGTTATTGGTGCCGTTGAGCGGGCCGAACAGGCCCATCGGCGCGAGAATCAGCGAGCCGAGCAGCACGCCCAGCACGATCGCCGCCACGCCCGCCTGGAAGGACAGGCCGAACAGCACCGGGAAGCTGCCGAGCACGGCGGTGGCAAAGGTGTTCGAACCACCGAAGATCATCCGGAACAAGTCCGTCGGGCCTGCGGTGCGCTCGTGGTCCGGGATCTGCTCGACCCCGTGGGTTTCAATCTGCGTAAGGCTTTGGTCGTTGTTGTTGTTATTCATGATCTGCTCCGATCATAAAGGCGCGCTCATCGTGTGCGAGCGTCACCTGTTTGGCTAAGGGATTGGCAGCCCTTCCGGCATCGCGGATAAATGTTCGTGACAGGCCAGCCACAGGCCTTGTTGTTCTTGGCCAGACGCCTGTTTTCTGAAAACAATCGTCTCGCGCTCCTGGCTGAAGTGTTGCTCCCCTTGCATGCGCAGCTCGGTGGCCACGTCATGGATGAAAATCGCCACGTCACCCTGCAGGCTGACGAAAGCGTTGCTCGACATGCACGACAGCACTTCGAAGCCATCCTCGGCGCGCCAGTTGTCCCACAACACCTGGTAGGCATCGCGCGACAGCAGGGGCTGTTCGAGGGTGTGGAACACGAAGCTGGCGTCGGCGCTGAAGGCGCCGAAATAGGCCTCGCGATCATTGCGGGCAAAGGCGGCCACCAGATCGGCGGCCGCTTGCAAAACCTGATCACGTTCAGTCATGGCCGATCCTCAGCGGTGGACAACGCCGGGCAGTACGCAGAGCATTTCGTACAGCAGGTTGGCGGCCAGCAGCGAGGTGTTGCCGGTGGTGTCGTAGGCGGGCGAGACTTCTACCAGATCGCAGCCGATCAGGTCGAGACCCTGGCAGCCACGAACGATCTCGATGGCCTGAATGGTCGTCAGGCCGCCGATTTCCGGGGTGCCGGTGCCGGGCGCCCAAGCCGGGTCGATGCCGTCGATGTCGAAGCTCAGGTACACCGGGCCGCCGCCGACCTTCTCGCGAACTTCAGCCATCAGTGGCGCCAGGGATTTGTGCCAGCATTCTTCGGCCTGGACCACGCGGAAGCCCTGGTTGCGGCTCCAGTTGAAATCGTCAGCGGTATAACCCTGGGCACGCAGGCCGATCTGCACCACACGCTGCGGATCGATCAGGCCTTCTTCGACGGCGCGACGGAAGGTGGTGCCGTGGGCGATTTTCTCGCCGAACATGTGATCGTTGACATCGGCGTGGGCGTCGATGTGCACCAGGCCGACCTTGCCGTGCTTTTTATGGATGGCACGCAGGATGGGCAGGGTGATGGTGTGGTCGCCGCCCAGGGTCAACGGGATCACGTCGTGTTCGAGGATGTTGTCGTAGGATTCTTCGATGATCCGCACGGCATCCAGCAGGTTGAAGGTGTTGATCGCCACGTCGCCGATGTCGGCCACCGACAGCGAGTCGAACGGGGCGGCACCGGTGGCCATGTTGTACGGGCGGATCATCACCGATTCGGCGCGGATGTCACGCGGTCCGAAACGGGTGCCGGGGCGCAGCGAAGTGCCGATGTCCAGCGGCACGCCGACGAAGGCAGCGTCCAGGCCGGCAGCGGTGGGCACATGGGGCAGTCGGAGCATGGTGGCGATGCCGCCGAAGCGCGGCATTTCGTTGCCGCCCAGTGGTTGGTGAAGAATCTTGTCCACGGGTGGGGCCTCATCATCGTTGTTTTATTTATGCGGATACGCCGGCCGCGGAGGCACGGGCACCGTTATGAGCCGATTCTGCGAAAAGCAGCGGGGCGGAAGAATCGCTACGGGCAAATACTTAGTTCAGATTTTTCTAAACTAATGGTGGGCAGGGCGATAGACTGCCGGCCTACGCATCTCCCACAGGTTCCACGCTCGGACAGGAGCCCCCCATGGCCAATGCTTTACCCGACCTCAAGCTGTTGCGCATCTTCGTCAGCGTGGTGCGCCATCAGGGGTTCGCCAACGCCCAGCAGGAGCTCAATCTCTCGACGTCGGCGATCAGCACCTACATGAGCCAGCTCGAAGCCGCCCTCGGCCTGGTGCTGTGCCATCGGGGCCGAGGCGGGTTCAGCCTGACCAGCAAAGGTGAACTGTTCCATCAGGAAACCCTGCGCCTGCTCGCCGAGCTCGAAGGTTTCGAGCAATACGCGGCGGCGTTGAAAGGCGAGTTGCGCGGCACCCTGAACCTGGGGGTGATCGATTCCACGGTCAGCGACAAGGCCTTGCCGTTCGCCGAAGCCATTGGCGCCTACAGTCAGGAACACCCGGCGGTGCACCTGCACCTGTCGGTCATGAGCCCGTATGAGCTGCAACTCGGCGTGCAGGACAACCGCCTCGACCTGGCCATCGGCGCGTTCTCCACGCGCATGAGCGGGCTGGTGTACATGCCGCTGTATCGCGAGCAGCACTGGTTGTATTGCAGCAACCGTCATCCGCTGTTCGCCGAGCGCCGCATCCCCGAGCAGGTCATTACCCAGCAACGCATGGTCGGCCGGGGCTACTGGAGCCAGGCCGAACTGGCGCGCCACGGTTTCAAGCACAGCGCGGCGACGGTGGAGAGCATGGAAGCGCAACTGATTCTGGTATTGTCCGGCGCCTACATCGGCTACCTGCCGGAGCACTATGCCCAGGCTTGGGCGGACAAGGGCGACTTGCGCGTGCTGCTGCCGGCGACCTTCGGATATCAGGCGCCGTTTTCGATGATCGTGCGCCGGGGTCGCAGCCGTGAACCGTTGATCCAGACGTTCCGCGACCTGCTCAAAGCGCAGCTCAACCAGGCGGCCTGAGGAAAAGCACACGATGTCCAGAATCCACTGCCCGCGTTGCCTGCGCCCGCAAACCCATTGCCTGTGCGCATTGATTCCGAGCCTCGATAGCCGTACCCGGGTTTTGCTGTTGCAACACCCCAGCGAAGTGAATCACGCACTGAACACCGCACGGCTGGCCGCGTTGGGATTGAACAATGCGCAGTTGATCGTCGGCGAGGTGTTCGAGGATTTGCCGGCGCTGTTGAACCCGCCGGGGTATGAGGCGCGCTTGTTGTTCCCTGGCGATGAGGCGCAGCCGATGCAGGCCTACCGCGCGACCGATCAGCCGTTGCTGCTGGTGGTGCCCGATGGCACCTGGCGCAAGGCGCGCAAGCTGCTGCACCTCAATCCGCTGTTGGCGGCGCTCCCTCGGGTGACCCTGGCCGACGGCGGGGTGTCGCGCTACCGGTTGCGCAAGGCACCGGGACCGGGCGCCTTGTCGACGGTGGAGGCGATTGTCCAGGCGTTGCAGGTGCTGGAAGCGCCGGTCAGTTTCGAGCCGTTGCTCAGGCCTTTCGAGGCGTTGATCGAGGGGCAGATTGCGGCGATGGGGGAGGAGGTTTTTCAGCGTAATCATGGGCCGAAATAGTGGTTGTCAGTGGCGGCCCCATCGCGAGCAAGCCCGCTCCCACAGGGATCTCGGTTGTTCACAAATTCTGTGAACACTACAAAAACACTGTGGGAGCGGGCTTGCTCGCGATGGGGCCCGCATGAACCGGGATTACCGCTCCCGCATCGCCTCGGTCCGTGCCTTCAGCACCGGTTTCAACAGGTAATCCAGTACGCTTTTCTCCCCGGTGATGATGTCCACCGTCGCCACCATGCCCGGAATGATCAGCAACGGCTTCACATCCCCGCCCAGGTGATTCTTGTCGGTGCGCACCTGGATCAGGTAGAAGCTGTTGCCCTTGTCGTCGGTGATGGTGTCTGCACCGATCAATTCCAGTTTGGCGCTCAAGCCGCCATAGATCGTGTAGTCATACGCGGTGAACTTGACCATGGCTTTCTGCCCCGGATGCAGGAAGGCCACGTCCTGTGGGCGCACCTTGGCTTCGATCAGCAGGTTGTCCTCGATGGGGACGATTTCCACCATGTCGCTGCCCGGCTGGACCACGCCGCCGATGGTGTTGACCTTCAGCACCTTGATGATCCCGTGCACCGGCGACACCACGGTGGTGCGGCTCACCCGGTCATCGATGGCAATGCTCGATGCTGTGATTTTCGACAGGTCGGTGCGTTTCTCGTTGAGGTCTTTGGCTGCCTCCGAGCGGAAGGTCTGTTCCGATTCGTCGATCTTGCTCTTGATCTCGGCGATCGCCGCTTCGGCGCGTGGAATCGCCAGCGTCGTGGCATTCAGCGAACCGCGAATCTCCACCGCGCTGCGCTTGAGCCGCAGGATTTCCACGGGCGACACCGCGCCGGTGCCCACCAGCGGCGCTGACATGTTCATTTCCTGTTGCAGCAAGGCCAGGCTGGAGCTGTACTGGCCCTGCTTGGAACGAAACTCCGCCAGTTCCTGGGTTTTCTGCCGCAGTTGTTCGGTCAAGGTGCGTTGTTCGCTGGCCAGTCGACGCTGGCGCTGTTCGTACAGTGCGCGTTCGTCTTCGGCCACCTGCGGCGCCTTGTCGATCACTTCCTGCGAGACCTTGAACGGCCGCCCCTCGGCCTCGGCCGACAGGCGCTCGACCTGGGCGGTCAATGCATAACGGTCGGCCTCGCTTTCGCCCTTGTTCGACAGAAAGCGCGTGTCATCCAGGCGCAGCAGGGTGTCGCCCTTGTTCACCATCTGCCCTTCGCGAACGAAGATTTCGGTGACGATGCCGCCCTCCAGGTTCTGGATCACCTGAATCTTGCTCGACGGAATCGCCTTGCCTTCGCCCATGGTGACTTCGTCCAGCACCGCGAACTTGGCCCAGACCACGGCGCTGATGATCAACGCCGCCGCGAGCCAGACCGTGATCCGCGACCAGCGCGGCGAGTCCTGCAACGAAGCGCCGGCGGTTTCCGGCATGTATTCGCTCTCGGCGCTTTTGCTGAAGCTGTCGAAGTAACCGCGTGAACTCTGTGAAGATGCCATGGCGGCCTCCTAGACGGCCGCAGAGCCGACACGGCCCTTGCGCAGTGCATCGATGACCGCTTCTTTCGGACCGTCGGCGACGATCTTCCCGTTGTCCAGCACCACCAGCCGATCCACCAGGCTGAGCATCGAGGTGCGGTGCGTGACCAGCAGCAGGGTCTTGCCCTGGACCAGGCCGTGGAGTTTCTGCCGCAGGATGTCTTCGCTGCTGTTGTCCATGGCGCTGGTGGGTTCGTCGAGCAGCATGATCGGTGGGTCGAGCAGCAGCGCCCGGGCCAGCAGCACCGCCTGGCGTTGACCGCCGGAGAGCAACTGCCCACGCTCGCCGACCGGCCGGTCGAAGCCGTGTGGATGCTGACGCGCCAGTTCGGTGACACCGGTCAACTCGGCCACTTCCAGCATCCGCGAATCGCTGATGTAGCGCGCACCGAGGGTCAGGTTGTCGCGCAGGCTGCCGGCGAGCAGCGGCAGGTCATGGGCCACGTAACCGATCTGTTGGCGCAGGTCGGCGACGTCGAGTTGTCGCAGGTCCAGGCCATCGAGCAGCAACTGCCCTTCACCGGGTTCGAAGAACCCCATCAACAACCGCCCCAGGGTACTTTTGCCCGAACCGCTGCGACCGATGATGCCCACCCGTTCACCGGGCTTGAGGCTGAAACTGATGTTGTTCAGTGCCGGCGCATTCTGGCCGTTGTAGTGGAAGGTCACACCGCTGACGTCCAGCGCGCCTTGCAATTGCGTGCGTTCCAGCGGGCGCTGGCGGGCGTCGCGTTCCTGCGGCAGGCTCATCAGCGCGTCGGTGCTCTTCATGGTCAGTTGCGCTTGCTGATAGCGGGTGATCAGGCCGGCGATCTGTCCCAGCGGGGCCAGTACCCGGCTGCCGAGCATGTACGACGCCACCAGCGCCCCCACGCTCAGGTTGCCAGCGATGATGCTGTACACGCCAGCAACGATGGTCGCCATGCCGGAGAACTGCTGGATGAACAACGTACCGTTGGTGGCCAGCGCCGAGAGGTTGCGCGCATGGCTGTCGAGGCGGGTGAGGGCGCCGTGGGTGCTTTCCCATTTGTGCTGGCGTTCGCTTTCGGCGCTGCAGGCCTTGAGGGTTTCCAGGCCGCCGAGGGTTTCGATCAACAGCGCCTGGCGCTCGGCGCCCAGGGTCAGGCTTTTTTGCACGGTGTCACGCAGGCGCGCCTGGATCACCATGGCAAACACGATGGTGATGGGGAAGGCGAGCAACGGAATCACCACCAGCCAGCCACCGAGCAGGCCGATCACCAACAGCATCAGCACGACGAACGGCAGGTCGATCAGGCTGGTCAGGGTGACGGCGGTGAGAAATTCGCGCAGCCCCTGGAAGTCGTGGATGCTCTGGGCAAACCCGCCGATGGTCGCCGGGCGTGCTTTCATCGACATGCCGGTGATGCGCTCGAAGAGCGTGGCGGACAGGATCACGTCGGTTTTCTTGCCGGCCGTGTCCAGCAAGTGGGCACGCACCACCCGCAGCGCCAGTTCGAACCCGGTGCCGATCAGCAGGCCGATGGACAGCACCCACAGGGTCGATGTCGCCTGGTTCGGCACCACCCGGTCGTAGGTCTGCATCACGAACAGCGGCACCATGAGCCCCAGCAGGTTGATCAGGAAACTGGCGAGGATGGCGTCGCTGTACAGCCATTTCGACAGTTTCAAGGTATCGCGAAACCACGCCTCGACCCGAGGGACCAGGGGCGAGCGCAAGTCTTCGAGCTCGTGCCGGGGCCGGGCGAACAGGGCCTGGCCGCTGTAGTCTTCGGTGAGTTCTTCGCGGCTGACCCATTGCTCGCCGCCGTCGGCTTCGCTCGGCAGGATCAGCACGCGGCCGTCCTCGCCAAAGCGGCGCAGCACCGCCGTGCGACCGCTGTTGAGAATCAGCAGGACCGGCAGGTTGAGCGGGGAAATATCCTGCAGGTCACGGCGCAGCAGCCGTGCCTGCAAACTGGCCCGGGCCGCCGCGCGTGGCAGCAGGTCCGGGCTCATGCGTTGGTGTGCCATTGGCAGCCCGGCACTCAGGCTGGCGCGACTGACCGTCGCGCCATGGAGTTTGCAGAGAATCAGCAGACCGTCCAGAAGCGGGTCATCGAAGCTCAGCCGTGGATCGGCACCGGTGTTGCCCGGTTCCATGCTGGTCACAGGGATCGCTCCATTGCGTTATCTCAACTCAGGCAGGCGAGCTTCACTTTTCACTTCGGTCCTGGCCACCGCATCGGCGGGCAGCACCACGCGCTGCTTGCTCAACAGCTCGCCCATGTTGGCCAGGACGCGGTACATCGAGTATTCCTCGGTGTAGCGTACCTCGGTATAGCGGCGGTTGGCATTGTAGAGTTCGTTTTCACTGTCGAGCACGTCGAGCAGGGTGCGTTGGCCGAGGCCGAACTGATCCTGATAGGCCGCGCGCACCCGGGTGGTGGTTTCGGCGTATTCGCGGGCGGTCGGTGTTTGTTTGCGGGCGTTGAGCATGGCGTTCCAGGCCAGGCGGATGTTCTCGTTGAGCTGGCGCAGGGCGTTGTTGCGGATGTCCAGTGCCTGATTGATCTTGTGTGCATCGGAGGCCAGCCGCGCCTTGTCGCTGCCGCCACGGAACAGGTTGTAGTTCATCACGATGCCGACGCGCCACTCGTTGTCGTGGCCTTCCTCACCCGCGATGTTGTTGTTCGCACCCACCGCCGCTTCCGCGTCGAAGCGCGGGTAGAACGGCGATTTGGCCACTTCGTACTGGCTCTCGGCCGATTGCACGTCAGCCTGGGCGGATTTCAGGTACGGGTTGTTATCGACCATGCTCTGCTGGGCGTCCTGGATCGAGGCGGGCATTTCACCGCGGATCGACGGCGCGGTTTCCAGTTCGTCGGGCATGCGCCCGACCACGGCGTAGAAGTTGGCCTCGGCATCGGCCAGATCGACTTCGGCGGTGTCTAGGTTGTTCTCGGCCAGGGCGCGACGGGCCACGGACTGATCGGCGTCGGCGTTGCTGCCGATGCCGCGCTGGGTGCGCAGGCCGATCTGGTCGTTGACCCGCAGGTGCGCCTGCAGGTTGTTCTTGGCCAGGGTCACCAGCTCGCGGCGCTTCAGCACTTCGAGGTAGACCTCGATGGTGCGCAGGGCCAGGTCCTGGGCGGTGCCCTGGGCGTAATAGGCCCGGGAGTTGACCACGCCCTTGGTCCGTTCGACTTCGTTGGACGTGTTGAAACCGTCGAACAGCATCTGCCGCAAACGAAGTTCCGACTGGGTGTAGTTGAGAATTTCGGTGTGGTGATTACCGAAGGCCCGGGTGTTGGTGTTGTCGCTGTACCCGCGCCCATACGAGGCATTCAGGTCCACGGAAGGATAAAAACCGCCCTTGGCGACTTTCACGTCTTCATCCGCCGACAGACGGCTGTCCACCCGCGAGGCCAGTTCCGGGTGAGTGGCGATGGTGCTCTGGATCGCCTCGGTCATCGTCATGGCCTGTGCCTGGGAGATGCAGGCCATGGCCAACAGAATCGAGCTGCAAAGGGGGGTCAGTCGGCGCATGGTTACATCTCCCTGAATCCTAATAGTGCTTTATCAGTCGCCAAATATTTGACGACATTTATGGGTAAAACCGTTTCATACTTGTAACATCAGAGCTAAGAACATTCTTGCGAGAAGCTTAGAAGTTTTTCTCATAAAAGATATTCCAAAAAAAACTTATGCACTGCGAAAAATCCAGCACATTGTTCAATCCGTAAACCCCTTGTTTCACCAGCCTTAGGGAGCTTATCGAGGGGTTGAACAAAGTTCCATCGACTTATCGACAGGGGACGAAGAAGTGTTGGAGGGGAGGGACGCGGCGCGGTTTTGAGTGACGGTTTTTTGTCACTCACTGATTCAAAACCGTTACGCATCGCTCGCAGGAGGGTGGACTCGTAACAGCCTCTCAATGTGCTTGATTGCATTGGGTTTCAGGCTGAAACGCAGCCCCCGGCCGCGAGCGAATCGCTTGGCGAGAACGTCGCCAGGGCAGCGGCTGGACTGATCAGGCCGCTGTTCGGTTGACGACTCGCCGTTCACCCGTTCGAGCCCTCGCATTTCTTCGCCAACAACAGGATGCCAACAGCCGTTGGCAGCGGAGGAAATGCACATGGCTACGCTCATCGGTATCGTCAGTAAGGTCATTGGTCAGGTGTTCGCCGAGTCCGGCGACGGTACTCGCCGCGCACTGATCGAGGGGGACCGCCTGTTTGCCGGCGATCAACTGGTGACCGGAGCCGACGGTGCGGTGGCAGTGCATTTGCAAAATGGCCAGGAACTGACCCTCGGGCGCGGCAGCAGCCTGAACATGAATGCGCAGCTGCTGGCCGATCGTGTGCCTCATGTGGAAACGGCCGAAGCGACGACGCCGACCCAGGCCCAACTGACAGACGTCGAACAACTGCAAAAAGCCATCGCCGCCGGCGATGACCCGACGCAAACCGCCGAAGCAACGGCAGCCGGTCCCGGCACACCTGGCAATCCGGGTGGTGGTGCACTGGGAGGCGGCCACAGCTTCGTGATGCTCGAGGAAGTGGCGGGACGGGTCGATCCGACGATCGGTTTTCCCACGGCCGGATTCAACGGCATTCCCGAGTTTCCCCTGGAGCGCCTGGCCGGTGACCCCGACAACGACGGGCCGGATGCGCCCATCACGCCGATCGTGCCCGACACCCCGGACAATCCCGTCACCCTCGACGGCCTGTCGGTGGAAGGCGGCGAGCTGACGCTCAACGAAGCGAACCTGAGCAACGGTTCCCTCGACAACCCGGCAGCGCTGACCCAGAGCGGTACGTTCTCGGTGACGGCGCCCGACGGCGTCAGCAACCTGAGCGTCGGCGGGATCAACGTGGTCAGCAATGGCGTGGTCGCCGGTTTTCCACAAACGGTCACGACGCCCTTGGGCAACACCCTGACCGTGACCGGTTACAACCCGGCCACCGGCGTGGTGAGCTACAGCTACACCCTCAACGGCAACGAAGCGCATGCGACGGGGGACGGACAGAACAACCTCAGTGAACACTTCACCGTGGTCGCCACGGACAGCGATGGTGATACCGCCACGGGTTCGCTGGACGTCAACATCACCGACGACGTGCCCAAAGCCGTGGACGACAGCAACGCCGGCACCGCCACCTCGACCCATCTGACCCTCGACGGCAACGTGCTGACCAACGATGTGCAGGGCGCCGACCGCGTGCCGACCGGTCCGGGCAGCGGGCCGATCACCGCCGGAACCTTCACCGGCACCTACGGCACCCTGGTGCTGAACGCCAACGGCACCTACACCTACACGCTGAACACCGGCACTGCCGGGTTCCAGGCGCTGCACGAAGGCGGCAGCGGCACCGAGACCTTCACCTACACCCTGACCGACGCTGATGGTGACACCAGCACCGCCAACCTGGTGCTGAACATCCACAACAATGGCGTGAGCCTCGGCGGCCTCGACGTGACCGGCGGCGAGCTCACCGTCTACGAGAAAAACCTTACCTACGGCACCGACCCGGATGCCCCGGCGTTGACCCAGACCGGCACCTTCACCGTGACCGCGCCCGATGGCTTGCAGACCCTGACCGTCGGCGGCATACCGGTGATCAGCGGCGGCGTGACGGCGGGCTTCCCGCAAACGATCCTCACCGACAGCGGGGCGAACTTCACCATCACCGGCTACAACCCGGCGACCGGCGTGGTCACCTACAGCTACACCCTGAACAACGCCGACACCCATCCGAATGCCGACGGCACCAACAGCGTCTCCGAGCATTTCACCGTGGTTGCGACCGACACCGATGGCAGCACCGCCACCGGGCAGATCGACGTCAACATCGTCGACGACCTGCCGACCGCCAATCCCGACAAGGCGTCGGTGGGCGAAGGCGGCATCATCGAAGGCAACGTGCTGGCCAATGACGTGGCGGGTGCCGATGGCCTCGCGGCGGGCGGCGGCGTGGTCGGCGTGCGCGCAGGTTCCGATACCTCGACCCCGGTCAGCGGCGGCCTCAACACCCAGATCAATGGCACCTACGGCTACCTGATCCTCGATGCCCAGGGCAACGCCGAGTACCACAGCTACCCGAACGCGGTGAATGGCCCGGGTGCCAGCGACACCTTCACCTACACCATCCGCGATGCCGATGGCGACCTGAGCACCACCACCGTCACGGTCGACGTGATCAACAGTTGCCTCACTGCGGCGGTCGATAACGAGGTGACGGTCTACGAAAAAGCCCTGGACCTGAACCAGGATGGCAAGGATCTGGCCCCCGGCACGGTGACCGGCAGCGATCCGACCCATACCGGTGAAACGGCTTCCGGCACGCTGGTGGGTTCGGTCACCGGCGGCTCCGGGACCATCACTTACACTCTGGTGGGCAGCAATCAGGGCAATTACGGCCAGATTCAGCTCAATGCGGACGGCACCTACACCTACACCCTGACGTCGCCGGCCAGCACCACGCCGCATGCGGACAACGGGGCCAATACGCTGACCGAAACCTTCACCTACCAGGCCACGGACTGGATCGGCAACAAGGTGACCAGCACCATCGTCGTCAATATCGTCGACGACGTGCCCAAAGCCGTGGACGACAGCAACGCCGGCACGGCCACCTCGACCCACCAGGCCCTGGAAGGCAACGTGCTGACCAACGATGTGCAGGGCGCCGACCGTGTGCCGACGGGCCCGGACAGCGGACCGATCACCGCCGGGACCTTCACCGGTACCTACGGCACCCTGGTGCTGAACGCCAACGGCACCTACACCTACACGCTGAACACCAGCGGCGCAGGTTTCCAGGCGCTGCACGAAGGCGGCAGCGGCACCGAGACTTTCACCTACACCCTGACCGACGCTGATGGTGACACCAGCACCGCCAACCTGGTGCTGAACGTCCATAACAGCGGCGTTACCCTGGGTGGCCTTGATGCCAATGGCGGCGAGCTCACCGTCTACGAGAAAAACCTCACCTACGGCACCGATCCGGATGCCCCGGCGCTGACCCAGACCGGCACCTTCACCGTGACCGCGCCCGATGGCTTGCAGACCCTCACCGTCGGCGGCATTCCGGTCATCAGCGGCGGTGTGACGGCAGGCTTCCCGCAAACGATCCTCACCGACAGCGGGGCGAACTTCACCATCACCGGCTACAACCCGGCGACCGGCGTGGTCACCTACAGCTACACCCTGAACAACGCCGACACCCATCCGAATGCCGACGGCACCAACAGCGTCTCCGAGCATTTCACCGTGGTTGCGACCGACACCGATGGCAGCACCGCCACCGGGCAGATCGACGTCAACATCGTCGACGACCTGCCGACCGCCAATGCCGACAAGGCCTCGGTGGGTGAGGGCGGCATCATCGAAGGCAACGTGCTGGCCAATGACGTGGCGGGTGCGGACGGCCTGGCAGCGGGGGGGGGCGTGGTCGGCGTGCGTTTCGGCTCCGACACCTCGACCCCGGTCACTGGCGGCCTCAACACCCAGATCAACGGCACCTACGGCTACCTGATCCTGGATGCCCAGGGCAATGCCGAGTACCACAGCAACCCGAACGCCGTCAGCGGCCCGGGTGCCAGTGACACTTTCACCTACTCGATCCGCGATGCCGACGGCGACGTCAGCACCACGACGGTCACGGTCGACGTGATCAACAGCTGCCTCACGGCGGCTGTCGATAACGAGCTCACCGTCTACGAAAAAGCCCTGGACCTGAACCAGGATGGCAAGGACCTCGCGCCTGGCACCGTCGTCGGCAGCGATCCAACCCACACCGGCGAAACGGCCTCCGGCACGCTGGTGGGTTCAGTCACCGGCGGCTCCGGCACCATCACCTACACCCTGGTGGGCAGTGACCATGGCAATTACGGCCAGATCCTGCTCAACCCGGACGGCACCTACACCTACACCCTGACCTCGCCGGCCGGCACCACGCCGCATGCGGACAACGGGACCAACACCGTTACAGAAACCTTCACCTACCAGGCGACCGACTGGATCGGCAACAAGGTCACCAGCACCATCGTCGTCAACATCGTCGACGACGTGCCCAAAGCCCACGCCGACCACGCGTCGGTGGGCGAGGGCGGCATCATCGAAGGCAACGTGCTGGCCAATGACGTGGCGGGTGCCGATGGCCTCGCGGCGGGCGGTGGTGTGGTGGGCGTGCGTTTCGGCTCCGACACCTCGACGCCGGTCACTGGCGGCCTCAACACCCAGATCAACGGTACTTATGGCTACCTGATTCTGGATGCCCAGGGCAACGCCGAATACCACAGCAACCCGAACGCGGTCAGTGGCGCCGGTGCCAGTGACACCTTCACCTACTCCATCCGCGATGCCGACGGCGACGTCAGCACCACCACGGTCACGGTTGACGTGATCAACAGCTGCCTCACGGCGGCTGTCGACAACGAACTCACCGTCTACGAAAAAGCCCTGGACCTGAACCAGGATGGCAAGGACCTCGCGCCTGGCACCGTCGTCGGCAGCGATCCAACCCACACCGGCGAAACGGCCTCCGGCACGCTGGTGGGTTCAGTCACCGGCGGCTCCGGCACCATCACCTACACCCTGGTGGGCAGTGACCATGGCAATTACGGCCAGATCCTGCTCAACCCGGACGGCACCTACACCTACACCCTGACCTCGCCGGCCGGCACCACGCCGCATGCGGACAACGGGACCAACACCGTTACAGAAACCTTCACCTACCAGGCGACCGACTGGATCGGCAACAAGGTCACCAGCACCATCGTCGTCAACATCGTTGACGACGTGCCCAAAGCCCACGCCGACAAGGCCTCGGTGGGCGAAGGCGGCATCATTCAGGGCAACGTGCTGGCCAATGACGTGGCGGGTGCCGACGGCCTGGCGGCGGGCGGTGGCGTAGTGGGCGTGCGTGCAGGTTCTGACACCTCGACCCCGGTCAATGGTGGCCTCAACACCCAGATCAACGGCACTTTTGGCTACCTGATCCTCGACGCTCAGGGCAACGCCGAATACCACAGCAACCCGAACGCGGTCAGCGGCCCGGGTGCCAGTGACACCTTCACCTACTCGATCCGCGACGCCGACGGTGACGTCAGCACGACCACGGTCACGGTCGACGTGATCAACAGCTGCCTCACGGCGGCTGTCGATAACGAATTGACCGTCTACGAAAAAGCCCTGGACCTGAGCAAGGACGGCCAGGACCTGGCCCCCGGCACGGTCACCGGCAGCGATCCACATCACACCGGCGAAACCGCGTCCGGCACCCTGGTCGGCTCGGTCACCGGTGGCTCCGGCACCATCACCTACACCCTGGTGGGCAGTGACCATGGCAATTACGGCCAGATCCTGCTCAACCCCAATGGCACCTATACCTACACCCTGACCTCGCCGGCCAGCACCTCACCGTCGGCCAACAACGGCGCGAATACGCTGAGCGAGACCTTCACCTACAAGGCCACCGACAACCTGGGCAACACCAGCCTCAGCACCATCAAGGTCAACATTGTCGATGACGTACCGAAGGCAGTGGCGTCCGAGCGTTCGGTGGCGGCAGCCGAAGTCGACACCAACCTGCTGCTGGTGATCGACGTGTCCGGCAGCATGAAAGACGCTTCGGGCGTGGGTAACCTGTCCCGCCTGGACCTGGCGAAGCAGGCGATCAGCGCCTTGCTCGACAAATACGACGACCTGGGCGACGTGAAAGTGCAGATCGTCACCTTCAGCAGCGGTGCGTCGGATAAAACCGACGTCTGGGTCGATGTAGCCTCGGCCAAGACGATCATTGCCGGCCTGACGGCGGGCGGCAACACCAACTACGACGCGGCGGTGGCCGTGGCGAAGGACGCGTTCGACACCAGTGGCAAGCTCACCGGGGCGCAGAACGTCGGCTACTTCTTCTCGGACGGCAAACCCAATGAAGGCGACATCGGCAAGACCGATGAAGCCAACTGGAAAAACTTCCTCGAAGACAACCACATCAACAACTACGCGATCGGCCTGGGCAGCGGCGTCAGTAACAGCAACCTCGACCCGCTGGCTTACAACGGCAGCGCCGGCACCGGTCACGGCACCAACACCAACGCCACGGTGGTGACGGACCTCAACCAGCTCAACTCGGTGTTGTCGGGCACGGTGGTCGGTGCACCGGTGACGGGTTCACTGCTGGGCGACGGCGGTTCGTTTGGCGCCGACGGCGGATTCGTCAAGTCCCTTACGGTCGATGGCACCACCTACACCTACGATCCTAAAGCCAACAACGGTCAGGGTTCGCTGAGTGCCAGCGGCGGCGCCAACCACGGCACCTTCAATACGGCCAACAACACCCTGAGCGTCGCCACCGATGGCAAGGGCACCCTGTTGGTGAACCTCGACACCGGCGAATACACCTATACCTCGCAAAAAGCCACGACCACGCAGATCACCGAGAACATCGGCTACACCCTCAGTGACAACGACGGCGACCTGGCCAGTTCGACCCTGGTGGTCAAGGTCGTGCCGAACGCGCCACCAGTGGCGGTCGACGACCATGTCATCACCAACGTGCTGTCGGGCAACATCACGCTGCCAGGCGACGCGTTGCTGGCCAATGACACCGACCCCAACGGCAACCCGCTGACCGCCTCGCCCATTACCTTCAACACAGGTTGGGTGGCCAAGGGCGCGGACTTCACCGGCAGCAACCCGAACTTCGGCTTTACCGGCAGCAATGCCCAGACCGTGGCTATCGCCCGCAGCGCCTTCGTCGCCAACACCACCGCCATGACGGCGATGCTGGTGGTCAGCGGTGCGCTGGGTGCCGTCAGCAACAGCAACACCAACGACGTCGACCGCATCACCGTCAACCTCAAGCAGGGAGAAACCCTCAACCTGGACCACAACCTGGCGGCCGGTCACATCACCCTCGAGTACTCGGTCAACGGTGGCGCCTTCATCGCCATCGCCGATGGCAAGACCATCAACGCCGATGCCGACGGCACCTACCAGATCCGTGTCACCAATATCGATGACGGTGGCCGGTACGACAGCGGCAAAGGCGCGGAAAACTACAAACTGACCCTGACAGTGGATTATTCCGGCGCCCACGACAGCACGCCGGACTACCACGGCACCTACACCGCCAACGATGGCCATGGTGGCAGCGACAGTGCCGCCGTGAGCATCACCTACCAGGATGGCCATACCCTCACGGGCACCACCGGCGATGACGTACTGGTGGCGGGCACCGGCAACAACGTGATCAACGCCGGGGACGGCAACGATGTGCTGACCGCAGGGTCCGGCAACAACGAAATGCACGGCGAGGCCGGCAACGACTTGCTCTACAGCGGCGCGGGCAACGACCTGCTGGACGGCGGCACAGGCATCGACACCGCGAGCTATGCCCACGCCACGGCCGGGGTCAAGGTCGACCTGAGCCTGCTGGGGCCGCAAAACACCTTGGGGGCAGGCACCGACACCCTGACCGGCATCGAGAACCTGATCGGTTCCGACTACAACGACACGCTCATCGGCGACAGCCACAACAACACCCTCGTCGGCGGCCTCGGCAACGACGTGCTCAACGGTGGCGCTGGCGATGATTTGCTGATCGGCGGGCTGGGCAACAACACCCTGACCGGAGGCACGGGTTCGGACACCTTCCAGTGGCTCCAGGGCAACAGCGGCCACGACGTGGTCACCGACTTCACCCCGGGCACCGACAAGCTCGACCTGTCACAACTGCTGCAGGGCGAGAACGGCACGGCGGCGTCGCTGGATGACTACCTGCACTTCAAGGTCACCGGCAGCGGCGATTCACTGGTCACCACCATCGACGTCAGCGGCATGGCCGGCGCCGCGCCGAACCAGACCATCGACCTGGCCGGGGTCGACCTGGCCCGCCACTACGGGGTGACACCGGGGGCGGGCGGGCTGATCGCCGGGGCGGACACCGCCACCATCATCAACGGCATGCTCAATGACCATTCGCTGAAGGTGGATACCGTCTGACCTGATCGCTGAAACGACAAAACCCGCTGCTCCGATAGTAAGGGCTGCGGGTTTTTTCATGCCTGGAACAAAGGGGCGCGGCTCGTCGCTCCACCCATTCGCGTGCCCCGGGAGCCGAACCCTGACCCGTCCGAGCGCACCCAGCGCAAACCTGGGCGCTTATCTGCGTATGAATAGGCGCTCAACCGGCTGATGTCCGACGGGTGGTAGGCATACCTGTAATTTATGACAGTAGGCAGCTTGAAGGTATGAGCTTTAAATGAAGCCATTCGCCTGGCGCCAACACCGCACATGCCAGGCACCTCAATCGAGGAAGGCCTGCAATGGTGAAGCCCATTATTCCCGCCGATCAGACGCCGGCTGACGGACCGCCCTCCAGCGTCGAGGTCATCGACGCGCCCCGCGTCCCGGCCGTCATCGACCCGGCCGACCCTAGGGGGCTATTACCCCTGTCGGCACTGGGCAACGATTTGATTATCGAGTTCGATGACTACGGACGTGGGCCCGTCAGGGACGAAGTCGATTGGGTCGAACTGGGTTTCATGTCGATAGGCACACCCTTCAGGAGGGTGGACCAGAGTTTCTTTCCAACCAGCGACCTGGTGTTCTTCCCCCAAACACTCAAAGTACCGAAAAACCTGCTGGTGGCTGGCGTCTACGAAGTGTCGCTGCGGGTATCAATCTACGGCATCAATCCGCTTGAGGGCGTCAGGAAGGTTTTGACCATCGACACTGGCAAACCCAACTTCGGTAACAAGCCTGATGCCGTGATTTTTCCCCCAGAGTTGAACGGCACCATCACTGAGGATTTTCTAACGAGCGAAGGCGAGGTCAACGTCACGGTGCCCTGGTACATCGATGCCGAAGCCCGGGATCGGGCCGAGTATTTCTGGACTGATCAGGACAACCCTCCCGACAGCGAAATACCGATTCGCGAACAGGAATTCAGTGCTGAGGACGTTGCTGCCAAGCACTTGCGCATCACCGTGTATGCCGACGAGATCCGTGCATGGGGCACCGGTGATCGCTTTATGTATTACCGGCTGAGAGATCTGGCGGGTAATACCGGACCGTTTTCCTATTTATCGAAAATCCGTGTGGATCTGACGCCTTTACCGGGGGGCTTGCATCCGCCCGTCGTGGAGTTGACGCCCAGGGGGCTGCTGGATCGGCAGCATGCTCGCGACGGCGTATGGGTGAAGATCGAACGATTCGATTTCGCCGACCCACAGCAGTGGGTGGCGGTTGACTGGGATGGGACCGCGCTCAGCGAATTCCCTGTCGACCCTTCCGCCTTTCCGTTGCAAATTCCAGTCCCCTGGCCAGCATTGCATTCCAAGGGCGACGGCCCGCTACGGGCGAAGGTGGATTACCGGGTTCGCCAGGGTACGGTCTACACCCCGCGTTCACCGGATATTTCGGTACCGGTCAACCTGACCGTGGCGGGTCAGGATCACGCCAAGGCACCGGCCTTGCTCAACGAGGATCTCGTGCTGGTGGACGTATACGGGGAGAAGTCCGCGACCAGGAATACGTTGACTGCGGACGACTACGGCTTCCCGGCCATCCTGCGCATGGATCTGTATGACGATCCACAACAAGGCCAATGGATTGATTTTTTCTGGGGCAGCTATCCGGGGCCTGCGGCTCGCTATGACGTTCAGCTGGGCGACGTTTCAGGTCAATCCATCGAGGTTTTGGTGCCCTGGGTCGTCGTCGACACCGACAAACAGAACCCGGCGTTGCCTGTCCACTACATCACCAGCAACGGTGTGAACGAGCAGCAGTCACTGCCGTCTTCGGTCGAGGTGAACATTGTCCTGATCGAAGATCTCAAGGAGGTTCAGTTCCCTCACGCCGGCAAGGACGGCGTCCTCCATTGCTGTGCAAGGCCCCGCTTGTGGGAGGGCGTGACGGTGAGGGTCCCGGCCGATCCCCGGATCGAGCAGGGTGACCGGATTGTGCTGGTATGGCAGGGCTGCTCGGGCCCGAACGGTTCCCACCCCATCCCTGGGGTTTTCGACGAAATCCCGAAAGAACTGACGCCGTACCGGCCTGGCGAAGATATCGACATCCTGGTGCAGGATTACGACAGGTTGATTGCACCCATGGTGAATAACGGATCCGGGCTGGCCTATTACAGGCTGGAAAAAAAGAACGGCGGTCGAGGGCGATCCCGGGCGGATTTCGTGGTGATCAATCGCACGTTACCCAGTGGAGAAATTTGTTCACCGACCAACGATCTGTGTGACGAAAACTGATGTGTTCGAGTAAGCAGTGAAAGTAACTGTCCGGAATCTGTCTTGAGAGTCAGCAGTGGGTGCAGATGACCTGACGTGCCTATTGAGAAGGAGAAATGCAATGAACGATTTCAACGATCTTTCCGTAAGTCAAAGCACCCGCTCGAACTTATCCGCCTTGCGCAAGCGCTTGCTCAAGCGGGCTGGCAAGGCACCGGTAGTGGTTAATTTATTACCGGCGCTGCCCTCGGACAACGTCATGAAACTGCAATTGAGTCGTCAGGGGACTGATTGCGAGGTGACCATTGACGATGTGCAAGTGCCACCGGGCGCTCAGAATGGTGATACCGGTATCTACCTGCTGAAGGATGATGTAGCGATTACGGCAGCGGTAGCACTTCCGATTCCACCGCCTGCTACTCTCACGATGCACATACCGGCTCTGGAAACGGCCACTCCCGGGACTTTCCGGTTGAAATATGAAACGTTCTATGCGACCAACACGGTTAAATCCGATGAATTCGTCTTTTACATCGATAATACCGCACCCCATCACGGTGCTCCCGGCGACGAACCCGTCCCGGATCCAAAGATTATCAACGGTGTGGTCACCAAGGAAATTCTGGACGAACTGGATGGTATTCCCCTGACTATCGACCCACCGGATGATATGCGGGAGGGCGATATCTATACCGGTTATTACGGCAAGAGTGATCCAGGTATTGCCGTTGCACCCTTTATTGTGACGAGTGATCTGACCCGACCGATTGTATTCAAGGTTCCCAAGAACATTGTTACGACGGTGGGACCAGGCAGTTGTATTTTCTATACCAAGTTTGAAGACCGTGTTGGGAATTCCGGGCCTTCTTCCATTCCCGTGGATTTGAACATTCGGCTGACACCGGCGCCCAGCGGACTGCTGCCACCGGTGGTTGGCGAGTTTGACGACGATGGCGTCATAGACCTGAATGACGCCTGGCCCGACGTGGCAGTTGTCATTCCAGCCTTCACCGGCGGGCAGCCAGGTGATCAGGTGCAGGTCACGTTCAACGGCGTTGTTCAGCCGCTCGCCAACTCCGATGGGACCACGGCGGTCATTGTCGATGTTCCGTTCGCAGATGTGGCGTTAGGGGGTGAAGGTCCCAAACAAGCCGATGTGACCTATGTGATTCTCCGTGGCAGCGACAGGTACCCGGAGCCGGTGGGAGAACAGGTCGATATTGACTTGACCACCCCAGGCCCGGTCCTCCCCAATCCCGATCCGGAACTGGGTAACCCTAACCTGGATAAACTCGTGGTGAAGGGTTCAACTGCCGATAATGAACTACGGCCAGGGGATGTAGGCAACCTTATCGATATCGAGTTGGAGATTTATGACGGTTACAAGGCTGGCGACCTGGTCGATCTTTATTGGAACAAGGTAAAAGTTCCAGCGCCTGATGGGCATTATGCGGTGGACGGCTCGGAAGCTCCGGATTTCAAAATTCCGTTCAAACTGCCATCGGCAATCTTCGAAGCGACCGGGAATGGTTTTTGGAGAGCGCAATACAAGATCACCAATCCACCTATCAATGGTGCGAACGAAAATCCGTCGCCGCCTACGATAGTTGATGTTCTCATCAATCCGGTCGACCTTCCGGATCCTGAGATTTTGCACCTTGCGACCAACCCGTTAGGCAAGAAATTTCTGGATTGCTCGTCGGTGAAAATAGTACCGGTGGTCGGCAGGGCAGCCATCGTCAAGATTCCCGGCGGTGGGGCGTTGGAGGCCGGTATGACGCTGGACTTCAATTGGATAGGAACACAGGGTGTTCCCAGTGATCCGGATATTCCTGATTACCCATTCTCGAAGACGCTGGAGGGCAACGAGCATATTGATGGGTTCGAGGTTTCCCTGCCGTACCAGACCGCACTCGTGCCGATCACCGACGGGGAAGGAGAAATCATCTACACCGTGGTCATCAATGGCCAAACCCACACGTCCAATGGGCACAAAGTGCGCGTTGTGTTGATCGATACGGGAGGCGGCGCCTGCCGCTTTTAAGCAGTTTTTATTGCACTTGGAGGCGGGAAAGTTTCCCGCCTCTGCTCGTACTTCTACGGGGATAAATCCCCCTAACGCTCGGATTAATCCTACATAGCGTTTGTTTTTATCTTTGTATTCTGCGCCCGAATTTCTGACGCCCTTCTCCGAGGGGTAAGTCCCGCTCAAATTTGGAAGGAGTTACCATGGAAGCTCGTTTGCCGTTGTTTCCCATACGCAGAATAAACAAATCCCTGGTCTGGCTGATCTTTTCCCCGACACTGTTATGCAGTCCCCTGGCACTTGCATTGACCACGATCGGTACAGGGGAAAGTGTGGACATCGATCAAGATACCGCGCCAGATAACTACCTGGTGCGTGACGGTGGTGTATTGAACTCCAACGGTGCGAATACTTTTGAGGTTTTGGTCAACACGGGGGCGACGTTCAATGCCGTGGGCGGCACATATACGGGGCGCCTCAGTAGCGCGGGTGTGAACATTACCAACGCCAGCGGTACGCTTGACAACGTCACCGTGACCGGTAACGCCATGGGCATGCTCATCAACCGCGCCAGCGGCACCACCACGGGTTCGACCGCCACCGTCAGCAACAGTCGAATCACCGGCGTCACCGCCGGGGTCGAAACCGGTGGCGGCAGTACGACCGTATTGACCAACACCGTGGTGACAGCCACTGGCTCGAACGGCATTGGCCTGAACTCCTTTGGCGCTGACGTCACGGCCACCGGAGGCAGCTTCACCGGTGGCACCAATGGCGCTCGGCTGCGAGCCGACGCCGAGGGTGTTGGGGATGGTGCCAAACTGACGCTGAGCAATGTGCGGGTGGAAGGCCAAAGCGGCGCTGCGATTCTCGCCGAGGGCGGGGTGAACGCCGATATTCAGGTACTGAACAACACTCAACTGATCGCCGGCAACAACCTCTTGCTTGACGTGCAAGGCGCCTCCACCGTCGCCATGACAGTAGGTAACAGCATCTTGCAAGGCAATATCAATATTGCCGGCAACAGCACCGGCAACCTGACGTTCGACCAGGGTCAAATGACTGGCGATGTGCTGGTCGAGGATGGCTCGACCGCCAACGTCACTCTGCAGAACAATTCGCAATTCACCGGTCGCCTCGACAAGGTTGACGGCGTGACCGTCAACAGCGGTTCGAGTTGGACCCTGACTGGCAACGATACCGTTGGAACGCTTGCCATGAGTGGCGGGACGGTTCGCTTCGGTGCGCAAGACGTCCCCGGCACGTTCTACCAGTTGAATGTCGGAACGCTGGCCGGCTCAGCGGATGGCAGCAGCGTGTTCGCGATGAAGGGTAACTTTGCCACTGGCCAGCACGACTTCCTCAACGTCACCGGTGTCGCCACCGGGCAGTTCGGTTTGCTGGTGGCGGCGTCCGGGCTGGATGCAGTGTCGCCGCAGGAACTGACCCTGGTGCATACCGCCGCTGGTGATGCGCAATTCGCCCTGACCAATGGCCGTGTCGATGTGGGTACCTGGTCTTATGAACTGGCGCAGCGTTCCGACGGCGCGGGCGGCACCGACTGGTTCCTCGATCCGACCACCCAAACCATCAGCCCCGGCGCGCGTTCGGTGTTGGCGCTGTTCAACACCGCGCCGACCGTGTGGTACGGCGAATCGAGCTCGCTGCGCAGCCGCATGGGCGAGTTGCGCTTCAACGGTGGTCAGTCCGGCGGATGGATGCGCACCTATGGCAACAAATACAACGTGGCCGACAGTTCCGGCGTGGGTTATCAGCAAAACCAGCAAGGCCTGTCCTTCGGTGCCGATGCACGGCTGGGCGATAGCCAGGTGCTGGTGGGTGTGATGGGTGGTTACAGCAAGTCTGACCTGAACCTGAATCAGGGCACATCCGGCACGGTCAAGAGTTACTACGTGGGACCGTATGTCACCTGGCTGGACGCCGACACCGGTTACTACTTCGACGGCGTGCTCAAGTTCAACCGCTTTCGCAACGAGTCGAAGGTCGGCCTGAGCGACGGCACGCGCGCCAAAGGCACCTACGACAACTGGGGCGTCGGCGGTTCGGCGGAATTCGGCCGGCACATCAAGCTTGACGACGGTTACTTCGTAGAACCGTTCACCCAACTGTCGGCGGTGCAGATTCAGGGTAAACGCTACTCGCTGGACAACGACATGGACGCCGATGGCGACCGTACCCGCTCGGTGCTGGGCAAGGCCGGTGCCACGTTCGGCCGCAACTTCGATATCGGCAACGGCGCCACCGCGCAGCCGTATCTGCGGGCAGCGGTTGCCCATGAGTTCGCCAACAACAACGAGGTCAAGGTCAACAACAATACCTTCAA
Source organism: Pseudomonas fluorescens (assembly GCF_041354075.1). GTDB lineage: Bacteria > Pseudomonadota > Gammaproteobacteria > Pseudomonadales > Pseudomonadaceae > Aquipseudomonas > Aquipseudomonas fluorescens_CE. The sequence continues at coordinate 272,084 of NZ_JARZGC010000004.1, read as the reverse complement.
CAACGATCTGTCCGGCACCCGCGCCGAGTTCGGCACCGGTGTAGCGGTAGCGATGTCCGAGAAGTGGCAGGTGCACGTCGACCTCGATTACGCAAACGGCGAGCATATCGAGCAGCCTTGGGGCGGTAACATCGGTGTGCGCTATAGCTGGTAAGCGCTGCTGAGACAAAAAAAAACGCCTCGCAATCTGCGAGGCGTTTTTTTTGACGGTGGCTAGTGCCGTATCACTTTATTCCGACCCCGCTGGCGCTGACGATCTCTCCGATCTGGCCCTCCGCTCCCGTGACCAGGTATTTCACCCAGTACCGGACGGGGAACGGAGTGGCCTTGTCCACTGACCAGTAATAGTCGTTACCCATCGGCCAGCGACCGCCATACAAACTGTGTATTTCCCTCAGCTCGGCCATGGAGGGGACGCGCGCGCCGATATTGCTGGCGTTACGCAGGATGATTCCCAGAGCGCTGCGGCCGAGTCCGAAACAGTGGATCACGCCTGTCACGGTCACGGTATAGCTCTTGGTCTGGTTGGCGGTATCCTTGACGCTGATCGTCGCAGTCCCGCGTCCTCTCACGGTGACCAACCCCGATCGGGCATCCACGACAGCCACCCCAGGGTTGCTCGAGCTGTAGGTGAATTGCGGTACTCCACCGGTTGCCTGGTGCTGCACCGATGTTCCCGGGCCGAAGGTGGGCAGTACGTCAGGGTTGCCGGGAATCAGGTACGTCTTGCCGCTCAGGGTGACCGGCTCGGTGTTGAAGTTCAGGGGTGGGGTAGGCGATTTGACGGTGAAACTCCGGGCGTTGGAGTTCTGCCCCGTGGCGACGGCCCGGGCGTACACGGAATGACCGCCGACGCCGACCGCCAGGGTGGTGGTCCAGATGTTGTTGGCCTGCGCGGTCGCATTATGTTTGGGCGAGCTGTTGTCGAAGATTTGCACCGCGTGCGCCGCCGTCACCCGGCCTTGCAGCGTCACCGTGGTATCGGTGGTTTCACCGCCGTTCGGCAGTTCACCCCGGGAATCCCGGACCGAATCCAGTGTAGCGGCAATATGAGTGGCCACGGTAAACCCGCGCACTGCAGACTCCGGTTGTGTCGCGTAAGACGCCTTGGCCTTGATGGTGTGCGTTGCCACACTCAGACCGCTGAGCGCACGCGTCCAGATACCCTGGGCGTTGACCGCGGTGACAGGCGGGATCGCCGTGCTGCCGTCATACACCTGAACGGTCTGGTTGGGGTGGGCCTTGCCGGCGACGGTGACGCTGGTGTCGTAAGTGGTGCCATTGGGCTGAACTTCACCTCTGGAATCGGTGATGTTGGTGATGGTTGGCGGCACCGCGATGGCGACATTGACGGTCCAGGTTTCGGACTCCGGTTGGGCGCCGTACAACGCCTTGACCTTGAGCGGGTGTTCGGCGACCGTCAGACCGGTGAGTTGGCGGGTCCAGGTGCCCTGGCCATCGACCGTTATCACCGGTGTCAGCGGTGTGTTGCCGTCGATGAGTTGCACGGTCAGGTTGGCGGTCGCTTTGCCGTTGACCGTCACGCTGGTGTCGAACGTGGTGCCGTTGTTCGCGACATCACCCCTGGAGTCGGTGACCTTTTCAATGCTCGGCGCCAGGGCAACCGCCACGGTGAACGCACGGGTGCCGGACTCCGGCTGCTGCCCATACAACGCCCTGGCTTTGATGGTATGCAGGGTTACCGTCAGACCGGACAGCACCTGGGTCCAGATGCCCTGGGCGTTGACCGGAGTGACCGTTGGCAGCGCAGTGCTACCGTCATAGAGCTGCACGGTCTGATTGGCGTTGGCCGTGCCAGTGAGAGTGACGCTGGTGTCAAAGGTTGTGCCGTTGTGCTGCACCTCACCCCTGGAGTCGGTGATGCTGGTGATCGAGGGTGCATCGGCGACGGCGACGACAAAGGCGCGCACCGCTGACTCCGGTTTGCCGCCGTATTGCGCCACGGCCTTGATGTTGTACGACGCAACACTCAGGTTGCTGAGGACATGACGCCAGGTGCCCAGGCCATCAACGGTGATCAGCGGCAGCAGCGGCGTGTTGCCGTCATGCAACTGCACGGTCAGACCGGCGTTGGCGGTGCCGCTGACGGTGACGCTGGTGTCGAAGGTGGTGGCGTTGTGCGGCACCTCGCCCGTGGAGTCGGTAATGCTGCTGATCGCTGGAGGCTGGGCGACCTCCACCTGGAACGTCCATGTTCCGGATTCCGGCTCGGCACCATACAGCGCCCTGGCCTTGATGTTGTGCGTGGCGATTGTCAGACCGGCGATTGGCTGGCGCCAGTCGCCCTGGCCGTCGACTGCGATCACCGGCAACAGCGCGGTGGTGTCGTCATACAGTTGCACGGTCTGCCCGGGGCTGGCCTTGCCGATGATTGTCACGCCAGTGTCATAGGTGGTGCCGTTGTGCGCGACATCACCCAGCGAGTCGGTCACCCTGGTGATCGCCGGGGTAAGCGTTTCCCTCACGGTGAACGCGCGCAGCAGGCTGGACACTGGATCGGCCGGATACAGAGCCCGTGCAGCGAGGTGATAGTCCTTGGTGGCGAGATTGGCCAGGGACTTGCGCCAGACGCCATCGGTGCCGACATCGGCGTTGCCCAGGGACGTCGAACCGTCAAACAGCTCCACCTGTTCGCCCCGGGTGGCGGAGCCCTCGACGATCACTTGCAGGTCGAAGGTGTCGCCGCCCTCCGGTACTGATCCCTTGGAGTCGATCACGTCGCTGATCACCGGCGTCAGCCAGTCATAGCGGGTCTTGACCGTCAGTTGCAGGCGCGGGAACTCAATGGCGTTGCTTGGCTGATCCGAGCCATCGAACGCCACTTTGCAGATGACGCTCGCCGGGGTGGCGTGCCCGAGCTTCATCAATTCGCTTCTGGGCAAGGGTTCGTCGAGACCGTTGGCAACTTGCGTAGCGTTGATCTCGACGCCATCGAGCAGCGTGATGCGCTGCGCGCTGCCGGTTTCTGTCGTGCCTTCCAGCCACAGCCAGAGGTGTTGTTTGAGCGCAATGAAAGGCCAGCGGTCAACCAGTGCGTCGGCATCGCCAGTGAAGGTCGTCAGGTCCAGTACGTCGCCAGTGGCCTGTGTCACGCGTGGACGAGGCAGTTCGGTCTCGGGATTCTGGAAGTCCGAGACGTACAGATCCAGCGCTTGCGAAGGCGTACTGAAGTTGTAACGTGTCACCTCGTAGCTGACAGTGACCGGACGGCCTATATTGGCACCGATCACAGGGCTGGGGACGCGGAACGTCACGGCGCCGCTGGCGTGTCCGGGCAGCTCCAGGTCCAGTGAGGTCCCGGTACCCGGTGTGCCAAGCCATTTGAGGGTGATGGTGTCGAGGTTCTCTTTCATGCTTGGGTAGCTGACACGCACGTCGACGCCGGTGAGTGCGTCCATCGGGTTCAGGACGTCGTCGGGTGCCTGCACGACCTTGGGCGGCGGCAGCTCGCCGACCAGCTCGCCGATCAACAGCTTGAGCGGCATGGAATAATCGTAGCGCTGGGTGGCGGCCCGCCACAGGGAATAACGCACGTCGACGTATCGACCGATATTGGCCATGACATATTCCGCTTCGACCCTGAAGCGCAAGGGTTTGCCAGCAACGGGAGAGGTAATGGGCAGCCAGTCGCCGGTGCTGCCCAGCGGGCTGTCACCGCGCCAATAGTACGTGAGGATGTCGCCCTTGGCGGTTCCGAGGTAGTCGATCAGCACGTGGACGACATCGAAAACCTTGGAGGGATCCAGTACATCCGGTGGGTCGGCTTCTTCCACTTTTGGTGCGGGCAGCGTCGCGCGCGCCGCTTCGACCCTGATCAGCAAGTGTTCCGACTCGCTGACGGCATAGCGCGCCATGCTGTCGTTGGACACCGTGTAGGACAAGTCCAGGCGGCCGTTGTCGAGCACCGCGATGTGCTCGTTGCCGACGTAAAAGGTGGATCCGCCGCTCTCGGCTTCGCTCTCGCTGATGATATGGTCATCTTCATGCTCATAGGTCTGGCCGGCCGCCGTTGTGCCCAACCAGTGGTACATCACCAGATCACCATTGGTGATGCCCGGATAACGGATATCCACGGTGGCAACCGCCGTATCCGGTTCCAGAATGTCCCCGAGCAGCTCGCGAATCTGCGGTTCGGGCAGCAGTGAAACGTCTCCCGAGACATCGGCGAAACGTCGCTTGGAAGAGAGCTTTTCATTGGTTTTGGTCAGCACGTAGGAGGCGTCTGCGCTGCCCATGGCAATCGCCCGCACATCGGCGTAAGGCACCTTGAACTCCATGATGCTGGGCGTACTCAGCACCGGTTTGGACTCGGTGTGGGTGAGTGGCTCGCCGGCAAAGGGTGTACCGATCCAGGTCATGGTGACGGTATCGCCTACCTCGAAATCGGTGTCCTGAGCGAAGACTTGTACCGTGACATCCTGTTTGTTCAGGTCCTTGAGGGTGATTACGCCATTGATCGCTTCCTTGATGATGGGAGCATCCAGACGCCAGGCGCCTGCGTCGACGGCAATCCGGGTGCGTTTGGAGTGCCGGGACGCCCAATTGAAAACCTCGTCGCGAACGTCGTATTTCAGCTCCAGCGCGGCACTGTCGCCACCGGCCAGGATCGCGTCCTGATCTGCCACGATCACAATCGCATCGGTGCGATCGGCCTGCGCTTGCGTGACCACGTGAGGCGGTAGCGTCCAGGTGCCCCAGCGCATCAGGATCACATCTCGCGGGGCGATATCGGGGTAGAACGGAATGGTGATCGGCACGCCTTTCCTCGCCCACTCGGCATCCACCACGCCTTGGGCGATGAGCTCCGGTGGCAACTGCACGATGTGCAGCTCGGAATGTCCGTCGGGTAAGTGCGGTTCCCGGTCACGCCCACCCGGCAGGTTCAGTTTGACCCGCAACGCCAACGGCACCGACGGGTCCTCGGGTGTGGTCTGGCCATCGCGGGTCAATTGGTAGTAACAGGTCGACACGCCGGGCGCGAACAGTGCGCTGGGCAAATAGAAGAACAGAGGGGTGTCGACTTCGCCAGGCTGGACCTCCCGAGTCAGGACTTCGACATCATCGACGTAGACGACACTTTTTTCGCCTTCCTTCATCTCCAGGTACGCGGGGATCGCACACATGACCCCACTGGGGGACTCGCTGACCACTTCAATGTTGATCCCGCCATCGACGTTGACGTCGATGAGCGGAGTCACCATGCCCGAGATCCGCAGGGGACGCATGGAGGCCAGGGTGTTTGCGGATGCACGCCGGGTGGCGGTGCGGGGGCGATTGGAAGACATGACAAAACTCCTGATCGAGCATGGCCATTGGTTCAGCCTGGAGTTTCATTGGGCCTCAGGATCGGGCGGTGGGCTACTGTCAGATTTGACAGGATGGTGGCTGTTTTCGACGGGTGGTAGCTGGTTGCAGGGCGACGATCAATCAAAAGCGGCCCTCCGGCCGTTTTTGATTGATCAAGTAACTTGTTGACCTGTGTTTCATCTCCAGCGAAATTCGACATATTGCGTGGCGCCTACGACTGCCCAATTGTCAATTTCTATGTATGAAATTTCAGAGTTGGATGGCGCATCATAGGTATATTCTAAGGACGGGGTGCTTCCGATTTTAGAAAGAATTTTTTCACCTATTGATTGTCCGCTTAAGTTGTAGAAGACAACTTTTGCGATATCGTCCCGTCCGGGGTTTTGGATGCGGATATATCGGATTGTAAATGAGCGTGCGAATCCATTTATGATCTTTATTCTAGCAGCGGCATAGAGGTATAAAAGTCGGTCCTGGTGTACTTTGTTTACCCGCATTCCGGCTCCTGCAGCGGTCACCGTGAACTCCAGGCCACTTGTGCTTGCATGTTTTTCTCCTACTTCTGTTAATTCAAATGCTGTGCTGACCGGGAAATCCTCGAAGCCCGTTGTCAGTGCGATAACAGTCAGGATTCGAGGTGCTGACTCCGGCAAGTTTCCGTACTTCGCCTTCACCGTGTAGCTATGCGCCCCCGGCGCCTGGCTGGCGAGCGTATGTTTCCACTCGCCGTTCGCGCCAACACTGATCGTTGGCACAACCACCCCGCCCTTGTCACGTAACTCCACCGTCAGGCCTGCCGCAGCCTTGCCTGTCAAGGCGAAGGTGGTTTCTTTGGTCGTGGTGTCATGCGCAATTTCCGCGCCCTTCGTGTCCTTTATCGAGATGATGGTTGGATCGACGAGGGCTGCGACCGTCAGCGTGCGCACATTGGAAAAGGTCGCCGCGCTGTGGTACAGCGATTGCGCATACAGCCGGCGGCCGCCCAGCGGTACGGTGATCGTATGTTCCCAAAGACCGGTGGTGGTGTGAGCGGTCGCGATGCCTTTGGAAGCTGCACCGGTCCCTTGCCCGTCAAATATTTCCACCTGCTGACCATTGCTTGCCTTCCCCGACAATTTCAATGACGTACTGGCCGTGAACCCGCCTTCGCCAATTTCCACCCCCGCGCTGTCCAACACCTTGTCGAGGGTCGGGACCAGCAGAGCCACCACTGCGACCTTGCGGGCATTGGAAACTGCGCCACCCTGGCGCCTGGCGCGCAGCTCATAAGTGGTCCCGGCCACCAGGCCGGTCAGGGAAAACTCCCAGTTACCCTGCGGGTTGACCTGGATTTCGGTGCCGGCAATCGGTGCGCCGGCGTTGACCAGATCGATTGTCGAGCCGGGCGTGGCGATGCCGCTGACGATGACCGTGGTGTGCACGGTCTGGCCGTTATTGGCGATCTCCACGCCTTTCGGGTCGGTGATCAAGCGCAGTTCCGGAACGATGTTGGCGACCACCGTCAGTGTGCGTGCCGCCGATTCCTGACCCGCGCCATACAAAGCCTTGGCCGTGAAGCTGTGGGTGGCCACCGTCAGGGCGCTGACGGTCTGCTCCCAAATGCCGGTCGTGGCGTGTGCCGTCGGGGTGCCTTTGGATCCCGTGGCATCGCGGACATCGACCTTCAAGCCCTTGGCCGCGCTGCCGGTGAGTTTCACGCCGGTCTCCACGGTGATTCCGCCATTGGCGATGGCGGCGCCGCTGGGCAGGCCGTTCGCTGCGGTGATGGTCGGCGCATCGGCGGCGACGATGGTCAGGGTCCGGGCAGTCGACTCCAGCCCCGAACCGTACAAGGCTTTGGCCGTGAAGCTGTGGGCGCTCACGCTGAGTGTGGTCATCGTCCATTCCCAGATGCCGGTCGTGGCGTGGGCGACGGGCTCGCCTTTTATCGTGGTGCCATCGCGCACTTGGACCTGCTGCCCCTTGGCGGCGCTGCCGGTCAGTTTCACGGTGGTGTCGACGGTGATGTCGGCCTGCGGAATCTCCACGCCTTTGGAGTCTTCGGCTTTGGTGATCAGCGGTTTTTCATCTGCCACCGTATTGAGGGTGTAGGTGCGCAGCGGAAAGGTCTGCGCCTCGGCTTCGACCTGGCTGCCACCCAGGGCAGCCTTGAATTCGAGGCTGAACGTCGAGCCGTGCTTGAGCCCCTTGAGTTCGTTCAACCAGGCTGCCGTCAGGTTGTATTCGTAGAAGCCGGTCAGCCAGGCCGGGTTGGTGATGGACGTCGGTGCCTGCCAGATCAGTTTGTCGTACACCGTGCCGTTGGCCAGCGTGCCCTTGAAGCGCAGCCAGACGTACTGTCTCAGGGCAATCAGCGGCCAATTGGGCGCGTGAATCGTCGCCGTACTGATCGCCGCCAGGTTCAGTGTCGGTCCATCCCCGCCGTTTTCCGCCTGGAGGATTTTCGGCACGTTGCTCAGGTCCAGGCGCAGGGCCAGCACCACCAGCTGCCGGGCCGTCGAGGGCAAGGGCGCATTGCCGCCGCGTTTGACCGTGTAGCTGACGCTCACCGCCTTGCCCAGATTGAAGGCCACCACACTGTTGACCAGCGCGATTTCCTGCACGCCAAGGACCTGCACTTTTTTCGCCGGCGCGGTATAGGAACCTCCTGCCGGTGAGCCTGGGGCACCGGTGAAGGTGACCACGATTTCATCGTTCAGGGCCATGCCGCTGTAGTTGACGAGCGCGGTCAGCGCGTCTTTCGCCGCGATCGGGTCGAGGCTGATGTCGTCCGGCGCTTCCTTCAGGCGCGGTGGTGTGAGGTCCAGCACCGTGCCGACGCTGAATTCCAAAGCGTTCGAGAAACTGGTGGGGCGCCCGTCGGCCCACTTGATCGAGTACGACGCCTTGACCGTGCCGCCTTCGTTGCCCTTGATCAGCTCGGCCGAAATCGGGAACGGCACCTCCTGGCCGGCGGTGAAGGAAGTGAGTTTGATCGAGTCGCTGTCCGGCCCGGTTTTCGAACCCTGCCATTCGCGAAAGACCTCGTCGTCCTTGACCGTGTTCCGGTACAGCACGGTCAGGGTGGTGCCGGCGGTGTCGGGTGGCAGAACACCGTCCACCACGAAGTCGACCTTCGGCTCGGGCAATTCCAGGCGCGGTTCGCCGACTTGCAGCGGCTCGGCGTGGATCGATTCGCGGATGGCGTGGGTGGCGTTGGCCCGGTTCATGGTGCCGAGCACCGCGTCTTCGATCAGCAACTGGTAATACAGCTCCAGGGTGCCGCCTTCGATGGGTTTGAGGTGCGCGCCAGGGACCGTGATCGGCAGCGGTTTTTTGTCATCGATCTCTTTCGGGCTGATTGGCCGCAGCGGCAGGTCCGGCAGGTAGGTGCTCAAATCGGGGCGGGTACCGAGCCAGAACAGTTTGATCGCCTGGCCGGCGAGGAACGAGTCATCGAACGGAATTTCCACCCGCACCTGCGCCAGGTCCGGGTCGAGTGCCCCTTGTTCTGCGTCGAGTGCCACCGGTGCCTGCAACCGCCGGACTTCGCCGATGACGTTGATGAAGCGCGTCTTCGACGGCAAGTCTGGCGAGCCATCGGCTTTCTGCAGACGAAAGGACAGGGCCAGTTGTGCCTTGGCCAATTGCCGCAACAGGGCATTGGGGATGGAGATTTCGGGAATGCTCGGCACGTTGCTCAGCGGGTCGCTGCTGATTTCCACATCGATCGGCCCGCCCTCAGTGGGCGTGCCCTTGATCCTGAGAATGATGATGTCGCCGACCTTGAACTGGCTTTCGTCCATGGCCACGACTTGTGCCGTACCATTGGCGTCGCCCAGCTTGTCGACGTCCAGCACGTTGTTGCTCGCTTCCTTGAGCAACGGCGCCGGTAACCGGCTCGTGTCGATTGCCACCACCACGCGCTGGGCGACGCTCCAGTCTTCGGAGCGGTTGTCGACCAGGTCGTACACTTCGTAGGCCACCGCCAGGCCGCTGCTGTCGGAGTCGGAGGCTTCGCGAATGTGCGCTTCGGTGACGTGCACGGTGACCGGTGCCTTGCCGTCCGCCTGATCCTGGGTCAGCGGAGCGCCGAGTACGAACACGCCGCCCCAGGACACCTGGATCACATCACCTGCCGCCGCGTTGGGGTAAGGCTGTGCCGAATCAGGATCCGGGCCGATGGTGATCAACACCCCGGCGGCCACGTTGTCCTTGTCGATGCCGCCCTCGAGAATGTCCTTGGGAATGGTCATGATCAGAGAGGGATGCCCCGGCTCTTCGCTGGTGTCCTGGCCGCCGGGGCGGTCCAGTTTGACCAGCACGTCCATCACCTCGGAAGGCTCGGCGGTCTGGCCGAAGCGAGTCACCGCGTAGGACACCTTGTAGCGGCCATCCTGAATACGCGCCGTCGGCACGAACTTGGTCAGCGTGGTGCCGATCTCGTGGTCTTCGACGGTGGCGTTGATGACCTGATTACCGGTACCCCACGACACCACCAGCTTGTCGCCACGCCCCATGGTGCTCCAGGGACCGGCACGGCACAGCAAGCCCTGACGGGGGAAATTGTCCTGAGCCGCAGCAATGTTGATGCCCCACACGTCCGGGTTGCTCGACACCGGTCCGGTACGGCCGGGGATGTCGAGTTCCTTCAGAATCAGCGGGGTGTTGCCGGACGGGCCGAGGGTGTTCATGGCGAAACTCCGAACGGAAGGGCACGGAGTGATTTAACGCGAGGTGGGGAGGGTTGACTACTGTCATATCTGACAGGGAAAGGCAGTTACACGACGAACGGTCGGGCACTGAATCAAGGATTTTTCAGCGTTGGCTGACGCAGAATGTACACCGTCACCAGCACTGCACTGGTCAACATGAAACCCCTCGCCCAGGGCATTGGCACCAGGTAGCAGGAAAACAGGATGCTGACCCACATCAGGCCGATGGCGTAGACCTTGCCCTTGAGTGGAATGCCGTTACCTTCGAGGTAGTCGCGAATCCACGGACCCAGCCGTGGGTGGTCCACCAGCCAGTTGTAGAAGCGTGGCGAACTGCGGGCGAAGCAGGCGGCCGCCAGCAGCAGGAACGGCGTGGTGGGCAACACCGGCAGGAAGATCCCGATCACCCCCAACGCTACGCTGAGCCAGCCGACGGCCAGCAGCACGTAGCGCAACATCAGGGGCCGGTTGCCTATGGGGTTGTCCACAGGCAGAACCTTAGTGGTGACGGGGCTTGAGGATCGCCGGTTTTTCGTCTGGCGCATTGCACAGCAGGTACAGCGCGGTCAGGGCTTCGGGGATCTGCACGATCATGTCGTCCATCAGGTTGGCATCGGCGGCGATGTCGGAAAACTCGGGCTGCTCGTCGAACAGGCCGGAACCGACCATGATCGGCAGGAGCATTTCGCTGACTTCCTCTTCGGCGGTTTCGAACCAGGCCGCCTCGCGCAGGAACACGCCTTCCATGAAGCCGATGCACCAGCCGCGCAGTTCGGAGTCGTCCGGGTCATCGCCCAGGTCCAGTTCGCAGGGCAGTTCGAATTCTTCGTCGGACGCCAGTTGGCGAGCGATGTGCGCCTTGAGGGCCAGCAGGGTGGATTCGATCGCTTCACGCTCGGTGTCGTCGGCGTAATGCGGCTCTTCGGCGAACAGGGCGTCGATCCATTCACGGTCGGGAACCTGTTCGGAACAGATCGACAGGGCCGTGAGGTAGCCGTGTGCGGCCACGTAGTCCAGCGCCTCGTCATGCAGTTCATCGGCGTCGAGGAAGACTTGCAGGCGGGTTAGTTGCTCAGCGAAGGACATTAAAGGGCTACCTTGGGAATTAAACAGATGCGGGAATTCTAGGCCTTCTTGCGCACACAGGCCAGCCGCGCGGCATATTTGCCCCACAAGAGCGCAATCCCGGTGGGAGCGAGCCTGCTCGCGATGGCGGCAGACCCGTCGCCATCGTGGACCGAGGTGTTGAAGGGGAGGCACTCCTCCAAGCGGCGCCCCTTGCAGGGAAGCCCTCGGGTATACTCCCGCGTTTTGTGATGCCCCTGCAGGCAGACCGGCTGGAATGTGAAACCTCACGCAATGTGCACTTACCATTTGTCTGTGCAGCATGGCGGGTTGTGTACCAGCCTTGCAGGGATGTTTTGATGATTTTTGGAGTTTTTATGCTCGAACAGGCTCAACGCGTCCTCAAGGACATCTTCGGCTACGACAGTTTCCGTGGCCGTCAGGGTGCAATCATTGAGCGCGTAGCCAGCGGCGGCGACGCCCTGGTGCTGATGCCTACCGGTGGCGGCAAGTCCCTGTGCTTCCAGGTCCCGGCGTTGTTGCGCGAAGGCCTGGCCGTGGTGGTGTCGCCACTGATCGCGCTGATGGACGATCAGGTCGCGACCCTGGAAGAACTGGGTGTGGCCGCCGCCTCGCTGAATTCCACCTTGAGCGCCGAGCAGCAACGCGACCTCGCGGCGCGGATCAAGCGGGGTGAGGTGAAGATGCTCTACCTCGCCCCCGAGCGCCTGGTCCAGCCGCGCATGCTGGCCTTTCTGCAAAGCCTGGAAATCGCCCTGTTTGCCATCGACGAAGCCCACTGCGTGTCGCAATGGGGCCATGATTTCCGCCGCGAATACCTGCAATTGGGGCAACTGGCGGAGTTGTTTCCCCATGTCCCGAGGATTGCCCTCACCGCCACGGCCGACAAGCGCACCCGCGAGGAAATCGTCGAGCGCCTGCACCTGCAGAATGCCGAGCGTTTTCTCTCCAGCTTCGACCGGCCGAACATTTTCTATCGCATCGTGCCGAAGGAGCAGCCGCGCAAACAGTTGCTGGCGTTCCTCGCCGAGCGCCGCAGTGACGCCGGCATTGTCTACTGTCTGTCGCGCAAGAAAGTCGACGAAGTGGCCGTGTTCCTCAGCGAGCAAGGCTTTCCGGCGTTGCCGTATCACGCGGGCCTGGCCAACGAAACCCGGGCCGAGCACCAGCGACGTTTCCTCAACGAGGAAGGCCTGATCATGGTGGCCACGGTGGCGTTCGGCATGGGCATCGACAAGCCCAACGTGCGTTTCGTCGCGCACCTGGACCTGCCCAAATCCCTTGAAGCCTACTACCAGGAAACCGGGCGCGGCGGTCGTGACGGTTTGCCGGCGGACGCCTGGATGGCCTACGGCCTGCAAGACGTGGTGATGCTCAAGCAGATGCTGCAGAACTCCGAAGGCGACGAGCGCCACAAGCGTCTGGAGCAGCACAAGCTCGACGCGATGCTCTCGCTGTGCGAGGAAACCCGCTGCCGCCGGCAGACGTTGCTGGCCTACTTCGACGAAGACATGCCCCAGCCGTGCGGCCACTGCGACAACTGCGTCGATGGCGTGCAGACCTGGGACGCCACCGAACCGGCGCGTCAGGCGCTGTCGGCCATCTACCGCACCGGTCAGCGCTACGGTGTCGGCCATCTGGTGGACGTGTTGCTGGGCAAGGACAACGAAAAGATCCGCAGTTTCGGTCATCAGCATTTGTCGGTGTACGGCGTCGGCAAGGCGCTGGGCGAAAGCGAGTGGCGTTCGCTGTTCCGCCAGTTGGTGGCGCGTGGGCTGGCCGACATCGACCTGGAGGGGTATGGCGGCCTGCGCCTGAGCGACAGCTGCCGGCCGCTGCTCAAGGGGGAAGTCACCCTGGAACTGCGCCGCGACCTCAAGCCGCAGACCACGGCCAAAAGCAGCAAGAGCCAGGCGAGCCAACTGGTGCGCGGCGAAGAGCGCGAGCAATGGGAAGCCTTGCGCGCCCTGCGCCGCAAGCTCGCCGAAGAGCACGGTGTGCCGCCCTACGTCATCTTTCCCGATTCGACCCTGCTGGAGATGCTGCGCAGCCAGCCGACCTCGCTGGCGGAAATGGCTCGGGTCAGTGGCGTCGGCGCGCGCAAGCTGGAGCGTTACGGCGAAGCCTTTCTCGAAGTGCTCGGGGGTCAGGTCGAGGCGCCCAAAGTGGTGGCCGATGTGCGCCACGAGTTGATCACGCTCGCCCGGGCCGGCATGACGCCGTTGCAGATCGCCGGCCAGTTGCAATGCTCGGAAAAAAACGTCTACACGATGCTGGCCGAAGCCATTGGCAAGCAGCAGTTGTCACTGGAGCAAGCCCTGGACCTTCCCGAGGACCTGATGGGGGAAGTGCAGGATGCGTTCCTCGACGGCGAGGGCGAACTGCCAGCGGTGGCAGAGGTCGCTGCGCTGTTCGCCGGGCGGGTGCCTGAGGGCGTGTTGTATTGCGTCAGGGCGGCGCTGCAATCGGAATTCGAGATCTGATGCGCAAATCCTGATCAGGGTTTGCTGATGTAACGATTCAGTACAGAGCAAACCTTGCCTCAAACCAAAGGCCATGCTTAGCTGACTAATAATTAGTTTTCTCTATTTCAGTTTAACCATGAGTGTTTTATGCCGTTAACCGATCAACACCGCTTTGGCATGCAGTTGGCCCAGATGTCCCGTGGCTGGCGGGCCGAGCTGGACCGCCGTCTGGCCGGCCTGGGTCTGTCCCAGGCGCGCTGGCTGGTGCTGCTGCACCTGGCCCGTTTCGACGCCGCGCCCACCCAACGGGAGCTGGCGCAAAGCGTCGGCGTCGAAGGGCCGACCCTGGCGCGGCTGCTCGACAGCCTGGAAAGCCAGGGGCTTGTTCAACGCCAATCCGTGGTCGAAGACCGTCGCGCAAAAAAAATTGTCCTCTGTGCCCCGGCCCGGCCCCTGATCGAACAGATCGAAACCATCGCCACCCAGTTGCGACACGAGCTGTTTCAGGGAATCGATGAAGCCGACATGAAGGTGTGCATGCGCGTTCACGGGCACATCCTGGCCAACCTGGAAAAATCCTGAGGCACAACCGGGGGGGATCTTTTTGAGATACCCCGCCGAGCAGACTATAAAGAACTACCAGGCAATATCGTGTTCGTACCGGATATGCGATCACGCGCAGTTGGTTCTGCTTATCTAAGGGATGCTCATGCTCGAGAGTTGGCACGTAGTACAGCGAGGGTGCGCCAGGTTGCTGCTGGCCGTTGGGGTGGTGGCTTACTCGTCATGGGCCTCCGCGCTGGGGCTGGGGGAGATCACCGTGCATTCGGCGCTGAATCAGCCTTTTCGGGCCGATATCGCCCTGGAGGATGCGGCGGGCCTGGAGGAGGGCGACCTGTCCGTCAGCCTGGCAACGGCCGATGAATTCAACCGCGCCGGGGTCGAGCGGGTGTTCTTTCTCAATGACCTGAAGTTCACCCCGATCCTGCGCGGTAACCGCAGCCTGGTGCGGGTGAGTTCCAGCAAGGCGGTCAACGAGCCCTTCCTGGATTTTGTCGTGCAGCTCAATCAGCCCAACGGACGTGTGCTGCGCGAGTACACGGTGTTGATCGATCCACCTGGGGCGCCCGGCATCGTGCCGGTGGCCGATGAGCCGGCCGCCGCTTCCACTAACTCGCCATTTCCGAGCGTCACCCCGGCCACCCCTGCGCGGCCCGCCGCGAAAAGGCCTGCCCCGACCGAGACCCCGACCCCGACCCCCGCCGCCCCCGTTATCGACCCAGCGGCTGAGCAATTGGCCGCCAGCGTCCTGCAAAACCAGCAACTGCAACAAAACGTCGATGAACTGAGCGCGAAACTGCAAGGCCAGGAGCAACAGATCGCCGAGCAGAAAAAACAGATCACGGAACTGCAGACGCGGTTGGCGGAAGTCAAACCGGCGCCGACGCCGGCCGCCGTGCCGGAAGCGGTGGCGCCAGCGCCGGTCGCGGTTCAGGAGTCCGAGGGCATCAATTGGCTGCTGATGGCGGGTTTGCTGGTGTTGCTTGGCCTGTTGCTGCTGGTGTGGTTCGTGCGTCGTCAGCGCGAATCGGCCCAGGCATTGCCCGACGAGGCGCCTGTCTCCCCGTCACTTGAGGGCGAAGTGGCTGAAGCGGATTATGAGCCGCTGCAACAGCCCGGTTTGTTCAAACCCGTTCCGGATCATCATGACGAGGCGCCAACCGGCGATGTTCTGGAAGGCGTGAGCCTGTACCTGACCTACGGACGGTTTTCCGAGGCGGCAGGCTTGTTGCGCGATGCCCTGGCCAAGGAGCCGCAACGGACCGACCTTGCCTTGCAGTTGCTGGACGTGCTGGGCAAACAGGGCGACGAGTCCGCTTACGATGCCCAGGAGGCCGGCTTGCGCGAGACGGGCGTCGATGCACAGCAGCTCGAGGACATGCGCGCGCGTTTTCCCAAATTGAGCCGCTCGGCGGCGCCGCTGGCGGCGGCAGCCGTGCCGATTGCGACGCCAGCAGACGCACAACCGGCCAGCGACGATTTCCAGTTGAATCTGGATGAACTGTCGATGGATTCGAGCTGGGATCTGGTCAGCCCGTTCGAGAGCGATGCCCCACAGGAAAAACCACCCACTTCCGAACTGGGTTCGAATCTGCAGGTGCTGCCTTTCGACCTGCCACAAGAGCCATCGCTGGACGAGCCCGAGCCCGAACTGGAATGGATCGCCGACCCCGATGTTCAGACGCTGGATGACGACTTTCTCGATGGCTTCAGTGATGAAGGCTCGTCGCTCGAACTTGAGCCGCTTGAACTCGACCCGCTGGAACTCGATCCGGCAGCGGCGAGCAACGCCGAAAAACTCGAGCAGGCCCAGACCTGCATCGATGACGGCGATCTGGACAGTGCCGTCGAGCTGCTCAACGAGTTGCTCAGGGAGGCTGACGAACCGCTCAGGCAAACCGCGCGCACGCTGTTGGCCGGCATTCGCTGAGCCTCTATCATGGCGGCGCCCGCTGGCTCAGGAATCTGCCCCGTCATGAACACGCAAAAACCGGAAATCGTCATCACCTACTGCACCCAATGCCAATGGCTGTTGCGCGCCGCCTGGTTGGCGCAGGAACTGCTCAGCACCTTTGGCGATGACCTGGGCAGGGTGTCGCTGGTGCCGGGCACGGGCGGGGTGTTTCACATCACCTGCAACGACGTGCAGATCTGGGAGCGCAAGGCCGACGGCGGTTTTCCGGAAGCCAAGGTGCTCAAGCAACGCGTCCGGGATCAGATCGACCCGGAACGCGACCTCGGGCACAACGACCGCACTCAGTGAGAGGAGGCTTCGGCCGCCACGGCTTTGCTGCTCGCGCCGCCTGACAGCCGGCTGGACACCACGATCGCGACGATGATCAAGGCACCGCCGATCAGCATGCGCAGTGTCGGATTTTCGTTGAACAGCAGCCAGGCCACGGTGATGCCGTACACCGGCTCCATGGCAAACACCACGGCGGCGGTGCGGGCCTTGATCACCGCGAGGCTGGCCACGAACAGGCTATGGGCGAGGCCGGTGCAGAACACCCCGAGCAAACTGATCCATAGCCAGTCGAGGGCGCGGACGTCGCTCAACTGAGGGGCCGCCACCGGCAGCAGGCAAAGGGCGACCACCACGTTCTGGCACAGCGCTGCCTGGACCGGTGGAACGCTGGCGGAACCGGCGCGGTTGGTCAGCGACAGCAGCGAAAACAGCAGGCCCGAACCCACCGCCCACAGCAGGCCGGTGGTGGCACCACTGCCCAGGTCGAACTCCGGCGTGACCAGCACCAGCCCGATGCTCACCAGCACCACCAGGACGATCTCGTTGGCGCGGATGCGCTCGCGGAAAATCAGCCCTTCCAGGATCACCGTGAACGCGGGGAAACTGGCGAAACCCAGGGTGGCGATGGCGACACCGGCGACTTTGACCGCAATGAAAAAACTCACCCAGTGCCCGGCCAGCAGCACGCCGCCGAGCAGCAGGCGCCGCACGTCCACGGCGCGCAGTTGTTGCCAGCGTGTCTGGCTGGCAAAACGCGCAAAGACAAACAGCGCGAGCACGGCGAAGGCGGCACGGCCAAAGACGATGACGGCCGGCGACGCAGCGGCGAGCTTGCCGAAAACGCCAGTCAGGCCAAACATCAGGGCGCCGATATGCAGGGCGCCGAGGGCGGTACGGGGAGTCATTGCAGTCCTTGAAGAGCAGGGGAGTCGGGCTGACAGCGTCAGTGGCTCCATTAGAACCCATCGCCCCCGCCTGGTCTGTCGGCAAACTAGCGACTTTTGTCGCCAGCCTCGCGTCGAAGTTTCCCCGGCGTCGTGCCGAATTCACGCAATACCGCGGCTGAAAACGCGCTTTGGGAGCCGTAACCCACCTGGATGGCGATTTCACCGATGGGCAACGCCGAGGTGCGCAGCAGGCGAACGGCCATGTGCAGGCGACGGCTGCGGATGTAGTCCATGGGCGTCTGCCCGCATTCGGCAACGAATCGCGCATGCAACCGGGCGCTGGACAGGCCGGTGATCCGTGCGAGGTCAGCCACCTGCAGCGGATGGGCGGCGTGCAGGTCGATGTGCGCGTTCAACTCGGCGTAGGGCAGGCGTCTACCCGCTGTCACCTCGGGTTCGCTCCGGTTGAGGCTGGCCAGCAACAGCACCGCGCCCTGTTGCGCAATGACCGGGTCGTCGACCGGGCTGTTCGCCAGCCAGTTGACCAGCCTGTCTTGTGCAGGATCGAGTGGCAACCGCCCGGGGTGGTCAAGCAGTCGACGGCTGGCGTCGGCATGATCGCCAAGGGATTGCCTGATCCAGGCATCACTCGGCACATCCAGCACCAGGCAGCGGCTGCCGTTGGGACTGCCGCAGGCATGGTGGAAACTGGAGGGTACGACCACGAAACTCTGCTGCACCACCTGGCTGCCACGCCCGTCGACTTCGAAATCCAGCGCGCCCGACAGCCCGAACACCAGTTGCGCGTGGTCGTGGCTGTGGACGATCAGGTCATGTGTGTAGTGGCGCAGCGTGAGGATCGGTCTCATCGCGGGTCTCCCGAACTAGGCCGACAGTCTACACCCCAGATGCGCCGGCGTGCTGTCACAGGACTGACTTGCGCTTGTCATGGGCGATTAACCCGAGCGGCGCAAGCTTGCAAAAACAATCGCAGAGGGTTGCCCATGACCAGCGCCGAGCTCGCCAAACCCAGTCGCAAGCAACGTGTGCGAACCTTGTGGATTTCCGATGTGCACCTGGGCACCCGGGATTGCCAGGCCGAACACCTGTCACAGTTTCTCAAGGGCTATCACGCGGACCGGATCTACCTGGTCGGCGACATCATCGACGGCTGGAAACTGCGCGGCGGCATGTACTGGCCCCAGGCGCACACCAACGTGATCCGGCGCCTGCTGACCATGAGCAAGCGCGGCACCGAGGTGATCTATGTCACCGGCAACCACGACGAATTCCTGCGCCGTTATTCGAAGCTGATCCTGGGCAACATTCAACTGGTGGACGAAGCCGTGCACGTGACCGCCGATGGCCGCCATCTGCTGGTGATTCACGGCGATCAATTCGATGTGATCACCCGCTACCACCGCTGGCTGGCGTTCCTCGGCGACTCGGCCTACGAATTCACCCTGACCCTCAACCGCTGGCTCAATCACTGGCGCGCCCGTTACGGCTACGGCTACTGGTCGCTGTCGGCGTACCTCAAGCACAAGGTCAAAAGCGCGGTCAATTTCATCAGCGATTTCGAGGAAGCCATCGCCCACGAATGCGTCAAGCGCGAGTTGCACGGGGTGGTGTGCGGGCACATTCACCACGCCGAGATTCGCAAGGTCGGCGAGGTGGACTACCTCAATTGTGGCGACTGGGTGGAGTCCTGTACGGCGCTGATCGAGCATTGGGACGGTACGATCGAGTTGTACCGGCTGGCGGATGCCCAGGCGCGGGAGGCGGAGTTGAAGGCACTGAAGGTTGCCGAACCGGCTTGACTTTTTCGCCGGCTGAATTGGGATGTTTTGTTGTGGCACACGTTGCGTGAACACTGAATACCCTGTGGGAGCGGGCTTGCCCGCGAAGAGGCCCGCCCGGACACCGAGGGACCTTCAGGCCGGCGCAGGCTCCGCCATCGCCGCCTTGTAGATCGAATTCTTCGGCTGCGCGAACACCCGCGCCATCATTGGCTCGAAGAAACTCAGCGGCAGCGTGTCATACGCCGGGTCGAACGCGGCGGCGTCATAGCGGGCGCAAAAATCGATGGTCGCCTGATACTGCGGATGATCGCTGAACTGCTCGCGCAGATGCCGATCCATGCCCAGGTGATGGAAGAAGTAGTAACCCTGGAAAATCCCGTGCTTTTCCACCATCCACAGGTTGTCGGCACTGACGAAGGGCTTGAGGATCGCCGCCGCGATGTCCGGATGGTTGTAGGAGCCCAGGGTGTCGCCGATGTCGTGGAGCAGGGCGCAGACCACGTATTCCTCATCGCGGCCATCGCGCCAGGCACGAGTGGCGGTTTGCAGCGAGTGGGTCAGGCGATCCACCGGGAACCCGCCGAAATCACCCTCCAGCAACTTCAGGTGCGCCACAATCCGTGTCGGCAATTGTCTGGCGTAGGCACTGAAGTCTGCGGCGATGATCGCCCAGTCTTCCTGCGTACCGTCCTGCATGTGGGTGAAACGGGCACTGGCATTCATCGGCGATCCTCAGGATTTGATTTTATCGTTATGGGACCATGGGCCTAGAACGGCACGCGGCCCAGCAGCATGTCGCGGTACATGACGAAATCGCCAAGCAGGCTGTAGAACGGATGCTGGAAGGTCGCCGGCCGATTCTTCTCGAAGAAGAAATGCCCGACCCAGGCGAAGCTGTAGCCGGCCAGCGGCAAGGCCAGCAGCCATGCCCAGGCACCGTTGCCCACGCTCAGGGCCACGATCAGAAGAACCAGCGTGGTGCCGATAAAGTGCAACCGTCGGCAGGTACTGTTGCTGTGTTCACTGAGGTAATAGGGGTAAAACTCAGCGAAGCTGTTGAAACGCCTGATGTTTTCCACGACTGCGATCTCTGTGGTTATTGTTATGACTGCAAGTTGTTCTGCGGGTAGCTTATTTGAGTCTAGAGTGATCATTGGCATCAGCCAGTGACAATAGGCGCCACTTTAGTATCCTTCGCAAATTGGCCGTGGCATGCGGCTCACCATGTGAGTAAACGCCATGAGTGAACGAACGACTTCTTCAAGCTGGGCGATGGGGATTGTCAAGGCACTGGAAATGGACGGCCTGGATTGCCGGGTTCTGTTCAAGCAGCTGGGGCTCGACTACGCGTTGCTGGATGACCCGGATGCGCGTTTCCCGCAAGACTCCATGACCCGACTGTGGCAGCGCGCCGTCGAGCTGTCCGGCAACCCCGCCATCGGCCTGAACATGGGCAAGGTGGTGCGACCGGCCTCCTTCCACGTGGCCGGCTACGCCCTGATGTCCAGCCAGACCCTGGCCGAGGGCTTCAAGCGGCTGGTGCGCTATCAACGCATCATCGCTGAAAGCGCCGACCTCAGTTTCCGTCTGCTGGATGAGGGCTATGCGCTGATTCTGACGGTCCACGGTGACCACCTGCCACCGACCCGGCAGAGTGCCGAGGCATCGCTGGCCTGTGCGCTGGCCCTCTGCGGCTGGTTGAGCGGGCGGACCCTGCACCCGCGCAAGGTGCTGGTGCAGGGCGAGGAGCCCGCCGATCTCGCCCCCTACAAACAGGCGTTCCACGCGCCGTTGATGTTCAACGCGCCGTATGACGCGCTGATCTTCGAACGTGCTGACATGGAAGCGCCGCTGCCCACCGCCAACGAGGCCATGGCGCTGCTGCATGATCGTTTTGCCGGGGAATACCTGGCGAGGTTTTCCGAGAGCCGCGTGACCCACAAGGCCCGCCAGGTGCTGTGCCGCCTGCTGCCCCAGGGCGAGCCCAAACGCGACGCCGTGGCGCAGACGCTGCACCTGTCACAACGCACCTTGCAGCGAAGGCTGCAGGAAGAGGGCACCAGTTTTCAGATATTGCTCGACGACACCCGGCGTGAACTGGCCGAGCAGTACCTCGCGCAGCCGACCATGACCTTGCTGGAAATCGCCTACCTGTTGGGTTTTGCCGACCCGAGCAATTTCTTCCGCGCGTTCCGCCGCTGGTTCGATGCGACGCCCGGCGAGTACCGCGTGCGGCTGATGGAAGCGCCGAACCGCGTCAGTGACGCCAGAACGCCGGAATACACAGAACAAACACCGTAATGATCTCCAGTCGGCCGAGCAGCATGCCGAACGAGAGTATCCACTTGGCTGCATCCGGCAGACTGGCGAAGTTGCCCGCCGGGCCGATGGTTTCGCCCAGGCCCGGGCCGACGCCGGACACGGTGCTTGCCGCGCCGGTCAGGGCGGTCATCCAGTCGACGCCCAGCAGCGACAGCAGCAGGGCAATCACGCAGATGGTGATGGCGAAGAAGAACGAGAACGTCAGGATCGAGCGCACGATTTCTTCGTCGAGACGGTGACCGTTGTACTTCTGCTTGATCACCGCGCGCGGGTGAATCAACTGGTTAAGGTTGGCCTTGAGCAGGATGTAGGCGACCTGGAAGCGGAAAATCTTGATCCCGCCCGCCGTTGAGCCCGAGCAGCCGCCGACAAATCCCAGGTAAAAGAACAGCATCAACGAGAAATTGCCCCAGAGGCTGTAGTCCCCCAGCGCAAAACCGGTGGTGGTGACCACCGAGGTCACGTTCAGCGCCACATGCCGCAACGCCTCCAGCCAGTGCAGTTGGGTGGTCCACCAGTACCAGGTACCGAGCACCAGCCAAGTGACCAGCAACATTCCGAGCAGACCCTGGACCTGCTGATCCTTGATCAGCGCCTTGCGATTGCCGCGCAGGGTGGCCACGTACAGGGTGAACGGGAGGCTGCCGAGAATCATGATGACGATGGCCACCCAGTGCACCGCCGGTTGGGTCCACTTGGCCAGGGACAGGTCCGAGGTGGAGAACCCCCCGGTGGAAATGGCCGACATCGCATGGTTGATCGCATCGAACGGGCTCATGCCCGCCCACCAGAATGCCAGGCTGCCGAAAATGGTGATGCCGACATAGGCCGCCACGATCAACCGCGCCACCATGTGCGAGCGGGGCATGACTTTTTCCGAACGGTCCGAGGACTCGGTCTGGAACAGGCGCATGCCACCGATGCGCAGCAACGGCAGAATGGCGACTGCCATGCCGATGAAGCCGATGCCGCCGATCCAGTGCAGCAGCGACCGCCACATCAGGATGCCGGGTGACATGTCGTCCAGGTGGTTGAGCACTGTCGAGCCGGTGGCCGTGATCCCCGACATGCTTTCGAAGAACGAGTCGGTGTAGCTGATGTGCTGGGTCAGCAGGAACGGCAACGCGGCAAAGATGCACACCACCAGCCAACTGCTGACTGTCAGCAGGTACATGTCCCGAGGGCGCAGGTGCACGTGCTCTGGACGACCGGGAATGACCAGGGCCAGGCCCGCCAGGAAGGTGATCATGCTGGACCAGAGGAACGACGGCATGTCGCCGGTGCGTTCGAAAATCACCAGGGTGGCCATGGGCACGACCATGGCGATCGCCAGCGTGATCAGGAAGAGGCCGATGATGAAACCAATGGTTCGTAAGGTCGGCAACGCCATGAAGTCCGCTCGGGCTGAAAGTGGGGAGGGCGCCATTCTACCCATGGGGCAGGGCATGTAAACCGGCACTGCCGGGCGCTTACCGCTAGAATAGCCGGACAATTTTTTCAGGAGGTGGCCGATGCAGGCTCTCGACGCGTTGCTCAACCGTGTTTCCGTCCCACGATTGCTGGATCCGGCACCAACCGCCGAACAGCGTGAAGTGCTGTTCAACGCGGCCATGCGTGCGCCGGACCACGGCCACTTGCAGCCGTGGCGCTTCCTCACCGTCGAGGGCGCAGCACGGGAACAGATGGGCGAGTTGCTGGCCGAGGCGGCCAGACTGCAGGACAGCGAAGTGTCGGAGGCTGCGCTGGACAAGGCGCGCAACGGGCCGCTGCGGGCACCGCTGGTGGTCGTGGTCGTTGCGCGGTTGCAGGATCACGTCAAGTATCCGAAGTCCGAACAACTGCTGGCGGCGGGGTGTGCGGCCCACGGGATCTTGCTGGCGGCATACGCCCAGGGCATCGGCGCCGTCTGGCGCACCGGTGAGCTGGCCTATTCGCCCCATGTGGCCAACGGCCTGGGCCTGGCGGAAGGCGAGGAGGTGATTGCCTTTCTGTACCTGGGGACACCGCAAAAGGAACCGCGGGTGGCGGAGAAAGAAAATCTGGGGAAATTTGTCAGCGCCTGGCCGGGCAAGAGCTGATACAACGATCAAATGTGGGAGCGGGCTTGCTCGCGAATACGGTGGGTCAGTCAATATCGATGGTGACTGACACCCCGCTTTCGCGAGCAAGCCCGCTCCCACAAGTGGTCAGGACTGGACGACGGCCCCCGGCACCAGCGGCAACTCCAGACTGGCAATGAACCCGCCTTCCGGGTGATTGGCCAGCACCAGGCTACCGCCATGCCGCTCCGCCGCGCGGCGGGCGATGGCCAAACCCAGGCCGTGCCCTGGCGCGGTTTGCCCGGGCGCCCGGTAAAACGGCTCGCCCAGCTGGTTCAGGTGCTCGGCGTCCACGCCGGGGCCATGGTCGCGCACCCGCACCACAATCCGCTCGCCCTGACGCAGTGCCTGCATTTCGATCGATTGCCCGACCGGGTTGAAGCGCTGGGCATTGCGCAGCAGGTTGTCCACGGCGCGCTCGATCATCGTTGGCCAGCCCCTGAGGCTGAGGTCCGCCTCGGCGTCCAGTGCCACGGTCTGTTCCGGCGAGCCCAGTTGTGCGTCCTTTTGCAGGGTATTGAGCAGCGCATTCAGATCGACCTCTTCCGCGCTGGCGTTGTCGGCATCCACCCGCGCCAGCACGAGGATTTCGCTGATCAGTGCTTCGAGTCGGTCACACTCGCGGGTCAGGCGCGGCCAGAGCTTTTCCCGTTCCTCGGGGCTGGCCCGTTCGGCCAATGCCAGGGCAATGCGCAGTCGGGCCAGGGGCGAACGCAATTCGTGGGAGACGTCGCGCAGCAGTTGTCGCTGGCTGCCGATCAGGCTTTGCAGGCGCGCACCCATGCGGTTGAAGTCGTTGGCCAGCACGCCGAATTCATCACGGCGGTTGGCCAGTTTCACCAGGCTGTTCTGTTGATAAGTGGTCTGCCCCAGGTCATGCACCGCACCGCGCAGGCGGCCCAATGGGCGGGTGATGGACAAGGTCACCAGCAGGCTGAACAGGGTGAGTACCACCAGAGCGATCCCCAGCGCACTGATTGGCCACAGCAGGCTTCCACGGTGCCAGGCGTCCAGCTCCGGGTGGGGGATGCGGTAGATCAGCAGGTAGGTGTCGCCGGTCTTGGCACTGGTGTATTCATCGGTCAGGCGCCGCCACGGCAGGCGTCGGTCATCGTTGTTCTGGCGTGCCTCGAAGGCGGCGGCCCGGCGCGGAAAGGTCCCGCGCACCACCGGGTCACCCGTTTCATTGAGCACTTGCACGTCGATGTGATACTGGCGTTTGCGCTGTTCGAGAATGTCCTGCGCCGCCTCTTCACCCTTCGTTTCGTAGGTTTGCGTCCATTCTTCGGCCAGGGTATTGAGCCCCGGATGCCGACTGAGAATCCACGCATCCTGGTTGAGCATGTGCCCGAGCAGAATGGACAACCCCGCAACCAGGGCGATGGCCAGCCAGAAGCTGGCCAGGATTCGCCAGAACAGTGAACGCACAGAAAGCCCTCTGAAAAGGCCCCTGTAGGAGCGAGCATGCTCGCGATGGACGTCAACGATAACGCGTGCTGCATGAATGCCCGCGGAGTCTGGACTTCCATCGCGAGCATGCTCGCTCCTACAGAGGGGGGATATGAAAACAAACCCGGCGGTGCAGGCCGCCGGGTCGGGGTCAGCGCATTATTGCGCCTTTTGCGGTTGTTGCGCTTTCCAGGCCTTGAATTCAGCCCATTCGGCACGGCGTTCCGCCTTTTTCTTCTGGATCTCGTCGAATTGCTTCTGTTGATCCGGTTTCAGCAGGGCCCGCACGTCAGATTCGGCTTTCTTGTGGTTGGCCGCCATCTCGTCCTTCATGGCCTTCTGGTCCGCTGGCGAGAGTTTCTCCAGGTACTTGTCGACGACCTGCTTACGCTCGTGCATCTGCTCGCCCATGATCTTGCGGATCTGCTCGCGTTGTTCACGGCTCAGGTCCAGTTGACTGTACGGGCCCTTGCCGCGCATCTCGTGCATCTGGCCGCCGTGACGCGGGCCGTCCAGCGGGCCACCCATCGGGCCGGCGCCTTCAGGCATGGCCATGGCAACGGTGGGCAGGGCAGCAGCGAACATCAGGGCGATAAGAGTCTTGCGCATGGTGAATCTCCTTGTCTCGTTCCCGGTACGTTCCGGATGAGTTCAGATTACGGAGTTCAAGGTCAGCGGCGGTCAGCGGAGCGTAAAGCTTGGGTAAAGACGATTTGGCAACGGACTGACAATACTCAGAGGCTGTAGTAATAACCCCGGCTGCGCAGGGCGACGATGCGGGGGCGGCCGTCGGGGTGGGGGCCGATCTTCTTGCGCAGGTTGCTGACGTGCATGTCCAGGCTGCGGTCGTACAGGGTCAGCTTGCGGCCGAGGGCGATCTGCGCCAGTTCCTGCTTGTCCAGCGGCTCGCCGGGCTGCTTGAGCAAGGCTTCGAGCAAGCGGCTCTCGGAGACGGTGAGGGTGAATTCCTGTTCATTGATGCTGACCACGCCGCGCACCGGGCTGAAACACAGGTCACCCAGTTCCAGCTGACTGGACGCTGGCGCCGGATGGCTGCGGCGTAACACGGCGCGCAGGCGGGCGGTCAGTTCCCGGGGGTCGCAGGGTTTGGCCAGGTAATCGTCGGCGCCCAGTTCCAGGCCGAGAATGCGGTCCAGCGGTTCGCCGCGCGCCGAGAGCATCAGCACCGGCAAGTCCGGGTGGTCGTTGCGCAATTGCTTGAGCAGTTCAAGGCCGCTGCCGTCGGGCAGCATCACGTCCAGCACCACGGCGGCGGGGGACGTTTCGGCCAGCGCCCGACGGGCGCTCTGCCCATCGTGGCAGGCACGCACCAGGAAACCTTCCTGGCTCAGCCAACTGACCAGCAGCTCACACAGCTCCTGATCGTCATCAATTAATAACAGCTCGCTCATGACTCACTCAATTTAGCCATTGTCGACGTTTGCGACTTGCACCACTGGCGAAGATACCGCAGAGCAGGGCCAATAGCGCAACTCCCGCACCGATCACGAACCATTGCTGCTGGTCGGTGAGAAAATGCTGAAGCGGACTGCCGGCCTGGGCTTCCTTGAGTTGCAGCTTCAATCGCTGGTTCTCCTGGCGCAAGCGGCCCAGCTGGGCGCTTTCACGTTCGGCATCGGCATTGTGCAGTTGTTTGCTCAACTCTTCCCGTTGCTGTTCGCTTGCCTTCAAGCGTTGCTGCAACTCGGTGATCTGGGCGCCAGCGCTCAAGGACAGCGGCGTCGAATGGCCGCCCTCGGTGCTTTCCTCACCGTGGGCGGGGGCCACCATCGACAACGTGACCAACAACAGACACAACGGACCTTTGCGCATGGCAACTCCTGAATTCCAATCAAGTATTGGGCAGGTTGTCGGCAGGCAAACGAGAATAATGAGCGATTGAGAACGCGATGAACCGGGAAGGTTCATCGCGCGGGGACAGGATTACGGCAGGACTTGCTTGAACGGCTTGACCGTCACGTTGGCGTAGACGCCGGCGGCGATGTACGGATCGGCATCGGCCCAGGCCTGGGCAGCGCTCAGGGAATCGAATTGCGCGACGATCAGGCTGCCGGTGAAACCCGCCGCGCCTGGATCGTTGCTGTCGACGGCCGGATGCGGACCGGCCAACACGATGCGGCCTTCGCCCTTGAGCGCCTGCAGGCGCTCGAGGTGTGCAGGCCGTGCGGCCAGGCGGGCTTCCAGGGAGTTGGCGACGTCTGTGGCAATGATTGCGTAAAGCATGTCAGTCCTCGGTTTTTGGCGTGGTGGTCTCGGCGTCGTGCAGATGGCGCGACAGATAAATGCCCTGGGCGACCAGGAACAGCACCGTCATGCCCAGGCTGCCGAAAACCTTGAAGTCGACCCAGTAGTCCTGGAACGTGAACGCGACAAACAGGTTGGCCGCGCCGCAGAACAGGAAAAACGCGATCCAGGCGATGTTCAGGCGCGTCCAGATCAGGTCCGGCAGGGTCAGTGCGTGGCCCATGATGCGCTTGATCAGCAACTGATCGCCGATAAAGTGGCTGCCGATGAACGCCAGGGCGAACAGCCAGTTGACCACCGGAGCTTTCCATTTGAGGAAGGTCTCGCTGTGGAACGCCAGGGTCAGGCTGCCGAAGACCAGGCAGGCGATGAGGGTCAGCCACTGGCTCTTCTCCAGCTTGCGCTGCTTGATGAAGAGCGTGCCGTAGACCACCAGGGAGCTGATGATCAACATCGCGGTGGCGCTGTAGATACCGCCTACAGTGACCGGATGGCCGGCAATGTCGACGACCCGTGGCTCGATCTTGAACACGATGAAAAACAGCAGAAGCGGGATGAAATCGATGAATTGTTTCACAGTGGCAGCCAGAAGCAGGATGTGGCGGCATAATAACAAACATATGGGCGCGCGATAGCGCCAGCTGATTTGAGGTCAAGACTCCCCGTGAACGTCGATTTGCACTGCCATAGCACCGCCTCCGATGGTGCGCTCGCGCCCGCTGCCCTGGTGGCGCGCGCGCACGAGAAAGGCGTGCAAGTGCTGGCGCTGACCGATCACGACACCGTCGAAGGCCTTGAAGAGGCCCGCAGCGCAGCCACCGCACGGGGCATGCATCTGGTCAACGGTGTCGAGTTGTCCTGCACCTGGGGCGGCGCGACCATTCATGTGCTGGGCTACGGGTTCGATGTGAGTGCGCCGCCACTGGTCGAGGCCATCGCCAAATTGCACGACGGCCGTTGGCTGCGGTCTGAAGAGATAAGTCGCAAGCTGGCGCTCAAGGGCATGCCGGGTGCGCTGGAAGGTGCACGCGCCATTCAGCAGGCGCTGGGCGACAGCGGCAATGCGCCGGCCCGGCCGCACTTCGCGGACTGGATGGTCCGCGAGGGTTTCGTCAAGGACCGTGCGGAGGCGTTCCGCAAATGGCTCGGGGCCGGCAAGCTGGGCGACGTCAAGCAGCACTGGCCGAGCCTGGAGGAGACCGTCGAGACCCTGCGGGCATCGGATGCCTGGGTCAGTCTGGCGCACCCCTGGCACTACGATTTCACGCGCAGCAAGCGGCGTCGGCTGATTTCTGACTATATTCAAGCGGGAGGCCAGGCGCTCGAAGTCGTCAATGGCCATCAGCCCGCCGAGCAAGTGGGCAGCCTGGCCATACTTGCCCGCGAGTTTGGCCTGCTGGCCAGTGCCGGCAGTGATTTCCATGGCCCTGGAGGCTGGTCCGAGATCGGTGAATACCGCCCGCTCCCGGAGGATCTGCCGCCATTGTGGTGTCGGTTCAAACATGACCCAAATATCGTCGCTGTCTGAACAGGTAGAGAATGTGAGTCAATTTTTCCAGATTCATCCGGAAAACCCGCAGGCGCGCCTGATCAAGCAGGCTGTCGAAATCATCCGCAAGGGCGGGGTGGTTATTTATCCCACTGACTCCTCCTACGCCATTGGTTGCCAGATCGGCGACAAGGTGGCTGTGGAGCGCGTTCGACGATTGCGCGGGCTCGACGACAAGCACAATTTCGCGCTGATCTGCAGCGACCTTTCGCAGCTCGGGCTGTTCGCCAAGATCGACACCGGCACCTTCCGCCTGCTCAAGGCGCATTTGCCGGGGCCTTACACCTTCATTCTCAACGCCACCCGTGAAGTCCCGCGCCTGTTGCTGCACCCGAAAAAGCGCACCATCGGCCTGCGGGTGCCCAGCCATCCGATTGCCCTGGCGCTGCTGGCGGAGCTTGGCGAGCCGCTGATGAGCGTCACGCTGATCATGCCCGGCGACAGTGATCCGCTGAGCGACCCCTACGAAATGCGCCAGTTGCTGGAGCATCAGGTGGACCTGATCATCGACGGTGGTTTCGGCGGGATCAAGGCGTCCACCGTGATCAACCTCGCTGACGGCGAGCCGGAAGTGATTCGCGTCGGTTGCGGCGACCCCTCGCCGTTCATGGCCGAGGCCTAGATGTCCGCCGTGGAACCCGTTGTCGACAGCCAGGCCGGCGCCCAGCAGGAGCTGCCCTTCGCCATGGTCTATGGCCAGGCAGTGCTGGAAATGCCGCTGGACCTGTACATCCCGCCGGATGCGCTCGAGGTGTTTCTCGAAGCCTTCGAGGGCCCGCTCGACCTGCTGCTGTACCTGATCCGCAAGCAGAACATCAACATCCTCGACATCCCGGTGGCGGAAATCACCCGCCAGTACATGGGCTATGTCGAGTTGATGCAGTCGGTGCGCCTGGAGCTGGCCGCCGAGTATCTGGTGATGGCCGCGATGCTGGCCGAAATCAAGTCGCGGATGCTGTTGCCCCGGGCCGAAACCGTCGAAGAGGAAGAAGACGACCCGCGCGCCGAACTGATCCGCCGCTTGCAGGAATACGAACGCTTCAAGAACGCCGCCGAAGGCATCGACGGCCTGAACCGCGTCGGTCGCGACCTGGTCGTCCCCAAGCTCGACGCCCCGGAGGCCCGGGCGCGCAAGTTGTTGCCGGACGTCAGTCTGGAGGAATTGTTGATGTCCATGGCCGAGGTCCTGCGCCGTGGCGACATGTTCGAAAGCCACCAGGTCAGCCGCGAGGCGCTGTCCACCCGCGAACGCATGAGCGATGTGCTGGAGCGCCTCAAGGGCGGCGGTTTCGTGCCTTTTATCGAGCTTTTTACCGCCGAAGAAGGACGCCTGGGGGTGGTGGTGACCTTCATGGCCATCCTTGAACTGGTCAAGGAATCTCTGGTCGAGCTGGTGCAGAATGAGCCATTCGCGGCGATCCACGTGCGAGCCCGAGCCGAATAACGAGTTGAATCATGAACCTGACTGAACCCCGCGAGCTGGCGCCACTGCTTGAAGCCTTCCTGTTGGCCTCGGGAAAACCGCAATCGCTTGAACGCCTGTTCGAACTGTTCGAGGAAGGCGAGCGCCCCGAGCCCCCCGTCTTCAAGAAGGCGCTGACCCTGCTCGCCAAATCCTGTGACGGCCGGGCCTTCGAACTGAAGGAAGTGGCGTCCGGTTATCGCCTGCAGATTCGCGAAAAATTCTCGCCGTGGGTGGGCCGGTTGTGGGAAGAACGCCCGCAGCGCTATTCCCGCGCCATGCTCGAAACCATGGCCTTGATCGCCTATCGCCAGCCCATTACCCGTGGCGAGATCGAAGACGTGCGGGGCGTGGCGGTCAACAGCCACATCGTCAAGACGCTGCTGGAACGCGAGTGGATTCGCATCGTCGGCTACCGCGACGTGCCGGGCAAACCGGCAATGTTTGCCACGACCAAGGCGTTTCTCGACCATTTCAACCTGAAAAACCTCGACGACTTGCCGCCGCTTGCCGACCTGCGCGAGCTGGAGCCCGACCCGGTGCTCGACTTCGACGACGCGCCAGTGCCCGCCGGCTTGCAGGAACTGGCGGACGCCAGCGCCGAACCGGAGGAGCCCAGGGAAGAAACCAGTTTCCACACGCTGCTGCTCGAACTGGACAGCATGGAGGAGGGGCTCAAGACCGATTTCGATGATGTGTTGCGCGATGGTGAGGTGTCGGGAACTGATGTGGCCGACGCTCCGCCCGAAACCGACGGCGTGGAAATCGGGCCTGAAGCTCAAGCCGAGCCCGAGCCCGAACCGGAGCAGGACGACGATGTGCTGGGTGTCGCCGAGGCCCGTGAAAAACTCCTGGCAGCCGTCGCCGCCCTGGAGCAATCCCATCCCGAACCCGAATTGACCGAAGAAGAAGCCGAAGCCCGCGCCCTGGCCGAAGCCATCGAGGCCGAGCGCCGCGAGTTCGAGGACTGAACCTCATTGTGTTGCACAGGGATTGGGGTGCTGGATGTATTGACACAGCTCTCCACCGGTCGGCGCACAACCGACCGGTTCATTTCTCGACTACGCTCTGATGCGCAAACGCCTCGATGAGCGTATGATTCGCGACCCTTCGGCGATCCCTTCGCCCAGGCAACCGCTTTACAACACTTCAGGCCAAGCCTGAACAGACCACACCGGGAGGTGCCCAGATGAGTATCAACGACCAGAACGACGACCAGCCAATCGGCCCAGCAGGCGAAAAACTGCAGAAAGTCCTCGCCCGTATCGGCGTCGGCTCGCGCCGTGACGTGGAAGCGTGGATCAGCCACGGCCGCATCAAGGTCAATGGCAAAGACGCCACCCTGGGTCAACGTGTCGACATGCACGACGCCATCACCATTGATGGCAAGGTGATCAAGCGCGAAGAGGCTGCCGAGTCGGTCCGCCGCGTGATCATGTACAACAAGCCCGACGGCGAAATCTGCACCCGTGTCGATCCGGAAGGCCGTCCGACCGTGTTCGACAAGTTGCCCAAGCCCAAAGAAGGGCGCTGGATCAACATCGGCCGCCTGGACATCAACACCACCGGCCTGCTGATGTTCACCACCGACGGCGAGTTGGCCAACCGCCTGATGCACCCGTCCTTCGAGATGGACCGCGAGTACGCCGTGCGTGTGCGTGGTGAAGTCGACGACGAAATGATCGAGCGCCTGAAAGCCGGTGTCGTCCTCGAAGACGGCCCGGCGCGTTTCACCGACATCCAGCAGGCACCGGGTGGGGAAGGGTTCAACCACTGGTATCACTGCGTGGTGATGGAAGGTCGTAACCGCGAAGTGCGTCGCCTGTGGGAATCCCAGGGCCTGGTGGTCAGCCGCCTCAAGCGTGTGCGTTTCGGTCCGGTGTTCCTCAATTCCGACCTGCCGATGGGCCGCTGGCGCGAAATGAGCCAGTACGAAGTCGATATCCTCAGTGCCGAAGTGGGCCTGACGCCGGTGGAGATGCCGCAAATGAACGCCAAGAGCAAGGACAAGCTGGAGCGGATGCAGCGTAAATCGTCCCGCCCGATGGCCAGGACCGAGCGCGTGCGTACCCTGCGTCCGGCCGCAGACGGGCCTGCTGCCCCACGCGCCAGCCGCGAGCCACAGCTGGAAGGCGAACGTGCGGGGCGCAAGCCGGCCGCGCGTCAGGATGGCGAACGGGGTCCGCGTACACCGCGTCCGGCCAATGGCCGGACCGAGCGGGGCGAAGGTCGCGGCACGCCGGTTGCCGATCGTCCGGTCGAGACCAAGCGCCCGGCCAAGCCGGCGCCGAAACGTCCGGGGATCAAACTGGTCGACGGCGATGCGCCGTCGGGCAAGCGTCGTGGCGGACCGGCCGGTTCGGGCCAGCGTCCGGGCTTTGGCCGTCGCAAGCCGGAGTGATCGCCGGCGCCACATGAAAAACGCCAACCTTCGGGTTGGCGTTTTTTTGGGCCGCTCGGCTGGGGTGATTTGATGGTTTTTATGGCCCTATCGCGAGCAGGCTCGCTCCCACAAGGGACAGTGTTCACTGTGGGAGCGGGCTTGCCCGCGAAGGGGCCGGTGAGCACACCGCCAATATCGCTGAATCAGAATCAAGCCCGGACAATCCCCGCAACACTGCGTTGATCAGCCGGCGTCTGGCAGCAAGAGGCCAGGCGTGTACAATGCGCCCCGTTTTACCTGTGACCTCCTGCGCCGCTGCGCAACCCTCAAGGCTACCCGCTTTGTTCACTCCGCCACGTCACAAGCGTGTCGGGTTCGATTTCGTCACAGATAAAAACAAACAGGTGACGCATGACCGTTGTAAATACGCTGAACGTGGGACTCCATTCATGAGCGGGCAAACCTCGCAGTCAGGCGAGCTGAAACGCGGCCTGAAAAATCGTCATATTCAACTGATCGCCCTCGGTGGCGCGATCGGTACCGGCCTGTTCCTGGGCTCTGCCGGTGTCCTGAAATCCGCTGGCCCGTCGATGATCCTCGGCTATGCCATCTGTGGTTTCATCGCGTTCATGATCATGCGCCAGCTCGGCGAAATGATCGTCGAAGAACCGGTGGCCGGCTCCTTCAGCCACTTTGCCCACCAATACTGGGGTGGGTTCGCCGGGTTCCTGTCGGGCTGGAACTGCTGGATCCTGTACATCCTGGTGGGCATGTCGGAACTGACCGCTGTCGGCAAATACATCCATTACTGGGCGCCGGACATCCCGACCTGGGTCACGGCGGCCGGATTCTTCGTGCTGATCAACCTGATCAACCTGGCCAATGTGAAAATCTTCGGCGAAGCCGAGTTCTGGTTCGCCATCATCAAGGTCGTGGCGATCATCGGCATGATTGCCCTGGGCAGCTACCTGCTGGTCAGTGGCAACGGTGGCCCGCAAGCGTCGGTGAGCAACCTGTGGGCCCACGGTGGCTTCTTCCCCAATGGCGTCGGCGGCCTGGTGATGGCCATGGCGATCATCATGTTCTCCTTCGGCGGTCTGGAAATGCTCGGTTTCACCGCAGCCGAAGCGGACAAGCCGAGAACCGTGATCCCCAAGGCCATCAACCAGGTGATCTACCGGATCCTGATTTTCTACATCGGTGCCTTGGTGATCCTGCTCTCGCTGACGCCGTGGGACACCTTGTTGACCACGTTGAACGCTTCCGGCGATTCCTACAGCGGCAGCCCGTTCGTGCAGGTGTTCTCGATGCTTGGCAGCAACACCGCCGCGCACATCCTCAATTTCGTGGTCCTCACGGCGGCGCTGTCGGTGTACAACAGCGGCACGTACTGCAACAGCCGCATGCTCCTGGGCATGGCCGAGCAGGGTGATGCGCCCAAGGCTCTGGCGAAGATCGACAAGCGTGGTGTGCCGGTGCGTTCGATTCTGGCGTCGGCAGCGGTGACGCTGATTGCAGTGCTGCTGAACTACCTGATCCCGCAGAACGCCCTGGAGTTGCTGATGTCGCTGGTGGTGGCAACCCTGGTGATCAACTGGGCGATGATCAGCTTCTCGCACTTCAAGTTCCGTCAGCACATGGACAGAACCGGGCAGACGCCGCTGTTCAAGGCGCTGTGGTATCCCTACGGCAACTACATCTGCCTGGCCTTCGTGCTGTTCATCCTGGGCGTGATGCTGCTGATCCCGGGCATCCGCATCTCCGTGTATGCGATCCCGGTGTGGCTGGTGTTCATGTGGCTGTGCTACTGGGTCAAGAACAAGCGCAGTGTGCAGCGTGAGTTGGCTGGGGCTGGGTTGAAGTAATCATTCGGATGTAAACAGCTACCCTGTGGGAGCGGGCTTGCTCGCGAAGGCGGTGTGTCAGAGCAGAATTTACAGACTGACACACCGCCTTCGCGAGCAAGCCCGCTCCCACAGGGACCGCATTCACCCCATTTTTTCGCGGTATCCTGCTGGTTCCGACACGGACGCTTTGCCATGCTGGTGATTTCCAACAACGTGCACCTCCCGGACAGCGAGATCGAGTTGACGGCCATTCGCGCCCAGGGGGCGGGTGGGCAGAACGTCAACAAGGTCTCCAGCGCCGTGCACCTGCGCTTCGACATTCCGGCCTCGTCCCTGCCCGAGTTCTACAAGGAGCGATTGCTGGCCTTGCGCGACAGTCGCATCACCAGTGACGGCGTGTTGATCATCAAGGCCCAGCAATACCGCACGCAGGAAGCCAACCGCGCCGATGCGCTGGAGCGGCTGGCCGAATTGATCCTCAGTGCCACCAAGGTCGAAAAGAAACGCCGCCCGACCAAGCCGACCCTCGGCTCGAAAAAGCGCCGGCTCGAAACCAAGAGCAAGCGCGGCAGCATCAAGGCCGGTCGTGGCAAAGTCGACTTCTAGCGGGCCGATCGTTCTTCGCGGTGCTTTTCATCCAGTTGCCTCGGTACCTGCCGGTACAGGTAGACGCTGAGGATCAGTCCGCTCAACGCGGCGAGCGCGGCGAACAGGAAGATCGAGGCGAAGCCGAACCCGGCGGCAATCGCACCGGCCAGCGGGCCAGTGATGCCCAGCGACAGATCGATGAACAGCGAATAGGCACCCACCGCAGCACCACGACTTGAAGCGGGCACCAGGTTGACGGCCTCCACGCCCAGCGCCGGGAACACCAGCGAAAAACCGAAGCCGCTCAACGCTGCCCCCGCCAAGGCCCAATGGGCATCCGGCGCCAGCCACAACAGCAACAGACCCAGGGTTTCCACCGACAGGCAGGCAATCGCCACGCGAAAACCGCCAAGACGGTTGATCAGGTTGCCGAACAGCAGGCGCGCTCCGATGAAACTGGCACCGAACAGGCTCAGGCACAGCACCGCGTTATCCCAATGTTGCGTGGCGTAATACAGGGTAATGAAGGTGGCGATGGTGCCGAAACCGATCGAGCCCAGCGCCAGGCCGCAACCGTGGGGCAGCACGCGTCCCAGCACATGCATGAACGGCAAGCGTTCACCGGCCACGATGGGCGCAGCGGTTTTCGGCCAGGCCAGGGCCAGCCCGAGGATGGCCAGCAGCACAATGCTCACGCCCATGCTCCACAACCCCATCCGGCTGACCAGAAACACCCCCAGCGGCGCACCGACGGCCAGGGCGCCGTAACTGGCGATGCCGTTCCAGGAGATGACCTTGGCCGTGTTGGCCGCGCCGACCCGGCCAATGCCCCAGCCGATCGAACCGGAGCCCACCAGGCTTTCTGCACTGCCGAGCACCAGGCGACCGATCAACAGGCTGATCAGGCTGAGCATCGGCAGGCTCTGGGTCCAGGCTGATATCAGCATGAATACGCCGCTCAAACCGCAACCGGCCAGGCCATACATCACCGCAAGCTTGCTGCCCAGGCTGTCGATGATTTTGCCCGCGTAAGGGCGGCTGAGCAGGGTGGCCAGGTATTGCACGCTGATCACCAGGCCCGCGATCACCGCGCTGAAACCCAGTTCGCTGTGGACATAGCCCGGCAGCACGGCCAGGGGAATGCCGATATTGAGGTAGCCGATGAACGTGAACAGAACGATGGAAACGACTTGCAGCGTGACCGCCAGGGGGCGCTGGTTTTCAGACATGGGGTAAAGGTCCACGGGAAAGCAGGATAGATAGGCTGCTTATGATAGCGGCGCGAGCGGCGATCAGGCGTGGAAAAGTAAAACTATTTGCCGGGCGGGCGCGTCAGGGTTTTGCGGGTGCCACCAGCTGCGTGGTGACCAGTGCAGCCAGGGCATTTTCTTCGCTGCCGAAACGGGCGAGCAACGCGGCCTGTTTTTCCGGGGAGAGGCGGTTCCAGATATCGATCATTTTTTCGGCGGTGCCGATCAGAACGCTCGCTTGCTGTTCGTCGAATTCATCGGTCATGGGAGGGCTCAGGGTTCAGGCAGTGTGGAAAGCGCATGTTAGCGCTTTCCACACGGTCTGTACGGCGGGTGTTTCAGTCTTCGCTGTCAGCTGTTCGGCTGTCAGTGGCTTCTTTCGGCTCGGGCTGTTGGGCGCCGGCTTGTTGCGTGGTCGTCTGCTCAGGTTCGTGCAGGCTTGGGAAGGGGAGATTGGGAATCTCGTGCATAGTCGCGCTCCTCGCTAAGTCTGTTGATAGATCTGGTAGATCCGCGCTTTTGAAAAAGCCTGGGCAGGATACAGCAGGAGAAATGACAAATAGACTTTTATATCCGTTTGTTTCGACGGATGGGCTTGTCTAGACAGGTTTGTGTCTGTGGGCGCGGGCATGGTGCGGGTCTTCAGACAGCCCGCATTTTCGTTGAAGTCCATCGCTGGCAAGCCAGCTCCCACAGACTTTGCGTCAGTCAGAAATCTCGAATCCACCGAGATCACTGTGGGAGCTGGCTTGCCAGCGATGGCGGTGGATGAGCCAGCAGTGAGCCGATTTACTTGCAGACTTCGGCAATCGCCTCTGCCAGCGAGTCCAGGCGCGTCGCGTCGATTCCTGCCACGTTCGCCCGTCCCGTCCCGACCATGTACACGCTGTGACGGTCACGCAGCTGTCTGACCTGCTCCGGCGTCAATCCGGTGTAGGAAAACATCCCGCGTTGCACGCCGATGTGCGCAAAACGCTCGCGTAATCCATACGGCTCCAGGGCTTCGAGCAGCCCGCTGCGCAGTTGTGCGATGCGCAAGCGCATGGCTTCCACTTCATCGCTCCAGAGGCTTTTGAGTTCCGGGTCGCCGATGATCGTCGCCACCACGGCAGCGCCATGATCCGGCGGCGTCGACCACAGGTTGCGGGCGATGTTGGCCAGTTGGCTGCGGATGTCCAGCAGCTTGTCAGCAGCGCTGGCGCAGACGATCAACGCGCCGGTGCGGTCGCGGTAAAGGCCGAAGTTCTTCGAGCAGGAACTGGTGATCAGCACTTCCGGCAACTGCGCGGCAAACAGCCGGGTCGACCAGGCGTCCTGTTCCAGGCCATCGCCAAAGCCCTGGTAGGCGAAGTCGATCAGCGGCAGCAGTTGGCGGTCGCGCACCACCTCCAGCACACGGCGCCAGTCCTCGTGGGTGAGGTCGAAGCCGGTCGGGTTATGGCAGCAGGCATGCAGCAACACCACATCGCCGATGGGCGCTGTCTTCAATACCGCCAGCATCGCCTCCACGTCGAGACGGTTATCGCTGCCGACATAGGGGTAGTGTTTCACCGTGACCCCGGCCGTGGCGAAGATGGTTTCGTGAATCGGCCAGGTCGGGTTGCTCAGCCACACGCCGCGACCGGGCAGGCACTGGGCGATGAAGTCCGCACTCAGGCGCAACGCGCCGGTGCCGCCCGGTGTCTGGGTGGCGCCAACCTGTTGTTCGGCGATCAGCGACGAGTCGGCGCCCAGCACCAGCTCATTGATGGCTTTGCCGAACGCCGGCTCGCCATGTCCGCCGATGTAGGTCTTGGTGTTCTGGCGATCCACCAGGCGCTGCTCGGCGAGTTTTACCGACGCCAGGATCGGCGTCAGCCCATGGGCATCCTTGTAGACACCGACGCCAAGGTCGAACTT
The DNA here is from genome assembly GCF_041354075.1 of Pseudomonas fluorescens. GTDB lineage: Bacteria > Pseudomonadota > Gammaproteobacteria > Pseudomonadales > Pseudomonadaceae > Aquipseudomonas > Aquipseudomonas fluorescens_CE. Next base: position 233,903 of record NZ_JARZGC010000004.1, on the reverse strand, counting down.
GCGCGGGTTCGGGTCCTGCGCGTAGGCCTCCATCAGGCCCAGGATCGGGTCGCCGGGTACTCGACCAATGGCGTCGAAATGCATTATTTACGGCCCTCGGCATTCTTGGCCACGTCGTCGGTGCGCGCTGCCATGATGAAATCGTTGCGGTGCAGGCCCTTGATCGAGTGGCTCCACCAGGTCACGGTCACCTTGCCCCATTCGGTCAGCAGGCCCGGGTGATGACCTTCGGCTTCGGAGATTTCACCGACCGCGTTGGTGAACGCCAGGGCGTGTTTGAAGTTCTTGAACAGATAGACCTTTTCCAGCTGCATGATGCCGTCGCGAACTTCGATGTTCCAGTCGGGGATCTGCTTGATCAGCACCGGCAGTTCTTCGTCGCTGACCTGTGGAGCGTCGGCGCGGCAGGCTTCGCAGTGGGCTTGGTTCAAAGTGGACATGATGTGTTCCTGAATTCGAATGATTGAAAATCTGCCGTCAGTGACGCCACGCTAAACCATGGCGACAGTTCCGGACAGGTTCACGTGTGACTGAAAGTGGCGTATCACGCAGCTTTCGGCGGAAATTTCGGCGCGTGCAGGCCCAACCGCATGCCCTGCCTGACCATGCCCATGATGTCTTCGTGGGCGAGGTCGAACAGGCGCTTGAGGTTGGGCAGGACAAAGTACAGGGGTTGCAGGATGTCGATGCGGTAGGGCGTGCGCATGCATTCCAGCGGATCGAAGGCCTGGTGTTCGGGCTCGTCCGACAGGCAGTAAACGGTTTCCCTGGGCGAGGAGAGAATGCCGCCGCCGTAGATGCGCAGGCCTTGGGGTGTGTCCATCAGGCCGAACTCGATGGTCATCCAGTACAGGCGCGCCAGGTACACGCGTTCTTCCTTGGTCGCCTGCAGGCCAAGTTTGCCGTAGGTGTGGGTGAATTCGGCAAACCACGGGTTGGTCAGCAACGGGCAGTGGCCAAAAATCTCGTGGAAAATGTCCGGCTCTTGCAGGTAATCCAGTTCTTCGCGGGTGCGAATGAAGGTGGCCACCGGAAACTGCTTGCTGGCCAGCAGTTCGAAGAAGGTCTGGAAGGGAATCAGCGCAGGGACGCGGGCCACCTGCCAGCCGGTGGTTTCACCGAGGACTTTGTTGATTTCACCGAGCTGCGGAATGCGGTCGTGGGGCAGGCCGAGTTTTTCGATGCCGTCCAGGTACTCCTGGCACGCACGGCCCTCGATCACTTTCAATTGGCGGGTGATCAGCGTATTCCACACCGCGTGTTCTTCGGCGGGGTAGTCGATAAAACCTTGCGCATCGGGCTCGCGGGCCACGTATTGCGTCTGCTTCATGCTGTTCTCCTGCTGGGGATTCGCTCTTGTTATGAGCTTAGAAGTAGCGCATTTGTTTCGTGATTGGAGTGGGAGAGCCTGCTCGATAGTCGGTCTTGTCTCGCCTGTTTCGTAAAGTTTTCGTTACGTCTCTTGGTTTTCAGCGATATTGCTGGATTTCCTGAGTGTCAAACAGCCCGCAGGTGTCACATAATCTTTACGACTGTTTGGCTGCCTGTGAAAAAAGTGCTTTCACGGTTTCCTGATCCTGCTCGCTTTTTCGGGTTCTTTTATGCGTATCAAAGTCCACTGCCAGAACCGCATCGGCATCCTGCGCGACATCCTCAATCTGCTGGTGGAGTACGGCGTCAACGTGGCTCGCGGGGAAGTCGGTGGCGAGCACGGCAACGCGATCTACCTGCACTGTCCGAACCTGGTGAACCTGCAGTTCCAGGCACTGCGTCCGAAATTCGAGTCGATAGCCGGTGTCTTCGGCGTCAAGCGTGTCGGGCTGATGCCCAGCGAGCGTCGGCACATGGAGCTCAATGCCTTGTTGGGGGCCCTGGAGTTCCCGGTGCTGTCGATCGACATGGGCGGCTCGATCGTCGCGGCCAACCGCGCCGCCGCACAGTTGCTCGGGGTGCGCGTGGACGAGGTGCCGGGGATTCCCTTGTCGCGCTATGCCGAGGACTTCGACTTGCCGGCGCTGGTGCGCGCCAACCCGTCACGGATCAACGGGCTGCGGGTCAAGGTCAGGGGTGATGTGTTTCTGGCGGACATCGCGCCGCTGCAATCGGAGCATGACGACAGCGAAGCCATGGCCGGTGCCGTGTTGACGCTGCACCGCGCCGACCGGGTGGGCGAGCGCATCTACAACGTGCGCAAGCAGGAGTTGCGGGGGTTTGACAGCATCTTCCAGAGTTCGAAGGTGATGGCGGCGGTGGTGCGTGAAGCCCGGCGCATGGCACCGCTGGATGCGCCGCTGTTGATCGAGGGTGAAACCGGCACCGGCAAAGAGTTGCTGGCCCGCGCCTGCCACCTGGCCAGCCCGCGTGGGCAATCGCCGTTGATGGCGCTCAATTGCGCGGGGCTGCCGGAGTCGATGGCCGAAACCGAGTTGTTCGGCTACGGACCGGGTGCGTTTGAAGGGGCGCGGGCAGAAGGCAAACTCGGTCTGCTGGAATTGACGGCCGGCGGTACGTTGTTTCTCGACGGGGTCGCGGAAATGAGCCCGCGCCTGCAGGTGAAACTGCTGCGCTTCCTGCAGGATGGCTGCTTTCGGCGTGTCGGCAGCGATGAAGAGGTTTACCTGGATGTGCGGGTGATCTGCGCGACCCAGGTCGATCTGTCGGAGCTGTGCGCGCGCGGCGAATTTCGCCAGGACCTGTATCACCGCTTGAACGTGCTGTCGTTGCACATCCCGCCCCTGCGCGAATGCCTCGACGGCTTGCCGCCACTGGTGGAGCATTTCCTCGACCAGGCCAGCCGGCAGATCGGTTGCCCGCTGCCGAAACTGGCGCCGGCGGCGATGGAGCGACTCAGCCATTACCACTGGCCGGGCAATGTCCGGCAGCTGGAAAACGTGTTGTTTCAGGCGGTTTCGCTGTGCGAGGGCGGGACGGTCAAGGCCGAGCACATTCGCCTGCCGGATTACGGCGTGCGTCAGCCGCTTGGCGATTTCTCGCTCGAGGGCGGGCTGGACGCCATCGTCGGGCGCTTTGAAAAAGCGGTGCTGGAGCGTCTATATGCCGAACACCCGAGCAGTCGGCAGTTGGGCAAGCGGCTGGGGGTTTCGCATACGACCATTGCCAACAAGTTGCGCGGGTATGAGGTGGGCAAGGCTGAAACTTAGCGCTCACTGCTTGGGCAGTGCCGGCCCTCTGGCGGACAAGCCACTCCCACAGTGATTGCCGTGCCTTGGGCTGCCCGTGCAGGCAGTGGGGGTGGTATGGGATTTGCTATATCGGGGCTAGTCCCCGCTATTCCATGTTCGGTGGCGATATTTTGACAGGGCACCGCCCCGGTTTCCGCTGCCTGCATGAGGTTCAGGATGCAAAAGAAAATTGCTGTGGTGCAGTCGAACTATATCCCCTGGAAGGGCTATTTCGATCTGATTCGCAGCGTCGATGCATTCGTCCTGTATGACGATGTTCAGTACACCCGCAGTGACTGGCGCAACCGCAACAAGATCAAGACGGCGCAGGGTGAGCACTGGCTGAGTATCCCGGTTAAAAAGAAGGGGCTCCTGGGTCAGTTGATCAACGAGGTGCAGGTCAGCGATCCGGGGTGGGCTTCAGCGCACTGGAAGACCATCGAACAGAGTTACCGGCGCGCACCGTGCTTCACCCAGATGGAGGCGCCGATTCGCGCGCTCTACGAGCAGGCTGCCGACCTGACCCACCTGAGCGCCATCAACCATCTGTTTATCGCGGGGCTGTGTCCACTGCTGGGCATTCATACACCGCTCTACCGGTCGGAGGAGCTGGGCGGTGTGGAGGGCAGGAATGAGCGTCTGATCCACCTGTGTCACGCGCTCGGTGCGGACCAATACCTCTCGGGGCCAGCGGCCAGTCACTACCTCGACGAAGCGGCGTTCGCCGACCACGGCATCACGGTCTCGTACATGAGTTATGCCGGTTACCCCGAATACCCCCAGGTGTATGGCGATTTCCAGCATGCGCTCAGTGTGATCGACCTGCTGTTCAATACCGGCGCGCACGCACCGGATTTTCTGAAGAAAGGGGCTGCCTGAGAGGGCTTGGTCAGTCACCCTTGTTTGATTTGATTCTGGAGATTGCACCTGATGTCGGACCTGGCGCAGCTAGACGTTCATTCGCTCGAACAGGCATTGGCGCGCCTGAAACTGATGTATGCCAAGCCCGAGCATCCTTATTATTTCCTCGCGCCTGCCTACCGTGAGACCTCGTCGGGTGTCGTCACGCTCCATTATCTGTGCCACATGCTCAACCTCAGCGGGCGCGAGGCGTACATCTGCGGCACCGAGGGGGTCAATCCCGACCTCAAGACGCCATTGCTCACCTCGACCATTTCCCAGCGCCATGTGGCAGCGGGCAAGGTGCCGATTGCCGTCTACCCCGAAGTCATTCCGGGCAATCCGCTCAACTGTGCGGTGGTGTCGCGTTTTCTCCTGAACTTCGAGGCATTCCTCTCCGGAAAAGGCATGGATGCCGCCGCCACCGACTTGATCTTCTATTACGCCGCCCGACTCGCCGAGCACCGGGGGGACCCCGACGGTGATCTGTTGTGCGTGCCGGCCATCGATGTCGAAATGTTTTCTCCGCCAGCCCCTGGAACGCTGCGCAAGGGTGCGTTCCTGTACCAGAACCGGCACCCCTTGGCGAAGATCGACTATTCGCAACTGCCGGCGGATATTCAACTGCTGAGCATGGCCAATCCCCTGACCCTGCCTGAGCTGGCCGAGCTGCTGCGCAATGCGCAAGTGATGTACAGCTACGAGTGGTCGATGACGTGCGTGATGGCAGTGCTGTGCGGATGCCCGGTGATCTTCATGCCCGGACACGGCATTGATCAGCAAGTGCTCGACACCAGTTTCTTCGGCAGTACCGGCTTTGCCATGTTCGATCAGCCGCAGCCTCTGGAGATTGCCCGGGCAACACTGGGTGACGGCCTGCATCGTTATGTCGAGCGTACAGCGTCGTTCTGGGAGCAGTTGGACAGTTTTATCGCCAAGACCCAGGCGGCGGCCGCACGCGAGGCAGTGGGCAACGGCCTGGGAATGCTCGACTGGTTGCGCCAACGCTATCCGCTGCCACCCCAATTGCGCCTGATCAACGAGCGGTTGGCCAGCCCGGCAGCGCCGAGCTTCGCCGTCCTGGTACGCGATGTCGGCGATCAGTTGGCGCTGGCGCGCACGCTGGACAGCCTGGATGAGCAGTTGTACCCGCACGTTCAAGTGTGCGTCCTGGGAGGCACTGATCCGGGACGTGCCCGCGTTCAGTGGCTGGCCTGCGATCCGGGGCAGCCGGTGGCCGTGATCAATGGCTTTCTCGAGGGCAGCCAGAGCGATTGGTTGATGCTGGTCGAGGCGGGAGAGACGTTCATCGCCCCGGGCCTTCTGATGACGGCTGTGAATATGCTCGAGGCGCCGGACAGCTGCCTCGCCGTGTTCGCCGACGAGGCGTTGCGTGCAGGGGGCGGCGCAGTCGACCTCTCATTGCGCCCCGATCTGAATCTGGATTTGCTCCTGGCGTTCCCGACCGGTCTGTCCCGTCACTGGTTGTATCGTCGCGACGCACTGCTGAGCCTGCGCGGATTTGACGCCTTCACGGGTAGTGCTTTTGAACTCGCTTATCAGTTGCGCCTGATCGGCGAACAAGGCGTGGCGAGCATTGGCCATGTCAGCGAACCGCTGTTGGTTGCCAACGAAGTGCGTCAGTCGCCATGCGCAGATGAGCGCGCGGTGATCGAGGCGCACCTTCAGGGGCGTGGTTATGTTCGGGCGCGAGCGATGCCGCTGGAAAACCAACCGGGCCGTTACCGCATCGATTACGGTCATGATCGGCAGACCTCGGTCAGTATCCTGGTTTATCTGGAAGGCCAGTTGGCCAATTTCCAGCGTTGTCTCGAGAGCCTGCTGACGCAGACGCACGCCGTGGACCACGAGATTCTGCTGATCGAGCCAGGCTGCGACGACCCTGCCTTGCTGGAGTGGCTGGGCCTGATCGAGCAGATGGGTGGAAACCACATCCAGGTGTTGCGTTTCATGCCGGGCCAACCCCGTGCGGCGATGTGCAATGCTGCGGCGCAGGAAGCGCGCGGCGAGTATCTGGTCTGGCTCGACGCGCATGGCGCCGTGCTCAATCCCGATTGGTTGCAGGCGTTGCTCAACCACGCCCAGCGTTCGGAAGTGGGGGCGGTGGGCGGCAAGTTGCAGGACAGCCACGATCGCATCCGCCAGGCAGGCCTTGTGCTGGGCTTGGGCGGCACGGTGGGTCGAGCTTTCGAGGGGGTGTCAGCTCAGGCGGCAGGTTACATGGGGCGGCTGGGGCTGGAGCAGAACTGTTCCGCAATTGGCGCCGAATGCCTGATGCTGCGGCGGGCGCTTTTCCTTGAAGCGGACGGCTTCGACACCGATCCGTTGCTGGCACCCTGGGCCGATGTCGACCTGTGCCTACGGTTGCAACAGGCCGGTTACCTCAACACCTGGACGCCCCATGCGCGCCTGTTGCTGGACCCTGCGCCACGGGCGTCGGCCAGCAGCGAGCAGGAGGATGCGTTGTACGCCCGCTGGTTGCCGCAGTTGGCCCGTGACCCGTCCTACAATACCAACCTCTCGCTGCGGGCTGGCGAGGGCTTCGTGCTGGAAAACATTGACCTGATCTGGCAAACGCCGCCAGGCAGCGTGCCAAGGGTGTTGGCCTGTGTCACCGACCAGCAGGCTGAGGGACATTCGCGTCTGACTCAACCACTCAAAGCATTGCTCGAAGCGGGGGAGGTCGAAGGCGCGGCTGTTTCCAGCTGGCTGTCGCCCGTTGAGGTCGAGCGCCTGGCACCGACGAGCGTGGTGTTGCAGCGCCCTTTGGATGACGCCGGGCTGACGGCGCTGCGACGCCTGCGGGCGTTCTCCAATGCGTTCATTGTCTACGACCTGGACGGTTATCTGCCCCATATGGAATTGCAGGGTCATTACTCTGCCGATGAGTTGCTCGAGCGCCTGCGCTTCGGAATGCAGCAGGCCGATCGGGTGCTGGTGGGCACGACAGCGCTGGCCGAGTTGCTGCAGGGTGAGCACGACGACATTCGCGTGGTGGAAAGCCTGCTGCCGGCGGCCTGGGGGCGCGTGCAAAGCCAGCGGGGCAAGGGGGCCAAACCGCGCCTGGGCTGGTTGGGTGGCAAGGATTCGCAATTGCTGGCCGATGTGCTGCCAGCGTTGGCGGGCGAAGTGGAATGGGTCGTGCTCGGTGACTGCCCTGAGTCCATGCAACCTTTTTTGACAGAGCTGCATCCGGCAGTCGAGCAGCGCCAACTGGCCGTGGCCTTGGCTGCGTTGAATCTTGACCTGGCGCTGGTGCCGATGGAAGAGACTCTGAACAATGCCTGTTCCCCTGACCTGCGTGTGCTGCAGCACGCGGCCTGCGGCCATCCAGTCATTTGCAGCCGAGTCCAGGGGTTCGTCGGGGGCGAGGTCTTGCCGCTTTCGCGGGTGAGCAACCAGGCGCAAGACTGGATCCGGGCGATCCGCCTGCATCTGGAGGATCGTGGCGCCTCCGCGACGCTGGGGGACGCGCTGCAATCGACCGTGCGTGCCCAGTGGTTGCTCGAAGGCGAGCGCCTGCACGCCTGGCGTCGGGCCTGGTTGGCCGATTGATGGTTTTCGAAAATTACCTTGGCCGCTCAGTGGAGTGCCTGTGACATGAGCAACGAGCTTGATACCTTCATCGCAGCCTACAGCGACAGCTTTGGCTATGCGTATGACAACAACATCATTCTGAACTGGTATCCCCGGCGCATCATGGCGCTCTGCACCGAGCAGCAAAGCCTGCTGGAGCTCGGTATCGGCCATGGTTTCAGTACCCACCGGTTCTCGCAGTTCTTCGCTGAGCACACGGTCATCGATGGGTCCGCCTCGGTGATCGAGCAGTTCAAGGCTCAGTACCCGGACAATACCGCCGACATCGTCGAGAGTTATTTCGAGACGTTCGACACCGACAAGCGTTTTGATCTCATCGTGATGGGTTTTGTCCTTGAGCATGTCGATGATCCACAGGCCGTCCTGCAAAAGTTCAAGCGCTACCTTGCGCCGGGTGGTCGTTGTTTTGTGCTGGTGCCCAATGGCGAGTCCCTGCATCGGCGGTTCGGGCATGCTGCCGGGCTGCTCGAGGACACGATGGCGCTGGGGCAGGGTGATCTGGAACTGGGTCATGTACGCAGCTACTCGCTGCAATCCCTGACCGCTGAGCTGGAAGCGGCCGGCTATCAGGTGGAGCGCAAGGAGGGCGTGTTTCTCAAGCCGTTCACCACCGGGCAGTTGAAAGCCTTGGATCTGAGTGCCGACATCGTTTCAGCCATGTGCGCCGTGGGTATCGATTATCCGGAGCTCAGTTGCGCCATGATGCTCGAAGCGACCGTCGCCCCGTCATGAAAAGCCTGGTCATTGGAAGTACCTCGGTCATTGGCAAGGCGGTGGCTCGTGAGTTGTCGCGCCATGGCCAGGTCAAGCTGGCGGGGCGGCGGGATGCTGACGTGGCGTTCGATTTGAGCAGCCAGGAGCCCGTCACTGTCGACGAGCGCTTCGACGTGGTGGTGCTGGCCGCTGCCGATTTTGGCGGTGGGCAGCCCGACGACCTGGTCCGCGCGGAGCTGGTGAACAGCGTGGGTACACTGGCCGCCTGCCGCCTGGCCGAACAATGCGGGGCGCGTCATTTCATTCTGCTGTCATCGCATTCGGCGTGTTATCAGGCGACCGACCCTTACTTCGGCATCTACGCGCTTTCCAAGCGCCATGCCGAAGAAGTGGCGAGCCTGTATTGCCAGCAGCGGGGCATGACGTTGACCGTGCTGCGCCTCAGTCAGGTCTACGACAGCCAAGGGCAGTGCAGAACCCATCAGCCCTTGTTGTATGCCATCGCCGACAGGGCGCAGGCCGGGCAAACCGTCGAGCTGTATGGCAGCAACGACGCCAGCCGCAACTACCTCCATCTGAGTGATCTTGCCGAGATCTGCGCGCGGCTGGCAGACCAGTCCATTCATGGCTTTTACAACTGCGGGCATGCCGAAACCCCCCGTCTCTCCGAAATCGCCCAGGCGGCGTTCGATGCATTCGGCAAGCCGCTGGATGTCCGCTTCCTGGCGGAAAAAAAAGACATTCCCGATCTGCCGCCCTTTGACGTTGCCCATGAATTGTTCGAGCGCATCGGGTTCGCTCCGCAGATAGGCATACGCCGGGGCTTCGAACTGATGAGAGCACACCGGGAGAATCAGTGATGAAAACCGTCATGGTGACTGGCGTAGGCGCCATCATGGGCTACGGCCTGCTCAAATCGTTGCGTGCGGCCGACCCCTCTCTTCGTCTGGTCGGCACCGATATCTACGATGACGCTGTCGGTCGGGGCTGGAGTGATGCCTTCGAGCAGGCGCCCTTGACCTCTGCAGCGGAGTACGGCCAATGGCTGGGCGAGACGCTGGTCCGGCACAAGGTCGACCTGCTGATTCCCGGGATTGAACAGGATATTCATTGGCTGTCGGATAACCGGGCGTTGCTGGCGACCTTGGACTGCCAGGTCGTGCTCAACAACCAGCAGTTGATCGAGCTTTCCCGGGACAAGTGGGCGATGGATCAGGCCTTGGTGGCGCTGGGGGATCCGAGCCGAATTCCCAGCCTGCTGTCGGGGGATTTCCACGCGCTCAAGGCGGCGCTGGGCCTGCCGTTTTTGCTCAAGCCGCGCAGAAGCTACGCGTCCAAGGGGCTGGTCTGGGTTCGCGAGGAGTCTGACTTTACCCCCCATGCGGCGTTGTTGGGCGAGTATCTGATGGCGCAACCGATCATTGGCAGCGCTGCTGATGAGTTCACCGTGGCCGCATTCGGCGATGGCCAAGGCGATGCCGGTCCGACCATCACCTTCCGACGCCGTCTGGCCTCCGACGGTTCCACTGCCAAGGCCTGGGTGGAGCAGCATGACTCACTGGATCAGACGGTCGTCAGGCTGTGCCGTGCCTTCAAGCCGGCCGGGCCCACCAACTTGCAGTTCCGGCGTGGCCATGACGGTACCTGGAGCCTGCTGGAGATCAACCCGCGCATCTCCTCGACCAGCTCGATCCGTCGTGCCTTCGGCTACAACGAGGCCGCCATGTGCCTGGATCATTACCTCGACGGCAAGACGCTGGTCCAGCCCGCCATTCGCAGCGGTTTCGCCGTTCGTTTTATAGAGGACTTCATTGTCTATGATCGGGATCATTTCTGACGTTCACGGCAATTACAGTGCCCTGCGGACGGTGCTGGCCAGGCTCGATCAGCTGGGTGTGTCGCGGATCATCTGCCTGGGCGATACGGCCGGCTATTACAGCCAGGTCAACGAGTGCTGCGAAGCCTTGCGCGAACGCAATGTCTTTTCCGTGATGGGTAACCACGACTGGTATCTGGCCAGGCATGAGCGCTGCCCTCGTTCCAACAGCGCCAACGCCTGCCTGGATTATCAGCAGGGCGTCATCACTGCACAGAACCTGGCATGGCTGGGGTCGCTTGCCGAGCGCTCGATCCAGGAAGGTGTGAGCATCGTGCATGGCGGCTGGAATGATCCGCTGGAGGAATACCTGCGGCCATCGTCAGAGTATTTCATGCCCTTGGATGGCCGATTTTTCGCCTCCGGCCATACCCATGTCCAGTGCTTGTGGAGTGGCGAAGACGCGCTCTACTGCAACCCCGGCTCCGTCGGTCAGCCACGTGATGGCGACCCTCGGGCGGGTTTCGCGACCTGGGACGGTGAATCGTTCGAGTTGCATCGGCTTGACTACGATATCGGTGACACCCAACGGGCGATGAAGAAGGCCGGTTTTACGCCGTATTTCTATGAAAATCTTGATAAAGGCACTCAGATCGGTGGGCGGATCAGCACGCTTTGAAGCCTGTGCTGCGTACCACTGACTATCACGCCCACCAGGGAAGTTCGCAATGAGCAACGAAACGATATTCTTCAACCGGCCGCACATGACCGGCCGGGAGCTGGATTACATCGCCCAGGCCAAGTTCGGCAACATGCTGGCCGGTGATGGACCCTTCACCAAGCATTGCCATCGCTGGCTGGAGCAGCAGACGGGGTGCAACAAGGCCTTGCTCACCCACTCCTGCACGGCGGCCCTGGAGATGGCGGCGCTGCTGCTGGACATCCAGCCCGGTGACGAAGTGATTCTGCCTTCATTCACCTTTGTCTCCACGGCCAATGCCTTCGTGCTGCGCGGTGCGGTGCCGGTCTTCGTCGACATACGTCCCGATACGCTGAACCTCGATGAGCGTCTGATCGAGGCGGCGATCACCCCTCGGACCCGGGCGATCGTGCCGGTTCATTACGCAGGGGTGGCCTGTGAGATGGACACCATCCTGGCCATTGCCCGCAAGCATGGGCTGGCGGTGGTCGAAGACGCCGCACAGGGTGTGATGTCGACCTACAAGGGCCGGGCCCTGGGCAGTATCGGTGACCTTGGCGCATTCAGCTTTCACGAAACCAAGAACGTGATTTCGGGGGAGGGCGGGGCGTTGCTCGTCAATGATCCTGAGCTGGCATTGCGGGCCGAGATCATCCGCGAAAAGGGTACCGATCGCAGTCGATTCTTCAGGGGTGAAGTCGACAAGTACACCTGGCAGGAAGTGGGCTCCTCGTTCCTCCCCGGTGAATTGATTGCAGCCTTCCTCTGGGCGCAACTGGAAGAGGCGCAATCGATCACTGCTAGCCGACTGGCAATCTGGGAGCACTACCACGCTGCGTTGGCGGAGTTCGAGGAGCGAGGGTTGCTGCGTCGCCCCGTGGTTCCTGAAAACTGCCAGCACAACGCACACATGTATTACGTACTCCTGGCGCCTGGCATCGATCGCCAGTGGGTTCTCCAGGAACTCAAGAAGCACGTGATCTATGCGGTGTTCCATTACGTGCCGCTGCATTCTTCGCCCGCCGGGCTACGTTTTGGCCGCGTGCAGGGCTCGATGGAAGTGACGGATGGATATTCCGAGCGACTGCTGCGTCTGCCCCTGTGGCTCGGCTTGACCGGGGCGCAACAGGATCAGGTGGTCAGTGTGCTGGGCGACGCGCTGGCAAGGGCCTGACGGGACTTGCCACTAACCGGCATGACACCGCCGGTTTTTCGTCTTCCAGACAGTGCCTCGTCGCCCATTGATCCTCGCACACCCTTTGTTTACCGGGCTCAGCCCCGCCAGAAAAAAGTTGGTCTGCAAATTGCTTGGTGCTCAGCCATACAGCAGTGGGCGGCAAACGTCCGGCATGCAGAGGAAAGAGTGTGGACAAGTACCTTTATGTGGCAATGACCGGCGCCAGCCAGAATGCTCTGGCGCAGAAGGCTCATGCGAACAACCTGGCGAACATCTCCACCAACGGTTTCCAGCGGGACCTGGAGCAGGCGCGTTCGATGCCGGTGTTCGGCGACAGCTTTCCGGCGCGTGCGTTTGCCATGTCGGAACGTCCGGCCACCGACTTCTCCGCGGGTTCGCTGGTGCAGACCGGTCGCGACCTCGACGTCGCAGTGCAGGGCAATGGCTGGCTCGCGGTGCAATCCCCCGATGGCGGTGAAAGCTACGTGCGCACCGGCAGCCTGAACATCGATGCGCTGGGTGTGTTGCGTGCCGGCAACGGCATGCCGGTGCTGGGCAATGGCGGGCCGATCTCCGTGCCGCCGGAGCAGCAGGTTGAAATCGGCGAGGACGGCACCGTCAGCATTCGTGCGATGGGCGAAGGTCCTCGGGTCATGGCCGAGGTCGACCGCATCAAGCTGGTCAATCCGGATTTCAAGAACATGACCAAAGGCCTGGACGGTTCCATTCACACCAAGGACGGTCAGCCGGCGCAAGCCGATGCCAACGTCAAGCTGGTGTCCGGGTTCCTGGAGTCGAGCAACGTCAACGCCGTGGAAGAAATGACCTCGGTGCTGGCGCTGGCCAAGCAGTTCGAGCTGCACGTCAAAATGATGAACACCGCCAAAGAAGACGACCAGGCCATGGCTCGGGTCTTGCAGATCAGCTAATTATCAGAACGTCGCGCCGTAAAACAGGCGCACGAGGAGAATCGAATGCTTCCGGCTCTATGGGTTGCCAAAACAGGTCTGTCCGCCCAGGACACCAACCTGACCACCATTTCCAACAACCTGGCGAACGTCTCGACCACGGGTTTCAAACGTGATCGCGCCGAGTTCCAGGACCTGCTCTATCAGATCAAGCGCCAGCCAGGCGCCCAGTCGACCCAGGACAGCGAGCTGCCGTCGGGTCTGCAACTGGGTACCGGTGTGCGGATCGTCGGCACCCAGAAAAACTTCAACGCCGGCAGCCTGCAAACCACCGAGCAGCCGCTGGACATGGCCATCGACGGTCGTGGTTTCTTCCAGATCCTGCAACCGGACGGCACCACGTCCTACACCCGTGACGGCACCTTCCACCTGGACTCCAACGGCCAGATCGTCAACGCGAGCGGCTTCGCGCTGGAGCCGGCCATCGTGATCCCGAACGACGCCCAGACCTTCACGGTCGGTCGCGACGGCACCGTGTCCATCACCGTCGCCGGCAACCCTGCCGCCCAGGTGATCGGCAACCTGCAGACCGCCGACTTCATCAACCCGGCCGGCCTGCAAGCCGTGGGCAATAACCTGTTCCTGGAAACCGCCGCCAGCGGCGCGCCGCAAGTCGGCACACCTGGCCTGGCCGGCTTCGGCACCACGCTGCAGAACACCCTGGAAACCTCCAACGTCAGCACCGTTGAAGAGATGGTCAACATGATCACCACTCAGCGTGCCTACGAGATGAACTCCAAGGTGATCTCCACTGCCGACCAGATGCTCTCGTTCGTAACGCAGAATCTGTAATCAAGTCTATGAGGCGGCCATGAGGTCGCCTGCAACACCGTGAGGTAGGGTCATGAATCGCTTTGTATCTGTCCTGGCATTGAGTGGGGTCACCGCTTTGGCGGGGTGCGTCGCTCCGACGCCCAAGCCCAATGATCCCTACTATGCCCCGGTGTTGCCGCGTACGCCGTTGCCGGCTGCCGCGAACAACGGCTCGATCTATCAGGCCGGGTTCGAGCAGAACCTGTACAGCGACCGCAAGGCGTTTCGGGTCGGTGACATCATCACCATCACCCTGAACGAGCGCACCCAGGCGAGCAAGAACGCCAACTCGCAGATCGGCAAGAACAGTGACACCAGTGTGGGGCTGACCTCGTTGTTCGGCTCCAGCCTGACCACCAATAACCCGATCGGCAGCAACGACCTGAGTTTGAATGCCGGCTACAGCGCCGACCGCGCCACCAAGGGTGACAGCAAGTCCGGGCAGAGCAACAGCCTGACCGGCTCCATCACCGTCACCGTCGCGGACGTGCTGCCCAATGGCATCATCGCCGTGCGTGGCGAGAAGTGGCTGACGCTCAATACCGGCGATGAGCTGGTACGGATCGCCGGCATGGTTCGCGCCGATGACATCGCCACCGACAACACGGTGTCGTCGACCCGCGTGGCCGATGCGCGCATCACCTATTCGGGTACCGGTGCCTTTGCCGATGCGAGTCAGCCAGGCTGGTTCGACCGTTTCTTCCTCAGCCCGCTGTTCCCTTTCTAGGTGGCTACGTTGAATCTTAAACACCTGATGGTGGCCGCCCTGTTGCTGTCTTCCGCTTTCAGCGCTCAAGCCGAGCGCCTGAAGGATATCGCCAGCATCTCCGGCGTGCGTTCCAACCAGTTGATCGGCTACGGCCTGGTGGTTGGGCTCAACGGCACCGGTGACCAGACCACCCAGACGCCGTTTACCCTGCAGACCTTCAACAACATGCTCTCGCAGTTCGGCATCAAGGTGCCACCGGGGTCGGGCAACGTGCAATTGAAGAACGTCGCGGCGGTGTCGGTCAGCGCCGATCTGCCGGCCTTTGCCAAGCCCGGCCAGCAGGTGGATATCACGGTTTCCTCGATCGGCAACTCCAAGAGCCTGCGTGGCGGCACCTTGTTGCTGACCCCGCTCAAGGGCATCGACGGCAACGTCTATGCGGTCGCTCAGGGCAACCTGGTGGTCGGCGGTTTTGATGCCGAAGGTCGCGACGGTTCGAAGATCACCGTCAACGTTCCGTCGGCCGGCCGCATCCCGGGCGGTGCATCGGTAGAGCGTTCGGTGCCGAGCGGTTTCAACCAGGGCAACAGCCTGACCCTGAACCTCAACCGTTCGGATTTCACCACGGCCAAGCGCATCGTCGACAAGATCAACGACATGCTCGGCCCGGGCGTTGCCCAGGCCATCGACGGCGGTTCGATTCGGGTCAGCGCGCCGCTGGATCCGAGCCAGCGCGTCGACTACCTGTCGATCCTGGAAAACCTCGAAATCGATCCGGGCCAGGCGGTGGCGAAAGTCATCATCAACTCGCGCACCGGTACCATCGTGATCGGCCAGAACGTCAAGGTTTCCCCGGCCGCCGTGACCCACGGCAGCCTGACCGTGACCATCACCGAAGACCCGATCGTCAGCCAGCCCGGGCCTCTGTCCAATGGCCAGACGGCGGTCGTGCCGCGCTCGCGGGTCAACGCCCAGCAGGAAGCCAAGCCGATGTTCAAGTTCGGTCCGGGGACCACGCTCGACGAGATCGTGCGTGCAGTGAACCAGGTCGGCGCAGCGCCAGGTGACTTGATGGCCATCCTCGAAGCACTGAAGCAGGCTGGCGCATTGCAAGCCGACCTGATCGTGATCTGAGGACAGCGACCATGGACATGTACAAGAGTGGTCTGGTCAGCAGCAGCGATTCGGGTTCCTACTCGGACCTCAATCGCCTGAACCAGCTCAAGGTCGGCGACAAGAACAGTGACGCCAACCTGCGCAAGGTCGCGCAGGAATTCGAGTCGCTGTTCCTGGGTGAAATGCTCAAGTCGATGCGCAAAGCGACCGACACCCTGGGCGAGGGCAACCCGCTCAACACGCCGGCGGCCAAGCAGTACCAGGAAATGTACGACCAGCAACTGGCTGTTTCCATGTCACGCGAAGGCGGCGGTATCGGCCTGGCGGACGTGCTGATGCGCCAGATGCAGAAGAACAAGCCATTGGCACCGGGCGAAGCGGAAGCGGCATCGGCCGCCAAGCAGGCGGCGGCAAAAGCGGCGGTGGAAACACCGGTTGCCGCCGGGACCCTGGGAGCCAACGGGCCGTTGTCGCGGGTCAACGGCGAGCGTCCATTGTGGGCCTCGCGTTCGGTGCACGCACCACAGTCGGCGGGCGAGGGCGGGCATCGCAATGACATGGCGCTGATCAATCAGCGGCGCCTGGCGTTGCCGCCGAAGCTGGCCGATCGTTTGCTGGCGGGTCTTGTTCCTTCGGCGACGGCCCCGGCATCGGTGGCGCCGACCGGCAACACGCAACTGCCTGATCGCACCGCGCTCACCGGTTCAGGTCCGCTGTTCAATGGCGACTGGCTGGCGAACGCACAGGCCGCCGCCAACGGTGGCCTGCAGATCCACGGCCGGGCCATGGCGCAGATCCCCCTGGCGCCGGCGAAGAAAGCCTTCAGCTCCGCTGATGAATTCGTCAACACCATGCTGCCGATGGCCAAGGAAGCGGCCGATCGCATTGGTGTCGATCCGCGCTACCTCGTGGCTCAGGCCGCGCTGGAAACCGGTTGGGGTAAATCGGTCATGCGTGCCCAGGATGGCAGCAGCAGCCACAACCTGTTCGGCATCAAGGCCAGCAGTAACTGGACGGGCAATTCGGCGCGGGCAATCACCAGCGAATTCAGGAATGGCGCGATGGTCAAGGAGACGGCCGAGTTCCGTTCCTACGATTCCTACAAGGACAGCTTTCATGACCTTGTGACCTTGCTGCAAACCAATAATCGCTATCAAGAAGTCGTGAAGTCGGCCGATAACCCGGAACAGTTTGTACGCGAGTTGCAAAAGGCCGGTTACGCAACCGACCCCGACTACGCAAGCAAGATTTCGCAGATAGCCAAGCAGATGACGAGTTACCAGAACTACGCTGCGGCGGGCGCTTCCACCACGCCTTTATAAGGGCACAAGGATTAAGGTCTGAACCATGAGTTTGCTCAATATCGGGATGTCGGGACTGGCCGCTGGTCAATCCTCATTGATGACAACCGGCAATAACATTGCCAACGTCGACACCGCCGGGTACTCGCGCCAGCAAACAGTGCAAGGCACCAAGGCCTCGCAGCAGTTCGGCAACGTATGGATCGGCACCGGCACCACGCTGGCCGATGTACGTCGGGTCTACAACAGCTACCTCGATGCACAGTTGCAGACCACCACTTCGCTCAACAGTGACTCGGCTGCCTACCTGGGCCAGGTGACGCCGCTGGACAAGCTGCTGTCGGACAGCGGCACCGGCCTGAACGGCGCCCTGACCAAGTTCTTCGCCTCGGTGCAGAACGTCAACGCCAAGCCGGGTGACGATGCGTCGCGCCAGTTGCTGCTCAGCGATGCGCAGGCCTTGAGCAACCGCTTCAACTCGATGTCCACGCAGTTGAATCAGCAGAACGCCACGATCAACGGCAACCTGACGAACATGGCTGACCAGGTCAACAAGCTGGCCGCCACCGTGGCCCAGTTGAACCAGCGCATCTCGGAAATTTCCAGTGCCGGCGGCATGCCCAACGAGCTGCTCGACGCCCGTAACGAAACCGTTCGCCAACTGTCGACCTTTACCGGTGCGCAAGTGGTGGAGCGCGAAGGCAGCCTCGATATCTACCTGGGCAGCGGCCAGCCGTTGGTCATGGGCAACACCGCCAGCAAACTGGAAATGGTCCCGAGCAAGGACGATCCGGGTCGTCTGGGGATTCAGCTCAATCGTGGTTCGAGCACCATCGACATCACCTCGATCATGACCGGTGGCGAGATCGGCGGTCTGCTGCGCTATCGCAGCACCGTGCTGGACCCGGCCATGAACGAACTGGGTCGCGTGGCCCTGGTCGTCGCCGATCAGATGAACAGCCTGCAAGCCCAGGGCATCGACAAGAACGGTGACTTCGGTTCGAACCTGTTCAACAGCATCAACAGCGCTGCGCAAATGTCTCAGCGCAGCGTCGCGGCCCTCGGCAACAATGCCGGCAGTGGCAATTTCGACGTCACGATCGAAGACACCGGCAAGCTGACCATCAACGATTACAAGGTGACCTTCACCAGCGCCACCGACTACACCGTCCAGCGTCTGCCGGACAACACGCCGATGGGCAGCTTCAGCACCACGACGACGCCACCTCCGGTGATCGACGGTTTCTCCTTGAACCTGAAGGGCGGCACGCCGGCTCCAGGCAACACCGCGACCGCCGGCGACACCTTCAAGATCACCCCGACCCGCAACGCGGCGACGAACATCAAGACCGAGATGACCGACTCCAAGCGTCTGGCCATCGCGGCCCCGCTGGGCGCGGCCATCGGCGCCGGCAACAGTGGCACCCTGACGATTCCGGCCAGCGGCCAGCCGACGCTGACCACCAAGTTCGACATCTACGACACGGCGACCGCCACGGCGATGCAGAACGGCCTGAAGTACTCCACGCCGACCAAGGTGGTGTTTGGTGACGTGTCGGCCGACGGCACCAGCCAGACTTACCAGTTCCTGGATGCCAATGGCGGTGTGATCAGCAGCGGCACCATCAAGCCGAACGAGAACAACACGCTCAACCTGACCATCCCGCTCAAGGATGCCACGGGCGCGCCGATCCCGCCGCCGCCTGCGACCCAGTACACCGCGACCTTCGAAATGACCGTCGCCGGCTCGCCGACGTCGGGCGCCTCGATCAACGTCTCGCTCAGCCAGCCAGGTTCCCTGGACAACCGCAACGGCACGGCGCTGGCCGGCCTGCAAACCGCGCAGACCGTGGACACCGGCTCCGCCAGCAAGGGCATCTCCCTGACCGACGCCTACGGCAAGCTGGTCGAAGGTGTCGGTTCCAAGGCCGCCCAGGGCAAGCTCGACAGCGCCGCCACCGAAGCCATTCTGGCCAACGCCAAGGGGGCTCGCGACTCGCTGTCGGGTGTCGACCTCGATGAAGAGACCGGCAACCTGGTCAAATATCAGCAGTACTACACCGCGTCCTCGCAGATCATCAAGGCTGCGCAGGAAATCTTCAGCACACTGATCAACAGCCTTTAAGGAGTCGTAGTCCATGCGCATTTCTACCGCCCAGTTTTACGAGACCACGGCTGCCAACTATCAGAAGAACTTCTCCAACGTGGTCAAGAGCAGCGAAGAGGCCAGCAGCCTCGTGCGCGTCAACACCGCCGCCGATGATCCGGTCGGCGCTTCCCGCCTGCTGCAATTGGGTCAGCAGGCTTCGATGCTCGATCAGTATGCGGCCAATACCAACACCATCAAGGCGACCCTGGGGCAGGCCGAGTCGGTGCTGGACAGCATCAACAACGTGCTGCAACGCGCCAAGGAACTGGCCATTGGCGCCAACAACGCCGGCTACACCGACGCCGACCGTCAGGCCAACGCCTCGGAACTGGGCCAGATCGAAGAGCAGCTGTTGAGCCTGATGAACACCAAGGACGAGAACGGCAAGTACATCTTTGCCGGCTCCAAGGGCGATGTGGCGCCGTTCAGCCGTAACTCTGACGGCACCTACTCCTACAACGGCGACCAGTCGACGCTGAACCTGCCGGTGGGCGACAACATGTCGATGGCCACCAACAGCACCGGTTGGGAGCTGTTCCAGCAGGCGATCAACACCGCTCGCACCCAGGTCACCGGTTCGATGAATGACGGCCTGGTAACCCTGTCCAACGGGCAAGTGACCTCGAATGTAACGTACAACAGCAAGTTTCGCGGTGGCGAGCCGTATCAGATTTCGTTCGTCAGCGGTACGCAGTTGCTGATCAGGGACAACCTGGGCAACGACGTGACCAACGAAGCCACTCAGGGCGGTGTGATCACCACGGGCAAGAACCAGAGCATCAGCTTTCGCGGTATCGACCTGTCCCTGAACTTCAACGACCCGGCGGCTCCATTGGCCGGTCGTACGTTCACCCTGGAAGCCAAGCCGGATACCTTCAACGTCGCGCGCGGCCCGGGCAACCCAAGCTCGGTGCAGACGACCGGTACCCGCATTACCGATCCGGTTGCCTACCACGCCAGCTTCCCGAGTGGCTCGGCGGTGCTCAAGTTCACCAGCGACACCACCTTCGACCTGTACGCGGCACCTATCACCGCCGACAGCCGTCCGGTTTCCAGCGGCACCATGGTCGGCAACACTGCGACCGCCTCCGGCGTGGAGTTCACGCTGGACAACACCGCCGGCAATCCCTTGCAGAACGGTGACCAGTTCAACGTGGCGGTCAACACCCACGAGACCCAGAACATCCTGGACACCGTGAGCCAGCTCAAGACTGCGCTGAACACGCCGACCACGGGTAACGCTGTTGCCCTGCAGAAACAACAGGCGGCCATGACCGCAGGCATGGCCAACCTCGCCAGCGGCATTGACCAGGTGTCCGCCGGCCTGAGCTCGATTGGTGGTCGTGGCTCGGCGCTGGATATTCAGAGCGATTCCAACCAGGCGCTGGTGTTGGCGAATGCCCAGACCCAATCGGTGATCCGTGACTCGGACCCGGCCGAAGTGATGACCCGCCTGACCCTGCAGCAAACCATGCTGCAAGCTTCCCAGCTGGCGTTCAGCAAAATTGCCCAGTTGGGCCTGTTCAACAAAGTCTGATCCAGAGCAGGGGTCGCATGCTTGCGTGCGGCCCTGAACCTATTTTTTACGGTTCAGGGTGTCTGCTCTCGCGGGAGCAGATACCCACCGGTCGAGAATCACGCGTGTGAAACCTACTCCTCTTGTCAGTATCGCCATCCCTGCGTTCAACCCGCGTTTTTTCCGTGAGGCACTGCAAAGTGCACTCGACCAGACTTACGAAAACCTTGAAATCGTCATCTGCGATGATTGCCGTACCGACGAGATCGAACAGATCGTCGAGTCACTGAATGTCCCTGCGCACGTGCAGGTGCGTTATCAGCGCAACCCCGAACGCCTGGGGTTCCAGCAGAACCTGCTGCGTTGCTTCGAAGAGAGCCGGGGCGAGTTCATCAAGTTCCTGTGTGATGACGATCAACTGATGGTGAACGACATCGCTCAGCAGGCCGCCATTTTGCGCGAGCATGGCGAGGTGATCCTGGTCGTGAGCAAGCATCACGTGGTCGACGCCGACAACTACGTCTTGCCGATCCGCATGGAAAACGTCGGGTTGACGCCGTTCGATGCGTTGTTCAAGGGCGATGATCTGCTGGCCGCCTTCGAGAGAACACCGCGCAATGTTCTGGGCGGCTTCACCTGTGCACTGATGCGTCGCGAAGACATCGCCACCTTGCTGCCTGCCCTGGCCGACGCCGGGTTCAACGCCGTGCTCGATTTCGCGTTGTACGTCTGTCTGTTGCGGCGTGGCAATCTGGTGCAGCTCAGCAACGTTGGCAGCATCGAACGCCTGTACCCGGAGCGTTTGAGCAAGCGCCCGGAGATGGTCTCTGCTGCGGCCGTCGAATGGGAATGGCTGACTCAGATGATCGCTCAACGCGGTGGCGAGGCCCCACCGGCCACTGACTGGGTTCGCTACGTGATGATGGAGGAACTCACGGCGCCGGAGTCGCGAGAGTGGGACGAGCTCAATCTTTACACGATAATGTCCACGCGCCAGGGCATCATGCTGGTTCAGGTCGGTACCGACACTGAAAGCTATGCCGACCTGTATGCGCAATGGATTGACTGCCGCCGCCTCACGCCATCGCGCAAGCAAGTGCTGTCCCGGCAGATAGCACGTTGGGCGCACCGTCCTGCGATTGTTCCGGTGATCATCGATGCAGATGAAGACGCCTACGCGCTGCGTGTGACCCTCGAGAGTCTCGAGGCCCAGACCTACGCCTGTGAATCGATCGTGCTGTTGTCCAATGGCACTGGCGAGCTGGATGACCGGATTGTGCGTCTGCCACTGCAATCGGACTGGCCGCAGCAACTCAACCAATTGATGCCGCAACTGGATGAGGCCGACTGGTTCTATCTGTTGCGTGCCGGCGACCGGCTGACCGAGTCCGCGCTGCTGGTTCTGGCCGATCGGATCGTGGGTGCGCCGGGCGCGTCCTGCATCTACAGCGACGAAGGTGCGCTGGTGGACGACGAATCCGAGCAGCCGGTGTTCAAGCCCGATTTCAACCTCGACCTCATGCGCAGTTACCCCTATGTTGGCCGCACTCTGGCGTTCGAGCGGCAACGATTCCTCGCATTGGGCGGATTCGATTCGCAGGCGGGTGAGCTGGCGCCACATGACCTGATCTGGCGCCTGGTGGAAACGGACGGGACGCATGCCATCGGGCATATCTCGGAAGTGCAGGTCGAATCGATGTTCGCCTTCGCGCAATGGTTATCCCTGCCCCAAGTGATAGAACAGAACATGCGTCTGATCACGGCGCACTTGCAGCGCATCGGGGTCAGTCATGTGTTGCATCCGGGGCCGGTGCTGAAGCTGGTCCCGCGGATCGAATATCAGTATGGCGAGCGTCCGCTGGTGTCGATCATCATCAACGTGCGTGACGAATTGTCTGCGCTCGAACGTTGCATCAACAGCCTGATCAGCACGACGGCCTACACCCGTTACGAAATCATCGTTGTCGACAATGCCAGTGAAAGCACTGAGATGCGCCATTGGCTCGAGGCCATGGCAGAACTGGGCAGCGACACCTTGCGCATCTATTGCTGTTCCGAAAGGGGCAGCGATGCACACGTCAGGAACTTCGCGGCGCAACAAGCGCGGGGCGATTATCTGTTGTTGCTCAGCCCCTATTGTGTGGCCCATGAAGAGCGTTGGCTGGATGAGCTGCTCAATCATGGGCAGCGACCGGAGGTGGGGATCGTCGGGCCACGCACACTCAACCTGCAAGGCAACGTGATCGACGCCGGTCTGGTCCTGGGCCTCAATGGTCTGGCGGGCCGGGCATTCGTCAATGAGCCGGTAGCCTCCGGTGGCTACATGCAGCGACTGCACGTGGTGCAGAACTGGAGCGCCGTCAGCGGTCATTGCCTGTTGGTGCGCAGGCAGGTGTTCGACAGTGTCGGCGGTTACGAAGAGACCATCAGCACACAAGGCATCAACGCGCTTGAACTTTGTCTGCGCGTGGGCCGGGAAGGTTACCTGATCGTTACCACACCCTATTCGAATGTGGTGCTGGTTCCGCCTGTACAGACCCGGACCGAAGAGCGCAGCAAGGAGCAACTGGAACTCGAACAAGAGACGTTCTACCGACGCTGGTTGCCACAGATCGCCAATGATCCGGCCTACAACCGCAACCTGAATTTGAGTGGCGACAGCTTCGGCCTCTATCCCGGCGCGCGCACGGGGTGGAACCCGCTGTGTACGCGCAATGTGCCGACTGTTCTCGGTCTGGCGCTCAACAGTTCGGCGATCGGTCACTACCGAGTCAGCCAGCCGTTGTTCGAGTTGCAGAATGCGGGACGAATCGTCGGGCGGGTGGCCTATGACACGCCGTCGATCATCGAAGTCGAGCGTCAGTCGCCCGATGTCGTTATTTTCCAGGGGCGCTACAACCCGAACAAAATCAATGACATCGTCCAGTTGAAAAACTATTCACAGGCCATGCGCATTTACGAACTGGACGATTACGTCGTCCGGATTCCCGAGAAGAACGAACACACGCGCAACATGCCCGAGAACATCGAAGCGTTGATGCGCAAAGGCATCGCCATGTGCGACCGGGTGGTGGTGTCGACCCATGCGCTGGCCGGCGTACTCGCGGACATGCACCACAACATTCGCGTGGTGCCTAACATGCTGGCCCCGTATCTGTGGAGCCAACTCACCAGTCGGCGCCGGACCTCGAAAAAACCACGTGTCGGCTGGGGCGGCGGTACCAGCCACCGTGGTGATTTGGAACTGATTGCCGACGTCGTGCGCGAACTGGCCGATGAGGTCGAGTGGGTGCTGTTCGGGATGTGTCCGGACATGCTCAAGCCTTATGTCCATGAGTTCCATCCAGGCGTTGCACTGTCGGAATACCCGGCGAAGCTCGCGAGCCTGAACCTCGATCTCGCGTTGGCACCCCTGGAATTTCATATTTTCAACGACTGCAAGAGCAATCTGCGACTGCTGGAATACGGCGCCTGCGGCTATCCGGTGATCTGTTCCGATACCGAAGCGTATCGCGGTCATCTGCCGTGCACCCGCATCCGGACCAACAGCACGGACGAATGGCTCCAAGCGATTCGCATGCACCTTTCTGATCCTGCTGCCAGTTATCGGATGGGCGACGAATTGCGAGAAGTGGTTTTGCGCGACTTCATGTTGCGCGGCGACAACCTGCAGTACTGGGCCGATGGCTGGCTGCCGGAGTGAATAACCTCAACGTGAAACTGCCAAACGAACATAACGCCGCTGGTTCGGCAACCCGCTCGTCATAGGAATTTATATGCAAAGCAATTTCTCGAATGGAACAACTGCTGCGTTGAGCGAGCGGTTGACTCTGGTGCTGTTGGCTCACGAGCAGCCACGCGCCTTGCGTCGTGCATTGCGCTACTACAGCGCCTTGCCCTGTGCCGTCCTGGTTGTCGATTCTTCGTCGCAACCGGATGCCGGCATCGCCTCGACGTTCTCCAGCGTGCAGTACCTGCATGCACCCGCGCCACGGTTCGAACACTTCACCATCACCGTGAGCAAAGTGATCGAGCGCATTTCCACGCCCTACATGGCCGTCGCCGAGGTCGAAAGTTTCCTGCTGCCCGAGGCGCTCGACCAATCGCTGGCCTTCCTTGACGCCAATGCCGACTACGGCACTTGCCAGGGTTACAGCCTGGCGTTCGAAGCCCATGCTGATCGTGTCGATTACTATCGCCGTGACCGCAAGGGTTGCGAGGACTTTGGCGACGACTCGGCTGTGGCGCGTCTGGCGCTCTTGGGCACTGATGGCGCATCCCTCGCCAACGCGGTCACTCGCACCGACATCCTGCGCCGCTGGTTTGCCTCGTTGAGCCAGGGTTTCAACCCGAACGTGGTCGGCAATGGCTATTCGGATGCATTGGTTGCGGGCGCCAAGGCGCGCGTGTTGCCGATTCCCTACGCGCTGCACGAGCGACGCAGCGTGACCTTTGGTGAAGTGACCGAGAAGCTGTTCGAGTCGACCTGGGATGCTCTATCCGGCGAGCCGGTGCGTCGTTTCGAACCGACGCAATACGTCGAATTGCCGTTCTATAACCAGGTATTTTTCGATGTGCTGAGTGCACTGGAGTTTCTCCTGCACGCAGTGCCGACGAGCCAGGTGCAACTGGATGAGCTCGAGGCCACGATGCTCAAGCAGAAGGAGTGGTCGCGCGTTCACCGCAATGCCAGTGCCGAGCCGCTCAATGAGCGCTTGCTCAAGGCCTTTGAACTCTACGCATTCAATCAGGATGTGGTACAGCAGCTGGCTGGCTCGCTGCAGGCCGATGGCGACAAGGAGCAGGCGCAGAAAATTCTGGCCTGGGGCCAGCGTCTGGGCGCGGCGACGCTCGAAGACAATGGTCGGCTGTTCGATGCCACACAGTCCGGTCAACTGCTGCAGTGGCTCGAGGCGCGTGATCCGAGTGCGGCTCAGCTCAAGGATATTTCCCGGCATCTGGCACGTCACGCCGGTGGTCCGACATTCGGTATTCTGCTGCTGGACCTGGAAGCCGACATCTTCAAGCTGCAGGCGACTTTCGACAGCATCATGAACAGCTACTGCCGAGCGTTCAAGATCGTCGTTTTCACCACCGGCGATCTGCCGGCTGAAACCACGCTGCAAAACACCCTGCATTTCGTCAAGGTCAACGAAAGCAACTACGTGGACAAGATCAATCAGGTGGCCGAGCAGACGGACTGCGACTGGTTGGTGCTGGCGGAAGCAGGTGATGAACTGACGCCAAGCGGCCTGTACCAGGCGAGTCTCGAATTGCTGGGCGACAAACAGATTCGGGCCGTGGCCATGGATGAATTCCAGCGCCAGGAGAACGGGACGCTGGCCGGTGTCTTCCGTCCAGGGTTCAACCTCGATCTGCTGCAGAGCTACCCGGGTGTGATGGCGCGTCATTGGCTGATTCGCCGGGAAGTCATGGTTCAGGCGGGTGGGTATGCCCGCGAATTCAAGAAGGCACTGGACTTCGACCTGCTGCTGCGCCTGATCGAGCAAGGCGGGCTGGATGGCTTCGCGCACCTGGCCGAACCCCTGTTGATTTGCAATGCCCCACAACAGGAAACCAACGCCGATGAGCGCAGGGTCCTGTTGCGTCACCTGGCCACCCGTGGTTATCAGGCCGACGTCGGCACGCTGGTGCCGGGCACGCACAAAATCGACTACCGCTTCACTGAACGCCCGATGGTCTCGGTCATCCTGCATGGCGTCCGCGATCTCGAGTCCTTGCAACGCTGCATCCGCAGTATCCTGCAGCGCACTCGCTACCATCGTTACGAAGTGCTGCTGGCGGACGATCCTTCGTACGCGGCCGAGCTGGGTAACTGGCTCGACGGCCAGGGCCCGCATGCCAAACGGGTTCGCCTGTTCAGTGCCGCGCCCGGTCTGACAACCGCCAACCTGATCAACACCGCCAGCCAGCACGCTCAGGGTGAGTACCTGGTGACCTTGGCCGCAGACGCGGAGGTCGTCAACGTCAACTGGATCGAGTCCCTGCTCAATCAGGTGCTGCGTCCGGAAGTCGGCGTCGCCGGCGCTAAACTGGTCGATGAGCAAGGCCAGGTTACGCAGGCGGGTCTGATCCTCGGTTTCAATGGCGTGGTGGGTTCGCCGTTCGTAGGCGAGCCGAAGACGGCCAATGGCTACATGAATCGCCTGGCGGTGGAGCAGAACTGCTCGGCGGTTTCCTTCGCCTGTCTGATGATCTCCAAGCAACTCTTCGAAGCGGCAGATGGCATCGATGTCGAGCAGTTCGCCGATGCGTTCGGTGATATCGACCTTTGCCTGCGAGTCGGTCAGGCCGGCTACCTGACTGTGTGGACCCCCCATGCCCAGATCATCCAGGCGGGTGTGCTGGCGCAGTCCGAAGCGGCTCGCCAGGCGTTCGCAGAGAAGTGGACCGAAGCGCTGGGTCATGATCGTTTCTACAACAGGAACCTGTCCGTCGAAGGTTCCGGTTTCACCCTTGGACCCGTCACCAGCATTGCCTGGGCTGAAGTCATGCAGCAAAAGGAGCCGGTATGAAAGTCTGCATTACCCACCGAGAAGCCTTTTATCACCTTCTTCGGGCGGTGTTTACCGCGTACGACAAACAGCCTCTGATCGCCGAGCTGGGTGTGCTTCGCGGTGAGAACGCGCTGAATCTTTACAATGCGCTGAACCCGCAACACATGGTCCTGATCGACAGCTGGAGCCCCGCTGCCAGTAGTGCCTACAGCCCTTTTGACCCACTGCCGCACTGGCTTGAACCGGTTGAAAAGTATGCTTACTACTACGGCGGCCCACTGGATGAGATGGCCACCTTTGACAGGCTGTATGACGAGTGTCTGACCCGTTTCACCGACAAGGACAACGTGACGGTGATCCGTTCCGAAACCATTGCCGCGATTGACGACATCCTGCCCAGAAGCGGTATTGAAAAATTCGATCTGGTCTACATCGACGCCAACCATCAGTACGAATACATCCTGCGTGACTTGATGTACTACCAGGAACTGGTGGCCGACGACGGCTTCATCCTGTTGAACGATTGCTGCCACAGCGTGCAAGGCACCAAGCAGAACCTGGGCGTACTGGAAGCGATGAGCAGCTTCATCAAACGTTCGGACTTCATCCCCCTGGCGGTCAGCAGTACCGACTGGTCCGATGTGATCCTGGTCAGGAAGAATTCGATCATGGTGCAGCTCGTCGATATCGCGCTGACCAACTCGGATATTCCGTTCGTCGAGATCCCCCACCAGTTGATGCCGGCGGCGCGGGTTGTCTACGGGCAGCGGCGGGTCAACCTGAGCTTTACCTGATACCTCCCCCTACAAGGCCCCGTTCGGGGCTTTGTTCTTTCTGACGCAGGACCGTTCAGACACCGGCGCGAAGAGCACTGAAAGTCAGTCCTTTCTTGCAGTATTCTTTCCCTGCGCAAGCGAAATATTACATTCGTGCGCTTAACGGCGTGACGCGTAAGTCATAAAGTGCATCTTCACTGTATTGTGTTCCTGGGTGCGGGCGATGAGTCCGCTCCCGGAAATCAACCATTTTGATGCGCCCCTGAGCTTTTTCGGGGTGAACCTAGTCGCTGTTTTGATCGGGAAGCCATGATGATTGGCATAAAAAGCATAGCGAGTTACGTGCCGGCGGCCGGTGTGGATAACTACGCTCAGGGTGCCAAATTCGCCAAGGATGAAGAGTTCATCCTGGGCAAGATCGGTTCGGCTTTTCTGCCGCGCAAGAGCGCTGAGCAGGAAACGTCGGATCTTTGTGTTGAAGCTGTCAATGCGCTGTTCGCCAACCATCCTGAATTGAAGCGCGAGTCCATCGACGCACTGATCGTCGTGACACAGAACGGTGACGAAGAGGGGCTGCCCCATACCGCCGCGATCGTGCAGGACAAGCTCGGCCTGCCAACCCATGTGGCTGCGTTTGATATCTCGCTGGGGTGTTCCGGGTACGTCTACGGTATCTACGCCATGAAGGGCTTCATGGAAGCCGCGGGTTTAAAAAATGGCTTGCTGATCACCGCAGACCCGTATTCGAAAATTGTCGATACCGAAGACCGCAACACCACCATGCTCTTTGGTGATGCTGCCACCGTCACCTGGATGGCCGAAGACGCTCCGTGGTCGCTGGGCAAGTCCAAGTTCGGCACCGACGGTTCCGGTGCGCCTCATCTGAAGGTCAGTGATGGCGTGTTTTTCATGAACGGGCGCCAGGTCTTCAACTTCGCCTTGCTCAAAGTGCCAGCTCACCTGCATGAGCTGCTCAACGAGTCGGACTTGCAAGCCAGCGAGATCGACGCGTTCTGCATTCACCAGGGCAGTGCGGCGATCGTCGATGCCGTCGCTCGGCGTTTCGAGGGTGAGCCGGAGAAGTTCATCAAGGACATGGTCGAGACCGGTAACACCGTGTCATCCAGCATTCCCCTGTTGCTGGAAAAGCACGTTCTGACCTCTGACTGGAAACGCGTGGCCATCAGTGGTTTCGGTGTTGGGTTGTCATGGGGGTCGGCGATCCTCTATCGCGAATGACCATCAGTGGTTTTTCGATAGCGCTGCCGGCTTGCCGGCAGCGCTTTTTTTTGGCCTCAATCTTTCGTGTGGTTTTTTTTGACGTCATTTTTCAAACTCCGTCTACGCCAAGCCCTTGATTTACAGGGGGTGGCAGTCTGCTAGTAATTTTTTTTAAAAAAGCCCTCAAGCAACCTGCCATGACGACGATAACTATTACGAAGGTTCTCTAGGCCACACCCGGCGGTTGCCAGGGCCGGAAGCCGCAGTACCCAACCAACGAGGAATTCGTCATGGCTTTAACCGTAAATACTAACGTTACATCGTTGAACGTTCAGAAAAACCTGAACAAAGCTTCCGATGCTCTGTCGACTTCGATGACCCGCCTGTCTTCCGGTCTGAAAATCAACAGCGCCAAAGACGACGCCGCCGGCCTGCAAATCGCTACCCGTATGACCTCGCAGATCCGCGGTCAGACCATGGCGATCAAAAACGCCAACGACGGTATCTCCATCGCTCAGACCGCTGAAGGCGCGATGCAGGAACAAACCAACATCCTGCAACGTATGCGTGAACTGGCTGTTCAATCCCGAAACGACAGCAACAGCTCCGATGACCGTGACGCTCTGAACAAAGAGTTCAGCCAAATGGCTGCCGAGCTGACCCGTATCGCCGGTTCGACCAACCTGAACGGCAAAAACCTGCTCGACGGTTCCGCCAGCACCATGACTTTCCAGGTCGGCTCCAACACTGGCGCTACCAACCAGATCACTCTGGACCTGAACGGCAAGTTCGACGCCGTGAGCCTGGGCATCACTTCCGGCATCACCATCGCCGGTTCGTCCACCACTATCGCTGAGACCAACTTCTCGGCTGCAGTTGGCGCGATCGATACCGCTCTGAAGACCATCAACGCCAGCCGTGCTGACCTCGGTGCTGCACAAAACCGTCTGACCAGCACCATCTCCAACCTGCAGAACATCAACGAAAACGCCAGTGCTGCACTGGGTCGCGTACAAGATACCGACTTCGCTGCTGAAACTGCACAGCTGACCAAGCAGCAAACTCTGCAACAAGCTTCCACCTCGGTTCTGGCTCAAGCCAACCAACTGCCATCCGCTGTACTGAAACTGCTTCAGTAATAGCCGGTGAGTTTTGGCGGGGGAGTGCGCTTGTCGCGCTCTCTCGCTTTTTCGATTAAAGAGAGGTGATGGACATGGATATGAGCGTGAAGCTGAACTTGTCTTATCCTGCAGCCAAGCAGGCGGCGCCTGTTGCTGAACCGACTGCGGAAAAGCCTCGAGCCGATGCTGCGCCTGTGGCATTGGTCAAGGATGAGCCTAAAGACGCAAAAAGTGATCAGGACAAGTTGAAGACAGCTGTCCAGGAAATAGAAAAGTTCGTTCAGTCACTCAAGCGCAACCTGGAGTTCTCGATCGATGAGCCTTCAGGCAAAGTGGTTGTCAAAGTCATTGCCACCGACTCCGGTGAGGTGATCCGTCAGATCCCCAACGAAGAAGTCCTGAAGTTGGCCAACAGTTTGAATGACGCAAGCAGCCTGCTATTCAGCGCCAAAGTCTGATAGCTGGCATGAAATTTGTTGCTATGTTCTTTTGGGCGTTGTAGTGGTCAAAAGACCGGCGAGACACTGAAGGGAGATCTACATGGCAAGTCCAATTCTACCAGGCACCGGCTTAGGCTCGGGCCTCGACACTGGCGCTATCGTCAAGGCGCTGGTGAATGCCGACAAAGCGGCCAAGCAAGGCCAGATCGATCGCGGCACCACCGCCAATACGGCGTCGATCTCTGGTGTGGGTACGCTGAAATCGCTGCTCGCCACCTTCCAGGCGGCCCTGAAGAGCCTTGGCAATACCACTGAGCCTCAGTTCACCGGTTTTTCCGCCACGCCTTCCGATCCCAAGGTTTTGACTGCTGTTGCCAACAATACGGCAGCGGCGGGCGTCTACAACATCAAGGTCGATCAGCTTGCAACCGGTTCGAAGATTGCCACTGCGGCGTTCGACGGTGGCTCCAAGGCGTCGGTGAACGGTGGCGCCGCCGGCACGCTGACCATCACCCAGGGCGTCAAAGGCGGAACTGCAAAGACCTATAACCTTGACGTGCCAGCGGGCTCCACACTGGAGTCCGTCGCGAAATCCCTGAACGACAAGTATCAGTTCAGTGGTCTGAGTGCCACCGTGGTCACCGACAATTTCGGCTCACGACTGATGGTGAGTTCGTCCAACACGGGCGAGGGCAGCGATCTCTCGCTGAGCGGCGTCGGTCTGGATGTGGATGGAACTCAGGTCATCCCTGCAAACGCTACCAAGACCTCGGCGGGCTCGGTCGGTGCGCTGGCCAAGGATGCAAAGTTTTCTCTGGACGGGTTGCCGATCACCAGCCCCACCAACAAGCTGGACGGTACGGTTTCAGGTTTCTCGATGAATCTGCTTGCCACCGGTGAAACGCGAGTAGTGGTGGCGACCAACAACGACGGCTTGAAGGCCTCGGTGCAGAAGTTCGTCGATGCCTACAACGCGGTGGCGAATGCGATCACCACCTTGACCAAGCCTTCCCTGGACGATGACGGCAACCCGACCATCCCGGCGGCGCTGACCGGTGACGCCATGCCCCGTTCGATCCTGGCGGCCATGCGTGGGCCTCTGGCGGAAACCGGTAACGGTGACAAGCTGACGGTGCTGTCTCAGCTAGGCATCACCACGGACCAGAAAACCGGTGCGTTGAACTTCGATACCACCAAGTTCAACTCGGCGATGACCGACAAGAAACTCAGCGGCGAAGTACAGACGCTGTTTTCCGGTGACAACGGCTTGTTGGCCCGCATGGATAAGGCGATCAAGCCTTACACCGAGACCGGCGGCATCCTCGACACCCGTACCACTGCCCTGAACAAGACCAAGACCAAGCTGGCCAACGACCAGTTGGCACTCGATCGTCGCATCGAATCCCTGACGGCGGTACTGACCAAAAAGTACAACGACATGGATACCCTGGTCGGCAAGCTGAAGGCCACTGCCAGCAACATCACTTCGATGTTCGAGGCGATGAACGCGCAGCAGAAGAACAGCTGACAGCCCAGAACGCCAAAAGCCCGGCAGCGTTTTCAAGCGCTCCGGGCTTTTGCGTTTGGCAGCTAAAGTTTTTTGACGCATCGTCGATACACTGGTTATACGAACCAAAAGATTTTTTGATGAGGTAAAACATGAATCCAATGTTAGCCCTTCGCCAATATCAGAAGATTGGCGCCCAGGCGCAAACCTCCGAGGCCAGCCCGCATCGCCTCGTGCAGATGCTGATGGAAGGTGGCCTGGATCGTATCGCGCAAGCCAAAGGCGCGATGGAGCGCAAGGACATTCCGTCCAGAGGTGTCCTGATCGGCAAGGCGATCGGCATCATCGGTGGTCTGCTCGAAGGTCTGGACCTGGAAAATCAATCGGACTCGGTTGGCGAGCTGGCCAATCTGTACGAATACATGATGAAGCGCCTGACCGAGGCCAACGCCAAGGCCGACCCGAAGATTCTCGACGAAGTCGCTGACCTGCTGCGCACGGTCAAGGACGGTTGGGATGCCATCGGCACGCCGGCTCCGCAGTTTTAAGGAGATCACCCATGAGTCTTGTATTGCAGCGAATCGAACAAACCCGCGAAGGTCTGGTGGATGCACTGGCTCAGCGAAACTGGGAAGCCATTGGTGAGTTGGACCTGGCTTGCCGTTCCTGCATGGAAGACGTCTTGAGTGAAACTTCGCTGGACGAAGCGGCACTGCGCGACAACCTTGAGGAGTTGCTGGGGGTCTACAAGCAACTGCTCGAGGCGGCGACAGGTGAGCGGCAGGCCATCGTTGAAGAGATGTCGCAGATCCATCAAGCGCAGAACGCCGCGAAGGTATACCATCTGTTTGGTTGATTGAGCCCAGTTAATCCAAGCGAGTGCGCCATAAATTTGACTGGGCACGGTTTTTTGACTTAACTAGTGGCTGATTGCGGATTTCAGGCGTCAACAGACATATGATGTCTGCAAGCGTCTAGCTTGCCCCGAATTTTTGGGCATTGGGTTGACTAGGGAAGTTGCTATTGCATGTGGCGTGAAACCAAAATTCTGCTGATCGATGACGATAGCGTCCGCCGCCGCGACCTGGCGGTAATCTTGAATTTTCTCGGCGAAGAAAATTTACCCTGCGGTAGCCATGACTGGCAGCAGGCTGTCGGCTCATTGTCATCAAGTCGTGAAGTGATCTGTGTCCTCATTGGCACGGTCAATGCGCCGGGTGCACTTCCGGGCTTGTTAAAGACACTCTCCACCTGGGATGAGTTCCTTCCGATTTTGCTGATGGGCGATAATTCTTCCATCGACCTGCCGGAAGACCAGCGCCGCCGCGTGCTGTCGACCCTGGAAATGCCGCCCAGCTACAGCAAGTTGCTGGACTCCCTGCACCGTGCGCAGGTCTACCGCGAGATGTATGACCAGGCTCGCGAGCGCGGTCGTCACCGTGAACCCAATCTGTTCCGCAGCCTTGTCGGCACCAGCCGGGCGATTCAGCACGTCCGCCAGATGATGCAGCAGGTGGCCGATACCGACGCCAGCGTGCTGATCCTTGGCGAGTCCGGGACCGGCAAGGAAGTGGTTGCGCGCAACCTGCACTACCATTCCAAGCGCCGTGAAGCACCGTTCGTTCCGGTCAACTGCGGGGCGATCCCGGCCGAGCTGCTGGAGAGCGAACTCTTCGGCCACGAGAAGGGCGCCTTCACCGGGGCAATCACCAGTCGCGCCGGGCGATTCGAACTCGCCAATGGCGGCACGCTGTTCCTCGACGAAATCGGCGACATGCCGCTGCCGATGCAGGTCAAGTTGCTGCGCGTGCTGCAGGAGCGCACCTTCGAGCGCGTGGGCAGCAACAAGACACAGAGCGTCGACGTGCGCATCATCGCGGCGACCCACAAGAATCTCGAAAGCATGATCGAGATCGGCACCTTCCGCGAAGACCTGTACTACCGCCTGAACGTGTTCCCGATCGAGATGGCACCGCTGCGTGAGCGTGTCGAAGACATCCCGTTGCTGATGAACGAGCTGATCTCGCGCATGGAACACGAAAAGCGCGGTTCGATCCGTTTCAACTCCGCGGCGATCATGTCGCTGTGCCGTCATGGCTGGCCGGGCAACGTCCGCGAGCTGGCCAACCTGGTGGAGCGCATGGCGATCATGCATCCATACGGGGTGATTGGCGTGGTCGAGTTGCCGAAGAAATTCCGCTACGTCGACGACGAGGACGAGCAACTGGTCGACAGCCTGCGCAACGATCTGGAGGAGCGGGTGGCCATCAACGGTCACACGCCGGATTTCACCACCAGTGCCATGCTGCCACCCGAAGGGCTGGACCTGAAGGACTACCTGGGTGGCCTCGAACAAGGCTTGATCCAGCAGGCGCTGGACGACGCCAATGGCATCGTGGCGCGTGCCGCCGAACGGCTGCGGATTCGTCGCACCACGCTGGTGGAAAAGATGCGCAAGTACGGCATGAGTCGTCGCGACGGTGATGAACAGGCGGATGATTGACGCCTGTTTTTCAAGTCTTTCATTTCTAGGCGGTTTTTTTTAGGCACGGGTATTGCTAAGTCCCTCGCAACGTTCCGTTTCACTGACGGTCAGCCACGCGAGAGAGCACGATGCCCCAAGCCGCCCAGATGTCTTCTGTCCCTGACGCCTCGGGGCATCCGTCGTCCGTAGAGCAGGCCAGCCGGCAGGGCCTTGAGCAGGCGTTCGCGCTGTTCAGTCAGATGTCCAGCCAACTGACCGATTCCTATAGCTTGCTGGAAGCCCGGGTCACCGAGCTCAAGGGTGAGTTGGCGGTGGTCAGCGCCCAGCGCATGCAGGAACTGGCCGAAAAGGAACGTCTGGCGAACCGTCTGCAAAACCTCCTCGATCTGTTGCCCGGTGGTGTGATCGTCATCGACGCGCATGGCATCGTGTGCGAAGCCAATCCTGCGGCCTGTGAATTGCTCGGCCTGCCCCTCGAAGGCGAATTGTGGCGCCACGTCATTGCCCGCTGTTTCGCGCCACGCGAAGACGACGGCCATGAGATTTCCCTCAAGGATGGTCGACGTTTGTCGATTTCCACCCGCTCGCTGGATGCCGAACCCGGTCAACTGGTGTTGCTCAACGACCTGACCGAAACCCGTCATCTGCAAGATCAACTGGCCCGTCACGAGCGCCTGTCGTCACTCGGCCGCATGGTGGCCTCGCTCGCTCACCAGATCCGCACGCCGTTGTCCGCCGCGTTGCTCTATGCCAGTCATTTGACCGAGCAGGAGCTGCCGGTCGCCACTCAGCAGCGTTTTGCCGGGCGCCTGAAGGAGCGTTTGCATGAACTTGAACATCAAGTGCGCGACATGCTGGTATTTGCGCGCGGCGAATTGCCGCTGATCGATCGTGTCACCCCGAAGGGGTTGATGCAGTCCCTGCAATCGGCCGCTTCGACCCACGTCCAGGATCTGCCGATTCGTTGGCAATGCGACAGCCATGCGGGGGAGTTGCTGTGCAATCGCGACACCCTGGTCGGGGCGATTCTGAACCTGATCGAGAACGCCATCCAGGCCAGTGCCGATGACGTTCGCCTGAAAGTCCATCTCTACACCCGTGACAATCAATTGCGGGTGTCGGTCAGCGACAGTGGCGGCGGTATCGACACCCAGGTGCTGGCGCGTCTTGGCGAGCCCTTTTTTACCACCAAAGCCACCGGAACCGGTCTGGGCCTGACCGTGGTCAAGGCCGTGGCACGTGCTCATCAGGGAGAGTTGCGTTTGCGCTCGCGCCCCGGTCGCGGCACGCGTGCGCAGGTGATCCTGCCGCTTTTTTCCGGTGAAAGACTCAGCGCTCTGGGGGCGGAGTGAAGGACATGGCAATCAAGGTTTTACTGGTCGAGGATGACCGCGCGCTGCGTGAGGCGCTGGCGGATACGCTGGTGCTGGCGGGGCATGACTTCAAGGCCGTCGGTTCGGCGGAGGATGCGCTTGAGGCGGTGGGGCGCGAAGCGTTCAGTCTGGTGCTCAGCGACGTCAACATGCCGGGCATGGATGGGCATCAGTTGCTCGGCGTGTTACGTACGCGTCAGCCCCAATTGCCGGTGTTGCTGATGACGGCGCACGGTGCCGTCGAGCGCGCCGTCGATGCCATGCGCCAAGGCGCGGTGGATTACCTGGTCAAGCCGTTCGAGCCCAGGGCGCTGCTGGAGCTGGTGGGTCGTCACGCCCTCGGCAGTCTCGGTGCGGCCGACAGCGAGGGGCCTGTTGCGGTTGAAGTGGCGAGCGCGCAATTGCTGGAGCTGGCCGGACGAGTGGCACGCAGTGATTCCACCGTGTTGATTTCCGGTGAGTCCGGGACCGGCAAGGAAGTGCTGGCACGCTACATTCATCAGCATTCGCCTCGCGCCAGTCAGCCTTTCATCGCCATCAACTGCGCCGCGATTCCCGACAACATGCTCGAAGCCACGCTGTTCGGCCACGAAAAAGGTTCGTTCACCGGCGCCATTGCGGCCCAGGCCGGCAAGTTCGAACAGGCCGACGGCGGGACCATTCTGCTCGACGAAATTTCCGAGATGCCCCTGGGGCTCCAGGCCAAGTTGCTGCGTGTCTTGCAGGAGCGCGAGGTCGAGCGCGTGGGTGCGCGCAAGCCGATCACCCTGGACATTCGCGTGGTCGCCACCACCAACCGCGACCTGGCCGGGGAGGTGGCGGCGGGGCGTTTCCGCGAAGACCTCTATTATCGCCTGTCGGTGTTCCCGCTGGCCTGGCGTCCGCTGCGCGAGCGCACCGCCGATATCCTGCCACTGGCCGAGCGCCTGCTGGCCAAGCACGTCAATAAAATGAAGCATGCCGCTGCAAGGCTGTCGCCTGAGGCGCAGGCCTGTCTGATCGGTTATCCGTGGCCGGGTAACGTGCGCGAGCTGGATAACGCAATTCAGCGTGCGCTGATCCTGCAGCAAGGCGGGTTGATCCAACCGCAGGACTTCTGTCTCGCCGGGCCGGTCGCCTGTGCGCCATTGCCGAGCGCGGCGCCAGCGCCGGTACGTGCGGTGGAGATCGAAGCCGAATCGGCCGGGGCGCTGGAGGAGGATCTGCGGCGTCGTGAATTCCAGATGATCATCGATACGCTGCGTTCCGAGCGTGGGCGGCGCAAGGAGGCGGCCGAGCGTTTGGGTATCAGCCCGCGCACCTTGCGCTACAAGCTGGCGCAAATGCGTGATGCCGGGATGGATGTCGAGGCCTATCTGTTCGCCAGTTGATGCTCCCAGGTCCCCCTCGCTCCTGCAGGGCGCTGTTTGTACGCGCCATCGTCCGAGCTGGCACCCTTGTTGCTAACACCTGTGTATCACCGAGTAAGTGTCAAAAAAATGCGTGCCGCCATTGAGAGTAGAACATGAGCCAAGGTATTGAATTCAATCGATTGATGCTGGATATGCGTGCCATGCAAATGGAAGCCATGTCTGCATCGAAGTCGACGGCCGCCGTCCCTGAAATGAGTGGCAGCAGCTTTTCCGACATGCTCGGTCAGGCCGTTAATAAAGTGAACGATACCCAGCAGGCGTCGAGCCAGTTGGCCACGGCTTTCGAGATCGGCAAGAGCGGCGTCGACCTGACGGACGTGATGGTCGCCTCGCAAAAGGCCAGCGTGTCGTTCCAGGCATTGACCCAGGTGCGTAACAAGCTGGTTCAAGCCTATCAAGACATCATGCAGATGCCGGTTTAAGGACGAGATTGAGTCATGGCAGAAGCAGTCGCCGATAATGTTCCGGCCAAGGCCACCCCGATAGACGGCAAACCGCCGCTGTTCGGCTTGTCCTTCCTGGAAAACCTCTCCGAGATGACCATGTTGCGTCAGGTGGGCCTGTTGGTCGGCCTGGCTGCAAGCGTGGCGATTGGCTTCGCCGTGGTGTTGTGGTCTCAGCAGCCGGACTACCGGCCTCTGTACGGCAGCCTTGCCGGTATGGATGCCAAACAGGTCATGGACACCCTGGCCTCGGCTGATATCCCCTATACCGTTGAACCGAATTCCGGCGCCTTGCTGGTCAAGGCCGATGACCTGTCCCGTGCGCGACTCAAGCTTGCGGCGGCGGGTGTCACCACCGGCGACGGCAATATCGGTTTCGAGATTCTCGACAAGGAACAGGGGCTGGGCACCAGCCAGTTCATGGAGGCCACGCGTTATCGTCGTGGCCTGGAAGGTGAGCTGGCGCGGACCATTTCCAGCCTGAACAACGTCAAGGGTGCCCGTGTGCACCTGGCGATCCCGAAAAGCTCGGTGTTCGTGCGCGATGAGCGCAAGCCAAGCGCTTCGGTACTGGTCGAGTTGTATTCCGGCCGCTCGCTGGAGCCAGGCCAGGTGATGGCGATCGTCAATCTGGTGGCGACCAGCGTTCCCGAACTCAGCAAGTCGCAGATCACCGTCGTCGACCAGAAGGGCAACCTGCTCTCCGATCAGGCGGAAAACTCCGAACTGACCATGGCCGGCAAGCAGTTCGATTACAGCCGCCGCATGGAAAGCATGCTGACCCAGCGTGTGCACAACATTCTGCAACCGGTATTGGGCAACGATCGCTACAAGGCTGAAGTGTCGGCCGATGTGGATTTCAGTGCCGTAGAATCGACCTCCGAACAGTTCAACCCGGACCAGCCCGCGTTGCGCAGTGAGCAGTCGGTCAACGAACAGCGTACTGCGAGCAATGGCCCGCAAGGTGTGCCGGGTGCTCTGAGCAACCAGCCGCCAGCGCCGGCTTCCGCGCCGCAGACCACCGGCGGGGCGACCGCGCAGGCTGGCATGGTGCAGCCTGGTCAGCCGCTGCTGGACGCCAACGGTCAGCAGATCATGGACCCGGCCACCGGCCAGCCGATGCTGGCGCCGTACCCGGCGGACAAACGTCAACAATCCACCAAGAATTTCGAGCTCGACCGTTCCATCAGCCACACCCGGCAACAGCAGGGCCGCTTGAATCGCCTGTCGGTGTCGGTGGTGGTGGACGATCAGGTCAAGGTCAATGCGGCCAACGGCGAAACCACCCGTGCGCCGTGGAGCGCCGACGAATTGGCGCGCTTCACCCGTCTGGTGCAGGACGCCGTCGGCTTCGACGCCAGCCGTGGCGACAGCGTGAGCGTGATCAACATGCCGTTCTCCGCCGATCGCGGTGAGGTGATTGCCGACATTCCGTTCTATTCCCAGCCATGGTTCTGGGACATCGTCAAACAGGTGCTGGGTGTCCTGTTCATCCTGGTGCTGGTGTTCGGCGTACTGCGTCCGGTGCTCAACAACATCACCGGCGGTGGCAAGGGCAAGCAACTGGCCGGCATTGGCAGCGACGTGGAGCTCGGCGGCATGGGCGGCCTGGATGGCGAACTGGCCAACGATCGCGTCAGCCTGGGTGGGCCGACCAGCATTCTGTTGCCGAGCCCGAGCGAAGGCTATGACGCACAGTTGAATGCAATCAAGAGTCTGGTGGCAGAAGATCCGGGTCGCGTGGCCCAGGTCGTGAAAGAGTGGATTAACGCAGATGAGTGATAACCGAGCCGTCGCCGCCAAACTTACCCGGGTCGACAAAGCCGCAATTCTGCTGCTGTCCCTGGGCTCTACCGATGCTGCACAAGTACTGCGCCACATGGGCCCCAAAGAGGTTCAGCGGGTGGGCGTGGCCATGGCGCAGATGGGGAACGTGCATCGCGAACAGGTCGAGCAGGTGATGAGCGAGTTCGTCGACATCGTCGGCGACCAGACCAGCCTGGGCGTCGGTTCCGACGACTACGTGCGCAAGATGCTGACCCAGGCCCTGGGCGAAGACAAGGCCAACGGCCTGATCGACCGCATCCTGCTGGGTGGCAACACCAGCGGCCTGGACAGCCTTAAATGGATGGAACCGCGCGCGGTCGCCGACGTGATCCGTTACGAGCACCCGCAGATCCAGGCGATCGTAGTGGCGTACCTCGACCCGGACCAGGCCGGTGAGGTCCTCGGCAACTTCGACCACAAGGTCCGTCTGGACATCATCCTGCGGGTGTCATCGCTGAACACCGTACAGCCGGCGGCCCTGAAAGAGCTCAACCAGATTCTCGAGAAGCAGTTCTCCGGCAACTCGAATGCCTCGCGCACCACCCTGGGTGGCATCAAGCGCGCAGCCGACATCATGAACTTCCTCGACAGCTCGATCGAAGGTCAACTGATGGACTCGATCCGCGAAGTCGACGAAGACCTGTCCGGTCAGATCGAAGACCTCATGTTCGTGTTCAACAACCTGGCCGACGTCGACGACCGTGGCATTCAGGCGCTGCTGCGCGAAGTGTCCTCCGACGTGCTGGTCCTGGCGCTCAAGGGTTCGGACGAAGGCGTCAAGGAAAAGATCTTCAAGAACATGTCCAAACGGGCGGCCGAACTGTTGCGCGACGACCTCGAGGCCAAGGGCCCGGTGCGCGTCAGCGACGTGGAAACCGCACAGAAGGAAATCCTCACCATTGCTCGCCGTATGGCCGAAGCCGGAGAAATCGTTCTCGGCGGGAAGGGCGGCGAAGAGATGATCTAATTTCACTATGTCGTCCAAACATGATGAGTCCCCCACCGACCTGATCCGTGCCAGGGATGTCAGTGGTTTTGACGTCTGGTCGCTGCCCAGCTTCGACCCGCCTGCCCCGGAGCCCGAGCCGGAACCCGAGCCCGAACCACCGGAAGTCGAGGAAGTGCCGCTGGAGGAAGTCCAGCCGCTGACCCTCGAAGAGCTCGAAGCCATTCGCCAGGAGGCCTACAACGAAGGCTTCGCCACCGGCGAGAAAGAGGGATTCCACAGCACCACACTCAAGGTCCGTCAGGAGGCCGAAGCGGCGCTGACGCCAAAAGTCGCGGCGCTCGAGCAACTGATGATCAACCTGTTCGAGCCCATCGCCGAACAGGACACGCAGATCGAAAAGTCCCTGGTCGACCTGGTGCAGCACATCACTCGCCAGGTGATCCAGCGCGAGCTGGCCATTGACTCGACGCAGATCGAACATGTCATGCGCGACGCCCTCAAGCTGTTGCCGCTGGGCGTGGGCAATGTGCGCCTGTACATCAATCCGCAGGATTTCGAGCAGGTCAAAGCGCTGCGCGAGCGTCATGAAGAAACCTGGCGCATCGTCGAGGACGAAGCCCTGTTGCCCGGCGGTTGCCGGGTCGAGACCGAGCACAGCCGGATTGATGCCACGGTCGAAACGCGTGTGGCGCGGATCATGGACAAGCTGTTCGATCAACTGCACGAGCAAGCCTTGCACCCGGCTGCGCCGGACCTGAGCCTGGAACTGCCGGTCGCGCCCGCGACTGCCGCCGAGCCTGAGCCGGAAGAACCCGATGCGCCTTGAACGCACCAGCTTCGCCAAGCGCCTGAGCGGTTACGCCGAGGCGACGGAGTTGGCCGGCGCGCCGATCCTTGAAGGCCGCTTGCTGCGCATGGTGGGCCTGACCCTCGAGGCCGAGGGTTTGCGGGCCGCCATGGGCAGTCGGTGCATGGTCATCAATGATGACAGTTACCACCCGGTGCAGGTCGAAGCCGAAGTCATGGGCTTTTCCGGCAGCAAGGTGTTCCTGATGCCGGTCGGCAGTGTGGCGGGCATCGCGCCGGGTGCGCGGGTGGTGCCCTTGGCGGATACCGGTCGCTTGCCGATGGGCATGAGCATGCTCGGGCGGGTACTCGACGGCGCCGGTCGTGCGCTGGACGGCAAGGGCGGGATGAAGGCTGAAGACTGGGTACCGATGGACGGCCCGACGATCAACCCGCTCAAGCGTCACCCGATCAGCGAACCGCTGGACGTGGGCATTCGCTCGATCAATGGCCTGTTGACCGTCGGTCGTGGTCAGCGACTCGGGCTGTTCGCCGGTACCGGCGTCGGCAAGAGTGTGCTGCTGGGCATGATGACGCGTTTCACCGAGGCCGACATTATCGTCGTCGGGCTGATCGGTGAGCGGGGTCGTGAGGTCAAGGAATTCATCGAGCACATTCTCGGTGAAGAAGGCCTCAAGCGTTCCGTGGTGGTCGCGTCTCCGGCGGACGATGCGCCGCTGATGCGCATGCGTGCCGCGATGTACTGCACACGGATCGCCGAGTATTTTCGCGACAAGGGCAAGAACGTCCTGTTGCTCATGGATTCGCTGACCCGTTTTGCCCAGGCGCAACGGGAAATCGCCCTGGCCATCGGCGAGCCGCCGGCGACCAAGGGTTATCCGCCGTCGGTGTTCGCCAAGCTGCCGAAGCTGGTGGAGCGCGCCGGTAACGCCGAGAAGGGTGGCGGCTCGATCACCGCGTTCTATACCGTGCTGTCCGAGGGCGACGACCAGCAAGACCCCATTGCCGACTCGGCACGGG
Organism: Pseudomonas fluorescens; assembly: GCF_041354075.1. Lineage (GTDB taxonomy): Bacteria > Pseudomonadota > Gammaproteobacteria > Pseudomonadales > Pseudomonadaceae > Aquipseudomonas > Aquipseudomonas fluorescens_CE. Next base: position 191,325 of record NZ_JARZGC010000004.1, on the reverse strand, counting down.
GCGTGCTCGACGGGCACATCGTCCTGTCCCGGCGCCTGGCTGAAGAGGGGCATTACCCGGCCATCGATATCGAAGCGTCCATCAGCCGGGTCATGCCGTCGGTGGTCTCGCCGGAGCACATGACCCGGGCACAATATTTCAAACAGCTGTGGTCGCGTTACCAGCAGAGCCGCGACCTGATCAGCGTCGGTGCCTACGTCGCCGGTGGTGACCGGGAAACCGACCTGGCGATTTCCCTGCAACCGCAACTGGTCAAGTACCTGCGCCAAGGGCTCAACGACAGCATCAGCCTGGGCGAGAGCGAAGCCTACCTCGGCTCGATCTTCGCGCCGGCGGCTGGCGGTTAACCGGTCATGGCGCAGAGTCGGGCAGGGCGCCTGGCGCCGGTGGTGGAAATGGCCGAAAAGGCCGAAAAAACCGCCGTCCAGCGCCTGGGGTATTTTCAGGGGCAGGTTCGCCTGGCGGAAAGCAAGCTCGCCGACCTCGAGGCCTTCCGCCTCGACTACCAGGAGCAGTGGATCATTCGCGGCAGCAGCGGCGTCTCGGGCCAATGGCTGCTGGGGTATCAGGGCTTTCTTGCGCAACTGGGCGTGGCGATCGATCAACAGCGCCAAAGCCTGGTCTGGCATCAGAACAACCTGAACAAGGGGCGTGAAGCCTGGCAGCAGGCTTACGCCCGGGTCGAAGGGCTGCGCAAGCTGGTGCAACGCTACGCCGATGAGGCCCGGCAACTGGAAGACAAGCGCGAACAGAAACTGCTGGACGAATTGTCCCAGCGCCTGCCGCGGGAAAATCCATATTGAATCAGGCAGACCGCAAAGGCGTAGCCGACGCCGCCATCATCCCGAGCCTTGCCCCGATCTGCGCCAAGTGCTAAACCTTGTACAACGTTGTTCACTAATGACAAGGAAGCCATGCAATGTCAGTTGTGACTGAAGTCTCTCCCGATGGGCAAAAGCTGACAATCTCGATCAAGGGGCGTTTCGATTTCGCCAAGCACCAGGCGTTCAGGGAGTCCTACGAGTACCTCCAGCCAAAGCCCGATTTCTTCGAAGTGAACCTGAAAGACGCTACCTACCTCGACAGTTCGGCACTGGGCATGCTCTTGCTGCTGCGTGACCATGCCGGTGGCGAGAATGCCGATATCAGGTTGACCCACGCCAATGCGGATGTGCGCAAGATTCTCGCCATTTCCAACTTCGAACACATATTTGACGTGGTGTGAGTGCCGTGTATGCCACGCTCGAAGCGCTGACGATCCTGATCGCCGAGGACAGTGCAGCCGATCGCATGTTGCTGTCGAGTATCGTCCGGCGCCAGGGCCACGCAGTGCTCACGGCGGCCAATGGCGCCGAAGCGGTCGACGCGTTTCGCCAGCAACGACCGCAACTGGTGTTGATGGACGCAATGATGCCGGTCATGGACGGGTTCGAAGCGGCGCGACGGATCAAGGAACTGGCCGGGGAAACCCTGGTGCCGATCATCTTTCTGACTTCGCTCAGCGAAAGCGAAGGCCTGGCCCGCTGCCTGGAGGCGGGGGGTGACGACTTTCTGGCTAAGCCCTATAACCAAGTGATTCTGGCCGCCAAAATCAAGGCGATGGACCGTTTGCGCCGGTTGCAGGCCACGGTGCTGGAGCAGCGGGACCAGATCGCCAGGCACCATGATTACCTGCTCAACGAGCAGCGCGTGGCCAAGGCGGTTTTCGACAAGGTCGCCCATTCCGGCTGCCTGAATGCGCCCAACATTCGTTATCTGCAATCGCCTTATGCATTGTTCAACGGCGACTTGCTGCTGGCGGCATTCACGCCTGCTGGCGACATGCATGTACTGCTGGGCGATTTCACTGGCCATGGCCTGCCGGCCGCCGTCGGCGCCATGCCGCTGGCCGAGGTGTTCTACGGCATGACCGCCAAGGGGTACGGCCTGGCGGAAACCCTGCGGGAGATGAATGCCAAGCTCAAGCGCATCCTGCCGGTCGACATGTTCTGTTGCGCGACACTGCTGAACCTGAGTTTCCACCGGCGCTCGGTGGAAGTCTGGAACGGCGGTATGCCCGATGGCTATCTGCACAGCATCGCCAACGATCAGCGCACCCCGCTGAAGGCCCGGCATTTGCCGCTCGGGGTGTTGAGCCCGCAAGCCTTCGATGATCGCACCGAGGTGTATCCGATGGCCTTGGGTGATCGGGTGTTCCTGTTGTCCGACGGGGTCATCGACACCTGCGACGCCCATGAGCACCTGTTTGGCGTGGAGCGCTTGCAGCAGGTATTCGCCGCCAATCGCGATCCGGACCGGCTATTCGAGGACATCGAGCAGGCGTTGCGGGATTTTCGCGGCGAGGCCCGTGACGACGTCAGCATGGTTGAAGTCAGTCTGGTCGAAGCGACTCAATTGAATCCGCCGGCGCCGGTCTACTCCGACAGCGGCCAGTCCTGTCCGCTGGACTGGTCGGTGAGTTTCGAGTTTCGAGCCGCTACCCTCAAGCGTTTCAATCCGCTGCCCTATCTGCTCCAGTTGCTGCTGGAGGTTCACGGTCTGCGTGCGCAAAGCGGAGCGCTGTACAGCGTGCTGGCGGAATTGTATTCCAACGCCCTGGAGCATGGCGTGCTGGGGCTGGACTCAAGCCTCAAGCGCGATGTCTCGGGCTTCACCCGCTATTATCAGGAGCGCAATGCACGTCTGGAGGCGCTCCAGGAGGGGTATGTACGGGTGCATTTGCAGGTCACGCCCAAGGATGAAGGCGGTTGCCTGACGATTCGGGTGGAAGACAGCGGCAAGGGGTTTGATGTCGAGCGGGTGATGGCGCGCCCGCTGGACGGCATCCGTTTGTCGGGGCGTGGGGTAAGCCTGATTCGTCAGTTGGGGCGAAATGCCAACTGGTGCGACGATGGTCGTACCGCCTGCGTGGAGTTTTTCTGGGAGGCTCTGGCATAATCCACGCATTCTTGATCAAGGAGTGAACAAGTGGCTGACACACACCTGAACCGCGACGTGCTCAGTGCGTTGCAAGAGGTCATGGGCGATGAGTATTCGATGTTGCTCGATACCTTCCTGGCCGACTCCGAAGAACGCTTGAGCCAGTTGCACGAGACCGGCGACGCGCAAACCCTGGGTGCCACGGCGCACAGTTTCAAGGGCAGTTGCAGCAACATGGGCGCCACTCGGCTGGCCCAGCTGTGTCATGAACTCGAGCAGCGCAGCAAGCAGCAGCCATTGCAGGGCATCGAGCGGCTGATCGGTGAAATCGATGGCGAGTTCGCCATTATCCGCCCGCTCTATGAAGCGGAACGCCAGCGCTCCCTCAGTGAAAATGCGACCGCCCAGCGTTTTTAACGCGGTACTGTAAAAACTGGCTCAACCCTTGCAGCAATCTCCGTAACTGTACCTACGATTTCAGTGCAGCGGAGACTTTGCATGCCCGTTACCCCCAATATTCTTCTTCAGGCCACCGCGCAGGCCAAGACTCAAGCCGCCTCCGCCAATTCATCGGCGCTGACCGCAGAGCCCGGGGACAAGGCGTCCAGCTTCGCGCAGGTCTACGCCAATCAATCCCAGAACAAGCCCTTTGTCATGGCTGACGGACCGGTGAAACCGGCGCGAGACAAGGCCCCGGAGAAGACCCCGGACAACGCCGGCAAAAAGGACCTGGGCAACAATAAACCTGCCGCCTCGGAGTCAGCGGTTGCCGATAGCGGCAAATCCTTGCCCGCCGAAAAACCGGCACCTGTCGACGACAAGGTGGCCAGCGACGGCGCAGCTGACGCTGATGCGGACGCGGCCACGCCGACGGTGGCGGATACCGCGCCGGTCGATCCGGCTCTCGATCCCGCCTTGCTGCCGGTGATACAGCCAGTGGTCACGGAGCCTGCACCGCAGGCGGCACCGGTGGTTGCCACCGTGCAGCCGCAGGTCGAAGCGCCTGTTGCTTCTGCCGTGGTCACCACGCCGCCAGCCGTTGCCGCTGACAGCGATTTCGATCCGGAAGCCGACCCGCTGGACGCGCTGCCGGCCGTGCGTATGGCCATGGAGCAGGGTGGTCATATTTCGGCCGCCAGTCAGGCACAGCCCAAGGCGGCGCCGACATCCGCCCAGGCCCAGGCCGACGGTGAACCGACGTCGGCACAGAACTTCGCCGCCGGCATGGCGAGCATGCTCGATGTGCAGGCCGACAAGGACAGCACCAGTCAGGGCGGAGAGAAAGCGTTTGGCGGGCTGATCAGTGACGGCCTCAAGGACCTGAAGTCCGCCAGCAGCGATACCCGTGTCGACGACTTCGCCAACCGTCTGGCGGCGCTGACCCAGGCCGCTACGCCAAAGACCGCCAATGCCTTGCCGGTGAATCAGCCGATCGCCATGCATCAGAACGGCTGGACCGAAGAAGTGGTGAATCGGGTCATGTACCTGTCCAGCGCCAATCTCAAGGCGGCCGATATCCAGTTGCAGCCGGCCGAGCTGGGGCGGCTGGATATTCGCGTGAACATGGTTCCGGACCAGCAGACCCAGGTGACCTTCATGAGTGCTCATCCAAGCGTTCGCGAGGCGCTGGACGGGCAAATCCATCGCCTGCGCGACATGTTCGCGCAGCAGGGCATGGGGCAGGTCGACGTCAACGTCTCCGACCAGTCTCGCGGTTCGCAGCAAGGTCAGGAGCAGGCTCAACAGAGTCAGAGCGGCCGGACCAATGCCAGCGGTGGCCGGCTTGACGTGCCAGAGGATGAACTCGCCTCCGGCATCGCTGAAGCCGCCGCCACGGCGACCAGCGTGATCGGCACCAGCGCGGTCGATTACTACGCCTGAACTGATTCACTCCTTCCTTGTGGGAGCGGGCTTGCTCGCGAATGCAATCTGTCAGGCATCGAAGTGGTGTCTGACAGGACGCAATCGCGAGCAAGCCCGCTCCCACAATCATTTATGGTGAGCGTTCTGGCATAACACTTGCTCTCACCCATCCGTGCGACTGTGAACCCCCGAATAGTGACGGATTATTGGCATGGCGAAGAGCGAAGCTGCAGCAGTAAAAGACCCCGCAACCAAAGGCAAACTCAAGCTGATCATCGTGGGCGTAGTGGCCTTTCTGCTGGCGATCGGTTTGTCGGTGGGTGCCACCTGGTACTTCATGCACGGCGCTCAGAGCAAGCCTGAAGCCCCGGTCGATGCAGCGCCGGTCGGCAAGCAAGCGGCTGTTTTCGAGGCCATGGCCCCCGCCTTCGTCGCCAACTACAACCAGAATGGTCGTCAGCGCTACATGCAGGTCAGCATCACCATGCAGGCTCGCAGCCAGGCCGATCTGGATGCGCTCAAAGTGCACATGCCGGTCATCCGCAACAACCTGGTCATGCTGTTCTCCGGACAGGACTTCGCCACCCTGGCGTCGCCCGTGGGTCAGGAAATGCTGCGCCAGAAGGCCACGGCCAGCGTCCAGGAAGTGGCGCAGAAAGAGCTCGGCAAAGTAGTCATCGAACAGTTGCTTTTCACCAATTTCGTACTGCAGTAGGAACACGACATGGCCGTGCAGGACCTGCTGTCCCAGGATGAAATCGACGCGCTGCTGCATGGCGTCGACGATGGTCTGGTACAGACCGATACCGCTGCCGACCCCGGCAGCGTCAAAAGCTACGACCTGACCAGCCAGGATCGCATCGTCCGTGGACGCATGCCGACCCTGGAAATGATCAACGAGCGTTTTGCCCGCTACACGCGCATCAGCATGTTCAACATGCTGCGTCGCTCGGCGGACGTGGCGGTCGGCGGCGTGCAGGTGATGAAGTTCGGCGAATACGTGCACTCGCTGTACGTGCCGACCAGCCTCAACCTGGTCAAGATCAAACCCTTGCGCGGCACGGCGTTGTTCATTCTCGATGCCAAGCTGGTGTTCAAGCTGGTGGACAACTTCTTCGGCGGCGACGGCCGCCACGCGAAGATCGAAGGGCGTGAGTTCACCCCGACCGAACTGCGTGTGGTGCGCATGGTGCTGGAGCAGGCCTTCGTCGATCTGAAGGAAGCCTGGCAAGCGATCATGGAAGTGAACTTCGAGTACATCAACTCGGAAGTGAACCCGGCCATGGCCAACATCGTCGGCCCGAGCGAGGCCATTGTGGTGTCGACCTTCCACATCGAACTCGATGGCGGTGGCGGCGACCTGCACGTGACCATGCCGTACTCGATGATCGAGCCGGTGCGGGAAATGCTCGACGCCGGCTTCCAGTCGGACCTCGACGACCAGGACGAGCGCTGGGTCAACGCCTTGCGTCAGGACGTGCTGGATGTCGATGTGCCGATCGGCGCCACGGTTGCCCGTCGCCAGTTGAAGTTGCGCGACATCCTGCACATGCAGCCGGGGGACGTCATCCCGGTGGAAATGCCCGAAGACATGATCATGCGCGCCAATGGCGTGCCGGCCTTCAAGGTCAAGATGGGCTCGCACAAAGGCAACCTCGCCTTGCAAGTGATCGAGCCGATCGAGCGTCGTTGAGCGGCGCGCCAACCTATTCGCGATTAACTGACGGCAACCCGCTCAAGGGTTGCCTGCCGAGGACACATGATGGCTGACGAGATGAATACCCAGGACGACCAGGCACTGGCTGATGAATGGGCTGCTGCCCTGGAAGAAACTGGTGAAGGCGGTCAGGACGACATCGATGCGCTGCTGGCTGCCGACGCTGCCACCTCGTCTTCGAACCGTATGCCGATGGAAGAGTTCGGCAGCGTGCCGAAGAACAACGACCCGGTGAGCCTGGAAGGCCCGAACCTGGACGTTATCCTCGACATTCCGGTGTCGATCTCCATGGAAGTCGGCAGCACCGACATCAACATCCGCAACCTGCTGCAGCTCAACCAGGGCTCGGTGATCGAGCTGGACCGCCTGGCCGGTGAACCGCTGGACGTGCTGGTCAACGGCACGTTGATCGCCCATGGCGAAGTGGTGGTGGTCAACGAGAAGTTCGGCATCCGCCTGACCGACGTGATCAGCCCAAGCGAACGCATCAAGAAGCTGCGCTGAGTGAAAACGGTTCTGGGTTTCCTGCTGTCGCTGGCGCTGTCGGGTGCTGCCCTGGCGGCCGAGCCGGCGGCGACCGCTGTCGCTGCACCTGCCGTCAGCGGTGGTGTGGCCGGGCAACTGACGCAACTGGTGCTCGGTCTGCTGCTGGTGCTGGGGTTGATCTTCCTCCTGGCCTGGCTGTTGCGCCGGGTTCAGCAGGCCGGGCCGGCCGGCAAAGGGCAGGTGATCGAGCTGATCGGCTCGCGCGCACTGGGTCCGCGAGACCGCCTGATGCTGGTCCAGGTCGGCAACGAGCAGATCCTGCTCGGGTTGAGCCCCGGCACCATCACTGCGTTGCACGTGCTCAAGGAGCCGGTGCAAGTGCCGGTCACCGAGAAAGCCACCCCGGAATTTGCCCAGCGTCTGCTGGAACTGATGGGCAAGGATCAGAAGGATAAGAAGTAATGGGTGCGCTACGCATCGTGTTGACGCTGGCCCTGATGCTGGCTGCGCCGCTGGCCTTCGCTGCGGATCCGTTGTCGATTCCGGCCATCACCCTGGGCACCAATGCCGAGGGTGCGCAGGAGTATTCGGTCAGTCTGCAGATCCTGCTGATCATGACCGCGCTGAGTTTCATCCCGGCGTTCGTCATGCTGATGACCAGTTTCACCCGGATCATCATCGTCTTCTCGATCCTGCGTCAGGCCCTGGGTCTGCAGCAGACGCCGTCGAACCAGATCCTCACCGGCATGGCGCTGTTCCTGACCCTGTTCATCATGGCGCCGGTGTTCGACCGGGTGAACCAGGATGCCTTGCAACCCTACCTGGCGGAAAAACTCACGGCGCAGGATGCGGTGGCCAAGGCCCAGGTGCCGATCAAGGACTTCATGCTCGCCCAGACTCGCAGCAGCGACCTGGAGCTGTTCATGCGCCTGTCCAAGCGCACGGATATCGCGACGCCGGATCAGGCGCCGCTGACCATCCTGGTGCCGGCGTTCGTCACGTCTGAGCTGAAAACCGCGTTCCAGATCGGCTTCATGATCTTCATTCCGTTCCTGATCATCGACATGGTGGTCGCCAGTGTGCTGATGGCCATGGGTATGATGATGCTCTCGCCGCTGATCATTTCCCTGCCGTTCAAGATCATGCTGTTCGTGCTGGTGGATGGCTGGGCGTTGATCATCGGCACGTTGGCGAGCAGCTTCGGCGGTGTTTCGCCATGACGCCGGAAGTCGCGGTCGACATCTTTCGTGAAGCGTTGTGGCTGACTACCTTGATGGTGGCGGTGTTGGTCATTCCCAGTCTGCTGGTCGGCCTGCTGGTGGCGATGTTCCAGGCCGCCACCCAGATCAACGAACAGACCCTGAGCTTTCTGCCGCGCCTGCTGGTGATGCTGGTGACTTTGATCGTTGCCGGCCCGTGGCTGGTGCAGACCTTCATGGAATACATCATTCAGCTGTACCACAACATTCCGATGGTCATCGGTTAAGCCATGACGTCGCTGCTGCAACTGACCGATGCCCAGATCAGTACCTGGGTGGCGACGTTCATGTTGCCGTTGTTTCGTGTCGGCTCACTCTTGATGGTCATGCCGATCTTCGGAACCAAGATGGTTCCCACTCGTGTGCGCCTGTACTTCGCGCTGGCGATTACCTTCGTGATCGTTCCCGGGTTGCCGCCCATGCCGGTGGTCAATCCTCTTGACTTGAGTGGCCTGTTGTTGATCGCCGAACAGATCCTCGTGGGCGCCGTGCTCGGGTTCGCCATGCAGCTGTTTTTTCAGGCATTTGTCGTGGCGGGCCAAATTGTCGCGATACAGATGGGGTTTGCGTTTGCTTCCATGGTCGACCCGACCAATGGTGTGTCAGTGGCCGTCATTGGACAATTCTTCACCATGCTGGTGACGTTGATGTTCCTGTCCATGAATGGCCACCTGGTGGTGTTCGAAGTCCTGACCGAAAGTTTCACCACCTTGCCGGTCGGCAGCGGCTTGATGGTCAACCATTTCTGGTCGCTGGCCGGGAAGCTCGGCTGGGTCCTGGCCGCCGCGTTGATGCTGGTGCTGCCGGCGATCACCGCGCTGCTGGTGGTCAACATCGCGTTTGGCATCATGACCCGGGCCGCGCCGCAGTTGAACATCTTCTCCATCGGTTTTCCGCTGACCCTGGTGCTCGGTCTGTTCATTGTCTGGGTCGGCCTGGCGGACATCCTCAATCAGTATCAACCGCTGGCCTCCGAGGCCCTGCAGTTTTTACGCGAACTGGCACGGGTGCGCTGAGTCATGGCAGAGAGCGAAAGCGGTCAGGACAAGACAGAAGACCCCACGGAGAAAAAGAAAAGGGACGCCCGCGAAAAAGGTGAGATCGTCCGCTCCAAGGAGTTGAATACGCTGGCGATCATGCTTGTCGGCTCCTCTGCGCTGTTGATCTTTGGCGGTGCCCTGGCGCAAGACTTGATGGAGTTGATGCGACAGAATTTCACCCTGTCGCGGGAAGTCATCCTCGATCAGCGCTCAATGAGCACGTACCTGATGAGCTCGGGGCTCGGCGCACTGCTGGCCATTCAACCGATCATGATCAGCCTGGTGCTCGCGGCGCTGATAGGGCCCATATCGCTGGGGGGGTGGTTGTTCGCCGCAGGTTCTCTGGCGCCGAAATTCAGCCGGATGAACCCCTTGGCGGGCCTCAAACGGATGTTTTCGGTCAAGGCCCTGGTTGAGTTGCTCAAGGCCTTTGCGAAATTCCTGATCATCCTGATCGTTGCCCTGACCGTGTTGTCTTCAGACATCGATGATCTCATGCGAATCGCCCATGAGCCGATGGAGATGGCCATCATCCACTGCCTGCAAGTGGTGGGCTGGAGCACGTTGTGGATGTCATGCGGGCTGATCATCATTGCTGCGGTGGACGTACCGGTGCAGCTCTGGGAAGGCCACAAGAAACTGCTGATGACCAAGCAGGAAGTGCGTGACGAGCACAAGGACCAGGAGGGTCGGCCGGAGGTCAAGCAGCGGATTCGCCAGTTGCAGCGCGAGATGTCCCAGCGGCGCATGATGGCGGCGATTCCCGAGGCCGACGTGGTCATCACCAACCCGACCCACTACGCGGTAGCACTCAAGTACGATCCGGACAAGGGCAGCGCACCGGTGCTGCTGGCCAAGGGCAGCGACTTCCTGGCCTTGAAGATCCGGGAAATCGCGGTGGCCAACAACGTGATGTTGCTGGAGTCTCCGGCGCTGGCGCGGTCGATCTATTACTCCACCGAGCTCGAGCAGGAAATTCCCGGCGGCCTCTACCTCGCTGTCGCCCAGGTGTTGGCGTATGTCTATCAGATTCGCCAGTACAAGGCGGGCAAGGGCAAGCGGCCGGATCCGTTGAAGGATGATCTGCCGATTCCGCCGGATCTGCGACGAGACTCCTGACACTCTGACATCCCCCTCTCTGTAGGAGCGAGCTTGCTCGCGATGCGATGTGTCAGGCGACGTATGTATTAACCGGCACGCCATCATCGCGAGCAAGCTCGCTCCTGCAGGTATCAGCTACCCCTCTATTCCCGCGTTCTGCAAAAGTTGGACAGCTTCTTGCAGTAGCCGCCGTGCGCCAGCTTCAGGCGTCAAAAGTTTGCTTTAAAGGAACGGGGAAAACCGGTGGATCGCACTCAGTTACTCAGCACTGCTCGCACGAACATGGCAGACCTCAGTCGGGGCAATCTGGGCGTGCCGCTGTTGCTGCTGATCATGCTGGCCATGATGATGTTGCCGGTGCCACCGTTCCTGCTGGACGTGTTCTTCACGTTCAACATTGCGTTGTCGATCGTGGTCCTGCTGGTGTGCGTCTATGCCTTGCGACCGCTTGATTTCGCGGTGTTCCCAACGATCCTGCTGGTGGCAACACTGCTGCGTCTGGCGTTGAACGTGGCTTCAACGCGGGTGGTCATGCTCCACGGCCAGGACGGTCATGCCGCGGCGGGCAAGGTGATCCAGGCGTTCGGCGAGGTGGTGATCGGCGGTAACTATGTCGTAGGTATCGTGGTCTTCGCGATCCTGATGATCATCAACTTCGTCGTGGTGACCAAGGGTGCCGGGCGGATTTCCGAGGTGAGCGCGCGTTTCACCCTCGATGCGATGCCCGGCAAACAAATGGCAATCGACGCCGACCTGAACGCCGGCCTGATCGATCAGCCCCAGGCCAAGGCCCGCCGCGCGGAAGTGGCCCAGGAAGCCGAGTTCTACGGCTCCATGGACGGTGCCAGCAAATTCGTGCGCGGTGACGCCATTGCCGGCCTGCTGATTCTGTTCATCAACCTGATCGGCGGCATGGCGGTGGGCATCTTCCAGCATGGCATGACCTTCGGCGACGCCGGCCGGGTTTACGCCCTGTTGACCATTGGTGACGGTTTGGTGGCGCAATTGCCATCACTGTTGTTATCCACAGCGGCGGCGATCATGGTGACCCGTGCTTCCGGTTCGGAAGACATGGGCAAGCAGATCAATCGCCAGATGTTCGCCTCGCCGAAAGCCCTCGCGGTTGCAGCCGGTTTGATGGCGGTGATGGGCTTGGTGCCCGGCATGCCGCACGTGTCCTTCCTGAGCATGGCGGCCCTGGCCGCAGGCGGTGCCTACCTGTTCTGGAAGCGGCAGAACGCCGTCAAGGTCCAGGCCCTGCAAGAGGTCAAGCGCCAGCAGGAACTGCTGCCATCGCCGGCCCGTGCCATGGAAACGAAAGAGCTGGGCTGGGACGACGTCACGCCCATCGACATGATCGGCCTGGAAGTCGGTTATCGCCTGATTCCGCTGGTGGATCGCAACCAGGGTGGGCAACTGCTGGCGCGGATCAAGGGCGTGCGCAAGAAGCTCTCCCAGGATCTCGGGTTCCTGATGCCGACCGTGCACATCCGTGACAACCTCGACCTGGCACCCAGCGCCTACCGCTTGACCCTGATGGGCGTCATCCTCGCGGAGGCGGAGATTTACCCGGATCGCGAGCTCGCGATCAACCCCGGCCAGGTCTACGGCACGCTCAACGGCATCAACGCCAAAGATCCGGCTTTCGGGCTGGAGGCGGTCTGGATCGAAATCAGCCAGCGTGCGCAGGCGCAATCACTGGGTTATACCGTGGTCGATGCCAGTACCGTCGTGGCCACTCACCTGAACCAGATTCTGTACAAGCACTCCAGTGAGCTGATCGGTCACGAGGAAGTGCAGCAACTCATGCAATTGCTGGCCAAAAGCTCGCCGAAACTGGCCGAGGAACTGGTGCCGGGCGTGGTGTCGCTGTCGCAGTTGCTCAAGGTTCTCCAGGCGTTGCTGGCCGAACAGGTGCCGGTGCGTGATATTCGCAGCATCGCCGAAGCCATCGCGAACAACGCCGCCAAGAGTCAAGATACTGCCGCGCTGGTTGCCGCCGTGCGGGTCGGCGTATCCCGCGCAATCGTCCAAAGCATTGTAGGGACTGAGTCCGAGCTGCCAGTCATCACGCTGGAGCCAAGGTTGGAACAAATTTTGCTCAATAGTCTGCAGAAGGCAGGACAAGGCTCGGAAGAGGGCGTACTGCTGGAGCCAAGCATGGCTGAGAAGCTGCAGCGCTCGTTGATCGAAGCGGCGCAGCGTCAGGAAATGCAAGGTCAACCGGTCATCCTGCTGGTGGCCGGCCCGGTCCGCGCGATGCTGTCGCGATTCGGCCGGCTGGCAGTGCCCGGATTGCATGTGTTGGCTTATCAGGAAATCCCTGACAACAAGCAAGTGACCATCGTTGCGACAGTAGGGCCCAATGGCTGAGGTAGTGGTTTATGCAAGTTAAGCGTTTTTTCGCCGCCGATATGCGCCAGGCCATGAAACTGGTTCGTGACGAGCTGGGCGCCGAGGCCGCCATTATCGGCAACCGCCGGATCGCCGGTGGTGTCGAACTCACGGCTGCCCTGGATTACAAGCTGTCGGCGCTGGCCCCTCGCGTTCCGAACATGGAGCTCGAGGATGAGCTGCGCAAGACCCAGTCGCGGATCGTCAGCGCCCAGGCCGAGTTGAGCCTGCGCAGCGAAGGCGAGAGCGACAACGCGACCAATCGCCAACTGTTCGCCGGCCTGCCGCTGACCGCTGCCGAGCCGCTGATCGAACCGACCTACTCCGAGCCGCGTCGTGCCGCACCCGCCCCGGCGCCTGCGCCTGCCGGTGTTGACCCGAGGGCGCTGGAATCGATGCGTTTCGAGCTCAACAGCCTGCGCGAGCTGATGGAAGTCCAGCTCGGCTCGCTGGCCTGGAGCCAGATGCAGGGCAATGCCCCGGCCCAGGCCAATCTCTGGCGTCGCCTGCAGCGCATCGGTTTGTCCGGCCCGCTGTCCCGCGACCTGCTGGCAATGATTACCGACGTCGAAGAACCTCGCCAGGCCTGGCGCATGCTGCTGGCACACCTGGCGCGGATGATCAGCACCCCGGAAGTCGAACCGCTGGAAGAAGGGGGGGTGATTGCGATGGTGGGTCCTGCCGGTATGGGCAAGACCACCACCCTGGCCAAGCTCGCTGCCCGCTACGTGCTCAAGTACGGCGCGCAGAGCATTGCACTGGTCAGCATGGACAGCTACCGCATCGGCGCCCAGGAACAACTCAAGACCCTTGGGCGGATTCTCAATGTGTCGGTGACCCATGTCGATCCGGGCCAGTCCCTGGTGCAGGCGCTGGACCCACTGTTGCGCAAGCGCGTGGTGCTGATCGACACCGCAGGCCTCCAGGCCAGCGATCCGGCCCTGCGCATGCAGCTCGAAAGCCTGGCCGGTCGTGGCATCCGCTCAAAAAATTACCTGGTATTGGCAACCACCAGCCAAAAACAGGTTCTAACGGCCGCTTATCACAGTTACAAGCGTTGCGGGCTCGCTGGCTGCATCCTGACTAAACTGGATGAAACGGCAAGCCTGGGCGAAGTGTTGAGCCTGGCGATTGGTCATGAATTGCCGGTGGCTTACCTGACCGACGGCCCGCGGATTCCGGATGACCTGCATCTGCCGCGTCGTCATCAACTGGTCAGTCGCGCCGTGAGTGTGCAAATGCAGGAAGAACCCAGCGAAGAAGCCATGGCTGACATGTTCGCTGATATCTACCACAGCCCGACCAAGCAGGTCGGCTGAGGTAATGAACATTTTTTGTACCTACATCGATGGTCTGCCAGGCATTGTTCCGTTTGCGAACGCGCAGCCAGTAATGTGGCCTCCGTCTATGCAAGACAAGGTAATGAAATAACATGGGCAGCATGCATCCCGTACAGGTGATCGCGGTGACCGGCGGCAAAGGTGGCGTCGGGAAGACTAACGTGTCAGTGAACTTGTCCCTGGCCCTGGCTGAGCTTGGCCGGCGCGTCATGCTGCTGGACGCTGACCTGGGTCTGGCAAATGTCGACGTCCTGCTGGGCTTGACCCCCAAACGCACCCTGGCCGACGTGATCGAAGGCCGCTGTGAGCTGCGCGACGTATTGTTGCAAGGCCCCGGTGGCATCCGCATCGTTCCGGCGGCTTCCGGTACCCAGAGCATGGTGCATCTGAGTCCGGCCCAGCATGCCGGCCTGATCCAGGCATTCAGCGATATCGGCGACAACCTCGATGTGCTGGTGATCGACACCGCTGCGGGTATTGGTGACTCGGTAGTCAGTTTCGTGCGCGCCGCGCAGGAAGTGCTGTTGGTTGTCTGCGACGAGCCGACCTCGATCACCGATGCCTACGCGCTGATCAAACTGCTGAACCGCGACTACGGCATGAACCGCTTCCGCGTCCTGGCCAACATGGCCCAGAGCCCGCAGGAAGGGCGCAACCTGTTCGCCAAGTTGACCAAGGTCACGGACCGCTTCCTCGATGTCGCTCTACAGTACGTCGGCGCGGTGCCCTACGACGAAAGCGTGCGCAAGGCGGTGCAGAAGCAGCGCGCCGTGTATGAAGCCTTCCCGCGTTCCAAGTGCTCACTGGCCTTCAAGGCCATCGCACAAAAGGTCGATACCTGGCCGCTGCCCGCCAATCCGCGTGGGCACCTGGAGTTTTTCGTCGAGCGCCTCGTGCAACAAACGGCAGGACCCGTGCTATGACAGCCAGCGGTTACAACCTCTACAAGAAGTCGGCGCGTGACGCGCAGTACGAGCTGATCGAGCGTTACGCGCCACTGGTCAAACGCATTGCCTATCACTTGCTGGCGCGTTTGCCGGCAAGTGTCCAGGTCGAAGACCTGATCCAGGCCGGGATGATCGGCCTGCTCGAAGTGTCGACCAAATACGACGCCAGCAAAGGCGCCAGTTTCGAGACGTACGCGGGCATTCGAATCCGCGGCGCCATGCTTGATGAAGTGCGCAAGGGGGACTGGGCGCCACGTTCCGTCCACCGCAATACCCGCATGGTCAGCGACGCCATTCGCTCGATTGAAGCTAAAACCGGTCGTGACGCTAAAGATCATGAGGTTGCGGCCGAACTCCAATTGAGTCTCGATGATTATTACGGGATTTTGAACGACACCCTGGGCAGCCGGTTATTCAGTTTCGACGATCTGTTGCAGGACGGCGAGCACGAAGGGCTGCATGAGGATGGCGCGAGTGCTCATCTCGAGCCGTCACGCGACCTGGAAGATGAACGTTTCCAGGCAGCGCTGGCGGACGCGATTGCCAATTTGCCGGAGCGCGAGCGACTGGTGTTGGCGCTGTACTACGACGAAGAGTTGAATCTCAAGGAAATCGGTGAAGTCCTGGGGGTCAGTGAATCTCGGGTCAGCCAGTTACACAGCCAGTGCGCGGCCCGTTTGCGGGGGCGTTTGGGGGAGTGGCGAGCGCGCTGAAGGCAGTGTGGGGACACTGCGAACGTGGCTGGTGTGGAATTGAACCACGCCGGTCTCGATCTGTTGTGCTCCAGACAGTCATTGAGTGCTCTGCCGAATTGATTGAAATGGCGCGTCCAGGTGCTGGGCGCGTTTAAGACTGCTTGGAGGTCGAATTGGACAAGAACATGAAAATCCTCATCGTTGATGACTTCTCAACGATGCGGCGGATCATCAAGAACCTGTTGCGTGACCTTGGGTTCACCAACACGGTCGAGGCGGATGATGGCACCACTGCCATTCCGGTCCTCAACAGCGGCAGCATCGACTTTCTGGTGACCGACTGGAACATGCCCGGCATGACCGGTATCGATCTGCTGCGCCATGTGCGCGCCGACGAAAAACTCAAGCACCTGCCAGTCCTGATGGTGACGGCTGAAGCCAAGCGCGAGCAGATCATCGAAGCGGCCCAGGCCGGTGTAAACGGTTATGTGGTCAAACCCTTCACGGCCCAGGCGTTGAAAGAAAAAATCGAGAAGATTTTCGAACGCATCGGTTGAGTCACGGCGCCACGGGGGAGCTATGGACCACAAAGAATCTTCACAGGGCGACTTCGAGTCGACCCTGAAAAAACATGCGGTCGAACTGGTCGAAAGCCTTGAAAAAGGCAAGTTCGGCGACGCGGTGCAACTGATCCATGAGCTCAATCAGACCCGTGACCGCGGCCTGTATCAGGAAGTGGGCAAGCTGACCCGCGAGTTGCACAGCGCGATCGTCAATTTCCAGATCGATCCGCACATGCCACAAGCCGAGGAAGTGTCCCAGATCACGGATGCGACCGAACGCCTGGGGTATGTTGTCAAGCTGACAGAGGCCGCTGCCAACCGCACCATGGATCTGGTCGAGAGCTCCACGCCGCTGGTCAACAGCCTGGGCGATGAAGCCCAGGCGCTGAGCACCGACTGGGGACGCTTCATGCGCCGCGAAGTCGGGGCCGAGGAGTTCCGCGAGCTGGCACGGCGTGTCGACGGTTTTCTGGCACGCAGCAGCACGGACAATCGGGCGGTGTCGAGCAACCTCAACGACATCCTGCTCGCGCAGGATTACCAGGACCTCACCGGTCAGGTGATCAAGCGTGTCACGCAATTGGTGACCGAAGTTGAAGCCAACCTGCTCAAGCTCGTACTCATGGCCAGTCAGGTGGACCGCTTTGCGGGCATCGAACACGACCGTGAAGCGATGCTTGCAGAAAAAGATCCACAAAAACATCTCTCTCAGGGTGAAGGTCCGCAGATTCATGCCGATAAAAGAGAAGACGTTGTGTCCGGTCAGGACGACGTGGACGATTTGTTATCCAGCCTGGGCTTTTAAGATTCAGGCCATTTAGGTTTTTGGGTTTTTAGACCTGTAGGAGCACACCCTTAATGAGCTTCGGCGCCGATGAAGAGATCCTTCAGGATTTCCTGGTTGAGGCCGGCGAGATTCTAGAGCAACTGTCCGAGCAACTGGTCGAGCTGGAAAGCCGGCCGGATGATGCAGACTTGCTCAATGCAATTTTTCGCGGTTTTCACACTGTAAAAGGGGGCGCCGGCTTCCTCCAGCTCAATGAGCTGGTGGAGTGCTGTCACATCGCCGAGAACGTGTTCGACATCCTGCGCAAGGGTGAGCGCCGCGTCGACTCGGAACTGATGGACGTGGTTCTCGAAGCGCTGGACTCGGTGAACAGCATGTTCGGCGAAGTCCGCGACCGCAGCCCGATCACGGCTGCCACGCCTGAATTGCTTGCCGCCCTGGCACGTCTGGCCGAGCCGCAATCGGCCGATGAAGCTGCGCCTGCGCCTGAAGTGGTGGAAGAACCACAAGCGCCGGCCGCCCAAGCCGAGTCGGGCGATATTACCGATAACGAATTCGAACAACTGCTGGACTCGCTGAACGCCGTCAAGGCCGAGGCCGAGGCACCGGCCGCCGCTCCCGTTGCAACGTCCGACGCGGCCAGTGATGAAATCACCGATGCCGAGTTCGAGTCGCTGCTTGACCAGCTCCATGGCAAGGGCCAGTTCGCCGCCGACGCGGTGGGCGCAGCGCCAGCCGCCCCGACCGCCGCCGCGCCGAAAGAGCCGGGCGACAGCTCCGACATCACCGACGACGAGTTCGAGGCACTGCTCGACCAGTTGCACGGCAAGGGTAATTTTGCGGTCGATGCACTGGAGTCGGCCATCGCGTCCGTCCCGGCTGCGGCTGCGCCAAATGCCGCAGCGGCGGGCAGCGACCTGATCACCGATCACGAATTCGAAGCGCTGCTCGACGATTTGCATGGCAAAGGCAAGTTCACCGAGGTGGGCGGCGGTGCCGCTGCTTCCTCTTCGGTCGCTACGCCTGTTGCCAAGGCCCCGGCTGCGGCCGCCAAGGCCCCCGAGCCGAAAGCTGAAACACCCAAGCCTGCTGCCGCTCCGACGCCTGCTGCTGCACCCGCACCTGCCCGTGCGGCGGCCGCGCCACCGGCGGAAAAACCAGCGAGCGAAGCCGAGACCACCGTGCGGGTCGACACCGCCCGTCTCGACGAAATCATGAACATGGTCGGCGAGTTGGTGCTG
The DNA here is from genome assembly GCF_041354075.1 of Pseudomonas fluorescens. Lineage (GTDB taxonomy): Bacteria > Pseudomonadota > Gammaproteobacteria > Pseudomonadales > Pseudomonadaceae > Aquipseudomonas > Aquipseudomonas fluorescens_CE. The sequence continues at coordinate 172,973 of NZ_JARZGC010000004.1, read as the reverse complement.
GTGCGTAACCGTCTGGTGCGCCTGGGTGCCAACAGCGCCGATGAAGCCATGTCCAAGGCGGTGTCGAACCTCGACGTGGTCACCGCCGACCTGCAGACCGCGGTCATGAAGACCCGGATGCAACCGATCAAGAAAGTATTCGGGCGCTTCCCGCGCCTGGTTCGCGACCTGGCACGCCAGCTCAAGAAAGAGATCAACCTGGAACTGGTCGGCGAAGAAACCGACCTCGACAAGAACCTCGTCGAGGCCCTGGCCGACCCGCTGGTCCACTTGGTGCGCAACGCGGTCGACCACGGCATCGAGTCGCCGGAAGAACGCGAAGCCTCGGGCAAGGCTCGGGGTGGCAAGGTCATCCTGGCCGCCGAGCAGGAAGGCGACCACATCCTGCTGTCGATCTCCGATGACGGCAAGGGCATGGACCCGAACGTCCTGCGCGCCATCGCGGTAAAACGCGGGGTGATGGACAAGGATGCGGCCGATCGTCTGAGCGACACCGAGTGCTACAACCTGATTTTCGCCCCGGGTTTCTCGACCAAGACCGAGATCTCCGACGTGTCGGGTCGTGGCGTAGGCATGGACGTGGTGAAAACCAAGATTTCCCAGCTCAACGGTTCGATCAACATTTACTCGACCAAGGGCCAGGGCTCGAAGATCGTCATCAAGGTGCCGTTGACCCTGGCGATCATGCCGACGCTGATGGTCATGCTCGGCAACCAGGCCTTTGCGTTCCCGCTGGTGAACGTCAACGAGATTTTCCACCTCGACCTGTCGACCACCAACGTGGTGGATGGCCAGGAAGTGGTGATCGTGCGGGACAAGGCACTGCCATTGTTCTACCTCAAGCGCTGGCTGGTCAGCTCCGCCGCTCACGAAGAGCAGCGCGAAGGCCATGTGGTGATCCTTTCGGTGGGCACCCAGCGGATCGGCTTCGTCGTCGATCAACTGGTGGGTCAGGAAGAAGTGGTCATCAAGCCATTGGGCAAAATGCTCCAGGGAACCCCGGGCATGTCGGGCGCCACCATCACCGGTGATGGCCGCATCGCGCTGATTCTCGATGTTCCGAGCATGCTCAAGCGTTACGCCGCACGGCGTATTTGATTCAGGGGGAGCGGGGCGACCTAGCCTCGCTCCCGCCTAACGGAGTGTTTATGGCAGTCAAGGTCCTGGTGGTGGACGATTCGGGTTTTTTCCGCCGCCGCGTCTCGGAAATTCTTTCAGCGGACTCCAACATCCAGGTCGTCGGTACGGCGACCAACGGTAAAGAGGCGATCGATCAGGCACTGGCCCTCAAGCCGGACGTGATCACCATGGACTACGAGATGCCGATGATGGATGGCATCACGGCGGTGCGGCACATCATGCAGCGCTGCCCGACGCCGGTGTTGATGTTCTCCTCGCTGACGCATGAAGGCGCCCGGGTCACCCTGGATGCGCTGGACGCCGGTGCGGTGGATTTCCTGCCGAAAAATTTCGAGGACATCTCGCGCAACCCCGAAAAGGTCAAGCAACTGCTGTGCGAGAAGATTCTCAGCATTTCGCGCAGCAATCGACGTGTCAGCGCCTACAGCGCGCCCGCGCCAACGCCTGCGCCAGCCCCGACCTCTGCGCCTTCCAGCGTCGGCAGTTACGGCAGCAGTGCGCCTGCGCGTTCGGCTGCAGCGCCGGTCCGTGCCCCTGCTCATGCGCCGGCACACGCCCCATCGTCGCCGGCGCCCAAGCGCAAGGCCTACAAACTGGTCGCCATCGGCACGTCCACAGGCGGCCCGGTTGCCCTGCAGCGGGTATTGACCCAGTTGCCGGCCAGCTTCCCGGCACCGATCGTATTGATCCAGCACATGCCGGCGGCCTTCACCAAGGCATTCGCCGAGCGCCTGGACAAACTGTGCCGCATCAGCGTCAAGGAAGCCGAAGATGGCGACATACTGCGTCCGGGCCTGGCCCTGCTGGCGCCGGGCGGCAAGCAGATGATGATCGATGGCCGTGGCGCGGTGAAAATCCTGCCGGGCGACGAGCGTCTGAACTACAAGCCGTGCGTGGATATCACCTTCGGTTCCGCCGCCAAATCCTACGGTGACAAAGTTCTGGCGGTGGTGTTGACCGGCATGGGCGCCGACGGCCGCGAAGGCGCGCGTCTGCTCAAGCAGGGTGGCAGCTCGATCTGGGCCCAGGATGAAGCGAGCTGCGTGATCTATGGCATGCCGATGGCCATCGTCAAGGCTGAGCTCGCCGACGCGGTGTATGGCCTGGACGACATTGGCAAACACCTGGTCGAGGCGTGCATCTGATGGACGTCCTCAGCCTTATCGGGATCATCATGGCGTTTGTCGCCATTATCGGCGGCAATTTCCTCGAGGGCGGTCACCTCGGTGCTCTGGCCAACGGTCCTGCGGCACTGATCGTGCTCGGCGGAACCATCGGCGCGGCGTTGCTGCAATCGCCCATGAGCGCCTTCAAGCGTGCCATGCAGATTCTCGGCTGGATCCTGTTCCCGCCTCGCGTCGACCTCGCCGGCGGCATCGACCGCGTGGTGAACTGGAGCCTGACCGCGCGCAAGGAAGGTCTGCTGGGCCTGGAAGGGGTGGCGGACGCCGAACCTGACAGCTACTCGCGCAAGGGCCTGCAACTGCTGGTCGACGGCGCCGAGCCGGAAGCCATCCGCAGCATTCTGGAAGTGGACTTCTACACCCAGGAGAGCCGCGACATCGAGGCCGCCAAGGTCTTCGAAAGCATGGGCGGCTATGCGCCGACCATCGGCATCATCGGTGCGGTCATGGGCCTGATCCACGTCATGGGCAACCTGGCCGACCCGGCGAATCTGGGCAGCGGCATTGCCGTGGCGTTCGTCGCCACCATCTACGGCGTGGCCAGTGCCAACCTGGTGCTGCTGCCGATTGCGGCCAAGCTCAAATCCGTGGCACTGCGCCAGTCCCGTTATCGCGAAATGTTGCTCGAAGGTATTCTGTCGATCGCCGAAGGTGAAAACCCTCGCTCCATCGAGTTGAAGCTTCAGGGCTTCATGGATTGATGGGGGGATTGAGCCGTGTCACGTCGCAGACGTCATGAAGAGCATGTGAACCATGAACGTTGGCTGGTTTCCTACGCCGACTTCATCACCTTGCTGTTCGCCTTTTTCGTGGTCATGTACTCGATTTCTTCGATCAACGAAGGCAAGTACAAGATCATTTCCCAGGCGCTCGTCGGCGTGTTCACTGATGCGGACCGCTCGCTCAAACCCATTCCCATCGGCGAAGAGCGGCCCAAGACCGTGACCCCGGCCAAGCCGCTGGTCAAAGACAGCGACCAGGTTGATGCGGGCATCGCCGGAGCCAGCGATCCACTCAAGAGCATCGCCGATGACATCAGCGCGGCGTTCGGCGACTTGATCAGCTCCAATCAGATGACCGTACGCGGCAACGAGTTGTGGGTCGAGATCGAACTCAATTCCAGCCTGCTGTTCGGCAGTGGCGATGCCATGCCCAGCGACGTGGCGTTCAACATCATCGACAAGGTGGCAGCGATTCTGAAACCGTTCGACAACCCGATTCATGTCGAAGGTTTCACCGACGATCAACCGATTCGCACTGCGCAGTACCCGACCAACTGGGAGCTGTCCTCGGCGCGTTCGGCGAGTATCGTTCGCATGTTGGCGATGCAGGGTGTGAACCCCGGTCGGATGGCCTCGGTGGGTTATGGCGAATTTCAGCCGGTGGCCAACAACGCCACGGCAGAGGGCAGGGCGCGCAACCGCCGAGTGGTGCTGGTGGTGTCACGCAATCTTGATGTGCGACGCAGCCTGACCGGTACCGGGACCGCCAATGCGCAACCGGATGCCGCGTTGAAGCGTGCTGGCACACAAACTGCACCTGCACCGGTCAAACCACCGGTACGAGAGAGCGCCGTCAATTCTCCGTCACCCGTATTAACACGTTGAGCTATTTCTCGGTCGACCGGTTCGGCCGGGAGGAACAATCCGAATGAGAGTCTGGGCCGTTGCCAATCAAAAGGGTGGTGTTGGTAAAACCACTTCCTCCATCGCTTTAGCCGGGTTGCTGGCTGAGGCGGGCAAGCGCGTGGTCGTGGTCGATCTCGACCCCCACGGCTCGATGACCAGTTACTTCGGTTACGATCCAGACAGCCTGGAGCACAGCAGCTACGACCTGTTCCTGCACAAGGGCAGCGTGCCGCAAGGCCTGCCCGGCCAACTGCTGTTGCCCACCAGCCATGCCAGTATTTCCCTGCTGCCATCGAGCACCGCGCTGGCGACGCTGGAGCGCCAGTCACCGGGGCAGAGTGGCCTGGGCCTGGTGATCGCCAAGAGCCTCGCGCAACTGTGGCAGGACTTCGATTACGCGGTGATCGACAGCCCGCCCTTGCTCGGCGTGTTGATGGTCAATGCCCTGGCGGCCAGTCAGCAACTGGTGATTCCGGTGCAGACCGAGCACCTGGCGGTCAAGGGCCTGGAACGCATGGTCAATACCCTGGCGATGGTCAACCGCTCGCGCAAGCAGCCGCTGGCCTTCAGCATCGTGCCGACGCTGTTCGACCGCCGCACGCAAGCGTCACTCGGCACCCTGCGGGTGTTGCGCGACAAGTACCCCGACGAAATCTGGCAGGGCTATGTTCCGGTCGACACGCGCTTGCGTGACGCCAGCCGTGCCGGTGTCACTCCTTCGCAATTCGACGGCAAGAGCCGTGGGGTGCTGGCCTATCGTGCCCTGCTCAAGCATTTGCTCGCGCAGCAATCCGTTGCGCAGGTGGCGTGAGATGAATCGTCCGGTAAAAATCACGTCCCGTCCGCAGCTTGCACTTCAGTCCTATCTGGACAACTTGCTGATGGACGCGACCGAAGAGGCGCCAGCGGAAATCGAAACGATTGCCGAGGTGATCGAGGTCGAAGCGGCCCTCGACGAGTTCCAGGCAGCGGTGCTGGAAGAGCAGGCCCGGGACGCGCAGAAGTCGCCGCAGGAAGCGGCGCCTGTTGCGGCTCCCGTTGCAGCACCGGTCGCTGCGCCTGTGGTGAAAGCGCCCGTGGCGCTGATCGATGGACCGGCCCCGGTCCTGGCTCCGGTGTCGACCATCGCACCGTTGCTGCAAGCGCTGGTGCCGCCGATCGTCGAGGTCCATCTGCCTCCTGGCAACACGCCGCCACCGGTAGAAACCGATGGTCGTCCCGCCTGGGCTGCCGACGCGTTCGAATGCCTGTTGTTCGATGTCGCCGGGCTGACCCTCGCCGTGCCGCTGGTGTGCCTGGGCTCGATTTATTCACTGGCCGGCCAGGAGCTGACGCCGTTGTTCGGTCAGCCGGAATGGTTTCTCGGGATCCTGCCGAGCCAGGCCGGCAACCTGAAGGTGCTCGATACCGCGCGCTGGGTCATGCCCGACCGCTATCGCGATGATTTCCGCCAGGGCCTGCAATACGTCATTTCGGTACAGGGCTACGAGTGGGGGCTGGCGGTGCATCAGGTCAGTCGCTCGTTGCGCCTGGACCCGAACGAAATCAAATGGCGCACCCAGCGTGGCCAACGACCGTGGCTGGCTGGCACGGTCATTGAACACATGTGTGCGTTGCTCGACGTGGCCGCGCTGGCCGAGCTGATTGCCAGTGGCGGCGCAAAACACCTGGGCGGCAGCAAGCCGGTCCACAAGCCAACATAAAAAACACGCGGGGCAAATGAGTTGCCATCGCACCGAACACACACCGCCAGGGCGGTTTTTCGAGGGGTCAGGGTATGAATGATAAGGCGTCGTCTGCAAAGGGTTCCGAAGATCCGATCCTGCAATGGGTAACCTTCAAGCTGGACAATGAGACCTACGGCATCAACGTGATGCGCGTTCAGGAAGTCCTGCGTTACACCGAGATCGCTCCGGTTCCGGGTGCCCCAAGCTACGTGCTGGGCATCATCAACCTGCGCGGCAACGTGGTCACCGTGATCGACACTCGCCAGCGTTTCGGCCTGATGAATGCCGAGATCAGCGACAACACCCGGATCGTCATCATCGAAGCCGACAAGCAAGTGGTCGGTATCATGGTCGACAGCGTGGCCGAAGTGGTTTACCTGCGTCAGTCGGAAATCGAAACTGCGCCGAACGTGGGTAACGAAGAGTCTGCCAAGTTCATTCAGGGCGTCTGCAACAAGAACAACGAACTGCTGATCCTGGTCGAGCTGGACAAGATGATGAGCGAAGAGGAATGGTCGGAACTGGAGAATATCTGATTGATTCTCGAGGTTGCGGTGATTGTCCTGTTCCTGTTCTGGGCAGGCACGCTGGCGATGTTCCTGGCGTACATTCGGGGTCAGCGGCAGATCGCCGCGCAACAGGCCCAAGGCGATGCGTTGCGTGATCAACGCATCAAGGAACTGGCCAGGCTGGTGGACAACTACCAGAGCGGCACTGTGCGCATGGGGCAAGACCTGCACGAATTGCGCGCGGTGGTCGCTCCGTTGCCGGACAAGCTGGCTCAACTGGAACAGCGCGACCCTTCAAGCCTGTCGTTTGCCCAGGCGGCGCGACTGGTCGGAATGGGCGCAAGCATCGATGAACTGACCCAGGCCTGCGGTTTGACCCAGGCTGAGGCGGAGTTGATGAGCAAGTTGCACAAGAGCTAGTCGTCTGCTTCCTGTAGGAGCGAGCATGCTCGCGATGGACGTGAACGATAACGTTGGCTGCCTGATGCACCGCGGTGTTCTGGCGTCCATCGCGAGCATGCTCGCTCCTACAAAGGCCTAATAGTCATCCCCACGGTCGGTCACATCCTTCTCGACCATCGGCGCATTCGGGTCCTGACCCTGCGGGAACTTGCCCTTCAGGTTCCAGGCAAACGCAATGATCTCGGCGATCGTGCGGTACAGCTCCTCCGGAATACTGTCTCCCAGCTCCATGCGCGCCAGCAGTCTCACCAGCTCGGCGTTTTCATAGATCGGTACTTCGTAGTCGCGGGCGATCCGCAGGATTTCTTCGGCCAGTTCCTCGTCGCCCTTGGCGGTCAGGGTCGGTGCGTGGCTACCGTCGTATTTGAGTGCGATGGCCTGGCGTGGGGCATTGGTGTTGTTCATGCGGTTTCGTCGACCCAGCGTTGTTCGAGACGGGTTTGCGGACCTTGGGGCGGTTTGCCCTGGTGGCAATCGAGGTCGCCCACGTTCAGGCCCGAGTCCAGCAGGCGTTGGCGAAGGGCGGCCAGGTTGCTTTCGATCAGGCTCGCCGTGTAGGGCCGTTCGGCCCACAACTGGCTCGACAGGCTGCCCTGAATCAGTTGCGCCTGGATCTGCAGCGGGCCCAGCGGTTCCATGTCGAACGCCAGATCGACGCGCCACAATTGCTGTTTGGGTTCGTCGCGGCGCTCCTGGGGCTGTTCCTTCTCCGGTGCTTCCTCGCGCTGAAACTTGACCTGCAGGGGCACGATGTCCTGCAAGTTGCGCATCGGGATTTCCAGCTGCCAGGTGCTCATCAGGCGACCGTCGCTGGTCACGCCGGTCTGCTCCAGGCTCGACAACTGGTGGCTTTGCAGGCGAGAAACCGCTGCGGCAGCCAAGCGCAGCAGGTGTTCGAGATCGTCTTCGCCTTCGGCGCTCTGCAACAGCCGCTCCGGGAGCGGAAAACCGGTGGGCGAGGGTTTGGCGCTGACCTGCCCGAGCATGCCGAGGGCATTGCGCACGAAACTCGGCATGGCCTGGGCGAGGGTGTTCGCCGCAAGGATCGCGCCGAGATTGGTATTGGCCGGCAACCCCTGGGTCACTTGGGCAATCAGCCTGAGCAGGTCAGCTTTCATGTCCGGCGCCTGTGCCGGATTCTGTCCACCCAGCAGCTTAGACTCGAGGAAGGCGCCACTGTTGGCCAGGGCCAGCGCCAGGCCCTTGGGCGTGCTCAACTGCTGAACGTCCGGCAGGCCGGCGAGCAACCTGCTCGCCGCTGCCCGCAGGTCGCTGGAGGTCTGGTCGGTCGCCGGCAGGTTCTGCAGTAATTTCAGCAGTCCGTCCAGCGAGCCTTGGCGGCTCTGTTGGCTGGCCAGTTGCTGGGCGACCGCCAGTTGTTCCTGACGGCTGCTCAGCGGCACGAATTTCAGGGTCTGGGTGTCTTGCACCTGGGCGCTGAGCAAGGTGCCGATGCGCAGGGGCGTCGGGCTGTCCAGGGTCAGCGTCTTGCCGCTCAACGCGGTATTGAGCAGGCTCACCAGCGAGCGAAAGACCGTCGGCTGGCCCGGCACTTGCGGCAGCACCTGGGACGTCAGCACCTTGCCTTGCAGCAGCGTGCCCACCGGCAGTTGTGCGGTGTCGATGCGGGTGAGGGCGGCGACGCTGGAAGCGATCGCCTGTTGCACCGTCACGGCCAGGTTGCCCGCCGAAGGCTGGGTGATCGCCAGGTGGGTGCCTTGGGGCAGCGGTTGGCCGCTGGTGGCCTGGACCGTGGTCTGGCGGCCGCTTTCGAGGGTGACCTTGAGCAGCAACTGGAAGGTCTGATCAGCCTGCTTCAGCGACAGCACTTCAGCCTTGGCGGACTGGCCGGGCGTGATCAGGCCTTCCATGGGTGTCAGCAACTTGAGCAGGTCCCCGCTGACCACCAGCGGCCGTGAGGTCGCGGGTGTGGGCTGCGGGAGCGGGAGGATGTTCATTTCGCCTGTCATACGCGGTCACAACCTGAAGAAATAGCCCTCATTAGAGTAGGGCATCGCATGTATAATGCCGCCCGTCTTTCGCAGAGTGGCAAAAACATTGCAATTGTTTGACGCAGCTCTCTAGAACAGGCTGCCATTGCGACTATGCTGCACCCCTTTAGCGGCCGCTGCGCTGCCGACTTGAACCCTGAAGGCCCGTGATCTCTTGACCAGTCCAGTCCTGCAAACCGTCGCACTCGCCTGTGAGCGAGACCTTCGACTGCTGTTCGAAAATCTCGATTTGAGACTGGCCAGTGGCGAAATGGTGCAAATCAGCGGCCCCAACGGCAGCGGCAAGACCAGCCTGTTGCGCTTGCTGTCCGGTCTGATGCAGCCGACGGCCGGGCAGATCCTGCTCAACGGCCAGCCGCTCAACGAACAGCGCAACGAACTGGCACGCAATCTGTTGTGGATCGGGCATGCCGCCGGCATCAAGGACCTGCTGACGCCGGAGGAAAACCTCAGTTGGCTCTGCGCCCTGCATCACCCGGCCAGCCATGAGGCGATCTGGAGCGCGCTCGAATCCGTCGGACTGCGCGGCTTCGAGGACGTTCCCTGTCACACCCTGTCCGCCGGCCAGCAACGCCGCGTGGCGCTGGCGCGGTTGTACCTCGACAGTCCGCCGTTGTGGATCCTGGACGAGCCGTTCACCGCGCTGGACAAGCAAGGCGTGGCGCAACTCGAATCTCATCTGGCCGGCCACTGCGAACGCGGCGGCATGGTGATGCTGACCACGCACCACACGTTGAGCCGCATGCCGGCCGGGTATCGCGACATTGACCTGGGGAATTGGGCAGCATGAGTGTGTTCGGTCTGCTGGTCGCCCGTGAGGCGCGTTTGTTGTTCCGCCGTCCTGCGGAGCTGGCCAATCCACTGGTGTTCTTCGCGATCGTGGTGGCGCTGTTCCCGCTGGCCGTCGGTCCCGAGTCTCAATTGTTGCAAACCTTGTCTCCGGGACTGGTCTGGGTCGCGGCCCTTTTATCGGTTCTGCTCTCGCTGGACGGGCTTTTCCGCAGTGATTTCGAGGACGGTTCCCTCGAGCAGTGGGTCCTTTCGTCGCACCCTCTGCCTCTTCTGGTTTTGGCCAAGGTACTGGCACACTGGGTCTTCTCCGGCCTGGCCCTGGTTTTGCTCGCTCCGCTGCTGGCATTGATGCTCGGCTTGCCGACCGCCTGTCTACCGGTGTTGCTGCTTTCCCTGTTGCTGGGTACACCGGTGCTGAGCCTGCTCGGTGCGGTGGGTGCAGCGCTGACGGTAGGGTTGAAGCGCGGTGGCCTGTTGCTGGCGCTGCTGATCCTGCCGCTGTATATCCCGGTGTTGATTCTTGGCAGTGGCGCCTTGCAGGCGGCCCTGATGGGTATGCCGGCGACCGGTTATCTGCTGTGGCTGGGTAGCCTGACCGCCCTGGCGATAACCCTGACACCCTTTGCAATCGCTGCTGGCCTGAAGATCAGCGTCGGCGAATAATAATGAGGTCTGATCAAATTTTGATCACTTCTTTTGACTGAAGAATGACCCAGCGCCGCTCGTGATGACGCGTGGCAACCGTGATGGAAACAGCAATGAACTGGACCTGGTTTCACAAGCTCGGCTCACCCAAGTGGTTCTATGGCATCAGCGGCAAGCTGTTGCCCTGGCTCAGCGTCGCTGCATTGCTGCTGATAGGCGTCGGCGCCGTCTGGGGCCTGGCCTTCGCGCCACCGGACTACCAGCAAGGCAACAGCTTTCGCATCATCTATATCCACGTGCCCACTGCGTTGCTGGCCCAGTCCTGCTACGTGATGCTCGCGGTGTGCGGCATCGTCGGGCTGGTGTGGAAAATGAAACTGGCTGATGTCGCCCTGCAATGCGCGGCGCCCATCGGTGCCTGGATGACCGCCGTGGCGCTGGTCACCGGCGCGATCTGGGGCAAGCCGACCTGGGGCTCGTGGTGGGTCTGGGATGCGCGACTTACGTCGATGCTGATCCTGCTGTTCCTGTACTTCGGTCTCATTGCACTGGGCAACGCCATCAGTAATCGTGACAGTGCGGCCAAGGCCTGCGCCGTGCTGGCGATTGTCGGCGTGATCAATATCCCGATCATCAAGTACTCGGTGGAGTGGTGGAACACCCTGCACCAGGGCGCGACCTTCACCCTCACGGAAAAGCCGGCAATGCCGGCCGAGATGTGGCTGCCACTGCTGCTGATGGTGCTGGGCTTCTACTGCTTCTTCGGCGCGGTGCTGTTGTTGCGCATGCGCCTTGAAGTGCTCAAGCGCGAGGCCCGCGCCAGTTGGGTCAAGGCGGAAGTGCAGAACAGCCTGGAGGCCGCTCGATGAGTTTTGCTTCATTCGGCGATTTTCTCGCCATGGGCCATCATGGCCTGTATGTCTGGTCGGCCTATGGCATCTGCCTGGCGGTGCTGGTTCTGAACGTGGCGGCGCCGGTCCTGGCCCGCAAGCGGTATCTGCAACAAGAGGCGCGTCGTTTGCGCCGGGAGAACGGCAAGTGAATCCGCTGCGCAAAAAGCGTCTTATCATCATTCTCGCGATTCTGGTCGGTGTCGGCGCCGCCGTCGGGCTGGCCCTGAGTGCCCTGCAAGAGAACATCAACCTGTTTTACACGCCGACCCAGATTGCCAATGGCGAAGCGCCGCTGGACACGCGCATCCGTGCCGGTGGCATGGTCGAGCAAGGATCACTGCAACGTTCCGGCGATTCGCTGGACGTGAAATTCGTGGTCACCGACTTCAAGAAATCCGTGACCGTCAGCTACCGCGGCATCCTGCCGGACCTGTTTCGCGAAGGGCAGGGCATCGTCGCCCTGGGCAAGCTCAACGCCGAGGGCGTGGTGGTGGCCGACGAAGTGCTCGCCAAGCACGATGAAAAATACATGCCGCCCGAAGTGACCAAGGCTTTGAAAGAAAGCGGTCAATCTGCGCCCACGCCCGTGAAGGAGGGTTGATCGATGACTTCCGGTCTTTTTATCCCGGAGCTGGGGCATCTGGCGATGATCCTGGCCCTGTGTTTTGCGTTGTTTCAGGCCGTGGTGCCGTTGCTCGGCGCCTGGCGCGGTGACCGCCTGTGGATGAGCCTGGCCCAGCCGGCTGCCTGGGGCCAGTTCGCCTTCCTGGCGTTTGCCTTCGGCTGCCTGACCTACGCCTTCATGGTCGACGACTTCTCGGTCGCCTACGTGGCCAGCAACTCCAACAGTGCGTTGCCGTGGTACTACAAATTCAGCGCCGTGTGGGGCGCGCACGAAGGTTCGTTGTTGCTGTGGGCATTTATCCTGGGCGGCTGGACCTTTGCGGTCTCGGTCTTCTCCCGGCAGTTGCCGCAGGTGATGCTGGCACGGGTGCTGGCGGTGATGGGCATGATCAGCAGCGGGTTCCTGCTGTTCCTGATCCTGACTTCCAACCCGTTCTCGCGCATCCTGCCGCAGATCCCTGCCGACGGCCGTGACCTCAATCCGTTGCTGCAGGACATCGGCCTGATCGTGCATCCGCCGATGCTGTACATGGGCTATGTCGGGTTCTCCGTGGCGTTTGCCTTTGCCATCGCCGCCTTGCTCGGCGGTCGTCTCGATGCCGCCTGGGCGCGCTGGTCGCGTCCGTGGACCATCGTCGCCTGGGCCTTTCTCGGCATCGGCATCACGCTCGGGTCCTGGTGGGCCTATTACGAACTCGGCTGGGGCGGCTGGTGGTTCTGGGACCCGGTGGAAAACGCCTCGTTCATGCCATGGCTGGTGGGCACCGCGCTGATTCACTCGCTGGCGGTCACCGAAAAACGCGGCGTGTTCAAGAGCTGGACCGTGTTGCTGGCCATCGCTGCATTCTCGCTGAGCCTGCTGGGTACGTTCCTGGTGCGCTCCGGCGTACTGACCTCGGTCCATGCGTTTGCCTCCGACCCTGAGCGCGGCGTGTTCATCCTGATGTTCCTGCTGTGTGTGGTCGGTGGTTCGCTGACGCTGTTCGCCCTGCGCGCACCGGTGGTCAAGAGCCAGGTCGGCTTCAACCTCTGGTCCCGGGAAACCCTGTTGCTGGGCAACAACCTGGTGCTGGTGGTGGCCGCGTCGATGATTCTGCTGGGCACCCTGTACCCGTTGATCCTCGATGCGATGACCGGTGCCAAGCTGTCCGTTGGCCCGCCTTACTTCAACGCGCTGTTCATTCCCCTGATGGCCGTGTTGATGGTGGTGATGGCGGTCGGCGTGCTGGTGCGCTGGAAAGACACCCCGGTCAAATGGCTGGTCGGCATGCTGACCCCGGTGTTGCTCGGCAGCGCCACGCTGGCCGTGGTGGCGGGCGTCGCTTACGGCGATTTCAACTGGGCGGTGATCGCGACCTTCATGCTCGCCGCGTGGGTATTGCTGGCCGGGGTACGCGACGTCTTCGACAAGACGCGCCACAAGGGCCTGATCAAGGGTCTGCCGACCCTGACCCGCAGTTATTGGGGCATGCAGGTGGCGCACCTGGGGATCGCCGTGTGCGCGCTGGGCGTCGTGCTGTCGAGCCAGAACAGCGCCGAGCGCGACCTGCGCCTGGCACCGGGCGAATCGATGGAGCTGGGGGGTTATCAGTTCCTCTTCGAAGGCGCCAAACACTTCGAAGGCCCGAACTTCACCTCCGACAAGGGCACCGTGCGGGTGATCCGCGACGGCAAGGAAGTCAGCGTGCTGCACCCGGAAAAACGCCTCTACACCGTGCAGAACTCGGTGATGACCGAGGCCGGGATCGACGCCGGGTTCACCCGTGACCTGTACGTCGCCCTCGGCGAACCTCTGGGCGACGGCGCCTGGGCGGTGCGGGTCCACGTCAAGCCATTCGTGCGCTGGATCTGGTTCGGCGGTTTGCTCACCGGCCTGGGGGGCGTGCTGGCCGCGTTGGATCGGCGTTACAGGGTCAAGGTAAAAAGCCGCGTGCGCGAAGCATTGGGCATGAGTGGAGCCACTGCATGAAACGTTGGTTGATGCTGTTGCCACTGGCGATTTTTCTGGTGGTCGCTGTTTTCCTGTATCGCGGGTTGTACCTGGACCCGGCCGAGTTGCCTTCGGCGATGATCGGCAAGCCGTTTCCCGAGTTCTCGCTGCCAGCGGTGCAGGGCGACAGGACCCTGACCAAGGCCGACATCCTCGGCAAGCCGGCGCTGGTCAACGTGTGGGGCACCTGGTGCATTTCCTGCCGGGTCGAACACCCGGTGCTCAACAAACTGGCCGAGAAGGGCGTGGTGATCTACGGCATCAACTACAAGGACGTCAACGCCGACGCCTTGAAGTGGCTGGCGGAGTTCCACAACCCGTATCAACTGGACATCCGCGATGACGAGGGCACCCTGGGCCTGAACCTGGGCGTGTACGGCGCGCCGGAAACCTTCTTCATCGACGCCAAAGGGATCATTCGCGACAAGTTCGTCGGCGTGATCGATGAGCAGGTCTGGCGCGAAAAACTGGCGGCCAAGTACCAGGCCCTGGTCGACGAGGCCAAGCCATGAAGCGCTGGATTGCCGCCGCCATTCTGGGCTTGAGCATCGCGGGCGTGGCCCACGCCGCCATCGACACCTACGAGTTCGCCAGGGAAGCCGATCGCGAGCGTTTTCGCGAGCTGACCAAAGAGCTGCGTTGCCCCAAGTGCCAGAATCAGGACATCGCCGATTCCAACGCACCGATCGCCGCCGACCTGCGCAAGGAAATCTTCCGCATGCTGGGCGAGGGCAAGGACAACCAGCAGATCATCGACTTCATGGTCGATCGCTACGGTGATTTCGTCCGTTACAAACCGGCCCTGACGGCCAAGACCGCGTTGCTCTGGTTTGGCCCGGCCGGCCTGTTGCTGGGCGGCGTGGTGGTCATCGCCGTGATCGTCCGCCGCCGGCGCGTGCAACAACGTGCCGAGAACCGGACCGAGCTTTCCTCTGAAGAGCGTGAGCGCCTCGACCAACTGTTGGATAAAAACCAAGAATGATTGATTTCTGGCTCGCTGCAGGTCTGCTGCTACTGGTTGCCCTGAGTTTTCTGCTGATCCCCGTTCTGCGCGGCCGTCGGGCCCAGCTTGAAGAGGATCGTACTGCCCTGAACGTTGCGCTGTATCAGGAGCGCGTGGCCGAGTTGCAGACCCAGCAGCAGGAGGGTGTTCTCGATAACGCGCAAATGGACAGCGGCCGTGCCGAAGCAGCGCGTGAGCTGCTGGCCGACACCGAAGGCGCCGATGCGTCGCGGGTGTCGCGCCTGGGCAAGACGTTACCGCTGCTGGCTGCCGTCCTCGTGCCACTGCTGGGTCTGGGGCTTTACCTGCATTTCGGTGCCAGCGACAAGGTCGAACTGACCCGTGAGTTCGCCCAGGCGCCGCAATCGATGGAAGAAATGACCCTGCGCCTGGAGCGCGCCGTCGCCGCTCAACCGGATTCGGCCGAAGGCCTGTATTTCCTCGGGCGGACCTACATGGCGCAGGATCGTCCTGCCGACGCGGCGAAGATCTTCGAGCGCACGGTCAATCTGGCTGGACGTCAGCCCGAACTGTTGGGGCAGTGGGCCCAGGCTCAGTATTTCGCCGATGGCAAAAAATGGTCGGACAAGGTCCAGGCCCTGACCGATGAAGCGTTGAAGGCCGACCCGAAAGAGGTGACCAGCCTCGGCTTGCTGGGCATCGCCGCGTTCGAGAGTGCGCGTTATCAGGACGCCATCGACTATTGGACGCGCCTGCTGACGCAATTGCCGCCGGAAGATAATTCCCGCGCTGCGCTGCAGGGCGGCATTGACCGGGCCACGGAAAAACTCGAAGCCAGTGGCGGCAAAGTCGCCCAGGCTGCCGTCGCCACGAAGGCGGCGCTGCTCAAGGTCAGCGTCGATCTGGCACCGGAACTCAAGGCCAAGGTTCAGCCGGGCGACACGGTGTTCATTTTCGCCCGCGCCGTTTCCGGCCCCCCGGCACCGCTGGCCGCCAAACGCCTGACCGTGGCCGATTTGCCGGCGACGGTGGAGCTGGGCGATGCCGATGCAATGATGCCGCAGTTGAAACTGTCCAACTTCCCTGAAGTCCAACTGGTTGCGCGCATCTCCCGCGCCGGTCAACCGGCTGCCGGTGAATGGGTCGGTCGCAGCCAGCCTCTGGCCAGCAGCACCACCGCCGCGCAAAAACTGACCATCGACAGCCCGGACCAATAACAGGAAAGCCGCCATGACCGCTATCGCACGTATCACTCTCCTCAGTCTGGTGTTGGGGTTAAGCGCGTGTGCGGTCCAGCGACCCGAGCCGACACCGCTGCCGCCGATTCCGCCCGCGCAGCCCAGCCCGACGCCTTCGACAAGCCCGGCGCCCGGCAAGCCGAGCGTGCCCGCCAAACCGGCCAAACCGCTGCCACGTACCTCCGCCAGCTTCGCGCCACCGCCGGGTGGCAACAGCCACTGGGACCAGAAGATGGGCGTGTATGTGCTGGATGACCAGCCCAACACCTTCTATCGCCAGCGCACCTATTACCGCTGGAACAACGGCTGGAGCCGCTCGATCAGCCCCAGCGGGCCGTGGGAAGATACCGATATCCACGGCGTACCGGGTGGCCTGGGACGGCAATTCGGGCAATAGGAAAAGGCGACCTCCGGGTCGCCTTTTTTGTGCCTGTTGAATACCGGAAAGTGGGAGCGAGACCGGTTTGCCGCTGATGGCGCTGGCGGGCTTGCCCGCGAAGAGGTCGACAGAGTCAACAGAGATATCAGCAGACCTGCTCGTGAGCTTTTGCTGCGCTATGCCGACGCCAACGAAGCCTTCTGTGAAACACTCAAAAAACGCAACAATGCCAACAGTGGAAAGGTGCTGCCCACGATCACGATCCACAACCAGCCACCGTGCTCGTACACCGCACTGGCCACCGAGGAGCCGAACGCGCCACCGATGAAAATGCTGGTCATGTACAGCGCGTTCAGGCGACTGCGGCTTTGGGCGTCCAGGGCGTAGACCGCGCGCTGGCCCAGGACCATGTTCATCTGCACGCAGAAATCCAGAACCACGCCGGTGACCGCCAGGCCGATGACGCTGTAGACCGGATGGATGAAGGCGGGCAGGAAGCTCAGGCTGGCGAACAGCAAGGCGAGCAACGAAGCGATGCGGGTGTACCCGGCGTCGGCCAGGCGACCGGCAATCGGCGCGGCGATGGCACCGATGGCGCCCACCAGGGCGAAGATCGCGATCTGGGTTTGCGACAGACCATGACTGCGTGCCAGTTCCAGCGGTACGGCGGTCCAGAACAGGCTGAACGTTGCGAACATGCAGCCCTGATAAAACGCCCGCTGGCGCAGGACCGGCTGTTGTCGCAGCAGTGTCCACAGCGAACCTAGCAACTGGCCATAAGAGGCACTGTGATCGGGCTGGCGCTTGGGTATGGTCAGGGCGAGCACGATGCTGATCGCCGCCATCAACAGCGCCGCGATCACAAACATCGCGCGCCAGCCAAAATGGTCGGCCACGACACTGGACACCGGTCGCGCCAGCAGAATCCCCAACAGCAGACCGCCCATGATGCCGCCGACGACCCGGCCGCGTGTCTCTTCCGGCGCCAGATGCGCTGCCAGCGGAATCAGGATCTGCACCGACACCGAGCTGAACCCCACCAGCAACGAGATCAACAGGAACACGTTCGGTTGATCGGTGAACGCAGCGCCCAACAGGCTGGCGATGGCCACCACCGTGGTGATGATCATCAACCGGCGGTTCTCCAGCAGATCGCCCAGCGGCACCAGGAAAAACAGGCCCAACGCATAGCCGATCTGGGTCAGCGACACGATCAGGCTGGCCAGGGTGCTGCTCAGGCCGACGTCCGGCGCGATCAGGTCGATGATCGGTTGCGCATAGTAGATGTTGGCGACGATGGCGCCGCAGCAGAAGGCAAACAGCAGCACCATGCCTTGGGTCATTGTCGCGGCGCTATTGGGCACCCGGTTCGCTGGGGTCATGAGGTGTCTCGTTGAGCAAATGAAAGGCGCGCAGCCTAAGCGACTGATCGAAGTGGCGGAAGTGGGGTCGGGCTGATAGTGCTCAATGTTTTTTCCCGCTTGCCGATAGCCTTTGAACGTGGATACGATTTCCCGGTTTTTTTCAGATGCTGCCTGGAGCCGTCTCCCAGGGATTTGGAGTCGATATGAGTGTGCAGGGCATGGCTTTGGCCAGCAAGTATTGTCAGGGCTCAGGTCTGGAGGTCGGTGCCGCCGCGCACAACGCCTTTTACCTGCCGGACTGCATCAACCTGGGGCCTTCCGATGGCGAGTCCTTCCTGTATCCGCAGGACCTGGTGGACTACGGTCATTACAAGAAAGAGCAAGCGAACTATAACGTAGCCTCCGCCAGGGTCGACGCGCTGGGCGACTTCCTGGCGATACCTTTCGCTGACGACACCTTCGATTACCTGATCAACTCCCATGTGATCGAGCATGTCCCCAACCTGTTCGCGGCCTATGTCGAATCGTCGCGAGTGGTAAGGGACGGTGGCGTGTTCTTCTGCATTTTCCCGAAACGCACCGCCGAACCTACCGATCGACCGCGTGCGTTGACCTCCCTGGATCAAATGATCGACACCTATGAAAAGCGTGTCGACATGGACTCCGTACCCACCGATACGTGGCGCTGTCATTATCTGGTGTTCTCTCTGCAAAGCATGATCCGAGCGATCAACCTGATGAACTCCGTCGGGTTGGGCCACTGGCTGATCGAATGCGTTGAAGAGACGGATTCCAAGGTCGGGAACGGTCACACCGTGGTGCTCAGGAAGCAGGTCGGGTTGTCCGCTCTGGTCTACAAGGACATCAAGCAGTTCAATGAAGTGTTCAATGCACACCTGACGGCACAAGAGCTGGGCAAGGCGCTGCACATGGTCAAGGTCGCCTTGTCGTTCGACTTCTTCAATGCCCACTTCCTGTACCTGGCGTTTGCCCTCAACTGCCAGTTGGACAATATCCGGGAGGGCATCGAGTTTTTGCGTCAGGCCTTGATCATTGACCCGGAAAATGAAGAGTATCGTCGGTTGTTTATCCAGTTCACAGGCGGACCCTACATCAACCCCGTACTGTAAGACGGTCGGGCGTCGGCAGCCTCGTCGGGTGATAAACCGACAAAAAAAGGCGACCTTGAAAGGTCGCCTTTTTTCATGGTTCCAGATTACTGCGTGTAGATCTGGTCGAAAATCCCGCCGTCATTGAAGTGGGTTTTCTGCACGGTGCGCCAGTCGCCGAAGGTTTTTTCCACGGACAGGAAGTCGACTTTCGGGAAGCGATCGGTGTACTTGGCCAGTACCGCCGGGTCGCGCGGACGCAGGTAGTTGGCGGCGGCAATTTCCTGGCCTTCAGGCGACCACAGGTACTTCAAATATTCCTCGGCAGCGGCGCGGGAGCCTTTTTTCTCGACGACTTTGTCGACCACCGACACCGGTGGCTCGGCTTCGGCGGACACGCTCGGGTAGATGACTTCGAACTGGTCGCGACCGAACTCGCGGGCAATCATTTCCGCTTCGTTCTCGAAGGTCACCAGCACGTCGCCGATCTGGTTGGTCATGAATGTCGTGGTGGCGGCGCGGCCACCGGTGTCGAGCACCGGCGCCTGTTTGAACAGCTTGCCTACGAACGCCTTGGCCTTGTTCTCGTCGCCGCCGTTTTTCAGCACGTAGCCCCAGGCGGACAGGTAGGTGTAGCGGCCGTTACCCGAGGTTTTCGGGTTCGGCACTATCACTTGCACGCCGTCCTTGAGCAGGTCAGGCCAGTCTTTGAGGGCTTTCGGGTTGCCTTTGCGCACGATGAACACGGTGGCCGAGGTGAAGGGCGCGCTGTTGTTCGGCAGGCGCGTGACCCAGTTATCCGGAACCAGTTTGCCGTTGTCCGCCAGGGCGTTGATGTCGGTGGCCATGTTCATGGTGATGACGTCAGCCGGCAGGCCGTCGATGACCGAACGTGCCTGTTTGCTGGAACCGCCGAACGACATCTGGATGGTGATGTTTTCCTGGTGTTCGGCTTGCCAGTGTTTCTGGAACGCAGTGTTGTAGTCCTTGTAGAAATCGCGCATCACGTCGTAGGACACGTTGAGCAGGGTCGGTGCGGCCTGAGCCACGCTGGTCAGGGCCAGGCCTGCGGCCAGAAGTGAGGCGCCAAAGAGTTTTTTCACTGCGCATTCCTTGTTCGAGATTAAAGGTGAGGCATTTTGCCAGCGACTATAACCGGGCGGGCATAGGCCCTTAAAGATTAAAAAGCACTTTGCTTATTCCAGTTTCTTGAACAGCGCGTTGCCGCAGCGTGAACAGAACGCAGCGCCGTGTTCGTGGCTGTTTTTCTTGCAAACCGGGCAATCGTGCTGCAGTTGTTCGCCACGCAGGGCGTTGGCCAGTTCGGCGGTGAAGATCCCGGTCGGTACGGCGATGATCGAGTAACCCGTGATCATCACCAGGGACGAGATCACCTGGCCCAATGGGGTCTTCGGCACGATATCGCCGAAGCCCACGGTGGTCAGGGTCACGATAGCCCAGTAAATACCCTTCGGAATGCTGGTGAAGCCATGCTCCGGGCCTTCGATCACGTACATCAAGGTGCCGAAAACCGTGACCAGGGTGCAGACGCTGACCAGGAATACCACGATCTTCTGCTTGCTGCCCCGCAGCGCCGCCATCAGGTAGTTGGCTTGCTTGAGGTACGGGCTGAGCTTGAGCACGCGGAATATCCGCAGCATCCGGATGATCCGGATGATCAGCAGGTACTGGGCGTCGGCGTAATAGAGGGCGAGGATGCCTGGCACGATGGCCAGCAGGTCCACCAGCCCGTAGAAGCTGAAGGCGTAGCGCATCGGCTTGGGCGAGCAGTACAGACGCAGGATGTACTCACCGAGAAAGATCGCCGTGAAGCCCCACTCGATATACGCCAGCACATCGGCGTAGTTCTTGTGGACGGTGTCGATGCTGTCGAGCATCACAATCACCAGGCTGCTGAGGATGATCAACAGCAAAATGCCGTCGAAACGCCGACCGGCCCGGGTGTCGGTCTGGAAAATCATTATGTAGAGCTGTTCACGCCAGTTCTTGCTGCTGTCCATGGATAACGCCTGAATCGAAGATCAGCGCAGCCTAGGTTGATTGTCGCTGTGAGCGCAAGGTGTGCCATCGGGCATATGGGTACCGATCATTCGAAGGCCCGCGCGGATCAGCCAGCAGGCGAGGATGAACGGGGCGGTCAGTGTCGCCAGGCCAACGGCAGCGAACAGAGGGGTCAACAGCAATGCCAGGGCAATGCCCAGCAGTGGCAGCCAGGGTTGCCGGCGCTGCGTGCTGAATGCGAGCGCGGCCAGCACCGCGTTGTAGCCGCCCAGTCCCAGCAGCGCGGTGTGGGTTTCATGGTGCAGCAGGTTGGAAGCCAGACCGAGCATCGAGGCCATCAGCGCCCAACAGAAGGCCCGGCGATTGGCGATCAGCAAACCGGCGGCAATCATCGCCCCCGCCAGCGGATGCTCGAGGAACATCACCTGACCGAGCGCCCTGAACGGGGAGGCAGCCAGATTCGCCGTGTTCAACTCGATCAGCGGAGGGGTCATTGAAGGCGCGGCAAAACTCAGCAACAGCCAGCCAAGCCCCACGAACGGCGCGGTGTAGAGGGGCATGCCTTGATTGACGCGAATTCGCTTGAGCCACTGCTGGGTCAGCATCGCACTCAAGCCGCCGGCTGCCAGGATCAGCAGCGGCATCATCGGCGACCAGGGGTAATGCAGGCTCAGCAACAGGCCGAGCAACACGCCGTTGTAGCTGAACAAGCCAGCCTGGCGGTCAGCCTTGGCGTAGTTGCGTCGTTGTGCGGTGAGCAAGCCAGCCACGCCTCCGAGCAGGGCGCCGCCCAATAAAGCAGGGGCGGTGAACAGGATCGCGCTCAGGCACAAAAGGCCGCAGAACGGATGGCGCTGGAGGAATATCTGACTGAACCCATTGAGCAAGGCTTCGGCCCAGTCGGGGCAGTGGGTGTTGAAGTGATTGGCAGGCATGGCAGTTCAAGATGTCAGTGGGACCGAGTTGTCCCATCGCGAGCAGGCTCGCTCCCACACCATTCACTGTAGGAGCGGGCTTGCCCGCGATGAAGTCAGCTCGGTGTAACGGATATACCGCATTCCCTGAGTCGCGGGTCCCACAAAAGGGGGGACGTTTACCGATCGCGAATCGAAAAGTTCGCCATGTGTTCCAGGCCCTTGATCAGCGCCGAATGGTCCCAATTGCTGCCACCGATGGCGGCGCAGGTGCTGAACACTTGCTGGGCGTTAGCGGTGTTCGGCAGGTTGATGTTCAGCTCCTTGGCGCCTTGCAGGGCCAGGTTCAGGTCCTTCTGGTGCAGGCTGATGCGGAAGCCAGGGTCGAAGGTGCCCTTGATCATGCGCTCGCCATGCACTTCGAGAATCTTCGACGAGGCGAAGCCACCCATCAGCGCTTCACGCACCTTCGCCGGGTCGGCACCGTTTTTCGAGGCGAACAACAAGGCTTCGGCCACCGCCTGAATGTTCAGCGCGACGATGATCTGGTTCGCCACTTTCGCGGTTTGCCCGTCGCCATTGCCACCGACCAGGGTGATGTTCTTGCCCATGGCCTGGAACAGCGGCAGGGCGCGTTCGAAGGCATCCGACTCGCCGCCGACCATGATGCTCAGGGTCGCGGCCTTGGCGCCGACTTCACCGCCGGACACCGGGGCGTCGAGGTACTGCGCGCCTTTTTCGTTGATTTTGGCGGCGAAGGCCTTGGTCGCGGTCGGTGAGATCGAGCTCATGTCGATCACCACCTTGCCCTTGCCGACGCCGGCAGCTACACCGTCGGCGCGGAACAGCACTTCGTCCACCTGTGGGGTGTCCGGGACCATGACGATGATGAATTCGGCTTCCTGCGCGACTTCCTTCGGGTTGGCCAGTGCGATGGCACCCGCGGCGACCAGATCGGCCGGGGCAGCATCGTGGTGCGCGGACAGAAACAGGCTGTGACCGGCTTTCTGCAGGTTCGCCGCCATTGGGTGGCCCATGATGCCGGTGCCGATGAATCCGATTTTAGCCATGAGAAATTCCTCTTTTTATTCTGATGCTGCAATGCAGTCCTGAAGACGCATCAAGTTCACTGTGGGAGCTGGCTTGCCAGCGATGGCGGTGTGTCAGGCGACGTATTTGTCAGGTGTGCTGCCGCCATCGCGGGCAAGCCCGCTCCCACAGGGTTTCGGGTTGTTCGTTCAGATCGCGTTGTGGGTTTTCAACCAGCCCAGGCCCGCTTCGGTGGTGGTCAGCGGCTTGTATTCGCAACCCACCCAACCCTGGTAGCCAATGCGATCCAGGTGTTCGAACAGGAAGCGGTAGTTGATTTCACCCGTGCCCGGTTCGTTGCGTCCCGGGTTATCGGCCAGCTGGATGTGGTTGATCTCGCCCAGGTGCGCGGCCATGGTGCGGGCCAGGTCGCCCTCCATGATCTGCATGTGGTAGATGTCGTATTGCAGGAACAGGTTGGCGCTGCCGACCTGCTCGCGAATCGACAGGGCCTGGGCCGTGTTGTTCAGGTAGAAGCCCGGGATGTCGCGGGTGTTGATCGCTTCCATCACCAATTTGATACCCGCTGCCTGCAGTTTGTCGGCCGCATACTTGAGGTTGGCGACGAAGGTCTTTTCCACGGTGGCGTCATCGACGCCCTGGGGGCGAATGCCGGCCAGGCAGTTGACCTGGTTATTGCCCAGCACCTGTGCGTAGGCGATGGCCAGGTCGACGCCATTGCGGAACTCTTCGACCCGATCCGGCAGGCAAGCGATACCGCGCTCGCCTTTGGCCCAGTCACCGGCCGGCAGGTTGAACAGCACCTGGGTCAGGCCATTGGCATCGAGCCTGGCCTTGATCTCGGCGGAGCTGAAGTCGTAAGGGAACAGGTACTCGACACCACTGAAGCCGGCCTTGGCGGCGGCTTCGAAACGGGCGAGAAAATCCTGCTCGGTGAACAGCATGGACAGGTTGGCTGCGAAACGCGGCATGGTGGTCTCCGTGTATCAGTGAGGTCCCTGTGGGAGCGGGCTTGCCCGCGAAGGCGGCGTCACATCCAGTATCAATGTGACCGATCCACCGTCATCGCGGGCAAGCCCGCTCCCACAGGGAGAGCATTCAGTCGTTAATCAAGCAGCGAAATCGCCGTCGGCGCGTCGTTGCCGACCAGTGCCAGGTCTTCGAACTCGTTGACCGCGTTGATCTCGGTGCCCATGGAAATGTTGGTCACGCGCTCCAGGATAATCTCGACGATCACCGGCACCTTGAACTCTTCGATCAGCGCCTCGGCCTTGCGCAGGGCAGGGGCGATGTCAGCCGGTTCGAACACGCGCAGCGCCTTGCAGCCCAGGCCTTCGGCCACCGCGATATGGTCGACACCGTAACCGTTGAGTTCCGGCGCGTTCAGGTTATCGAAGGACAGCTGCACGCAATAGTCCATATCGAACCCGCGCTGTGCCTGACGGATCAGCCCCAGGTACGAGTTGTTGACCACGACGTGGATGTACGGCAGCTTGAATTGTGCGCCGACGGCCAGCTCTTCGATCATGAACTGGAAGTCGTAGTCGCCGGACAGCGCAACGACCTTGCGGCTCGGGTCTGCCTTGACCACGCCCAGTGCCGCCGGAATGGTCCAGCCCAGCGGGCCCGCCTGGCCGCAGTTGATCCAGTGACGCGGCTTGTAGACGTGCAGGAATTGCGCGCCGGCAATCTGCGACAGGCCGATGGTGCTGACGTAGCAGGTGTCCTTGCCGAACACCTGGTTCATCTCCTCATAGACACGTTGCGGCTTGACCGGCACGTTGTCGAAGTGGGTCTTGCGGTGCAGGCTGGCCTTGCGCTGCTGGCAGTCCTGCAGCCAGGCGCTGCGATTCTTCAGCTTGCCGGCGGCTTGCCATTCGCGGGCCACTTCGATGAACACCGTCAGCGCCGCCGCAGCGTCGGAGACGATGCCCAGGTCAGGGGTGAACACCCGGCCGATCTGCGTGCCCTCGATGTCGACGTGAATGAACTTGCGGCCTTCGGTGTAGACATCCACCGAGCCGGTGTGACGGTTGGCCCAGCGGTTGCCGATGCCCAGCACCACGTCGGACTTGAGCATCGTCGCGTTGCCGTAACGGTGTGAGGTCTGCAAACCGACCATGCCGACCATCAAGGGGTGGTCGTCCGGGATCGTGCCCCAGCCCATCAGGGTCGGGATGACCGGGATGCCGGTCAATTCGGCGAACTCTACCAGCAGGTCGCTGGCGTCTGCGTTGATGATGCCGCCACCGGCCACCAGCAATGGGCGTTCGGCCTGATCGAGCAAGGCCAGGGCCTTCTCGACCTGAACGCGGGTGGCGCTCGGCTTGGCCAATGGCAGCGGCTGATAGGCGTCGATGTCGAATTCGATTTCCGCCATCTGCACGTCGAACGGCAGGTCGATCAGCACCGGGCCTGGACGGCCGGAGCGCATTTCGTAGAACGCCTTCTGGAACGCATAGGGCACCTGGCCCGGTTCCAGGACGGTGGTTGCCCACTTGGTCACCGGCTTGACGATGCTGGTGATGTCGACGGCCTGGAAGTCTTCCTTGTGCATCCGGGCGCGGGGAGCCTGGCCGGTGATGCAAAGGATGGGAATCGAGTCGGCCGAGGCACTGTAGAGCCCGGTGACCATGTCGGTGCCGGCCGGGCCGGAAGTGCCGATGCACACGCCGATATTGCCGGCCTTGGTGCGGGTGTAGCCCTCGGCCATGTGCGAGGCGCCTTCAACGTGGCGAGCGAGGACGTGATCGATGCCGCCGACCTTTTGCAAGGCGGAGTACAGCGGGTTGATCGCAGCGCCGGGAATGCCAAAGGCGGTTTCAACCCCTTCACGGCGCATCACCAGAACGGCGGCTTCGATTGCTCTCATTTTGCTCATGGTTTTGTGCCTCTTTACGTTTTATAATTGTATACAAGTGGCTTTGCGCTGAGTTTATTCATGGCGGGCCGCGCCGGTCAACCCATTTTCTCAAGCAGCTGGTTCATTCGTCGGAAGGCCGTTGTGCTGCGGCTTTTCGTCTCGATGAGCGTTAATCAGGAATTATTGTATACAAAACGATTGCCTCTTGTGTTCTATTTGTTGCGTGTGGCTGCGGCGAAATTCGCAGCTCAAACGCTTTCCCTAAAACAAAATGAGGACAGCACCATGAGCGCTTTAACCTTGAAAGTCGCAGTCAAACTGGCTGACGAAGCCATCAACGCAGGGCGGGCAATTGGCGCCGCGCCGCTGACCGTTGCGGTTCTGGACGCAGGTGGGCATCTGATCACCTTGCAACGCGAAGACGGTGCAAGCCTGCTGCGCCCGCATGTCGCCATCGGCAAGGCCTGGGGCGCCATCGCCCTGGGCAAGGGCTCGCGCCTGCTGGCATTGGACGCCCAGCAACGCCCGGCCTTCATCGCTGCCCTGAACAGCCTCGGTCAGGGCAGCGTCGTCCCGGCCCCGGGCGGTGTGCTCGTCCGGGATCAGGAAGGGAATGTGCTGGGAGCGGTGGGGATCAGCGGGGATCTGTCGGATGTGGATGAGCAGTGTGCGATCAATGCGATCGAGGGGGTGGGGTTGAGGGCGGATGCGGGGGTGGTGGCTTGATTCTTCGCTGATTGAGCGGCCGCTTTCGCGAGCAAGCCCGCTCCCACAGAGGTTCTGTGTCAGACACAAAATGTCTGAGCACCGCAAATCAACTATGGGAGCGGGTTTGCTCGCGAAAGCAATCTTGCAGACACATCCAGCTAAAAGCCCGTGCGCATCATGCACAGGCACTGACCTAGCCTTCTTATGACTTCAATAGGAGAGGGGCAAGGGAATGCCTGAACTATCAGCTTCACATCGCCTGCGCATCGGTCGCTATGCCGAGCAGAATAGAATTTATCTGCTGACTGCCAACACCCTGAGACGAGAGCCCGTTTTCAGGGACTATTGCCTTGGCAGATTGGTGGTTCATCAATTCAGACAGGCACAGGATGACGGCTTCGCCGACTCGCTGGCTTGGGTGGTCATGCCAGACCATTTCCATTGGTTGGTTCAGTTGAACAAAGGCTCGCTGGGCCAACTGATGTGTCAGGCCAAATCTTTAAGCGCCCGAGCGGTCAATTCAGTCACTGGCAGATCGGGGAGTCTTTGGCAGCAGGGCTTTCATGATCATGCACTCCGCAAGGAAGAAGATCTGGTGAAGCTTGCCAGGTATGTGGTGGCTAACCCATTGAGGGCGGGGTCGGTGGAAAAGCTTGGCGACTATCCATTGTGGGATGCGATCTGGGTTTGATCGGATACCGAGTTGCCCCATTCGCGAGCAAGCCCGCTCCCACAGGAGGCCGCGTTTCAAAATGTGGGAGCGGGCTTGCTCGCGAATGAAGGCAACTCGGTCCTTCAGTCTGGCTCACACCCCTTGAGCACCAAACGGATAATCGTCTGCGCCGCTGCTTCATAATCGTCTTCGTCCAGCTTTTCCTTGCCGGTGACCGCCGTGATCTGCCAGTCGAAGTCGGCATAGGTCTGGGTCGCAGCCCAGATGCTGAACATCAGGTGGTGGGGGTCGAGGGGGGCGATCTGGCCGCGGTCGATCCAGGTCTGGATGCAGGCGATGTTGTGCCTGGCCTGGCTGTTGAGTTGTTCCACCAGGTCGGCGCTCAGGTGCGGGGCCCCGTGCATGATTTCGCTGGCGAATACTTTGGAGGCGAAGGGCAGGTCGCGGGAGATGCGGATTTTCGAACGGATGTAGCCGCTCAACACGTCACTGGGTTTGCCTTCCGGATTGAAGGGGGTCGAGGCCTGCAGGATCGGCTCGATGATGCTTTCCAGAACCTCGCGGTAGAGGTTTTCCTTGGTCTTGAAGTAGTAGTAGACGTTGGGTTTGGGCAATCCCGCCTTGGCCGCGATGTCGCTGGTTTTGGTCGCAGCGAAGCCCTTGTCGGCAAATTCCTCGCTGGCGGCACGCAGTATCAGTTGTTTGTTGCGATCGCGGATCGTGCTCATAAACCAGGGGGTTCCTTGCCTGTTCTGGCGGTTGCGCATGGTAGCACCGGCCTTTGGCGCCGCTCAAGAATACGCCGTGCGGCGCTCGGCCACGCTATGCTGCAGGGCATTGATCAAATGAAGGAAGGGCGATACATGGCAGGAAGCAGCTTGCTGTTGCTGATCGACGACATTGCCGCCGTACTGGACGACGTCGCGTTGATGACCAAGATGGCCGCGAAAAAAACCGCCGGCGTGCTGGGCGATGATCTGGCGCTCAATGCCCAGCAGGTCAGCGGTGTGCGTGCCGAGCGGGAGATTCCCGTGGTCTGGGCGGTGGCCAAGGGCTCGTTCGTCAACAAGCTGATTCTGGTGCCGTCGGCATTGGCCATCAGTGCGTTCATTCCGTGGCTGGTCACGCCGCTGCTGATGGTCGGCGGCGCTTACCTGTGCTTCGAAGGCTTCGAAAAACTGGCGCACAAGTTCCTCCACAGCAAGGCCGAAGATCAGGCGGAGCATGCCGAGCGGGTCGAGGCCGTGGCCGATCCGGCGGTGGACCTGGTGGCCTTCGAAAAAGACAAGATCAAGGGCGCGATCCGCACCGACTTCATTCTGTCGGCAGAAATCATCGCCATCACCCTCGGCACCGTGGCAGGCGCTGCGCTGACCCAGCAGGTGCTCGTGCTGTCCGGTATCGCCATTGTCATGACTGTCGGCGTCTATGGCCTGGTGGCCGGTATCGTCAAGCTCGATGACCTGGGATTGTGGCTCACGCAAAAGTCCGGGCAGATGGCGAAGAGCATCGGCAACGGAATTCTGCGGGCAGCTCCGTACATGATGAAAAGCCTGTCGGTGATTGGCACGGCGGCGATGTTTCTGGTCGGTGGCGGGATTCTGACCCATGGCGTGCCGGTGGTGCATCACTGGGTCGAGGGTGTCAGCGCCGGGGTCGGTGGGGCGGGGTTTGTCGTGTCGATGTTGCTCAATGGCGTGGTGGGGATTGTGGCGGGGGCGGTGGTGCTGGGGGTGGTGATGGCGGTCAGTAAGAGCTGGAAAGCGCTGAAAGGCTGAGGCCGGGCAGGCTCAACGGTGGGAGCGAGCCTGCTCGCTCCCACCGAACATCGGGGTGATCGTTACTCGGCAATCTGCAACTTGCGCGATTCGGTGTACACGTAGCGCACCTTTTCATACTCGAACGGCGAGTTCAGTTGACCGTAACGGAAGCTGGTCTGATAGCGCTTGTCGACGGCGCGCAGCAGCCACACTTCCGGGTGGTTGGAGCTGACTTCGGCCACATTGAGGAAGTTGATCGCATTCTCGGCGCTGAAATCCACCACAAGACCGCCGGTATCCCGCAGGTTCGACGGGCCGAGAATCGGCAGGACGAAGTACGCGCCGGCGGGGACGCCGTAGAAGCCCAGGGTCTGACCGAAGTCCTCGCTCTGGCGCGGCAGACCCATGGCGGTGGCCGGGTCCCACAGGCCGGCGATGCCGATGGTGGTGTTGAGCAGCAGGCGCCCGGTGATTTCCATCGAGCGCTGGCCCTTGAACTGCAACAGGCTGTTGAGCAGGTTGGGGACGTCGCCGAGGTTGTTGAAGAAGTTGCTGACACCCGTGCGCAGGAAGCTCGGGGTAATGTAGCGATAGCCGTCGACCACCGGCAGGAAGACCCATTCGTCGAAGCGGTAGTTGAAGTGGTAGACGCGGCGGTTCCACTCTTCCAGCGGGTCATAGACGTTCAGTGCGCTCAGCGTCGAACGCTCGAATTCGCGTTGATCCAGCCCCGGGTTGAACTTGAGCTTGCTCAACGGTTCTTTGAAGCCATCGCTGTCGATGACCACGGGTGCGTTGGCTTTGCTGTTGTCGGCATTGGCGGTGGTTGCACAGAGCAGCGCGGCGATAAGCAGGAGGTATTTAGCCACGGAAGAACTCCAGCATGGCGTCGCTGTTGACGCGGTAGTTAAGGTTGCCGCAGTGGCCGCCCAGTGGGTAGACGGTCAGGCGATCGCCAAAGGTCCTGCGCAGGAAACCGAGGTCGCCAGGGCCGAGGATCACGTCGTCGGCGTTGTGCATGACGGCGATTTTCGGGCTCTTGCGCAGGTAATCCTCCAGCGCATACATGCTCACCTGGTCGATCAGTTGCAGCAGGCTGCCGCCATCGGTGCGGGCGCGCCACATCGGGATCACCTGTTCGGTGATATAGCAGTCGAAGTCACATTGCAGCGCGCGCTTGAGGTAAGGCGTGAGGCTGGTGCCTTCGGTGATCGGCGTCTTGGGCGGCGTGATCAGGCCGCGGCGGTTGATCAGGTCCGAGGTGAAGGCAATGTCGGCCGCCGAAAAGCGGAACGAGGTGCCGATCAACATGGCCATCTGTTCGTTGGTCAGGTGTTGCTTGGACTGCTGGAAGTCGTAGAGCAGCGCGTCGTTGAGGTCGATGTAGCCTTTCTGCTGGAAGTAGCGGGTCAGTTTGTTCAGCACCAGCTCATAGAAGGTGGTGGTGTTGTTGATGCCCTTGACCTCGGTCTGGACCAGCTTGTCGAGGTTGGTGATCGAGGTGTAGAGATTGACCGGCGGGTTGAGCAACAGCACTTTCTTGAAGTTGAAGCTGCGGCGGGTTTCGTCCAGGTGGGCGACGAACGCGGCATCCAGTGCGCCCAGGCTGTAGCCCGACAGGTAGTAATCGGTGACCGGCAGTTTCGGGTTTTGCGCCCGCACCGCCTGCATCACGCGGTACATGTCCTCGGCGTCGTCTTTGCTGATGCCAGGGGTGGCAAAGCGCGATGCGGCGCTGATGAAGTCGAAACTGGTCGGCGACGACAGTTGCACCACGTGGTAGCCGGCCTTGTAGTAAAGCTTTTTCAGGTACTCGTTCAGGGTGCTGTCGTAGCGTGCGCCGGTGCCGGCGATCAGAAAGATCAGCGGTGCGGGCTTGTCCTGGGTGGCGATGCGGTAGGTGAGTTTTTTCACCGGCCAGAAGTTGTCCGGCAACTGGAACTCGCGCTCCGGGCGTAGCGCGAGGGTATGGTCCGATTGATTGATGTCGTCATCCAGCGGCAGCTCCGGACGCAAGTCGGGCGGTGTCGTGGCGATCGTGGCTTCAAACGGGTTGGTCAAAGGGTAGCCATAACTGGCGGCGTCGATATCAGCCGCCAGTGCGGACGCACTCAATATAAGGCCGCTAAACAAGGCGGCGAAGCGCAAGGAACGGAGCATGACTGAATCCCTTAAGGAAAGGTGCCGAATGAAGTTCGCAGGCTATGACCACGGCAAATGCGCCAAAGTGCCATGCCTCGGCACCCAACAGGCCAGATTTCGGAGTAATAGTAGCTGGACGATACACTTTGCAGTGATTCGATGACCAGTTAACTGTTGTTAGCGTTTGCTTAACGCTGTTGGGCGATTAAGCTGGCGGCCGATTTCGATGATTGGAGCGCTTCATGTCCCGCCGCCTGCCCGTGATTCTTCTGCTCGTTTTGCTGCCGTTGTGGCTGGCCGCCAGTTATGGCGCGCGTTACGGCTTCATGGAGGATGCGCAATGGGTCGGTATCTGCGTCGATGAGGCGAGCCGCTGGGAATGCCAGGTCCGTTCGAGCCTGGGCTTGATGATTCACTTCAAGGTCTTGGGCTGGGGCGCCCTGGCCGCCGCACTGATCGGCTTCGTGCTGCCGGGGCGGGGAGGGTGGTGGCTGGCAGTGCTGGCACTGGTGCTCGGGTTGCCGGCACTGGCGTTGTACAACACGACGCTGGCGGTGTTTGCGGTGGTGATTGCGGGCTTGCGGTTGGTACGCGAATCTCGCGTTGCCTTATAGGCCTTCTTCGCGAGCAAGCCCGCTCCCACCGGGATATTGCATGCACTGGAGTCCAGAGTGGGAGCGGGCTTGCTCGCGAAGAGGCCAGCGGGGTCACCGAAATTTTAAGCCTTGCGAACCCGCAAACTGCGCCACAACGCCACGACCATCAACCCACTCACCAGCGCCCAGCCCCAGGCCTGCTGATTCTCCAATCCTTCACGGAAGAGTTGCGGCGCGATGCCGGCACCGATGATGAAGGTCAGCAGGGCAATTTCCCGGCGCGGCACGCTCACCGGGCGGACCAGGTAGATCAGCGCCGGGACGATGAACGCCACGCTGGGAAAGCTGCGGTAGCGCGGATCGAACACCAGTTCCAGCATCGAGACTGCGGCTGCAAATCCGATCAGCGCCAGTAATGCGCCTGAACGACGTTCGAGCACATTGAACGCGCGGCCGCGCCAGCCGGTGCGAAGGCTCAACGTCAGCGCTGCGTGGGCCAGCGCCACCAAGTTCAGCACGGTCAGCAACCCGACCCACAGCCATTCACTGGCAAACCTCGTCGTCACCCGAGCCAGATCGCCCCAGGCGCCGAGCGCGCAGGCCGCGAGAGCCCCCAGCAGTGGCAGCACCAAGGCTGCACGGGTGTCGCGCACGCGTCCGCCAAGGATCAGCGTACCGATGAAAATCAAACCGCCCACCATCAACCATTGCGACCAGTACGGCACGTTCGTCACCGGACCGGCCAGCACGCCCTTGTCCTCGCGATCGGCATCGAACAGGCCCCAATAGCCGCCGACGGCTCCTTCGCTGGCGCGCTTCCACGGCTGGTCGAAGGCTTCGATCAGGTTGTAGTGCCAGCCCTGCTGTTCGGCCATGGCGACAAAACCGCGAATGAACTTGGCTTCGTTGACCCGACTTGGCAGCGCCGTTTCGCGCTGGCGGCCTTCGCTGGGCCAGCCGGTTTCACCGATCATCACGTCCTTGGGCGCAAATTTGTTGCCGAACACCTGGCGCACTTCGGCTACGTGCTGCAAGGCGGCGTCGATGTTGGAGGGATCGTCTTCCCAGTACGGCAGTAAATGGATGGTCAGGAAATCGACGGCGGGAGCGATTTCCGGATGCTTGAGCCAGAACTCCCAGACGTCGGCATAGGTCACCGGCTGCTTGACCTGGCTTTTGACCTTGTTGATCAACCGCGCCAGTTGCGCGCCAGTGACTTCCTTGCGCAGCAGGGTTTCGTTGCCGACGATCACAGCGGTCACGACGTCCGGGTTGGCGTTGGCCGAGGCGATCAGCAGGTCGACTTCCTTGGCGGTGTCCACCGGGTTGCTGTTGATCCAGGCACCGATCATCAGTTTCAGGCCATGTTTGCGCGCCAGATCCGGCAGCGCCTCGAGGCCGGTCATGGAGTAGGTGCGGATACACTCGAAGCGGGTCGACAGCAGGGCCAGGTCGGCGTCCATGCGCTCGGGGCGCAACTTGAAAGGCTGGTCAAACGGCGACTGGTCCTTGTCGAAAGGGGTGTAGGAAGCGCATTGCAACTTGTGCGTCGCGCTGGCCACGTCCGGCAGGACCACTGGCTGGCCAAGCCCATACCAGAATCCTCCCAGGCCGAACAGGCCCAGCAGGCAGGCGAATACATAGGCAGCAAAAGGAAAGCGTGAGGTCGCGGACATGGTCAGGCCGTGTGGGAGCAAAGCGGCGCATGTTACCTGCATTTGTCTCAGGCTTGGTGGTCTGCATGATTTTGACATGCAAAGTTCGGGCGGATTGCCCGGTGCATTTATATGGCGCGGAGTTAATGGCGTTCTGATGTCGTTTCTCGGTGCCTTGAGGTCGCTGGCAGCACAGGTTCAGGTTGGCGTCAGGTTGATTATCAAGGCGTCAGTACTCCGCTGATGATCGAGCGAGTTTGCGGTGAGGCGTGATGGGGGCGCTGTGCACCATAACAATACGTTGACGCGGCTCGGCACCCGTCGAGCGCAGCATTTCGGGGAAGTAACGATGAAGATGCGACGACTTTTAGGCGCAGGTGCCGTTCTGGCATTTGCGATGAGCTCGACATTCGCCAGCGCAGAAACCAAGACCCTGAGCATCGGTTACGTTGACGGCTGGTCCGACAGCGTCGCGACCACTCACGTGGCGGCCGAGGTGATCAAGCAGAAGCTCGGCTACGACGTGAAACTTCAAGCCGTGGCGACCGGGATCATGTGGCAGGGCGTCGCCACCGGCAAACTGGACGCCATGCTGTCGGCCTGGCTGCCGGTGACCCATGGTGATTACTGGGCCAAGAACAAGGACCAGGTCGTCGACTACGGTCCGAACTTCAAGGACGCGAAAATCGGCCTGATCGTGCCGGAATACGTCAAGGCCAAGTCGCTGGAAGACCTGAAGACCGATGACAGCTTCAAGAAACGCATCGTCGGCATCGACGCCGGTTCAGGCGTGATGCTCAAGACCGAGCAGGCCATCAAGGATTACGACCTGACCGGTTATCAACTCAAGGCCAGCTCCGGCGCCGGCATGATTGCCGAACTGACCCGTGCCGAGAAGAAAAACGAATCCATTGCCGTCACCGGTTGGGTGCCGCACTGGATGTTCGCCAAATGGAAACTGCGCTTCCTGGAAGACCCGAAAGGCGTGTACGGCGCGGCTGAAACCGTGAACAGCATCGGCAGCAAGGAGCTGGAAGCCAAGGCACCTGAAGTGGTCAAGTTCCTGAAGAACTTCCAGTGGGCTTCCAAGGATGAGATCGGTGAAGTCATGCTGGCCATCCAGGAAGGCGCCAAGCCTGACGCCGCCGCGAAGGACTGGGTCGCCAAGCACCCGGATCGCGTGGCTGACTGGACCAAGTAATACGCAGTAGGCGCATGACCCTGTGGGAGCGGGCTTGCTCGCGAAGGCATTCTTTCAGTCGACCTCTTAGTCAACTGATCTGACGCCTTCGCGAGCAAGCCCGCTCCCACATTTATTTCAGCGTGCTCAAGAATGGCGATTCTGTCATGGCGTTCTAAGACTAAGGTCGTCTGGAACCCGGCTCGCAGCCGAATAAAGTGGATACCGTTCCAACAATAATCTGTGCTGCGAGGATAAAAACAATGAACGACAGCATTTACCTCTCGATTCAAAACAGCCCGCGCTTCAAGGAGCTGGTTAGCAAGCGAGAAAGGTTCGCCTGGATTCTATCGGCGATCATGCTTGGGCTTTACTCCGGATTCATTCTTCTGATCGCCTACGGGCCGCATGTGCTGGGCGCGAAAATCAGTCCCGAGTCATCCGTCACCTGGGGTATACCGATCGGTGTCGGGCTGATTCTCTCGGCCTTTGTCCTGACCGGCATTTACGTGCGACGCGCCAATGGCGAATTCGACGATCTGAACAATGCGATTCTCAAGGAGGCTCAGCAATGATCCGGCGTCTGATGGCTCTTTTGAGCGTTGCAGCCTTCGCACCGGGGGCCTGGGCGGCTGACGCCCTGACCGGTGCCGTGCAGAAACAACCGCTGAACGTCGCCGCGATCCTGATGTTTGTGGCCTTCGTCGGCGCCACCTTGTACATCACGTACTGGGCGTCCAAGAAAAACAACTCCGCCGCCGACTACTATGCGGCGGGTGGCAAGATCACCGGTTTCCAGAACGGTCTGGCAATCGCCGGTGACTACATGTCTGCGGCGTCCTTCCTGGGTATTTCCGCGCTGGTGTTCACCTCCGGCTACGACGGCCTGATCTATTCGATCGGCTTCCTGGTGGGCTGGCCGATCATTCTGTTCCTGATCGCCGAGCGCCTGCGCAACCTGGGCAAATACACCTTTGCCGACGTGGCGTCCTATCGCCTGGGCCAGACCCAGATCCGCTCGCTGTCCGCCTGCGGTTCGTTGGTGGTGGTGGCTTTCTACCTGATCGCGCAAATGGTCGGTGCCGGCAAGCTGATCCAGCTGCTGTTCGGTCTCGATTACCATGTCGCGGTGATCCTGGTCGGCATCCTGATGTGCGCCTACGTGCTGTTCGGCGGCATGCTGGCCACCACCTGGGTACAGATCATCAAGGCGGTGCTGTTGCTGTCCGGCGCGTCCTTCATGGCGCTGATGGTCATGAAGCACGTGAACTTCGACTTCAGCACGCTGTTCTCCGAGGCGATCAAGGTTCACCCTAAAGGTGAGGCGATCATGAGCCCGGGCGGTCTGGTGAAAGATCCGATCTCCGCGTTCTCCCTGGGCCTGGCCCTGATGTTCGGTACTGCGGGCCTGCCGCACATCCTGATGCGCTTCTTCACCGTGAGCGATGCCAAGGAAGCACGCAAGAGCGTGCTGTACGCAACCGGCTTCATTGGTTACTTCTATATCCTGACCTTCATCATCGGTTTCGGCGCGATCCTGCTGGTCAGCACCAACCCGGCGTTCAAGGATGCGGCTGGCGCACTGTTGGGCGGCAACAACATGGCGGCGGTGCACCTGGCTAACGCCGTGGGCGGCAGTATCTTCCTGGGCTTCATCTCGGCGGTAGCGTTCGCGACCATTCTGGCAGTGGTTGCCGGTCTGACCCTGGCCGGTGCGTCGGCGGTGTCTCACGACCTGTATGCCAGCGTGATCAAGAAAGGCAAGGCCAACGAGAAGGATGAAATCCGCGTCTCGAAAATCACCACCATCACCCTGGCGGTGCTGGCGATCGGTCTGGGCATCCTGTTCGAAAGCCAGAACATCGCGTTCATGGTGGGCCTGGCGTTCTCCATCGCGGCAAGTTGCAACTTCCCGGTCCTGCTGCTTTCCATGTACTGGAAGAAGCTGACCACCCGCGGTGCGATGATTGGCGGTTGGCTGGGACTGGTCAGTGCCGTTGGCCTGATGATCCTCGGCCCGACCATCTGGGTGCAGATCCTGCATCACGAGAAGGCTATCTTCCCGTATGAGTACCCGGCGCTGTTCTCGATGATCATTGCCTTCGTGGGGATCTGGTTCTTCTCGATCACCGACAAATCGACTGCAGCCGACAACGAGCGGGCGCTGTTCTTCCCGCAATTCGTCCGCTCGCAGACCGGTCTGGGCGCAAGTGGGGCGGTGTCGCACTAAGGCTTGACGCTGTTGTTCAGATAGCAACGTTTGAAGAAATGCCCCGGTCGAGAGACCGGGGCTTTTTTGTGTGCGTTATCAAACAAGCCTGACCGCGACCCTTTTAGGAGCGAGCATGCTCGCGAAAAACGTCCAGGCAACGCAGGCATCCAGGCAGCCAGCGTCATCGTTAACGACCATCGCTGGCAAGCCCGCTCCTACAGGTACAGGTACAGGTACAGGTACAGGTGCAGGTCCAGGGCAGGGACAAAGGCGGGGCAAAAGGGGCAAACAAAAACGGCCTCTATCGAGATAGAGGCCGTTTGGGGTGCAACTCAACGCGGTACAGCAAGACAGGTCTTACTTGCGGTCTTCCAGCTTGGTGATGTCGCGCGACTCGTAGCCGGTGTACAGCTGGCGTGGACGGCCAATCTTGTATGGGCTGGAGAGCATTTCCTTCCAGTGGGAGATCCAGCCGACGGTCCGCGCCAGGGCGAAGATCACGGTGAACATGCTGGTTGGGATGCCGATCGCCTTGAGGATGATCCCCGAGTAGAAGTCGACGTTCGGGTACAGCGAGCGCTCGATGAAGTATGGGTCGGTCAGGGCGATCTCTTCCAGGCG
Organism: Pseudomonas fluorescens; assembly: GCF_041354075.1. GTDB lineage: Bacteria > Pseudomonadota > Gammaproteobacteria > Pseudomonadales > Pseudomonadaceae > Aquipseudomonas > Aquipseudomonas fluorescens_CE. Next base: position 135,917 of record NZ_JARZGC010000004.1, on the reverse strand, counting down.
CATGGCCAGTTCGAGTTGCGGATCGTTGTTGATGCCCAGTTCCTTCAACACTTCGTCGCAGGTCTGCTTCATGACCGTGGCGCGTGGGTCGCGGTTCTTGTAAACGCGGTGACCGAAGCCCATCAGCTTGAACGGATCGTTCTTGTCCTTGGCCTTGGCGATGAACTTGTCGATGTTCGAGACATCGCCGATTTCATCGAGCATGGTCAACACGGCTTCGTTCGCACCGCCGTGGGCAGGGCCCCACAGTGCAGCGATGCCGGCGGCGATACAGGCGAACGGGTTGGCACCCGAAGAGCCTGCCAGGCGCACGGTGGAGGTCGAAGCGTTCTGCTCGTGGTCCGCATGGAGGATGAAGATCCGGTCCATGGCCTTGGCGAGCACCGGGCTGATCGGTTTGATCTCGCACGGGGTGTTGAACATCATGTGCAGGAAGTTTTCTGCATACGACAGGTCGTTGCGCGGGTACATCATGGGCTGGCCCATGGAGTACTTGTAAACCATCGCTGCCAGGGTCGGCATCTTGGCAACCAGGCGGATCGCCGAGATCTCGCGATGCTGCGGGTTATTGATGTCCAGGGAGTCGTGGTAGAAGGCGGAGAGGGCGCCGACTACGCCGCACATGACGGCCATCGGGTGGGCGTCGCGGCGGAAGCCGTTGAAGAACGTCTTCAACTGCTCGTGAACCATGGTGTGGTTCTTGACGGTGCTGACGAACTGGGCCGTCTGTTCTGCGGTCGGCAGCTCGCCGTTGAGCAACAGGTAGCAGGTTTCCAGGTAGTCCGACTTTTCAGCCAGTTGTTCGATCGGGTAGCCGCGGTGCAGCAGGATGCCGTTGTCGCCGTCGATGTAGGTGATCTTCGACTCGCAGGAAGCGGTCGACATGAAACCAGGGTCAAAGGTGAAACGGCCCGTGGCCGTCAGGCCCCGTACGTCGATAACATCGGGACCAACGGTGCCGGTTAAAATGGGCAGCTCGACGGGGGCTGCGCCCTCGATGATCAACTGCGCTTTTTTGTCAGCCATGTGGCCTCCTATTTATGCTTGAAATCATCTGACAGACCCCCCACGCAGGGCCCGCACCACTATAGTGAGATAAATTCGAATGTCAATTTGCCTAAAGTCTTGCCCCAGAAGGCTTTAACCGTACTTTTTCCTCGAAATTGACTGCCATTTACGCCTTTTATCCAACTTGCGCAATCCGCTATTAGGGGAAGGTGAACGCGTTGTCATTAGTAGCCTAACTGTCTATACTCGGCAGCCGACCGCCAAGGGCTTTTGGGCTTGCGTTATTGGGGGTCGCCTCCCTGGGTGGTGGTTACCTGACCAGTGCACTCCCCAACAACTTTGCCCTGATTGTTAGGGGCTCTTCAGTGTGAAAAAAAAGCCGTGAAAAGCCAACGACCTGTAAACCTAGACCTAAGGACCATCAAACTCCCAGTCACTGCTTACACGTCCATTCTTCACCGTATTTCCGGTGTCATCCTCTTCGTGTGCCTTGCCATCATGCTCTATGCATTGGACAAGTCGCTGAGCTCCGAGGAAGGCTTCGGCGAGGTGAAAGCGTGTCTGACCAGTCCGCTAGCCAAGCTAGTGATTTGGGGCATCCTGTCCGCTCTGCTGTATCACCTGGTAGCCGGCGTGCGCCACTTGATCATGGACATGGGCATCGGTGAGACGCTGGAAGGCGGCAAGCTGGGCTCGAAAATCGTTATCGCCGTTTCCGTGGTGGTAATCGTTCTGGCAGGAGTTTGGATATGGTAACTAACGTCACGAACCTGTCGCGTTCGGGCCTCTATGACTGGATGGCGCAACGTGTGTCGGCGGTCGTTCTCGCGGCTTACTTCATTTTCCTGATCGGATACGTCGTTGCCCACCCTGGCATCGGCTACGCCCAATGGCATGAACTGTTCGCCAGCAACTGGATGCGTATTTTCAGTCTCCTGGCCCTCGTTGCCCTCGGCGCTCACGCCTGGGTCGGCATGTGGACCATCGCGACCGACTACCTGACGCCAATGGCGTTCGGCAAGTCCGCGACTGCAATACGTTTCCTTTTCCAGGCAGTATGCGGCGTTGCGATGTTCGCTTACTTCGTCTGGGGTGTGCAGATTCTCTGGGGTATCTGAGTCATGGCTAACATTCCAACGATTTCTTTCGACGCCATCATCATTGGTGGTGGCGGTGCCGGCATGCGCGCTGCGCTGCAACTGGCACAGGGCGGTCACAAGACTGCCGTGATCACCAAAGTCTTCCCGACCCGTTCGCACACCGTATCGGCTCAGGGTGGCATCACCTGCGCCATCGCCTCGGCGGATCCGAACGATGACTGGCGCTGGCACATGTACGATACCGTCAAGGGTTCCGACTACATCGGTGACCAGGACGCTATCGAATACATGTGTCAGGAAGGCCCGGCTGCCGTTTTCGAGCTGGACCACATGGGTCTGCCGTTTTCGCGTACCGAGCAAGGCCGTATCTACCAGCGTCCGTTCGGTGGTCAGTCCAAGGACTACGGCAAAGGCGGCCAGGCTGCCCGTACCTGCGCGGCATCCGACCGTACCGGTCACGCGCTGCTGCACACCCTTTATCAGGGCAACCTGAAAGCCGGTACCACGTTCCTGAACGAGTACTACGCTGTCGATCTGGTGAAGAACAATGACGGCGCGTTCGTCGGCGTTATCGCCATCTGCATCGAAACCGGCGAAACCACCTACATCCGTGCGAAAGCCACCGTGCTGGCGACCGGCGGTGCAGGTCGTATCTACGCTTCGACCACCAACGCCCTGATCAACACCGGTGACGGCGTCGGCATGGCGCTGCGTGCAGGCGTGCCGGTACAAGACATCGAAATGTGGCAGTTCCACCCGACCGGTATCGCCGGCGCCGGTGTACTGGTGACCGAAGGTTGCCGTGGTGAAGGTGGTTACCTGATCAACAAGCACGGCGAGCGTTTCATGGAGCGTTATGCTCCGAACGCGAAAGACCTGGCTGGACGTGACGTGGTTGCCCGCTCGATGGTCAAGGAAATCATCGCCGGTAACGGTTGCGGTCCTAATGGCGACCACGTGATGCTCAAACTCGACCACCTGGGCGAGGAAGTGTTGCACAGCCGTCTGCCAGGCATTTGCGAGCTGTCGAAAACCTTTGCTCACGTTGACCCGGTGGTTGCGCCGGTTCCGGTCGTTCCAACCTGCCACTACATGATGGGCGGCGTTGCCACCAACATTCACGGCCAGGCGATCACCCAGACCGACGAAGGCGTCGACGCCATTATCCCGGGCCTGTTCGCAGTAGGCGAAGTGGCTTGCGTATCGGTTCACGGTGCCAACCGCCTGGGTGGCAACTCGCTGCTCGACCTGGTGGTCTTCGGCCGTGCTGCCGGCCTGCACCTGGAAAAGGCGCTGACCGACGGTATCGAGTACGACGACGCCACCGAAGAAAACATCAAGGCTGCTCTGGCCCGTCTGTCCGCCCTGAACGAGCGCACCGATGGCGAAGACGTCGCCACCCTGCGCCGCGAGCTGCAAAGCTGCATGCAGAACTACTTCGGTGTATTCCGTACCGGCGAATACATGCAGAAGGGTATCGCCCAGCTGGCCGAACTGCGTCAACGCATTGCCAACGTCAAGATCAACGACAAGTCGCAAGCGTTCAACACCGCTCGTATCGAAGCGCTGGAACTGCAAAACCTGCTGGAAGTGGCTGAAGCTACCGCCATCGCTGCCGAAGTACGTAAAGAGTCCCGCGGTGCTCACGCCCGTGAAGACTTCGAAGACCGTGACGACGAAAACTGGCTGTGCCACACCTTGTACTTCCCGGGTGACAAGCGCGTGACCAAGCGTGCCGTGAACTTCTCGCCGAAGACTGTTCCGACTTTCGAACCTAAAGTCCGGACTTATTAAGGGTGACCGCCATGTTGCAAGTCAGTGTTTATCGCTACAACCCTGATCAGGACGCTGCGCCGTTCATGCAGGAATTCCAGGTCGATACCGGTGGTAAGGACCTGATGGTGCTGGACGTGCTCGCGCTGATCAAAGAGCAGGACGAAGGTTTTTCCTACCGTCGTTCCTGCCGTGAAGGCGTTTGCGGTTCCGACGGCATGAACATCAATGGCAAGAACGGCCTGGCCTGCATCACGCCGCTGTCTGCCGTTGTTAAAGGCAACAAGTTGATCGTTCGTCCTCTGCCAGGTTTGCCGGTGATCCGTGACCTGGTTGTCGATATGAGCATCTTCTACAAGCAATACGAGAAGGTTAAGCCTTACCTGCAGAACGACACGCCGGCTCCGGCCATCGAGCGTCTGCAGTCCCCTGAAGAGCGTGAAAAGCTCGACGGTCTGTACGAGTGCATCCTGTGCGCCTGCTGCTCGACCTCTTGCCCGTCCTTCTGGTGGAACCCGGACAAGTTCCTGGGTCCAGCCGCTCTGCTGCAAGCGTATCGCTTCCTGGCAGACAGCCGCGACACCAAGACTGCCGAGCGTCTGGCTTCGCTGGATGACCCGTTCAGCGTATTCCGCTGCCGCGGGATCATGAACTGCGTCAACGTCTGTCCGAAAGGCCTGAACCCGACTAAGGCCATCGGTCACGTACGTAACATGCTGCTGCAAAGCGGCGTGTGATTCAGCTGCTGTAACCCGGCCGTTGTAAAACGGCCACTGTATAAAGCAGTACCGCTGTACCCGTGGATGCTACGGCGCAGGCTTCAACCGGCGCCGTAGTTTTAACCTGAGCAGCAGCTTGCAAGGCTGCGGCTCTTATTTTGAAGAAATGAGACAAGCAGGGGCATCCGGGCTGGTACCCGGACTATCAGCGTGATCCTAGGTGGCTTGTTTTGGTCGCTGCATTCGGACTTCTGCAAGTTTGCTCGGTGTCGACGCCGGTGGTGTTCCCCTAACCGAGGGTGACCAAGCATGCAAGAAAGCGTGATGCAGCGCATGTGGAACAGCGCCTACCTTTCCGGAGGTAACGCTGCCTATGTGGAAGAGCTTTATGAGCTCTACCTGCACGACCCTAACGCTGTGCCAGAAGAGTGGCGCACCTACTTTCAGAAGTTGCCGACCGAAGGCAACTCTGCCACCGATGTTTCGCACTCGACAATTCGCGATCATTTCGTCTTGCTGGCAAAGAACCAGCGCCGCGCCCAACCGGTTTCCGCCGGGAGCGTGAGCAGTGAGCACGAGAAGAAGCAAGTTGAAGTGCTGCGATTGATCCAGGCCTACCGTATGCGTGGCCACCAGGCAGCCCAGCTTGACCCGCTGGGGCTGTGGCAGCGTCCTGCACCAGCAGACCTGTCGATCAATCACTACGGCTTGACCAATGCCGATCTTGATACGACCTTCCGTGCCGGCGACCTGTTCATCGGCAAAGAGGAGGCGAGCCTACGCGAAATTCACGAAGCGTTGCAGCAGACATATTGCCGCACCATCGGCGCTGAATTCACGCACATCACCGATTCCGAGCAGCGCCAGTGGTTCCAGCAACGTCTGGAAAGCGTGCGTGGCCGTCCGACGTACTCCGCGGACATCAAGAGCCACCTGCTTGAGCGTGTCACCGCCGGTGAAGGCCTGGAAAAATACCTGGGCACCAAATACCCGGGCACCAAGCGTTTCGGTCTGGAAGGCGGCGAGAGCCTGATTCCGATGCTCGACGAACTGATCCAGCGTTCCGGTTCCTACGGCACCAAGGAAATCGTCATCGGCATGGCCCACCGTGGTCGTCTGAACGTGCTGGTCAACACCTTCGGCAAGAACCCGCGCGAGCTGTTCGACGAGTTCGAAGGCAAGAAGAAGGTCGAGCTGGGTTCCGGTGACGTCAAGTATCACCAGGGCTTCTCGTCCAACGTCATGACCACCGGTGGTGAAGTCCACCTGGCGATGGCGTTCAACCCGTCCCACCTGGAAATCGTTTCTCCGGTGGTCGAAGGCTCGGTTCGTGCCCGTCAGGATCGTCGTAACGACCCTACCGGCGAGAAGGTACTGCCGATCTCCATCCACGGCGACGCGGCCTTCGCAGGCCAGGGCGTGGTGATGGAAACCTTCCAGATGTCCCAGACCCGCGGTTTCAAGACCGGCGGCACTGTGCACATCGTGATCAACAACCAGGTTGGTTTCACCATCAGCAACCCGCTGGACTCGCGTTCCACCGAGTACGCGACCGACGTTGCGAAAATGATCCAGGCGCCGATCCTCCATGTGAATGGTGATGATCCGGAAGCCGTATTGTTCGTGACCCAGTTGGCCATCGATTACCGCATGCAGTTCAAGCGTGACGTGGTGATCGACCTGGTCTGCTACCGTCGTCGCGGCCACAACGAGGCCGACGAGCCAAGCGGCACCCAGCCGCTGATGTACCAGCAGATCACCAAGCAGCGCACTACTCGTGAACTGTATGCCGAAAGTCTGACCCAGGCCGGTGTACTGGACGCAGAGCGTGTTCAGGCGAAAGTCGACGAATACCGCAACGCGCTGGACAACGGTCTGCACGTAGTGAAAAGCCTGGTCAAGGAACCGAACAAAGAGCTGTTCGTGGACTGGCGTCCATACCTGGGCCACGCCTGGACTGCACGTCACGACACGCGCTTCGACCTCAAGACCTTGCAGGAACTGTCCGCCAAGCTGCTGGAAATTCCGGAAGGCTTCGTGGTTCAGCGCCAGGTGGCGAAGATCTACGAAGACCGTCAGAAGATGCAAGCCGGTGGCCTGCCGATCAACTGGGGTTTCGCCGAAACCATGGCGTACGCCACCCTGTCGTTCGAAGGTCACCCGATCCGCATGACGGGTCAGGACATCGGTCGCGGTACGTTCTCGCACCGTCACGCTGTTCTGCACAACCAGAAAGATGCCAGCACCTACGTACCGTTGAAGAACCTGTACGACGGTCAGCCGCGTTTCGAGATGTACGACTCGTACCTGTCGGAAGAAGCGGTACTGGCCTTCGAATACGGTTACTCGACCACCACGCCGGATGCGCTGGTGATCTGGGAAGCCCAGTTCGGCGACTTCGCCAACGGTGCCCAGGTGGTCATCGACCAGTTCATCACCAGTGGCGAGCACAAGTGGGGCCGTCTGTGCGGTCTGACCATGCTGCTTCCGCACGGTTATGAAGGTCAGGGGCCGGAGCACTCCTCGGCTCGTCTGGAGCGTTACCTGCAATTGTGTGCCGAGCACAACATTCAGGTGGCCGTACCGACCACGCCGGCTCAGATCTACCACTTGCTGCGCCGTCAGGTGATTCGCCCGCTGCGCAAGCCATTGATCGTGCTGACGCCGAAGTCGTTGCTGCGCCACAAGCTGGCCATCTCGACCCTGGAAGACCTGGCCGAAGGCTCGTTCCAGACCGTTATCCCGGAAATCGATGCCATTGATCCGAACAAGGTCGAGCGCGTTGTTCTGTGTAGCGGCAAGGTCTACTACGACCTGCTGGAAAAACGCCGTGCCGAAGGCCGTGACGACATCGCCATCGTGCGTATCGAGCAGCTGTACCCATTCCCTGAGGACGACTTGAAAGAAGTCCTGGCTCCTTACACCAACGTCAAGCATGCCGTCTGGTGCCAGGAAGAGCCGATGAACCAGGGTGCGTGGTACTGCAGCCAACACCACATGCGTCGCAGCATCAGCAACCTCAACCAGTCTCTCGTACTCGAGTACGCGGGCCGTGAGGCTTCTGCTGCACCCGCATGCGGTTACGCATCGATGCACGCCGAGCAGCAGGAAAAACTGCTGCAAGACGCCTTTACTGTTTAACGCCTTCGCGCACCTGAAACCGAATTTAAGGAACCACAGATAATGGCTATCGAGATCAAAGCCCCCACTTTCCCGGAATCGGTTGCCGATGGCACCGTTGCCACCTGGCACAAGCAACCGGGCGATGCGGTCAAGCGCGACGACCTGATCGTCGACATCGAAACCGACAAGGTTGTGCTGGAAGTGTTGGCGACTGCTGACGGCGTGCTGGGCGCTATCGTCAAGAACGAAGGCGACACCGTTCTGTCCGACGAAGTGCTGGGCTCGATCGTGGAAGGTGGCGCTGCCGCCGCTGCTCCTGCAGCCGCTGCTGCCCCGGCCGCCGCGCAGGCCGCTGCCCCGGCTGGCGAAGGCGAAGACGATCCTGTTGCTGCACCAGCTGCTCGCAAGCTGGCTGAAGAAAACGGCATCGCCATCGCTTCCGTTACCGGTACCGGCAAAGGCGGTCGCGTGACCAAGGAAGACGTGGTCGCTGCTGTTGCCGCGAAGAAGGCCGCTCCGGCCGCTGCGCCTGCCAAGGCTGCTGCACCTGCGGCCGCTGCTCCGGTGTTCGCTGCAGGCGATCGCATCGAGAAGCGCGTACCGATGACCCGCGTTCGTGCCACCGTGGCCAAGCGCCTGGTAGAAGCACAGTCGAACATGGCGATGCTGACCACTTTCAACGAAGTCGACATGACCGAAGTCATGGCCCTGCGTTCGAAGTACAAGGACCTGTTCGAGAAGTCCCACAATGGCGTGCGCCTGGGCTTCATGTCGTTCTTCGTGAAAGCGGCCACCGAAGCGCTGAAACGCTTCCCGGCTGTGAACGCTTCGATCGACGGTGGCGACATCGTTTATCACGGTTACGCCGACATCGGTGTTGCCGTGTCCAGCGACCGTGGCCTGGTGGTTCCGGTTCTGCGTAACGCCGAGCTGATGAGCCTGGCTGAAATCGAAGGCGGCATCGCGACTTTCGGCAAGAAAGCCCGCGACGGCAAGCTGTCGATGGACGAAATGACCGGTGGCACATTCACCATCACCAACGGTGGTACCTTCGGTTCGATGATGTCGACTCCGATCGTCAACCCGCCGCAGGCTGCGATTCTGGGCATGCACAACATCATCCAGCGTCCTATGGCAATCAACGGCCAGGTCGTTATCCGTCCGATGATGTACCTGGCACTGTCCTACGATCACCGTCTGATCGATGGCAAAGAAGCTGTAACCTTCCTGGTGACCATCAAGAACCTGCTCGAAGATCCGGCTCGTCTGTTGCTGGATATCTGATAGAAGCAGCCACGGGCTGCAAGCCTGAAGCTGCCTGAAGCGGCAGCCTGGCTTGCAGCCTGTGGCTTGAAGCTTTTCGCTAAAGAGGAATTTTTGAATGTCGCAGAAATTTGACGTAGTAGTGATCGGTGCGGGCCCTGGCGGCTACGTGGCCGCCATCAAGGCCGCGCAGTTGGGTCTCTCCACTGCCTGCATCGAGAAATACACCGATGGCGAGGGCAAACTGGCCCTGGGCGGCACCTGCCTGAACGTCGGCTGCATTCCATCCAAGGCGCTGCTGGACAGCTCGTGGAAGTACAAGGAAGCGAAAGAAAGCTTCAATGTCCACGGCATCTCCACTGGCGAAGTCAAGATGGACGTCGCTGCGATGGTTGGCCGCAAGGCCGGTATCGTCAAGAACCTGACCGGCGGTGTTGCCACCCTGTTCAAGGCCAATGGCGTGACTTCGATCCAGGGCCACGGCAAGCTGCTGGCCGGCAAGAAAGTCGAAGTCACCAAGCCTGACGGTTCGGTTGAAGTCATCGAAGCCGAGAACGTGATCCTGGCCTCCGGCTCCCGTCCGATCGACATTCCGCCAGCGCCTGTTGACCAGAAAGTCATCGTTGACTCCACCGGCGCCCTGGAATTCCAGACCGTGCCGAAGCGCCTGGGCGTGATCGGCGCCGGCGTCATCGGCCTGGAGCTGGGTTCGGTATGGTCGCGTCTGGGTGCAGAAGTGACTGTCCTGGAAGCCCTGGACACCTTCCTGATGGCTGCGGACACCGCCGTTTCCAAGGAAGCGCTGAAAACCCTGACCAAACAGGGTCTGGACATCAAACTGGGCGCTCGCGTGACCGGTTCGAAAGTGAACGGCGACGAAGTCGTGGTGAACTACACCGATTCCAACGGCGAACAGACCATCACCTTCGACAAGCTGATCGTAGCCGTTGGTCGCCGTCCAGTGACCACTGATCTGTTGGCTGCCGACAGCGGTGTGAACATTGACGAGCGTGGTTTCGTGTTCGTCGACGACCACTGCGCGACCAGCGTACCGGGCGTTTTCGCCATCGGTGACGTGGTTCGCGGCATGATGCTGGCGCACAAGGCCTCGGAAGAGGGCATCATGGTTGTCGAGCGCATCAAGGGCCACAAGGCCCAGATGAACTATGACCTGATCCCTTCGGTTATTTATACTCACCCGGAAATCGCATGGGTCGGTAAAACCGAACAGGCCTTGAAAGCTGAAGGCGTAGACGTTAACGTCGGCAGCTTCCCGTTCGCAGCCTCCGGCCGCGCCATGGCCGCCAACGATACCGGTGGTTTCGTCAAGGTCATCGCCGATGCCAAGACTGACCGCGTATTGGGCGTCCACGTGATTGGCCCAAGCGCTGCAGAACTGGTTCAGCAAGGCGCGATCGCGATGGAATTCGGCACCAGCGCTGAAGACCTGGGCATGATGGTTTTCTCCCATCCGACCCTGTCCGAAGCCTTGCACGAAGCAGCTTTGGCGGTGAATGGCGGCGCCATCCACATTGCCAACCGCAAGAAGCGTTAAGCGAAGGAACAATAAGAAACCACGGCGGTTTGGCCCGTCGTGAGCCTTGCGTGCAAGACTCACCGCGGAATATCCGCTGGACGCAGTCTTGCGTAGCCCGGCTACGCAAGCAGCAGTCACAGGTGGTGCGGCACTCGATCGAGTGCAGCACCGAATGCGCAGTACCTAACGAAGACGGTAATAAGCATGAATCTTCACGAGTATCAGGGTAAGCAGCTGTTCGCTGAGTACGGCCTGCCAGTATCCACCGGTTACGCGGTAGACACCCCGGAAGCAGCAGCAGAAGCTTGCGACAAAATCGGTGGCAGCGAGTGGGTTGTCAAAGCCCAGGTTCACGCCGGTGGTCGCGGTAAAGCGGGCGGCGTCAAGCTGGTTCGCAACAAAGAAGACGCCAAAGCCTTCGCACAGCAGTGGCTGGGCAAGCGTCTGGTGACTTACCAGACTGACGCAAATGGTCAGCCTGTCACCAAGATCCTGGTTGAATCGTGCACTGATATCGCTAAAGAGCTGTACCTGGGCGCTGTCGTTGACCGTTCGAGCCGTCGCATCGTGTTCATGGCTTCCACCGAAGGTGGCGTGGACATCGAAAAAATCGCTCACGACACTCCAGAAAAAATTCTGAAAGCCACTATCGATCCACTGGTTGGCGCACAGCCATTCCAGGGTCGCGAGCTGGCATTCCAACTGGGTCTGGAAGGCAAGCAAGTTGCCCAGTTCGCCAAGATCTTCGTAGGTCTGGCCAAACTGTTCCAGGATCACGATCTGGCCCTGCTGGAAGTGAACCCGCTGGTGATCAAGGCTGACGGCGATCTGCACTGCCTGGACGCCAAGATCAACATCGACGCCAACGCCATGTACCGTCAGCCGAAGCTGAAGACTTTCCACGATCCGTCCCAGGACGATCCGCGCGAAGCGCACGCTGCCAAGTTCGAACTGAACTACGTAGCGCTGGAAGGCAACATCGGTTGCATGGTCAACGGTGCTGGCCTGGCCATGGGTACCATGGACATCGTCAACCTGCATGGCGGCAAGCCAGCCAACTTCCTCGACGTGGGCGGCGGTGCTACCAAAGAACGCGTTACCGAAGCATTCAAGATCATTCTGTCCGACACCAACGTCGCTGCAGTACTGGTTAACATCTTCGGCGGCATCGTTCGTTGCGACATGATTGCCGAAGGCATCATCGGTGCAGTGAAAGAAGTCGGCGTGAAAATCCCGGTTGTTGTTCGTCTTGAAGGCAACAACGCTGAACTGGGCGCTAAAGTACTGGCAGAAAGCGGTTTGAACATCATCGCTGCTACCAGCCTGACCGACGCTGCTCAACAAGTCGTTAAAGCTGCGGAGGGCAAGTAATGAGCGTCCTGATCAATAAAGACACCAAAGTTATCTGCCAGGGTATTACCGGTTCGCAAGGTAGCTTCCACACCCAGCAAGCCATCGAGTACGGCACCCAGATGGTGGGCGGCGTGACTCCAGGCAAAGGCGGCACCGAGCACCTGGGTCTGCCAGTGTTCAACACCGTGAAAGACGCCGTAGCGGCCACTGGCGCCACCGCCAGCGTGATCTACGTTCCGGCTCCTTTCTGCAAGGACTCGATCCTGGAAGCGGCTTTCGGCGGCATCAAGCTGATCGTCTGCATCACCGAAGGCATTCCTACCCTGGACATGCTGGACGCGAAAGTTAAGTGCGACGAGCTGGGTGTTACCCTGATCGGCCCTAACTGCCCAGGCGTGATCACTCCAGGCGAATGCAAGATCGGCATCATGCCAGGTCACATTCACTTGCCAGGCAAGGTCGGTATCGTTTCCCGTTCCGGCACCCTGACCTACGAAGCTGTGAAGCAGACCACTGACGCCGGTTTCGGTCAGTCGACTTGCGTCGGCATCGGCGGTGACCCGATCCCGGGTTCTAACTTCATCGACATCCTGAAGCTGTTCCAGGAAGACCCTAAGACCGAAGCGATCGTCATGATCGGCGAGATCGGCGGTTCGGCTGAAGAAGAAGCGGCTGCCTACATCAAGGCTCACGTGACCAAGCCGGTTGTTTCCTACATCGCTGGTGTGACTGCTCCTCCGGGCAAGCGCATGGGCCATGCTGGCGCAATCATCTCTGGCGGCAAAGGCACTGCAGACGAGAAGTTCGCTGCTCTGCAAGACGCAGGCGTAAAAACCGTGCGCTCGCTGGCAGACATCGGCAAGGCCCTGGCCGAGCTGACTGGTTGGGAAGTCAAGTAAGCCTCGTGCTTCGCTGACGCTTCACCAAACAAAGGCCACCTTCGGGTGGCCTTTGTCGTTCTACAGGTTTTATTTTTTTGTTGATCTCATCGCGAGCAGGCCCGCTCCCACAGTGGAACTGTGTACCCGAATCTATTGTGGGAGCGAGCCTGCTCGCGATGGCGGACTTTTGATCGAAACACAATTTCATACTAAAACGCGACACAAAGATGTCGCAGATCAGAATGTTTGCCCTCTAACAGTGCGTTTTTCTGCCAGATTCGTTAGTCTAGCCGCGATTTTTTCGCGTGAAGCCCACAAGGCATGCTCACGCCAACCGGGTCGGCCCTAAACGGATCGACAGCATTTCCCTCACCCATAGGGAAATCCCTCTCTAAATTCCGATTCAGTAGTGTGGTTTCCTTAATGAAAGTGTTGAAAGGCCAGGACATCCTGGCGCTTGGTTTCATGACATTTGCCCTGTTCGTCGGGGCTGGCAATATCATCTTCCCACCTATCGTCGGTTTGCAGTCCGGGCCTCATGTCTGGATGGCGGCGCTGGGCTTTCTGATCACCGCCGTCGGGCTACCGGTGATCACCGTTGTCGCCCTGGCCAAGGTCGGTGGGGCCATGGACGCGCTGAGCAGCCCGATCGGCAAGATCGCCGGTGGGTTGCTCGCCGCAGCCTGCTACCTCGCGGTGGGGCCGCTGTTCGCGACGCCCCGCACCGCCACCGTGTCCTTTGAAGTCGGTCTGGCGCCGCTGACCGGCGAGAGCCCGCTGGCCCTGTTCCTCTATAGCGCTGTGTACTTCCTGCTGGTGTTCTTCATTTCGCTCTACCCGGGCCGCCTGCTGGACACCGTCGGGCGTTTCCTCGCGCCTCTGAAGATCATTGCCTTGGCCATTCTTGGCATCGCCGCGTTTGCGTTGCCCGCCGGTGACATCGGCGTGGCCACGCCGGAGTATGTGGCGGCGCCGTTTTCCCAGGGGTTCATCAATGGCTACCTGACCATGGATACCCTGGGTGCGCTGGTGTTCGGCATTGTCATCGTCAATGCCATCCGCTCCCGTGGCGTCGAGTCCCCCGTTTTGATCACTCGCTACGCAGTGATTGCCGGCCTGATCGCCGGTGTCGGCCTGGCACTGGTGTACGTCAGCCTGTTCCGTCTCGGTTCGGGCAGCCATGAAGTGGCGGCCGGTGCGACCAATGGCGCGGCCGTATTGCACGCCTATGTGCAGCACACCTTCGGTTCGCTGGGCAGTGGTTTCCTCGCGGTGTTGATCTCGTTGGCGTGCCTGGTGACCGCCGTCGGCCTGACCTGCGCCTGCGCCGAATACTTCAGTCGCGTACTGCCGCTGTCCTACAAGACCCTGGTCGTCATCCTGGCGGCGTTTTCCCTGCTGGTGTCCAACCTGGGCCTCACCAAGCTGATTGCGTTCTCGATCCCGGTGCTGACCGCGATCTATCCGCCGTGCATCGCACTGGTCGCTCTGAGCTTCTGCAAGGACTTCTGGCATGAGCAGCGGCGCATTGTGGGCCCGGTCATGCTGGTGTCGTTCCTTTTCGGTCTGGTCGATGCGCTCAAAGGCGCGGGCCTGGCGGACTGGATGCCGACCCAACTGGCTCACCTGCCGCTGAGCGAGCAGGGGCTGGCGTGGCTGGTGCCGTCGGTCATGACCCTGGTGGTCGCCGTTGCTTGCGACCGCCTGCTGGGCAAGCGCGAGGAAGCGCTGGCTTAAGCGCTGACTTCTGTCGCGACGGGCATGCTCGAGCGAAAATGCCCCGCATTGATTGATGCGGGGCATTTTTTTTGTCGAATTTTTGCCGAGCACCCATCAAGTGTGGGAGCGGGCTTGCTCGCGAAGAGGGCATAACATTCAATACACAGGTTGCCTGAAGGGGCCTCTTCGCGAGCAAGCCCGCTCCCACAGGGATTATGTGCACCATAAACTCATCACAAGGACCTGCATGTCGTTCATCCAAGCCAACCTGATCCACATTATTGCCGCCGCCTGGTTCGTCATCTGCTGGGGTGGCTACACCCGTTATGCGACGTGGAAAGGCCGTGATACGGCGTGTCTGGCCAGTGTGCTGCACCTGTACCGTGAAGACTGGATGCGCCGCATGCTGCTGCGTGACAACCGCATTGCCGATGCCAGCGTCATCGGCAATCTGGAGCGCAACGCGTCGTTCTTCGCCTCCAGTACCCTGATTATCCTGGCCGGTATTCTCACGGTGCTGGGCGCGTCGGAAAGGGCGGTGTCGTTGCTGGCCGATATCCCGATGGTGCAACAGGCCTCCCAGGGCATGTCGGAAATCAAGTTGCTGTGCCTGGCGCTGGTGTTCGTCTATGCGTTCTTCACCTTCAGTTGGTGCATGCGCCAGTACAACTTCGCGGCGATCCTGGTGGGGTCGGCCCCGATGATCGGCGAGCGGCACGTCTCGGAACAGGAACGCAAGGCCTTTGCCGCCCGTGCCGCGCGAGTCATTTCGATGGCCGCCAACCAGTTCAACTTTGGCCTGCGCTCCTACTATTTCGGCATGACCATGCTCGCCTGGTTCATCAGCCCATGGCTGTTCATGCTGATGAGCGCCGGCGTGGTGCTGGTGCTCTATCGTCGGGAATTTCATTCCGACGTGCTCGACGTGATGGTCTATACCCCTACAGAGGCGCCATTGCCTGAAGCGAACAAGGAGGCTGCTTGATGAGTATTCCGTTCTGGTGCGTGTTTATCAGTGCCCTGCTGATTTACGTCGCCCGCATGCCGGTGACCAAGGCGATGAAAGAGCAGGGGGGGTACAACAATCACCTGCCCAGGCAGCAACAGGCAGAATTGACGGGATTTGGCGCGCGGGCGGTGGCGGCGCATCAGAACAGTATCGAGGCATTCATATTGTTTGCGGTGGGGGTACTGATGGCCCATACCACGCAGACGGCGGGATGGCTGATTGATTCGCTGGCAATCATTTTCGTGATTGCGCGCATCTTGTACTTGCTGTGTTACTGGCGTGATCTGGCCTGGCAGCGAAGTCTGGTGTGGGTGATCGGTTTAGTGTGTTCGCTACTGTTGATGATTAGTCCGACTTTTAGAACTATTTTGCTCTAACAGAGCGAATCCCAGACAAAAGAAAACCCGCAATAGGCGGGTTTTCTTTTCGCGCTGAAAACCGATTCAGTTTTTAGGCGCTTCTTTTGCAGCGGCTTCGTTCGATTCAGCCTGAGCTTTGGCAGCTTCGGCGTTTTCTTTCGCAGCGTCGTTCACTTTATCCTGAGCTTTGTTCATATCTTGCTGGGCTTGCTCAGCATGTTCCTGGGCATCTTGAGCTTTGTCCTCGGATTTTTTGTCGCAGGCAGCGAGACCGAGGGAAGCGGTCAACATCAAGGCAATAGCTAAAGTCTTACGCATGGGGTGTTTCTCCTTATGGAAATCATCTACTTGGCCTTTCGAGCACAGGCCTGCTGCATAAGTTCCTTGAATTGTTCAGATATATAAGTCCGCTGTTTGATGGAACTTTTTCCTACAGCGTCCAGCTCGCAGTCCGACAATTACCTAGAGTTGTAACCCTATGGCTGAAAACCTTGTTTTTGAGCGTGCAACGCGATTTCTCTCGGCGCTGCGACACTGTCAGGTGCTCGGACTGCGGGTGCATAGCGCCAGCAATGACGGTCTTACCGTGATTCTGCCGTACAGCCCGCAGATCGTCGGAAATACGCAGACCGGCGTCATCCACGGCGGAGCGCTGACATCGTTGATGGACACGGCCTGCGGCATGTCGACACTTTGCGTGCTGCCTGAATTCGAAGTGTGCCCGACCCTGGACCTGCGCATCGACTACATGCACGCCGCCGAACCGCATAAGGACATCTATGGCTTCTCCCAATGCTATCGGGTCACCACGGACGTGATCTTCGCCCGCGGGTTTGCCTATCAGGACGATCCCGAGCAGCCCATCGCCCATGTCGTGGGTACGTTCATGCGCATGGGCAAGGGGGTCAAAGGCGCCAAGGGGCTGGGCGGTGCCATCGCGGGGAGCGGGAAATGATCGAGAGTCTGCGCGAACACCTGCAACAGGCGCACAACGACGGAGACTACGCTGCACTGTTGCAGCTGATTCCCTACGCCCGGTTGATCGGCGTCGAGTGCTCCAGGGTCGGCGATGAGTTGTTGTTTCGTCTGCCGGCGAACAAGGACAACATTGGTAACCCTTTATTGCCGGCGATCCATGGCGGGGTGATTGCCGGGTTCATGGAGCTGGCGGCCGCCCTGCATTTGCTGATCCTCACGGGCGCGCCGCAGGTGCCGAAAATCATCGACTTTTCGCTGGATTACCTGCGTGCCGGGCAGTTTCGCGACACCTGGGCCCGGTGTCAGGTCTGCCGCCAGGGGCGCCGCGTCGCCAACGTGGCTGTGACCGCCTGGCAAACCACCGAAGCCGACCCCATCGCCACGGCGCGCGCCCATTTCAAGGTCGATGAGCCCTTGAAATCCTGATCACCGCCCCCAACTTTGATGACAACCCGCCGCCAACCGCTGTGGTTCGCGGCCACTGCCATCTGATTGGAGTTTGATGACCATGAGTGTGGAAACTCAAAAGGAAACCCTGGGCTTCCAGACCGAGGTGAAGCAGCTGCTGCACCTCATGATCCATTCGCTGTATTCCAACAAGGAAATCTTCCTTCGCGAATTGATCTCGAACGCCTCCGACGCTGTCGACAAATTACGTTTCGAAGCCCTGTCCAAGCCTGAGTTGCTGGAAGGTGGCGCCGAACTGAAAATCCGTGTGAGCTTCGACAAGGACGCAAAAACCGTCACCCTCGAAGATAACGGCATTGGCATGAGCCGTGAAGACGTGATCACCCACTTGGGCACCATCGCCAAGTCGGGCACCGCCGACTTCATGAAAAACCTGTCGGGCGACCAGAAGAAGGATTCGCACCTGATCGGTCAGTTTGGTGTGGGTTTCTACTCGGCGTTCATCGTGGCCGACCAGGTTGACGTGTTCAGCCGCCGTGCCGGTGCGTCCGCCAGCGAAGGCGTGCACTGGTCCTCCAAAGGCGAAGGCGATTTTGAAGTCGCCACCGTCGAGAAGGCTGAGCGCGGCACACGCATCGTATTGCACCTGAAATCCGGTGAAGACGAGTTCGCCGATGGCTGGCGCCTGCGCAACATCATCAAGAAATACTCCGATCACATCGCTCTGCCGATCGAGTTGCCCAAGGAAGTGACTGCGGCCGAAGGCGAAGAGCAACCGGCCGTCGAGTGGGAAACCGTCAACCGCGCCAGTGCCCTGTGGACTCGCCCTCGTACTGAAGTGAAGGATGAGGAATACCAGGAGTTCTACAAGCACATCGCTCACGACTTCGAAAACCCGCTGAGCTGGAGCCACAACAAGGTTGAGGGCAAGCTCGAGTACAGCTCGCTGCTTTATGTCCCGGCGCGTGCGCCGTTCGACCTGTATCAGCGTGAAGCGCCGAAGGGCCTGAAGCTGTACGTGCAGCGCGTGTTCGTCATGGACCAGGCCGAGTCGTTCCTGCCGCTGTACCTGCGCTTCATCAAGGGCGTGGTCGACTCCAATGACCTGTCGCTGAACGTGTCGCGGGAAATCCTGCAGAAAGACCCGATCATCGACTCGATGAAGTCGGCGCTGACCAAGCGCGTACTGGACATGCTGGAAAAACTGGCGAAGAACGAGCCGGAGCAATACAAGGGCTTCTGGAAGAACTTCGGCCAGGTCATGAAGGAAGGCCCGGCGGAAGACTTCGCCAACAAGGAAAAAATCGCCGGCCTGTTGCGTTTCGCATCGACCAATGGCACCGACGGCGAGCAGGTTGTCGGCCTGACCGAGTACCTGGCACGCGCCAAGGAAGGTCAGGACAAGATCTACTACCTCACTGGCGAGAAATTCGAGGCCGTCAAGGACAGCCCGCACCTGGAAGTCTTCCGCAAGAAAGGCATCGAAGTGCTGCTGTTGACCGACCGCATCGACGAGTGGCTGATGAGCTACCTCAGCGAGTTCGACGGCAAGAGCTTCGTCGATGTGGCTCGTGGTGACCTCGACCTGGGTAATCTGGATTCGGAAGAAGACAAGAAAGCTGCCGAGGAAGTCGCCAAGTCCAAGGAAGGTCTGGTTGAGCGTCTGAAAACGGCACTGGGCGACTCCGTTGCCGAAGTGCGGGTTTCCCATCGCCTGACCGACTCGCCGGCCATCCTGGCCATCGGCGAACAGGACCTGGGCTTGCAGATGCGCCAGATCCTTGAAGCCAGCGGGCAGAAGGTCCCCGATTCGAAGCCGATCTTCGAATTCAACCCGGCTCACCCGCTGATCGAAAAGCTGGACGGCGAGCAGAGCGAAGAGCGTTTCGGCGACCTGTCGCACATCCTCTTCGATCAAGCGGCCCTGGCGGCCGGCGACAGCTTGAAGGACCCGGCGGCCTAT
Source organism: Pseudomonas fluorescens (assembly GCF_041354075.1). GTDB lineage: Bacteria > Pseudomonadota > Gammaproteobacteria > Pseudomonadales > Pseudomonadaceae > Aquipseudomonas > Aquipseudomonas fluorescens_CE. The sequence continues at coordinate 116,724 of NZ_JARZGC010000004.1, read as the reverse complement.
GTGCGCCGTCTCAACAAGCTGCTGGTTGAACTGTCGGCTTGATCGAGTTGTAAAAAAAAACCCGCTTCGGCGGGTTTTTTTATGGGCGGATTCTGATCGGGCCCCTTCGCGAGCAAGCCCGCTCCCACACTTGGAAGCGATCAACCCGTGGGGGCGGGCTTGCTCGCGAAAGCGCCTTCACTCTCGCATAAAATCTTAAGGCAGCTCGATCCGCTCGACTTCTCCCGGCACCGTCGGCCAGTCCCCAGCCGCCCAGCGCCGGCGTGCGTCGTCGATGGCTGCCGGATCGCTGGCCACGAAATTCCAGTTGATCCGGCGCGGCCCATCCAGCGGTGCGCCGCCGAACAACACCGCATGGCAATCGCTGTCGGCAAACAGGGTCATTTCTTCCCCGGCAGGCAAAATCACCAGGGAATGAGGTTCCACCGTTTCGCCCTCCAGTTGCACGTCACCCTGCAACACATACAACGCGCGTTCCTCGTGTTCGGTAGGAATCAACAAAGTCGTCGAGGTTTGCAGGGTCAATTCGGCATACAGGGTCGGAGAAAGCACCGGCACCGGAGACTCCAGGCAAAAGCCCGAACCGGCGATCATGCGGATCTTCACCCCGAGGTTATCGCTGACCGGCAGCGTGGCCGCCGGGTGATGGCTGTAATGCCCCGGTCCCTGCTCATGCTCCCTGGGCGATGCCAGCCAGATCTGCAGGCCGTGCAAGGTGAACCCGCTGGCTTTCAGGGCCTCGGGCGTACGCTCGACGTGGGCGATGGCGCTGCCGGCGGTCATCCAGCTGACGTCGCCGGCTTGCACCACCTGGTCGGAGCCGAGGCTGTCCTTGTGCTGGACGCTGCCTTCGAACAGGTACGTCAGGGTCGACAGGCCAATGTGCGGGTGTTGACGGATGTTCATGCCTTTGCCTGCGTCATAGCGGGTTTCGAGCATGTGGTCGAAAAACACGAAAGGTCCGACGTTACGGCATTTGGCTGACGGCAGCGGGCGAAGAATCGGTTGGCCTTCGACATCTTCGGCGCGGGGGCGGATCACGAGCGGAGTGTTCATGGTGCGTTCCAGGCTGAGCGGGTGACGCGTGGAGCATAACCCGCTTGCCCGGCGGTTGCTGCTATTGGCTGAAGGCACCTTCAGACAGATGGGTTTCGATGCTGACCTCGGTGGTGGTCATCAGCTTGTGGATCGGGCAGCGGTCGGCCACGCGGTGCAGTTCCTCGCGCTGGGCGTCGGTCAGCACGCCCTTGAGGGTCAGTTTGACGTGAAGGGCATACTTGCCTTTGAGTTCCTCGCTGTTGTCGCGCTTGACCTCGACGGTGACGCCGGTCAGCGGGATGTCCTTCTTCTTTGCATAAAGCTTCAGGGTCAGGGCCTTGCAGGTGCCCAGGGCCGCATCGAAATAATCATGGGGCTCCGGTGCGGAGCCTTCGCCACCAGCGGACGTCGGCACATCGGCGAAGAGTTCGTGCTCATCGATTTCCACGCTATGGCGAAAACCTTCGGCGGAAACGGTATTGACGGTAACGGTCATGGGATACCTCGCAGGCGGGGGAAAGTCGTTCTATCGAAAAAGACCTCGCAGTTATAGAGCATTCCGACTGTTACGCGTTCCACTTTCTTGCCGGTGAACCCCGACCGATGTACCGGGTCTACGCTGTTCATGACTCTGGAGATCGCCCGTGCCCCTGAACCGCTTGAGCCTTGCCTGGATGTGGGTGTTGTGCAGTGCGTGCGCTGAAGCTCGCGAATATGCCTACAGCGATGCGCACCTGCATTACGTGGATTTTTTTCAGGAAACCGCAGGCATGCCGAAATTGCTCAAGGCCATGGCCGACAATCGCATCGAACATGTGATGATTTCCGGCATTCCGGTGGCCAAGAAATGGCATGAGGACGAACCGAAGCGACCTCGCTACTACGCGGGTGATGACGCCGATGCCTATTGGTACAGCGCGACCGACACCCTTGTCGCGGCGGCAGTCAATGCGTTGCCTGCGCAGCAGCGTCAGTTCTTCCACCCGTTCCTGTCCGGCTTCAACCCCAACGACAAAAACTCCGCCGCGCATATCCAGCGCATGCTCGACCTCAACCCGGGCCTCTGGCAGGGCATCGGCGAAGTCTTCACCCGCCATGACGACCTGACCGCGTTGACTTCCGGCGACACGCCACGGGCCAACAACGAGGCAATGACGCGCATCTATCACCTGGCCGCCGAAAACGATCTGCCGGTGATGGTGCATTCGAACATCACCTCCAAGCGCGAGCGAAACCCGCTCTATCTGGCGGAAATCGAAGAACCGCTGCGCAACCATCCGCATACCCGTTTCATCTGGGCACACGCGGGCACCAGTGCGGAGATCCATCGGCACCAGACCCGGCTGGAATTCCTGCTGCCCACCCTGACCCGGATGCTGGAGGCCTATCCCAATCTGTTCATCGACCTGTCCTGGAGCTTGCTGACGCCCTATCTGCTGGACGAGCAGGGCAAGCCGCGGCCTGAATGGCTGGCGCTGGTAGAGCGTTTTCCTGAGCGCTTCATGATCGGATCGGACGTGGTGGGGCGCTTCAACAAGCTGGGCAATGAGCTGCACGGCTTTGACCCGTTTCTCGACGCTTTGCCTGAGGACGTCGCCAGAAAGGTCGCGAGGGACAATTTCCTCGGTGTCCTGCCGCGCAGTTCTGCCGCGTCGTCAGCCCGGTAGCGGTGTGGGGGCAATCAATTGCAGGAGGGTCGGTGCAGGTGAAAAAAAGCCCCGCGTTTGCGGGGCCCGTTTGGATCAGTTGCCTTTGACGGTCTTGCCGTTGACCTTGCCGTCGAGGAGCATGATGTTGTACTCCTTGCCGTCGGTCTCGACCTGTTGCAGGCGGACCAGCAGGTAATCCCAGTCCTTGGCGAACCACAACACGGTGATGCGTTTGCTTTGTGTCGGGTCGCGCACGCGCTCGACCTTGATTGCGTCGATCTGGCCGGCCTTGGTGTCGACCTTCTCCGAACCCAGCACGCGGAAGTCATAAGTATCGACTTCACCATCATCGACCACCTGATAACTCATGCTCTTCTTGCCGGCGGCCACATCATGCTGCAATGCCAACTGGTAGGTGGATTTGTCGACCATGCCGCGGTTGAGCGGGATGTTCACGGCGTCGCCGCGGTCGGTACCGGTGACCTTCTTGGCGGTCCAGTCGAAGTCCAGGTCGGCTTTCTTGGCTTTACCCAGGCCGCCACGTTCAAAGTGATAGGACTGCGGCAGCAGGGTGTCCTTGTCCAGGGTCAGGGTGCTTTCCTCGGACAGGCTGGCGATCATCATCGACGCCTTGAAGCTGAGTTTCCAGACGCCGTTGGCTTCCTTGGTGAGGCTGCGCTCGGCAGTGCCGCTCATGGGCAGCTGTTTCCAGTCGGCGGTGTAGCTGGCGGAGAAAGGTTGAAGCTCTGCGGCCTGTGCGAAAGGCAGGGCGAGCAGAGCGCAGGCGAACAGCAGGGCACGACGCATAAAATCTCCTAGGTTCGAATCAAGTGGCCGCTGGCCGCGAGTAACTGGCCGTCCAGTAAAGCACCTTGTTCACCGAGCGATAAACGACCTTCGGCAAACCAGCGTACGGCCATCGGGTAGACCAGGTGTTCCTGGGTGTGGACTCGCTGGGCCAGACTGTGCGGCGAATCGTGCAACTCTACCGGTATTACTGCCTGTACGACCAGTGGTCCGCCATCGAGTTCCTCGGTGACGAAGTGCACGGAACAGCCGTGCACCGTGTCGCCGGCCTCCAGCGCACGCTGGTGGGTGTGTAACCCTTTGTATTTGGGCAGCAGCGAGGGATGGATGTTGAGCAGGCGGCCCGTGTAGTGGCGGACAAAGCCGGCACTGAGGATGCGCATGAAACCGGCCAGGACGACCAGTTTGGGGTTGAAGGCGTCGATCAGTTCGATCAGGGCGGCATCGAAGGCCTCGCGGCCGTCGAATGCCTTGTGATCCAGGGAGCGGGTGGCGATGCCTGCGTCCCTGGCGCGTTGCAGGCCGTAGGCGTCGGCGCGGTTGGAAATCACCGCGGCGATGCGGACCGGGCTGTCGCCGGTCCGCGTGCTGTCGATCAGGGCCTGCAAGTTACTGCCGGTGCCGGACAACAGCACCACGACATCACAGGGCTGGGACATCAGTGCGCCTTGAGGTTCTTCAGTTCAACCTGAGCCGCGCCTTCGGCAGCGGTGGAGATCTGGCCGATGACCCATGGCTGCTCGCCAGCTTCACGCAGAACGTTCAACGCGCTTTCAACGTGCTCCTGCGCAACGCAGATCACCATGCCGACGCCGCAGTTGAGCACGCGGTGCATTTCGTTTTCGTCGACGTTGCCTTTCTCCTGCAGCCAGTCGAAGACGGCTGGGCGGGTCCAGCTCGCGACGTCGACCACGGCTTGAGCACCTTTTGGCAGCACGCGCGGGATGTTGTCCAGCAGACCGCCACCGGTGATGTGGGCCATGGCCTTGACCGCGCCGGTTTCCTTGATCAGCTTCAACAGCGGCTTGACGTAGATGCGGGTCGGGGCCATCAGCAGGTCGGTCAGCGGTTTGCCGTCGAGCTGGGTGTTCTCGATCTCTGCACCGGACACTTCGATGATCTTGCGGATCAGCGAGTAGCCGTTGGAGTGCGGGCCGGAAGAGGGCAGGGCGAGCAGGGCATCGCCAGCCGCCACTTTGGAGCCGTCGATGATTTCGGATTTTTCCACGACGCCGACACAGAAACCGGCCAGGTCGTAGTCTTCGCCTTCATACATGCCAGGCATTTCAGCGGTTTCGCCGCCGACCAGAGAGCAGCCGGACAGTTCGCAGCCAGCGCCGATGCCGGTCACGACCTGAGCGGCGGTGTCGACGTTGAGCTTGCCGGTAGCGTAGTAGTCGAGGAAGAACAGCGGCTCGGCGCCACAGACCACCAGGTCATTGACGCACATGGCGACCAGGTCGATGCCGATGCTGTCGTGCTTGTTCAGGTTCAGGGCCAGGCGCAACTTGGTGCCCACGCCGTCGGTGCCGGAAACCAGCACAGGCTGCTTGTAGCCGGCCGGGATTTCGCAGAGGGCGCCAAAACCGCCCAGGCCGCCCATGACTTCCGGGCGCGCAGTGCGCTTGGCGACGCTCTTGATGCGTTCGACCAATGCTTCACCGGCGTCGATGTCTACACCGGCGTCCTTGTAGCTCAGGGAGGGTTGCTTGCTCATGATCCAGGCCTTTAGGGGGGATTCAGGGGGTAACGACCGAGTCCAGTGGGACCGCCGAAAAAACGAAGGGCATCTGCCGTGCGCGGATTTCAGGGCCCCGGCTGTTGCCGGTCTGCGAAGGCGCGCGATTTTATCAGGCTTGAGCAGCAGCGGCCATCCTCAGGCCGACAGCAGGGGCATATCGACACAAAAAAAGCGCTGTCGCCCGGGCCGTGTCCATATAAGGTGGGGCTATTAACCGTCTATCGTAATAGGTGTGCGAAAAACATATCCCGGATGGGTGAATGTTTTGCGTCGGGCAATGGTCACAGCCTTGCTCGATTGTCTTCATGCGGTCAGTTCCAGCCGCTCTTGTCGTCAGGAATCCTTCATGCGTTTTTTCAGATCATTGTTCGTGGGTTGTCTGTCCCTGGTCAGCTTGGCGAGTCATGCCGAAACGGTCAAAAGCCTTTATCTGGTGCGTGAGCCGGTCACCAGCCAATCACCGAATGAGCGTGATCAGGCCACCCAACGCGCGCTCGATACCCTGGTGCTGCGCCTGACCGGCGATGCCAAGGCCGCGCAGAGCCCGGGCCTGGCCGAGATTCGCAAGGATCCTCAACAAATCATCAGCCAGTACGGTTTCGAGGCTGGCCCGCCGGAAGTGTTGAAGGTCGATTTCGACCCGGCCAGTACCGGGCAGGCACTGCGTCGCGCCGGGCTGTCATTGTGGGGCGCAAATAGGCCATCGATCCTGACCTGGTGGCTGAATGACTCAACCGAAGGCTCGAGTCTGGTGGGCGATGGCCAGGCCAGCGCCGAGCCGCTGCGGCGTGCCGCGCAGCATCGGGGTCTGCCGTTGCGTCTGCCGCTGGCGGACCTGAGCGAGCAACTGGTGGCCACGGCGCCGAACCTTGAAGGCACCGATGCCGCTCCGTTGCGTGAGGCATCGGACCGTTACAACGCCGATGCGCTGCTGGCGGTGCATGCCCGTGAAGACGGTGGGCAATGGCAAGCCAAGTGGCACCTGTGGCTGGGTGATCAGAAGGAAGCGGGCAGTGTCCAGGGCGCGGATCAGGCCGCAGTGGCCGACGCGGTGATGCTGGCGGTCAATCAGCGGCTGGCGCCGCGGTTTGTGGTCAAGCCGGGGGCTGCGGGCGAGCAGTTGCTGGAAGTGCAAGGCATGAATCTGGAACGTTACGCGACGCTCGGGCGTTTGCTGGAGCCCTTTGGTGCGCGCCTGGTGAATGTCGACGCTGACCGCATTCTGTACCGGGTCAATGGCAGCGCCGAGCAGTTGCGCTCGCAGTTGTCGCTGGCGAAATTGCAGGAGGTCGCGGCGGGTGAGGCGCCGGCTCCGGCGGCGCCTGTGCAACCTGTGGCCGAAGGTACGGCGCCTGTCGCGGCACCTGCGCCGGCTCCGGTGCCGCAACTGCGTTTCCGTTGGTAAGGTTTTCTTTCTTTATATACATGCAGATGGAGCGGTACATGGCCGATACGCGGCGTTGGTTCTGGTTGGGCGGGGTGGTTCTGCTCGGCGTGTTTATCTGGCTGTTGCATCCGATTCTGACGCCATTCCTGGTGGCGCTGCTGTTGGCGTATCTGTTCGACCCGCTGGTGGATCGGCTTGAAAAGGCCGGGTTGTCCCGGACCTGGGGCGTGGTGACGGTGTTCGCGCTGTTCACGCTGATCTTCACCACCTTGCTGCTGGTGCTGGTGCCCATGCTCGCCAAGCAGCTGTTTCGCTTGTACGAGCTGGCACCGCAGATGCTCGACTGGCTGCAGCACACCGCGCTGCCGTGGGCGCAATCGAAGTTCGGCCTGTCGGACGGCTTCTGGAAGTTCGACAAGGTCAAATCCGCCATCAGCGAACACATGGGGCAGACCACCGACATCGTGGGTGTGGTCCTGAGTCAGGCGACCGCTTCCAGCCTGGCGTTGATCGGCTGGCTGGCCAACCTGGTGCTGATACCGGTGGTGAGTTTCTATCTGTTGCGGGACTGGGACCTGATGATGGCCAAGATCCGCAGCCTGCTGCCGCGTGATCGCGAAGAGCGCATTGTCGGCCTGGCGGGCGAATGCCATGAGGTGCTCGGTGCGTTCGTGCGCGGGCAGTTGCTGGTGATGGTCGCGCTGGGGGTGATCTACGCCGCCGGCCTGATGCTGGTGGGGCTGGAGCTGGGGCTGTTGATCGGTCTGATCGCCGGCCTGGCGGCCATCGTGCCGTACATGGGGTTTGTGATCGGGATTGGTGCGGCGCTGATTGCCGGTCTGTTTCAATTCGGTGGCGACTTGTATCCCATGATCGGCATCGTCGCGGTGTTCATGGTCGGGCAGGCGCTGGAGGGCATGGTGCTTACGCCATTGCTGGTGGGCGATCGTATCGGCCTGCATCCGGTGGCGGTGATCTTCGCCATCCTGGCCGGCGGCGAACTGTTCGGCTTCACCGGGGTGCTGCTGGCGCTGCCGGTGGCCGCGGTGATCATGGTGCTGGTGCGCCATGTGCATGATCTGTACAAGGATTCGGATATCTACAGCGGTGTCGATGATCCTGAGCTCTAGCGCCTGCAATGATCAGTGGATGGGTCGCCCGGTGCACAACTGGGCGGGTCCCCTCCGTTGGGCGGCTGTCACATGTGCCGCCGTCGAGGCGTCCCTGAAACCGTTGCAATAACGCAAACCTTTGATTTTGCTTATGGTCTGTCGCATTGTGCGACCAGCGTCACGGGTATAAACTTCGCAAACTTTACACAGAGGCCACTAACGGTTCATTTGGAACTGTTCAGTCAGCATGAAACCGATTCAGCTGCCCCTAGGTGTGCGTCTGCGTGATGACGCCACCTTTATCAACTACTACCCCGGCGCCAATGCCGCTGCACTCGGCTATGTCGAGCGGCTTTGCGAAGCCGACGCCGGCTGGACCGAAAGCCTGATTTACCTCTGGGGCAAGCATGGGGTAGGGCGGACGCATCTGTTGCAGGCGGCCTGCCTGCGCTTCGAACAGATGGGGGAGCCGGCGGTGTACCTGCCCTTGGCGGAGTTGATGGATCGCGGGGTCGAAATTCTCGACAATCTCGAACAATACGAACTGGTCTGCCTGGATGACCTGCAGGCGGTCGCCGGGCGCGCGGATTGGGAAGAGGCGCTGTTCCATCTCTTCAACCGCCTGCGGGACAGCGGGCGGCGCCTGCTGATTGCGGCCTCGACGTCCCCGCGAGAATTGCCGGTCAAGCTGGCCGACCTCAAGTCACGCCTGACCCTGGCGCTGATCTTCCAGATGCGCCCCCTGTCCGACGAGGACAAATTGCGCGCCTTGCAGTTGCGCGCCTCCCGCCGTGGTCTGCACCTGACCGACGAAGTCGGACATTTCATCCTGACTCGCGGCACCCGCAGCATGAGTGCCTTGTTCGATCTCCTCGAGCAGCTTGATCAAGCCTCCCTTCAGGCTCAGCGCAAGCTGACCATCCCGTTCCTGAAAGAGACATTGGGCTGGTAAAACCCGCGTGTTTCGCGGCTTCCGGCATATTTCAGGCGCCAGTAAACCCGCTTTCCTACAGGGTGCAGGCTGCGCAAGCGTCTAAATGGGGCTTAAGCGCTTAGATGTTGACGCGAAAACGAAAAGTCACAAAAGTTTCGATTGAATTTGCAAATGAGGTTGATAGCGGGCATAGTCTCGGCTTCTTTACAACTATCCAGCCACGGTCGTGCCCATGCTAAAGCGCTTCGCACCCCTCGTGCCTCTCGCACTCGTTACCCTGTTGTTCGGTTGCGCTGCCCACTCCCCAGTGTCCGAGCAGGCTCCACAACAGCAGGTCAGCAACAACCCGGTCACTGCACAATCCTCGTCCCAGCGTTTCCAGCAAGAACTGGAAACCGACAAGGAACTGGCCAACTTTGCCGACGGCAAGTCGTATCAGCTTCCAGTGCTGGCAGACAGCATTCTTGAGCGCGGCATGTCCCTGATCGGTACTCGCTACCGTTTCGGTGGAACCTCCGAAGCCGGCTTCGATTGCAGTGGTTTCATCGGTTACCTGTTTCGTGAAGAGGCCGGCATGAACCTGCCACGTTCCACTCGCGAAATGATCAACGTTGATGCGCCCCTGGTGTCCCGCAGCGCACTCAAGCCGGGTGACCTGCTGTTCTTCGCTACCAACGGTCGTCGCGGTCGTGTCAGTCACGCCGGGATCTACCTGGGCGACAACCAGTTCATCCACTCCAGCAGCCGCAAGAGCGGTGGTGTCCGGGTCGACAGCCTGGGCGACAGCTACTGGAGCAAGACCTTCATCGAAGCCAAGCGCGCACTCGCCATGGCTCCGACCGTGGTCACCGCGCGCAAGTAATGCGGCGATGGGTCGCCACTTCCTGTGGTGACCCGGGCTCCTGCGCAAGGGAGTAGCCGGACAGGTTACATGGTGAACTTAAAGTCTTACTTGAAGTTTGCCGCATAGGCGCTAGAATCTGATCCATTATTGATGGCAAACCGCCTGCGTTCTGCGCAGGCGGTTTTCTTTTCTGCCGATCGGGCAGAAATCAGCCGCAGACAGATCAGGATGTTCTGCTTATGACGATGTCGGCCCGCCTCACACTCATGGTCCTCGCCTCGCTGCTCAGCGCCTGCGCCAGCCGCACACCGCCCCCGCAGGTAGTCCGCGCACCCATTGTCTTCAATTCCACACAGCCTTCTTCGCCCGAAGCCGAGGACGTGTTGTTTCGCGCGTTGGGTCTGGTAGGTACGCCGTATCGCTGGGGCGGCAACACGCCGGATTCGGGCTTCGACTGCAGCGGTCTGATCGGTTACGTCTACCGCGACGCCGCTGGCATCTCCCTGCCACGCACCACGCGGGAAATGATCAGCATGCAAGCGGCCGATGTTGGCCAGGAAGGGCTGCAAAGTGGTGATCTGGTGTTCTTCGCTACCAATGGCGGTTCACAGGTCAGCCATGCCGGGATCTATGTCGGTGAAGGCCGGTTCGTCCATGCACCCGCCACGGGCGGCACAGTCAAGCTCGACAGCCTGTCCAAGGCCTATTGGCAAAAAGCCTACCTGAGCGCCAAACGTGTCCTGCAACCGGAGCACCTGGCGCGTAATCCCTGACCTCCACTCTCCATTGTGGGAGCGGGCTTGCTCGCGATGGCGGAGTTCCAGTCGAAGTCTATGCCGACTGACCCACCGCTATCGCGAGCAAGCCCGCTCCCACACGGGTCTGCGGTGTATTGAAAACCTGATTCGCTTTCGATCTGTGCGAGAGCAGCGCTATTTAGCCGCCGACACCCGCCACACCTTGTTCCCTACGTCATCAGCCACCAGCAGATCACCCTGGCGGTCTATCACCACGCCGACCGGCCGGCCCATGGCTTCTTCCTTGTCATTGAGGAAACCGGTGAGCACGTCAATCGGTGCGCCTTGCGGTTTACCGGCGCTGAACGGCACGAAAATGACCTTGTAACCGCTGTGCGGTTTGCGGTTCCACGAGCCGTGCTGGCCGATGAATGCGCCTTCCTTGAACGGCGCTGGCAGGGTGTTGCCTTCGGCAAACGTCAGGCCCAGCGAAGCGGTATGTGGGCCGACTGCATAGTCCGGCGCGATGGCCTTGGCGACCAGGTCCGCGTTCTGCGGCTGGACACGCACGTCGATGTGCTGACCGTAATAACTGAACGGCCAGCCATAGAAGGCACCGTCCTTGACGGAGGTGATGTAGTCCGGAACCAGATCGCTGCCAATTTCATCGCGCTCGTTGACGGCTGTCCACAGGGCGCCGCTCTGCGGTTCCCAGGCCATGCCATTGGGGTTGCGCAGGCCTGAGGCGAAGATCCGGTGATGGCCGGTGGCGCGGTCCACTTCCCAGATCGCGGCGCGGCCTTCTTCCTTGTCCATGCCGTTTTCGGCAACGTTGCTGTTGGAGCCTACCGTGACGTACAGCTTGCTGCCGTCCTGGCTGGCGATGACGTTTTTGGTCCAGTGGTGATTCAACGTGCCACCCGGCAGGTCCACCACTTTGATCGGTTGCGACTTGATCGCCGTGTCGCCCTCTTCGTAGTGGAAACGCAACAAGCGGTCGGTATCAGCGACATACAGGTCATTGCCGACCAGCGTCATGCCGAAGGGCGAATTGAGATGCTCCAGAAATACCGTGCGGGTCTCGGCGATGCCGTCATGGTCGCTGTCCCGCAACAAGGTGATGCGGTTCGGGCTGGGAACGCCGGCCCCGGCGCGGCTCATGACTTTTTGCGTGACCCAGCCTTTGATGCCTTTGTTGTCATCGGGCTTGGGCGGTGCGTTGGTTTCGGCGACGAGCACGTCGCCATTGGGCAGCACGTACAGCCAGCGCGGATGATCGAGTCCCTCGGCAAACGCGCCCACCTGGGTGCCTGTCGCTGCCGTGGGTTTGGTGCCCTCCGGCCAGCCGATGGCGGGGGCGATGTTCATCGTGGGGAACAGGGTCTTGTTCGGTTCCGGTAATTGAGGCGACGGACCGGTACCGTCGGAAACTTGCAGGGTGGAGGTTTCACCGCAAGCGGCGAGCCCGCCGGCGATCACAACGACGAGAGCGAACTGGGGCTTGCGCATACTGATCTTCCCTATGAATGCAGTGACCTGATCAGTAGAGAGGCGCAAACCCGCGATGGTTCAACCAGTCAGCCGCGGGCTTCCTTGAGCAGCACCGCGATGCCTGGATGGTAGTTGCCCGCCTCGTTGTGCAACTTGCGGTAGGCGTAGGGGAAATACCAGGCCACGGCGCAGGAATTCTCCTTCTGCAGGTCGTCGACCATGTCCTGCAGCTCTTCCGGCGTGGCGCCGTGCTGGGGTTTTTGTGGGGCGACGAACAGGCAGCCCAGTTTCAGGTCGCTGGTGTAGCTGATGCGCTTGGCGTCGCTGGTGATCTCGGCCAGGGCCTGCGTCAGGTTCAGGCCGTTGACCCGTGGCCAGCGCTGCGTTGCCTGCAGATAGGCCCGTGTCTCGCTGGATGCGATAAACAGGTCGGCGCGGGCGTTGCGTTCGCCTTCCTCGATCTGTTTACGGGTCTGGGTGTTTTGCAAGGTGACCATTTCAGCCATCCAGGCGGCAGCGGAGAGCAGGCCCAGGTTGGCTTTTTCGTCGTACCAGTAAGGCGTGTCGTTGTCGCCGCGCACGGCGTTGTAGCGGTCGATACAGTCAAACCAGCGTTCCAGCAGCGGGCGCAGGAATTCGAGTCGCGGATTGCTGATGATCATGCCTTGCATGGGGCTCACCCTTGTTCTTGTGATGTGGGGTTGTGGCTCTTTGATATCACTGCTGGAAGCATGGCACAAGATTGGCGTCATTTTATTGATCAGCGGCAGTTATTCGCCCGGCGGCGTCTCGGCTTTAATTGACGCTCCACCCCCAACCCTCTAACCTTCGCGGCTTGTTTCAGGTGCTCTATGACCCTGGTCGATAGAGTGAAACAGGGAAGCCGGTGAGTGCGTGCACGATCCCGGCGCTGCCCCCGCAACGGTAAATGAGTGAACGCTGCGCCTTGAGCCACTGTGTCGATCGCGACATGGGAAGGCGCGCAGTCAGGTGTCATGCCGCTCATGAGCCCGGAGACCGGCCTGATTCAATCCAGTGGCATCACGGTGGGCGATGTCAGGCTTCTTGCCACCTGTTCTTGTGCCTGCCCGCCGTTATTCAGCCTCAACGGAGAGCTCCCCATGACCGATACCCCTGATCGTGACGAACGCCATCTGGCGCGCATGCTGCGTAAAAAAGCCGTGATCGACGAACGCATCGCCAACTCGCCGAATGAATGCGGCCTGCTGTTGGTGCTGACCGGCAACGGCAAAGGCAAGAGCAGCTCGGCGTTCGGCATGCTCGCCCGTTCCATGGGCCACGGCATGCAATGCGGAGTGGTGCAATTCATCAAGGGCCGCAACAGCACCGGCGAAGAAATGTTTTTCCGTCGATTCCCGGAACAGGTGCGTTTCCACGTGATGGGCGAAGGCTTTACCTGGGAAACCCAGGATCGCCAGCGCGACATCGCCGCCGCAGAAGCCGCGTGGACGGTTTCCCGCGAACTGCTGCGCGACCCGGCGATCGGCCTGGTGGTGCTGGACGAGTTGAACATCGCCCTCAAGCACGGCTACCTCGACCTCGACCAGGTGCTCGGCGACCTGCAGGCGCGGCCACCGATGCAGCACGTGGTGGTGACCGGCCGTGGCGCCAAACCGGAGATGATCGAGCTGGCCGACACGGTCACCGAAATGGGCATGATCAAGCACGCCTTCCAGGCCGGGATCAAAGCGCAAAAGGGCGTCGAATTGTGAGTGAGCCACGTCATTGCCCGGCGGTATTGATTGCCGCGCCGGCCTCCGGCCAGGGCAAGACCACCGTCACCGCTGCGCTGGCCCGTTTGCACCGCAACCAGGGGCGCAAGGTGCGTGTGTTCAAGTGCGGACCGGATTTCCTCGACCCGATGATCCTCGAGCGCGCCAGCGGTGCGCCGGTGTACCAACTGGACATGTGGATGGTCGGCGAGCAGGAAAGTCGTCGCCTGTTGTGGGAGGCGGCTGATGAAGCGGACCTGATTCTCATCGAAGGCGTCATGGGCCTGTTTGACGGCACACCGTCCAGCGCCGATCTGGCGCGGCATTTCGGTGTGCCGGTGCTCGGGGTGATCGACGGCACGGCGATGGCGCAGACCTTCGGCGCCCTGGCGTTGGGCCTGGCGAAGTATCAGGCGGACCTGCCGTTCGCCGGCGTATTGGCCAACCGGGTCGGCACCTTGCGCCATGCGCAATTGCTGGAAGGCAGCCTGACCGAAGGTTTGCGCTGGTATGGCGCGCTGTCCCGGGAAACCGGGATCGAGTTGCCGAGCCGTCACCTGGGGCTGGTCCAGGCCAGCGAGCTGAACGATCTCGATCTGCGCCTCGATGCCGCCGCCGAAGCCTTGGCCAGCAGTTGCGAAGTCGCGCTGCCGCCCGCCGTGGAGTTCGGCGCGCCAGAGGTGGTCGTCGCCGAACCGTTGCTCGCTGGCGTGCGCATTGCCGTGGCGCGCGATGAAGCGTTCGCGTTCACCTATGGCGCCAGCCTGGACTTGTTAAGGGCCATGGGTGCCGAGTTGTCATTCTTCTCGCCGATCCGCGATGCGCAACTGCCGGACTGCGACAGCCTCTATCTGCCGGGGGGGTACCCGGAACTGCACCATGTGGCGCTGGCGCACAATACCTCGATGCTCGAGGCGATCCGCGCTCATCACGCGGCGGGCAAGCCGTTGCTGGCCGAGTGTGGCGGCATGTTGTACCTGCTCGACTCGTTGACCGATGTCGACGGCACGCGCGCCGAGCTGGTGGGCTTGCTGACGGGGGATGCCGTGATGCAGAAACGCCTGGCGGCGCTGGCGTTGCAGGCGGTCGAATTGCCGGAAGGTTCGCTGCGCGGACACACCTACCACCATTCGTTGACCACCACTGAACTGGCGCCGATTGCCCGTGGCCAGAGCCCGAACGGTGGACGCGGTGCGGAGGCGGTCTATCGCGAGGGGCGGATGACTGCCTCTTATGTGCATTTTTATTTTCCGTCGAATCCGTCGGCGGTGGCCGCGCTTTTCGCGCCTGACCTTGAAGCCGCCATCGCTGGCAAGCCAGCTCCCACAATCGACCGTGTATCACCTGAAGAAATGCACATGTCTGTGGGAGCGAGCCTGCTCGCGAAGCGGCCATGAGCGACAACGCCTTCTCCGAGGACGAACGCGCGGCCGTCTACCGAGCCATCGCCGAACGCCGTGACATGCGCCATTTCAGCGGCGGCAGCGTCGAGCCTGCGCAATTGCGGCGCCTGCTCGAAGCCGCGCACCAGGCGCCCAGCGTCGGCCTGATGCAGCCCTGGCGGTTCATCCGCATCAGCGATCGCCGCCTGCGCGGCCAGATCCAGTCGCTGGTGGAAGAAGAGCGGGTGCGTACCGCGCAAGCCCTCGGCGAGCGCAGTGACGAGTTCATGAAACTGAAAGTCGAAGGGATCAACGATTGCGCCGAGGTGCTGGTTGCCGCGTTGATGGATGACCGCGAGCGGCATATTTTCGGCCGCCGCACCCTGCCGGAGATGGACATGGCTTCCTTGTCCTGCGCGATCCAGAACCTGTGGCTGGCCGCTCGTGCCGAAGGGCTCGGCATGGGCTGGGTGTCGTTGTTCGAGCCACAGGCACTGGCCGACCTGCTGGGCTTGCCCGCCGGGGCCAAACCCCTGGCGGTGCTGTGCCTCGGGCCCGTCGAGCAGTTCTACCCGGCGCCGATGCTGGTCCTCGAAGGGTGGGCGCAGGAGCGGCCGCTGAGCGAACTGCTGTATGAGAATTTCTGGGGAGTGAGTCAATGAGTGTGGCGTTGTTGAGTGTCGCCGCCGTGGCGCTGGATGCGCTGCTGGGTGAACCCAAACGCTGGCATCCGCTGGTGGCGTTCGGCGGATTTGCCGATCGCATCGAACAACGTTTCAACGGTGGCGGTCGTGGCTGGCGCAGCCACGGTGTCACGGCCTGGGTCATTGCAGTGATACCGCTGACCCTGCTGGCCACAGCTTTTTCCTGGGCGCCCTATGTCGGTTGGATCGTCGAGATTCTCGCGCTGTATTGCGCGCTCGGCCTGCGCAGTCTGGGTGAACACGTCGAGCCGGTGGCCAAGGCCTTGCGCAGTGATGATCTGGAGTTGGCGCGCCAGCGTGTCGGGTATCTGGTCAGTCGCCAGACCAGCGAGCTCGACGCGACCGAAGTCGCCCGCGCCGCCACCGAGTCGGTCCTGGAAAACGGCAGCGACGCGGTGTTCGCTGCCTTGTTCTGGTTCGCCGTGGCCGGTGCGCCCGGTGTGGTGCTCTACCGCCTGAGCAATACGCTGGACGCGATGTGGGGCTATCGCAACGAGCGCTTCGAACGGTTCGGCTGGGCGGCGGCGAAGATCGATGATCTGCTCAATTACATTCCGGCCCGGCTGGTGGCCTTGACCTACGCACTGCTGGGCAAAACCCGACTCGCCTTGAAGTGCTGGCGCACGCAAGGGCCGACCTGGGACAGCCCGAACGCCGGCCCGGTCATGGCGGCGGGGGCCGGGGCGCTCGGGGTCGAGTTGGGTGGGGCGGCGATCTATCACGGTGAACTGCACCAGCGCCCGCCACTCGGCGAAGGTGTGCCGGCGGATGCCGACGCCATTGATCGAGGCTGGCAATTGGTCCAGCGCGGGGTATGGTTATGGCTGCTGATTCTGTGCGTGGGGACTGAATTCTATGCTTGAACACGGTGGACGGTTGCGCAAGGCGGCGCTCGAATACGGCGTTGCCGAAGCCGATTGGCTCGACCTGTCCAGTGGCCTTGCGCCCTGGCCATTTGCGGTCCCGGAGATTGCGCAGCGTGCCTGGGCCCGATTGCCGGAAACCGATGACGGTCTGGAGCAGGCCGCCTGCGAGTACTACGGCACCGCGCAGGTGCTGCCGGTGGCGGGCTCGCAAATGGCCATCCAGTTGTTGCCGCGCCTGCGGCGCGCGGGCAAGGTCGGGGTGTTGTCGCCCTGTTACGCCGAGCATGCGCAAGCCTGGCGCCGCAGCGGCTACATCGTGCGCGAAGTAGTGGAGCAGGAAGTCGACTTTTTCATCGACAGCCTCGATGTGCTGGTGGTGGTCAATCCCAACAACCCGACGGGCCTGCACCTCACGCCGGAGCGTCTGCTCGACTGGCATTCCCGGCTGGCCCAACGCGGCGGCTGGCTGGTGGTGGACGAAGCGTTCATGGACAACACGCCGCACCTGAGCCTGGCGCCCTTTGCCCATCGGGTCGGCCTGGTGGTCCTGCGTTCATTCGGCAAGTTCTTCGGTCTGGCCGGTGTGCGCCTGGGGTTTGTCCTGGCCGAGCGCAAGTTGCTCAAGTTGCTCGCCGAGCAGGTCGGGCCCTGGGCGGTCAGCGGCCCGACGCGGGTGCTGGGGCAGTCGTGCCTGCGGGACACCGAGGCGCATGCGCAGCAACGCCAACGCAGCGAAGTGGCCAGTGAACGCCTGGCGACCTTGCTGGAAAAGCACGGTTTCAAACCTCAGGGCGGTTGTGCCCTGTTTCAGTGGCTGAGCACGCCACGCGCCGAAGAGCTGTACGAGTTCATGGCCCGGCGCGGCATCCTGCTGCGTTTGTTTACCCACAACAGCAGCGTGCGGTTCGGTCTGCCGGGTGAGGAAGCTGACTGGCTGCGCCTCGATCAGGCATTCGAGGCTTTTGCCAAGGAAGTTCGATGACCACGTTAATGGTGCAGGGCACGACCTCCGACGCCGGTAAAAGCACCCTGGTGACGGCGCTGTGCCGCTGGGTCACGCGCCAGGGTGTCGGTGTCGTGCCGTTCAAACCGCAGAACATGGCGCTCAACAGTGCCGTGACGGCCGACGGCGGCGAGATCGGCCGGGCGCAGGCCGTTCAGGCCCAGGCCGCTTACCTGCAGCCGCACACCGACATGAACCCGGTGCTGCTCAAACCCAACAGCGACACCGGCGCCCAGGTGATCATCCATGGCCGCGCGGTCACGACGATGAACGCGGTGGCGTACCACGACTACAAGGCCATCGCGATGCAAGCGGTGCTGGCTTCGCACCAGCGCCTGAGCGCGGCGTACCCGGTGGTCATGGTCGAAGGGGCGGGCTCGCCGGCAGAGATCAACCTGCGTGCGGGCGACATCGCCAACATGGGCTTCGCCGAAGCGGTGGATTGCCCGGTGCTGCTGATCGCCGATATCAACCGTGGTGGCGTCTTCGCCCATTTGGTGGGCACGCTGGAACTGCTGTCACCGAGTGAACAGGCACGGGTCAAGGGCTTTATCATCAACCGTTTTCGCGGTGACCTCGCCTTGCTGCAACCGGGGCTCGACTGGCTGGAGGCGCGCACCGGCAAGCCGGTGATCGGCGTCTTGCCTTACGTGATGGACCTGCACCTGGAGGCGGAGGACGGCATCGATCGACGCCAGACCGACAAGGCTGACCAGGTGCTGAAAGTCGTGGTGCCGGTGCTGCCGCGCATCAGCAACCACACCGATTTCGATCCGCTGCGCCTGCACCCGCAAGTGGACCTGCAGTTCATTGGCCCTGGGCAGGCGATTCCCGCCGCCGACCTGATCATCCTTCCCGGCTCGAAAAGCGTGCGCAGCGATCTGGCGTACCTGCGCGGCAGTGGCTGGGACACCGCCATCGCCCGCCATCTGCGCTACGGCGGGAAAGTGCTGGGGATCTGCGGCGGCCTGCAGATGCTGGGCGAACAGGTGCACGATCCCCTGGGCCTCGAAGGCGCGCCGGGGTCCAGTGCCGGTCTGGGGTTGCTGACGTTCGAAACCCGACTGGAAGCTGACAAGCAACTGCGCAACGTGCGCGGGAGACTGGCACTGGAGAATGCCGAGGTCAGCGGCTATGAAATTCATGCCGGCGTGACCACCGGGCCTGGCCTTGAGCAGGCTGCGGTGCACCTGGACGACGGGCGCTGCGATGGCGCGCAAAGTGGTGACGGGCAGATTTTCGGCACCTATCTGCATGGCCTGTTCGAGTCCCCGGCGGCGTGCGGTGCGCTGTTGCGCTGGGCCGGTTTACAGGAGGTGCAGGCGGTGGATTACCACGAGCTGCGCGAGCGGGATATCGAGCGCCTGGCCGATCTGGTGGAGCAGCATCTGGATACCGAACTGATGCGTCAGCTCTGTGGGTTTTGAGTTGATGTCGAGAACTTCATCGCGAGCAGGCTCGCTCCCACGGATCAAGCCAGGGAACACACCATGCTTCAACTGATCCTCGGCGGTGCCCGCTCCGGCAAGAGCCGCCTGGCCGAAAAGCTCGCAGCCGATACCGGCCTGGCCGTGACCTACATCGCCACCAGCCAGCCTCTGGACGGTGAAATGAATGAGCGGGTGGCCCATCATCGTGCGCGGCGTCCGGCCGAATGGGCGCTGATCGAAGAGCCGGTTCACCTTGCCCGTGTCCTGCAGGAAAACGCCCGGGCAGACCGTTGCCTGCTGGTGGACTGCCTGACCCTGTGGATGACCAATCTGCTGATGCTCGACGACGCCGGGCGCCTGTCACGCGAACGCCAGGCGCTGCTCGACTGCCTGGCGCAACTGCCGGGTGAAATCGTTTTTGTCAGCAACGAGACCGGAATGGGTGTCGTGCCGCTGGGCGAATTGACTCGCCGTTATGTCGATGAAGCCGGCTGGCTGCATCAAGCGCTGGCTGAACGTTGCCAGCGCGTGGTGCTGACTATCGCCGGCTTGCCCCTGACTTTGAAAGGAACTGCGTTATGACTCAATCCTGGTGGCTGAACCCTTGCCAACCGATCGACACCCAAGCCGTCGAACAGGCGCAGGCACGTCAACAGCAACTGACCAAACCCGCCGGTTCACTCGGCCGTCTGGAGTCGCTGGCCGTGCAATTGGCCGGCCTGCAAGGGCAGGTCAAGCCGAATCTGGATCAGCTGTGGATCGCCATTTTTGCCGGTGACCACGGGGTGGTGGCCGAAGGTGTGTCGGCGTTTCCCCAGGCGGTGACCGGTCAGATGCTGCGCAATTTCGTCAGCGGTGGTGCGGCGATCAGTGTGCTGGCGCGCCAGCTCGGTGCCTCCCTTGAAGTGGTCGACCTCGGCACGGTGACACCGACGCTGGACCTGCCGGGCGTGCGCCACTTGAACGTCGGTGCGGGCACGGCGAATTTTGTCCAGGGGGCGGCCATGACCCGCGTCCAAGGCGAGCTCGCCTTGCAGGCCGGTCGTGACAGCGCGTTGCGTGCCGTCGCGGCAGGGACGCGGTTGTTCATCGGCGGCGAGATGGGCATCGGCAATACCACGGCTGCCAGTGCGCTGGCCTGCGCCTTGCTCGATTGCCCGGTCGGGCAACTGACGGGGCCGGGCACCGGCCTGAACCCGGCGGGTGTCAACCACAAGGCGCAGGTCATCGAGCGGGCATTGGCCTTGCACGGGGCGCAGCGCGGCGATGCGTTGCAGACCCTGTTCAACCTGGGTGGATTTGAAATCGCCGCACTGGTTGGCGCCTACCTGGCGTGCGCCCAGGAAGGGGTGGCGGTACTGGTGGACGGGTTCATCTGCAGCGTCGCGGCGTTGCTGGCGGTGCGCTTGAACCCTCAGGCTCGGCCATGGCTGCTGTTCGGACATCGCGGTGCCGAGCCAGGCCATGCTCATGTGCTCGACACCCTGGCGGCTGACCCGGTGCTGGAGCTGGGCTTGCGCCTGGGCGAGGGCAGCGGCGCGGCGTTGGCCGTGCCGGTGTTGCGCCTGGCCTGCGACCTGCACGGGCAGATGGCGACGTTTGCCGAGGCCGCCGTGGCAGATCGTCCGGCATGACTCTGCGCCTGGACCTGCTGCGCCACGGCGAAACCGAACGCGGCGGCGGCCTGCGCGGCAGCCTCGACGATGCGTTGACCGACGCCGGTTGGGCGCAGATGCGCGCGGCAGTGCTCGGGCAGGGGCCGTGGGATCGGCTGGTCAGCTCGCCGTTGCAACGCTGTGCGCGGTTCGCCCAGGCGCTCGGGGCGCAACTGGAGTTGCCGGTGCAACTGGAGCCTGATCTGCAGGAGCTGCATTTCGGTGACTGGGAAGGGCAGAGCGCAGCAGCGTTGATGGAAACGGACGCCGAGGCGCTGGGCTTGTTCTGGGCTGATCCTTATTCGTTTACGCCGCCGCAAGGCGAGCGCGTCGAGGATTTTTCGGCGCGGGTGCTGGCGGCCGTTGCCCGGCTGCAGGCCGCCCATGTCGGTGAGCGGGTGTTGCTGATCAGTCATGGCGGCGTCATGCGTTTGCTGCTGGCCCAGGCGCGGGGATTGCCCCGTGAGCAGTTGCTCAACGTCGAGGTTGGCCATGGCGCGTTGTTTTCTCTGCAAGTCGAATCCGACATGACCCTCAAGGAAGCGATCTGATCATGTTGCCGTTCTGGATCGCCCTGCAATTTCTCAGCAGCCTGCCGGTTCGTCTGTCGGCGATGCCGGAACCCAAGGCGCTGGGAAGTTCGTTGCTGTTTTACCCGCTGGTGGGCCTGTTGTTTGGCCTGATCCTGTGGAGCTTGAATGCGTTGCTGCTCGGTACGCCGACGTTGCTGCACGCGGCGTTGTTGTTGAGCGCGTGGGTGTTGCTCAGCGGCGCCCTGCATCTGGATGGGCTGGCGGACAGCGCCGATGCCTGGCTGGGTGGTTTCGGCGACCGCGAACGAACGCTGACGATCATGAAGGACCCACGCAGCGGGCCCATCGCCGTGGTCACGCTGGTGCTGGTGTTGCTGCTGAAGTTCTGTGCGTTGCTGGCGCTGATCGAGCAACAGCACGCTGTCCTGCTGCTGATCGTGCCGCTCATCGGGCGCGCGGCCTTGTTGGGGCTGTTCCTGACGACGCCTTATGTGCGGGCAGGTGGCCTCGGCCAGGCGCTGGCCGATCATCTGCCGCGCACGGCCGGCAAGCAGGTCCTGGGCATCAGCGCGCTGGCCTGTGTATTGATCGCCGGATTGAGCGGGCTCTGGGCGCTGGTCCTGGCGGTGCTGGTGTTTGTCGGGGGGCGACAGATGATGATGCGCCGGTTGGGCGGCACCACGGGCGATACGGCGGGAGCATTGCTGGAGTTGATGGAAGTGGCGGTGCTGGTGGGGTTGGCGGTGTTCTGAAGATCATCGAATGACCGGCTGGCGCCATCGCGAGCAGGCTCGCTCCCACGAGGTAATGCGGTTCACCTGCGGGAGCGAGCCCCCGACACCTTCCAGCCACTGAGTAAACGCGGTATCTTGAGCAACCACACACGCGGGTATATACACGCACCATGCTCGAATCCCAATGTCTATGCATCAACCTGCGTCGTGCCGCCCGTGGCGTCAGCAGGCATTACGACGGCGCTCTCGATGGCTTCGGAATCAACGTCGCCCAGTATTCTTTGTTGTGTAACCTGCAACGTCTGAATGAACCGAGCATTTCTTCCCTCGCCGAAGCGATGGGGCTGGACCGCAGCACGCTTGGGCGCAATTTGCGGGTGCTGGAGGGCGAAGGCCTGGTCATGCTGGTCGAGGGCGAGGACATGCGCAACCGCATCGTCAAGTTGACCGAGACCGGTGCTGAACGCCTGACGGCGGCCCTGCCTGCCTGGGAGGCGGCGCAGCAGCGACTGGTTGATCGCCTGGGTGCTGAAAAACGTGAAACCTTGCTCAAGTTGCTGGATGAACTGGCCTGAAGCCGGTTCATGCAAATTCAAGCGGGTATATACCCGCGACCGGAGAATAAGAAAATGACATCGATGTGGCGTACGTGCGGTTGGGTTCTGTTGGGGAGTGCGCTCATTCTGGCGCTGTCCCTGGGGGTGCGACATGGTTTCGGGCTGTTCCTGGCGCCGATGAGTGCCGAGTTCGGCTGGGGACGTGAAACCTTTGCCTTTGCCATTGCGTTGCAGAACCTGATCTGGGGGCTCGCCCAGCCGTTTACCGGCGCCCTGGCCGATCGCTTCGCCGCGGCGAAAGTGGTGTTGATCGGCGGTGTGCTCTACGCCGCTGGCCTGGCGTTGATGGGCTTGTCGGACTCTGCCCTGACCTTGTCATTGAGCGCCGGCCTGCTGATCGGTATCGGTCTGTCGGGCACTTCGTTTTCGGTCATTCTTGGTGTGGTCGGGCGGGCAGTACCGCCGGAGAAACGCAGCATGGGCATGGGGATCGCCAGCGCCGCAGGGTCCTTTGGCCAGTTCGCCATGTTGCCCGGCACGCTGGGCTTGATCGGCTGGCTGGGATGGTCGGCGGCCTTGCTGGTGCTGGGCCTGTTGGTGGCGATGATCGTGCCGCTGGTGAGCATGCTCAAGGACAAGCCATTGCCCGTGGTTGGCCACGAGCAGACCTTGTCCGAAGCGCTGCGCGAGGCCTGTTCCCATTCCGGATTCTGGTTGCTGGCGTTCGGCTTTTTTGTCTGCGGTTTCCAGGTGGTGTTCATTGGCGTGCACCTGCCGGCCTACCTGGTGGATCAGCATCTGCCGGCCACGGTGGGCACCACGGTGCTGGCGCTGATCGGCCTGTTCAACATCTTCGGTACCTACACCGCCGGCTGGCTCGGTGGGCGCATGTCCAAGCCGCGCCTGCTGACTGGCCTGTATCTGTTGCGGGCGGTGGTGATCGTGCTGTTTATCTGGGCACCGGTGACCACGACCAGCGCCTACCTGTTTGGCATGGCGATGGGCTTCCTGTGGCTGTCGACGGTGCCGTTGACCAACGGCACCGTGGCGACCTTGTTCGGCGTACGAAACCTGTCCATGCTGGGGGGGATCGTTTTCCTGTTCCACCAGTTGGGCTCGTTCCTCGGCGGCTGGCTGGGCGGGGTGGTGTATGACCGGACCGGGAGCTATGACTTGATCTGGCAGGTAGCGATTCTGTTGAGCCTGATGGCCGCCGCCTTGAACTGGCCGGTGCGTGAGCGGCCCGTGGCGCGTCTGCAGACGCAGATGAGCGCGACATGAACAGCCTCTGGCCGCGAATCGCCGTGGCAGCGACAGGTATCCTGCTGCTGGCCCTGGTGTGGTGGGGCTGGCACCAGGGCGGGCTGGCGCTGATGCAATTGGGAATGGGCGCTTGCTAGCACGAGGCGTGGGCGAGTAAGTTCATGGCAGAGACTTTTCAAGGATAACTGGACATGTTGATGCGTTGGCTTGCCGTTCCGGCGTTACTCGTTGCGTTTACCGGGCTGGCGCATGCCGCCGAGTGTCCGGAGCTGTTGCAGGGCTCGCTGCCCAAGCTGCGTGCCAAGGAGTCGATCGACCTGTGCCAGCGCTTCGCTGGCAAACCGCTGGTGGTGGTCAATACCGCCAGCTTTTGTGGCTTCGCCCCGCAATTCAAAGGGCTGGAGGCGCTGAGTCAGCACTACAAGGGGCAGGGGCTGGAAGTGATTGGCGTGCCGTCCAATGACTTCAAACAGGAGTCCAAGGATGGCGAAGAGACCGCCAAGGTATGTTACGTGAACTACGGCGTGACCTTCACCATGACCGAGCCGCAGAAGGTTCGCGGTGACGATGCGACGCATCTGTTCCAGGTGCTGGCTGCGCAGAGTTCGGCGCCGAAGTGGAATTTCTACAAATACGTCGTCGACCGCAAGGGCAAGGTCATCGCCAACTTTTCCAGCCTGACCAAACCCGATGATCCCGAATTCATCAGTGCCGTGGAAAAGGCCCTGGCTTCACAACCCTGATCGACGGCCACTAAAAAGCCCCGCCTCTGTTTCAGAGAGCGGGGCTTTTTTGCTTCAGGTGGCGAGTGGTTCAGGCTCGCCCGGCATCATCAGAAGCGATAGGTCGCGCCGACACCAAAACCGTTCGCCGAGTTTTCATACTTGGCGCTGTAAGCCTGGCGGCCGTTGCTGTTGTTGACCTTGACGGACTCTTCCCACAGGTAGGAGTAGGCCACATCGATGGTCAGGTCATCGGTCGGGCTCCAGCCGGCGCCCAGGCTGAAAATCTTGCGATCGCCAGTCGGGATGCGTGGGGAGCGGTTTTCGTTGTTGGTCGGTGCCTGGTCAACCGAGAAGCCGGTACGCAGCACCCACTCCTTGTTCACCTTGTAGGACGCACCGATGGCGTGTGCCCAGGTGTCGTGCCAGTTCTGTTCTTCGGTGATGGTGCCCAGGCCACGAGCCGCCAGCGCCGCAGGAACGCCGCTGTTTTCAACGGTGATTTCCTTCAGGCGGCTCCAACGAGTCCAGGTGCTGCCGGCGTACAAGGTCCACTGGTCATCGAGTTTGTGAGTCACCGAGAAATCCACGGACTCAGGCGTCGTCAGGTCCAGCGAAGCGTCAAACTTCTGGTTTGGGTTCTGACCCAGGGCAGCCAGCACGCCGTAGTTGACCTTGGTGTCACCGTCGAGCTTGTATTTCACTTTCGAGTGGTAGGTCAGGCCGAGGCTGGTGCTGTCGGTGGCTTGAACCAATACGCCGAAGTTGTAACCCAGTGCGGTGTCGTCGCCCTTGATCTTGACTTGACCATCGGGAGCAGCAGGGTTGAGCGACAGGTTTGATTCCAGCTTGCCGTCAATACGGTTGATGGTCGGGCCGAAACCGATCGACACCACATCGTTGAAGGCGTAGCTGATGGTTGGCTGGACGGTCACGATCTTGACTTCGCTTTTGCTGCCGAAGTAACGGCCGGAAAAGCTGTTTTCGTAGTCGGTCACCAGGCCGAATGGCGCGTAGACGCCCAGGCCGAACGCCCAGTGGTCATCGATTGGCTTGACGTAGTAGCCCATCGGTACGCCCATGAACGGCACCATGTCACCTTTGTTGGTGCCACCGCTTGGGCGGGAGCTGACGTCGCTGATGTCGGTGTGTGCGTCGATGAATGCAACGCCGCCGGTGACTTGTTCACGCTTGATGCGCGACATGCCGGCAGGGTTGCCAAATACGGTGGATGCGTCGTCGGCAGCTGAAGATCGCCCGGCAAAACCTGTGCCCATCCCGCTGATGCTTTGCTCGTTGAGGGCAAAGCCACTCGCGAAGATCTGGGTGGAGGCGAGGGTAACGGCGAGGCTAAGGGTGGTTTTGAGCATTACTTTTTTCATTATTAGAACTCCTGGTGATCACCGGGGCGAAAATTACCAACATTTTCGTTCGGGCGCTATAGGCTGTATTGCTTGATTTAGAGCGGTTTTGTAGGACAATCCAACCAGATTCGCCACATGTTGCGCGATCTTTCAGGCGAGGTGAGTCAGCAGGCAACCTGATTCAGCGGTGAAACACAGGTTTGCCAGGCGTAGGTGAAGTCTCTGAGGCGTCCTTGCGGCTGAAAGGTCTGGCGCCAGATGCGCGCCATACCCAGCAGATCATTGGCTTCGGGGAGAGGAGTGTTCTGTTCTTCCACCAGCAGCCAGGCGATGGCTGTGGCGTAACGCAGGTTGACGGTGAGTTCGAGGTGAGGGCCACTGAGAAAAGCGTGCTGGCTGGCCAGGCCACGGACCAGGCTGGCACGTTCCGGATCCAGCGCCAGGTAATGGTCCCAGAGTGCCTGATGGCGGGGTTCGGCAATTCGGTACAAGCCATGGCCACGGCGGTCATGCAGGGCTTGACCCAGGGCTGACTGACTGGCGGCAATGCCCAGCAGCAGGGATTCGGCCGTTGCGCTATGGCGCCCAAGGTAGATCAAGGTCGGACGAATGACATAACGGCACAGTTCGCTGGCAGCGATACCCATAACACCCTCGGAACATGAAGTGGTCGGCGAGTCCTGAGAGGGAGCGTTGGCAGCGGTGGATCGAGACTCAGGCTCGCCGGAAGCGGATCAAGCCGCTTGACTTGAAGTCTAGTGTCATATTCGTGCTGTAAAGGACTGTTTTTAAAATATTTCCGATCCGCAGTTATAATCGTTATACCGATCGGTGCTTAAGCGCTGACGGGCGAAACAGAAACTTGAAGCAATAAAAAGCCCCGCTGTGGAAGCGAGGCTTTTGGCTTTTCAGCCTGGCTGGCGTGTCAGGCAACCAGTGCCTGACGGGTACGCTCGATCACGGCCTGCAGCGGTTCGGCGCTGGAGTATTGATCGGGGTACAGGCGTTCGCTGTGACGAGCGATGCCGTGTTCGTTGACCAGGGTGAAACTGAAGCAGCCTTTGCGAGCGGCCATGATCAGGCAGTTCATGGGTGCAAAAGCGTTGGTTAGGGTGCGGATGGCATCCTGAGCATGGATTTGAGTAGTCATTAAAGGTGTTCCTGCAAGCGACACGGATAGGAACCGTGCAAAATTAAAACGTTCCAGTAACGACGACCACCATTGGTCGAACGAAGAACCCGACTGGAACAAAGCAGCCAGTTTGAAGCGCTGAATAAATTGGCGCGCTTGGGCTGGCAGGTAGGTACTTAGGAGGGCAGGCAACACATCAAGGGCAAAGGTTCTGGGCCCGGGGTGAAGATCCTGATCAATTTGCAGGTTGGTTCGGTCAGAGTAAGTGAGCTTCGCAACACCCTTTGCATTCAATTCAAAGGCCGTGTTGACGCAAGATTTACCTGGAAACCATCGAGGTGGTCGATCCCGCTTGTTCGGTTCGGGCTTTCCGTAAGAAGGCACACCGGGGGGATTTGTTCGACCAGAATTGACTTTCAGCTTGGTACTAACGCCGCAGATAGTAATCGATTGAATGACGGAAGGGAAGCGTGCCAAGCAAAAAACGCGCAGCGTGCGGTACTCGCGCCTCATGCGCGGGGCATTTGAGATCGTTCGCCCCGAAAAGGCACAGAATCCGACAATCGGTGGGTGACGTTCGTCGGCTTGAATACAGCGTCCAGTACGGGGTTTGCCTCGGTTATCCCCAGATCCAGTAACAAAATGCGCCGAAAAAGCGCACCGATATAACCGTCCTGGAGGTACTTGTGCACATTAGTTGCGCAAGCTGTAACCTCGCTGTCATATGGCTTGCAAGCGCAGTGGCTGCCTGCAAGCAAAATTTAAGTCAATGAAAAACATCGCTTTTTTTTACTGGTGAAAAAATCGTCAGTTTGTCTGCGAGCCCCATTCCACAGGGCTTTGCGCGAGTTCAAGGGCGGTTGTCCACTGAGTTATCCACAGCTTCTGTGGATTGTCCCGAGCGCTTGCTCTAGGACGCGGGTGCCAGGAATATTTAGACTTTACCTGTAAGAAAAAGAGAGTAGAGTGGCGCGCCTTCCGATCTGCCCCACAGTGCTTTATGAAGTTTCGCTCCGTATCAGTTTCTGTCACCGATCAACCCTCCCGTGTTACCCCACCCAAGCGCATTTCAATGCGTGTGGCCGAGTGGCTGCTCGACAGCCCGCGCCTGGGAGAAAACACCAACGTCAAACACCTCGCCGGACGTTTGCTCAAGCAGCCGGCTCGCGAAGGCGTGGTGGCCGCGCAGAGCCGTCTCGGGCAATTGATGTGCCGCGAGTGTGGCAATGCCCGGGACCGTCGCATAGGCCAGGATCTCCTGCGCCAGGCCGCGCGCGCCGGCGATCTGCGGGCCCAGAGAGAACTGGGGCTGATCGAAGACTGAGCTGTCCAAGACCTGACACCTTGGTTAACCTTCAGGTTTTATCGAATGGGCAGGAATGGCGATGGCGATGGACTTGACCAGCATATTGCTTGGTCTGGCAGGGGCTGCACTGCCGTTGTTGGCGCTGGCCTGGCAACTGCAGCGCCGGGCGAGTCACTGCCAGTCGGACGTCGCACTGCTCGAAGAGCGCCTGGCCATGGCCCAATTGGCGCAGGACGGGCTGAGCGCGCAGCTTGAGGCCAGTCGCGACGAAATTGCCGATCTGGGCCAGGCCAACGCCGCCAAACAAGCCGACCTGGCCGCGCTGCGCCGTGAAGTCGAGCTGTTGCAGATCGAGCGTGATGACGCCCGCGACGCTTCCCATGCGTGGAACATCGAGCGCGCCGGCAAAGAGGCGGAGTTGCGTCGCCTGGACGCCCAGACCGCTTCCCTGAATGCCGAACTGCGTGAGCAACAGGAAAGCCATCAGCAGCGCCTCGCGGACCTGCAAGGTTCGCGGGACGAGTTGCGCGCCCAGTTCGCCGAGCTGGCCGGAAAGATTTTCGATGAGCGCGAACAGCGGTTCGCCGAGTCCAGCCAGCAACGCCTGGGGCAATTGCTCGACCCGTTGAAGGAACGTATCCAGTCATTTGAAAAGCGCGTCGAGGAAAGCTACCAGGCCGAGGCTCGTGAGCGTTTTTCCCTGGCCAAGGAGCTGGAGCGCCTGCAACAGCTGAACCTGCGTCTGAGCGACGAAGCCACCAACCTGACCCGCGCGTTGAAGGGCCAGAAAACCCAGGGCAACTGGGGCGAGCTGATTCTGGAGCGGGTGCTTGAGCATGCCGGACTGGAGAAGGGGCGTGAGTATCAGACCCAGGTCAATCTCAAGGGCCCGGATGGCGAGCGTTTCCAGCCGGACGTGATCATCTATCTGCCGGGCGACAAGCAGGTGGTGGTCGATTCCAAGGTCAGCCTGACGGCCTATCAGCAGTTCGTCGCGGCCGAAGACGACGGCATCGCTCAAATCGCCATCAAGCAGCATGTGCTGTCGCTGCGCAGCCACGTCAAAGGGCTGGCCGGCAAGGACTACAAACGCCTGGACGGTCTGCACAGCCTGGATTTCGTCTTGTTGTTCGTGCCCATCGAGGCCGCGTTCTCCGCCGCCCTGCAAGCAGAGCCGAGCCTGTTCCAGGAAGCCTTCGACCGCAATATCGTGATCGTCAGCCCGACCACCTTGCTGGCCACCTTGCGGGTCATCGACAGCCTGTGGAAGCAGGAGCGCCAGAGTCAGAATGCGCGGGAGATCGCCGAGCGGGCAGGGTGGCTGTACGACAAGTTCGTGTTGTTCATCCAGGACCTGGATGAAGTCGGCAATCGTTTGCAGCAACTGGACAAGGCTTACAGCTCGGCGCGTAACAAGCTGACGGAAGGACGCGGCAATCTGGTCAGCCGCAGCGAGCAGCTCAAGCTGCTGGGCGCGCGGGCGAGCAAAAGCCTGCCGGCCGACTTGCTGGAGCGGGCGATGACTGATGTGGATGGGTTGGTCGAGTTGCCCGAATAGGCGACCGAGCTGACATCATCGCGGGCAAGCCGGCTCCCACAACTGACTGGGTCGTTCACAAAAGAGGGGATCAACCCAAACCCTGTGGGAGCGGGCTTGCCCGCGAAGGCGATGCCCCAGACGACAAAAGACCCCTCACAACGGCAAATGCCGGCTCAACAGCGCCCGCAGCGCCGCCGGCTTCACCGGTTTGGCCAGATAATCCAGGCCCGCAGCGTGTACCTGGGCCACCGTCTCCGGGTGGCCGTCGGCGCTGATCACCACACCCGGCACCGGTTCGCCCAGACGGGTACGCAACCAGCCCATCAACTCGGTTCCGGTCTCGCCATCGTCCAGGTGGTAATCCACCAGGGCCAGTTGCGGACGTACGCCACTGCTCAACAGCGCCGCGCATTCGTCGCGGTTGCGGGCGGTCCAGACCTGACAACCCCAGCGGGTCAGCAGGCTGTTCATGCCGATCAGGATGCTGTCTTCGTTGTCGATGCACAGCACTTGCGCGCCGCCGAGGAGCTTGCCGTTCAACTCGGTCGCATTGACCGGGGCGGCGACGGGCGCCTGAGTCAACGGCACGCGGACGCTGAACACACTGCCGCGTCCGAGCCGCGAGCGCACCTGCAGCGAATGACCCAGCACACGGCACAGCCCATCGGCAATCGCCAGGCCCAACCCGAGACCTTTCTCGGCGCGGGTCTGGTGGCTGTCGAGGCGCTTGAACTCTTCGAAGATCACCTTCAGTTTGTCTTCGGCAATTCCCGGGCCTCGATCCCAGACTTCCAGGCACAGCTCGCCCTTGCGCCGACGAACCCCCAGCAGCACCGGACCTCTGGCATAACGGAAGGCGTTGGTCAGAAAGTTCTGCAGGATCCGGCGCAACAACTTGATGTCACTGTCGACCCGCAGGTGGCTGCCCCGCACCCGGAACTTGATCCCTTGCTCGCGTGCCAGTGCCTTGAATTCCGCACCGAGGATATCGAACAGCTCATTGAGCTCGAACGGCTTGATGTCCGGGTTGATCTTGCCGTTTTCGAGGCGGGAGATGTCCAGCAGGTCGCTGATCAGGTCTTCGGCCGAGCGCAGTGACGAATCCAGGTGTTGCACCAGTTTCTGCGCTTCACTGGACAAGCCGTCTTCCTGGTGCGACAGGGCGGCGGAAAACAGTCGCGCGGCGTTCAGGGGTTGCATCAGGTCATGGCTGACCGCTGCCAGGAAGCGGGTCTTCGACTGGTTGGCCGTTTCGGCGGTGCCCTTGGCCTCGGTCAGCGCCACGTTGAGTTGCGACAGTTCATGGGTGCGTTCCGTCACCCGGCGCTCGAGGCCTTCGTTGGCCTCGGTCAGCGCCTGTTCGGCCTCGCGGAATGCGGTGATGTCGGTAAAACTCATGACAAAACCGCCGCCGGGCATCGGGTTGCCGATCAGCTCGATCACCCGGCCGTTGGGGAACAGTCGTTCGGAAGTGTGGGCACGGCCCTGACGCATCCAGTGCAGGCGGCGGGCGACGTGCACTTCCGACTCACCCGGGCCGCACAGGCCGCGCTCGGCGTTGTAGCGGATGATGTCGGCAATCGGTCGGCCGACGCTGATCAGGCCGTCCGGATAGTTGAACAGCTCCAGATAACGCCGGTTCCACGCCACCAGGCGCAGTGACTGGTCAACCACGCTGATGCCCTGGGTGATGTTCTCGATCGCACCCTGCAACAAGGCGCGGTTGAACTGCAGCACTTCCGAGGCTTCGTCGGCGATGCGCACGACATCCTCAAGCTGCATTTCCCGACCTTCGATGGCGGCCTTGACCACCGCGCGCGTCGATGAGGCGCCGAGCACGCCGGCCAGCAGGCGTTCGGTGTGGGCGATCCATTCGCCGTCGGCGTTCTGGTTCGGGTTGAAGCCTTTGCCCTGGCGATAGGCGAAACGGATAAAACTCTGGCGGGCGCGTTCTTCGCCGACGAAGCGTGCCGCCAGTTGCAGCAGGTCATCGATTTGCACAGCCAGCATCGAACGGGCGCTGGGGCGGGCGCTGATCTCCTGACCGATGAAGCGGCCCGCCTGCCAATGTTCCGAGACGCGGGTGCGCGAGAGCACGGACACCCAGGCAAACAGGGTGAAGTTGCCGGCCAGTGACAGCACCACGCCTTGGGTCAGGGGTGTAATCGGCAGGTTGAGCGGGTTACTGTGCAGCCAGGCCAGGCCCGGGAAGCTGCTCAACGACAAGCCGAGACTGTGGGCGGCAATCGGCAGAATCAGCGTGTAGAACCACAGGAAGGTGCCGGCGGCGAGGCCGGCGAATACGCCTCGGCGATTGGCCTGTTTCCAGTACAGCGCGCCGAGCATGGCGGGCGCCAGTTGGGTCACGGCGGCGAAGGCGATCTGGCCGATGGTCGCCAGGCTGGCGGTGGAACCCAACAGACGATAGCTGACGTAGGCCAGCAGCAGAATCACCACGATGCTGACCCGGCGCACCGAGAGCATCCACTGGCGGAACACTTCGAAGGGGCGCTCGGCGTTGTTGCGGCGCAGCAACCACGGCAACAGCATGTCGTTGGAGACCATGGTCGACAGCGCCACGCTGGCGACGATCACCATGCCGGTCGCTGCCGAGGCGCCACCGATAAAAGCCAGCATGGCCAGCGCGGGATGGGCCTGGGCCAGTGGCAGGCTGATGACGAACGAATCCGGTATCACCGAGCTGGGCAGCATCATCTGACCGGCCAGGGCAATCGGCACGACGAACAGCGCCGCCAGCGCCAGGTAGGCCGGGAATACCCATTTGGCCAGGCGCAAATCCTGCGGGTCGATGTTTTCCACCACCGTGACGTGGAACTGTCGCGGCAGGCAGATGATCGCCATCATCGCCACGCCGGTCTGCACCACCATCGACGGCCAGTTGATGGTTTCCTTCCAGTATTCCTCCAGGCGCGGGGCTAGCATGGCCTGGTTGAACAGATCGTCGAAACCGTCATAAAGCCCATAGGTCACGAAGGCGCCAACCGCGAGAAAGGCGAACAGCTTGACCAGCGATTCGAAGGCAATTGCCAGCACCATGCCACGGTGGTGCTCCGTGGCGTCGAGGTTGCGCGTACCGAACACAATGGTGAACAACGCCAGCACCAGGGAGACGATCAGCGCGGTGTCCTGTGCGCGAGTACCCATGGCGTCGGCGCCGGCGCCGATCAACAGGTTCACGCCCAGCACGATGCCCTTGAGTTGCAAGGCGATGTAGGGCAGCACGCCGACCAGGCAGATCAGCGCCACGACAATCGCCAGGGACTGGGATTTGCCATAGCGGGCGGCAATGAAGTCGGCAATGGACGTGATGTTTTCCTGCTTGCTGATCATCACCATTTTTTGCAGGACCCACGGCGCGCAGACCAGCAGCAGGATCGGCCCGAGGTAGATCGGCAGGAACGACCAGAGTTGTTCGGCCGCCTGGCCGACGGCGCCGAAGAACGTCCAGCTGGTGCAGTAGACCGCCAGCGACAGGCTGTACACCCAGGCGCGCACGCGTGGAGGCAGCGGGGTACTGCGTCGATCACCGTAGAAGGCGATTGCGAACATGATGGCCATATAGGCCAGGGCGACGGCGGCGATCAGCCCGCTGGACAGCGACATGGAAACTCCAGACAAAAGACTCCCGGGGCTTGTGCCCGGACCGACAGTCTCGCACGACCGTCTGCGTTAGTCAGTGTCGACCAAGGTCGTGGCGTGGCGGGGTGTCGCAGCTCATTTCGGTGGTCCGTGAGATCCTGTCGCGAGCAGGCTCGCCCCTACCGTCCAGCGCAATTCCCCCTGAGGGAGCGAGCCTGCTCGCGATAAGCGTTTACTGAGCGAGCGCCATCTCGACCAACTGCTGCAACTCTTCAACCTCCAGCGGCGTCGTGGAAAACAGGATGCGGAACACCGAGGGCGCGACCACCAGGTTGATCAACCGATCGACACCCGGTTTCGGCTGATCGGGGTAACGGTCCAGAATCGCCTGCAACTGCCCGGCGATGATAGTCGCGCAGCAGCCAGGCGTCGGGCTCGCCTGGACATCGCGCAGCATGTTGCGACCGGGTTCCGAACTCATCTCATCCAGGTATTGCTCCGCCCACGCCTGCACGTCACCGCGCAAGCTGCCGGTGTTGACCGGTTCGCTGTCGGGCTGCATGCGCGCCAATGCCACATCCGCCAGCAGTGCCGACACGTCGCCCCAGCGCCGATAAATGGTCGACGGCGTGACGCCTGCCCGCGCAGCGATCTGCGGGACGGTAACGCTGGATCGGTCCTGTTCGGCCAGCAGCGCGCGGACCGCTGAATGGATCGATTCCTGAACCCTGGCGCTGCGGCCGCCTGGGCGTAAACCTTCTTTAATAGCCATGGATCGGACCTTAACACAAAGAATTTGCTTTAAGCGCCAGCGAGTAGCACACTCAGCAAAAGCAAAAAATTAGCTTTTGCGGAGTGTGCACATGCCGAATTCAATTTCCAAACGGTCAAGCCTGGGCTTTCTGGCGATCACTTTACTCAGTTTTCTCGCCGCTTCCACGGCGCCGACGCCCTTGTATCACTTGTACCAGGAGCATCTGCACTTCTCGGCAGCGACCCTGACGCTGATTTTCGGCGTGTATGCCATCAGCTTGTTGGTGGCCTTGCTGACCGTCGGTTCGCTCTCGGATTACCTGGGGCGTAAACCGGTGATTTTCACCTCGGTACTGCTCAACATGCTGGCCATGCTGCTGTTCATCAACGCCGACAGCGTGGCGTGGTTGATCGCTGCACGGGTACTCCAGGGCTTTGCCACCGGTATGGCCACGGCAGCATTGGGCGCCGCATTGCTGGACACTGATCGTCAGCAAGGTCCGTTGGTCAACAGCGTCGCGCCACTGCTCGGCATGGCGGCCGGGGCCATGGGCTGCGGCTTGCTGGCCGAGTTTGCACCGCTGCCGATGCAGCTGACCTACTGGGTCCTGCTGGTGCTGTTCGCCGGGCAGGCGTTGTATGTCTGGCGTCTGCCGGAAAGTGTCAGCCCGCAACCCGGCGCGCTGGCGTCGCTGCTGCCAACCTTGCACGTCCCGGTGCAGGCGCGTCGCACCTTGTACCGGGTGTTGCCGATCAACACGGCCGCCTGGGCACTGGGCGGATTCTTCGCCTCCCTCGCGCCGTCACTGGTTCGAACCGCTACCGGCTCAACCTCCAACCTGATTGGCGGTGCGACCGTTGCCGTGCTGACAGTGACGGGCGCGGTAATGATCTACACCTTGCGCAATCGTCCCGCCGACAAAGTCTTGCGGTTGGGCGCGAGCGTCTTGCCAGTGGGTGTGGCGGCGATTCTGCTGGGCGTGCACAGCGCCAGCCTGACACTGTTCTTCATCGGGACGCTGATCGCCGGCTGCGGCTTTGGCGCCAGTTTTCTCGGGACGCTGCGCACGGTCGTTCCGCTGGCCCTGCCGCACGAACGTGCGGGTCTGATGTCGGCCTATTACGTGCTGAGTTATCTGGCGTTCTGCCTGCCGTCGCTGCTCGCGGGGAGTCTCACGCGCAGCTTTGGCCTGGTCACGACCACCGACGGTTATGGCGCAGTGCTGGTCCTGCTGGCGGTCTGTGGATTGCTGTCGCTGCTGCGCCAGCGTCCAGCTCAGGCATGCAGCGCATCGGTGCGCCCATGAAGACCGAGTTTTTGCGTTATTAATAAAATCGATAACTGTTAGAGAAATTACCCGTTATATAGATATTCGATTCAGGTCTAGCATGGGCTCCACCTCAAGGGAGGACAGGAGTACGCCATGACAGGCACCCATGCCGTCACCCGCAGCATCAAACCTTTCAGTCAACTGCAGCATCCGCGCGATGTGATTCGCCACTTCACGCCCAACTGGTTCGCTGCGACCATGGGAACCGGGGTTCTGGCCCTGGCGCTGGCGCAACTGCCGATCCCGGTGCCTGGTTTGCATGCGCTGGCCGAAGCGCTCTGGCTGCTGAACATCGTACTGTTCGGGTTGTTCACCGTGCTCTACGCCGCACGCTGGCTGCTGTTTTTTGACGAGGCGCGAAGGATTTTCGGTCATTCCACCGTCTCCATGTTCTTCGGCACCATCCCCATGGGGCTGGCGACCATCATCAATGGTTGCCTGGTGTTCGGTTTGCCGCGTTGGGGCGAGGGCATGATCGAGATCGCCGGGCTGTTGTGGTGGCTGGACGTGGCGTTGTCCGTGGCCTGCGGTGTGTTGATTCCCTACATGATGTTTACCCGGCAGGAACACAGCATTGACCAGATGACCGCTGTCTGGCTGCTGCCGGTGGTGGCTGCCGAAGTGGCGGCTGCCAGTGGTGGCCTGCTGGCGCCGCACCTGGTCGATGCCCATGCGCAATGGGTGGTGCTGGTGACCAGCTATGTGCTTTGGGCGTTTTCGCTGCCGGTGGCCCTGAGCATCCTGACCATTCTGTTGCTGCGCATGGCCCTGCATAAACTGCCTCACGAGAGCATGGCGGCCTCGAGCTGGCTGGCGCTGGGGCCGATCGGCACCGGGGCCTTGGGCATGCTGTTGCTGGGCAATGACGCGCCGGCCATCTTCGCCGCCAACGGCTTGCCGGGCATCGGCGAGATCGCCGCCGGGCTGGGGCTGGTGGCGGGGATTACGCTGTGGGGTTTCGGTTTGTGGTGGATGCTGATCGCCTTCCTGATCACCTGCCGTTACCTGAGCGTCGGCATCCCGTTCAACCTGGGCTGGTGGGGGTTCACCTTTCCGCTGGGCGTCTATTCTCTGGCCACGCTGAAGCTGGCCAGTCATCTGGGCCTGCTGTTTTTCAGTGTCTTTGGCTGCGCGCTGGTGGCCTTGCTGGCGGTGATGTGGCTGATCGTCGCCAAACGTACTGCGCAGGGCGCATGGCGCGGCGAGTTGTTTGTCTCGCCGTGCATTGCAGGATTACAGAAATAACCGCCCAGGATTCGGTAATCTGTGGCCTGGATCGACATTCGACATTCCCATAATAGAATCCAGGCCACTCGCTACCTAAACCAGGGAAACACGGAAGATGAGTCACCCCTCACAGTTCACCTTGCTTCGCACCCGGCGCTTCCTGCCGTTTTTTCTGACCCAATCCCTTGGGGCGTTCAACGACAACGTGTTCAAGCAGTCGCTGATCCTCGCCATCTTGTACAAGTTGACCATCGAGGGTGATCGTTCGATCTGGGTCAACCTGTGCGCGCTGCTGTTCATCCTGCCGTTCTTCCTGTTCTCGGCGCTGGCCGGGCAGTTTGGCGAGAAGTTCGCCAAGGATGCGCTGATTCGCCTGATCAAATTGGGCGAGATCGCCATCATGGTGGTGGGGGCGGTGGGTTTCGTCTTCGATCATCTGTCGCTGATGCTGGTGGCGTTGTTCGCCATGGGCACTCACTCGGCGCTGTTCGGACCGGTGAAATACTCGATCCTGCCCCAGGCGCTGCACGAGGAGGAACTGGTCGGCGGCAATGGTCTGGTGGAAATGGGGACTTTCCTGGCGATTCTGGCCGGTACCATCGGTGCCGGAATCATGATGTCGTCCGCCAACTACGCGCCCATCGTCTCCACGGCGATCATCGGCATTGCGGTG
This sequence comes from Pseudomonas fluorescens, assembly GCF_041354075.1. Lineage (GTDB taxonomy): Bacteria > Pseudomonadota > Gammaproteobacteria > Pseudomonadales > Pseudomonadaceae > Aquipseudomonas > Aquipseudomonas fluorescens_CE. Next base: position 79,476 of record NZ_JARZGC010000004.1, on the reverse strand, counting down.
CTCGGTTATCTGGCCAGCCGCAGCATCCCGAGGGCGGCGGCCTCGTCACCGCACATGCGCCTGAACTGGAACATCTTCAGCCAATCCTGGGCCACCTTGAAACTGGGCCTGGGGCAGACGCCCGCGGTGTCGCGCTCGATTGTCGGCAATTCGTGGTTCTGGTTCGTCGGGGCGATCTATCTCACGCAAATTCCGGCGTATGCCAAGGAGTGGATGCACGGCGACGAAACCGTGGTGACGCTGATCCTGACGGTGTTCTCGGTCGGCATCGCCCTGGGTTCGCTGTTGTGCGAAAAGCTCTCCGGGCGCAAGGTCGAGATCGGCCTGGTGCCGTTCGGTTCATTCGGGCTGACCCTGTTCGGGCTGTTGTTGTGGTGGCACTCCGGGGGGATTCCAGACAGTGCCAACGGCCATGGCTGGGTCGACATCCTTGGTTTTGGTCACACCTGGCTGGTGCTGATCGACATTCTCGGCCTGGGCATCTTCGGCGGTTTCTACATCGTGCCGCTCTACGCGCTGATCCAGTCGCGAACCCCGGAAAACGAGCGGGCGCGGGTGATTGCCGCCAACAACATCCTCAACGCCTTGTTCATGGTGGTGTCGGCCATTGTCTCGATCGTATTGCTGAGCCTGGCCAAGTTGTCGATTCCCCACCTTTTCCTGGTGGTGTCGTTGCTGAACATTGGCGTCAACGCCTACATCTTCAGGATCGTTCCGGAGTTCACCATGCGTTTCATGATCTGGCTGCTCAGCCATTCCATGTACCGTGTGGAACATCGCAACCTGGACCTGATCCCGGATGAAGGCGCGGCGCTGCTGGTGTGCAACCACGTGTCGTTTGTCGATGCCCTGCTGATCGGTGGCGCTGTACGTCGGCCGATTCGCTTTGTGATGTACTACAAGATCTACAACCTGCCGGTATTGAACTTCATCTTCCGTACCGCCGGAACGATTCCGATCGCGGGGCGCCATGAAGATATCCAGATTTACGAAAAGGCCTTCACGCGGATCGCGCACTACCTGAAAGAAGGCGAGTTAGTGTGTATTTTCCCCGAGGGAAAATTGACCGCCGATGGCGAGATCAACGAATTCAAGGGTGGGCTGACGCGGATCCTCGAGGAAACGCCGGTGCCGGTGATTCCACTGGCGCTGCAGGGGCTGTGGGGCAGCTTCTTCAGTCGTGATCCCGCCAAGGGGTTATTTCGTCGCCTGTGGTCGCGGGTGACCCTGGTGGCCGGCCCGGCGGTGACGGTCGAGGCGGCGCAGCCGGACAGTTTGCGCGGGTTGGTCGGCGAGTTGCGCGGCGCGGTGCGCTGAACCTGACGAGGCGGGCTGCTCAGCCCGCCATCGCCAGCCGGTTGCGGCCTTCGCGCTTGGCCACATACAAGGCGCTGTCGGCCCGGCGCAGCAGGCTTTCGGCAGATTCTCCCGGCAGCAGGGTCGAACAGCCAAGGCTGACGGTCAACTCGATCAGATGACCATCGGCGAGGAAATCCTTGTTCTGTGCGCAAAGCCGCAGCCGCTCGCCGACCAGGGCGGCGGCCTCGCGTCCGGTGTTGGACAGCAGGATCAGAAACTCTTCGCCGCCGAAGCGGAACACCATGTCGACATTGCGCAACTGGCTTTTGATCGAGGCGGCGACGGCCCGCAGCACATCGTCACCGGCGCTGTGGCCGTGGCCGTCATTGATCCGCTTGAAATGGTCGATGTCCAGCATCAGCAGGGACAAGGGTTGCAGGTGCCGACGGGACATCTCGATCTCCCGTTGCAACGTCTGGTCCATGGCAATGCGATTGCCGGTGTCCGTCAGCGGGTCGCGCAAGGCACTCTGGGTCGCTGCACGGTAGAGCAGGGCATTGCGCATCGGGTAAAGAAGGGCGGAGAGCAACGACTCGAGGTGGCCCAGCTCCTGCTCACTGAAACGCTGATTGCGGCGGAACAGCAGCTCGCCCAGGTGCTCGCCTTCATGGCTGAGGCTGTAGCTGACCGAATGGTGACCGCGCAGGCCGAATTCCAGGCGCAAGTCGCAGGCCTTGTGTTCATAACTCAAGGCGTCGAGCGGCACGAGCCGATGAATTTCGCGGAAAAAGGTCTCAAGGATGCGTTGCGGCTCGAGGCTGGTCTGCAACTGCTGGTTCAGTTGCTGGCGCACTTGCGCAAGGCTGGCCGGACGCTTCAGAAGCGGCGGTTGTTGAGCAAAGCCCAGGCGTTGCAATTTGGCGCTGTCGAAGTCAATTGCGTTGGTCTGGGAGGGTGATTTCATATGGCGTGCGCCCTTGAGCAGTAAGGCTGTCTTACAAGCTGGGTGAGAGCGGCTTTGGGCTGCGCGTCGTACTGATCCATCAGTCCCGTAGGACATTTCGTACAAGTTTAATCTGCTTTGGCGAAGATTAATAACCCGTCGACTGGAGCGTCGGCCCGTCCATTTTCACACGGCGTGTCTGAATCTAATCAGAGCGAAAGCCGTGCCAGTTAGTTTGATTTTATTAAAATCAGATGAAAATCAAGGATTTGTAGTCGCTATTGGGGCCGTCTGAAACCGTGGGCGACGTTTGTTTGACTCGAAAGACGCTGCCTGCAGAGTGCTGCGACGGGAATTCGCCGCAGCACAAAAGCGACGCACGGTTATTGGGCGTTGAACGCCTGGCCATTGATGCCGGTACTGTCCGGGCCCATCAGGTAGAGGTAGACCGGCATGATCTCCTCGGGCGTCGGGTTGTTCAGCGGGTTTTCGCCGGGGTAGGCCTGGGCGCGCATGCTGGTGCGGGTGGCGCCGGGGTTGATGCTGTTGGAGCGAACCGGGGCCACGGTGTCCACTTCGTCCGCCAGGGTTTGCATCAGCCCTTCGGTGGCGAATTTCGAGACGCCGTAGGCGCCCCAATACGCACGGCCCTTGCGGCCGACGCTGCTGGAGGTGAACACCACCGATGCATCCTGCGACAGCTTGAGCAAGGGCAGCAGGGTGCTGGTGAGCATGAACATGGCGTTGACGTTGACGTGCATGACGCGCATGAAGTTCTCGCCGGACAACTGCTCGATCGGCGTACGTGGACCAATGATCGAGGCGTTGTGCAGCAAACCGTCGAGGTGGCCGAATTCGTTTTCGATCATTGCGGCCAGTTCATCGTATTGATGCGGCTGGGCGGTTTCCAGGTTGAACGGGATCACCGCCGGCTGTGGATGGCCGGCCGCTTCGATTTCGTCGTAGACCTGAGTCAGGTTGGCTTCGGTCTTGCCCAGCAGCAGGACGGTTGCGCCATGCGCGGCGTAGGCCTTGGCAGCAGCGGCACCAATGCCACGACCGGCGCCGGTGACCAGAATGACCCGGTCCTTGAGCAGTTCGGGGCGGGCGGAATAATCAAACATGAGAAACCTCGACAAAAATTCTTCTGGGTCAGCGCTATCCCTGTGGGAGCGAGCCTGCTCGCGATGGGGCCATGTCAGTCAACACGGATGTCGCCTGATGCATCGCCTTCGCGAGCAGGCTCGCTCCCACATGTGTCATTCGGCAAATGCCGCTCAGCAACTGCACAGCGCGCTATCAAGCACCTTGCGCAACTCCAGCGGATGATCCACCACCACATCCGCGCCCCAATGCCGCGGGTTATCGTCCGGATGGATGTAGCCATAGGTCACGGCGGCGGTCTTGGTTCCGGCATCGCGGCCGGATTCGATGTCACGCAGGTCATCGCCGACGAACAGCACGCTGGCCGGGTCCAGGTCGAGCATCTTGCACGCCAGGATCAGTGGCTCGGGGTCAGGCTTGCTGTTCTTCACATGGTCCGGGCAGATCAACAGGGCCGAGCGTTCGGCCAGCCCCAGTTGCTGCATGATCGGCTCGGCAAACCGTACCGGCTTGTTGGTGACCACGCCCCAGATCAGGTTGGCCTTCTCGATGTCGGCCAGCAGTTCGGGCATGCCGTCGAACAGTTTGCTGTGCACGGCGCAACCGGCGAGGTAGCGTTCCAGGAATTCCTGGCGCAGTTCTTCGAAGCCTGGCGACTCCGGGTCCATGGAGAAGGTCACGGCGACCATTGCCTTGGCGCCACCGGAGATCTCGTCGCGGATATGCTTGTCATTGATGGGCGGCAAGCCGCGATCGGCACGCATCGCCTGACAGATCGCGATGAAGTCCGGCGCGGTGTCGAGCAGGGTGCCGTCCATGTCGAAAAGGACTGCTCTGATACGCATCGGCTTATTCCTCGCGCAGGGTCTGGATCATGTAGTTGACGTCCACGTCGGGCGCCAGCTTGTAGTGCTTGGTCAGCGGGTTGTACGTCAGCCCGATGATGTCCTTGACGGTCAGGCCGGCCATGCGGCTCCAGGCACCCAGCTCGGAAGGGCGGATGAATTTCTTGAAGTCGTGAGTGCCGCGAGGCAGCAGCTTCATGATGTATTCGGCGCCGACGATGGCGAACAGGTACGCCTTCGGGTTGCGGTTGATGGTGGAGAAGAACACCTGGCCGCCGGGCTTGACCATCTTGAAGCAGGCGCGGATCACCGACGAAGGGTCCGGTACGTGCTCGAGCATCTCCAGGCAGGTGACCACGTCGAACTGCTCGGGCATTTCTTCGGCCAGGGCTTCGGCGGTGATCTGCCGGTACTCGACGCTCACACCAGACTCCAGTTGATGCAGTTGCGCCACGGCCAGCGGCGCTTCGCCCATGTCGATGCCCATCACGGTCGCGCCGCGTTGCGCCATGGCTTCGCTGAGGATGCCGCCGCCGCAACCGACGTCGAGCACCTTCTTGCCGGCCAGATTGACCCGCTCGTCAATCCAGTTCACGCGCAGCGGGTTGATGTCGTGCAGCGGTTTGAATTCGCTTTCGCGGTCCCACCAGCGATGGGCCAGGGCTTCGAATTTGGCGATTTCTGCGTGGTCGACGTTACTCATGGTTCATCCTCTAAAACTTGAAAAATCCTGTTGCCCCGGCGCCTGGCGCCACGGGCTTTTCAATTCGGCTGATTACGATTCGCTGTGGCCGCTGATGCGCTGGCCCCAGGCCTTGGTCGTGGCGCTTAGTTGTGCCTCGTCGAGACGCGTCAGGCGGCGGTCATCCAGCAATTGCCTGCCGGCAACCCAAAGGTGTTTCACGCAATCGCGACCGGTGGCATATATAAGCTGCGAAACCGGATCGTAGACCGGTTGCTGTGCCAGGCCCGACAGGTCGAAGGCGACCATGTCCGCGACCTTGCCGATTTCCAGCGAGCCCACCTCGGCTTCGATTCCCAGGGCCCGGGCGCCGTTCAATGTGGCCATGCGCAGGGCGCGATGGGCGTCCAGCGCGGTGGCCGAGCCGGCAACGGCCTTGGCGAGCAGGGCAGCGGTGCGCGTCTCGCCAAGCAGATCGAGGTCATTATTGCTCGCCGCGCCGTCGGTGCCGACCGCCACGTTGACGCCTGCCTGCCACAACCGCTCCACCGGACAGAACCCGCTGGCCAGCTTCAGGTTCGATTCCGGGCAATGAATCACCGTGGTGTTGCTTTCTACCAGCATTGCCAGGTCTTCATCGCTGATCTGAGTCATGTGCACCGCCTGAAAGCGCGGCCCCAGCAACCCCAGGCGCGCCAGTCGGGCCAGTGGTCGTTCCCCACGCTGTTCCAGCGCTTGCTGCACTTCGAAGGCCGTTTCGTGGACATGCATGTGGATCGACGCATCCAGCTCTTCGGCGATCACCCGGATTTTCTCCAGGTTTTCGTCGCCTACGGTGTAGGGCGCGTGCGGGCCGAAGGTGACCTTGATGCGTTCGTGGTGCTTGAGATCGTTGAACAGCTCGACGCCCTGACGAATGGCTTCATCGGCGCTGCCAGCGCCCGGAATCGGGAAATCGAGGATCGGAATCGCGATCTGCGCGCGAATGCCGCTGTTGTGCACGCGTTCGCTGGCAACCTTCGGGAAGAAATACATGTCAGAGAAACAGGTGATCCCGCCTTTGATCTGCTCGGCGATGGCAAGGTCGGTGCCATCGCGTACAAAGGCTTCATCGACCCATTTGGCTTCTGCCGGCCAGATGTGGTTTTCCAGCCAGGTCATCAGCGGCAGGTCGTCGGCCAGGCCGCGAAAGAGCGTCATCGCCGCATGCCCGTGGGCATTGATCAGGCCAGGGCTGAGCAGCATGTCCGGCAGTTCGCGGACTTCGGCTGCTTCAAGCTTCAGTGCGGCGGCACGGGGGCCGATAAACACGATGTGCCCGTCGCGGATGCCCAGGGCATGATCCTTGAGGACAACACCAGCGGGTTCGACAGGTACCAGCCAGGTCGGCAGCAATAGCAGGTCGAGCGCAGCGGCAGTGTTCGGCATCGAGGTCGGGTTCCGGTACTTTTGTAAAAGATGGCGAAGTATACCCGAGCGTCTTGGCGGGGGGATCGCTATAATCGGCGGCTTTTGTTCATGAGTGCGGGGTGAGGGATGCGCGATCGACTAATGGCGGCAGAGAAAGTGAAGGCCATCGATTGGCGTGATGGCGCCCTGTATCTGCTGGATCAGCGTATCTTGCCGTTCGAGGAAACCTGGCTCGCCTATACCAGTGCCACGGGCGTGGCCGAGGCCATTCGCTCGATGGTGGTGCGTGGGGCGCCGGCGATCGGCATCAGTGCCGCCTATGGCATTGTGCTGGCGGCCCGTGCCCGGCTGGCCGAAGGCGGCGACTGGTACGCGGCGCTGGAAGAGGATTTCGCGTTGCTCGCCGATTCCCGTCCCACCGCCGTCAACCTGTTCTGGGCCCTGGGACGCATGCATGATCGGCTGGATCGGCTGAAAGACCATGACGATCCGCTGGCCGTGCTGGAGGCTGAGGCCATCGCCATTCACGAAAGTGATCGCGAAGCCAACCTGACCATGGCTCAGTTGGGGGTGGACCTGATCCGCAAACACCAGGGCAATGCCCAGGCGATCCTGACCCATTGCAACACCGGGGCCCTGGCCACCGGCGGCTTCGGTACCGCCTTGGGGGTGATTCGTGGTGCGTTTATCGAAGGCATGGTGGAACGTGTGTACGCCGACGAAACCCGCCCCTGGCTGCAGGGTTCACGGTTGACGGCGTGGGAGCTGGCCAATGAAGGCATTCCCGTGACACTCAATGCCGACTCCGCCGCTGCCCACATCATGAAGACCAAGGGCATCACCTGGGTCATCGTCGGAGCCGACCGCATCACCGCCAATGGCGACGTGGCGAACAAGATCGGCACCTACCAACTGGCGGTGAATGCCATGCATCACGGGGTGCGTTTCATGGTGGTGGCGCCGAGCTCGACCATCGACATGAACCTGGCCAGTGGCGACGACATCCCGATCGAAGAGCGCGACGGCCGTGAGTTGCTGGAGGTCGGCGGCAAGCGGGTGGGCGCCGATGTCGATGCGTTCAACCCGGTGTTCGACGTGACGCCGGCGGACCTGATCGACGCGATCGTCACGGAAAAGGGCATTGTCGAGCGCCCGGACACGGCGAAGATGGCGCAGTTGATGTGCCGCAAGCGGTTGCACTGAAGATATCGGCTAGCTCTGCGGGCCCTATCGCGAGCAGGCTCGCTCCCACACGGATTTTGCGTGCACCACAATTCCTGTGGGAGCGAGCCTGCTCGCGATGAGGGCAAAAACTCGACAAACCAGCTGGATATGCCCCCTTTTTCTCCATTCAGCACAGCTCTAAGCCCCTCAGCTCCCCCTCAAGCACGCCATCAGTCAACTAACTACTCTCCATGCGCATCTGGGGGATAGGTGCGTGGCGGCTCTTGTGATAACATCCGGCGGTTTCCAGGGCAGTCCAAGGTGGCTGCCTCTACTGCGCAGATCCATGGCATAACTTGTTGATTTGTCGTAAGTCGGTGCCTCGGCAATCAGCTTGCATCGACGAGCTTCGTTGGTCCTGACGAAGTTTCACCAGAAAAAGGAATCAGGCTTCTCATGGGCGAACTGGCCAAAGAAATCCTCCCGGTCAATATCGAAGACGAGCTGAAGCAGTCCTACCTCGACTACGCAATGAGCGTAATTGTCGGGCGGGCACTGCCGGATGCGCGCGATGGCTTGAAGCCCGTGCACCGGCGTGTGCTGTTCGCGATGAGCGAGCTGGGCAACGACTTCAACAAGCCGTACAAGAAATCTGCCCGTGTCGTCGGTGACGTGATCGGTAAGTATCACCCGCACGGTGATACCGCGGTGTACGACACCATCGTCCGGATGGCGCAGCCATTCTCGCTGCGCTACCTGCTGGTCGACGGCCAGGGCAACTTCGGCTCCGTGGACGGCGACAACGCGGCGGCCATGCGATACACCGAAGTGCGCATGACCAAGCTGGCGCACGAGCTGCTGGCCGACCTGCACAAGGAAACCGTGGACTGGGTGCCGAACTACGACGGCACCGAACTGATCCCGGCGGTCATGCCGACCCGTATTCCCAACCTGCTGGTCAACGGCTCCAGCGGTATCGCCGTGGGCATGGCGACCAACATCCCGCCGCACAACCTCGGTGAAGTCATCGACGGTTGCCTGGCGCTCATCGACAACCCTGAGCTGACTGTCGATGAACTGATGCAATACATCCCGGGTCCGGACTTCCCGACGGCGGCGATCATCAACGGTCGCGCCGGCATCATCGAAGCCTACCGCACCGGTCGCGGCCGCATTTACATGCGCGCCCGCTCGACCATCGAAGACATCGACAAGGTCGGTGGCCGTCAGCAGATCGTCATTACCGAACTGCCTTACCAGTTGAACAAGGCGCGTCTGATCGAGAAGATCGCCGAGCTGGTAAAAGAGAAGAAGCTCGAAGGCATCACCGAACTGCGCGACGAGTCCGACAAGGACGGTATGCGCGTCGTGATCGAACTGCGTCGTGGCGAAGTGCCTGAGGTGATCCTCAACAACCTCTACGCCCAGACCCAGCTGCAGAGCGTGTTCGGTATCAACATCGTGGCGCTGATCGACGGCCGTCCGCGGATCCTCAACCTCAAGGACCTGCTGGAAGCCTTCGTGCGTCACCGTCGCGAAGTCGTTACCCGCCGTACCGTGTTCGAACTGCGCAAGGCGCGCGAGCGTGGTCACATCCTTGAAGGTCAAGCGGTTGCCTTGTCGAACATCGACCCGGTCATCGCCCTGATCAAGGCCTCGCCGACCCCATCGGAAGCCAAGGAAGCGCTGGTCAGCACCCCGTGGGAATCCTCGGCGGTGGTGGCGATGGTGGAGCGTGCCGGTGCCGATTCGTGCCGTCCGGAAAACCTCGACCCGCAGTACGGCCTGCGTGACGGCAAGTACTTCCTGTCGCCAGAGCAGGCCCAGGCCATCCTCGAGCTGCGTCTGCACCGCCTGACCGGTCTGGAGCACGAGAAACTGCTGGCCGAGTACCAGGAGATCCTCAACCAGATCGGCGAGCTGATCCGCATCCTCAATAGCGCCGCGCGCCTGATGGAAGTGATCCGCGAAGAGCTGGAAGTGATCCGCGCCGAATACGGCGATGTGCGTCGCACCGAGATTCTCGATGCCCGACTCGACCTGACCCTGGGCGACATGATCCCGGAAGAAGACCGTGTCGTGACCATTTCCCACGGCGGCTATGCCAAGACCCAGCCGCTGGCTGCGTACCAGGCCCAGCGTCGTGGCGGTAAAGGCAAATCGGCGACCGGCGTCAAGGATGAGGACTACATCGCTCACCTGCTGGTAGCCAACAGCCACACCACGCTGCTGCTGTTCTCCAGCAAGGGCAAGGTGTACTGGCTCAAGACCTACGAAATTCCGGAAGCGTCCCGTGCCGCGCGCGGCCGTCCGCTGGTCAACCTGCTGCCGCTGGACAGTGATGAGTACATCACCACCATGCTGCCGGTCGAGGAATACACCGAAGGTCACTTCATCTTCATGGCCACCGCCAAGGGCACCGTGAAGAAGACCCCGCTGGAATCCTTCAGCCGTCAACGCAGCGTCGGCCTGATCGCGCTGGAGCTGGACGAAGGCGACGTGTTGATCTCGGCCGCCATCACCGATGGCGAGCGTGAAGTCATGCTGTTCTCCGACGGTGGCAAGGTGACCCGCTTCAAGGAAACCGACGTTCGTGCCATGGGCCGTACCGCTCGCGGTGTTCGCGGCATGCGTCTGCCTGAAGGTCAGAAGCTGATTTCCATGCTGATCCCGGAAGAAGGCAGCCAGATCCTCACCGCTTCGGCGCGTGGTTATGGCAAGCGCACCGCCATCGGCGAGTTCCCCGAGTACAAGCGTGGCGGCCAGGGTGTTATCGCCATGGTCAGCAACGACCGGAACGGCCGACTGGTCGGCGCAGTCCAGGTGCTCGACGGTGAGGAAATCATGCTGATTTCCGACCAGGGCACATTGGTTCGTACCCGTGTCGACGAAGTCTCCAGCCTGGGCCGTAATACCCAGGGCGTGACCCTGATCAAGCTGGCCAGTGATGAAACGCTGGTAGGCCTGGAACGGGTTCAGGAGCCGTCGGAAGTCGAGGGCGAAGAGCTGGAAGGTGAAGAGGGTGCCGAGTTCGACGGCGAAGTCGTGATAAACGACGTCGTTGAAGACCAGCAGCTCGACGCCGCCGCAGACGAAGAACCGCAAGAGTAAGCGGACAAACAGGGGGCGGATGAAAATTCGCCCCCTTGTTGTTTGTCCCTGGAACAAAATTCGACACCCACGAAAATCCCTGTGGGAGCGGGCTTGCTCGCGAAGACGGACTGACATTCAGCACAGATGTCTCCCGTAGCACCGCTTTCGCGAGCAAGCCCGCTCCCACATTCGTGTCGACCTACCAAATCAGAGCGAGATTGGATGTGAGCAAGAGAGCCTTTAACTTCTGTGCCGGTCCTGCGGCACTTCCCGAAGCGGTCCTGAAGCGCGCCCAGGAAGAACTCCTGGATTGGCACGGCAAGGGCCTGTCCGTCATGGAAATGAGCCATCGCAGCGATGAGTTCGTGTCCATTGCGACCAAGGCCGAGCAGGATCTGCGTGATCTGCTGAATATCCCTTCGAACTATAAAGTGCTGTTCCTGCAAGGTGGCGCCAGCCAGCAGTTCGCTCAGATCCCGCTGAACCTGTTGCCCGAAGGCGGCTCGGCCGACTACATCGACACCGGTATCTGGTCGCAGAAAGCCATCGAAGAAGCTTCGCGCTACGGCCATGTCAACGTCGCGGCTACCGCCAAGCCTTATGATTACTTCGCGATTCCTGGTCAGAACGAGTGGAACCTGTCCAAAGACGCGGCCTACGTTCACTACGCGCCGAACGAAACCATCGGCGGCCTGGAATTCCAGTGGATCCCGCAAACCGGTGACGTGCCGCTGGTGGCCGACATGTCTTCCGATATTCTTTCGCGTCCGGTCGACGTTTCGCGCTTCGGCATGATCTACGCCGGCGCCCAGAAGAACATCGGCCCGAGCGGTATCGTCGTCAACATCGTTCGCGAGGACTTGCTGGGCAAGGCCCGTGCACTGTGCCCGACCATGCTCGACTACAAGGTCGCGGCCGATAACGGCTCGATGTACAACACCCCGCCAACCCTGGCCTGGTACCTGTCCGGCCTGGTGTTCGAATGGCTGAAAGAGCAGGGTGGCGTCGAAGCCATCGGCAAGCTCAATGACGTGAAGCAGCGCACGCTGTACGACTTCATCGACGCCAGCGGCTTGTACAACAACCCGATCAACCAGTCCGACCGCTCCTGGATGAACGTGCCGTTCCGTCTGGCCGACGATCGCCTCGACAAGCCATTCCTGGCGGGCGCCGAAGCGCGCGGCCTGTTGAACCTCAAGGGCCACCGCTCCGTGGGCGGCATGCGCGCCTCCATCTATAACGCCGTCGACATCGTTGCGATCAACGCACTGGTTTCGTACATGGCAGAGTTCGAGAAGGAACACGGCTGATGTCTGAGCAAGAACTCAAGGCACTGCGCGTTCGCATCGACGCCCTGGACCTCAAGGTCCTGGAGCTGATCAGCGAGCGCGCACGCTGCGCCCAGGAAGTTGCGCGAGTAAAGATGGCTTCGCTGGCTGAAGGCGAAGTGCCGGTGTTCTATCGTCCCGAGCGTGAAGCTCAGGTGCTCAAGCGGGTGATGGAGCGCAACCAGGGGCCGTTGGGCAACGAAGAGATGGCGCGGCTGTTTCGCGAAATCATGTCCTCGTGCCTGGCCCTCGAGCAGCCGCTGAAAGTGGCGTACCTCGGCCCGGAAGGCACCTTCACCCAGGCAGCCGCCATGAAACACTTCGGCCATGCTGTCATCAGCAAGCCGATGGCGGCGATCGACGAAGTGTTCCGTGAAGTGGCAGCCGGAGCGGTGAACTTTGGCGTGGTCCCGGTGGAAAACTCCACCGAGGGCGCGGTCAACCACACCCTCGACAGCTTCCTCGAACACGACATGGTCATCTGTGGCGAAGTCGAACTGCGCATTCACCACCACCTGTTGGTCGGTGAAAACACCAAGACCGACAGCATCAGCCGCATTTACTCCCATGCCCAGTCGCTGGCCCAGTGCCGCAAGTGGCTGGATGCACACTACCCGAATGTCGAGCGCGTGGCGGTGTCGAGCAACGCCGAAGCCGCCAAGCGGGTGAAAGGGGAGTGGAACTCGGCGGCGATTGCCGGTGACATGGCCGCTGGTCTGTACGGCTTGACCCGCCTGGCCGAGAAAATCGAGGATCGCCCGGACAACTCCACGCGATTCCTGATGATCGGTAATCAGGAAGTACCACCCACCGGCGACGACAAGACCTCGATCATCGTTTCCATGAGCAACAAACCCGGTGCGCTTCACGAGTTGCTGGTGCCGTTCCACGACAATGGCATCGACTTGACCCGCATCGAGACGCGCCCTTCGCGCAGCGGTAAATGGACCTACGTGTTCTTTATCGACTTCGTCGGTCACCACCGTGACCCGCTGGTCAAGGGCGTGTTGGAAAAAATCAGTCAGGAAGCAGTGGCACTTAAAGTGTTGGGTTCCTACCCGAAAGCCGTTCTCTAAGGGGTAGCAAAATGAGTGGCAACTTCCTCGCCCTGGCGCAGCCGGGCGTGCAACAACTGTCGCCTTACGTCCCGGGCAAGCCTGTGGATGAACTGGCCCGCGAACTGGACATCGATCCGGCGAGCATCGTCAAACTGGCGAGCAACGAAAACCCATTGGGCGCCAGCCCAAAGGCGCTGGCCGCGATTCGCGATGAGCTGGCCGAGCTGACCCGCTACCCGGACGGCAACGGTTTTGCGCTCAAGACACTGCTGGCCGAGCAATGCCGCGTCGAGCTGAATCAGGTGACGCTGGGCAACGGTTCCAACGACATCCTGGAACTGGTCGCCCGCGCTTACCTGGCGCCGGGCCTCAACGCCGTGTTCAGTGAACATGCGTTCGCCGTCTATCCGATCGCCACACAGGCCGTCGGCGCCACGGCCAAGGTGATTCCGGCGAAAAACTGGGGTCACGATCTGCCGGCCATGCTGGCCGCGATCGACGCCGATACCCGCGTGGTCTTCATCGCCAACCCGAACAACCCGACCGGGACCTGGTTCGACGCCGAGGCGCTGGACGAATTCCTGCAGGACGTGCCGGAGCATGTGCTGGTGGTGCTGGACGAGGCCTACATCGAGTACGCCGAGGGCAGCGACCTGCCGGACGGCCTCGACTTCCTGGCGGCTTACCCGAACCTGCTGGTGTCGCGCACCTTCTCCAAGGCCTATGGCCTGGCGTCGTTGCGCGTGGGGTATGGCTTGTCCACTGCGGTCGTCGCCGATGTACTGAACCGTGTGCGTCAGCCGTTCAACGTCAACAGCCTGGCCCTGGCCGCCGCGTGTGCCGCGTTGCAGGACGAAGCGTACCTGGCTGAAAGCCGCCGTCTGAACGAAGCCGGCATGCAGCAGCTTGAGGCAGGCTTCCGTGAGTTGGGGCTGAGCTGGATCCCCTCCAAGGGCAACTTTATCTGCGTCGACCTGGGGCGTGTGGCGGCTCCGGTGTTCCAGGGCCTGTTGCGCGAAGGTGTGATTGTGCGCCCGGTGGCCAACTACGGCATGCCGAACCACCTGCGCGTCACCATCGGCCTGCCGGCGGAAAACAGCCGCTTCCTCGAGGCGCTGACCAAGGTCCTGGCTCGTGGTTGATGTCACCGCAGCGCAATCTGCCGAGCCTGTGATCGGTCGCCTGGTGGTGGTCGGTCTGGGCTTGATCGGCGGTTCGTTCGCCAAGGGCCTGCGTGAAAGCGGTCTTTGCCGCGAAGTGGTCGGTGTCGACCTCGATCCGCAATCGCGCAAGCTCGCGGTTGAATTGGGCGTGGTCGACCGTTGTGAAGAGGACCTGGTGCGAGCTTGCCAGGGCGCCGACGTGATTCAGTTGGCCGTTCCGATCCTGGCCATGGAGAAGCTGCTGGGCCGCCTGGCCGGCGTGGATCTGGGGCGGGCGATTCTGACCGATGTCGGCAGTGCCAAGGGTAACGTCGTGCGCGCGGCCACTGAAGCATTTGGTGGCATGCCGGCGAATTTCGTGCCGGGTCATCCGATCGCCGGTTCCGAGCAGAGCGGGGTCGAGGCTTCCAACGGCGAATTGTTCCGTCGTCACAAGGTGATCCTGACCCCGCTTGCGCAAACCGATCCGACGGCGCTGGCGCTGGTTGACCGCTTGTGGCGTGAACTGGGCGCCGATGTCGAGCACATGCAGGTCGAGCGTCACGACGAAGTCCTGGCAGCGACCAGTCACCTGCCGCACCTGCTGGCGTTCGGCCTGGTTGATTCGTTGGCCAAGCGCAATGAAAACCTGGAGATCTTCCGCTACGCTGCCGGCGGTTTCCGCGATTTCACGAGAATCGCGGGGAGTGACCCGGTCATGTGGCATGACATCTTCCTCGCCAACCGCGAAGCTGTCCTGCGCACACTCGATACATTTCGCAGCGACCTCGACGCCTTGCGCGACGCGGTCGATGCAGGGGATGGGCACCAGTTGTTGGGCGTCTTCACTCGCGCCCGGGTTGCCCGCGAACATTTCAGTAAAATCCTGGCCCGCCGGGCTTATGTGGACGCTATGAACTCCAACGACCTGATTTTCCTGGGACAACCGGGTGGCCGCCTGACTGGGCGGATTCGTGTACCGGGCGACAAATCGATTTCCCACCGCTCGATCATGCTGGGCTCACTGGCTGAAGGCGTGACCGAAGTCGAGGGCTTCCTCGAGGGTGAAGACGCCCTGGCGACCTTGCAGGCTTTCCGTGACATGGGCGTCGTGATCGAAGGGCCGCACCATGGTCGCGTGACCATCCACGGCGTCGGCCTGCATGGCTTGAAACCAGCGCCGGGCCCGATCTACCTGGGCAACTCCGGTACTTCGATGCGCCTGCTGTCCGGCCTGCTGGCTGCGCAGAATTTCGACAGCACCCTGACCGGCGATGCGTCGCTGTCCAAGCGTCCGATGAATCGTGTGGCCAATCCGCTGCGTGAAATGGGCGCCGTGATCGAGACCGCTGCGGAAGGTCGCCCACCGATGACCATTCGTGGCGGCCACGCGCTCAAAGGCCTGACCTACACCATGCCGATGGCCAGCGCCCAGGTTAAGTCCTGCCTGCTGCTGGCGGGCCTGTACGCCGAAGGCAAGACCACCGTGACCGAGCCTGCACCGACTCGCGACCACACCGAGCGCATGCTGCGTGGTTTCGGTTGCCCGGTCAGCGTCGACGGTGCGACGGCGTCGGTGGAGTCCGGGCACAAGCTGACGGCCACGCACATTGAAGTGCCAGGCGACATCTCGTCTTCGGCGTTCTTCCTGGTGGCGGCGTCGATCGCCGAGGGTTCCGAGCTGGTGCTCGAGCACGTCGGAATCAACCCGACCCGCACCGGCGTGATCGACATCCTGCGCCTCATGGGGGCGGACATCACCCTGGAAAACCAGCGTGAAGTCGGTGGCGAGCCAGTGGCGGACTTGCGCGTGCGTGCAGCTAAACTCAAGGGTATCGAGATTCCCGAAGCGCTGGTGCCATTGGCCATTGACGAGTTCCCGGTGCTGTTCGTGGCCGCAGCCTGTGCCGAAGGGCGCACCGTGCTGCGTGGCGCTGAGGAGCTACGCGTCAAGGAGTCCGACCGGATCCAGGTAATGGCCGATGGCTTGCTGGCGCTGGGCGTCAAGTGCGAACCGACGCCGGACGGCATTATCATCGACGGCGGCTCGATCGGCGGCGGCGAAGTGCACGGTCACGGCGATCACCGGATCGCCATGGCGTTCAGCGTGGCTTCACTGCGCGCTACCGCACCGATCCGGATCCATGATTGCGCCAACGTCGCGACTTCGTTCCCGAATTTCCTGGCGCTGTGTGCCCAGGTCGGTATCCGTGTTGCACAAGAGGCTCAGTCGTGAAAAACATCGCACCGGTCATCACCATCGATGGGCCAAGCGGCTCTGGCAAGGGCACAGTCGCCGGGATCCTGGCCAAGCGCCTGGGCTGGAACCTGCTGGATTCCGGTGCGCTTTACCGTTTGCTGGCCTTTGCCGCGCATAACCATGGCGTGGACCTGACCAACGAAGAGTTGCTGAAGAAACTCGCCGCTCATCTGGATGTGCAATTCATCGCGGCGACCGACGGTCAGTTGCAACGCATCATTCTGGAAGGCGACGAAGTCAGCGATGTGATCCGTACGGAGAGCGTCGGTTCCGGTGCTTCCCAGGTGGCGGCTTTGCCCGCCGTGCGTGAGGCGTTGCTGCAGCGTCAGCGTGCATTTCAGGAAGCACCCGGCCTGGTGGCCGATGGCCGCGACATGGGGACGGTGGTTTTTCCGGACGCGCCACTGAAGATTTTCCTCACTGCCAGTGCCGAGGAGCGCGCGCGCCGTCGATACTTGCAGTTGAAGGGAAAAGTCGATGGTGTTAGTCTGTCGAGTCTGCTAGATGAGATACGTGCGCGCGATGAGCGCGACACCCAGCGAGCGGTAGCCCCGCTCAAGCCGGCGGCCGACGCCATTCAGCTGGATTCCACGGAATTGTCCATCGATCAGGTGCTGGAACGCATCATGAGTGAGATCGCGCTTCGCGATATCGCCGGGTGACCAAGAGGGCCACAGGGGACCAGTCATAGTCCTGCGGCGCTTCTTTTAAATGAAACCAACCCACATCGTCTGGGATGCGGAAATGGGCGTATTCTTCGCCCTTATCTACAGGAATTAAAATGAGCGAAAGCTTTGCGGAACTCTTTGAAGAAAGCCTAAAAACCCTGAACCTTCAGGCTGGCTCCATCATCACCGGTGTTATCGTTGATATCGATTACCAAGCTCGCTGGGTAACCGTTCACGCTGGCCTGAAGTCTGAAGCACTCATCCCGCTTGAGCAGTTCTACAACGACGCTGGCGATCTGACTATCAATGTCGGTGACGAAGTTCACGTTGCTCTGGACTCGGTTGAAGACGGCTTTGGTGAAACCAAGCTGTCCCGTGAAAAAGCCAAGCGCGCTGAATGCTGGATTGTTCTGGAAGCAGCCTTCGCAGCCGAAGAAGTGGTCAAGGGCGTTATCAACGGTAAGGTTAAAGGCGGCTTCACTGTCGACGTTAACGGCATCCGTGCGTTCCTGCCAGGTTCTCTGGTTGACGTCCGTCCAGTGCGCGACACCACGCACCTGGAAGGCAAAGAGCTGGAATTCAAGGTCATCAAGCTGGACCAGAAGCGCAACAACGTTGTCGTTTCCCGTCGCAGCGTCCTCGAAGCCGAGAACTCCGCCGAGCGTGAAGCTCTGCTGGAATCCCTGCAGGAAGGCCAACAAGTCAAAGGTATCGTCAAGAACCTCACCGATTACGGCGCATTCGTCGATCTGGGTGGCGTCGATGGCCTGCTGCACATTACCGACATGGCTTGGAAACGCATCAAGCATCCTTCCGAAATCGTCAACGTTGGCGACGAGATCGATGTCAAGGTTCTGAAGTACGATCGCGAGCGCAATCGTGTTTCCCTGGGCCTGAAGCAACTGGGCGAAGATCCATGGGTTGCTATCAAAGCCCGTTACCCAGAAAGCACTCGCGTTACCGCTCGTGTAACCAACCTGACCGACTACGGCTGCTTCGCTGAGCTGGAAGAGGGCGTTGAAGGTCTGGTACACGTTTCGGAAATGGACTGGACCAACAAGAACATCCACCCTTCGAAAGTCGTACAAGTCGGCGACGAAGTGGAAGTCATGGTTCTGGACATCGACGAAGAGCGTCGTCGTATCTCCCTCGGCATCAAACAGTGCAAGTCCAACCCATGGGAAGACTTCTCTGGCCAGTTCAACAAGGGCGATAAAATCTCCGGCACCATCAAGTCGATCACCGATTTCGGTATCTTCATTGGTCTGGACGGCGGCATCGACGGTCTGGTTCACCTGTCCGACATCTCCTGGAACGAAGTGGGCGAAGAAGCCGTTCGCCGCTTCAAGAAGGGCGACGAGCTGGACACCGTTATCCTGTCGGTTGACCCAGAGCGCGAGCGCATCTCCCTGGGTATCAAGCAACTGGAAAGCGATCCGTTCTCCGAGTACGTCTCGGTTAACGACAAAGGCGCCATCGTTAAAGGCACTGTGAAAGAAGTTGACGCCAAAGGCGCCATCATCGTTCTGGCCGACGATATCGAAGCGACTCTGAAAGCCTCCGAAATCAGCCGTGACCGCGTTGAAGACGCGCGCAACGTTCTGAAAGAAGGCGAAGAAGTAGAAGCCAAGATCATCAGCGTTGACCGCAAGAGCCGCGTAATCCAGCTGTCGATCAAGTCGAAAGACGTGGAAGACGAGAAAGAAGCCATCCAGAGCCTGCGCGACAAGCCAGTAGCTTCGGATGCTCCAGTAGCCACCACCCTGGGTGACCTGCTGCGTGCTGCACAAGCGGAAAAACAGAACTAAGTTCTGACTTTCTGTGAAAAAGGGCGACTTCGGTCGCCCTTTTTTGTGGGCGGGATTTGGTGCTTGAAACCAAATGACTCGCACGGTTGTCTCTTTCTTTAATTGGATCAACCGCTTATTGGCGTCTATGCTCTATACCGAAAGCAGCGGTCAGGTGTCGTGCCAGGCCTAAGGAAGGCAATGAACAAGCTCATTATCGTAATTGCGGTGCTCGTCCTGGTGGGGTGCACGACGAGCGCCAAGACCCACGCAGTACGTGGGGTAAGCGGTATCGAGGTCGACTGCTCAGGGTTGGGCTCCGGGTGGGAGAAGTGCCGTAACCGAGCTACGAAGGAGTGCAAGGGAGCTGGTTACAAGGTCATCGCCAGATCCGATGATGCCAAGGACGAAGATGCGTATCCATTCGGCTTCAATCCCGCAGGGTTCGTCACGCGAACAATGCTGGTGATGTGCAGATAGCGAATGATTGAGTCGCTGGCGCTGGTTAAAATGTAACGTTATATGGCTGATAATTGTGCCCGCTTATTTGGGCTGTTCAAATACCGCTGGTCATGCTAAAACCTTTTGAAGCGATTTTCCTAGCTGCTTGAAAAAGAAGGGAAAAATATGACGAAGTCGGAGTTGATCGAGCGAATAGTCACCCATCAAGGGTTGCTCTCATCCAAGGATGTGGAGTTGGCTATCAAGACTATGCTTGAACAGATGTCACAGTGCCTGGCGACTGGGGATCGGATAGAGATTCGGGGGTTTGGCAGCTTTTCGTTGCACTACCGTGCGCCGCGAGTGGGGCGGAATCCGAAGACTGGGCAGTCGGTGAGTCTTGATGGGAAATTTGTGCCGCATTTCAAGCCAGGGAAGGAGTTAAGAGACCGCGTCAATGAGGAGGAAGATGATTGAGCACCTTGGTAGGAGGAAAGCGGACTCGGCGGAGGCTGAAGCTCGCAATTTCGTTAGCTTCAATGTTGATTGTCGCTGTGGCAACGTTGGTTTTTATGCTTGAGAATCCCACTCCTGTCAGCGTGTCTTTTCTTGGGTGGTCTACACCTCACTTACCCATCTCCTTGTTTCTCGTCATCAGTATGCTCACTGGATTGGTCTTAGGCCCGTTTTTTACTTTATATACCGTCATGCGTAAGCGGAATCTCTGATGTGGGCTAAATTAAATCGTGTGTTGCGCTTCGGCGTGGCCGCACTTTCCAACGTTTTATGTAATTAGACTAAAATTCTAAAATCTTCTCAATCAGGGACGTATTTTTTCATGCAGCAGCATATGCGGAATGATCTGCAAGATGAAGCTATTGATATTTTTGCTCTAATTCGGGCTTTATGGGCAAAAAAATGGCTAATCGTCGGCATCGCTGTTTTAGTGACATCCGCGGTCTCGCTTTACGCATTTAAGTTAAAGCCTGTATATGAAGCTAAAATCCTCACGCTGCCGCCGACTGAAAGTGGTTTGGTTGCTCTGAACTCTGGCCGAGGGCCTGGAACGGATCTAAATCCTTATAAGGTTAAGGATGTGTCGGATGTGTTCGGGCACAAGCTGATGGATGAGTCTCAGCGGCGAGCATTTTTCAATGAGGTTTTCTTTCCCAGATTGTCCGACGAAGAGAAAAAGGCACCTAAAGATCGGCTTTATCAGCATTTTTCGAGGCAACTGACGGTCCTGGTATTAGGTAAGGATCAGGATCGTTATTCTATCTCCTTTCGGGGGTCGAGCCCGACAGAGGCATCTTATTGGGTGCGCGCCTACGTTGATCGCGCTGATAGCGAATCAAAAAAGGAAATAATCACCAATGCTTCTGGTGAAGCTCAGATGAACATACGCGATATTTCTGAGCAGATCAATCGCCTCCGAGAGGCAGCAATAGGGCAACGCGAGGACCAGATTCTAATTCTCGGCGAGGCCTTGAATATTGCAAAAATGATAAATCTCAAACGTCCTTTGGTTTCTAGTGGCAACACTGTCGCAGAGGTACGAACAGGGGCTGACGGCCCCGCGCTTTATATGCGCGGAAGTGAGGCAATCGAAGCGGAAATAAGAAATCTGAAACAACGGGTTTCAGATGATCCATTTATTGCTGGATTGCGTCCACTGCAAGCTAAACTTAGTTCCCTTAATCATGTAGCTATTGATGAATCGAAAGTTTCGGTGTATCGCCAAGACGGAGCGGTTTATGTACCAGACAGTCGGATCAGTTCGAAGCGGGGCCTGTTTATCGCGATGGGCGGAATTTTAGGCTTGATGCTCGGTGCGCTGACCGTTAGTGCGCTATATTTTCTGGGAAAACACAGGCGGTGAGATTGTTGTCACGTCAAATGTACCCCATAGATTTCCAGTCGCGCCCTGCAATGGTGAGTGCTGAAATTTTTTAGTAAGAGGGGGACCGCTAATTTTGCGGCAGGCATCAGCCCCTTTTTTTTGCTCTGTATCTCATATCAAGGTGCATAATGGCAGACGCTGCAGCGTGTCGAAAAATCCTGATATAAATTCGCTCGCGATACATGTTGTTTTCACAGGGTTTTAGGATAAATTTCCGGCGCCTCCGAGAAGCACCTTGATTCAACGACAAGCATTCTCAATTGAACCGGGAGCTTGCGATGGGCACTGAAAGATCGCCACGAGTGAAATTACTGGGACTCGATTTGAGCAGGGTTCTGGCGCGATGCGTTGGTATGAGGCCGGAAATTGGGCGGGCCGGGGCTGAACCTTGCGAAAAATCTAATAACATTGCGTTGCCAGTTAAGAGATAATGTCGCCTCGCATTCGCTCAACTCGACGAGTGGAGACGCAGTCCTGGAGGTGGATGAATCAGCTCAATCACGCATTCACCTACCCGAGCGAGATCAGGAAGAGCTGCGGACAGGCTTTTGCTGCTGTGTTTTCTGCTGAATCATCAAGGTGATCCAAATACTCACCCTTGATTGGAAGCCCGCTGATGCTACGGCGTTGGCTGAAGGGGGACAAGCAAGCAGTTTTTACACAAAATCACAGAAAATTCAGGAGGGTGGCGCCACCGCAAGCCTTGGATGGGTTGGCACGACATGTGAAATCGCTGAGAAATGTTGGTAATGCACGCGCACATTGTCGAGCAAATTACAGCCAAGAATCGACATCGGTGGGATCTTCAGCACCTATATTGGATTTTTCTGGCTGCAGTTGTAGTTGACGCTTGGCCATTTCGAAATACCAACGTAGGGATCCACTCGAAAAATGGTAAGGTTTAATTGGAACGCTTATGAGTTTAATAAAATTTTTAGATATTAAAACGCTTGGAGATGAACGAGGGCAACTGGTTGTCCTGGAAAATAATATAAACGTTCCTTTTGAGATAAAAAGAGCCTATTACCTTACTGGTACCCTCGAAGGTGTGCCCCGAGGTTTTCATGCCCATAAAGAGTTAATCCAAGTAGCAGTGTGTGTTTCTGGCCGTTGCCTAATGAAGCTAGACGATGGCAGTACGGAGGAAAGCGTTTGGCTGGATTCTCCTGATAAAGTGATAATGATAGAAAAGATGATTTGGCATGAGATGCATTCTTTTTCTCCGGACTGCGTGCTTCTCGTCCTTGCGAGCGATCTATATGACGAGAATGATTACATAAGGGATTATCAGAAATTTATGGAAGCGTTGAAACATGATAGTCATAGCAGGTAAGAACAACATCGCGGTACATGCGCTGAACGTACTGCTTAACAGGTTTCCTGTTTCAGATATCGCTGTTGTATTAAATGCTACCGATGACGGAATAGATGGTTGGCAGCTGTCGTTCAGAAAAAAAAGCGAAGAATTGGGCGTTAAGATCATTTCTCTTGAACTGGCTGAACAAGCAGCGGACGTTTTCATTTCGCTCGAGTTTGATCGAATAGTAAAGCCCGCGCGATTTCGCGACGCTTCAAAGATATTCAATATACATTTTTCGGCGTTACCCTCTTACAAAGGGATGTATACATCGATTTGGCCGATCCTTCACGGGGATGAGCGGTCTGCGGTTACCCTCCATCGTATTGACGCAGGCATTGACACTGGCGAAATTGTTGACCAGATCTTTTTCGACCTTGTAGAAAGTGACTCTTCTAAAGATCTGTATTTAAAGTATATTGACAATGCTATTGCCCTGCTCGATAAAAATATAAGTTCCATTATTTCTGGTGACGTGGTTTCTGAAAATCAAGAAGCGAAAGGGTCTAGTTACTTTTCAAAAACATCCATAGACTTTGCGAAGCTAAACTTTAACTTCTATCAAACCGCTTGGCAAATTGGACGCTTCCTGAAAGCTTTTGCATTTAGAAATTATCAGATGCCTTCATGGAACGGCGAGGTATATTGCAATTATGAGATTCTTGCCACTGGTTCAACCGCGCGACCAGGGACAATTTTAGAGACGCATGAGCTTTACACAACAGTTTCTACAATTGATTACGACTTGCGGTTATTCAAAGACAAACACCACCAGGTTTTCGAGTCTGTCACATTGGGCTATCTACCAGTTACTCGCCGTCTTATCCATAACATCGTCAATATCAATGATCGGAATGATAAATCGTGGACGTTATTGATGGTCGCAGCGTACCACGGTCATTCTGACCTAATTAAATTTTTATTGGATGAGGGCGCTGATATAAATGGCCGAAATTACAAGGGGACGACAGTGCTGATGTACGCGAAGGATTGGGCATTGAAAAATAATAATACAGACCAGTTCAAAATGTTAATCGAGCGCGGTGCGAATCTCTCTTTGAGGGACTATACCAATAAATCATTGTCTGATTACTTGTCGTTGGAAGAGTCAAGGATCATGGGGGTCGTGGCATGATTAAGTTTTTAGATCTGCAAGCTATAAATGCTCAACATCGAGACGAGTTGATAGAAGCCGCAACTCAAGTTATTGATTCAGGATGGTATATCCAAGGCCAATTGTTAGATAAATTTGAGAAGAGTTTCAGCGATTATGTTGGAACGAGCAGCTCGCTTGGCGTTGCCAATGGACTTGATGCCCTTATTTTAACGCTCAGGGCCTGGAAGCTACTTGGTCGTTTGCGAGACGGTGATGAAGTCTTGGTACCGGCGAATACGTATATCGCAAGTATTCTTGCTATAACTGAAAATCAGCTCACCCCAGTGCTGATCGAACCGAACAAGAATACTTACAATATATGCGTTGAGAACGCCGAAGCTGCAATTACATCCCGTACTAAGGCAATATTGCCGGTGCATCTTTATGGCCAGCTCTGCGATATGCCAGCAATTCTAGAGCTTGCGCGGAAGCACGGTTTACTCATATTAGAGGATTGTGCCCAAGCACATGGTGCGAGTCTGGAGGGGCTTCGAGCAGGTGCTTGGGGAGATGCCGGCGCTTTTAGTTTTTATCCGGGTAAAAATCTTGGGGCTCTCGGAGATGCTGGTGCGATTAGCGCTAGCGATTCCGAGTTAATTAAGACTATCAAAGCTCTGAGAAATTACGGGTCTCATGAGAAATATCTAAATATCTACAAAGGGCTAAACAGCCGTTTGGATGAAATACAGGCAGCCATGCTTTCAGTCAAGCTGAAGTATCTGGATTCGGAGACCGATCACCGACGGACTATTGCAGACTTGTATATCAAAAATATTGTGAATGAAGCGTTGGTTTTACCCATGGGCAGAAGTAGCGATATTTTAAATAATAAGGCTCATGTCTGGCATTTGTTTGTATTAAGAACCCGAGAACGAAGCGCGTTTCAAAAGCATTTGCATGAAAGCGGTGTACAAACCTTAATTCATTATCCGATCCCGCCTCATAAACAATTAGCGTATTCGGAGTATAAGCATATTTCTCTACCGCTCACGGAAAAGCTGCATGAGGAAGTGATAAGTCTACCATTGAGCCCACTTATGAGTCTCGATGATGCATATAAGGTAATCGATGTATGTAATAGTTTTGTCGGACGTGAATGATAATGACGCTTCTTCGCACTAGCCTGTGGAACGGAATCGCTGTGCTCGTAAAGATGCTGACGCTGCTCGGAATAAATAAGGTGCTCGCCATTTATGTTGGGCCTGTGGGATACGCGACTGTAGGACAGTTTCAGAATGCTGTTCAAATGATTACGGTGTTTGCCAGCGGTGCTATCAATACCGGTGTCACGAAATATACTGCTGAACATGCTGGAGATGCTAAATCACTTGTCGCTCTTTGGCGCACTGCGGGTACCATTACGATTTTTGGATCAATCGTTACCGGGATATTTGTAGCACTGTTTAGTTCCCCCCTTGCGTTATATTTTCTGGGGGGTGTTGAGTACAAATTCGTATTTGTTTGCTTGGCGTCAACGCTGCTCATGCTCACGTTGAATTCTCTGTTTCTTGCTATTCTAAACGGTAAGAAAGAAATACGGGGGTACGTTATAGCTAATATTGCCGGGAGCTTGTTTGCGCTCTTAATTACCTGTGTTTTGGCGGTGGTATATGGTTTGTACGGCGCATTAATTGCGTTGGCTACTTATCAAGCGGCAGCGTTTCTTGCCACGGTGTTGGTTTGCAAGGGGACAGATTGGTTCGCTGTAAAGAACTTTTACGGAGCTGTAGACAAAGTCATAGCAACAAATCTCGGGAAATTTGTTCTGATGGCGTTAACGTCCGCAATATGCGCACCCTTGGCTCAGATCATCATCCGTAGTCATCTTAGCGAAAAATTTGGCTTGCAGGAGGCGGGCTATTGGGAGGCAATGTGGCGATTAAGTGCAGCGTACCTCATGTTCGTTACAACGACCTTGAGCGTGTATCTTCTTCCACGTCTTTCGGAAATAGATAACAAAAGTGAATTAAGATCGGAGATTCTGCAGAGCTATAAACTAATTATTCCCGCGGTCATAGTCGGTAGTATCATAATTTATGTATTACGAGATTTCATAATCACGCTGCTATTTGCCGCCAACTTTTCCCCCATGAGAGACTTTTTTGCCTGGCAAATGATTGGAGATACGTTGAAGATTGGTGGTTGGCTTCTGGCGTATTTGATGTTAGGTAAAGCCATGTATAAACTCTACGTCATAGCGGAATTGGTTTATGCGTTTGGTTTCGTCGGTCTGGCTTTTCTTTTTACCAATTGGTTCGGGTCAATCGGTGTAGCCATGGCCCATACAGCTATTTATGTTGTTTATTGGGTGGTGGTTGGGTATGCGACCTATCCGATGTTGAATGACAAATGATTATGAAATTGAGGTGATTGATGTACCAACCTAAGGTTTCGGTAATAATATTTACCTATAATCAAGAAGATTTGATTTCAGCGACTATCGATAGTGTGTTGGCGCAGGATTACTCGAATATCGAAATCGTCGTCGCGGATGACGCCTCAACCGATGGTACAGCAGCGGTGATTAAGAAGTATGAGCTTGATCACCCAGGGAAGGTTGTAGGTATTTATAATAAATCTAATCTCGGAATCACCGGGAATTCGAATGTTGCCTTCTTCGCTAGCACGGGTGAATTAATCGCGGTGTTAGGGGGCGATGACTTGTTTCTTCCTGGTAAGATATCGGCTCAGGCGGCGTTATTCGTTGATCCCGAAGTTTCAATTTCTTATCACCCAATTGAGATTTTCCAGCACCAGACCGACGAGGTGTTATTTACAACAAACTCCACGAAAAACGAGCAAATATCGGATGTCTACGATCTTATAGCCAAGGGTGGAATTCCAGGTGCGTCATCGGTGATGGTAAGAAGATCAGCCTGCCCTGAGCATGGCTTCGATCCGGCTTTTCCGGTTGTCTCGGATTGGATCTTCTCTATTGAAGTTGCAATGAATGGGAAGATTAAAGAGCTTCCGGGTATTTATGGTCGCTACCGTAAACATGGATTTGGCGCGAGTGACCGTTCCTACGAACTGCTTGATGAGTCCTTGAATGCGCTGACAGTGATCAGCAATCGATATCCTGACGACGAAAAACTGCAAAAAGCATGTCAGCGTGGTGGATATCGATATGTTCTCGGAGAGCTTTTCAGGCAAGTGACTAAAAAAAATGTTCAGAAAATAACGTCTTTACAGCCGTATTTATTAAGATATTCATCTGGGCCTAAACGATTGGTCTCCAAGGCACTAATCAGGGTTCTGTCCAGTCCAATGTTGCTATCAGTGATCAATGGCCCACTGTTGGCCATGAAAAATTTTTTAAAGCGGAATATCTGATGATTAACCCAGTCTTGATTTATGTTGGAACATGGTTGTTCGTTCTTTTACTTTATCTACTGGGTTTAACATCGAATTTAGTACCTGTGCCTGTAATCGGGATGTTTGTTATTGTTCTGAATTTGTTAGGCATCGGTCTGATATATATGTTGTTAACAGGTGGGCGTGCGTTAAGGCCTGTAGTTTGCAGAGACGAATTATATATAGCAATTGTACGTCGGTTTTTGAAGTTTTGTATCTTTATGTGGGCGATCGGCACAGCAGTTGAGATTTACGTGGGGCGAGGGTTTCCACTTTATTGGAGGTATACAGGTGACGTTAGGTTGTATACGGATTTCGGAATCCCGTCGTTTCATGGGGTGATGAATGCGCTGTATCTGCAATCACTTTCGATGGCAGCTTACTTGCTGCTGAAGTTAAAGCAGAAGAGATGGTTGCTCTTGGCGCTAATTTTGTTGTCTTGGCCAGTGGCAATGTTGGGCAGGGGGATTCTGTTAAGCGGCCTTCTTCAAATGACTTGTGTATGGTTGCTGCTGACGAGAGTGACACTCCGAAAATTCGGAATGATAATAGCCGGAGCTCTTGCGGTGGTTGTTGTATTTGGGCTGATTGGAGATATGAGGCAAACGGAAAACCCTTTCGCGTATATCGTTAATGAAAACGCCAAGGAAATTTTCAGCACGCTTCCGAGCGGCTTCCTTTGGTTTTACGTTTATTTGACAGCCGGACTTAGCAATTTTTTCTACAATATCGACTCTGTAATTCCGACATGGAATTTCACCTATTCGATGTCAAATATGCTTCCATCAGTGGTGCGCAGTTACCTGGATTTGGATCCTCGGAATGATATGTTCGAGTTTGTTGATGCTAATTTAAATACTTCAACCATATATGCTGGATCAGTTTCTGATTTCGGGCCCTTGGGAGGATTTCTCACTGTCAGCTTGGTGCAGTTCGTGTGTTGCTATATATATATCATAGCGAAACAGGGTCGCCCATGGGGCTTGTTTGCTTATACCGTAGCATTTCAAATACTCATTTTTTCAGTTTTTTATGACATGTTTTTTCTGCTGCCAACATTGTTTCAGTTTGCGATATGCTTGCTTTTGTATCTATACTACGCGTTTAGCGTAAGCGCAAAGCTTTCTCGTAAATAATGGCACAGTTATTCTCTTGGTAAACGTAGAGGAAGTTTTATGCAGGCTCAAACAGTACTCGTAACCGGTGGAGCGGGTTTCATTGGATCGCATTTGATTCCGAAAATTTTAGCTTCTGGGATGAAAGTTAAAGTTTTCGACCCATTGTCGGTACAGGTGCATGGGGTTCTGCCCAAGGATCTGGAATGGCTTGAACGATCCGGAATCGAATTCATCCGGGGGAGCGTCACTTCTCTTTCCGATTGGTTTAAAGCAATAGCTGAAGTTGACAGCATCGTTCATTTGGCGGCTGAGACTGGCACAGGACAGTCTATGTACGAAGTGGCTAAATACAATGAAGTGAATTCTCAGGGCACTGCACTGCTGTTTGAGGCGTTGTCAAAGTCTACAGGTCATCGTGTGAAGAGGATTCTTCTCGCATCCAGCCGATCGGTTTATGGAGAAGGGGCCTATCTTAATCCTGCTCTCGGCAATAGTCGTGTCACACCAACACCGCGCACGGCAGAGGAACTTGAACTGAAGCATTGGGAGCCACGCTGTTCAGAAACAGGTGAAGAACTTCTCTTGGTGGCTACCAATGAGAATGATCCAATCCGTCCTGCTTCGATTTACGCTGCTACCAAATACGCGCAAGAGGACCTGGTACGAATCGGTAGCCAAGCGTTGGGGATCGATTATTTGATTTTAAGACTGCAGAATGTATATGGTGAGAGACAGTCGTTAAATAATCCATACACGGGAATATTGTCGATCTTCTCTACGAAAATTCGCCGAAACAGTTCGTTGCCACTTTTCGAAGACGGAGAGGAGAGCAGGGATTTTGTGCACGTCGATGATGTAACCGACGCATTTTTGCAGGGAATACTCTCCCCACGCCAGTTATCACAGGTCATCAACGTGGGTAGCGGCATCGCAACTTCTGTCAAAACGGTTGCTGAAGAGTTGACCCGGGCATTTGGCAGAGAGCCCAATGTGGTAGTAACCGGTCAGTATCGGATTGGCGATATTCGGCATAACTATGCAGATATTGACAAGTTAAAAAGTGTACTCGGCATTACCCCAAAAATCAGCTTGGCCATCGGCCTAAAACGTTTCGCAACCTGGGTTAATGACCAACCGTTACCTGAAGACAAGCTTGATCAGGCCAATAAAGAGCTGCGTGCAAGAAAGTTGATGAATTAAGGGGTAATCATGACCGATGGGCAGACTGCGAAGATAAAGTACTTATTGAAAGCGGACGTCGTTAGACAATCCGAACTTTTTGGAGATCATCGACCAAGAAAAGGAATTGGGATGTACTTGAGCATGCTTTCAGCTCGCTTTTTGCCCGTTTTACTTTATCGGTTATCGCATTGTTTTTATTTGAAGGGTATGCATCGACTAGCCAAGTTTTTTTCGCTGATCAATTTTTTATTGTTCGGAATTGAAATTGCCACTGCATGCCGGATCGGTCCTGGACTGTTTTTTCCCCACACGCACGGTACGGTCATCGGAGCATTCTCCATAGGCTCGAACGCAGTCATCTATCAAGGCGTCACCTTAGGTGCTAGGGATTTGGATTTTACTTACGATACCGAGCACAGACCGGTAGTTGGCAATGATGTCATCCTGGGTGCAGGTTCGAAAATACTTGGGGGTCTCAGCTTAGGTGACCGTGTTGTGGTCGCGGCCAATGCTGTAGTTCTGAAAAGTTTTTCGGATGATTTGGTTGTTGGCGGCGTTCCAGCAAAGATTTTGAGTAGTCGGAAAGCTTAACTTTGAAATATCTTCTTCAAGGGAAAAAAATATTATTCGTTGCTCCTCGCTTTTTTGGATATGAGTCTGAAATTTGCGACGAGTTAATCCGTCGTGGCGCGAGTGTCGACTTCCTTTTAGACAGGCCATTCGATACTCCCGCAATGAAAGCCATGACTCGCCTTAATCGAAATATGGTCATTAAAGCAGCGGACAAATATTACTTCACCAAGCTGAATGATCTTGGCTCCGATTTTTACGATTATGTATTCGTGGTGAACGGTCAGACGCTTTCCAACCAGACGCTGGCAAAGTGGAGGGCAAAATTCGTTGACGCGATATTTATTCTGTACATGTGGGACTCTTTCGGAAATCGGAAGTCCGCGGTTGACAGTTTAAAGTATTTCGATCATGTATTTACTTTTGATAAAGAGGATGCTTCTAAGTACTCTCTCAATTTTCGTCCTCTCTTTTTTTCCAATGGCTTTGAAAATGTCCAGAGTGCTCGGATCTGCTGGGATATAAGCTTTGTAGGTACTGCACATACTGATCGCGCTGCTGTCGTTCAGCGAGTAAGTCGTGTCTTACAAGTGGGCGTTAGGAAATACTTCTTTCTTTATTTGCAGGCAAAATGGGTTTTTTGGTTATATCGCTTTACTAACTCATCCTTTTTGAATTCTAAACTATCTGATTTCAGTTTCCACTCGATCGACAAAAAAACGGTTCAATCGGTGTTCAATTCATCGGTATGTATTCTAGATATCGAACATCCTAAACAGACCGGGCTTACGATGCGCACCCTTGAAACCTTAGGTGCGTGCAAAAAACTGATTACAACGAATAAGAATGTGGTGGATTACGATTTTTTCGATGAAAGAAACATTTGCGTTATCGACAGACTCGATCCAAAAATTCCCGCCGATTTTTTAACTCAGCCTTACTATCCTGTTCCATCGAATATATATCACCGATATAGGCTTGCAGGTTGGATGGACGAAATCATAGGAGCGAGCCAATCATGAAAAGGATCTTGGTAACAGGCGCCAGTGGTTTTGTTGGAAAAGAGTTATGTGCATATTTAAGTCAGGCTGGTTTCGACGTCACTGGGTTGACTCGTACGCAAAATATTAATTTGCCCAATGTGCACTTGGTAGAGTCTTCTCTAGACGTAATTCCTGCTACATCTCGTGTGCTAATGAACAGTGACTGTGTTATTCATCTAGCTGGGAGGGCGCATCAGCTTAATGATCGAGCCATTTCTCCGCTGGACGAATTCCGCGCGGTCAATAGAGACTTAACGATTACGTTTGCGAGATCCTGTATTGCAGCAGGTATCAAGCGTTTCGTTTTTATAAGCTCTATCGGTGTTAATGGATCTGAGACGTTTGCTGCTCCGTTTACCGAAGACTCAGTGTGTACCCCGACCGCCGACTACGCGCTATCAAAATATGAAGCTGAAATCGAGTTATGTAAGCTCTTTGAAAACTCAGCAAGCGAGTTGGTGATTGTTCGTCCACCCCTTGTCTACGCGGCCGATGCACCAGGGAATTTCAATCGACTTCTGAAGTTGGTTTCTTTGGGTGTCCCCCTTCCTTTTGGTTGCGTGCGAAATCAGCGAAGTATGATTAGTTTGAGGAACCTCGTGAGCTTTATCTCGCTAGCCGCGACTCACCCTCGCGCAGCGAACGAAACCTTTTTGATCGCAGATACGGAACCACTTTCACTTCCTGAGATTCTTAAATCATTAAGCGAAGGTATGTCTAGACGATCTTTCTTGTTGCCAGTTCCGGCAGCATTGTTGACTACGGCAGCTACGGTGTTTGGTAAGTCCGCGATTATAAAACAGTTATGCGGTTCACTGGTGGTTGATTCCTCCAAAAGTCGCATCCTGCTGGGCTGGCAGCCGATTGAGACATCCCGACAGGGATTGACTCGAACTGGGCGTTCCTACTCGAACAAATCAGAAGTTTAGTTAGGAGTGGCTACTCTCATGATCTCTGTAATCATTGCAATTTTTCTGCTTTCACTGGTTCTTACCGGCGTTTTAAGGCGTTACGCTCTGTCGAGGAGTATCATAGATATTCCTAATAGCAGAAGTTCGCATACGCTTCCTACTCCTCGTGGGGGCGGAGTCGCTATTGTCCTGTCCTTTCTCTTAGCACTTCTGGTGGGCCCTTTCACGCAATTAGTAGATTTATCACCCATCATTGCCATAGTTGGATCAGGTGCATTGATTGCGGTCATTGGATTCATAGATGATCACGGACACATCCCCGCTCGATGGCGCTTGTTAGGCCACTTCCTTGCAGCGGCGTGGTCGATGTATTGGTTACAAGGATTGCCGCCGATCGATATTCTTGGTTTAAGTATCAACCTGCATTGGTTCGGTTATATTCTAGGTGCGGTTTTCTTAGTGTGGATGCTTAATTTATATAACTTTATGGATGGTATCGATGGTCTAGCGGGTGCAGAGGCAGTTCAAGTATGCTTGGGTGCCTGTTTGCTATATATATGCAGCGATTACGAAGGGTTGGTTTGGCAACCATTAATGCTCGCGTCAGCGGCATTCGGTTTTTTAGTCTGGAATCTACCGCCCGCTAAAATTTTCATGGGGGATGCGGGAAGTGGTTTTCTTGGTATCGTCCTCGGGATACTCGCAATACAAGCAGGTTGGTCTCACCCTAACCTGCTATGGGCATGGTTAATCCTGCTCGGAGTCTTCATTGTAGATGCTAGCTTCACCCTCGTTCGGCGTTTGATTAGAGGTGAGAAGGTCTACGAGGCGCACCGTAGCCATGCATACCAATTCGCCTCGCGTCTCGTTGGAAGGCATGCTCCGGTTACACTGACGGTATCTGTCATAAATCTTGCCTGGCTTTTGCCTTGGGCCTGGTTCGTCGTGGCCTTCGATTTAGATGGCTTCCTCGGGTTGGTCATTGCGTACACCCCGTTATTCTTGCTCGCTGTGAAATTTCGTGCGGGTCAGAAGGAAGATTTTTGAGGTTCGCTGTGGGTATCACAATCTCACACCATGAGTACGATGCACCACACCATCCATGATCTGGCAGTCAGGTGCGAAGCGATGCTCGATTCTCATTGGCTGACCTGGCTGACCCGAAATCGAAACCTTCTGGCTTTTTGGTTGACTGAACTAGGAGCGAGGCGCTGGCCTAATGACCGGCTTTACACTTTAATGTGTGTGGATGGTTTCACTTGGATACCTATGTATGGTTAGCATGGAAATTTGGTTTTAGGAGCAGGTAAGGTGCGAGAACCTTTATTGGATAATTTGCGAAGCACGATGCTCGGGCTGCCCAGGCGGCATAAGCGTGCTATTCAGATAGGCGCAGATGTCATTCTGGTATGGATGGCTTTGTGGATGGCATTTGCCGTTCGTCTTGGTATAGACGTGATGGCGACACCGATCAACACTCACCTTTGGCTTTTTATCTCAGCACCACTCGTTGCGATCCCGATTTTTATCCGTTTTGGTATGTATCGCGCTGTCATGCGCTATCTGGGCAACGATGCATTGATAGCCATTTGTAAAGCCGTCAGCCTCTCGGCACTATTGCTGGCGCTACTGGTTTACTTATATGGCAATCACACCTCTGTGGTACCTCGTTCTATTATGTTCAACTACTGGTGGTTGAGCTTAATTATGGTTGGCGGTTTGCGGTTGATGATGCGGCAATATTTTTTAGGTGACTGGTTCACCGCCGCACAACATGTTCCTTTTACAAACCGGGATGATGGGTTACCTAAGGTTGCGATATATGGAGCAGGGGCAGCGGGTAATCAACTCGTAGCGGCGCTTCGGATGGGCCGTATGATGCGGCCGGTAGCCTTCATTGATGACGATGACAGTATCGCTGATCGGATCATCGCAGGGCTCCAAGTCTACAAACCCAGACACATTCAAAAAATCATTGATGCAACCGGTGCGCAGGAAATTCTTTTGGCGATCCCATCATCTTCAAGGGCGCGGCGCCGTGAAATACTGACATTGCTCGAAGGCTTCCCCCTCCACGTACGTAGCGTTCCAGGTTTCATGGACCTGGCAAGCGGTAGGGTCAAGGTTGATGACATTCAAGAAGTAGACATTGCTGACTTGCTGGGACGTGACCCAGTTCCTGCTCAATCTGAATTACTCGAGCACTGTATTGCCGGACATACAGTTTTGGTAACTGGGGCGGGAGGTTCAATTGGTTCAGAGCTTTGCAGGCAGATATTGCTTCTCAAACCAACGACTCTGCTGCTCTTCGAACATAGCGAGTTTAATCTGTACAGCATTTTATCTGAGCTTGAGCCTAGGGTAACGCAGGAATCCTTATCCGTACGCCTGCTGCCGATACTCGGATCAGTCCGGGATCCAAATAAACTGCTGGACGTGATGAGAACCTGGAGCGTGGATACCGTATACCACGCAGCGGCCTACAAACATGTTCCTATGGTCGAGCACAACATTTCGGAAGGTGTTTTAAATAATGTTATTGGAACGCTGAACACCGCGCAGGCAGCCTTGCAAGCTGGTGTGTCGAACTTTGTTTTGATCTCGACCGACAAAGCGGTTCGGCCGACCAATGTTATGGGCAGCACGAAGCGGCTAGCGGAGCTCACATTACAGGCTCTCAGTCGCGAGTTGGCTCCAGTGCTTTTCGGCGACAAATCCAATGTGTCACGTGTCAACAAGACTCGATTTACCATGGTTCGCTTTGGAAATGTGCTGGGCTCTTCCGGATCAGTCATTCCGTTGTTTCACAAGCAGATCAAATCTGGAGGGCCGCTGACGGTAACACATCCAAAGATCACGCGTTATTTCATGACAATCCCAGAAGCGGCGCAGTTAGTGATTCAAGCTGGTTCCATGGGGCTTGGTGGCGATGTTTTTGTGTTGGACATGGGCGAGCCTGTGAAAATTGTTGAGCTCGCGGAGAAAATGATTCATCTCTCAGGATTCAGTGTACGTTCTGAGAAAAATCCTCATGGCGATATTTCTATCGAGTTCTCGGGGCTGCGCCCGGGTGAAAAATTGTATGAAGAGTTGTTGATCGGCGATAACGTCGTCGCTACTCAGCATCCGATGATCATGAGCGCTAACGAGGATCACATTCCTTGGGATGTACTGACGGTTCGCCTTTCCGAGCTGATAAAAGCTCTTGAATGCGATGACTACGCGCGGGTGCGCCAATTGTTGCGTGAAACTGTAAGTGGCTATAGCCCCGATGGGGAAATTGTGGACTGGATCTACCAACAACGTCGCTTTGAGTCCTGATTACCTAATATTTTGCAATATACACATTTTTGACAGGCTTCAGACATCGCCTAATTTGAGGAGGCAGCTTCGGAAAAGCTGCTTCCTTATTGATATGATGGAGCTTGATCTTATGCGTACTGGTTTTTTCTCTTCTCTTATTTTTGCACTATTTACAAGCACTGCTCTGGCCGCTACTGCAGCTACTGCAGCGCCGATTGCCAAGGATCTTGAACCTGCGCCTACGGTCATAGAGGCTTCTCTACAGGCCAGCACTGCGAAGGTGGATCTCAATAGTGCCGATGCCCCCACGCTACAGCGTGAACTAACTGGCGTGGGGGAGGCAAAGGCCAAGGCAATTGTCATGTATCGAGAAACCAACGGTCCTTTTTCTTCAGTGGACGAACTCCTGGAGGTGAAGGGTATCGGGAAGGCCATCCTTGATAAGAACCGTGAAAAGCTGGAAGTAAATTAAGACTTCATCGCGTAAGAGGCCGGTCAATGACCGGCCTTTGGATGTTTCTCAGAATTAGGCATATTGTTTAATCTTTTTTATAGCGCTCGTAAAGCCCCAGACTCAATGCTAGCGCACCACCTAAAATGAACCCGAGAAAAAGACCTAGAGATAGGATGAAACCCTTCCGAGGTCTGACAGATGATTGAGGCTCAGAGGCAGGTTTATCTATTTGTACCAATTCCAACTGGCTGAAATTGATCGCCAGATTTTTCAATCTTGCCAGGTCAGCGTGGCTATCTCTAATGCCCTTGATAAACAATTCCGGGGTTTCTCGATTCTTCAATGCCCCAACTTCTCGGTTTCTGGCCAGAAGGTTTAGTTCTTTCTGTATCTGATCGATACGGGGTTCGGTGAAGTCGTCTGAGCGACGTGCAGTCAGAGCGGAACGCTCAGCTTCCAAGGCTAACTGTCCCATGAAGTATAGCGGAATGTGTTGGTTGTTGACTTCGGTGCGAATCGTGTTGCCCACCTTATTGCTATCAAATTGTGCCAGGGATGAGGGCGTAGAAGGTTTTGAGATTCCGAGCTGTTTAGCAATCGAGATAGCCTCATCGAGTTCCTTGATACGATTTTGCCTACGAGTCTGCACTTGCTTTCTGAGCGCCTCCATTTCGTCTTGCAGGTTTCTTTTTTTGATTTCGTCCTGTTCAAGTAGTTTGGCGATGTCCGCATTTAAATTGGCTTCATAGGATATTTTATAGAGGTCGATATCCTTTTCTATCTTTTCGATTCTGTTGCTGATCAAAGTTTTCAGGTTTGATTCGATCTTGTTCTTTTCCGTTTCAACCACAAAGTTTGTGAAATCGTTCACGATCCCGACCCCATCAATGCCCTCAGGATACCTGAAGGTCAGTTCTATAGAGTCTGTCAAGCTTGAGCTTTTTGTGGAGTCAATCTGTTTGATAGAAAGAGCGCTGTCTTTTTTGAAAGCTTCAAAAGCCTTTTCAATTGGTGCATCTGACTCTGCAGGCGGCTTAAGGTATTGCGTATGGCTGGCGAAAAACTTCAGCTGAACGTCATAAGAATCCATAGCAGAACCAACACTCTGCAATGATTCCAGGGGACTCATCTTGAAGAGGCTGGATCCATTCAACTCATCGAGATTCGCGGCACCAACTGGCCTGATCGACGTGCTGACTTCATACACTGGAATGGTGAAAAACAGATAGGTCAGTGCTGCTAAAAATCCGATGCTGGAAAATAGCAGTACGGTTGCTCTTTGTTTCCAGACACATCTTAATATTTCGTTGATTTCGATTTCTTCGAATTCATTGCCATGCGGTGTGGGGGCAGAAGTAATCATTGCTTGCTCTGTATGCAGGGAATATCTCTAAGGGTTGTAGGAATATTCGCTATGTTAATTAAATGTATGGAGCTTACTTGCAATTTGATTTTTGCTTATTCGATGTTTCACTGCAAGCTCGTATGATTTAATTGGTATCTGTTAAATTTTTTAATATTTATTTCAACGAATTTGTATCAATAGCGAACGCGGGAACACTCCTCTACGCGTTGGACGGCATGCATTCAATACACGCTCCCCACATCCATCGACTACGCTTTCGATGGCTTTCGTTGAGCGTGGCGTAGATTGCTGGCGGTCAGAAAGGCAGAAGAGGATGTCTTCCAGCAGAGCGGTCCAGGTATCAGTCGCGATGGAAAATTATGCTTGTAATATTCAAATAAATTATGCGTATAATTTTATGCCACATGATCTTCGTTCAGCACTCCACACGCGTTCATTTACCTTCGGAGCACCGCCATGACCCCCGCACAACCCCAAGGCACAGCCCTCATCACCGGCGCCTCCTCCGGCATCGGCGCCATTTACGCGGACCGACTGGCCGCACGCGGTCTCAATTTGCTGCTGGTTGCTCGAGATTTGGAGCGGTTGGAGACGGCAGCGGAGAAGCTACGCACCGAGCACGGTGTCCAGGTCGAGGTCCTCA
The DNA here is from genome assembly GCF_041354075.1 of Pseudomonas fluorescens. Lineage (GTDB taxonomy): Bacteria > Pseudomonadota > Gammaproteobacteria > Pseudomonadales > Pseudomonadaceae > Aquipseudomonas > Aquipseudomonas fluorescens_CE. The sequence continues at coordinate 41,895 of NZ_JARZGC010000004.1, read as the reverse complement.
AAGCCGACCTCACCCAAAAAGACGACGTACTCAAACTCGAGCAGCGCCTGCGCAGCGATTCGAGCCTGAGCTTGCTGGTGAACAACGCCGGCGTGGCCTCGGATGGTTTGCTGGCCAACGCCGACCTGGACCAACTGGAAAAACTCATCCAGCTCAACGTCACCACTGTCACACGCCTGGCCTCGGCTGCCGCCGCCGGTTTCGCCAAGGCGGGGCGGGGCACGATCATCAACATAGCTTCGGTGGTTGCGTTGTTTCCCGAACGCTTCAACGCCACCTACAGCGCCAGCAAGGCTTATGTGTTGAGCCTGTCCCAATCGTTGAACGCGGAACTGGACGGCACTGGCGTCAGGGTGCAAGCGGTGTTGCCGGGTGTGACCCGTACCGAAATCTGGGAGCGTTCCGGTATCGACGCGAGCCAGATCCCGGCGGACATGGTCATGGAGGCGGGGGAGATGGTCGATGCCGCGTTATCCGGTCTGGACCAGGGTGAGCTCGTGACCATTCCGTCGCTGCCAGATGCTGCCGACTGGGACGCCTTCGTCAAGGCACGCCATGTCATGGCGCCTAACCTGTCCAAGAGCACACCGGCTGCGCGCTACAAGTGAAGCATCCAAATAATTGAGGACGTAGTGGTATGAATGACCGTCGAATAGTAGTTACGGGCATGGGGCTGGTGTCGCCCTTGGGCAGTGGTGTTGAAGCGGTCTGGTCGCGCCTGCTGGCTGGACAGTCTGGTATCAGGAATCTGCCAGATGACGTCGTGGCCGATCTGCCGGCAAAGGTCGGCGGTTCGGTGCCATCGGTGGCCGATGACGCTAAGGCGGGTTTTGACCCGGACCTGGCAACGCCACCGAAAGAACAGAAGAAGATGGACCGCTTCATCCTGTTTGCCATGGAAGCGGCTCGCCAGGCCATTGAGCAGGCCGGCTGGCATGCACCAACGCCTGAGGCGCAAGAACGCACGGCCACCATCATCGGTTCGGGGGTGGGTGGTTTTGGCGCGATTGCCGATGCGGTACGCACCACGGACAGTCGCGGGCCTCGGCGTTTGTCGCCGTTCACCATTCCTTCATTCCTGGTCAATCTGGCTGCCGGTCATGTTTCGATCCAGCACGGTTTCAGGGGGCCGCTCGGTGCTCCGGTCACGGCGTGCGCAGCAGGCGTCCAGGCGATTGGCGATGCGGCGCGGTTGATACGTTCTGGCGAAGCGGATATCGCGTTGTGCGGTGGTGCAGAAGCGGCGATCGATCGGGTCAGCCTCGCCGGGTTTGCCGCAGCTCGCGCCCTGTCCAGCGGCTTCAACGATACGCCGGAGCGCGCCTCTCGCCCGTTCGACCGCGACCGTGATGGCTTTGTGATGGGCGAGGGCGCCGGCCTTCTGGTGATCGAATCGCTGGAGCATGCCTTGGCCCGTGGGGCGAAGCCCTTGGCGGAGCTGGTGGGTTACGGCACCAGCGCCGACGCTTATCACCTGACTGCCGGTCCCGAGGACGGCAGTGGCGCACGACGGGCGATGTCGCTGGCATTGGCTCAGGCAGGGATCGATGCGAGGCAGGTTCAGCATCTCAACGCTCACGCGACGTCGACGCCGGTCGGGGATCTCGGCGAGTTGGCGGCGATCAAGTCGTTGTTCGGTACAGACAACGGGATTGCGGTGACCTCCACCAAGTCGGCTACCGGACATCTACTCGGGGCAGCAGGGGGGATCGAGGCGATTTTCACGCTGATGGCGATTCGTGACCAGATCGTGCCGGCCACGCTCAACCTGGAAAATCCGGACCCGGCCGCACAGGGCGTGGACATTGTTCACGGTCAGGCGCGACCGCTGGCGATCGAGTATGCGTTGTCCAATGGCTTCGGTTTCGGTGGGGTGAATGCCAGCGTACTGTTCAAGCGCTGGCAGGGTTGACCCTGTCTGCTCGCGAGCTGCCTCGCTCCCGCAGATCCGTGCGGGGGCGAGTCATTCACCGATCCTGCGCATCCTTGGCATCCGCCTGCGCATTGCGTTCAGCGACTTTCCTGCGCTGCTCATCGGTCAACTCGACCTTGTTGGCAGTGTCGCGGAGCATCATCAAGCCGCCGACGATCGAGCCAATTGCAACGACCAGAATCAACCAGGCATACCAGGGCATAGGGCTCTCCTTGAGGGCAGGCCGATGGGCGGGTTTCGCCCATCGATCGTGCATACCACTTTGAGCGATTCATCTTCGCAGTGGTTCCATTCTATGCCTGATCTGCCGGTTGCACCTGCCCTCAGTCAAAGCCCGGTCAACATCGCATCCGCCGGCGCATCCGCCCGCAATTGCCCGGTCAACATGAAGTACAGGAAACCCACGGCCATGAACCCCAGGAAAATCAACCCGATCAGCGCATTGAACCAGGCCATCGCCACCAGGCACACCACCGCCAGCACCAGCGCAATGAATGGCAGCAGCGGGTAGCAGGGCGCGCGGAAGGTGCGCTCCAGGTTGGGTTCGGTTTTGCGCAGCTTGAACAGGCTGAGCATGCTCATGATGTACATCACGATGGCGCCGAATACGGCCATGGTGATCATTGCGGCGGTCAGCGTCATGCCGCCCAGGTTGATCAGGCCGTCGCTGTAGATGGCGGCGATACCGACCGCGCCACCGGCGATGATTGCCCGATGCGGCGTCTGGAACCGCGACAGCTTGGCCAGGGACGCGGGCAGGTAACCGGCGCGGGCGAGGGCGAAGAACTGGCGTGAGTAGCCGAGGATGATCCCGTGGAAACTGGCGACCAGCCCAAACAGGCCGATCCACACCAGCATGTGCAGCCAGCCGGAGTTATCGCCAACCACGGTTTTCATCGCCTGCGGCAGCGGGTCGTTGATGTTCGACAGGATGCGCCAGTCGCCGACGCCGCCGGCGAAGAACATCACGCCCATGGCGAGCAGCACCAGGGTCAGGATGCCGCTGATGTAGGCTTTGGGAATCGTGCGTTTCGGGTCCTTGGCTTCTTCGGCGGCCATGGCGGCGCCTTCGATGGCGAGGAAGAACCAGATTGCGAACGGAATCGCCGCAAACATCCCGGCAATCGCCGGTGCGCCGAACACATCGGAACCCGCCCAGCCATTGAGGGCGAAGTTGCTGAAGCTGAAGGCCGGAGCGACCACGCCCATGAACACCAGCAATTCGGCGACAGCGAGGACGCAGACCACCAGTTCGAAGGTGGCGGCGAGTTTGACCCCGAGAATGTTCAGGGTCATGAACACGATGTAGGCGCCGACCGCTGCGTGTTTCGGGTCGAGCGCCGGAAACTGCACGTTCAAATAGGCGCCGATGGCCAAGGCAATGGCGGGTGGGGCGAAGACGAACTCGATCAGTGTCGCCAGCCCGGCGATCAACCCGCCTTTCTCGCCGAAGGCCCGGCGACTGTAGGCAAATGGGCCCCCCGCATGGGGAATGGCGGTGGTCAGTTCGGTGAAACTGAAGATGAAGCAGGTGTACATCGTGGCGACCATCAGCGACGTCACCAGGAAACCGAGCGTGCCCGCCACGCCCCAGCCGTAACTCCAGCCGAAGTATTCACCGGAAATCACCAGCCCGACCGCGATGCCCCACAGGTGCAGCGTGCCCAGCGTGGGTTTGAGTTGTGTGTTCATGCGTTTCTCTCTGGACGGTTGGAAAGCTCGGGAGAGGGCGTGTGCAGTGGACGTGCCAGTGTCGTGAAGGCCGTCGTAAAGTATCAAAATGTGTCGTATCGAGGATGTTCGCTGCCGGATGTCGGCGATTTGTGCATCAGTTGAGGGCAGTGGTGAGGGGGCTGCCGCCTTCGCGAGCAAGCCCGCTCCCCCAGTTCAAGCGGCGCAGACAAACCCTTGTGGGAGCGGGCTTGTCAGCGATGGGGACTGTCCAGACACCACTGTAACCAAACCATAAACCCACTCTTTACAGCTTCTTTACGCCCCGCCATCCCCCTCGATCTCGTTCCTTTACAGCCTCCCTCCCGACAATGACTCCACACGCGGCAATACGCCGTTACACGGAGAACTTCGATGAGCGTTCTGGACGGAGTGTCACTGCTGCTGGCAGTGGGGCTGTTCATTTATCTGTTGGTTGCGCTGTTGCGCGCGGACCGGAACTAGGAGCGGCTATGCACAGTTATGACTATTGGCTGATCCTGGCCTTCTTCGCCGTTGTGCTGGTTCCGGCGCCGTTCCTCGGGCGCTTCTATTACAAGGTCATGGAAGGCCAGCGCACTTGGCTGACGCCAATCCTCGGCCCGGTAGAGCGGGGCTGCTACCGGGTGGCCGGCGTCGATCCGCACGCCGAACAGAGTTGGCAGAAATACACCCTGGCCCTGCTCGCCTTCAACTTCGCGGGTTTCCTGCTGTTGTTCGTGATCCTGTTGTTCCAGGACCACTTGCCGCTCAACCCGCAAAACCTGCCGGGGCAGGAGTGGACGCTGGCGTTCAACACCGCCATCAGCTTCATGACCAACACCAACTGGCAGGCCTACAGCGGCGAAGCCTCGCTCAGCTACCTCAGCCAGATGGCCGGTCTCACTGTGCAGAACTTCGTCAGCGCTGCCACTGGCCTGGCGGTGCTGGTTGCCTTGTGTCGCGGGATCGGGCGCAAATCGGCCCAGACCCTGGGCAATTTCTGGGTCGACATGACCCGCGCCACGCTCTACGGCCTGCTGCCGCTGTGCCTCTTGCTGGCGTTGTATCTGGTCTGGCAGGGCGTGCCGCAAACCTTCGCCCAGTACGTCAATGCCGTGACGATGCAGGGCGTCGATCAGGTCATCCCGCTCGGCCCGGCGGCCAGCCAGATTGCGATCAAGCAACTGGGCACCAACGGTGGTGGTTTCTTCGGCGTCAACTCGGCGCACCCGTTCGAGAATCCGACGGCGTGGAGCAACCTGTTCGAAGTGGCGTCGATCATCCTGATCCCGGTTGCTTTGGTGTTCACCTTCGGTCACTACGTCAAGGACCTGCGCCAGAGCCGCGCGATCATCGCCTGCATGCTCGCGTTGTTCCTGATTGGCGGCGCGACGGCGCTGTGGGCCGAGTACCAGCCGAACCCGGCGCTGAACAACGTTGCCGTCGAACAGACCGCACCGCTGGAAGGCAAGGAAGCGCGCTTCGGCACCACCGCCACGGTGCTGTGGTCGGTGACGACGACAGCGGCGTCCAACGGGTCGGTCAATGCCATGCATGACAGCCTCAACCCGCTGAGCGGCATGGTCGCGCTGGTCAACATGATGGTCGGCGAAGTGATCTTCGGCGGTGTCGGCGCCGGGCTCTACGGCATGTTGCTCAACGTGTTGATCGCGGTGTTCCTCGCCGGGTTGATGATCGGGCGCACCCCGGAATACCTCGGCAAGAAGCTGCAAGCCAGGGAAGTGCAATTGCTGGTGGTGACCTTGCTGGTCATGCCGGTGGGCGTGCTGGTGCTGGGCGCGATTGCCGCCAGCCTGCCGGGTCCGGTGGCGTCGGTGAGCAACCCCGGTGCTCATGGTTTCAGCCAACTGCTTTACGCCTACACCTCGGCCAGTGCCAACAACGGCTCGGCGTTTGGTGGTTTTGGCGCCAACACCGCCTTCCACAACCTGATGCTGGGCCTGGGCATGTTGATCGGTCGCTTCGGTTACATCCTCCCGGTGCTGGCGCTGGCCGGCAGCCTGGCGATGAAGAAAACCGCGCCGATCGGCCAGAACAGCTTCCCGACCCACGGCGCGCTGTTCGTGACCCTGCTCACCGTGACCATCTTGCTGGTGGGCGGCCTGACTTTCCTGCCGACGCTGGCGCTGGGTCCCATCGCTGAACATCTGAGCATGGGCTTCTAAGGAGTTATCGATGAATATGCCCGCAACCAAACCGGTCGCCGTCAAAGCCCCGGAACAACCGAAAACCGCCATCTCCGCTCTGTGGCGTCCGGCGCTGGTGCAAGCCTTCGTCAAGCTCGACCCACGGCAATTGCAGCGTGCGCCAGTGATGCTGGTGGTCGAGTTGACCGCCGTGCTGACGACCGTGCTGTGCTTCATTCCCGACAGCCTGGTGCCGACCTTCGTCGCCGCGCAGATCGCGCTGTGGCTGTGGTTCACCGTGCTCTTCGCCAACTTTGCCGAGGCCCTGGCCGAAGGTCGCGGCAAGGCCCGCGCCGACAGCCTCAAGGCCGGCAGCGAAGGCTTGAGCGCCCGGCGCAAGACCGCCAATGCTGCCTTTGAAGTGATCCCCGCCGCGCGTTTGCGCAAGGGTGACGTGGTGCGCGTGGAAGCCGGGGAAATGATCCCCGGTGACGGTGAGGTCATCGAAGGGATCGCGGCAGTCAACGAGGCGGCGATTACCGGTGAGTCCGCCCCCGTGATCCGCGAGTCCGGCGGCGACCGCTCCGCCGTGACCGGCAACACCCGTCTGGTCTCGGACTGGCTGCTGGTGCGCATCACCGCCAACCCTGGCGAGTCGACACTGGACCGCATGATTGCGCTGGTCGAAGGCGCCAAACGCCAGAAGACCCCGAACGAAGTGGCGCTCGACATCCTGCTGATCGGCCTGACCCTGATCTTCCTGCTGGTGGTCGTGACCCTGCAACCGTTCGCCCACTTCGCCAACGGCAGCTTGCCGCTGGTGTTCCTGGTGGCGTTATTGGTCACGCTGATTCCGACCACCATCGGCGGCTTGTTGTCCGCCATCGGCATCGCCGGGATGGACCGCCTGGTGCGCCTGAACGTCATCGCCAAATCCGGCCGCGCCGTGGAAGCAGCGGGGGACGTGCACGTGCTGCTGCTGGACAAGACCGGCACCATCACCTTCGGTAACCGTCGTTGCGCTGCGGTTTATGCGGCGCCCGGCGTGACCGGCAAGGAGCTGGCCGAAGGTGCGTTGTTCGCCTCGCTGGCCGATGACACGGCGGAAGGCAAATCCATCGTCGAATACCTGCGCAACCTGCATCCCCAGGCCGAGCCTGCCAGCGACGTACTGACGGCCGTACCCTTCAGCGCCGAGACGCGGTTGTCCGGGGTCGACTATCACGGCCGCGTCTATCGCAAGGGTGCCGTGGATTCGCTGCTGGCGTTCGTCGGCCAGAAGCGCGCCGACCTGGCTCCCGCCCTGTCCCGTGAAATCGACAAGATTGCCCAGAGCGGCGGCACGCCGTTGCTGGTGTGCGCAGACGGCAAACTGCTGGGGGCGATCCACCTCAAGGACGTGGTCAAGCCCGGCATTCGTGAACGTTTCGCCGAGCTGCGCAAGCTAGGCATTCGCACGGTCATGGTCACCGGCGACAACCCGTTGACCGCAGCGGCCATCGCCGCCGAAGCGGGCGTCGATGACGTACTGGCCGAAGCCACGCCGGAGAAGAAGCTGGCGCGCATTCGCCATGAGCAGAACGACGGTCGACTGGTGGCCATGTGCGGCGACGGTGCCAACGACGCGCCGGCCCTGGCCCAGGCGGACGTCGGCATGGCCATGAACGACGGTACGCAAGCGGCACGCGAGGCGGCGAACATGGTCGACCTCGACAGCGACCCCACCAAGCTGCTGGATGTGGTGCAGATCGGTAAGGAATTGCTGGTGACCCGTGGTGCGTTGACGACGTTCTCCATCGCCAACGACGTGGCCAAGTACTTCGCGATCCTGCCGGCCTTGTTCGCCTCGATCTATCCGCAACTGGGCGTGCTCAACATCATGCATTTGAGCAGCCCGCAAAGCGCGATCCTGTCAGCCATCGTGTTCAACGCCCTGATCATCGTGGTGCTGATTCCACTGGCCCTGCGCGGTGTTCGCGTGCAGGCGGCGAACGCGGCGGCATTGTTGCGACGCAACCTGCTGATCTATGGCCTGGGCGGGATCCTGGTGCCGTTCGTGGGTATCAAGGCGATCGACATGCTATTGACGGCGTTGCACCTGGTCTGACACCCCCCTGTAGGAGCGAGCATGCTCGCGATGGTCTAGAGGACACCGTGGGGTGTCAGGCCGCCAGCGTCATCGTTGACGTCCATCGCGAGCATGCTCGCTCCTACATATGAAAATGCGTATCCCACGCATCGCGTGGGATTGATCAGGACAGTTGAAATGCGTACCCCTAAAAACTCGAGGAATCTGAAATGTCCACAATGATCCGTCCCGCCCTCAGCCTTTTGGTGCTGATGACCCTGATCACTGGCGTCGCCTACCCCTTGGTGGTGACCGGCGTCGCCCAGGTCGCCTTCCCCGATCAGGCCAACGGCAGCCTGGTGCGCGACGCCGACGGCAAGGTGCGTGGCTCGTCGCTGATTGCCCAGGATTTTGTCGGTGATGCCTGGTTCCATCCGCGGCCGTCCGCCGGTGCGTTTGCCACGGTGTCGAGCGGCGCAAGCAACCTGTCGCCCAGCAATCCGGCGCTGGCCACCCGGGTTATCGATGATGCCAACAAACTGCAGGTGCCAGGGCAGGGGCCGGTGCCGCTGGCGCAACTGACCACCTCGGGCAGCGGCCTCGATCCGCACTTGCCACCGGCAGCGATTGCCTATCAACTGGCGCGTGTCGCGGCCGCGCGGAATCTGCCGGTCTCGACGCTGCAACAGTTGCTGGAAGCGCACATCGAACAGCCGCTGGTGGGGCCGCCGGTGGTGAATGTGCTGGCGCTGAACATGGCGTTGGAAAAACTTTAAATCGGTGGTGACCTTTTCGCGAGCAAGCCCGCTCCCACAGGGTGAGTGTTCAACACAACATTTGTGAACTACACCGATCCATGTGGGAGCGGGCTTGCTCGCGAAGGCGGCCTCAAAGACACAACATCAACATCAGAAAAAACGAGACCCCCAGCATGAGCAACTCCGGCCGCGCCGACGCCCTCTTAGCAGACTTGCCCCGCGACGGCCGTGGTCGGCTCAAGGTGTTCCTTGGTGCCGCGCCCGGCGTCGGCAAGACCTACGCCATGCTGCAAGCGGCGCATACCCAGTTGCGCCAGGGTGTGAAAGTCATCGCCGGCGTCGTCGAGACCCACGGCCGTGCCGAAACCGAAGCGCTGCTCGGCGGCTTGCCGCAACAGCCACTGCTGCGGTCGGAATACCGTGGCGTGATGCTCGAGGAAATGGACCTCGACGGCCTGCTGAAGGCGCAGCCAAAACTGGTGCTGGTGGACGAACTGGCCCACAGCAATGCCCCCGGCAGCCGCCACGCCAAACGCTGGCAGGACATCCAGGAACTGCTCGCCGCCGGCATCGACGTGTTCACCACGGTCAACGTCCAGCACCTGGAGAGCCTGAACGATCAGGTGCGCGGCATCACCGGTGTGCAGGTCCGCGAAACCTTGCCGGACTGGGTGCTGCAGGAAGCCTACGAACTGCTGCTGATCGACCTGCCGCCGCGCGAATTGCTCGAGCGTCTGCGCGATGGCAAGGTCTACGTGCCGGAGCAGGCGCGGGCAGCCATCGATGCGTTCTTCACCCAGACCAACCTCACTGCGCTGCGCGAACTGGCGATGCAGACGGCAGCGGCCCAGGTCGATAACGATCTGGCTCAGGGTTACCGCCAACTGGGCCAGGCTGCCCCTGCGGTGCGTGGTCGACTGCTCGTCGGCGTCGATGGCGATGACCAGGCCGAACGTCTGGTGCGCCATGCCAGTCGCGTGGCCCAGCGTCGACATCTGCCGTGGAGCCTGGTGCATGTGGACAACGGCCGTGTGCGCGACGAGCAATCGCGCCTGCGCCTGCAAAGTGCCCAACAACTGGCCGAGCGCCTGGGCGGCGAAGTGGTGTTGCTGCGCGCCGGTGAAGTGGCGAAAACCCTGATTCAGCACGCCGCCGAACGCCGCGCCAGCCTGGTACTGGTCGGGCAGTCGCGGCAACGCTGGCGGCGACGGATGTTCGGCGGGGGGCTGGCCTCGCGCTTGTTGCGCGATGCGCGCGGGCTGGAAATCAACGTCCTGGACGGCGATCACCCGCAGCATCAACCCCGCCAGCGCTCGACCCGCTCGCTGGTGTGGTTCGACTATGCGCTGGCGGTGGTCGCGACGCTGCTGGCCAGTGCCCTGGCCTGGGCCGTGGCGAGTGTTCTGCCGTTGCCGAACATCTCCCTGGTGTTCCTCGCCGCCGTGTTGCTGGTGGCGGTGCGCAGCAGCCTCGGCCCGGCGTTGGTCTGCGCGGCACTGTCGTTTCTGACCTACGATTTCCTGTTCATACCGCCGAATTTTTCCTTGAGCATCCAGCGCGAAGAAGACGTGCTGACCTTGCTGTTCTTTCTGCTGATGGCGGCGCTTACCGGCAACCTCGCGGCGCGCCAGCGTCGGCAATTGCAGGCGTTGCGCGACACCCAGGAGGAAACCAGCGAACTGCTCGACCTGTCGCGCAAGCTCACCGCCGCCACCGACCGCCAGGCCGTGGTCAGCGCCGCCGCGCAGCACCTCGACGGCTGGAGCGATGTGCAGGTGTGCCTGCTCAACCGTGACGGCCAGGTCGGCTGGACAGTCGAGACCGGTGGGCCGCTGCCATTCACCGAGGCCGAGCGGGCTGCCGCCGACTGGGCCTGGCAACACGACCAACCGGCGGGCGCCGGCACCGGCACGCTGCCGTTCGGCCGTTGGTGGTGGTGGCCGTTGTCCGTGGACGACGGACCGTTGGCGCTGCTCGGTGTCTGTGCCAAAGAGGGCCAGGTCTTGAGCGGTCAGCGTCGGCGACTGTTGACCGCGCTGAGTCAGCCCCTGGCCCAGGCCTTGGCCCGTGCACAATTGGCCGAGGACCTGGAGGCGGCGCGGCTGCACGGTGAGACCGAACAACTGCGCAGCGCCTTGCTGGCCTCGGTGTCGCACGATCTGCGTACACCGCTGACCGCCATGCGCGGCAGCATCGACAGCCTGCTGGCGCTTGGCGAGGCGATCCCGCTGGAAGACCGCCGCGATCTGCTTGAAGGCACGCGTGATGAAGCCGAACGCCTGGATCGCTACATCCAGAATCTGCTGGACATGACGCGACTCGGACATGGCGCGTTGAAGCTGGCGCGGGACTGGGTGGCGCCGGCCGACATCGTCGGCAGCGCGCTCAATCGCCTGCGGGCGGTGCTGGCGCCGTTGCAGGTCAGCACCGAGGTCCCGGCGCAATTGCCGCTGCTGTTCGTCCACGCAGCGCTGATCGAGCAGGCATTGGTCAACGTGCTCGAAAACGCCGCCCGCTTTTCACCCCTTCATGGACGGCTGCAACTGCGCGCCGGCGTGGATCACAACGAGCTGTTTTTTGCGGTCAGTGATGAAGGGCCGGGGATCCCCGAGGCGGAACGGGCGAAGATTTTCGACATGTTCTACACCGCCGCCCGTGGTGATCGGGGCGGGCAGGGCACCGGGCTTGGGCTGGCGATCTGTCAGGGCATGGTCGGCGCCCATGGCGGACGCATCAGTGTCGGCGACGGCATCGACGGGTGTGGCACCTGCATCACACTGCACTTGCCTTTGCAGGAACAGCCTGCCGAAGAAAGCGAGAGCTGAGCAATGAACGTGAAGCCTGATACCCTTTGCCATTCTCCATCCCGCGACCGCAGACCATGAGCCAGACCACGACCATCCTGGTCATCGACGACGAACCGCAGATCCGCAAATTCCTGCGCATCAGCCTCGCCTCTCAAGGCTACAAAGTGCTGGAGGCCGGCACAGGCACCGAAGGCCTGGCGCAAGCCGCGCTGAGCAAACCGGACCTGCTGGTGCTGGATCTCGGCCTGCCCGACATGGACGGCCAGCAAGTGCTGCGCGAGTTCCGTGAATGGTCGACGGTACCGGTGCTGGTGCTCTCCGTTCGGGCCAGCGAAGGGCAGAAAGTCGAAGCCCTCGATGGCGGCGCGAACGACTACGTGACCAAGCCGTTCGGAATCCAGGAATTTCTCGCCCGGGTACGTGCCCTGTTGCGCCAGGCGCCGGTGGGCGAGGCCCAGCAGGCGGCGCTGAGCTTTGGTCCGTTGACCGTGGACCTGGCCTATCGCCGGGTGCTGCTCGACGGCGTGGAGGTGGCGCTGACCCGCAAGGAGTACGCGGTGCTGGCACAACTGGCGCGGCACCCGGGACGGGTGATCACCCAGCAACAGTTGCTCAAGGAGATCTGGGGGCCGACCCACACCGAAGACAGCCATTACCTGCGAATCGTGGTCGGGCATCTGCGGCAGAAGCTGGCGGATGACCCGACCCGGCCGAGGTTCATCGTGACGGAGGCGGGGGTAGGGTATCGGTTGTTGGGGCAGGGGTAACCTTGGATTTCCATGGTGACTGTACCGGCCTCTTCGCGAGCAAGCCCGCTCCCACAGGTTTTAGCGATGTTCATGCGATGGTGAGAACACTGAAAAATACTGTGGGGGCGGGCTTGGTCTGGGCGGCATTCCGACGAAGAGGCCGGTACAGCCACCGCACAATCCTCAGGCCTCCCGCTCACTCTCATACCGATCCAGCGTATCCCGCGCAATCTCGCGCCCCAGGGCGATCAGCTCCGGTGCCTTGTAAAACTCGAAAAATCGGCACACGCGCTTGGGCACGTTGATCAGGATGTCCGGCGGGTAACCGGCGATCTTGTACTGTGCCAATGACGTCTGCATCACTTCGAAACTCTGGTTGATCAAGTCCAGCAGGGACGCCGGCCCGACGTTGTCGATGATGAACGAACCGGTCGCCGACTTCGGCGCGCCGGGGCGTTCGGGGGCGGCGGCCGGTTGCTGGGCTTCGGGTTCGGCGGACTCGATCCAGGGGTTGATCTCCGCCGCAGCCGCCCTCAACGCTTCCTGCTCCAGCTTCAACAGTTGTTCGGCCTGTGAACGGCGAAAAGGCATTTTCGAGCCTAGAGAATTCACCAGCCGGTCGAAGCGGCTCTTGAACGCTGCCGGGCGCTGGATCACCGGCAGTTGATAATGTCGCTGGTTGGTGGAGTTGAGGTTGACCGCGATGATCAGGTCGCAATGGCTCGACACCACCGGCACGATCGGCAACGGATTGAGGATGCCGCCATCCACCAGCATGCGGTTGCCCTGCATGACCGGGGTGAACAGGCTGGGAATCGCGGCGGAGGCGCGCATCGCCTGGTGCAGACAGCCCTCCTGGAACCAGATTTCCTGCTGGTTGGTCAGGTCGGCGGCCACCGCCGTGTAGGGAATGCGCAGTTCCTCGATGTTGATCTCGCCGACGATCTTGCGGATCTGGCCGAACACTTTCTCCCCGCGTATCGCACCGAGGCGAAAGCTGACATCCACCAGGCGCAACACATCGAGGTAGTCCAGGCTCTCGATCCAGTTGCGGTATTCGTCCAGTTTGCCCGCGCAATAAATCCCGCCGACCACTGCCCCCATCGAACAACCGGCGACACAGGCGATGTCGTAGCCGCGCCGCTCGATCTCCTCGATGACGCCGATGTGGGCATAACCTCGCGCTCCCCCCGAGCCCAGTACCAGTGCGACGCGTTTTTTCATGAATCGACCTCGTCTGACAAGGTTCAACAATGCACCCAACGAGGGGCACGCTTCAATCGTCGAAGTCGCTCCATACGCTGAACGCGTCGTTTTTTCGACAGGACAGCGCTGCAGATGGTTATTCTTGCCATCGCTGGAGTTTCCACGGCGGGGCCAAGGCACTTTTTTCGCGCGGCACCGTCTTACCTGCACGACTGTTTACCCAATGTTGAGGTGTGAGTGATGAAAGCCTGGATCTGTGTGCCTTTGATTGCCCTGACCCTTGCCGGATGCGCCGGTAAAACGGCCTATCGTGAAAGCTGCGGCAGCCAGATCGATGCCGCCTGGCATGAGCTGGACCTGGCCAAGGCCGAAGGTTTCGCCGGCACGGTCAGCTATTCCAAGGCCCTGTCGCTGCTGACGGGCGCCAAGACCCAGCAGCAGTTCGAAGCCTACGAGGGCTGCACCAGCAAGGCCGAAAAGGCGCGATTCTATATTCGTGAGTCCCGCGCTGGCCGTTGAGGCATGATGCAGGCATCCGCATTCGATTCGGGGGAAAGAAACGATGTCCGCTTTGGTTGATCGGTTGGTGGCCCATGTGTTGGGTCTTGAAGTGCGCGTGTTGGCCTGCCAGGCTCGTTTGCAGGCCCGCACCGATCCTGAAGCGCTGCACGACCTGCGCACCACCGTTCGCCGCTTGCGCAGCCTGCTGCGGCCATTGCGCGGCTTGCCCGGGGTCGAGCAACTGGAAGCGGCGGCGTCGCGGGTCGGTGACCTGACCACGCCATTGCGCGACCGCGAAGTGCTGGCAGCGTACTTGCTCAAGCACAACCAACCGGAGGCCGCGCAGCGGCGCATGGCGCAGATGGAGGTGGCCTATCCACAGGTCGCGGCCAGTGCCGAGCTGGTGCAGTTGCTGATGGTGCTCGACGCCTTTCCGCGCTTCTTGCGGGCCGCCCAGCGTCATGGCCTGCTCAAGGGGCTGCGCAAGCGCATCGAGAAGCGTCTGGCCAAACAGTGGAAGAAACTCGATCAGGCGCTGCACGATCCCGCCCATGATCGCCACCGTCTGCGGCTGCTGATCAAACGCGTGCGCTACGGCATCGAAGCCTATCCGGAACTCGACCGTCTGCCGGAACCGGCGTTGCCCAGGCTCAAATCAGCCCAGTCAGCCCTCGGTGATTGGCACGATGCCTGGCAATGGCTGGCCCGGGCCAAGGAAGAAGCTGATCTGCAACCTTGCGTGGCCGTGTGGAAAACCACCATGGCCAAGGCCGAGGCCCGCGCCGATCGGGTGCTCGACAAACTCAGCGTCGCCTGTTTCAAATCCTGAGTGCACTGATCACTGAAGGGTTGAGTAGCGCTGATACCTGTGGCAGCGGGCTTGCTCGCGAAGGCGGAGAGTCAGCCAATGAATAGGTCGGCAGATACTCCGCTTTCGCGAGCAAGCCCGCTCCCACAGGGATTGCGTGCTGACATTTCCGGCCTATCTGTCAGCCTCTTTGGCCGGAATAAGCGCTGTGCCGTTGTTCGGTGCTGGTTAATATCCCTGGATCCTTTTTCCTGCACCTCGAGGTGTTCATGCGCTTTTCCGATCTGCTCGACGCTGTCCGCCGCCAGCCGCTGGAGCTGTCCATTCCCGCTGAATGGGCGCAGGGCCGGGCCAGTTTCGGCGGCCTGGTGGCGGCCTTGCAGTTTGAAGCGATGCGCGCCCGCGTACCGGCAGATCGCCCGGTACGTTCGCTGGCGATCACCTTTGTCGGGCCGGTCGAGCCCGAGGTGCCGGTCAGTTTCGAGGTCGAGGTGCTGCGCGAAGGCAAGGCGGTCAGCCAGGTACTGGGGCGGGCCCTGCAGAAGGGGCAGGTGGTGACGTTGGTGCAGGGAAGCTTCGGCGCCTCGCGCCCGTCCGCAGTGGCGGTGTCAGCCAACCCCGCGCCCGACATGAAGCACTGGGACGATTGTCAGGAACTGCCCTACGTCAAAGGCGTGACGCCGGAGTTCATGCGCCACCTGGCGATGCGCTGGAGCGTTGGCGGCTTGCCGTTCAGCGGCAACAAGTCCCGCGAGATGGGGGGATGGGTGCGCTTGCGTGGGGACGTGAAGGAAGAGGCGGTGACTGAATCGCACCTGCTGGCGCTGGTGGACGCCTGGCCGCCATCGCTGCTGCCGCACCTGACCCAAGTGGCAATGGGCAGCACGTTGACCTGGACCATCGAATTTGTCCAGCCAGTAGTCGAACTGAGCACGCTGGACTGGTGCAAGTACCTGGTTGAAACCGAGCATGCCGCTGACGGTTACGGTCACGCGGCGGCAAACCTGTGGAGCGCGGACGGGCGCTTGCTCGCCATGAGCCGGCAGACCGTGACGATTTTCGCCTGATCAGTGGCGACGGTGGCGCTCACGCCAGGCGCGCCACCAGCCCCCGCTGAGGAAAAATCGCGGGAAGGTCAGAAACTGTTCGACCAGCAGACGCGACACGGCGTCCTTGCGATCGCTGAACGGCTCGGAGGCCTGCGCCTCCAGGCTGTGACCGTGACGTTGCAGGCCCAATGCCGCCACCAGGCCGATGACGCCAATCGCGAAGTTCGCAAAGCTCAGGCTGAACACCCCCGACACCATCAACAGAAACGCGACGATGAACAGCGGCACGGCAATCAGGTGCAGCACCAGATTGGTCGGGTGTTGGTGGTTGCCGGGGTAGGCGCGCCATTGCCAGGTGGGAAGGTTGGGGTGACGTTTACCCATGATGCCGATCCTCGATCCATGTTGAATATAGGATCAAGGATAGGCGGGGCAGGGCGGGGCGGCGAATCAAGGATGGCTATTACCCTGATAGCCGTTTGAACGGTCTCGCCCCCTGTAGGAGCGAGCATGCTCGCGATGGTCGTGAACGATGACGCTGGCTGTCTGGTACCCCTCGGTGCCCGCACCACCATCGCGAGCATGCTCGCTCCTACAGTGGGAAGGGGCAGGGACTCAAAGCTTCAACTGCCCAATCGCCTTGCTCAACTCCCCGGCCAACGCCGCCAGCTCATTACTGGTGGTGGCCGAATTCACGGTCTGCTGCACGGTGTTTTCGGTGACGTCGCGAATACCCACCACTGCGCGGTTCATCTCTTCCGCCACCTGGCTTTGCTGCTGCGCGGCCACTGCGATCTGCGTGTTGCTTTCGCGCATCTGCGCCACGGCGCCGGTGATTTCCGCGAGCGCGGCACCGGCTTCCTGCGCCTGTTGCACGCAATCGTCGGCCTTGAACGAGCTTTCCTGCATGAAATCCACGGCATCCCGGGTGCCGGCCTGCAGCGCCGAGACCATCGAGGTGATCTCGTCGGTCGAGATCTGCACACGTTTGGCCAGGTTGCGCACCTCATCGGCGACCACCGCGAAGCCACGACCCATTTCCCCGGCCCGGGCCGCTTCGATGGCCGCATTCAACGCCAACAGGTTGGTTTGCTCGGCGATGCTGTGAATCACGTTGACCACGCCGTTGATCTTCTGGCTGTCTTCGGCCAGGC
Source organism: Pseudomonas fluorescens (assembly GCF_041354075.1). GTDB lineage: Bacteria > Pseudomonadota > Gammaproteobacteria > Pseudomonadales > Pseudomonadaceae > Aquipseudomonas > Aquipseudomonas fluorescens_CE. Next base: position 25,023 of record NZ_JARZGC010000004.1, on the reverse strand, counting down.
GCTGGATCATTTCGGCCGTCTGCTGCACGCCGGTAGATAACCCGGCGATGGACTTCTGCACACGCATGACCACTTCATGGCCGCTGCCGGCCAGGGTATCGGCCGATTGCGAGAGGTCGCGGGTGGCGCCGGCGTGCTGGGCGATGTGATGGACAGTCGCGGTCATTTCGTTGATCGCCGTGGCAGCCTGGTCAGTTTCACTTTGCTGGCCGAGCATGCCGTGTTGCACCTCGTTCATGCTCGACGCCAGGCGCGCCGCACCGACATCGAGTTGCCGGGCCGTGTTGGCGACGGTGTTGACCACGCGTTGATAGCCGGCCTGCATGGCGTTGAACGCGCCCGCCATCTGCCCGACTTCGTCCGAGCATGACAGCGGGACGCGTGCCGCCAGGTCGCCGGTTTTTTCAACGTGCAGCATCACGTCCTTCAACGTGTTGAGTTGGCTCAGCAGGAAGCGGATGAGCAATTGCGAAGCCCCGAGCATCGCCAGCATCAGGATGAACACCGCCGCTGCGTAGTTGACGAAACGCTCGCTGAACACCTGGACCAGGCTCGGCCCGTGCGCGATCACCGCGACGCGCTGACCGTCGGTGCGGGTGAGCACCTCAGCGCCCAGCAACGGGTCGTCACCGAGCAGCGGCATCGAATGGAATTCGACCCAGCCATTGGCCTCCGCCAGTTCCTGCAAGGGTTGACCGTTGTACACCGGGGCCTGGCCGCGATTGAACGCCAGCAGGTTGGCATCCTTGGGCAGCGCTTGCCCCGCAGGCCAGGCGCCGATCAAGCGCGCCTGCGCCTGAGCGGACGCTTGCGCCGCATGGCTGCGCGACTGCTGTTCGAGCTGCACGGCGTACAGCACCAGCAACAAGGTGGTGACGAAGGCGACGGCATTCACCGCCCAGAATTTGTATTTCAGCGAGATATTGCTAATCCAGGCACCCATGGAGGTTTTCTCTGATAGCGGAAACAGCATTGGCAAGGTGCCAGCATTGTGCCCTATACCGTGCCGTGGATCTTGATATGCGTCAACCTTCACATCGACGCAGCTCCACAGCCTTTACAGGGTTTATGCGTTATCCTGTGCGGCTTCGAATTTCCCTCGCTACAGGACGCCGCCCCATGAAAGCCGCACTCGTCGAACTCATCAGCAAAATCAGCTCCGGGTGCATGGGCGAAGACGAAATCCTCAAGGTGGCGGATGAAGCCGCTCAGGCCTACGCCGACCCAGAGGCTTTTCTGACAGCCAACCCGGACATCAACTACGACGACTCCTTCCCGATTTCGTTGGGCGAATGGGTCGTGGTAGGCAGCCTGCCGGACACCGTACTGTTCCAGGCCGACACCTATATGGACCTGTTCGCGCAGATCGTCGCCTCGTTCGGCCCCGACGTGACGTTCAACATCAAGCCCAAACAACTGGCGAAGACCGAGGCGCTGACCGCGCTCAATCGTATCCAGGTGCAGATGGACAGCCTGAACAAGGAAAACGGCGGCTACACGCTGATGAACTTCAGCCAGTTGCTCGACGACGAACTGCAAGTGGTGCTGGTCTATGGCAATGACGTCCCACGGGTGCTCGAGTTGTGCGCCGAGGTCGGCATTGCCGCCGCGCCTGCACTGGAAGCCTTGAAAGTGGCGATCCACGTTTAAGCGAATAAAACGGAACCCTGCCGATGGCCGACTATCCTAAGAGGGCATATCACTCTTAGGGAGCGACACCATGGGTTCCACGTTCAATGGCCTGATCGGGCTGATCATTCTTGCCCTGGACATCTGGGCAATCATCAACGTGCTGAAAAGTGGCGCCTCCACCGGCATGAAGATCGTCTGGGTCTTGTTGATCCTGCTCCTGCCAGTGCTGGGCCTGATCATCTGGGCCATCGCCGGGCCGCGCGGGAATGTGCGGATCTGATTCGCTCACGCTAGCCCCGTGTAAACACTGAACCTGTGGGAGCGGGTTTGCTCGCGAATACCGCATGACAGTCGCTACGGAAGTTCGCTGATCTACCGCATTCGCGAGCAAGCCCGCTCCCACATTGTTCTGCGTAAAACTGATTGAGGAAGGTTCGACCTGTCATCTCCCGCAACGTAGAATGCGCGCCTTTCCCGGCCAATCGAGCGGATCGATTGGCCATCATGGGCGGGTAACCGTCCGTTGCCACCCGCATTCATCGGAGCACTTCCCATGAGCACCACCCCGACCGGCGAGTACCTGGAAACCCTCTACGAAGGCTACGGCCAGCGTTTTCGCATGGAAAAACTGCTGCACGAAGTGCGCACCGAACACCAGCATCTGGTGATCTTCGAAAACCCGCGCATGGGCCGGGTCATGGCACTGGACGGCGTGATCCAGACCACCGAAGCCGACGAATTCATCTACCACGAAATGCTCACCCACGTGCCGATCCTGGCGCACGGCCACGCCAAGCGCGTGCTGATCATCGGCGGCGGTGACGGCGGCATGCTGCGTGAAGTGGCCAAGCACGGCAGCGTCGAGCACATCACCATGGTCGAGATCGACGGCACCGTGGTCGACATGTGCAAGGAATTCCTGCCGAACCACTCCAAAGGCGCCTTCGAGGATCCACGGCTGAACCTGGTGATCGACGACGGCATGCGTTTCGTCGCCACCACCACCGAAAAGTTCGACGTGATCATTTCCGACTCCACCGACCCGATCGGCCCGGGCGAAGTGCTGTTCTCGGAAAACTTCTACCAGGCCTGCCACCGCTGCCTGAACGAAGGCGGCATCCTGGTGACCCAGAACGGCACGCCGTTCATGCAGATCGAGGAAGTCAAAACCACCGCCGGACGCCTGCGCAGCCTGTTTCCGGACTGGCACTTCTACCAGGCGGCAGTCCCGACCTACATCGGCGGTTCGATGACCTTCGCCTGGGGCGCGACCAACACCGCCTACCGCAAACTGTCTCGCGAAACCCTGCAACAGCGCTTCGCCGGCAGCGGCATCGTCACCCGCTACTACAACCCGGAAATCCACCTCGGCGCCTTCGCCTTGCCGCAGTACGTCCTGCAAGCGGTGAACAAGCCAAGCAACGACTAAGGCTTGCCGGGTAATTCCCTGTGGGAGCGCGCTTGCTCGCGAATACGATATGTCAGCCGACCATTTCGTTAACTGACACACCGCCTTCGCGAGCAAGCCCGCTCCCATTTTTTTTGTGTTGTCGTGCCGTAATCCGTGTGAACGATCATCCAGAGCACCAGTCCAGATACATGTGAACCCACATGCGGGTTTGTTCGAGGAGGCTTTGATGCAAAAGTGGAAAGTCACTTTCGTGGATGATCACGGCGAAACAGTTGATGAAACCTTTGAGTGCAGCGAATGCCCGGATAACGAGCAAGCCGCCAAGCTCATCAAGGCCCGGCTCCTGCCCGTCGCCGCCGAGCTGGATCTGAACGATCTGGAAGGGCGAACGGCGGATGCGAGCGTAAAAGATCTCAAGACCCAGAACAGCATACAAATCCTCGGCATCACTCCCGTCTGATACACCTCCAGGCACACCTGTGTCACAACCAGACCTTGGCAGCGCCGCTGACAAAGGGCTAATCTGCAAGCGAGATCAGCGAATGGATCGCTAAGGTCTGGTCTTGTCAGCTACATGCTTGTTTCCCATCGCAGTGCTCGCGTTTTCAGGATGCGGGCGTCGGGAGTACGGAAAGTCTATCCATCGGTTTGAGGAGGACGTTTCATGAGCACAGAAGCCTATCAAGAAGACATCAGCAGCTCGGTGCTGCGCCGCATGAAAGAAGGCGGTTTCGATTTTTCACGGTTCCATCCCATCGAGTTCTACGCCATTTTCCCGGACGAGGAGCGGGCACGCAGGGCAGCAGGGCATTACTGTGGTGAGTCCTTGAATGCACAGGTCAGCGCCCGGGACGACGGTGCCTGGTCCCTGGAACTGAGCAAGGTGATGTACGCCACCTATGACGGTATCGGCGACTTTGAGCAGGATTTCGAGGCGGTGGTCGAGCCGCTGGGCGGCATTATCGAAGGATGGGGCGTCAAGCAGGAGGTGCGGGGGCGACTCGCCTAGCCTCATGAACGGCAAACACAGCACTGACGGCTGACCTGCGGGTTGGCCGTTTTGGTTTTTGCGTAACGCTCCACCGCGCTGGAAAAACCCTGAAACAACAATGCCGAACAAAAAAAAGCCGCCTGGGCAGGCGGCTAAAAGGGAAGTTCGGTGAGCATTTGCAGCGAATGCGTGGATTATCCGTACCGACGGCCAGGCAGTGAAATCAACTCTGGCTATGCTGCTGATAGACGACAGCATTGCTTTGCAATGAAGCGGGGATCATCAGGTTGGGGCATTTGGCGCACAGGAATGGTGCGGCACAGGCGCGGCAGTTTTCCAACCGATTGATATGAAAGCGTTTATGCCGATGGCACGGGCCTTGCGAAGGCCTGTCAGTCCGGGTGACAAGGAGTACGGCATGATCCGCACCTATTACGATGAGATGTACGATGCCGGCGGCCAGGTCCGCCCGCATTACCGGGAATTTGCCCGTTGGCTGGCTGAAACGCCCGACGAGCTGCTGGCTCAACGGCGACGCGAGGCCGATCTGCTGTTTCATCGCGCCGGGATTACCTTCACGCTCTATGGGGACGAGCAGGGCACCGAGCGCCTGATACCCTTCGACACCATCCCGCGCAGCATTCCGGCCAGCGAATGGCGGATTGTCGAGCGTGGCTGCATCCAGCGGGTCAAGGCGTTGAACATGTTCCTCGCCGACCTGTATCACGAGCAACGCATCATCAGGGCCGGCATCATTCCGGCCGAACAGGTGCTGGCCAACGAGCAGTACCAGTTGGCGATGCAAGGCCTGGATCTGCACCGCGACATCTACTCGCATATTTCCGGGGTCGACCTGGTCCGTGATGGCGACGGCACCTACTACGTGCTCGAAGACAACCTGCGCACCCCGAGCGGCGTGAGCTACATGCTCGAAGACCGCAAGATGATGATGCGGTTGTTCCCCGAGTTGTTCTCGACCCAGCGCATTGCGCCGATCGACCACTATCCGAACCTGTTGCTCGACACCCTGAAAAGCTCCAGCCCGATCGATAACCCGAGCGTGGTGGTGCTGACGCCGGGCCGCTTCAACAGTGCCTTTTTCGAGCACGCGTTTCTGGCGCGGGAAATGGGCGTTGAGCTGGTGGAGGGTGCGGACCTGTTCGTGCGTGATGACAAGGTGTTCATGCGCACCACAGACGGGCCCAAGGCCGTCGATGTGATCTACCGTCGCCTCGACGACGCGTTCCTCGATCCACTGGCGTTCAACCCGGATTCGATGCTCGGGGTTCCCGGGCTGCTGTCGTCCTACCGGTCGGGCAACGTGGTGCTGGCGAACGCCATCGGCACCGGGGTGGCGGATGACAAGTCGGTGTATCCGTTCGTCACCGACATGATCCGTTTTTACCTGGATGAAGAACCGATCCTGAAGAACGTTCCTACCTACCAGTGCCGTAATCCATCCGAATTGTCCCACGTGCTGGCCCACCTTCCGGACCTGGTGGTCAAGGAAACCCAGGGCTCCGGCGGTTACGGAATGCTGGTGGGGCCGGCGGCGACGGCGGCGGAGATCGAGTCGTTCCGCGCCCGCATCAAGGCCAAGCCCCACGCGTACATCGCGCAACCGACGTTGTCCCTGTCGACCTGTCCGACCTTTGTCGAAAACGGCATCGCCCCGCGCCATATCGACCTGCGTCCGTTTGTATTGTCTGGCCGCGAAACCCGGGTTGTGCCCGGCGGTCTGACCCGTGTTGCCTTGCGCGAAGGCTCCCTGGTGGTGAACTCCTCCCAGGGCGGCGGAACCAAGGACACCTGGGTGGTCGAGGATTGAAGGAAGCCTGCCATGCTAAGTAGAACTGCCTCGGATTTGTATTGGATGTCGCGTTACCTGGAGCGGGCGGAAAACCTCGCCCGGATGCTCGACATCAGTTATTCGCTGTCGTTGATGCCGCAGGATGGCCGCGGCGATGGCCTGCATGAACTGGCCATGCCGCTGTTGATCACCGGCACCCTGGACGACTACCTCGAGCGTCACGGCGCGTTGCATGCCGAACGCCTGCTGCATTTTTTCGCGCTGGACGCGGCCAACCCGGCGAGCATCTACAGTTGCCTCGGCGCAGCGCGGGCCAGCGCCCATGCGGTACGTGGGCGAATCACCGCTGACATGTGGGAAAACATCAACGCCACCTGGCTGGAAATTCGCGGCATCGCCGAACAGGGCTTGAGTCGCTACGGCATGAGCCGTTTCTGCGAGTGGATCAAGGAACGCTCGCACCTGTTTCGCGGCGCATCCTACGGCACGATCATGCGCAACGACGCCTTCCGCTTCATTCGCCTGGGCACCTTCATCGAGCGCGCCGACAACACGTTGCGCCTGCTCGACGCCCGCTACGAGATGGCCGGCGACCAGGCCGAAGCGGTCAGTGACGGCACGGCCCATGCGTATTACCAGTGGAGCGCACTGCTGCGGGCACTGTCGTCGTTCGAGGCCTACACCGAGATCTACCGCGATGCGCCCGGCGCCCGGCACGTCGCCGAATTGCTGTTGCTGCGCGTCGACGTGCCGCGCTCCCTGCGCGCCTGCACCGAGGAAATCGATCAGATCCTCGCGCAACTGCCGGGCGCCAACGGCCGTCCGGCGCAGCGCCTGGCCGCAGAAATGGACGCCCGCCTGCGCTACACCGGCATCAACGAAATCCTCGACGAAGGCCTGCACGCCTGGCTGACCGAGTTCATCCCGCTGGTGCGCCAGTTGGGCAATGCCATACACAGTTCCTACCTGGAGGCTGCATGAGACTTTCCATTAGCCACGAGACCACCTATCACTACGAAGATCAGGTGCGGGCCAGCATCCAGTACCTGCGACTGACCCCCCACGACAGCGAACGCCAGCATGTGCTCAGTTGGCAGCTCGACCTGCCGCGTCCGGTGCGTGCGCAGCTCGATCCGTTCGGCAACATCCTGCACGTGTTGACCATGGACGAGCCGCACGAAGCGATCATCATCGGCGCCCGTGGCCAGGTCGACATCGACGAGTTGCGCGAAGCCGAGCACGAAAGCCAGTCGGCGCTGCCCTTCCTGCGCTTCACGCGCCTGACCGAAGCCGACGAGGCATTGCGCGCGTTCGCCGAAAAGACCTGCAAAACCCGGCGGGATCGTACGGCGCTGATCGACCTGATGCATGGCCTGAATTCACACATGACCTACACGCCGGGTTCTACCGAAGTGGATACCAGTGCGGCCCAGGCGTTCGCCGGGCGTTCCGGGGTGTGCCAGGACCACACCCACGCATTCCTGGCCTGTGCCCGTAGCCTGGGAGTGCCGTCGCGCTACGTGTCCGGCTATCTCTACAGCGAGAACTCCGAGCACCTGGCCAGCCACGCCTGGGCGGAAGCCTGGCTGGATGACGCCTGGTACAGCTTCGACGTAACCAACCAACTGGCGCGACCGGAGCGCCATCTGAAGCTGGCGGTGGGCCTGGATTACCTGGACGCCTGCCCGGTACGCGGAATGCGTCGGGGCGGCGGCTGTGAGCAGATGCATGCCAAGGTGCTGGTGTCGCCGACGCCGGTGCCGGTCATTTCCGTCCAGCAGCAATAACCGCCAACATCTCTCGAACCCTGTGAGAGCGGGCAAGCCCGCTTTCACAGGGCAAAGCGATTCAGGGCGTGACCTTGCGCCCCGCCATGTGCTGCAAATACCCCACCAGACTCTCCAGCTCCGCGTCCGGCAACACCGACGGGGCGAACCCCGGCATCTTCGCCTGTGGCCACTGGCGCAAACTCTGTGGATCACGGATGTACCGTTTGAGGAAGTCCGCGCCGAAATACTCGGTCGGATTGAACGGGATATTCAGGTCCGGCCCAAACTGAGCATCGCCCGCGCCATTGAGGCGATGGCACGCCAGACAGTTCTTCTGAAAGAGGGCGAAGCCCTGGTTCACCGGGTCGTCCGCTTTCAGCGCCGGATCGGGCAACAGCGCCGGGAAACGCTCGGCCACCGGCGCCAGGCGCTTGATCGCGGCCACCTGAAACGGCCACTGCTCCGGGCTGATGTTGCCGGCCTGCGGATTGGTCCAGACCAGGTAAAACGGTCCTGCACTCGGCTTGCCGGACGACAGCGCCGGCCAGGGTTTGGCAGGCTCCTCGATGGCCAGCCAGGCCCGCGCACCCTTGGCATTGAGCAACGGCGCGGCCGCCAGTTCGGCGGCATAGCCATCCAGCGCCACGGCCTGAAGGTGATCGCCCGGCTGGATGCCCGTCAGCAAAGCTGCCAGGGGCACGGCGCGATAGCTCATGTCTTTTTTATAGGCAACGTCGTTGTTTATCGTGATGGTCTGGGCCTGAGGATGCTTGAGCAAGTCCTCGGTCTGCCAGGTGCGGCTGTTCGCGCCCAGCTCCAGGTTCAGCTGTGCGGCATACAGGGGCGAGCCAAGCAGCAAGGCCCCGAGCAGAATGAGCATTTTCAAAATGATCGCCGTCCATGTCGTGGAAGTGCCGCAAAGGTTGGCACAGCCATGCAGGCCCGGGTAGCGGGCCCGTCACATTTTTAACGAGGCGATGAAAATGGGTGGCGCCGTACTTCTACAGATTCAGCCAATCACCTTGGTCAGGTTCGGCACAATCAACAACAGCGTAGTGGCAAAGAGAATGAGCCCGGCTTGACGTACTTTCGAATGTTTGAACATGGCTTGACCGCCTTTTTTGTTATTTCCTGATGCCTGCCTGCATTTCTCCATGACGGCAGAGCGTTGCACTTCCTGTACGGCGAGCGCTCGGCAAAACCCGACGACAACTTCGCACATGTTCACCTTAGGGCCCGCGTCGGCCGTGGCTTAGATCCATTTCATATGAAAGCCTCATAAAAAGCTATAAAAATGGCATGAGGCCTATTGCCAGCTTCTTTGCCGGCCTTTTGCTAGACAGCTCGGTGTACTGAAGCGGTTAATCCGATAGCACACTACCGTCCGTCTGAGCGCGTGCGTCAACGTCTGTGAGCATTGCGGTCATTGAATCGGCGGTGACTCGGCATAAGGTGGAGGCTCGGTATTTTCATCGCCAGGTTCGAGGACGTCATGACCCAAGCTCTGATTTTCGATGCGTTACGTACGCCCCGCGGCAAAGGCAAGGCCGATGGCGCGTTGCACAGTGTCAAACCGGTCAACCTGGTGGCAGGGTTGCTCAGCGCGCTGCAGCAGCGCACCGCGCTGGACACCCGCCAGGTCGACGACGTGGTGCTGGGCTGCGTGACGCCGGTGGGCGATCAGGGTGCCGACATCGCCAAGACCGCGGCCCAGGTGGCCGACTGGGACGTCAGCGTGGCGGGGGTGCAGATCAACCGCTTCTGCGCGTCGGGGCTGGAGGCGGTCAACCTCGGGGCGATGAAAGTGCGTTCCGGCTTCGAAGAACTGGTGGTGGTGGGCGGCGTCGAGTCGATGTCCCGGGTGCCGATGGGCAGTGACGGTGGCGCGTGGGCGCTGGACCCGGAAACCAACCTGCACAGTCACTTCACACCGCAAGGGGTGGGCGCCGACCTGATCGCGACCCTGGAAGGCTTCAGTCGCGAGGATGTCGATGCCTACGCGTTGCATTCGCAGCAGAAAGCTGCACGGGCCCGGGCCGAGGGTGCGTTCGGCAAATCGCTGGTGCCGGTACGGGACCAGAACGGCATTCTCCTGCTCGACCATGACGAGTTCATCCGCGCCGACTCCACCCTCGACGGCCTGGGCAAGCTCAAGCCCAGTTTCGAGATGATGGGGCAAATGGGTTTCGACGCCACGGCGCTACGGGTCTACAGCCACGTCGAGCGGATCAACCACGTGCACACGCCGGGCAACAGTTCCGGGATCGTCGACGGTGCGGCGCTGATGTTGATCGGCTCCGAAGCCAAGGGCCGCGAGCTGGGCCTGCAGCCGCGGGCGCGGATCGTCGCCACGGCGGTCACCAGCACCGACCCGACCATCATGCTCACCGGCCCCGCGCCGGCGACGCGCAAGGCACTGGCCAAGGCCGGGCTGCGGGTCGAAGACATCGATCTGTTCGAGGTCAACGAGGCGTTTGCCTCGGTCGTGCTGAAGTTTATCAAGGACATGGCCATCGACCCGGACAAGGTCAACGTCAACGGCGGCTCCATTGCCATGGGCCATCCGCTGGGCGCCACCGGTTGCGCGATCCTCGGCACCTTGCTCGACGAACTGGAAGCCCGACGCCTGCGCTTTGGCCTGGCGACCCTGTGTGTCGGCGGCGGCATGGGCATTGCCACCATTATCGAACGCCTTTGAGCCTTTCAAGGAAGCCTCTTCATGACTGAAGCCATTCGTTACGAACAAGGCCAGGACCGAGTCGTCGTCCTGACCATCGACATGCCGGGCCAGAGCGCCAATACCATGAACGCGGTCTACCGCGAGGCCATGGCCGCGTGCGTCGCGCGCCTGGTCGCCGAGAAAGACCAGATCGCCGGCGTCATCATCACCTCGGCCAAGAAAACCTTTTTCGCCGGCGGCGACCTGAACGAACTGGTCAAGGTCGGCAAACCGCAAGCCAAAGCCTTCTACGACATGGTGCTGACGCTCAAGAGCCAGTTGCGCACCCTGGAAACCCTTGGCAAGCCGGTGGTCGCCGCGATCAACGGCGCCGCGCTGGGAGGCGGCTGGGAAATCTGCCTGGCCTGCCATCACCGGGTGGCGCTGGACCATGCTTCGGTGCAGCTCGGCTTGCCGGAAGTCACCCTGGGCTTGCTGCCGGGTGGCGGTGGGGTCGTGCGCATGGTGCGCATGCTGGGCCTGGAAAAGGCCTTGCCGTATCTGCTCGAGGGCAAGAAGGTGCGCCCGCAGCAAGCCTTGCAGGCCGGCCTGATCGATGAGCTGGCCGCCGATCGCGATGAATTGCTGGCCAAGGCCCGGGCCTGGATCCTGGCGCATCCCGTGGTGACGCAGCCGTGGGATGTGAAGGGCTATCAGATTCCGGGCGGTACGCCTTCGAACCCCAAGGTCGCGCAGATGCTGGCCATTGCGCCGTCGATCCTGCGCGCCAAAACCCAGGGCTGCCTGCCTGCGCCGGAGAAGATTCTGTGTGCGGCAGTGGAGGGCGCGCAGGTGGATTTCGACACGGCGCATCTGATCGAAACCCGCTACTTCACGGAACTGACCACCGGCCAGGTCTCGAAGAACCTGATCGGCACCTTCTGGTTCCAACTCAATGAAATCAACGCTGGCGGCTCGCGTCCCCAAGGGTTCGCACCTTACGTGACGCGTCGCGTCGGTGTACTGGGCGCGGGGATGATGGGGGCCGGCATTGCCTACGTCAGCGCCTGTGCCGGTATCGAGGTGGTACTCAAGGACGTCGACACGGCGGCGGCCGAGAAGGGCAAGGCACATTCGGCGGCGTTGCTGGACAAGAAGGTTGCCCGTGGCCACATGACGCCCGGGCAGCGCGAGTCGATTCTGGCGCGCATCCATCCTACCGACAGCGATGCCGATCTGGCCGGTTGCGACCTGATCATCGAAGCCGTGTTCGAAGACCGCGAGCTCAAGGCCAGGGTGTCATCTGCCGCGCAGCGGGTCGTCGGTGTGGACGCGGTGATCGCGTCCAACACCTCGACCTTGCCGATCACCGGCCTGGCCAGGGCAGTGCCGGACCCCGGTAAATTCATCGGCCTGCACTTCTTCAGCCCCGTGGACAAGATGCCCTTGGTGGAAATCATCAAGGGCGAGCACACCCGTGATGAAACCCTGGCTCGCGGTTTCGATTTCGTGCTGCAAATCAAAAAAACGCCGATCGTGGTCAACGACAGTCGCGGTTTCTTCACTTCCCGGGTGTTTGGCACCTTCACCAACGAAGGCATTGCCATGCTCGGGGAGGGCGTGAGTGCGCCCATGATCGAGACCGAGGCGCGCAAGGCCGGTATGCCGGTCGGGCCGCTGGCCATTTCCGATGAGGTATCGCTGAGCCTGATGAGCCATATTCGCCAGCAAACGGCCAGCGACCTGCACGCGGAGGGTAAACCGTTGGTCGAGCACCCGGCGTTCGCCGTGATCGACCTGATGCTCAACGAATACAAACGCGCAGGCCGGGCCGTTGGCGGTGGTTTCTACGAGTACCCGGCCGCTGGCCAGAAGCATTTATGGCCGGCGTTGAAAACCCGGTTCGAGAAGGCCGACGGGCAGATATCGCCGCAGGATGTCAGAGATCGCCTGCTGTTCGTGCAAGCCATCGAGACCGTGCGTTGCGTGGAAGAGGGCGTCCTGACCTCGACGGCAGACGCCAACGTTGGCTCGATCTTCGGTATCGGGTTTGCGGCCTGGACCGGTGGGGCGCTGCAGTTCATCAACCAGTACGGCGTGAAGGACTTCGTCGCCCGCGCGCAGTACCTGGCCGAGCAGTACGGCGAACGGTTCGCACCGCCGGCCCTGCTGCTGGAAAAAGCCGCCAGGGAGGAGGCGTTCTAAGGGACCGATGACGCACGCCGGGCTTGCCTTGATACCGGGTTTCGAGGCAGGCTCTGGGGTGTGCATTATTCCCATCACGTGTCAGGTATTTTTCATGTCGTTACGCATCTGCATTCTGGAAACCGACATCCTGCGTCCGGAACTGGTCGATCAATATCAGGGTTACGGGCAGATGTTCCAGCGCCTGTTTTCGCAACAGCCCATCGCCGCCGAGTTCACCGTCTTCAACGTGATGCAGGGCGATTATCCGCGTGATGACGAGACCTTCGATGCCTACCTCGTCACCGGCAGCAAGGCCGATTCCTTCGGCACCGATCCTTGGATTCAAACCCTCAAGGCCTATCTGCTGACCCGCTACGAGCGCGGCGACAAGCTGCTCGGCGTGTGCTTCGGTCATCAGTTGCTGGCGTTGCTGCTGGGCGGCAAGAGCGAGCGCGCCACCCAAGGCTGGGGCGTTGGCACGCACAACTACAAACTGGCGGCCAAGGCGCCGTGGATGAGCCCGGTGCGTGAAGAGCTGACCTTGCTGATCAGCCACCAGGACCAGGTGACCACGCTGCCGGAAAACGCCACGGTGATCGCCTCCAGCGATTTCTGTCCGTTCGCCGCCTACCACATCAATGACCAGGTGCTGTGCTTCCAGGGCCACCCGGAATTCATTCACGATTATTCGCGGGCCTTGCTGGATATTCGTCAGGAAGCGCTGGGTGAACAGATCTACTCGAAGGGCATCAACAGCCTGGAGCAGGAGCATCATGGCACGACCGTTGCGGAATGGATGATGCGGTTCGTCGCGCACAAACCCGAAACGGTCTGAACCATTGCCAGCAGGTTCGCTGCCTTATCCGATTTGGGATAAGGCAGCGAGCCCGCGCACGATCGTTGTGACAGACGCTACAACCACCCCGATTTCTTGAAACTGCCCCACAGCGCCGTACATCCGACGCCGATAAACCCCAGCACCGCGAAATACCCGTAGTGCCAGGTCAGTTCCGGCATGTTCTGGAAGTTCATCCCGTAGATACCGGCGACCGCCGTCGGGAACGCCAGGATCGCCGCCCATGCGGCAAACTTGCGCTGTACCACGCTTTGCCGTGAGGCCTCCAGCAGCACCCCGACTTCAATGGTCTGGCTGGCGATCTCCGCGAGGGTCGTCAGGTCTTCCATTTGCCGCGTCACATGGATCTGCACGTCGCGAAAATACGGACGCATGTTCTTGTCGATGAACGGAAAGCTGAGTTTCTGCAACTCCTCGCTGATCTCCACCATCGGCGCCGCGTAACGGCGCAAGCGCACGACGTCGCGGCGCAGGCCATGCAATCTCTGGATGTCGTGCTCATTCAGGGCGCTGCACAACACGTTGCGTTCCAGCTCGTCGATTTCGGCATGAATGGCTTCGCCCACTGGCTGGTAGTTCTCGATCACGAAGTCGAGGAGGGCATAGAGAACGAAATCTTCCCCATGCTCGAGCAGCAGCGGACGCGCCTCACAACGTTGTCGGACATGGGCGTAGGACGCGGAGTGACCATTGCGTGCGGTGATGATGTAGCCGTTGCCGGCGAAAATATGCGTCTCGATGAACTGCAGATTGCCGTCATGGCGGATCGGCGAGTACGTGACGATAAACAGCGCATCGCCGAAGGTTTCCAGTTTCGGTCGGCTGTGTTTTTCCAGGGCATCTTCGATGGCCAGTTCGTGCAGGTTGAACTGGCGTTGCAGGTTGGCCAGCTCCTGCGCGTCGGGCTCTTCGAGGCCGATCCAGACGAAGTGACCGGGCTTGGCCGCCCAGGCAGCGCCTTCGTCGAGGGCAATATTGGTGACTTTCTTACCGGCGCTGTAAACCGCAGCAGCAACAACTCGACCCATGATTCACGTTCACTTCTGGTTGGCAGATGGCAGGCAATCTTCAGCTTAGCCTTGTCTGTTGCTTGAGAGTCAGTGAAATCTGCAGAGTTCGCGGCAAATCCTGGGCAAAAGAAAACCCGCACTGGGCGGGTTTCCTGTCACGCGGCTTGCAGTTGCCGATCCATCGAGGCGATGCACTCACGCATCTGTTCACGGCACTGGTCGATCAGCATTGGCATGTCATCCAGGCTCAGGCCGGCAGTTGGAATCGCCGGCAGCGAGCGGATCAGAATTTTCCCACTGCGCCAGCGGTTCAGTCGCATGTGCTTGACGTAAGTGCTGACACACACCGGGACAATCGGTACACCGGCGGCGATGGCCATCTGGAACGCGCCTTTCTTGAACGGCAACAGCTCTTCGCCGAGATTGCGCGTACCTTCCGGAAATACCCAGATCGAAGTGTCCTCATGCTGCAGGGTGTGGGTCGTGGTCAGCATTGACCGGCGCGCCTTGTGCGCATTGCCCCGGTCAATCAGAACGTTGCCCGCCAGCCAGAACAGCTGGCCGAACAGCGGCACCCACTTCAGGCTTTTCTTGCCGATGCACACCGTGCGGCGCGGCACCACGTTGCCGAACACGAAAAGATCGTAGTTGGATTGATGGTTGGCGACGATCACACAACTTCGCGGCTTGTCCATCAGCGGGCCGACGTCTGCCTTGACCCGCAGACGCAAGATGCACATCGCCGGCCAGGCATACAGGCGGGCGCAGAGGCGGCTGTTGTCCGGATTGAATGGCCGGCACAGTCCAAGGATCACCCCCAGGATGCCCGCCAGAATAAAGTGCAGTCCCATCAACAACATACGAAACACAAACAGCATTTTCAGGCCCCACCGGGACAAAAGGTGGCGCAGTGTACGGATGTGCACTGTTTTCGGCAATTGCCGGTAACAGGCCGGAGATAGGCGATGTTTAAGTAAAAGTTTCCGACTGGTTGGTCAGACTTGTTCTAGAGCGGTCGTAGGGCTTTTCTACAAAACACACATGAAAAGCCCCACGCTAGCGTGGGAGCGAGCCTGCTCGCGATGGACCTGGACACAGGCTCCCGGATGAACCGACTGGATTAAACCAGATGCTCCTGATCCTGGATGATCGCGTTATCCAGCGTGTCCAGCAGCGCCTTGCGCACTTTCAGCTTGGTGTTCTTGTGCGCACTCATGTTGATCTTCTTCAACTGGCGAGCCGCCGCCAACGCCGCGCCTTGCAGCTCTTCGGCGGCCACCACCACATCGAGGAAACCGGCATCCACGGCGCTTTGCGGAGTGAACATCTCACCATTGATCACCGAACGATGGAACGCCGACTTGCGCAGACGATCACGGGCCAGCTCGATACCGGCATGGTGCATGGTCATGCCGATCTGCACTTCGTTCAGCCCGATGCTGAACGGGCCATCGACGCCAATGCGGTAATCGGCCGACAGCAACAGGAATGCACCCTTGGCGACCGCGTGCCCAGGGCAGGCGACGATCACCGGGAACGGGTGCGACAACAGGCGCCGGGCCAGGGTGGAACCGGCCGTTACCAGCGAGATGGCTTCCTTCGGCCCGGAGGTCATTACCTTCAAGTCATACCCACCCGACAAAATCCCCGGCGTACCGGTAATGATCACCACGGCGCGATCGATCACCGCCTGATCCAGCGCCGTATTGAACGCGGCAATCACGTCCGGCGAAATGGCATTGACCTTGCCGTTGTTCAAGGTCAGGGTCGCGATACCGTCTTCGAGGTGGTAGGAAATCAACTCACTCATGACGCTATTCCTTGTATGAAAGTTGAGGCAGACGTTACCCACCGCCGTAGGCGAGGTAAAGCGCCGTGACTGACTCACCGGTCACCGTTTCCCCCTGCGCCAAGCCAGCGCCGTCCCGCCCACCGTGCGCTCTATTCCCGGGCGAAGAGGGACGCGGAGCCAGAGATTGGCGGGTTTGCCATGTCCGGGAAGCTGCGGAACGTCTGAATCGCTAACCACATGAAAATTCTGCAAAAAAAAATTGCCATCGGAAAAGCTTTCGACTACATTAGCGCGCCTCGACAGACAGAACATGTTTGAAGAGATACGGTGAAGTGTCCGAGTGGCTTAAGGAGCACGCCTGGAAAGTGTGTATACAAGAAATTGTATCGAGAGTTCGAATCTCTCCTTCACCGCCAAATTCGATGTAACCAGAACCCCTGATTTCGAAAGAAGTCAGGGGTTTTGTGGTTTCTGGCGTCTGCTTTTGTTGAGGCGGCGTGCCCAGCCGAAAGGGCCCTTCTGAATAGGATGCAGGAAGCGAACGGAATCGAAATATTCGAGCAGCTGTGTATAACATTGTCCCGCTCGCCTTGAATGCCAGGGCCATGAAAAGGAAATCCCATGATCGTCACCACCACCCATGCCATCGAAGGTCGACAAATCACCGCCTACCTGGATGTTGTGAGCGCCGAGTCGGTGCAGGGAGTCAACGTTATTCGCGATATGTTCGCCGGGATGCGCGACTTTTTTGGTGGTCGCTCACAGACATTGGAACGCGCATTGAAAGAAGCGCGTATGCAGGCGACTGACGAGATCAAGGATCGGGCGCGGGCGCTGCAGGCTGACGCCGTGGTAGGGCTCGATTACGAGATCAGCATGCCGGCCGGGAAGGGTGGAATGGTGGTGGTGTTTGTCACCGGGACGGCCGTCAAGCTGAGGTGATGGTCTCCGGGGTCAGCGTTCAGGTTTGCAGGACGCGGAATAATCCATTCGTCGGGCGTCAGCATGTCTGAACGGAAAGTCCATAAATGACCAGCTAGTCTCAACGGTTTGGTGGTCGATATGTTTCAGGCAAACAGGGCTTGCCGGTGTCGACCCCATTTTTGAGAGGGGTGAAAAAATGGCTGAGCCGTATATCGAGGACGACGGGGCAGAGTTTCCCATCAATAACTGTGTGCAATGCGGCCAAACCGAATATGGGGTGGCTTTTGGTGACGATGAGGCCACGCTCGGCAAGATGAAGGCCAGTGGGCCCCAGGGGCCGAAGGCGAAATTCCTGCCCAAGGTGGCGGCTCCCGCCAAGCGGGAGCAGATCATCCATGGACCCCGTCATTGATCCGGGATCGAGGGATGACGTGCTGGCTTGTTTGTCGACGTTTATCTGTACCGTTTCTTTTCACAAACTTTTCACAAGGTCTTACGTAGGCTGAACTCATCCGTTAGAAAGCAGCACCTGGCCCGTCTCCCCAGCGGGCTTTTTTTTGCCTGTCATAAAACCTTTTCCGAAAACGCTGTCCAACCGTCGCCGATGCTGAGGTTGCGTCCGTGCGTCTGGACTTTCTCGCCGCTAAAGCATTCAATCTCGACCCTTTTTGATTTCCCCTATTTTTGAGGTTCTTGTCATGCGTTTAACTCTGCCGGCTCTGGTTCTGGGGCTTCTGGTTGCTCAAGGTGCAATGGCTGCTGGCGACGGCACCGCCGCGCTGGGTGGTGGCCTGGGCGGCGCGCTGGGTAATGTCGTCGGCCAGAGCATGGGCGGCAGCACCGGCGCAGCGATTGGCGCCGGCGTCGCGGGCGCGGCAGGCAGTGCCGTGGCAGCACGCAAAGGCAGCCGCACCAAAGCGGCCATCGGCGGCGGTGTGGGTGCCGCAGGCGGCTCCGTGATCGGCAACAGCCTGGGCGGCAAGACCGGCTCCACCATCGGCGCAGGCCTGGGCGGCGCCATTGGCGGCGGCGTAGGCAGCAACCTGGGCAAGGGCCACAAGCGTCACTGATTCAGAACCCTTTGAAAAAGCCCGGCACGATGCCGGGCTTTTTCATTTCCACGAATCGGAACGTTTGGCGCCTGGCTACCTCTCATTTCATATACACCTGATTTATGGGAGATCTGCCATGACACCGGAAACCGAGGGCAAGGAAGAGAAAGGCCCAAGCGGCCTGCCGTTTATCAATGATCCGGACAATGAAGATCCGGGGTCGCTGATGGATGATGCGACCGTGCCGCTCAATGATGCTGATGATGCGGGGGATGTAGGGCTGACAGAGTTGGAAGATGAGGATGATGAGTACGAGTGACGATGGGCCGATTTGAGCCCTGATCGAAGTCAGGTATTCCAGGCCCTGAGAGGTGCTTATGAACGCTGATCCGAATGACAAGGACATCGACGAAACACCCGAATACCCGTTGCCTTCGCCGACGGACTCTCTGCGTCGTGATCAACGGCCTCCGGATGATGAGGATAATGTGCGAGAAAAGGACAAGCGTAAGACACACAAAATCTATGAGGAGAGTGGCCGGGAAAACTGAGAGCATAAGGTTTACGGATGGGGGACAGTTGATTTTCGGTAAGGATTTACTCTGCAAGATTTTCAGTGCCCGCTTGATCGGGCACGTCGTATTCTGAAGAAACAACATTTTAGTAGCTTCATTCTTTTTCTGATTTTATCCATTGCATAAAGTACGCACGTTGCGCCTCCGGATCATTTGTCAGGTTCTCATCGTCATATTCAAAAATGTAAACAACATCATCAAATGACGGCTTTTTGCCCATTGTCAGTTCATAGGCTTTCAAGCCGTTAGTCATCTGCGATGACATGCTGGAAGGGTGCACGTTGAGCTTTGATCCTTTGCAAAGGAATTTGACGTCAGGATTGTCCTTTCGGATTTTTCCGAAGCATTTGTAGAAATCGATATCTTTATACGTTTTATTGAAATTTTCACCCATGACTAGATCGATAGAAGCAGGATTGCTCTCGCAAAAAAGTCGTGCCGGTTGTTTTACACCGTCAATGCTGACAGTTAATTCAATTTCGTTTCTCATTTTTCGATTTTCCTGTTTGGGTTAGGGATCGAGTATCCGAACTCTCTTCCGTTTTCAAGGATCAATGTTGCTCCGAGGATATCTTCCTTCTTTATTCGTTTGGGTATGGCTATTTCCTTTTCATTGTCGAATTCATAGAGAGGTCCCAGTTCTTTTTTCAGGTCGTGGCCTGGGATTTTTCGAAGTGTGTAGAGGTAACCGATTTTTGTGCCATAGCTGGTCGCAAAGTTTTTTCCTGATTCTCTCGATGTCGAGGTACTGACGAAGTTGCTTGGCGGATGGCTGCTATCGATAGAGTGAAGCAGCAAATCGTTGCTTTTACCTTTGCCCTTGAAGCCTTTCTCGAAGATTTCGCTGGGGTCTTTTTCATCTCCGCGGTAGAGATAATCGTCTTCTCCTTTCGGTTTGGGCAGTGCGGGCTCTTGTTTGGCAATTGGAAGCTCCGTACCAGCCTTGACCCCGCATTTCCCCTTCCCCGGACACTCATTCAACCCCAACGGATCAACCCACCCCGTCGGGTTCCTCGTATACCGATAGGCATTCAACCCGCCGGCCAGCTTGCTCGGGTCCGGCGTCAGGTAGCGTCCGATGTCGGGCTGGTAGTAGCGATGCCGGTTGTAGTGCAGCCCGGTTTCCGGGTCGAAGTATTGGCCCTGAAACCTCAGCGGCTGGTCGAGGACCTGGTGGGTGTCCCGGTTGAGGCGGGTGAGGCGGCCGTATGCGGTGTAGCGGGCGGCCCAGACGATGTCGCCGCTGTAGTCGGTGAGTTCCTGGGGGGTGCCGAGGTGGTCGAGTTGGTAGTAAAACGGGCACGCGTCGCGTGGGCCTTTGCCGTCGAGCAGGGCCAGGGGGCGGAATGTGCCCGGTTCGTATACGTAGCTGCGGTAGTGGTCGCGGCTGCTTTCGGCGACGAGGTGGTCACCTTTCCAGAAAAACTCGGTGGTCTTGCTGTCGACGGTCTTGCTGATCCGGCGGCCAAATGCATCGTAGCGATAGGTGGCCTGGCTACCGTTGGGCAGTGTGGCGCCAATGAGCCGATGCTGGCAGTCGTACTGGTACTCGGTGACGAGCTTTTGCCCGGTGCCACGGCGTTCGCGGACAAGATTGCCGAAGGCGTCGTAGTCGTAGTGGCGGTCACCCTGCATCAACAGGCGATTGCCCGCGATTTTTGCCACGCCCGGGCGGTCCTGCATGATCAGGCTGCCAGCCGGGTCGTGGACGAAGCTTTCCGGTTGCTGGTCGCGGGAGTGGCGGACCCCGATCAGACGATCGAGCGCGTCGTAGCGATAGCTGCGCAGACCGTGACGGCTATCGTGAATGCCGTCGAGATTGCCATTGGCGGTGTAGTTGTAATCGCGGCGATACAGCGATTGCTGCTGTTTCACGGCGTGGGCTATCAGGCGGCCCTGGTCGTCGAACTGGTACTCGCTGAGCAACAGGCCCTGTCGGCGGGACTGTTCGCGGTCGGCGAGGAAGGTGTGGGTGGTCAGGCGCGAGCCATTTAGGTCAATGGCCGTCAGTGTGCCGCCACGGGCATGGTGGTAGTCCAGCTGACTGCCGTCGGGCAGGCGCAGGCGATTGAGTTGTCCACAGGCATCGTAGCCATACCGCAAGGTGCCCCAACCCTGGTGCTCGGTGACGAGCCGGTCCTGCTGGTCATACTCGAATTCCAGCGGATGATCGTGTCCGTCATCGACGCTGACCAGCCGGCCCAGGCTGTCATAGCGGTACTCGACCTTGACGCCATCCGGCAGCGTCTTGACCAGCAGTCGCCCGGTGGAGTCGCGCTGATATGTGGTGACGAGTGTGGTGTCGTTGTCACCGAACTCGGTTTTCTCCAGCAGGTGACCGTTGAGGTCATAGGCATACGCCGTGCGGCGGCCATCGAATCCGGTTTCCTGACGGATCAATCCGCCCGGTGTGTAGTCCAGTCGATACTGTTCCCCGGATTCATTTTCGATTTCCGTGAGCAACAGCCGCGCGTTGTCGTAGCGATAACGCAGCTGGCTGCCGTCGGGGTTGATCCGCCGGCTGATCAGGTGCAGGTCGTCGAGGTATTCGTAGCGCGTGACGCGCCCCAGCTCATCGCGTTCGGCGGTGACCTTGCCGTAGGCGTTGTAGCTGAAAGCGCGACTGGCACCTGTGGGCAAGGTCGTCTGCAGCAGTTGTCCACTGGCATCCCATGTGTAATGGGTGATAGCCCCATGTTCATTCTTCCGGGTCGTTCGTCGGCCCAACGGGTCGTAGGAATAACTGCGCTGGCCACCGTTTGGCAGCGTCTCCTCGATCAACTGCCCCAGGGCATTGCGCACGTAGGTGTGCCGGCTGTCATCCGGAAATCGCGTCGACAGCAGACGACCCTTTGCGTCGTAGTAATGGCAGGTGACATGCCCGTTGGGATCGGTTGCCTGGGTGACATCGCCCTGGGCATTGCGTTGGTACGTCCACCGCGCTTTGCCGTGGGTTCGTGCGTGCAGGAAGCCGTTACGGTACTCGTAGGAAGTCGGCTCACCTTCGGGTGGAATCAGGGCGACCAGCCGCCCCATCTCGTCATGGCTGTATCGGGTGATCGCCCCCAGCGGGTTCCGCTCGGCGACCAACCGGCCCTGGTCGTCATAGCTCTTGAGGTGTTCCGCGCCGTCCGGCTCGATGCGCCGTACCAGCCGTGCCTGATGATCGTGCCGGTAAAACGCTTCGCTGCCGTCGATGCTCCTGACCTGCACGCCACCTTTGTCATCCCAGGCATAGCGCGTGTCCATTTGCGCGAACGACGCCCAGTGCCGAATGCAGCGCACCGCCTTGCCGGACTTTTCCCACTCCCAGAAAAAACTGGCACCGCCCGCCAGTTGCCGTTGCAGGATGACGTGCTGGTCGTCGTAGTCGTAGCGCTCGCTTTCGCCGAGGGCATTGGTCGCTTCGATCAGGCGATGACAAGCGTCGTAGCGGTAGACGACCAGGGTCTGCTCGGTGCGCCAGGCGTGCTCCTGGGTGTCGGCGGGGTGAAAGCTCTGGTACTCGACGGCCGCGAGGTGGCGGCGTTCATAGCGCAAGCGCAGTGAACGCCCGGCGCCATTGTCCAGGCGCATGATCCTGTCGGATCTGTCGCGTTGCACCGTCAGCCGATTGCCGTAGGCATCGCTGATGGCTGTCAGGTGACCTGTCTTGAAGTGGTAGAAACGTGGGGTATCGCCCGCCAGGGAAAGCACCAGTTCCTCCGGCGCATCCCCCAGATAAATCGCCGCCCGCGACAGACTGTTGTGAATGACCGGTCGCGTTCGATCCGGCAGCGGGAAAGGAATGCGGCGGTTTTCGTGATCGATCCAGATGACCTTGCCGGCCTCGATTTCCAGGCGATGCGCCAGGGAATGGCTCCAGCCAAATCCGAGACCGCTGTCGAGCTCCACGGCGCTGGTGCGGTACACCCGGGTGAATTCGAACGACAGCAATCCATCCAGCGCGCCATCGGTCAGGGTCAACAGTTCTTCGCCGGTCACCATCGACACCGGGCAGCCGTTGGTCAGGGTGTTGTCTGCAGACTCGACAGCGTCGCCCTTCGGGTTGGTCGCCGGGGCGGGGGCGTCGTCGCGGTGTTCCTGGCGACTCAGGCGCGTGCGGGCTTCGGACTTGTTCCGCGCGATCGCCAGCGGGTTGTTGACCTGCAGTGGCGCGGATGCGGGCGTGGTGATGTGCAGCGCCACTGCCGGTGCCGGTTTGAGCGGCGCGTTGCGGGCATTGACCATCAGCGGTTTGAGTGCGCTGGCGTGCGCAGCCAGCCCGGCGCGATCCGTCAGGCCGCTCAGGCGCAGGCTTGCCGCCGCCAGCCATCGGCGGGCGCGTTCGGACTTGATCTGGCCCAGTACCCTGGCACTTACCCCGACCGTCAGGCCCGCAGGCCCGGTGAGGCAGGCCAGCAGGAAGCCGATCAGTACCTGGGTGCGAACTTCCGCCACGACTTCGGCGGCGTACTGCGGCGGCAGCAGGCGCAGCCAGGTGGTGAAGGCCGCGAGATGAATGAACATCAGCGGCTCGTCGCTGAGCAACAGCAGCAGGTTGGCGATGGCTTCGCTCGAAGCATCGAGCAGCGCGTGGAGCTCGGCTTCGGTCAGGTATTGCAGGAGTTTTTCGCTGTTGGCCTGCAGGTCGGCCATCAGGGCAAACACCTGCTTCACGTCATCCCACAAACCGTGCAACGCGTTTTCGAGGCCACGCCAGTCCGCCTGTTGCAGCAGGCCATAACGCTCGGTGAAGGCCGCTTCGGAAAAACCGGCCCACAACCCTTGGAACTCGGTGGTCCATTCGTCGCGTAACCAATGCTCGAGGTGGTCGACCACGCCTTGATAAGAGGTGTAAAGGGTTTTGACGTGAGCGCTGGATACGTTGGGAAAGAAGGTGATGCGATAACGCTGGCCACGCCAGCAATCGGGGATTTCGAGAATGCCGCTGGGGCCGATGGTCTTGTGGATCGGCTTGCCAAAGCTCGGTTCGCCGCTGCCTTGCGCCAGCAGGGGTTCGAGCATGACCGGCGTGTCGCCGATCGGCACAAAACGCGCGGCTTCGAACATGTGTACCAGGGTCAGGGGACCGCTGGCCGGGCAGGTGGCCAATGTCGAGCTGGCCGGGGCAAGGGAGTCCGCTGGTGCACTCAGGCGCACATCGTTGCCGACCTTGAACACCTGCTCGACGTCCAGCGCCCAACCCGTCCAGAAGTTTTCTGCCCAGGCGTCGTAATCGTTGAGACAAAGACGGAAATCTCCGATCAATGCTTCGACGTCGGGTTGCTCGGGATCCATGGCGGCAACCACGAGCAGACCGATGGCGTTGTTCAAGGCCAGGACCTTGTCGGGTTTGAACATTCGCAGTCCCTCGCGCGGATCGATTTGGATCGCGAGACTGTGCGGGGGATCAAAAGGGAAAGAAGTCGGGAAAAGCGGTGTTTGGTGTAGGCCGAATCGCTAAATCGCGAGCCAGCCCATGGAGGCGGATTTTTGCGCCGCGCAAGGATTGGCCGTTGCCCCTGGCCGGGTGCGCTCGTTATGCTGCTGAAACCTTTAATCCAATCGCGAACCGGTTGTGCCCGGGCCGGTCAGGCGTGATTGAAAACGGATCAGATGCGATGAATGCACCACTGAAAGAGCTCGGCCCGATCAAGGCCGTGATTTTCGACATGGACGGCTTGCTGCTGGACACCGAGGGCATTTACACCGAGGTCACGTCCATGATTGCCGGGCGTTACGGCCGTACCTTCGATTGGAGACATAAACAGAACATCATCGGTCGGGGGGCGGGCGATCTGGCGCGGTATGTGGTCGAGGCGCTGCAATTGCCGATCAGCGCCGAGGAGTTCCTGGAGATTCGCGAACCGCTGATGCGCGAACGTTTCCCGACCGCGCTGGCCATGCCCGGCGCCGAGGAACTGGTCCGGCACCTGAAGGCCAACCGGATTCCGATCGCGGTGGGTACCAGCTCTTCGCGTCAATCGTTCGGGCAGAAAACCACGCTGCACCGAGATTGGTTTGCGCTGTTCGACTTCATTGTGACGGCCGATGATCCGGAGGTCGGCGCGGCCAAACCGGCGCCGGATATCTTCCTCACGGCGGCGCGGCGCCTGGGTGTGGAGCCTGAGGATTGCCTGGTGTTCGAGGATTCGCCGTTCGGTGTCACGGCGGCGAAAGCGGCGGGGATGACCGCGATTGCGATTCCCGATACGGCGATGGCAGACGAAAAATACGCCCACGCTGATGGCATTCTTCGTACGCTGAAAGCCTTCACGCCCGGTGCCTATGGATTGCCGGCACTCGATTGGGCATAGACCCTGTGGGAGCGGGCTTGCTCGCGAAAGCGTCGTGCCAGACACAATAATTGTTG
>NZ_JARZGC010000003.1:238517-409030 GCF_041354075.1 Pseudomonas fluorescens | reverse complement strand
CCGGCACCCTGTAGGAGCGAGCATGTCGAGGCGTCGAACCGTCGCGATGGTCGTTAACGATGACGAGGGATGTCAGGTTTCCCGCGTCGTCTAAGCGTCCATCGCGACGGTTCGACGCCTCGACATGCTCGCTCCTACAGGGTGCCGGTGTTCAAGCCGCCACCGCATGCAACCGATTCAACCGCTTGTTGAACTCCAGCCATGCCGCCAGCAACGCCATCAACCCCGCACCCACCAGCGCGGTGAAAATCTGCATGGCAAAGGCATCGTCGGTCATGGCATTGATCATGTCGGCCAGCGGCGCCAGCAACACGCCGAGGCAGAAGACCTCCAGGGAATACCGCCCCATGCGACAGGATTGTTGCGCCAGCCAGTGCTGTGTCCAGCCGGTGTCCGGCAGCAGCCTGGCGACCACATACGCCATCGCCAGGAAATGCAGGAGCCGCACGGGCGACAGGTCGGTCTTGCTGATCGGGTAGATCAGGTTGCTCAGCCAGGCCGGCATCACCGCATCGTGTATTTCCGGCCAACGCCAGGAGAGGGTGATCACGCCAGTGAAGACCACGTACAGCGCCGCACTGACAAATAACGGCTGGCGGGCCAGCGGACGGTTCTCGGGCAAACGCGCCTGCTGACCGTGGCTGGCCGCCGCGCCGCCGAGCACGAACAGCAACTGCCAGACCACCGGGTTGAAGT
This sequence comes from Pseudomonas fluorescens, assembly GCF_041354075.1. GTDB lineage: Bacteria > Pseudomonadota > Gammaproteobacteria > Pseudomonadales > Pseudomonadaceae > Aquipseudomonas > Aquipseudomonas fluorescens_CE. The sequence goes on along the minus strand of NZ_JARZGC010000003.1, from coordinate 408,334 downwards.
ACCACACGCCATCCTTGATGGCCGCCAGGTTCCAGCCGAACCACGGCGCCAGCAGGTACACCGTCAACGACAGCGCGACGGCGATCCAGGCCCTGTGCACCAGCAGCGGCAGCGCCAGGGGCAAACCGGCCAGCAACACGATGTACAGCGGCAGCGGGTCCATGAGGTTGGGCTTGAAGCGCAGCAGCAGTTCATCCGTGAGGGCCTGCTGCGGGTTGGTGATGAAATGCTGCATGCCCATTTCTTCCACCAGATCCCGGGTTTCCACATGGCTGTTGGCGAAGAACACGATGCCCATCAGCATCGCCAGCAGGAAGATGTGCACCACGTAGAGCACCCAGGCGCGCCTGAGGATTTTCAGGCAGGCGAACAGGTAACCGTCGCGCTTGAGGATCTTGCCGTAGGCCAGGACGGCGGCATAACCGGCCAGGAACACGAATATTTCGGCGGCGTCGCTGAAACCGAAGTTGCGCGGGGTGATTTGACCCAGCGGATTATGCGGAACGTGATCCCAGAAAATGAAGATCAGCGCCAGGCCGCGGAAAAAGTCGATTCGGTGGTCGCGTTCAGACGTCATGACAGCGGGCTCGGGAACGGGTGTTGATGTGGAAATTGCACAGCGCCAGTGTCGCGCGCCGCACAGAGCGGCGCGCAGGGTGGCGTGATTCGCCGCTAAATGCAAAGTCGGGATATTACGGGATGTTGAAGCGCTGTTTAACCGCTGGTCCGAAAACGCCCTGGACCTGTGATTTCTGACAGTAGACAGGCCGGCCTGGAGCCGGGACTGTAGGCGGTGTTAAACAGGACTTTTCACTATGCGCCCGTTATGGAAAGGTTTTTCCAGCTATGCCGTGATCGGGGTCGCCAACACCCTCATCCACTGGCAGATGTTTTTCGTCCTGACCACGGCCGTCGAGCTCAGCCAGGCACTTGGCAATTTCCTCGCGTTCTGCGTCGCCGCCTCGTTTTCCTTCTATGTGAACGCCGTCTATACGTTCGACTCGCGGGTGTCCATGTGGCGCTACCTGCTCTTCGTCGGCTTCATGGGGTTGCTCAGCTACGGCTTGGGGTTCATTGCTGACACCCATGACATACGCCGTCTGGTGACGGTCGTGACGTTTTCGCTGCTGAGCTTGTTTCTCGGTTTTTTCTACGCCAGGTTCATCGTGTTTAGGGATCCTGAAGCTTGAACATCTCGTTGATCGTGCCGGTGTACAACGAAGAGTTGGCCATTCAGGGCTTTTATCAGGCTGTGCGCAATGAGCCGTCCCTGAGTGCCTACCGGATCGAAATCGTCTTCATCAACGATGGCAGCTCGGACAGCACGGCGGCTCTGGCACAGGCCATCGCACTGCACGATAGCGATGTGGTGTTGATCAATTTCTCGCGCAACTTCGGCAAGGAGCCCGCGTTGTTCGCTGGCCTGGAGTACGCCAGTGGCGACGCGATCATCCCCATGGACGTCGATCTGCAGGACCCGATAAACGTTATCCCCAGGTTGATCAGCGCATGGCAGGATGGCGCCGACGTCGTCCTGGCCAAACGTCTTCATCGCTCATCCGACAGTTTCCTCAAGCGTCATTTCGCGGCCTTGTTCTATCAATTGCTCAACCGGATGGCTTCGACCCGCATCGAGGAAAACGTCGGCGACTTTCGCTTGATGGACAGGAAAGTCGTGGAGGTCATCAAGGGCTTGCCCGAGCAGCAGTTGTTCATGAAAGGCGTGTTGTCGTGGGCAGGTTTCGACACACGCATCATCGAGTACGAGCGGGCTCCACGGGCTGTCGGGCGGAGCAAGTTCAGTGGCTGGAAACTGTGGAACCTGGCGCTGGAAGGCATCACGTCCTTCAGCACCGTGCCGCTGCGGGTCTGGTCCTACGTAGGCGGCGTCATTTCGCTGATGGCGCTGGGTTATGCGGTCTACATGGTGCTGGACAAGCTGCTGTTCGGCAACGATGTGCGGGGCTATCCGTCGCTGATGACCGCGATTCTGTTTCTGGGTGGGGTTCAACTGATCGGTATCGGCATCCTGGGCGAGTACATCGGGCGGATCTATATGGAGGCCAAGCATCGGCCGCGGTATGTGATCAAGGACATCGTGAGAAGTCAGAGCGCGCAGGCTGACCCTCTCCCGATGCAGAGAGTGAAATGACCGCGGCGCCACGCCTGATGGACCGCCTGGCCAGCAAGCAGCGCTGGCGCGGGTACCCGCTGGCACTTTTTGCGCTGGTGGCGCTGGCCTTCATCGTCAGGTTCCATGGCATTGCGATTCCCGTCATCTGGTTCGACGAAAGTTTCAGTCTGCTCCTGGCCGAACGATCCCCTGGGCAGATCTGGAACATTACAGCAGGCGATGTTCATCCACCCTTGTATTACGTGATGCTGCATTACTGGATGTGCCTGTCTGGCAGTGGTGCGGCGAGCGTGCGCATGCTCAGCGTGGTGCTGGACATCGGCACCTTGCTGCTGTGCATGCAACTGATGAGCCTGGTCGCCAGCCGCCGGGCCGCCTGTATCGCCGGCTTGCTGTTTGCGCTGCTGCCGATATCGATCCGTTACAGCCAGGAAGCGCGCATGTATACGCTGATCGGATTCTGGCTGATGGCGGCGACTGTCGTGCTGGTCTGCTGGGGGCGGCAACCGCACCTCAAGCGCTATCCGGTAATGTATGTGCTGCTGATGACGGCGGCGTTTTACACCCACTACTTTGCCGCGCTCTGCGTGTTGGTGCATTGGCTGTACTGGTCGGGGCTGGGCAGCGGCGCTTCCGTGTTACTGCCCGTGCGGCAATGGTTGACGGCCAACGTCGCGATCGTCGCGCTGTATTTGCCCTGGCTGCCGAACTTTTTTCGGCAGGTGTCGCACAGTCAGGGCATCGAGTGGATCGCGCCCTCGACATGGCAATTGCTGCCTGAATTCTTTGCGCGATCGGCCGTGATGATTTCGGTCACGAACCACGGGATGGGGTGGGCGCTTGGGGTTTCGGCGTTGATCCTCGCCTGCGCATGGGTGGCATTGCGTGACAGGCGACGGGAGCGTCGAGCGATGTGGCTGCTCATTCACTACGGGTTTTTGCCGGTCATTGTCCTGTTCGCGCTGTCCTGGGTCGTTCCCATTTTCGTATCCCGATACCTGCTCTTCTGCGTCGTGGGTTTGCCCATGGTCGTCGCCATTGCCCTGGATAAACTGGCGGAGCATCGCCCGCTCTGCGCTTTCCTCTGCCTGTGCCTGGCGGTCGCAGGCGAAACCTTTGGATTGCAGCGGGTGTACGCACAGCAGGATTCACTGGAGGGGACGTTCGTTCGTCACGTGGGCAGGGTCGACATCGTGGTAGAAGCGTTGAAGCGACAGGCCGACAGGAGCGATGAGGTCGTTGTCGACGGGTTCTTCTGGTATCTGCCGTTCAGTTATTACAATGACACCGGGATCCAGCCGAGGCTCTACACGACCGACCCGCCGATCAAGGGCCAGGGCCCCTGGTTGTTCATTCCTCAGGAGCGGATTCTTTCCAGCGACCTGTCATCCGTCACGTTTCATTCGGACAGAGTCTGGTGGGTGAACAATCGGCTCGATTTGCAAAGCGTCCCGCCATTCCCCGAGGGTTGGAAGTGGATGAGGACGTTGAGGGCCGGGCGCATCGGCGTGCATCTGTTCGTTCGGGAACACCGCGCTGAAAGCCCCCAGGCCTCCAGCGCCGTGCGGTGATGTCACGCCGCTGCCACTTCATTAGGCTCAAAACTGTCCGCCCGCGCCATCTGCCACATCCGCGAATAGAACTCGCCGTTGACCTCTCCAGTGAGCAATTCCCCCGGTTTCAAAAATACATGCAACTGCGAGAACAGCTTGATCTCGGTCGCTGACATGCGTCGCACCAGGTGCTTGGCCGACAGTTGCGACGGATGATCGAGGCCCGCAGCGGCGAGCATTTCGGCCAGGCCCTTGAGGGTGTTGCGGTGGAAGTTGTAGACGCGCTGGGCCTTGTCCGGCACCACCAGGGCGCGCTGGCGCAGGGTGTCCTGGGTGGCGACGCCGGTCGGGCATTTGTTGGTGTGGCAGCTTTGCGACTGGATGCAGCCGATGGCGAACATGAAGCCGCGCGCCGAGTTGGCCCAGTCGGCACCGATGGCCAGGACGCTGGCGATGTCGAACGCGCTGACGATCTTGCCGCTGGCGCCCAGCTTGATCTTGTCCCGCAGGTTCAGGCCCACCAGGGTGTTGTGCACGAACAGCAGGCCTTCGCGCATCGGCACGCCGATGTGGTCGGTGAACTCCACCGGCGCGGCACCGGTGCCGCCTTCCTTGCCATCGATGACGATGAAGTCCGGCAGGATGCCGGTTTCCAGCATCGCCTTGGCGATGCCCATGAATTCCCACGGGTGGCCCAGGCACAACTTGAAGCCTACCGGTTTGCCACCCGACAGTTCACGCAGTTGCTGGATGAACTGCATCAGTTCGATGGGCGTCGAAAACGCGCTGTGTCGCGACGGCGAGATGCAGTCTTCGCCCATCAGGATGCCACGGGTTTCGGCAATTTCCCGGGTGACCTTGTGTTTGGGCAGAATCCCGCCGTGGCCGGGTTTGGCGCCCTGGCTCATCTTGATTTCGATCATCCGCACCTGCGGTGTCTGCGCCTGGGCGGCGAAGCGTTCCGGGTCGAAACGCCCGTCTGCGGTGCGGCAGCCGAAATAGCCGCTGCCCAGTTCCCAGGTCAGGTCGCCGCCGTTTTCCCGGTGATAGGCACTGATGCTGCCTTCGCCGGTGTCGTGGGCGAAGTTGCCGAGCTTGGCGCCCTGGTTCAGCGCGCGGATGGCGTTGGCGCTGAGCGAACCGAAGCTCATGGCCGAGATGTTGAACACCGAGGCCGAATACGGCTGGGTGCACTGCGGGCCGCCCACCGTGACGCGGAAACTGTTGGGGTCGCTCAAGGGGGCCGGGCGCATCGAATGACCGATGAATTCGAAACCGGACTGATACACGTCGATCAGGGTGCCGAAGGGTTTGTCGGCGCTTTCATTCTTGGCCCGCGAGTAGACCAGCGAGCGCTGGGCGCGGGAGAAGGGCAGTGCGTCGCTGTCGGATTCGAGCAGGTACTGACGGATTTCCGGGCGAATACCCTCCACCAGGTAACGGATGTTGCCCAGGATCGGGTAGTTGCGGCGCACCGCGTGGGGGCTTTGCAGCAGATCGAACACGCCGATCAGGCTGAGCACCAGGGTGACGGCAGTGATCGGCCAGAGCCAGTCGTGCTCGAGGAAGGGCAGGCTGGCGAGGGTGAAGATCACGCACGCGGCAAAGAAGGCGTAGCGGCTCAGGAGTGACAGGCTCATACGGTTTCCCTGGTTCGGACTCGGTTCTTGCATTCACCGCCGCTCCCACAGAACGGCAGTTCGGCACTCATCAGGCATTTTGCGCCTGCAGAAAAATCGAAAACAGCTCGGACTGGGACTTGATCCCCAGCTTGCTGTACATGTGTTTCTTATGGACTTTCACGGTTTCTACGGAGATTTCCAGCTTGCGGGCGATTTCCTTGCTGGAGCAGCCGCTGAGCATCAGGCGCCCGACATCCAGCTCCCGGGCCGTCAGTTGTGCGCCCTTGAGTTGCTGCACCGACGCCTCCAGCTGCACACGCCAGTCACCCTGCACGGGTGCGGGCGCGAGCGCTACGACCTCGTTGATTTCGTACGGCAGGCGTTGGCGCAACAGGCCCAGCACCCAAGGCTGGATCAACGACAGCAGGGCAATCTGCTCGGCGCTGAAGCGCTGCTTGCTGCCCAGTGACAGGCACAGCGTGCGCTCGCCCTCAAGCTGGCAATTAAACTGGATTTCGTCGGCCACGACATTCACACGAAAGTATCGTTGATAGTACTCGGTGAGTTCGAAATGCTCCGGCGCCACTTCCGCCAGGCGATACAGTCCGGTTCGCGACTGCTCGCGGCAGGCGATGTAGAACGGGTCGAGCAGGTACAGGCCGCGCAGGTAATCCTGGAACAACTGATCGGGGCCGCCGTCCTCGCCCGGGCATTCGGCAAACACCTGTGGGTGCTGATCGGCGCTGAACAGCAACGCCACCCAGCTGTCGCAGGGGACGTATTGGTCGAGCAGGCGCACCAGTTGCGTCCAGAAATTGGGCTTGTCCAGGGCGTCGATCAGTTGCCCCACCGAACGGTGCCAGGCGATGTCGTCCAGCGCGAGTGTCATGGCTCTACCCCTATGGTGTTACCCCGGCTGCGTGATTCCCTGGCCGGTTGCTTGCTGCGCATACTGGCGCACAGACACCGACCGGGCAATCTTTCTGCTGCCCGGCCACCAGAACAAGGGATACCCATGAAGGTCGAACTCGCCCAATTGGCCGGCCGTGACAATGACACGGCCTACAACCTCAAGCGTGCACTGGCAGCGATTGCCGGCTGCGCGGCCGACACGCAATTGATCCTGTTTCCGGAAAGCCACCTGATGGGCTTTTCCAACGCCGACGCCGTGGCCGACGTCGCCGAACCGCTGGACGGCCCGACCGTCAGCGCGATCGTCGCGGCTGCCCGCGAGCGAAATGTCGCCGTGGTCATCGGCACCTCGGAGAACGACAACGGCCGCTTCTTCAACACCACCTTGCTGATCACCCCCGACGGCATTGCCCTGAAATACCGCAAGACCCACCTGTGGGCGTCGGATCGCGGCGTGTACGAGGCGGGTGACCGCTACGCCACCTGCCTGTGGAACGGCGTGCGGGTCGGGCTGCTGATCTGCTACGACATCGAGTTCCCGGAAACCGCCCGCGCGCTGGCGCAACTGGGCGCCGAACTGTTGATCGTCACCAACGGCAACATGGACCCCTACGGCCCCACGCACCGCACCGCGATCATGGCCCGCGCCCAGGAAAACCAGGCGTTTGCGGTGATGGTCAACCGGGTGGAAGAGGGTGACGGCGGGTTGCTGTTTGCCGGCGGCAGTGCGCTGGTCGACCCCTTGGGCACGTTGTTGTTCGAGGCCGGCCGCGAGGAAGGTCAGTTCGCGGTGGAACTGGACCTGAACCGACTGAAGGCGGCGCGCCAGGATTATCGCTACCTGGATGACCAGCGGCTGAAGCTGCCGGGGACAGTGGTTGAGCATGCTTGTGGGTTGCGGGAGTTGCTGATTCCCAACGGCTGATCCGCAGTTTTGTGCCGGTCGGGCCGACGCCATCGCGGGCAAGCCCGCTCCCACAGGGATCTGCGGTGGATGCCGGCGTCGTGAACGCCACACAACCTGTGGGAGCTGGCTTGCCAGCGAAGAGGCCCTGCCAGACAACACTTTTGCTGGAACCAAAGAACAATAAAGCAACACCCGAAAACCCTGCGCCGAACTCGGCTCTGCCATAAAACCAATAATTCCGGAGTAGTCGCTCATGGCTCGTTTGCAACGCACCCTTTCATTGGGGTCGGTGGTGCTGTTTGGCATCGCCTACATGACGCCGATCATCGTGCTCGGCACGTTCGGCATCCTCGCTCAATCCACCGAAGGCAGGGTGCCGGCGGCGTACCTGGCGGCACTGGTGGCGATGTTCTTCACTGCCATGAGCTATGGCCGCATGGCCTCGGCGTTCCCCGTGGCCGGCTCGGCCTACAGCTACGTGCGCAAGGCCATCAGCCCCAAGCTGGGGTTCATCGCCGGATGGGCGGTGCTGCTCGACTATCTGTTCCTGCCCATGGCGATCTGGCTGATCGGCGCGGCGTATCTGAATTCCGCGTTCCCGGCGGTGCCGCAATGGATCTGGGTGCTGGCGTTCATCGGCATCACCAGCGCGATCAACATCGTCGGCCTGAAGCTGGCCAATGGCATCAACGCCTTGCTGATGCTGGTGCAGTTCCTGGTGCTGATCGCCTTCGTCGCGTTGTGCGTGCATTACGTGGCAGGCGATGCGAGCACGCCGCTGTGGTCGTTGGAGCCGTTCTTCAATGGCGACATGCAACTGCCGTTGATCATGAGCGGCGCCGCCATCGCCTGTTACTCGTTCCTGGGGTTCGACGCGGTCAGTACCCTCACCGAAGAAACCCGCGACCCGCGCCGCACCATTCCGCGAGCGATCATGCTGATCACCCTGATCGGCGGGCTGATCTTCGTCGGCGTGTCGTACTTCGTGCAGATCGCGCACCCTTCGTTCCAGTTCGACAGCGTTGATTCGGCAGCGTATGAAATTGCCCGCAACATCGGCGGCGACCTGTTCGTCTCGATCTTCCTGATCGGCCTGATCGTCGGCCAGTTCGCTTCGGGCCTGTCGGCCCAGGCCAGTGGTTCGCGCCTGTTGTTCGCCATGGGCCGCGACGGAGTGTTGCCCAAGTCCTTTTTCGGCACCCTGCACGAACGCTTCGGCACACCGATCAACAGCATCCTGTTGTGCGCGGTCGTCGCCCTGCTGGCGTTGAAACTGGACGTCACCACCTCGACCTCGTTCATCAACTTCGGCGCGTTCCTGGCCTTCAGCCTGGTCAACCTGTCGGTGATCTTTCATTACTGGATCGGCGGCGAGCAGAAGGGGCTGCGCGAGTTCGTGCTGTTCCTGTTGTTTCCCTTCATCGGCCTGGCGGCAGACTTGTGGCTGATGGTCAGCCTCGACCATCTCGCGATCTACCTGGGCCTGAGCTGGCTGGCGATCGGCGTGGTGTACCTGGCGGTGCTGACCGGTGGATTCCGCCGCCAGCCGCCGGAGATGGATTTTCAGGAAGCGACGTAATCGCAAACCTCCACCCCCGGTAGGAGCAGCTCCCTCGGGGGTGTTTTTTTCGGGGTGACGGCGCGAGGGCACTCATGTGATCCTTGCGCTTTTCCCTGAGGTCAACGCCGCGCCATGAGTCTTTCGCCCCGTATCATCCGCATCGCCGCCGCTTTGCTGATCGGCCCTGACGGCCGTACCCTCCTGGTGCGCAAGCGCGGCACCGAGGCCTTCATGCAACCGGGCGGCAAGATCGAGGCCCATGAGCAACCGGTTCAGGCCCTGGCCCGCGAGCTGGAGGAAGAGCTGGGCTTGATCATCGATCCGGCGCGCGCCACTTACCTGGGGCCGTTCTCGGCACCGGCGGCCAACGAGCCGGGGTTCGTCGTGCAGGCCGAGCTGTTTCAACTGACGACCGATGCGCCGGTCACCCCGGCGGCGGAGATCGAAGAGGTGCGCTGGATCGACCCGGCCACTGACGGCGACATCAGCCTGGCGCCATTGACGCGCGACCTGATCCTGCCGTTTTATCGGGATTCGCTGACGGCTAATGCCTGATCCGCTTCAGGCCTGCCTTTGCAGAAGCAACGGCGGGACTATCGCTAGCAAGCTCGCTTCTACAGGAGGGTGGGTCACTTGACGGCGCTGACCCCATCCAGGGTCGAGAACGAAGTGTCCTTGGCGGTCAGCAGGAAATCGCGCATGTACGGCGCATCCAGCATGTCGGTACGAACCCCCGCGTACAAGGTCGCGAACAATCCCTTCTCACCCAGGCGCTTGGCCTTGACGTAACCCCGCGAGCTGTATTCGTGCAGCGCCCAGTGGGGCATGCCGCACACCCCACGGCCGCTGGCCACCAATTGCATCATCATCACCGACAGTTCCGAGGTGCGGACCTGCGCCGGTTCGATGTCGGCCGGCTCCAGGAAACGGGTGAAGATGTCCAGCCGATCACGCTCGACCGGGTAGGTGATCAGGGTTTCCGTGAGCAGGTCTTCGGGCACGATGTACGACTTGTTCGCCAGGCGATGCTGGTTGGCGACCGCCAGCATCGCTTCGTAGGTGAACAGGGGTACATAGGTGATGCCGGCGATGTCCAGCGGGTCGGAGGTCACCACCAGGTCCAGGTCGCCACGGGCCAGGGCGGGCAGGGGGGCGAAGGCGAAACCCGACGCCAGGTCCAGCTCCACTTCCGGCCAGGCGTCGCGGAACTGGTCGATGGTCGGCATCAGCCATTGAAAGCAGCTGTGGCATTCGATTGCCATGTGCAAGCGCCCGGCGGTGCCGCCGGCCAGCCGCGCGATGTCGCGCTCGGCGCCCCGCAGCAATGGCAGGGTGGCCTCGGCCAGTTGCAGCAGGCGCAAACCGGCGCTGGTGAACCGCACCGGTTTGGTCTTGCGCACGAACAACGGCATCCCCAGCCGCTCCTCGAGCTCCTTGAACTGGTGGGACAGCGCCGACTGCGTCAGGTGCAGGCGCTCGGCCGCTTCCACCAGGCTGTCGGCTTCGCGCAGGGCGTGCAGGGTTTTCAGATGACGGATCTCAAGCACCGGGGGCTCCATGAACAAAACTTGATGACAGCGCACAAAGGTTGAGTTTGTCTCATGTTGTGTGGACTGTCGATAACCTGTTCGCCTGGCCTGTGAGAGAGCCCCCCGGTTTTCCCTTACAGCTTTTCAAAGTGCGGCAGTACCGCCGATTTTTTGCCGATGTCGGCATAGGGCAGGTCGGCATTGTCCGCATGGGTCAGGAAACGATGCTCCGGCAGCTTCAAATGGGCTTTCTCGAAAGCACCCAGAGCCGCCGAGGCCTTGGCATAGTGGAAGTGGGCGTACCACAGCACTTTCGCCGGCGTCTGTGTCAGGTCCCAGATTTCGTATTCCTGCATGAAGTCGCTGCGGCCATCCCGGCGTTTGCCCAGGTTGGCGATGGGGCGAGTCTTGCGGATCTCCACGGCCTTCTGATCGATCAGGTCGGCGAGCATGCCATCGGTCGGCTGGCGTGTCTGCAGCGACTGGCGGGTTCTCATCGCACGCCCGGTGGCCGTCAACTCCGTGGCCTTGCCCCGCAACTGGACAATGATCGGGTTTTGCGGCGCAAGCGTCTCGATGCTCCGCGCGCGCTGGCTCAGCTCATTCGCTTCGCTGAGCATCATGTGCTCCAGATCGACCGGCAGCATGTTCTGTGACGCGTAGGCCTGCACCCGTGTCAGGTAGGTCTCTTGTGAATCCAGGCGCTGACGCGCTTCCGCCACTAACGACTCAAGGTTGCGTTCAACGGCAGCGGCCGCTCGGGTTCGCGGGTTCAACAAGCGGGATTTGCCGTTGGCGGCGAGCTCCCAGATTTCGTTGTATCCACCTTGACCGGTCACGGTGTACTGCGGTCTTCCGCTGGTGGAGGTCGTGCGCTCCACGCCAATCAGCAGTTGGTCGTCTTCGGTCACGAACACTTTTTTTGTGCGCACTCCGGGTGCAGCGGCCGGTGGTGCAAGGTCGAGGGCCTTGCGCGCGCGTTCGGTCATTTTATCGATACAGTCGAGCAGGGTCGGCACGGCGTCCAGATGAAAGTGCTGCGGGTAGCTGGCCGTCCACGCCTGCAGATCGCGACGGAATCGACTGTACTGGTCGATGCAGTCCTGCAGAATCTGGTTGCGCTGCGCCCAGGTGGCCGTCACCTCCGGCAGACTGAACTGAGTGAAAAAGGCCCGGTCGACCTGGTCTCGCTTGACCATCGCCTGGTTTTGCAACAGGAGCCACGACACTTCGCTCGTCGCGTCGTAGCGCGTCACGGTTTCCAGCAAGTGACCGGTTCTGAGGTAAAGAAGGGTGGTGTCATTCAGGCGCCCGCTCAGCTCGGTGACTTCCCGGGTCATGTGGGCTTTATCGGCACTGATGGTAATGCGCTGGTACCAATGGTTGAGGTCCCGCCGACGGGCCTCGATCGTGTCGAATGCCTGGAGAATCTCCAGACGCAACTTCCTGATGTCCTCCAGCAGCCGCATGCGGTCGGCGAAGGCCTCGGCAGGGATGGTGTCCAGTTTCGCCGTCAGGGCATCCATACGGTCGATCACGGGATCGGCCCGATGACTGGCGAAGATCAGCCGTAGTTTGTATCGGTCGGTCATCAACAGCGCATCGTTGCTCTGGAATTCCAGGAGTGCGCGTCGCTTGTTGCCGTGGGTGAGCGGCAGCAGGTCCGCCAGTGTCTGATAGTGCCGGCCGACCATTTCGATGTCGGCGCTGCAGGCTGTTTCGGCGGCTTGCATCAGCGCCCCGAGACGCTCCGGGGGAGCGCTCCTGTAAGCGGCCAGCGCGGTGTCGGTCAGCTTGACCCGGTCATTGATTCGAACGGCGAGTTCGTCGGCCGCTTCGGTCAAGGCATGGTGACGACGAAACGCCTGGTCCGCCCACCAGCGCGGCAGGCGTTGGCGAATGGCGTCCGGCCAGATCGGGTCCAGCGCGTTGGCCACGTGCCCAAGCACGTTGCCGCCGCCGAGACCGCCGCCGTCGAACGTCGTGCCGTACACACCGAACCAGGTGTCCCATTGGCCCGCTTCATCCAGAGCAATCGGTTGTTTGTAGGTTTTGCGGCTGTTGCCGAACAACCGCCACTGGCGCAGATCCTTGCTCAACTGCACCTGGAATACCCGACCCTGACGGACAATGAAGTCACCGTCAGCGTGCCTGTAGACATTGCGGTAAAGGCCATGGGTGGCCGGTTGCAGCCCGACCAGCGCGATGGGGTGCTCGTATTCGTAGCCGGCGAAACGTGCCACGACCTGTCGGGCCTTGCGCATGGACGGTGGCTGCAATGCACCGGCACTGGCCGTCAGGGCACGCAACTGACGCGTGCGGGTCAACTGGCGCGCTTCAGTGGCGAGTGAGGACGTGGCCGCCTCGCCGGGCAGCAGGTCCATGGCGGCGTCGATCAGGCACAGCAGCACGGTCTGCAGTTCCGCCAGGCCATCGCCGACGTTGCCGCGAAGAAATGCCGCGACGGCCTGATTCGCCGCGTTCCAGGCATCGTAGAGCGCAATCGCGGTGCCGACGAAGGGCACCACCCCGAGGGCCATCTTGATGTAGTTGAAGGCGCGCGGACCTTCCAGCGCGTAACGCTCAAGGGACAGCGCGGCATTGGAGCGTGAAGTGTCGCGATGGGCGATGATCAGGCGACCCATATGGGCGTCGAGCAGATGCGCGGCCAAAGAGGTGGAGGCTGGCCACGGCGCGCCGATTTCGATCATGCCGTCGAAGTATCGGCGCACGGCTTCGTTGAGGCGACTTTCATGGGCCCTGGCATCGCCGCCCAAGGCCCGGCCGGCCAGGTAGCGGATCATCCTGTCCTGCTGGCACATATTGAACAGCGCCTTGCGCGCCGCCTCGCGGGAGTCGTAGCGGTGCAGGAAACGGCCGTCGGGGCCGTCGGGCAGGTACAGCAGGGTCACGCCGCTGATCTGTTCTTCGATGAAGGTCACGCCCGACAAGGTGCTCGGGCCTTCGCCGGACGTGTCCTTGCCCCCTGCGCTCAGCCGTGCCGGCAGCAGGACGATGCGTTTGCCGTGGGCGCGCCACCCCGCCGGGGTATTGGCATCGATGGCCATGTTCAGGATCTGCAATTCGTCGCTGTCGATCTGTTTCTGCAGCCGCGCGCATTCACCCTGCAACTTGAGCATCAGGCGCCAGGGCTCGATCAGGGGCTCGCGACGGTGCTCCCGGACGAATACCGGCTCGCTGGGCGCGCCCTTGAACGCGTCGAGAATCTGTTGCTCGTAGGCTTTGGGCAGGTCCAGTTCCGGCAGGATCTTGCGCAGGTAGGTCGGCGTGATGCCATTGAGCAGGCGAATGCGCTCCTTGTCGTTGTCGGCGGTGATTTCCCGGTGCATCAGGACCAGGCGCTGCGACAGGGGGTCCTGTTGCACCGACAGGGCGCTGTCGATGTTCAGTTGGGCCAACGCTTCGAGTGACATCCTGCTGCGTGTGGCGCTGGCCACCATGACCGTGGTCCGCACCGGGCCGGTGGGGCCTGCGGAGTAACGGGTTTCCCAGGTGACCGCATCGGGGATGTCCAGTTGCACATCGAACGCGCCCTTGACCGAGAAGTCCTGGCGCAATCGGGCTTGCAGGTGTTTGCGGGTGAACTCGCTGCGCGGTTCCAGGGCGAGGGTCAGCAACTCGTGGCTGCGCTTCATCGCCTTCAGGTACGCCTCGATCAAGGCCTTGAGTGCGCCGCGATCGGCCACCGGCAGCCGCTGCAGCCAGTCGGGCAGGTGGTCGGCCAGGGCGGCGCTGCGGTCCTGCTCCAGCCGGTGGGCAAAGGCCAGGTTTCTGGCGGCATGCACTGGAACCTGCAAGGTCGCCAGAGCCAGGACGCGCAGGGTTTCCAGTTGTTCGGCACGTTGCGGCGCGTCGTCGGCAATGGCGTTGGCGCGCTTTTCGAAGTCGTTGGTCAGTTGCTTCAGGCCATGTTCGAGCGCGTCGCCAGTGATGGCTTGCCATTGCAGGGTCGTGCCCTTGGCCGCAGCCGTCATCTTGAAGAGCACACGTTCCAGCTCGCGACGGTTGGCGAAGCGTTGCAGTCCGCCGCCATTGCCCGGCCAATAGATCAGCACGCTGTGGGGTGAGTCGGCGTCGGCGAGCGCATCGGCCGCGCTCACGACAAAGACGCCGTCCAGTGCCTGGGGCACGACGCGAGGGGTGTCACCGATCTGTTCGGGTGCCGACAGGCTCAGGCTGGCGGCCACCGGGGCCGTGTCGGTGCGTTCGAGCACGGACATCAGCAGGTGGTGCTCATCGTCACTGAGTTGCCCGAGCAAGCGTTGCACGGCGGCCTCGGCCTTCAGACCCGCCCTGTGAGCGCTGTGAAGGGCTGTGAATTCAGGCTCGGAACTCGCGGCACGTGGCCGGTGGAGCAAGGAGACGGCGGCCTTGTCGGCGTCCTGCTCGGCCTTCTCCAGGGCGTTGAGCCAGTCCTTGAGCGGTTGCAGGCCGGTGCCATTGCCGACCTGCACGATCAGGCGGTCGAGCGCATCACGTTGCCGGTTCAGCGCCGCTTGGCGCGAAGACCAGGGGATGTCGGCATACAAGCTGCCGAACAGCGGTTGTTCGCTGCTTCGGTCCTCATGCTGCGTGACATCGAGCCTGGGCGGTGACGCGATGACGGGGCTGTTGCCACGTTGTCGATCCACCTCGTCGGCCTGGAGCAGGGATTGCGCCCCCTGTTCTGCCAGGTTCGTTTTGCCTCGGGTGCCATTGCGCAGCGCGCTGATCTGAGCCTGCTGATGACCGGCGAACAGGTCGCTGGCGCCGGTCGGCAGGGGGGCACTTTTCGCACTGTACTCAATACTCAGGTTGTCGTTGGGCAGGCCCTGCGGGACGAGTCCCTGCCGGGTCAGCCAATCCTCCAGGTCGCTGCGCTTGCCGAAGGCCTGGATGGCCACCGGATGGCTGGGCAGGTACAGCCAATGCTCGCCATCGACCGTCGGACCACGGCTGATGGCCCATGCGCCGGTGAGTTTGAGGCGGCTTTGATTACTGAGCACCAGCGCCAGTTGTTCGGTGCGCAGGGGCGGAGCATTCGGTGGCGTCGTCTCGACCTCGGGGTCCATGATCGACAGCAGCGGCCCGAGCTGTTGCGCCGTCAGGGCCTTGCGGGCGAAGGCCAGATGAACGGCGGCCTCGAAGTGATTGCGGTACAGCTCAATGGCGCGGGTCTGTCGCGACACCGCCGTGCCGGGAGCGCGGGCGCTCCAGAAGTCGCGCCAGCGCCGGTTGTGTGCCTGCTCCGGGTTGAGCGTCTTCAGTCGCTCGAGCATTTGCCGGGGCGTCAGTGACGACAGCGAATGGCTGCGAGGCAGGCCGGTGATTCGCCAGTGCGGGTCCAGCGCGCTGTCCAGCTGCGGGTGCTGAAAGGCAAAGGCGCAGGCGTGCGTCAGCGAAATGAAGCGTTCGGGCTGGGCGCCGGTGGCAGGGAGCAGGAGCCCGGCGTGCACGCCGTCCAGATCGAGCTGTTGCCTGAGCAAACCGTCGACCGTGTCGCGGATGGACGGCACGCCGGCGAACAGCTCGCGCAAACCCTCGCAGCACGCGCGCCAGCGCGCCAGGGCGCTCAGCATCAGGCTTTCATCGTGGTGGCCGGGCAGGCTTGAGAAGGGCGGCATGACCAAAGGTGCGGGGGCAGGGAGGTCGGGCAGGCGTCTATCGGTCATGGGGGCATGGCTCGGTGTGGGGGCGGGAAGTCCGTCCCGTGAGCGAGCCATTTAAGAAAAATGCCGGGTGGTGTTGGCACTACATAGTTACCGCGCAGAGTGCCGGCACCGACCACTCGGCAATCTTCATCAAACTGTCACGCAACTGTGGCAGCGCGCTTGAACAAACTTCATCAGACTCGCGCTCTACTGGGGTTCTGCGTTTCGGTGTTTCTTCATGTGTGCACGATTTTTTTCCACTGTGGTTTTTCTGGCCGCGTTGTTGTTCGGCCTGCCGTCGTTGGCGGCGTCTCGATGCGATGTCAATGTTGCGACCGAACGGGTCGATCTGGCGCAGGTCAGCCTGGCCTACCAGAGCATCGGCCGTACCTCGGATCCGGCCCTGCTGCTGGTGATGGGCCTGGGCGGGCAATTGATTCACTGGCCCGATGAAGTGGTGGTCGCGCTGTGCCAACAGGGCTTTCGGGTGATCCGCTATGACAATCGCGATGTCGGCTTGTCGACGTGGCAGCAGGCACCGGTCGAGGCCAACCTGACGTTCGAAGTGCTGCGCTACAAGCTCGGCCTGCCGGTGGCGGCGCCGTATTCGCTGACGGACATGGCCGACGATGCCCTGGGTCTGATGACGGCCTTGCACGTCGAGCAGTTCCACGTGCTGGGCGCGAGCATGGGCGGGATGATCGCCCAGCACATGGCGGCGATGGCGCCGCAACGGGTGGAAAGCCTGACCCTGATCATGACCAGCTCCGGGGCCGAAGGCTTGCCGGCGCCGAGTGCGGCACTGGTGCAATTGTTGTCGCGCCGGGGTGCCCCCAATCGCCAGGTGGCGCTGGAGCAACAGGCCGATCTGCTCGCGGCGCTCGGCAGCCCGGACGTGAGCGATGATCGACAGGCGTTGTTGCAGCAGGCGGCGGTGGCTTATGACCGCGCCTTCAACCCCGAGGGCGTAAAGCGCCAGATCATGGCGATCCTCGCCGAGCCGAGCCGGGTGGCGCTGCTCAACCAGTTGCGCGTTCCGACCCTGGTGGTGCACGGCACGGCCGATCCGTTGCTGCCGGTGATGCATGGCGTGCACCTGGCGGCGCATATCCAGGGCAGCCAGTTGCGCTTGATTCCAGGCTTGGCCCATCGGTTTCAGGAGGCGTTCAAGGCGCCGCTGCTGGCAGCGGTGTTGCCGTATCTGCAGTCCCATCGCGAGGACACTTCACACTGGGCGCGGATCGACGCGCCCGTGGCGGGCAACCTTTTGTAGCTGATCATTCCCAGGCTCTGCGCGCGAAGATAGAGCGGCGGCTGTCACAGAGTTGAAAAAATATATCAATGTGCCACTATGGTTTTCGACCGTCGCTGCCGATAAAGACAGCGACGTTTTTCAATCATAGGGATTTGATCCATGACAGTTCACGCTTTTCGTACGTGGGCGGCGCTCACCTTGCTCGCCTGCCTGACCCTCACCGGCTGTGCCCACGTGCAACCCCCCGTCCCACTGGATCAACAATTCTGGAATGCCAAGGAACCGACCATCGGTGTAGCGATCACGGTGGTGCCGCCACCGGTGCTGGCACTGACCGGTAACCAGGGGCTTCTCGACTACGCGATCAACAAGGGCGTGAACAGCAAGCTCAGCGACAACGTCGAAAAATGGCAAGTGCGCGACCTCAACACGCTGCCCGATGTCATCGTCGCCAAGCTGGAAGCCAAGGGCTACAAGGTCAAGCGGATCAACGAGCCGGTGGACCTGAAGGTCTACAAGGAAAACAGTTTCCGTGAAGGTTATACCGTGCGCGACCTGACGCCGCTCAAGGCCACCTATGGTGTCGATCGCCTGTTGCTGGTGAACGTGTTCGCCACCGGTGCCACCCGCAGTTACTACGGCTTCGTGCCGACCAGCGTGCCGATGGCACAGGTGACCGGGCAGGGCATGGTGGTCGATCTGGCTGACAACAAACTGCTCTGGTTCAAACCCTTCGCCGTGGTGCAGGCGGCCCAGGGTGAGTGGGACGAGCCGACCTACACCAACCTGTCCAATGCTTTCTACCAGGCCATGGACACCAGCCGTCAGCAAATGATCACGCCGTTCGAACAATGAAACGTTCGTTCAGCCTGACCACCGCGCTGGTCCTGTTGATGCTGACCGGTTGTGCGCAGAAACCGGCGCCTGAAGCCGGTTTCAGGTCCCAGGGCGCAGCTCCGTACGTGCAGGCCCACGGCCTGAAAGTCGATATGCAACTGCCGCCGTCGTTTGTCGGTGCGAGCACGGTGATCGATGCCAAGACGGCGCAGGATGCTGCGTCGTCGAGTCATAACCTGATCGCCAACTCTGGCAGCAGTGCCGGGCTCGCGGGGCTGCTGGTGGCGAGCCTGATCAACACGCAGATGGGCAGCGGCAGCCTGCAACGCGATGCGGAAAAATCCGCCCTGAAGGATGCCCGGCCAATGGCCGACCTGCTGGCTGGCGTGCCGTTGCAGGAACGCCTGCAACGCCGTTACCAGCAGGCTTCACAAGTGGCCGGGCTCAAGCAGGGCGAGGGGGCCGTCACCGCACGCCTGGTGATCGAACCCAAGCTGATGCTCACCCCGGATCGCGGCAGCTTCATTCTGGTCAATCAGGTGCAGGTCCAGGACATTGCCGGTTCGGCCCTGTACCGCATGCGCATCGAAGTCGCCAGCCAGCCGATCCGCCGTTGCGGCAAGCAATGCATCGACGACGGCGGCCTGGATCTGGACAAGGTCACGGCGGTGCTCGACGAGTGCATAGACGAATCCATGCGTGTGCTGGCCGCCGACCTGATGCAACCGGCGCCACCGGAAGCGGCCCAGGAAACCTTGCGTTATGTGCTGGATGGTCAGCGCGTGGTCGAGCGCGGTTATCAACTGGCCAACCAGGGCAGTTACTGGCGTTATCGCAACCTGTACGGAGCGGTGAAATCGGTGCCGGTGCCGTTCGAGGACGCACTGACCCAGGCGCAGTTGCAGCGGGTTTACGGGCAGTAGGAGCGAGCATGTCGAGGCGTCGAACCGTCGCGATGGTCTTTAACGATGACGCGGGATGTCTGAATGCCCGCGGTGACTGGACCTCCATCGCGAGCATGCTCGCTCCTACAAGGGAAGGGGGCGTCAGGCGTGGATGCGCACCCAGACCGAAACCAGTACCGTCGCCGCCATCAACCACGCTACCGCCGCCACCGCCAGGGACGCCTCCAGGCGCAGGCGGTCGACCATCACGTACAGGGTCGCCAGGTAGATGAAATACGGAATGATCGACCACATGCCAAACACGATGGTCGTCTTCAGGTCCTCCAGCGAGCGCCCCTTGCCGACGATGTAATGGGCAATCAGCGCAAAGGTCGGAAACAAAGGCACCAGACCGGCGATGTAGTAATTTCTGGTCTTGGCCAGCGCCGCCAGCACAACCACCACCGCTGCACCGAGCGTGGCTTTCAAAATCAGATCCATCAGTGGCTCAGCCCGTATTTTTTCACTTTGTCGAATAACGTGGTCTTGGCCATGCCCAGTTCCAGGCTGGCCTGGGTCAGGTTGCCGCCGCTGCGTTGCAGGGCCTCGCCCAGCAGGTTGCGCTCGAAGGCTTCCACCGCTTCGGCGAAGGCCAGGCCCTGGGTGCCGGCGCTGGCGCCGGTCTTCTTGAAGGCGGGCAGGCCGAGGGCGAAGCGTTCGGCGACGTTGCGCAGTTCGCGCACGTTGCCCGGCCAGTCGTGGCTCATCAGGTGCGACAGGGTCTGGTTGTCCAGCTCCGGGGCGATCCGGTCGAAGCGCAGGGACGACTGCTGCAGAAAGTGCTCGAACAGTTGCAGGATGTCCTCGCGGCGCTCGCGCAGCGGCGGCAGTTCCAGGGTCACGACGTTGAGGCGGTAATACAGGTCGCTGCGGAAATCGCCGGCCTTGCTCAAGTCGTCGAGGTCGGACTTGGTCGCCGCGATCACCCGGCAATCCACCGCGACGCTCTGGTTCGAGCCGAGACGTTCCAGGGTGCGCTCCTGCAACACCCGCAGCAACTTGATCTGCAAGGGCAACGGCATGCTTTCCACTTCGTCGAGGAACAACGTGCCGCCGTCCGCGTGTTCGATTTTGCCGATGCGCCGTTTACCAGCGCCGGTGAAGGCGTTGGCTTCATGGCCGAAGATTTCGCTTTCGAACAGGTTCTCCGGCAGGCCGCCGCAGTTCAGCGCGACGAATTGCCGGGTGTGGCGGCGACTGAAGTCATGCAGGCAACGGGCAACCAGTTCCTTGCCGGTGCCGGTCTCGCCTTCGATCAGCACGTTGGCCGAGGTGTCGGCGACATTGGCGATCAGTTCGCGCAGTTGCTGCATCGCCGGCGATCGCCCGATGATCCGTCCTTCCAGGGAATCGCGCTCCGCCAGTTGCCGGCGCAGTGACGTCACTTCCCGCGCCAGACTGCGCTGCTCCAGCGCACGCCGCGCCACGTCCACCAGGCGCTCCGGGGAAAACGGTTTCTCCATGAAGTCATAGGCGCCTTTCTGCATCGCGCCGACGGCCATGGAAATGTCGCCGTGGCCGGTGATCAGCACCACCGGCAGGCTGCGATCGCGCGCCTTGAGCCGGGTCAGCAGTTCCAGGCCATCGATGCCCGGCAGGCGAATGTCGCTGATGACGATCCCGGCAAAGTTCTCGCCAACCCGCTCCAGTGCTTCTTCGGCGCTGGTCACGCCGATGCAGGGAATGTCCTCCAGGGTCAGCGCCTGTTGGCAGCCGAGCAGCACATGGGGGTCGTCTTCGACGATCAGTACACTAAGGTCGTTGTTCATATTGGCTCGGCAGGAGTAGGGCTTACCAACGGTAAACTGAGGACGAAGCTGGTGCCACCGCTGGCCGGGTGCTCGACACCCAGGTGCCCACCGGTGGCGGCGGCCAGGCTGGCGGACAAGGTCAGGCCAAGGCCCAGGCCCTGTTCGCCGGGTTTGGTGGTGAAAAACGGTTCGAACAGGTGCTTGCGAGCATCGTCGTCGATACCGTGCCCGTTGTCGCGCACCCGCAGGCGATATTTGCCATCCGACGCTTCGCCTTCCAGCCACAGCTCCGGCAGCGGTTGGGCCTGCATGGCGTCGAGGGCATTGCCGATCAGGTTGACCAGGATCTGCTCCAGGCGGGTCTGGTCGATCTGCACCTGCACTTCCTCGAACCGGCGATGCACTTGCAGGTGGGTGCTTTCGACCCGTGTGCCCAGCAGTTGCAAGGCCGCTTCCACGCCCTTGCCCAGGCAGGCCTGGCCCTTGTCGTCACCGCGTCGGGCGAAGGCGCGCAGGCTGGCGGTGATCCGGCCCATGCGGTCGATCAGTTCGTTGATGGTCTTGAGGTTGGTACTCGCCACGTCCAGCTGGCCACGTTCCATGAAGCGCACGGTGTTGCCGGACAAGGTGCGCAGCGCCGCCAGTGGCTGGTTCAGTTCATGGGCGATGCTGGTGGACATCTGGCCGATGGCGGCGAGCTTGCCGGCCTGCACCAGCTCATCCTGGGCGCGACGCAGGGTTTCCTCGGCGTGCCGGCGTTCGCGGATCTGGCCCTTGAGCCGTTCGTTGCTGGCGCGCAGGTCGGTGGTGCGTTCGGTAATCCGACGCTCCAGTTGATTGTTGGCTTCCTGCAGGGCTTCACGGGCGGCGAGGCGGGTGGCGATGACCTTGCGGCGCTCGTTCCAGGCGATCAGCAGGAAGGCCACCAGGGCAAACGCCACGGCGACGAGAATGCCCTGATTGATCGCCTGGCGGCGCAGATCCTGCAACGGCGTGAGCAGGGTGAAATGCCACGGCGTGTCACTCAACTGGCGGGTTTGCGAGAGGTAGCTGATGTCTTCTTGCTCGGACTCCACTTCGCTGTTGGCGGGGAAGGTCAGCTTTTCTTCGCCCTCGGCGAGCTTTTCCCGGGCCAGCGGTTGCAGCTCGTTCAGCGGGAACCAGTAATACTGGAGGCTGCGCGCGAGTTTTTCCTTGATGTCCTCGCTCAGCGGCACCACCGATTTGAGGCGCCGCGAAGGATCACTGGAGAGGATGATGATGCCGTTTTCGTCGCTGACGAAGGCTTCCAGGCGCGCCCGTTGCCAGCGTTCCTCCATGGCTTCCAGGCGAACCTTGACCACCGCCACGCCAATGATCTTGCCGTGCTCTTCCAGGCCATGGGCCAGGTAATAACCGGGCTCGCCGTTGGTGCTGCCGATGCCATAGAAACGCCCCGGCTGACCACGAATGGCGTTCTGGAAATAGGCACGGAAGGACAGGTCTTCACCGAGGTAGCTGTCGACATCGCGCCAATTGCTGGTGGCCATGACGCGGCCGGTGGTGTCCATCACATAGATGGCCCGGCTGCGGCTGCGCCGGTTCAGGCCTTCGAGGTAATCGTTGACGACCTGGCGGTGTTCCGGCGTCGGGTCGGCCAGCAGCGTGGACACACTCGATTCGAGTTCCAGCAGGCTGGGCAGGTAGGTGTACTTGCTGATTTCGCTCTCGACGGCGCGGGCGTGCAGCTCAAGCTGGCGCTGGCCGTTCTCGCTGAGGCTGCGGATGCCGTAGTGCTCGCTGAGCCAGAAGCCGAGGTAACCCAGGCCGATCATCAGGGCGATGATCAATGGCGGCAGGAGCAGATGGCGGATCTGACGGGGTTTCACGGCGAGTGATGGCGGCGCGGCGCGGTAAAGAGTGGGGTCGCATTTCATCACAGATGCCTTGGGTCAACCACAACACAAATCTCAACACCACCGCCGACCCAATGTGGGAGCGGGCTTGCTCGCGAAGGCGTAGTGTCTGTCACATCCATTTTGAATGTGCCGCCGCCTTCGCGAGAAAGCCTGCTCCCACAAGGGGAGTGCGGTGTTTTCTCAGTGCTGCAGGATCTTGTTGAGGAAGTGCTGGGTGCGTTCGGCGCGGCTGTTGATGTCGCCGAAGAACTCCTCTTTCGGGCAGTCTTCGATGATCTTGCCGGCGTCCATGAAAATCACCCGGTCCGCCACTTTGCGGGCGAAGCCCATTTCGTGGGTCACGCACATCATGGTCATGCCTTCATGGGCCAGTTGCACCATCACGTCGAGCACTTCGTTGACCATTTCCGGGTCCAGCGCCGAGGTCGGTTCGTCGAACAGCATGACGATCGGGTCCATCGCCAGCGCACGGGCAATCGCCACGCGCTGCTGCTGACCGCCGGAAAGCTGGCCGGGGTGCTTGTGGGCGTGAGCCGAGAGGCCGACACGCTCCAGCAGTTGCAGGCCTTTCTTGGTGGCTTCTTCCTTGCTGCGGCCCAGCACCTTGATCTGCGCAATGGTCAGGTTTTCGGTGATGGTCAGGTGCGGAAACAGTTCGAAGTGCTGGAACACCATGCCCACGCGCGAGCGCAGCTTGGGCAGGTCGGTCTTCGGGTTGGCGATGGAGGTGCCGTCGACCACGATGTCACCTTTCTGGAACGGCTCCAGGGCGTTGACGCATTTGATCAGGGTCGACTTGCCGGAACCGGACGGCCCGCACACCACGATCACTTCGCCTTTCTTGACCTCGGTGCTGCAATCGGTCAGCACCTGGAAGTCCCCATACCACTTGTTGATGTTCTTGATAGAGATCATACGGCGAACCTTTTTTGCAGACGCTTGACCAGCTGGGAGGCGGCAAAGCTGATGATGAAGTACACGAGACCTGCGAAGATCAGGAACTCATTGGAGCGACCGATGATGTCGCCGCTGGCACGCGAAGCATTGAGGAAATCCACCAGGCCGACGGCGTAGACCAGCGAGGTGTCCTGGAACAGGATGATGCTTTGCTGAAGCAACAGCGGGGTCATCTTGCGGAACGCTTGCGGCAGGATGATCAGGCGCATCATCTGGCCATAAGTCATGCCCAGCGCCTGTGCGGCACCCATCTGGCCCTTGGGGATCGACTGCACGCCGGCACGGACGATTTCGCAGAAGTAGGCCGCTTCGAACATCATGAAGGCCACGATGCACGAGGTGAAGGCGCCGATCGGGGTGTCTTCGCCGGTGATCCAGCGCAGCACGAAAGGCACCGCCAGGTAGAACCAGGTGATGACCAGCAGCAACGGGATCGAACGGAAATAGTTGACGTAGGCGCCGGCCAGGTTCGACAGCAGTTTGCTGTGGGACAGGCGCATCAGTGCGAGCACGGTGCCGAGGATGATCCCGCCGACGACACCCATCGCCATCAATTGCAGGGTCATGACCATGCCGTTCCACAAGCCCGGCAGGGAAGGAATGATGCCCGAGAAGTCGAATTCCATCATTTACCCCCTACGGAGATCAGGCCCGGCACGGCGACTTTCTTCTCGACCATGCGCATCAGCAGCATCAGGCTCATGTTCAGGGTGAAGTAGATCAGCGTGGCCAGGGTGAACGCTTCGAACAGGTTGGCCGAGAATTCGGCGGTCTGCTTGGTCTGCGCGAGCAATTCCATCAGGCCGATCAGCGACGCCACGGACGAGTTCTTGAAGACGTTGAGAAATTCCGACGTGAGTGGCGGAATGATGATCCGGTAAGCCTGGGGCAGCAGCACGTTCCAGTAGATCTGCGGCAGTTTGAAACCCATGGCGCGAGCGGCCGATTCCTGGCCCTTGGGCAGTGCCTGGATGCCGGTGCGCACCTGTTCGCAAACCCGTGCGGCCGTGAACAGGCCCAGGCACACGATGACGCTGAGGAAGGCCGACGTAGTCGGGTTCAGGTCCTGCTTGTACCAGTCCTGCAGGTTCTGTGGCAGCAGGTCGGGCACCAGGAAGTACCAGATGAACAGCTGCACCAGCAGCGGCACGTTACGGAAGATTTCCACGTAGCAGGTCGCAATGCCCGACACCAGGCGATTCGGTACGGTGCGCATGACACCCAGAATCGAGCCCAATGCCAGGGCGATGATCCAGGCCACGATGGCGATGGCGATGGTCCAGCCCAGACCGGAGATGTACCAGTCGAGATACGTCTCGCTGCCCACTCCGGTGGATCTGAAGAACACGCCCCAGTCCCAGTTGTAATTCATTAGGGTCTCCCCTCGGATTCTATCGATTTACAAATGCCCGCCTGGGGAAACTCCGTTCCCACCCAATCGCGACGATCGGGCACACACGAGCGGCTCGACAGCCACCGGTTCGAGTGTTTCCAGATTGATGCCAGCAGGGAGTGACAACTCCTGAAAGGGCAACGACCCTCTCAGGAGATAAGGTTAGACAGAAATCAGGATTTCTTGTCGTCAGCCGCTTTATCGGTCGGCGTGGCGATCAGCGCCTTGAGCTCGTCGCTCATCGGGAAGTTCAGGTTCACGCCTTTAGGCGGAACTGGCTGCAGGAACCATTTATCGTAGATCTTGTTGATCTCGCCCGAGGCGTAAGTGGCCTTGATGGCGTCGTCCACCACCTTTTTGAACGGCTCGTCGCCCTTGCGCACCATGCAGCCGTAGATTTCGTACGACTGTGGCGTGCCGGTAACGGCCCAGTCAGCCGGCTTCTTGGCCTTGGCCATCTCACCGGCCAGCAACACGTCGTCCATCATGAACGCTACGGCGCGGCCGCTTTCCAGCATCTGGAAGGACTCGCCATGGTCCTTGGCGGAAATGACGTTCATGCCCATCTGCTTGTCGGCATTCATCGCCTTGAGGATGCGCTCGGACGTGGTGCCGGCAGTGGTCACGACGTTCTTGCCTTTCAGGTCGTCGAAGTCCTTGTAGGCAGAGTCTTTCTTGGCCAGCAGGCGGGTGCCGACTTCGAAGATGCCCACGGAGAAGTCAACCTGTTGCTGACGCTCGACGTTGTTGGTGGTGGAACCGCATTCCAGGTCTACGGTGCCGTTCTGCACCAGCGGGATACGGGTTTGCGAAGTCACCAGGTTGTATTTGACCTGGAGGTTGGGCAGGTCCAGCTCTTTCTTCAGCGCTTCGACGACTTTCAGCTGCAAGTCGTGGGAGTAGCCGACCGGTTTGCCGGAAGCGTCCACGATGTAGGAGAAAGGAATGGACGCGTCACGGTGTCCGAGGGTGATCGTGCCGGAGTCTTTGATCTTCTTCAGGGTGCCGGTGAGTTCGGCGGCAAAAACTGGCGTGCTGATCAGAGCGGCAGCAATGGCTGCGCCCAGGATGTGGGGAACGATGCGCATCAAATTGTCCTCGACATTGTTTTTTTTATGGAGCCAGTTGATCGGCCCTTTTGAGCTTCGAACGTTTGCTGGGTTCTGCGGTTGTGCACAGCAAGCATTCGTCAAGAAGTGTAGAGCATGAGTCATGCCAGGCCAGGGCTGATGAGTCAACCTGCTGATTTATAAGCATTATTAGTTTTGGTTGATGTTTTTTTGATATCAGAAAATCCGGTTAACCGAATGAATGTCAATGCTCTGTTCGGAAAACCGAATGCTTTGCCATGCTGGTTGATCATCCCTGTGGGAGCGGGCTTGCTCGCGATGGCGGCGTGTCATTCATTATTTCGTATCTGACACACCGTATTCGCGAGCAAGCCCGCTCCCACAGGGGAATGTGTAGGTGCCCAGAACGGAAAAAGCCCCCGAATCGTGAGATTCGGGGGCTTTCGCTCACAGTGGTCCGGTCGATCAGGCCGCTTCGATCTTGCCGCGGTTCTGCTCTACCTTGTTCAGGTAGTCCACGAGTTTCTGCTGTTCGGCTGCGGTGGTGAACAAGCCCAGCTTGCTGCGACGCCACAGGATGTCATGCGCGGTAGTCGCCCATTCCTCGCTGCACAGGTAATCGACCTCGCGGCTGTAAAGGCCGCCGCCGATGTGTTCGCCCAGGTCGGCGAGGGTCTGCACGCCTTCCAGCATGCGCCAGGTGCGGCTGCCGTAAGTGGTGGACCAACGACGGGCGATTTCCGTGGGCACCCAATCGTACTGATCGCGAATCCGCGAACTCAGGGCCTGCGGGGTGCTCATGTCTTCACCGCCCGGCAGGGTCTCGCTGGCGGTCCAGCGCGGCTTGATGTGCGGGAAGTACGGCGCCAGTTGCGCCAGTGCCGATTCGGCCAGTTTGCGGTAGGTGGTCAGCTTGCCGCCGAATACCGACAACAACGGGGCCTCTTCAGCGGAACCCGACAAGGCCAGGGTGTAATCGCGGGTGACGGCCGACGGGTTGTCGGATTCATCGTTGCACAGGGGGCGCACGCCGGAATAACTGTGCAGGATGTCGTCGCGGCTGATCTGTTTCTTGAAGTGGGCATTGACCACTTTGAGCAGATAATCGGTTTCGCCGTCGGTGATCGCCACGTTTGCCGGGTCACCGGTGTATTCGCGATCCGTGGTGCCGATCAGTGTGAACTGGTTCAGGTACGGAATGGTGAAAACGATACGCTGATCTTCGTTCTGCAGAATGTGTGCGTGGTCGCCCTCGTACAGTTTCGGCACGATCAGGTGGCTGCCCTGGATGAGGCGGATGCCGTAGGGCGATTCCATCTTCAGGTCATCACGAATGAACTTGGCGACCCATGGACCGGCCGCGTTGACCAGTGCCTTGCTGCGGATCGAGAACAGGCTGCCGTCGGCGCGTTCCAGGTGCAGGTGCCACAGGCCCTTGGTGCGGCGGGCGCTGACGCAGCGGGTCTGGGTGTGAACATGGGCGCCTTTTTCGCGGGCGGCCATGGCGTTCAATACCACCAGGCGGGCGTCGTCTACCCAGCAATCGGAGTATTCGAAACCCTTGGTGATTTCGCTTTTCAACGGGCTGTCCGGGCCGAACTTCAGGCTTTTCGAGCCTTCGAGCTTTTCCCGTTTGCCGAGGTTGTCATACAGAAACAGGCCCGCGCGGATCATCCAGGCCGGGCGCAGGTGCGGGCGATGCGGCAATACGAAGCGCATCTGCTTGACGATGTGCGGCGCTTTGGCCAGCAGCACTTCGCGCTCGGCGAGGGCTTCACGGACCAGACGGAATTCGTAATGTTCGAGGTAGCGCAGGCCGCCGTGGATCAGTTTGCTGCTGGCTGACGACGTGTGGCTGGCCAGGTCGTCCTTTTCGCAAAGGAATACCGAGAGGCCGCGACCGGCGGCGTCCGCTGCGATTCCCACGCCATTGATCCCGCCACCGATGACGGCAATGTCGTAGACCTCAGCGATAGGGGGCGTAGACAAGGTAGAAGTGGGCATCGCATGGCCTCAGGCTTTTTTTGATTTTCGGTATTTGAATTCGAACATTAATGTTCATTTGCGAAAATGGTAGCCCAATAAGCCGTGCACAGCCAGCCTGCTTCGATTGAAAAAACTCATCGAAGGGTGGCTAAAGGAAAATTTTCGAACATGAGGGCGCGTTTTTAGCGCAAGTGGGATGTTGTCTGTTCCGGCCCCTTCGCGAGCAAGACCGCTCCCACAGTGGTTGTGTTAACGACACGGATCAACTGTGGTAGCGGGCTTGCTCGCGATGGGGCCGGCACAGGCTACAGAGAAGCCAAGGTGATCAAACGACTTCCAACCGAACCTTATGCTGACTCAACAACTGCGCCAGCGCCGGCACCGGCTGCTGATCGGTCACCAGGCAATCGACCAGGCTGATCGGCCCCAGGCGAATCATGGCGTTGCGTCCGAACTTGCTGGAGTCGGCCGCCAGGATCACCTGCCGGGCATTGGCGATGATGGCCTGGGATACCCGCACTTCCTGGTAATCGAAGTCCAGCAGGCTGCCGTCTTCATCGATACCGCTGATGCCGACCAAGGCGAAGTCGACCTTGAACTGATTGATGAAATCGACACTCGCCTGACCGACCACGCCACCGTCGCGCCGCACGTTGCCGCCGGTCAACAGGACGTCGAAGTCATCCTTGGCGCTGAGCATCGAAGCGACGTGCAGGTTATTGGTGATGATCTTCAAGTGGCTGTGGTTGAGCAGCGCCCGGGCGATCGATTCGGTGGTAGTGCCGATGTTGATGAACAGCGAGGCGTGGTCAGGGATCTGCGCGGCAATGGCTTCGCCGATGCGCTGCTTTTCATCGCGCATCTGGTCGGCGCGCATCGCGTAGGCGGTGTTTTCGACGCTGGAGTCGTAAGCCGCGCCGCCATGGTAGCGACGCAGCAGATTGGCTTCCGCGAGCTGATTGATGTCGCGGCGGATGGTCTGGGGGGTAACGACGAACAGCGAGGCCATTTCCTCGATACTGACGTAGCCGCGTTCGCGAACCAGTTCGAGGATTTGCTGCTGACGGGGAGGCAGATTCATGGGGCGTCCTTTGGGCTGCCGTGCAAAATTTGCCCATGATGCCGCAGGAATCTGCTCCCTGCCAGTTACAACCGGATACCGGTCCGGTCCCTGGCTTATTCAGCGCCTTCGTGCGGTTCCCAGTCGCGGGTGCGGCTGACGGCTTTTTTCCAGCCGGCGTAGAGTTTTTCCTTGGCGGCTTCGTCCAGCGTCGGTTCGAACTCGCGCTCGATGATGGCCTTGTCGCGCAACTCTTCCAGGCTACCCCAGAAACCACAGGCCAGGCCGGCCAGATAAGCGGCACCGAGCGCCGTGGTCTCACGCATTTTCGGGCGTTCGACCTGAGTGCCCAGAATGTCGGCCTGGAATTGCATGAGGAAGTTGTTCGCCACCGCGCCGCCGTCCACGCGCAGGGCTTTGAGGCGTTCGCCGGAATCCTGCTGCATGGCGTCGAGCACGTCACGGGTCTGGTAGGCAATCGACTCCAGGGCCGCACGAATGATGTGGTCCACGCGAACGCCGCGAGTCAGGCCGAACAACGCGCCACGGGCATACGGGTCCCAGTAGGGCGCGCCGAGACCGGTGAAGGCTGGCACCAGGTACACGCCGTTGCTGTCCTTGACCTTGTTGGCAAAGTATTCGGTGTCATGGGCGTCATTGACGATCTTCAGTTCATCGCGCAGCCACTGAACGGTCGAGCCGCCGTTGAACACCGCACCTTCCAGTGCGTAGGCGACTTCGCCACGCGGACCGCAAGCGATGGTAGTCAGCATGCCGTGTTGCGACTTCACGGCTTTCTCGCCGGTGTTCATCAACAGGAAGCAACCGGTGCCATAGGTGTTTTTCGCCTGGCCCGGCTCGACGCACATCTGGCCAAACAGCGCGGCCTGCTGGTCGCCGGCGATACCGCCGATGGCGATGCCGCTTTTGGTGCGGCCGTAGATTTCGGAGGACGACTTCACCTCTGGCAACATTTCGCGGGGGATATCCAGCACCTCGAGCATCTTCGCATCCCACTCCAGGGTGTGGATGTTGAAGAGCATCGTGCGCGAGGCGTTGGTGTAGTCGGTGACGTGCACCTTGCCGCCGGTAAATTTCCAGATCAGCCAGCTGTCGACGGTGCCGAACAGCAGTTCGCCATTGCGCGCCCGTTCACGGCTGCCTTCGACGTTGTCGAGGATCCACTTGAGCTTGGTGCCGGAGAAGTACGGGTCGGTGACCAGACCGGTGGTGTCGCTGATGTATTGCTCGTGGCCATCGCGTTTGAGTTGCTGGCAGATTTCGGTGCTGCGCCGGCACTGCCAGACGATCGCGTTGTAGACAGGCCGGCCGGTGGTCTTGTCCCAGACCACGGTGGTCTCCCGCTGGTTGGTAATGCCGATGGCGGCCACCTGGTCGTGATGCAGGCCGGCTTGCGCCAGTGCTTCGACCATCACCGCGCTCTGGGTGGCAAAGATTTCCATCGGGTCGTGTTCGACCCAGCCGGCCTGCGGGTAGTGCTGGGCGAATTCGCGCTGGGCGGTGCAGACCACGTTGGCATCGCGGTCGAAGATGATCGCGCGGGAGCTGGTCGTACCCTGATCGAGGGCAATGATGTAGTTCTTGTTCTGAAGGTCGGTCATGTCGATTGCCTTGGTCGAAATAAGGGGGTGAAGTCAGGCGCGGATCGAAGGGCAGGATCACGCGCCTACGGTATCAAGAAGTACGTGGTTTGCCGTCAATGCTCGGTGCTGCTTTCGTTGTAGCAGGTTCGGTGCCTGGCAAATGCCGGGCAATCAGCCCGCGATAAGCGGCGGCACCGAGGCAGGCACCGATGATCGGTGCAAAAATCGGGATCAGGAAATACGGGATATCACGCCCGCCGGTGAGGGAAATTTCACCCCAGCCGGCGAAGAAAGTCATCAGCTTGGGGCCGAAATCACGCGCCGGGTTCATCGCAAAACCCGTCAGTGGTCCCATCGAACTGCCGATCACGGCAATCAGCAGCCCGATCAGCAGCGGTGCCATCGGCCCGTTCGGCAAGCCGTTGTTGTCGTCGGTGAGCGACATGATCACGCCCATCAGGATCGCGGTGATGATCACTTCAACCAGGAAGGCCTGGGCTGTGGATAACGAAGGATTCGGGAAAGTGGAAAACACCGACGCGAGTTCCAGGCTGGCCTGGCTGCCACGCACCATGTGGTGGGTTTGTTCGTAATCGAAGAAGAGGTTGCTGTACAGCGTGTAAACCAGCAAGGCGCCGCAGAACGCGCCGGCGACCTGGGAAAGTATGTAAAGCGGCAGTCTGCGCTTTTCGAAGTCGGTGAAAATACAGAGCGCAATGCTGACGGCAGGATTGAGGTGAGCCCCGGAAATGCCGGCGGTCAAATAGATCGCCATGCTCACGCCCACGCCCCAGATGATGCTGATTTCCCACAAGCCGAAGCTGGCACCCGCGACCTTGAGCGCGGCAACACAACCGGTACCGAAAAAGATCAGCAGCGCAGTGCCCAGAAACTCGGCCATGCATTGGCTGGAGAGTGACGGTTGTCGTAAAGCAGTTGTCATCAAAAACCTCTTTGTTTTTTTTCTCTGGCGCTTTTTCCTGACCAGGATCAAGGCGCGATTTTCATCGGGAGGGTCCCCACCCTGATTCCCGATTTACTGCTGGGTGTCGCGTTGTCGCGTTATACGGTATTCGTAATCGAAAAAATATAGTCAGAAAACATAAGTGTCAAAGATCGAAAGTGAACCACCGGTCATATCAGAACTATTAGTCACATGAATGATCGTTTTGTTTTATTCGGCCGAGCAGCGCTGACGAACGGTAGGGCATCATTCCATGCCGCTCAAACGCCTCCGGGATAGAGCGTTTTGCGAGGCAATGTCCTAGAATCGGACGCATTGTTTTTTCCTGCTGCCCCGTCTGGAGCTGTCATGACCCCTGCATTGGATTTGTTGAAAAAGGTTCGTGCCGAACATCAGGTACACAGTTACGAACATGATCCGAAGGCAGCGTCCTACGGGCTCGAGGCGGCGGAAAAACTTGGGCTGGATCCTGCGCAGGTGTTCAAGACCTTGCTCGCTGCCAGCGAGAAAGGGGAATTGCTGGTGGCGGTGGTGCCGGTGATCGGCACCCTGGATTTGAAAGGCCTGGCCCAGGCGGCCAAGGTCAAGAAAGTCGAAATGGCCGACCCGGCCGCCGCGCAGCGCTCCACCGGTTATCTGTTGGGTGGCATCAGTCCGCTCGGGCAGAAAAAACGTCTGCGCACGTTTATCGACACCTCGGCTCAGGCGTTCGCCAACATCTTTGTCAGTGCCGGGCGGCGCGGTCTGGAGGTTGAATTGGCGCCGGCCGTGTTGGCCGAGCATACTCAGGCGACGTTTGCCGAAATCGGTCGCGTCTGAATCAGGGAGAAGATTTATGCAGCTTGAGTTTTACCAGGTCGATGCGTTCAGTGATCGGCCTTTCGGTGGCAATCCGGCGATGGTTTATCGGCTCGATGCCTGGCTCGCCGACGAGTTGATGCAAAAAATTGCTGCCGAGCACAACCTCGCCGAAACCGCCTTTGTGGTGCGCGAAGGGCAGGGTTGGCGCATCCGCTGGTTCACGCCCACCACCGAAGTGCCCTTGTGCGGGCACGCCACGCTGGCCAGTGCTTATGTCTTGTTCGACATCCATAAAGAGCCTGCACAGCGCCTGGATTTCATCTGCAAATCCGGACCGCTGAGCGTGAGTCGCGAAGGTGATCGGTTGTGGCTGGACTTCCCGGCCATCGAGACGTCGGAAGTGGGTGTGACCGTGGACGTCGAGCGTGCGCTGGGTGTCGAAGCGGTGGATGTGCGGGGCTCGAACGAGTTGTTCGTGGTGCTGGAGTCCGAGCAGGCGGTGCTCGATTGCCAGCCAGACATGGTCGCGCTGGCCAAGCTGCCGTGGCTGGGCGCCATCGTCACCGCCAAAGGCAGCAAGCATGATTTCGTCTCGCGCTATTTCGCACCGGCCATCGGCATCAATGAAGACCCGGTGACGGGCTCGACGCATTGCAGCCTGATTCCGTACTGGTCGAAACGCCTGGGCAAGTCGAGCCTGACGGGCTATCAATGTTCCAGGCGCGGTGGCGAGTTGTTCTGCCGTCTTGAGGGGGAGCGGGTGAAGATCGGTGGGCAGGCGACCCTGGTCGCCAGTGGCACGCTGATGCTGGCCTGACCCGGATCAAGGTGGGAGCGAGCAGGCTCGCTCCCACCTTGATCCGTGTATCAGCCGGCCGTGCTGTACCGCCGCACACCCGATTCAACCGGTGGAATCTGCGCCGCTGTACTGCCGTTCGCCTGGAACAGCACCAGATGATCGGCGGCCACCGCAATCCCGACATCCGCGCCGATCTGATGATCGACATGACTCGGAAAAATCGACTCGAGCTGCGCCCCGGTCGGCATCTGCAAGCGGTACAAGGTTGACGCCCCCTGAAATGACTTGCCGACAATCCGTGCCCTCAGCGCGCTGTCCGGCGCATGAACGATGTCGTCCGGGCGCAGCAGCACGTCCACCGCGCCGCCGGTCGGCCAGGTGTAGGCCCGGTTGCCACGCAGTTCACCGAGCTCGGTCTGCACCGATTCCGGGCTGCTCAGCTGGCCGCGAATGAAGTAACCCTGGCCGATGAAACTGGCGACATAGGGGGTCTGCGGTTCGTGGTACAGGTTGTAGGGCGTGTCCCACTGCTCGAGCCGACCTTCCTTGAATACCCCGATGTGGTCGCTGACTGCGAAGGCTTCTTCCTGGTCGTGGGTCACCAGAATCGCGCTGGTGCCCCGGGCCTTGAGGATGTCGCGCACTTCGTGGCTGAGTTTGCGCCGCAGTTCGCCATCGAGGTTGGAAAAGGGTTCGTCGAGCAGCAGCAATTGCGGTTCCGGTGCCAGGGCGCGAGCGAGGGCAACACGCTGTTGCTGGCCCCCCGACAGTTCGTGCGGAAAACGCTTGCCGAGGTTCTTCAGGTTGACCAGTTCCAGCAGTTCTTCGGTGACCCGGTCTTTGTGCGGGTGCTTGCGAATGCCGAAGGCGATGTTCTCGGCCACGCTCAAGTGCGGGAACAGGGCGTAGTCCTGGAACACCATGCCGATCCGGCGTTTCTCCGGGGCCAGGGTGAAACCGGCGCTGGAGATCGTTTCGCCCGCCAGGGTGATCTCACCTTCGTGCACCGGTTCGAAACCGGCGATCGCCCGCAATGTGGTGGTTTTGCCGCAACCCGACGAACCGAGCAGGCAACCGATGTCGCCGGCATTGAGATGCAGGTTGAGGTTTTGCACCACGCGCTGGTCTTGATAGCCGCAGGCGAGGTTGTGCAGGTTAAGCAGTAATGGCTGGCTCATGCGTGATGGTACGAAGGCGGGACGAGAAACTCGAGCAGGGCCTTTTGTGCGTGAAGACGATTTTCTGCCTGATCCCAGGCGACGGAGCGCGGGTCATCGAGCAGGTCGAGGCTGATTTCCTCGCCACGGTGGGCGGGCAGGCAGTGCATGAACAGTACGTCCTCGGCCGCCAGGTCGAGCAGCGCGCGATTGACCTGGAAAGGCGCGAACAGCTTCAGGCGCTTGGCCGTCTCTTCTTCCTGGCCCATGGAGGTCCAGACATCGGTGCTCACCAGATGGGCGCCGCGCACGGCATCCTGCGGGTTGCGCACGATGGTCACCCGCTCACCGGCCCTGGCCACGAACTCGGGGTTGGGCTCGTAACCTTCGGGGCAGGCGATGCGCAGCTGGAAGTCGAACTGGATCGCCGCTTCTATATAGCTGTTGCACATGTTGTTGCCGTCGCCGATCCAGGCCACGGTCTTGCCCTGGATCGACCCGCGGTGTTCCAGGAAGGTTTGCATGTCGGCCAGCAACTGGCACGGGTGCAGGTCATCGGACAGGCCGTTGATCAGTGGCACGCGGGAGTTGGCGGCGAATTCGGTCAGGGTGCTGTGGGCGAAGGTGCGAATCATCACCGCATCGAGCATGCTCGACATGACGATGGCGGCGTCGCCGATCGGCTCGCCGCGGCCCAGTTGGGTATCCCGTGGCGACAGGAAGATCGCCTGGCCACCCAGTTGGATCATGCCGGCTTCGAATGAGATACGGGTGCGGGTCGAGGACTTCTCGAAAATCATCCCGAGCACGCGGTTTTTCAATGGCTCGAACAGTACGCCGCGGTTACGCAGGTCTTTGAGCTCCACGCCTCGACGGATCACGCTGACCAGTTCGTCGGGCGTGCAGTCCATCAGGGAGAGAAAGTGCCTAGCGCTCATCATTGACTACCTTTTTGCAACAGACCGCAGATACTCAAAGCCTTGTCATACGGAACAACGGGCGAGACCTGCGGCGTAAGCCGCACGGGGCGACGAAATAGGGAAGGCGCGATCTTGACACTAAATGTCGCGTTTTTCCAATAGGCTACGGTTTTGACGGATTTCAGAGGGGCTATGAGGGGAGGCCGCAATAGCGCGTTTGAAGTGGTTTCCTGACAGCAGCGGGACATTTGTACACCGGGCTTGCGGGGCTTGGCAATCAAGCGGGACGGGGATGACGCTGTGGTTGTCGGTTTTTGATCGGTTGCCAGCCATCGTTAATGGCAATGTGCTTCGTCTGAAACACTTGCTAATGCAATGTGCTGGGTTATAAATAAGTCACGATCGACGCAGGAAGTCCCCGGAATGGAATCGAAAGAACAGCAACTCATGGAATTGCTCGGCCTGACGGCCCGGGCACTGACGCACCTCACGGCTTCCATGACATCGATGTCCTTCGAGCTCTTGCGAAGTAATGACGAGGTCACCAAGGCCGCCGGTCGGCGCATGATCGACCGCATGGCCACCATCAGCGCCGGTCTTGACGAGCATTGGCGGATCATCGGTGAACTCACCGGCGTACACGTCGCCCACGAGCAGATCGAAACCATTCAGGAAATCCAGATGCAGGCGCCGCCCAGGCTGCCATCCAACTGAGGACGGGCGGCCATCGGCTGGGCTGATGGCGGCCGATTCACAATTCGAACGTCGCTGGCGCCGCGACGGGGCGCGGGCCATAGTTTTGGTCCCGCGGCCGATAATGCCCGCCCAGTACAAGAAAGAGACTGGCCATGACCAAGACTCTCCATCACCGTGCCTGCCACCTGTGTGAAGCCATCTGCGGCCTGACCATCGAGACCACCGAGACCGATGGCAGCGTGCAAATCACCTCGATCAAGGGCGACGCCCAGGATACGTTCAGTCGCGGACACATCTGCCCCAAGGCGGTTGCCCTGCAGGACATTCAGAACGATCCCGACCGGCTGCGCCAGCCGATGCAGCGGGTCGGCAATGAGTGGCAGCCGATCGAATGGGAAGACGCCTTCAATCTGGTCGCCGAGCGGTTGTCGCAGATTCAGGCGCGCCACGGGCAGAATGCGGTGGCGGTCTATCAGGGCAACCCCAGCGTGCACAACTATGGGCTGATGACCCACAGCAATTACTTCCTGGGCTTGCTGAAGACCCGCAACCGGTTTTCCGCGACCTCGGTCGACCAGTTGCCGCATCACCTGACCAGCCATTTGATGTACGGCCACGGCTTGCTGTTGCCAATCCCGGACATCGATCACACCGACTTCATGCTGATTCTCGGCGGTAACCCGCTGGCGTCCAACGGCAGCATCATGACCGTGCCGGATGTGGAAAAGCGCCTGAAGGCGATTCAGGCCCGGGGCGGCAAAGTGGTGGTGGTCGACCCGCGCCGCAGCGAGACGGCAGCGATCGCCGATCAGCACCTGTTCGTGCGCCCGGGGGGCGATGCGGCGTTGTTGTTCGGCTTGCTCAATACGCTGTTTGAGGAAGGCCTGACCCGCGACAGCCATCTGCCGGTGGAAGGCCTGGAACAGGTTCGCCAGGCGATAGCGCGGTTCACGGCCGAGGCGATGAGCCCGCTCTGTGCGGTGCCGGCCGAGCAGATACGCCAGTTGGCCCGGGAATTCGCAGCGGCGCCGACGGCGGTCTGCTATGGGCGCATGGGGGTATCGACTCAGGCTTTCGGCACGCTTTGTCACTGGCTGGTGCAACTGATCAACCTGGTGACCGGCAACCTCGATCGCGTCGGCGGTGCGCTGTGCACCGAACCGGCCGTGGACCTGGTGGCAACCACCTCCGGCGGGCATTTCAATCTGTGGCAGAGCCGGGTCTCCGGACGCCCGGAATATGCTGGCGAGCTGCCGGTGTCGGCCATGGCCGAAGAGATGCTCACCGGCGGGGAAGGGCAGGTGCGGGCGTTGATCACGGTGGCCGGCAACCCGGTGCTGTCGACACCCAACGGCCGGCAACTGGAGCAGGCGCTGGACGGACTGGAGTTCATGGTCAGTGTCGACCTGTACATCAACGAAACCACCCGTCATGCCGACCTGATCCTGCCGTCGACATCCGCCCTGGAAAATGATCACTACGACACCACGTTCAACCTGTTTGCCGTGCGCAACGTCACCCGCTTCAACCGCGCGATTCTGGCCAAGCCGGAGGGGGCGTTGCATGACTGGGAGATATTCGTCGGGCTGGCGAACGCCTTCGCTGCAAAAACCGGCAAGGAATTGAAGCCAACGATGCCGCCGGCCAAGATGATTGACCTGGGGTTGCGCATGGGCGCCTACGGCGATGCATCGGCACACAAATTGTCGCTGGCGACGCTGTTCGATCACCCCCATGGCGTAGACCTGGGCGCACTCAAGCCCAACCTGGCAGCGCGCCTGAAAACCGCTGACCAGCGCGTGCAGGCGGCGCCCGAGGTCATGCTCGCCGACCTGGCTCGTTTCGCCTCTTCGCGGGCGCCGGCCGCCGATGAGCTGCTGATGATCGGTCGTCGTCATGTGCGCAGCAACAATTCCTGGATGCACAATTACCACCGGCTGGTGAAAGGCAAGCCGCGTCACCAGTTGCTGATGCACCCGGATGACCTCGCCAGTCGCGGGCTCAGCGACGGGCAGCGGGTGCGGGTCAGCTCCCGGGTCGGCGTGATCGAGGTGGAAGTGCTTGGCAGTCCGGACATGATGCAAGGCGTGGTCAGCCTGCCCCACGGTTGGGGCCATGCGCGGCCCGGCGTGCAGATGACCATTGCCAGCAGCCAGCCGGGTTGCAGTGCCAATGACCTGACCGACGAATGTCAGCTCGATGAGCTGTCGGGCAATGCGGCGTTGAACGGTGTACCGGTAACGGTGGCGGCGGCTTGAACGGGTCTGTCGGAGAGGCCGAGCATGGCGCTCGGCTTTCCGTTACAATGCGCCACCGTGCCGACCCCTGAGTCGGAAAGTTCAGTCGAGGTGCTCCATGGATATCATCGAAACGATTAAAGAGCAGATTGCTAACAACACCGTTCTGCTCTACATGAAAGGCTCGCCAAATGCCCCGCAGTGCGGCTTCTCCGCAAAAGCTGCGCAGGCCGTGATGGCGTGTGGCGAGAAGTTTGCGTACGTGGACATCCTGCAGAACCCGGAAATCCGCGCCAACCTGCCAAAATACGCCAACTGGCCAACCTTCCCGCAACTGTGGGTTGCGGGCGAGCTGGTCGGTGGTAGCGACATCATGACCGAGATGGCTGCAGACGGTTCGCTGCAAACCACCATCAAGTCGGCTGTCGAAGCCGCTGCTGCCAAGGCCTGATTGCGTTTTCGCAGGCCCGCAGGCACAAAAAAGCCCCGCCTCTTCGAGAGAGCGGGGCTTTTTAATGGGAAACGAAAATTACTCGTCGTCGCCCATCTGCGATTGCAGGTAGTTTTCCAGGCCGATCTTGTCGATCAGACCCAGCTGGGTCTCCAGCCAGTCGATGTGCTCTTCCTCGGACTCGAGAATGTCTTCGAGCAGTTCACGGCTGCCGAAGTCACCCACGGTTTCGCAGTGCGCGATCGCGACTTTCAGGTCGGCGTGACCGGTGCGTTCGATACGCAGGTCGCACTCCAGCATTTCCTGGGTGTGCTCGCCAATCTGCAGCTTGCCCAGGTCCTGCACGTTAGGCAGACCTTCCAGGAACAGGATGCGCTTGATCAGCTTGTCCGCGTGTTTCATCTCGTCGATGGATTCGTGGTACTCGTGCTTGCCAAGTTTGTTCAGGCCCCAATCTTCATACATGCGTGCATGCAGGAAGTATTGATTGATCGCGACCAGCTCATTGGCAAGGATCTTGTTGAGATGCTGGATGACTGTGATGTCGCCTTTCATGATGGGGTCCTGCCCTGTAATAGCTGTCTATAGGGCAGAGTTTGAGCCGCATAATCAGGGGTGTCAAACCTAAGTTATTGAATAATAAATGAAAATTAATCGGAATAAGAATGTTTGTGTTCCGCGTCTTGCGCGTAACCAATTGATTTTCAGACATAAAAAAACCGGACATCAAGTCCGGTTCTTTGAAAGCGGGGTATTTATGCTGCGGTAAATTCTACGGGATAAGGAATCGCGGCCTGGGCGGTTTGCAGTTTGGTCAGTGTTTCACGGACCACTTCCTTGGCCAGGCAGGCGCATTTGCCGCATTGGCTGGCTACGCCAGTCGCCTGACGGACTTCCTTGTAGCTGCAGCATCCTTCGTAGATTGCATCGCGAATTTGACCGTCGGTGACGCCAGTGCAGAGGCAGACATACATAAGTAAAACCGTCGCTGTTTGTGTCTCAATTGCGATGGATCTTAATGTTAACGAGAATGATTGTCAAAGTGGTTTCTGACAGCTTTGAGTAATTAGCTGCCAGGACTGACGAACGGTTTTTCCGGGCAATCTGCTATCAGTCCTCGCGACGTCCTTTCGGCGCTCCGGTGAAAATCCGTTGAGGACAGCTTAAAAACGCAGTGTATGATGGCCGGTCCTTATGAAGGGGGTGAGTGTCACAGGGCTGTCGCCTGAGGGTGACAGGCTGGCACTAACCCGGAACTTCACGTTTTTACACCAGGAGATATTCAATGAGCGTACTCGTAGGCAAGCAAGCCCCGGATTTCACCGTACCGGCCGTTCTCGGCAATGGCGAAATCGTCGACAGCTTCACCCTGTCGTCGGCCATCAAAGGCAAATACGGCCTGGTGTTCTTCTACCCGCTGGACTTCACCTTTGTCTGCCCATCCGAGCTGATCGCTCTGGACAACCGCATGTCTGACTTCAAGGCACGCAACGTGGAAGTGATCGCTGTTTCGATCGACTCGCACTTCACCCACAACGCCTGGCGCAACACGCCGGTCAACAATGGCGGTATCGGCGAAGTCCGTTACACCATGGCGGCCGACATGAAGCACGAAATCGCCAAGGCCTACGACGTTGAGTCCGAAGGCGGCGTGGCTTTCCGTGGCGCGTTCCTGATCGACGACAAAGGCGTTGTCCGTTCGCAGATCATCAACGACCTGCCGCTGGGCCGTAACATGGAAGAGCTGATCCGTCTGGTCGACGCCCTGCAGTTTCACGAAGAGCACGGCGAAGTCTGCCCTGCCAACTGGAAGAAAGGCGACAAGGGCATGAACGCTTCGCCGGAAGGTGTCGCGGCCTACCTGACCGAGCACGCTGCTGCCCTGTAAGGCGCGTTCGAGGCAAGAAAAAACCGGCCATCATGGGCCGGTTTTTTTTATGGGCGCGTTTGCAACGACATCAATCGTCAAAGTCTTCCCAGCCGCCCATTTGCTTCCAGCGATTGACGATGCCGCAGAACAGCTCCGCCGTCTTCTCGGTGTCGTAGCGAGCCGAGTGGGCTTCGCGACCGTCGAAATCGATGTCAGCGGCCTGACAGGCTTTCGCCAGTACGGTCTGGCCATAGGCGAGACCCGCCAGGGTGGCGGTGTCGAAGCTGGAGAACGGATGAAACGGGTTGCGTTTCATGTCCAGCCGCGCGACGGCGGCATTCAGGAAGCCCAGGTCGAAGCTGCTGTTGTGCCCCACCAGGATTGCCCGCTTGCAGCCATTGGCTTTCAATGATTTGCGGATGCCACGGAAAATATCGGTCAGTGCCGTTTCTTCGCTCACCGCCATGCGCAGCGGGTGATCGAGCTTGATGCCGGTAAATTCCAGCGCGGCCGCTTCGATGTTGGCGCCTTCAAATGGCTCTACACGGAAGAAATAGGTGTGATCGGGATACACGAAGCCTTTTTCGTCCATGCCGATGGTGGTCGCGGCAATTTCCAGCAAGGCGTCAGTGGCAGAGTTGAAACCGCCGGTTTCAACATCGACAACGACTGGCAGGTATCCCCGGAAGCGCGCAGCCATCGGGTGGCGAGGGCCACCGGCGCCCTGACCGTCCTGTTCGTCGTCGAAATGGTCTTCACTCACGCGTGTTCCTCCAGCAGGCGCCAGCGCAGTTTTTCACCGGCGCGCAGCGGGATGACAGTCAGCTCGCCAAACGGCAGGCTGGCAGGGGCGGTCCACTCTTCGCGGACCAGGGTGATGCGGTCGGTGTTCGCCGGCAGGCCGTAGAAGCGAGGGCCGTTGAGGCTGGCAAACGCCTCGAGTTTGTCCAGCGCATTGCGCTGTTCGAAGGCTTCGGCGTACATCTCGATCGCGGCAAATGCGGTGTAGCAACCGGCGCAACCGCAGGCGGCCTCTTTGGCGTGCTGGGCATGGGGCGCCGAGTCGGTGCCGAGGAAGAACTTTTCGCTGCCTCCGGTGGCGGCGTCGAGCAGGGCTTCCTGATGGGTATTGCGCTTGAGAATCGGCAGGCAGTAGAAGTGCGGCCGAATCCCGCCGACCAGCATGTGGTTGCGGTTGTACAGCAGGTGATGCGCGGTGATGGTCGCGCCAACATTGGCCGAAGCTTCATTGACGAACTGCACGGCGTCGCCCGTGGTGATGTGTTCGAACACCACTTTGAGCGTAGGGAAACGCTCGACCACACGGCGCATGTGCTCATCGATGAAGATTTTTTCGCGGTCGAACACGTCGATGTCGCCGCGGGTGACTTCACCGTGAACCAGCAGGAGCATGCCGACTTCGGCCATCGCCTCGAGCGCGGGGAAGATCTTGTCGATGCTGGTGACGCCGGAGTCCGAGTTGGTGGTTGCACCGGCCGGGTACAGCTTGGCGGCGTACACGAAACCGCTGGCCTTGGCCTGGCGAATTTCTTCAGGCTGCGTGCGGTCGGTGAGGTACAGGACCATCAAGGGTTCGAATTGGCTGCCGGCCGGACGTGCGGCGAGAATCCGCTGGCGATAGCCGTCGGCTTCAGCGGCGTTGCGCACCGGCGGTACCAGGTTGGGCATGATGATGGCGCGACCAAAGGTGCGCGCCACATCCGCAACGGTATTGGTCAACACGGCACCATCGCGAAGATGAATGTGCCAGTCGTCGGGACGCAGTAGGGTCAGGCGGTCGGACATGAGGGAATTCCAGGCGGGTCAAACTGGGGGGAATGCTACCGGAAAAGACTCTCTCAGGCACTCGCTATCAAGTTTTGCCGCAAGCTTCCGATATCCAACAGGTATGCCGTAAATATGTATCGGTCTTTTTGTTGTAGAAGTCTTTTTTGTAAAAGCCAGTGGAGCCTCCCGTGCGCCAGCGTTATCTAGCCTTGCTCAGTGTGTTTGCCAGCCTTCCCGCGATGGCGCTCACTTTCCAGACCCGTCTGGAGAGCATCGAGTGGACGGTCGAAGGGGACAAGTTCGAGTGCCGCCTGACCCAGCCGATCACCGATTTCGGTTCGGGCGAGTTCGTGCGTCGTGCGGGCGAGCAGGCGACGTTTCGCCTCAAGGCCTACAACTCGATGGTGGGGGGCGGTTCGGCGACGT
The DNA here is from genome assembly GCF_041354075.1 of Pseudomonas fluorescens. Taxonomy (GTDB): domain Bacteria; phylum Pseudomonadota; class Gammaproteobacteria; order Pseudomonadales; family Pseudomonadaceae; genus Aquipseudomonas; species Aquipseudomonas fluorescens_CE. The sequence goes on along the minus strand of NZ_JARZGC010000003.1, from coordinate 365,601 downwards.
TGCTGGCGGCGGCTGCACCCTGGCAGCCGGGGCGCGGGGACATCAATCTCGGCTCGGTGAAGATCGGCAGCGGCAACGTGCTGTTCAACAGCTCGCAAGTTCAGGCGGGACGCCTGATCAGTGGCCTGATGGACGGACGCAGCCCGGTCGTGCGGCATTATTCGGGCGATGGTCGGGTGTCGGAAGTGCGTTTGCTGCCGGTTAAATTCAACAAGGCGTTCAACGACTACCAGGGCTGCGTGGCCAAGCTGCTGCCGAAGAATTTCGAGCAGGTCAAGCAATCGCAGATCGGCTTCCCGGGCGAAGGGATCGAGCTCGATGCGCACGCCAAGGCTCAGTTGCAGGTCATGCTGGATTTCATGAAGGCCGATCCGACGGTCAATCACATCGAGCTCGACGGTCACTCGGACAACAGCGGCAATCGCCTGACCAATCGTGAGCTGTCACGACGCCGGGCGCTCGCCGTCATGGAGTACTTCAAGGCCAACGGTGTCCAGGAGTCGCAGATCACCGTACGCTTCCACGGCGAGCGTTATCCCTTGGCGCCCAACACCTCGGCGGCCAACAGGGCGAAAAATCGCCGGGTCAACGTTCATCTCGCACGTGTTGCGCCCACCGAGACGCCAGCGCCCCAGGCCACGGCAGCAGCGAGCGCGGCGAAGACCTCCTGAGGTGCGGCGTATCGTCGCTCACTCGACATAATCTGTCGCTTCGTCGTCATAAGCTGTCGCGCCACTGTAAATTATTCTGCATGACCGGTAGACTTGACGGCTTTCCGTAGAACCCCGTGGAGTGATGGCATGGCGGACGTAAACAAGGTCGTTCTGGCGTATTCCGGCGGCCTGGACACTTCGGTGATCCTCAAGTGGCTGCAGGATACTTATAACTGTGAAGTGGTGACCTTTACCGCTGACCTGGGTCAGGGTGAAGAGGTCGAACCTGCTCGCGCCAAGGCGCAGGCCATGGGCGTAAAAGAAATCTACATCGACGATCTGCGCGAAGAGTTCGTGCGTGATTTCGTGTTCCCGATGTTCCGCGCCAACACTGTTTACGAAGGCGAGTACCTGCTGGGTACCTCCATCGCCCGTCCGTTGATCGCCAAGCGCCTGATCGAAATCGCCAACGAAACCGGCGCTGACGCCATCTCCCATGGCGCCACCGGCAAGGGTAACGACCAGGTTCGTTTCGAATTGGGCGCCTACGCCCTCAAGCCGGGTGTGAAAGTGATCGCACCGTGGCGCGAATGGGACCTGCTGTCCCGTGAAAAGCTGATGGATTACGCTGAAAAGCACGCGATCCCGATCGAGCGTCACGGCAAGAAAAAATCCCCGTACTCGATGGATGCCAACCTGCTGCACATCTCCTATGAAGGCGGCGTGCTGGAAGACACCTGGACCGAGCACGAAGAAGACATGTGGCGCTGGACCGTCTCCCCGGAGAACGCACCGGACAAGCCGCAGTACCTGGAACTGACCTACCGCAACGGCGACATCGTTGCACTGGACGGCGTCGAAATGACCCCGGCCACCGTGCTGGCGACCCTCAACCGTATCGGTGGCGAACACGGCATCGGCCGCCTCGACATCGTCGAGAACCGCTACGTGGGCATGAAGTCCCGTGGCTGCTACGAGACCCCAGGCGGTACCATCATGCTGCGCGCCCACCGTGCGATCGAATCGATCACCCTGGACCGCGAAGTCGCTCACCTCAAGGATGAGCTGATGCCCAAGTACGCCAGCCTGATCTACACCGGTTACTGGTGGAGCCCTGAGCGGGTCATGCTGCAACAGATGATCGATGCGTCCCAGGTCAACGTGAACGGCGTCGTGCGCCTGAAACTGTACAAGGGCAACGTGATCGTCACTGGCCGCAAATCCGACGACTCGTTGTTCGACGCCAACATTGCGACCTTCGAAGAAGATGGCGGCGCCTACAACCAGGCCGACGCGGCGGGCTTCATCAAGCTCAACGCGTTGCGCATGCGTATCGCCGCGAACAAGGGTCGCAAGCTTTTCTGAAGTTTCTGACTCGGTAGTGGAATGTGTGGCCTTGTGTTCGACAAGGCCACACATCTGAAAACAGGGATTTTCCTTCGGACATTGCGATTCATCTTTCTTCTTGTGTAAAAACAACTCCCGCCTGCTGCATTCCCGTTGATTCTAGAAAGCGACTGAGCGTTGCGCGTCAGAGGGACGAGGCTGCTCGATCAGCGTGATGTCGTGAGAACTCAGGTTGTAAGCCACGCAAAACGGCAATCCGCCGCGTTTCTTGAACTGCCTGAACACACTGAACGCCCCTTCTTTCAGGTCATTCTCCGCTTCGCCACTGATGAGAAACACGACGACCCGAGCTGACTGCGCTTTGGCCGGGTGGATCTTTTTCAACAGTTCACGAAATTCAATCTTCCTGTTTATGCCGCGTGCATCGACGATGTGCAGGTCCTTCAGTCGTTCCGGCAACTCGATGTGGTGCTGAATGCAAAGGTGTTTGCGGGGGTGATCCTCGTCCGGTGGACCTTGTGCTGTTTCCGGACGTTCAGCCGACTCCAGCGCGTTGATGAAATGTTCTCCCTTCTCGTAATCGGATGGCGCGTACAGCGATCGATAGTTGAAGTTGAGTGTGGCGAAGAACAATAACAGCAAGTAAAACGGAAAACTGATCAAAAACCAGATATAGACGGCTCGCTCTTCGTTGTCGAGAAAGGGCAGGGAGACTGCCGCCGAAGTTTCAGACAGTGTTGCGAATATGGCGATTATCGTCATGGGGTTGGTGATTCTTTGTTTTAAGTTTTTCATCTTTTACACTCATATAAGTTTATCTTTTCTCGTTGGGTTATTGGGTGGGTTTATTATTTGCGGTCGTCATGTTAGCGGTGGATTAATATCAGGGATAGACCTGCTTTGGTTTTGTCGAGTTTATTGAAAGTCATTTGGTAAACATTCATGTGTCTGTGGGGCTGTGTTAATGACGAACGGGCGGTTATCATCCAGCGTAGCGCAATTGTCGTTGGGCGCTGTGCCTGGAAGGCTGGTTAATATCGGATTGTCGGGGGAGTAAATTGATACAAGAAATTGTTGAAGGGTGAAACGGCGTAAGGCAAATAAAGTTTCCAACGCGCAGGTTTCGAAGATTTCCTGTAAGAATATTCCGCGTTATTTGTAGGGAATGTCTCTCGCTGCGGGTGGCCGGGGGGGGCGGCATGCCATGGGTGAAACGACTAGGCTATTGTGCTGGCTCTAAAAATTCGAACAGCGAAATTGGACCTGCCCATGAATAAAGTGCTGATCGTGGATGATCACCCCGTCATTCGGCTTGCGGTGCGTATGCTGATGGAGCGTCATGGCTACGAAGTCATTGCCGAAACAGACAATGGCGTGGACGCATTGCAACTGGCTCGTGAACATATGCCGGATATTGTCATTCTGGATATAGGAATACCGAAGCTGGATGGACTGGAAGTCATTGCGCGGCTGGTATCGGCAGCGATGCCCATGAAAGTACTGATATTGACTTCCCAGGCGCCTGGGCACTTTTCAATGCGTTGCATGCAGTCGGGTGCAGCCGGATATGTGTGCAAGCAACAGGACCTGACTGAACTGCTCAGTGCAATAAAAGCAGTATTGTCAGGCTACAGTTATTTCCCCAATCAAGCGTTGCATACTGTTCGTTCGAGTCTGGGTAACGCCAGTGAAGCCGATATGGTCGATCGTTTGTCCGGCAGAGAGATGATGGTGCTGCAGCAGTTGGCCCGGGGCAAGACCAACAAGGAAATTGCCGACGGTATGTTTCTCAGCAACAAAACCGTCAGTACTTACAAGACTCGCCTGCTCTTGAAGCTCAATGCGCGATCCCTGGTGGACCTGATCGAGTTGGCTCAACGCAATGGGCTGGTGTGACGGCACTCCGGCATCAGGGGGCCTGGGCAAGTGGTTCAGGATTTCGCACATAAAGAAAAGCCTCCGTGCATGGAGGCTTTCAGGTGTCATAAGTCAAAATCGTAATCGGCCAATTGCTTCTGCAGTCGGCGCTCCTCCAGCAGGTTATCGATGGTGCGGCGTTTGCTCAGGTTGGTCTTTGCCACTTCAACCACAGGATCCGCGTCTTCGGCTTCACCCGGTGTGAAGTCGTCTTCCACTTCCAATTGCTCTTTACCGGTGCTCATAAGGTTAACTCCAGGCTTGGACTGCCTTTGGCGCTCCTTATATCGACAATCTCCTGCCGGGTAAAAAAGATTTTTTCAATCGATAAATCAATAAACCTAATAGTGCTTCAATCGTCCGAGGTCTTGTGCTTGTACTCGCACAAGTCTTCGATCCGGCAACTGCCACAGCGAGGCTTGCGAGCCAGGCAGACGTAGCGCCCGTGCAGGATCAGCCAATGGTGGGAATCGAGCAAAAATTCCTTTGGCACGAACTTCATCAGCTTCGTTTCCACTTCGACCACATTCTTGCCAGGTGCAATGCCGGTTCGATTACTGACGCGAAAAATGTGGGTGTCCACGGCCATGGTCAGTTGGCGGAACGCGGTATTGAGCACGACGTTGGCGGTCTTGCGGCCCACGCCCGGCAGCGCTTCGAGTTCTTCGCGAGTCTGCGGTACTTCGCCACCATGGCGCTCCACGAGCAGGCGACAGGTCTCGATCACGTTCTTCGCCTTGCTGTTGAACAGGCCGATGGTCTTGATGTACTCCGACAACCCCTCCACCCCCAACGCATGGATGGCCGCAGGGGTATTGGCGACCGGGTACAGCCTGGCTGTCGCCTTGTTGACGCCGACATCGGTCGATTGCGCGGAGAGAATCACCGAGATCAGCAATTCGAACGGTGTGGAATAGGCCAGTTCGGTCTTCGGTTCCGGGTTGTCTTCATGCAACCTGCGGAAAATTTCCAGACGTTTTGCAGCATTCATGGGCAGTGAGTTTCCTCGAAAACAATCAGTGTGAAGAGTTCGGGCGAGACCAGGCCTGCCAGGCAGCGATCAGCAGCCCCAGCAAAATGAACCCACCGGGTACCAGGGCAGCCAAGTGCAGGCCACTGTTGCCGAGCAATTCGCGCAATACGCTCAACCCCAGCATCAAGGCACCGAACAGGCCACAAAGGCGCAGGCGATCACGCCATGGAGACCGGAAGAAGCCTGTGTGCTCCAGAACGACGCATTGCAGGGCAATCAACCCGGCATAGACCCCAGCGTGCTGATGCCACTGCAACGAACAGGCCTGAGCAGCGATTTCTGCGCACGCAGTCAATGTGGCAGCGAGCATCAGGCCGGCGATCAGCCGTGCGGGCGCCGGGAGCCTGTCGCGCAACCGCTGCATGCCCATGCCGTAGGCGCTGATGAGCACGACAAACATCACATAGAGTTCCAACGCGGTCGTCCAGGCGTCGGTCGCCCCGATCAGCGGGGCGAGCATCAGCGAATTCTGCAGTGTCGATGGCTTATTCATGGGTCCCGATCCATCGTTGCCGATGTTCATCGAAATAGCGCAAGGCGTCGTGGATGGCGTTGATCACCGCTCTCGAAGTGATGGTCGCTCCGGCGATCTGGTCGAACTGGCCCTGATCCTTTTTCAAGGCCCAACCATTGTCGGGCGGTTCGCTGCGTGATGTTCCGGTGAAAACCGCGAGCCACGCATTGGGCCACTCGGCGATCCGCGCGCCCAGCCCCGGGGTTTCTGTCTGACTGAGGGTTTTGACCCCGAGCAACCTGCCCGTGCTGTCGATGGCGATCAACAGGTCGATACTGCCCACATAGCCGGTTGTCTGGCTGCGCAGCAAAACGCTGGTCGGGTGGCCGGCGCGGGTCACCAGATAGCCGCCCAGCAGGCGACTGTTGGTCAATGCGGTATTGTCCAGCGGCAACGGCTGTTCCAGCGGATGATTGTCGTAACGGTCGGCGGGCAACAGGTCCAGCAGCTTGCGGCTATCGATCTCGCGTTGTTCGGCGGCGATGCGTGACGCGCTGCCCTGTTGCGCAAGGTAGGTGGCGCCCATTCCCAGGCCAGCCAGCAGCCCGACGAGCACCCAGCTCGACACTCGGTTCATGGCGCTACCCGCGCTGGCCGCGAGGCGACAAACCGCTCCAGCGACGGAACGCAGAGGTTCATCAACAGCACCGCAAACGCCACGCCGTCCGGGTAACCACCCCAGGTACGGATCAGGTAGGTGAGCAATCCGACCCCGGCCCCGAACAGCAGGCGGGCGCCGGGGCTTTTTGCGCCGGACACCGGTTCGGTGACGATGAAGAAGGCGCCCAGCAGGCTGGCGCCACTGAGCAAATGAAACAGCGGTGAACCATGGGAGTCCGAACCCGAGCCGTTCCAGCACAGCAGGCTGATGACGAACAGGCTGGCGAGCATGCCGACCGGTGCATGCCAGGTGAACACCCGTCGTTGCAGAAGAAACAGGCCGCCGACGAGAAGCGCCAGGTTGATCCATTCCACGCCGCGCCCGCCCAGATGACCGAACGCCGGGCTGCTGGCGAAGAGTTCGTCAACGGTCAGGCTTTTGTTGATGCGCAGGCTGTCCAGTGCCGTGGCCTGCGCCCACGCATCCGGGGTTGGGCCGGGCATGAAACCGAACACCCGTTGCACGCTGCCGAACAGGTCCATGGCATGAGGCGACGGCCATTGGCTCATCGGCTGGGGGAATGTCACCAGCACCAGGGCCAGGCCGAGCATGGCCGGGTTGAAAGGATTTTTCCCCACGCCGCCATACAATTGCTTGCCGACCAGGCTGAATGCTGCGGCGCAGACGGTCAGCCACCAGGGGCAATACGGCGGCAAGGCCAGGGCGAGCAGCGTTGCCGTGACCAGCGCACTGCCGTCGCCCAAGGCAGGAAGCACTTCGCGTCCGCGCAGCTTCAGGGTAGCCGCTTCGACGGCCAGTGCGGCCGTTCCTGCCAATAGCAGGTTGATCAAGATGCCCCAGCCGAACCACCAGAACGACATCAGAATGCCTGGCACCGTGGCCAGCAAGACCAGCCTCATGGCCTGTTGAAGACGTTCGTCCACCGGTTCAAGGGGCGACATGGCTATCCACCTGGCGCTGGGCTTCCTGCAGGCGAACGCGCGCCTTGTCCAGCAACTCGGCGGGGGTGTCGGCGCGTCGTTGCAATTTGCTGACCTCGGCGCGCGCGTAGGCCAATTCGGTTTTCAGTTGTCGAAGCTGGTTATCGATGGGGCGCTTTTCGATGCGCACCAGATCCGGCAATGGCTGGTCGCTGGCGTCTTCCGCCGCATGCAAGGTTTTCTCGGCCTCGGCGAGGGCGCGCTGCAACGCGTCGAGCTGCGCAGCAGGTGCCTGGCTGGCCTGCGCCTTCTTGAGTTCAGCGCGTCGGGTGGCCAACTGGATTTTCGCCCGCTTCAGCTCGGCATCCTTGGCCGGGGGCGGAGTCGGGGCCGGGGCTTCGGGTCTGGACGTCGACGGCATGCTTCTCTCCAACTGCAACAAGGCGTGTTCTGCGGCTTCGAACTGCTGTTGCAGGATGATCAGTTGCGACTGTTGCTCGAACGTCGGCGGATGCCCGAATGCCTTGAGCGATCTGTTCAGTTGCGTGCGACTCATCGCCAGATCGATTTTGGCTTTCTTCAAGTCCGCATCGGCCTTCGCTGCCTTTTGTGCGCGGACCCTTTCCAGCGCCGCCTGAACCGGATCGAGTGCCGGGGCTTCGGCCTGCTGAGTCACACGCTGGGCCCGGGCCTGACGCTCGGCGAGTCTCTGCGCTTCCTCGCGCTGCAGGCGGGCGTTGCGCCGTTCGAAGCGCTGGCGGGCGTGGTCGCGTTTGGCGGCGCGTGCCTGTTGCGCTTCGAGGCTGAACGCCAGGCCACCGACGATCGGTATCACGGTCGCTGCCGGCAAGGGCCGCATTTCGATGCAGTCCACGGGGCAGGGGGCCACGCACAGGTCGCAACCGGTGCATTCGTCGACGATGACCGTGTGCATCCACTTCGCAGCACCGACGATGGCGTCGACCGGGCAGGCCTGGATGCACTTGGTGCAGCCAATGCATTCGGCCTCGCGGATATAGGCTATTTGCGCCGGGGCCGAGCCGCGACTGACGTCCAGCTCCAGCACCGGGACTTTCAGCAGTTCAGCCAGGGCCGAGATGGTTTCGCTGCCGCCGGGCGGGCACTTGTTGATCGGCTCGCCGTCGGCAATGCCCTCGGCGTAGGGTTTGCATCCGGCGTGCCCGCACTTGCCGCACTGGGTCTGCGGCAGCAGGGCGTCGATGCGTTGAATCAGACTCATGTTTTGATCAGTCCGTTGAATCCGAGAAAAGCCACTGCAATCAATCCGGCGCCGATCAGGTCGATGGGCAGGCCGCGAAAGGGCAGGGGAACATCGTTATCGAGGGTGCGCTGGCGCAAGTCGCAGAACAGGCTCAGCACCAGCCAGAATCCCAGCCCGGCGCCGATGCTCTGGGCCGTGGCGGAAAAAATGCCGTGGTCGTCACGGCTGTCGAGCAGTGCCAGCCCCAGCACGCCGGCATTGCCGAGCAGCAGCGGCCAGAGACCGTCGAACGACAGCGTCGGGAACACCTTCGTCAACACCTTCAGCAGCGGCGCGATCGACAGCACGCTCAGGGGCAGGAACACGAACAAGCGCAGCGAATCCAGCCCCAGCGGCACCAGCAGCCAATGGTAAAGCGCATGGGCCGGCAGAGCGACGATCAGCATCAGGCAGGTCGTGGCAATCCCCAATGCATGTACCCGGCCGCGTTCGCTCGCCAGCAGCGGGTCGACGCCCAACGGCCAGTGCAACACGAAGTTGTTGATCAGGGCGGTGCTGATGAGTGTGAGAACAATCTCGGTCATGATCGTGCCGGAAAAAAGGAAGGCTTTTTAACGGGTGGTCTAAAAAGCTTAGGCATTATCCGGCAAGGACGGAGGGTGGGCCAGATATGAAAATCCCACAGGCGCGCCAGGCACGACTGTGGGATGGGTCAGCGCGAGACCTTACTTGATGCGCTGACCTGGCTTGGCGCCGCTGTCGGGGCTGAGCAGGTAGATTTCTTCACCGCCGGGGCCGGCTGCCATCACCATGCCTTCAGAGATGCCGAACTTCATTTTTCGCGGCTTGAGGTTGGCGATCATCATGGTCAGGCGACCGTCGAGCTTGGACGGGTCCGGATACGCGCTCTTGATGCCGGAGAACACGTTGCGTTGTTCGTCGCCGATGTCGAGGGTCAGGCGCAGCAGCTTGTCGGCACCTTCCACGGCTTCGGCCTTGACGATCAGCGCCACGCGCAGGTCGACGGCGGCGAAGGTGTCGAAGTCGATTTCCGGCGACAGCGGGTCCTTGGCCAGTTCGCCGTTGCCGGCCGGTGCGGCGGCGCCGGTGTCGGTCTGGCTGGCGGTCAGGTCTTCCTTCGAGGCGTCGGTCATGGCCTGGACTTTCACCGGGTCGATTCGAGTCATCAGCGGCTTGAACTCGTTCAACTGATGGTTGCCGAGCCATGTCGCATGGTCATTCCAGGTCAGCGGCGCGACGTTGAGGAACGCTTCGGCATCGGCGGCCAGCAGTGGCAGCACCGGCTTGAGGAAGATCACCAGTTGGCGGAACAGGTTGACGCCGGTGGCGCAGATGGCCTGGACCTCGTCCTGCTTGCCTTCCTGTTTGTTCAGCGACCAGGGCGCCTTGTCGGCGATCCAGGCGTTGGCGCGGTCGGCCAGGGCCATGATCTCACGCATGGCGCGGGCGAAGTCGCGGGCTTCATAGGCATCGGCGATACCTGGCGCAGCGGCCAGGAAGGCTTCGGTCAGTTCCGGGGCCGCATTGCTGTCGACCATCAGACTGGCATTGCCCTTGTGGATGAAACCGGCGCAGCGGCTGGCGATGTTGACGACCTTGCCGACCAGGTCGGAGTTGACCTTCTGCACGAAGTCTTCGAGGTTCAGGTCGAGGTCATCGACGCCACGGCTCAGTTTGGCGGCGTAGTAGTAACGCAGGTATTCCGGCGACAGGTGCTCCAGGTAAGTCCGGGCCTTGATGAAGGTGCCGCGGGACTTGGACATTTTCTGGCCGTTGACGGTCAGGTAGCCGTGCACATTGATCCCGGTCGGCTTGCGGTAACCCGCACCTTCGAGCATCGCTGGCCAGAACAGCGCGTGGAAGTTGACGATGTCCTTGCCGATGAAGTGGTACAGCTCGGCGGTGGAATTTTTGTTCCAGAACGCATCGAAGTCCAGCTCCGGCGTACGGTCGCACAGGTTCTTGAAGCTGGCCATGTAGCCGATCGGCGCGTCCAGCCAGACGTAGAAATACTTGCCGGGTTCGTCCGGGATCTCGAAGCCGAAGTACGGCGCATCGCGGGAAATGTCCCACTGCTGCAGGCCGGCATCCAGCCACTCGGCGATCTTGTTGGCCACGGCGTCCTGCAGGGTGCCGCTGCGGGTCCAGGTCTGCAGCATCTCCTGGAAATCCGGCAACTTGAAGAAGAAGTGCTGGGAGTCCTTGAGCACCGGGGTGGCGCCGGAGATCGCCGACTTCGGATCCTTCAGGTCGGTGGGCGCATAGGTCGCGCCGCATTTTTCGCAGTTGTCGCCGTACTGGTCTTCGGTGCCGCATTTCGGGCAGGTGCCCTTGATGAAGCGGTCGGCCAGGAACATTTTCTTTTCCGGGTCGAAATACTGCGTGATCGAGCGCGTGGCGATGTGCCCGGCGTCGCGCAGCTTCAGGTAGATCTGGCTCGACAGCTCACGGTTTTCTTCGGCGTGAGTGGAGTGGAAGTTGTCGAAGTCGACCAGGAAATCGGCAAAGTCGGCGCTGTGTTCGGCCTGGACATTGGCGATCAGCTGTTCCGGCGTGATGCCTTCCTTTTCCGCGCGCAACATGATCGCCGAACCGTGGGCGTCGTCGGCGCAGACATAGATGCATTGGTTGCCGCGGTGCTTCTGGAAGCGCACCCACATATCGGTCTGGATGTATTCCAGCATGTGGCCAAGATGGATCGAACCATTGGCATAGGGCAGGGCGCTGGTGACGAGGATCTGGCGTGGCTCGGACATGGGGCTCGGCTACTTGATGAAACGGAGGTCGGCCACTATAAAGCGCCGGCGACTATTTTTCACCCCCGGGACCGGACTCCGGGGACGAACAACGGGTACCTGTCACATCCTGAAAGCATGCCGCGCGCACGCCAGAACAGGTACGATAGCCGCCTGATTTTCCAGTCTTGCTATTGGAGTTGCCCATGAGCGCCGTCAATCGCGCAGCGGTGGAAGCCGTCCTTCGTCAATACACCGACCCTTATATGAACCAGGACCCGGTCAGCGCCGGGTGTGTGCGCAGCATCGACATCCAGGGTGACCGCGTCAGCGTCCAGCTGGCGTTGGGCTACGCCGCCGGCCTGTTCAAGAGCGGCTGGTCGCAGATGCTGCAAATGGCCATCGAAGGCCTCGACGGCGTGGCGAGCGCCCGTGTCGAGATCACCAGCGTGATCGCCGCCCACAAAGCTCAGGCACAGATTCCGGGCCTGGCCAACGTCAAGAACGTGGTCGCCGTGGCCTCCGGCAAGGGCGGCGTAGGCAAGTCCACCACCGCAGCCAACCTTGCGCTGGCCCTGGCTCGGGAAGGCGCCCGGGTGGGGATTCTGGATGCGGATATCTATGGTCCGAGCCAGGGCATCATGTTCGGCATTGCCGAAGGCACCCGGCCGAAGATCAAGGATCAGAAATGGTTCGTGCCGATCGAGTCCCATGGTGTGGAAGTGATGTCCATGGCATTCCTGACCGACGACAACACGCCGATGGTCTGGCGCGGCCCGATGGTCTCCGGGGCGCTGTTGCAACTGGTGACGCAAACGGCCTGGGGCGATCTGGATTATCTGGTCATCGACATGCCCCCAGGCACCGGCGACATCCAGTTGACCCTGGCGCAGAAAGTCCCGGTGGCCGGCGCGGTCATCGTCACCACCCCGCAGGACCTGGCGCTGCTGGATGCGCGCAAGGGCGTGGAGATGTTCCGCAAGGTCAATATCCCGGTGCTGGGCGTGGTCGAGAACATGGCCGTGCACATCTGCTCCAACTGCGGGCATGCCGAGCATCTGTTCGGTGAAGGCGGCGGCGTGAAGCTGGCCGAGCAGTACGGTGTCGAGCTGCTGGCATCTTTGCCGCTGTCGATGGTCATTCGCGAGCAGGCCGACGGTGGCAAGCCGACCGTGATTGCCGAGCCCGACAGCCAGATCGCCATGGTCTATCAGGAACTGGCCCGCCATGTCGGCGCGCGGATCGTGTTGCAGGAAGCGATGTCGCCGGCGATGCCGAATATCAGCATCAGTGACGATTGATCTGTAAGCGCTGAACCCCCTGTGGGAGCGAGCAGGCTCGCTCCCACATTGGTTATGGAGTGGCCTTAGAGACGCAACCCGCCATCCATCTCCAGAATCCGCCCGGTGTAGTAGTCGTTCTCGAAGATATACGCCGCCGAATGGGCGATTTCCTGCGGTTTGCCCATGCGCTTGAGGGGAATTCCGGCGGTCATTTTCTCCAGTGCCTCGGGTTTCATGCCCAGGGTCATTTCGGTTTCGATGAACCCCGGCGCGATCCCTGCGACACGAATGCCGTAACGCGCGAGCTCCTTGGCCCAGGTTACGGTCGCGGCCGCGACACCGGCCTTGGCGGCGGAGTAGTTGGTCTGGCCGATGTTGCCGGCGCGGGAAATCGACGAGATGTTGATGATGGTGCCGGCGGTCTTCAGCTCGACCATTTTCGCCGCCACTTCACGGGTGCACAGGAACACGCCGGTCAGGTTGACGTCGATCACCGCCTGCCATTGCGCCAGGCTCATTTTGCTCATCTCGCCATCCTTGACCTTGAGCAGCAGGCCGTCGCGCAGGATGCCGGCGTTGTTGATCAAACCGTGGATCGCGCCGAAGTCATCGGCCACCTGGGCGACCATGTGGGTCACCTGTTCTTCATTGGCGACGTTGCACAGGTAGGCGCGGGCTTCGACGCCCTTGGCCTTACACGCGGCAACCGCCTCGTCGAGTTTTTCCTGGTTCAGGTCGACCAGGGCCAGCCGGGCGCCCTTGTCGGCGAAATACTCGGCCATGGAGCGGCCCAGACCCTGGCAACCGCCGGTGATAATGATTACTTTGTCAGTGAGTTGCATGGGCATGCCCCGGTAGCAGATGGAGTGGTGTTCCTTGTCGAGCGTTCTCGATCTGCGCCCGTCGTGACCTGGCTGCACATGAGAGTTTGCCTCGATGGCGCTCTGGAACTTTCACCAGACGCCCGTCCGTTTTTACGACGGATTCTTTATAAGGAGTCATAAATTGAGCGTTGAAGCGGCCAAGAATGCCCGAGAATTGCTTCTCAAGGAATACCGCGGAGTGCTGTCAACGCACTCCAAAGCCATGCCCGGCTTTCCGTTCGGCTCCGTGGTGCCCTACTGCCTGGACGAGGAGGGTCGCCCGCTGATCCTGATCAGCCGCATCGCCCAGCACACGCACAACCTGCAGAAAGACCCGAAGTGCTCGCTGTTCGTCGGCGAGCGCGGTGCCGAGGATGTGCAGGCCGTCGGTCGCCTGACTTACCTCGCCGAGGCGCAGCAACTGCAGGACACTGCCGAGATCGACAGCGCGGCCGAACGTTACTATCGCTACTTCCCGGAGTCGCAGAACTATCACAAGGCCCACGATTTCGATTTCTGGGTGCTCAAACCGGTGCGCCACCGTTACATCGGCGGGTTTGGCGCGATTCACTGGGTCGATCAACTGACCCTGGCCAATCCCTTCGCAGGCAAGGCGGAAGTGAGCATGGTCGAGCACATGAACGCCGATCACGCCAAGGCCATCGCGCACTACGTCGACCTCGCCGGACTGCCGACGAGCGAACCGGCGCAACTGGCCGGCATCGACACCGAAGGCATGCACCTGCGCATCGGCCAGGGGCTTTACTGGCTGCCGTTCCAAGCCCCATGTAATACGCCGACACAAGTGCGCGAAGCCTTGGTTTTCCTGGCTCACGCCGAGCAGTGGCCGAAAAATGCAGCGGTCGACGCTTGAATTCACGAATCGGTGACGTCATCTAGGGAAGACTGGCAAGGCATTCTTGCGTTGAGGAACCATTTGATGCGCCCTTTTTTATTGCTCTTTGTACTGTTTCCGGTGTTGGAGCTGTTCGTATTCGTCAAGGTGAGCGCAGCGATCGGGTTTTTTCCGGCGCTGCTGCTGGTCATTCTCGGCTCGATGCTCGGTGTGTTCGTGCTGCGTATCGCCGGCCTGGCCACTGCGCTGCGTGCGCGTGAAAGCCTGAACCGTGGCGAACTGCCGGCCCAGACCATGCTCGAGGGCCTGATGCTGGCGCTGGCCGGCGGCCTGCTGATCCTGCCGGGCTTCGTCACCGACGTGTTGGGCCTGGTCCTGCTGCTGCCGTTCTCTCGTCGGCTGCTGGCCAACAAGATGCGTCAGCGCGCCGAAGAAGCGGCGGTCCGTCAACGGGCCTTCGCCGATGACCTCCAGCCACGGGGCGGTCCTGCTCCGCGCGAGCCCCTGGGACGTGAGCCGGAAGTGATCGAAGGCGAATTCGAACACCGCGATCCCAAGTAAGTCGTTTCAACTGCACGGCACCTTCGGGTGCCGTGTTCCTTTTCGGCCATCGATTAAAAAATTTCGTGGCCGGCCCTTGTAATAAGCTTATGCGCCCTTATGTAACGGTCACCGCAAGGTTTCTGGCGAATGCGCCAGACAGACTTCAGCGGTTCGCTCGTCGAACCGCAACCGGCACCGCCGGACTTTGTTAAACCCGCCGGGATTACACCGGCCGATGAAAACCACAATTAGGAGAGATCGACAATGAAGCTTCGTCCTCTGCATGACCGCGTCGTCATCCGTCGCAGCGAAGAAGAAAAGAAAACCGCTGGCGGTATCGTCCTGCCAGGTTCGGCTGCCGAAAAAGCCAACAGCGGCGAAATCCTCGCTGTAGGCAGCGGCCGCGTTCTGGACAACGGTGAAGTGCGTGCACTGTCCGTAAAAGTGGGCGACAAGGTTGTGTTCGGTCCTTACTCCGGCAGCAACACTGTGAAAGTCGACGGCGAAGACCTGCTGGTAATGGCTGAGAACGAGATTCTCGCTGTTATCGAAGGCTGATTCCCCGCTCATTTTCCCGTTACTACAAAGTATTTAAGGAATATCGATCATGGCTGCTAAAGACGTTAAATTCGGCGATTCCGCCCGCAAGAAAATGCTTACCGGTGTCAACGTCCTGGCTGACGCGGTAAAAGCGACCCTGGGCCCGAAAGGCCGTAACGTGATCATCGAGAAGAGCTTCGGCGCTCCGACCATCACCAAGGACGGCGTTTCCGTAGCCAAGGAAATCGAGCTGGAAGACCGTTTCGAAAACATGGGCGCGCAGCTGGTCAAAGACGTTGCCTCCCGTGCCAACGATGACGCAGGCGACGGCACCACCACCGCTACCGTTCTGGCTCAAGCGATCGTCAACGAGGGCCTGAAAGCCGTCGCTGCCGGCATGAACCCGATGGACCTCAAGCGCGGTATCGACAAAGCGGCCATCGCGGTCGTCAAAGAGCTCAAGGCTCTGTCCAAGCCATGCGCCGACACCAAGGCCATCGCTCAGGTGGGCACCATCTCCGCCAACTCCGACAACTCCATCGGCGACATCATTGCCGAAGCCATGGAAAAAGTCGGTAAAGAAGGCGTGATCACCGTTGAAGAAGGCTCGGGCCTGGAAAACGAACTGTCGGTTGTAGAAGGCATGCAGTTCGACCGTGGCTACCTGTCCCCTTACTTCGTCAACAAGCCGGACACCATGGTGGCCGAGCTCGACGGCCCGCTGATCCTGCTGGTCGACAAGAAGATCTCGAACATCCGCGAAATGCTGCCAGTACTGGAAGCCGTTGCCAAAGCCGGTCGTCCACTGCTGATCATTGCCGAAGACGTTGAAGGCGAAGCCCTGGCGACTCTGGTTGTGAACAACATGCGTGGCATCGTCAAAGTCGCCGCCGTCAAGGCGCCAGGCTTCGGCGACCGTCGCAAGGCCATGCTGCAGGACATTGCCGTTCTGACCGGCGGTACCGTGATCTCCGAAGAGATCGGTCTGAGCCTGGAAAGCACTACCCTGGAGCACCTGGGTAACGCCAAGCGCGTGACCCTGTCCAAGGAAAACACCATCATCGTTGACGGTGCTGGCGTACAGGGCGACATCGAAGGCCGTATCGCCCAGATCCGTGCCCAGGTGGCCGAAACTTCCTCAGACTACGACCGTGAAAAACTGCAAGAGCGTCTGGCCAAGCTGTCCGGCGGCGTTGCAGTGATCAAGGTTGGCGCTGGTTCCGAAGTCGAAATGAAAGAGAAGAAGGCCCGCGTTGAAGACGCCCTGCACGCTACCCGTGCAGCCGTTGAAGAAGGCGTGGTACCTGGCGGTGGTGTAGCGCTGATCCGTTCGCTGCAAGCCATTTCCGAACTGAAAGGCGACAACGCTGATCAGGACGTGGGTATCTCGGTTCTCAAGCGTGCCATCGAAGCACCGCTGCGTCAGATCGCTGCCAACAGCGGTGACGAGCCAAGCGTTGTGGTCAACGAAGTCAAGAACGGCAAGGGTAACTACGGTTACAACGCTGCGAGTGGCGAATACGGCGACATGATCGAAATGGGCATCCTGGACCCAACCAAGGTCACCCGTTCGGCTCTGCAATCGGCCAGCTCCATCGCCGGTCTGCTGCTGACCACCGAAGTGGCCATCGCTGATGCACCGCGTAAAGACGCTCCAGCTGGCGGCGGCATGCCAGACATGGGCGGTATGGGCGGCATGGGCGGCATGATGTAAGCCAGCCTTACCCCGTACGGAAAAACCCCGCCTGCGAAAGCCGGCGGGGTTTTTTATTGCCGCCGTTCCTGTTTCAGGCGTTGGCCGGTGCGGCCTTGGTCAGGTGTTCAACACGGGAAGCCGGTCGGTACAAGATCCAGTAATAGGACCCCAGGCAAATCAGCCAGCAGAAAATCGCGGTCCACAGGTTGTGCGAGAAAAAGTGCGCGCCCTGCATCATCCGGCTCACCGAAAACACCGTGCCCAGTGCAAAGGCGAAGACAAAGGCCTGGCGGGCCAGGCGAGGGCGACGATCGCGCAGCACGAAGAACAGCGCAAACAGGGTGAAACCGGTGGCGGCGTGACCGCCCGGCCAGCAACGGCCGGGTTTGTCGGTGGGTGGACGAGGGCTCAGCAGCTCACTGTATTGCTCGTGACCACCGAACTGTTCCAGGCTCCACGGACATTGCACCGCCGTCACCGCCTTGACCGGCGTGACGAACGAAGTCGCCATTCCCAGGGACAGCACCAGGCAGCCCAGTTCGCGTTTGAACGGTTTCAGCCGCTCGATGAAAAAACTGCCGATGAAGCCGAGGATGGCGAACACCGAGAAGGCAATGACCAGTTGCTTGGCGCGGTCATGCAGGATGTCTTCGAGGAAATAACTGTGGCGCCCGATAAAGTCGCCGACGGTCGGGTCGTAGAACAGCGTGGCCAGGTCCATGTCCAGGGACGTCAGTTCGAGCAGCAGCAGAATGATCGCCGCAACGAGGGGAACGCCCAGGCACACCCGGAAATCGAGCGGGCGAGAGGCGGGGCGGGCGGAGGTCGAAACCATGGCAGTTCCTTGGTCGGTCAATGTTCTGGAAAGCGCAGCCGCGCGGAGTGTGAGCTGACGGGTGTCGCCTGTTTGTGAACCGATGGTGAAAAAGTCGTTAAGCGTCAAAAGGCTTGAAAAGGGGGCTTTTGCGCTGCACGTGGTCCTAGCCCTGAGCCACACTTGGCCTTAAGCTGCGCGGGTCAAGACGGCCGTTACTGTGTACGGAGAAGGTGCCCATGCGAATTCTATTGGTTGAAGACAACCGCGACATTCTGGCCAACTTGGCCGATTACCTGGGGCTAAAAGGCTATACCGTGGATTGCGCGCAGGACGGTCTGTCAGGGCTGGATCTGGCAGCGACCGAGCATTACGACTTGATCGTGCTCGACATCATGTTGCCCGGCATCGATGGCTACACCCTGTGCAAGCGCCTGCGTGAAGATGCCCGCCGCGACACGCCGGTGATCATGCTGACCGCCCGGGATCAACTGGACGACCGCCTGCAAGGCTTCAAGTCGGGGGCCGATGATTACCTGATCAAGCCGTTTGCCCTGTCGGAGCTGGCCGCGCGTATCGAAGCGGTGATGCGCCGGGCGCAGGGCGGCGGTCGGCGCACACTGGAGGTCGGCGGGCTCAGCTATGACCTCGACACACTGGAGGTCAGCCGCGAAGGTCGTCTGTTGAAGCTCAACCCGGTGGGCCTCAAGTTGCTGGCCGTGCTGATGCAGAAAAGCCCCCACGTCCTGCGCCGGGAAATTCTTGAAGAAGCCCTGTGGGGCGATGATTGCCCGGACAGCGACAGCCTGCGCAGCCACGTCCACCAATTGCGTCAGGTGATCGACAAGCCGTTCGCCAAACCGTTGCTGCACACCGTGCATGGTGTGGGTTACCGCTTGGCCGAGGGTCGTGATGGAGTTTAAGCAAAGCCTTGCCCAACGGATCATCATCGCCTTTGCGCTGATGAGCGCGCTGGTCGCCGGGGCTTTCGCCATGGGCATTGTTGCAACCGTGCACCTGGTGGAAGAGAAACTGATTTCCGCCGGACTGGGCGGTGATTTGCAACGGTTGTTGCTGATGGACAGCGTCTCGGACTGGAGCCATCGCCCCGAGCCGGACCAGCTGTTCTATTTCAGCGGCGGGCCGGGCGACTTCGAGTTGCCCAAGGACCTGCGGCACCTCGATCCGGGGTTTCACGAAGTGTTCCGCGAGCAGCTGTCGTATCACGCCATGGTCGAAGTCGTCGATGGCCGGCGCTATGTACTGCTGCAGGACCAGAGCGACTTCGAGGAGCGCGAGCGCGTGTTGTTCGCCGTCGTGCTGGTCGGTTTCGTGCTCAGTCTGGCGTTGGCGGTGTTTCTCGGCTGGATTCTGGCGCGCAAGGTGATGGCGCCCGTGGTGCGGCTGGCGCGACAGGTCCGTCACCGTGACCAGTTGTTGGGCCTTGCACCGCCATTGGCGCCGGACTACGCCGCCGATGAAGTGGGCGAGTTGGCGGTGGCCTTCGACGCCACGCTTGGCCGTTTGCGCCAGGCATTGACCCGGGAGCGCCTGTTTACCAGCGACGTCAGCCATGAATTGCGCACCCCGCTGATGGTGCTGGCCAGTTCCTGTGAGCTGCTGCTGGAGAACCCCGGCATTGACCAGCGCGGACGGGCACAGGTGCAGCGCATCGCCCGGGCCTGCGAAGAAATGCGTGAGCTGGTGCAAACGTTCCTGATGCTGGCCCGGGCGCAGCGCGAAGATGCCGGTATCGCCCAGCAACAGTCGCTGACCCAGGTCGCTGACGGGCTGCTCAACCTCTGGCGTGGGCCGATCGAGGCCAAGGGCCTGTCGCTGATCTTCGAGCCTGGTCATCCCTCGGACACCCGCTACAACGCCACCCTGCTGCAGGCGGTAATGGGTAACCTGCTGCGCAACGCACTGCATTACACCGAGCAGGGTTTTATCCGCCTGACCCTGACGGCGACAGGGTTTCGGGTCGAGGACAGTGGAGTAGGGATTCCCGAAGAGAAACGCGAAGCGATGTTCGAGCCGTTCGTGCGAGGCAATGAAAAACGCGGAGATGGCCTTGGTCTGGGCCTGTCGCTGGTCCAGCGGATCTGCGAAAACCAGGGCTGGAGCGTCAGCCTGACCCAGATGGAGCCCCAAGGTTGCCGTTTTCAGGTAGAGCTGGGCATCACCCACTGAAAATTGTGGCCCCCAGCCATCACTGTCACCCTGTAAAACCTTGAAATATTAAAGGGTTTTACATGACATTTTTTTCACAAAGGCATGACCTGTCGCTGACACGCCGCTCCCTAACGTAGTGGCATCAGACGTTCAGGAGTGCCTGGTGATGGCCGACCCGATAAAGCTCGATTTTTCCGAAAAGTACGACGATTCACACGCACAGAAATATTTGCGCAAGCATCAGGACGGTCTGGGCCGTCGCTTGTCTCATTGGCGAGACGAGCAGATGGCGCGCAAGGCATTGACCCTGGTCGGTGAACCCGGCCTGGTCCTTGATTTACCCTGTGGCGCCGGGCGTTTCTGGCCCTTGCTGGCAGAAAAACCCAATCGCGTGATCATCGGGGCGGACAATTCCGAGTCGATGATCAAGACCGCGCTGGAGGGGCAACCCGCCGAAGTGGTGAAACGGGTACGACCCTTGCACACTTCTGCGTTCGACATCGACTTGCCTGATAACGCCGTCGACAGCATTTTTTGCATGCGCTTATTGCACCACATCGGTGAGGCCGAGCATCGACTGGCTATTTTCCGTGAATTCGAGCGTGTCAGCCGGGACAGCGTGATTCTGTCTCTTTGGGTCGACGGTAATTTCAAGGCGTGGAAGCGCAAGCGTTCCGAGCTTAAGCGTGAGCAGGAAGGTTACCAAAATCGATTTGTGTTACCGGCGGCTACGGTCGAACAAGAATTTGAGCAGGCGGGTTTTCGTATCCAGGAACGATTGGACTTTCTACCGTTCTATGCCATGTGGCGGGTCTACGTATTACGCAAGAGGTAACACAATGGCAGTGCAGTGTGCAGTAGGAGCGGACGTCGCTTCTGAGGATCGCTTTGATTTCTACTGGAACCAACGCGGCGAATGGGTCGAAGAACCCAATGTCCGTCGTGGCGGTGAAAGCGGCGTACAGCGTATCAGGACGACCGATGGTCAGTTGCTTTATGCCAAGCGCCAGACCGGGCATATCTATCGCAGCTGGCTGCACCCTTTCGGTCGGCCGACGGTCCTGCGTGAGCGGGATGCCTTGATCGGCGTACGCAAGCTGGGCGTGCGAGCGCCGGAAATCGTCTTCTGCGGCGCACAACGCGATCCCGCCCATCAGTGGCGCGCATTGCTGGTCACCCAATCTCTGGATGGGTTCGAGGAAATCGCCCATTGGTACGCCGGTGGTGGGCGTGAGCGTCACGGTCAGGCGGTGCACGACCGAGTGCTCAAGGCAGTGGCCGAGAACCTGGTGCTCATGCACAACGGGCGGTGGCAGCACAGTTGCCTCTACATGAAACATGTTTTTGTTCGGGTCACCGGTGAAGGCGAGGCGGCGCAGGTCGAATCGGCGGTGATCGATCTTGAGAAGTGCCGACGGCGAATGACCGCTTATCAGGCCGCCTCCCACGATCTGAAGCAACTGCGCCGCCATTCGTCGTTCAGTGCGCCTGAGTGGGAAAAACTCGTCTACTTTTATGAGACGGCGTTTGGCAGCGCTATCAAAGGTTTATAGCGATGAAACTAGAAATTGCACGAGGTGTGTTCCTGGTAGGAGCCTTGGCAGTTGCTTCACTCGCAGTGGCGGCTTGGGAACAGCCGCGCACGCAGTTCCTCGGTTCCGCAAACGGGGACGCCCGATGCCCGATGCCGCGCATCGCCAAGGCATCGGTAGCCACCCAGCCCGATCATGATCTGCTGCTTTTCATGTTCGGACTTTCTCAAGGACTGAGGCCGCAAAGTTGACCCGATTGAGCCCCCAAAAAGGCCTCGCCAGTGCGAGGCCTTTTTCATGTGCGCAAGATAGGGTGGGAGCGAGCCATGTTCAGGATCAGCGCCCAAGGTTCTTATCCGGTTTGGCCAGCAACGTATACACGCACGGCAACACGAACAGCGTGAACAGCGTGCCGATCGACATCCCCGTGGCGATCACCGTGCCGATGTCGAATCGGCTGACGGCACCGGCGCCCGTGGCAAGGATCAGCGGCACCATGCCGAACACCATCGCCGCCGTGGTCATCAACACCGGACGCAGGCGGATGGACGCGGCTTCCTCGACGGCCTCGCGGGGTGTCAGGCCCTTGTCCTTGCGCAACTGGTTGGCGAATTCGACGATCAGAATCCCGTGCTTGCTGATCAAGCCGATCAGCGTCACCAGGCCGACCTGGGTGTAGATGTTCATGCTCGACCAACCCAGGAACAACGGGAGCAGCGCGCCGCAGATCGACAGCGGCACCGTGACCAGGATTACCAGCGGATCGCGGAAACTTTCGAACTGCGCCGCCAGCACCAGGAAAATGATCGCCAGGGCCAGGGCAAACGTCACCCACAGCGCACTGCCTTCCTGAATGTACTGTCGCGAGGCCCCGGCGTAGTCGACGGCAAAGCCCGCCGGCGCTTCTTCCCGGGCTATCTGGCGCACGGCTTCGAGCGCTTCGCCCATGCTCACCAGCGGAACCCCGGAGAGGATCGCCGAATTGAGTTGCTGGAACTGGTTCAACTGCCGCGGTCGGGCGCGGTCGGTGACGGTGATCAGGGTAGACAGGGCCAGCAGTTCACCCTTTGTGTTCTTCACGTAGTAGTTGTTCAGCCAGTCCGGGTTGTCGCGGAAGGGCCGTTCGACCTGCGCGATGACCTTGTAGCTGCGGCCTTCGATGGTGAAACGGTTGATTTCCGCTTCGCCCAGCAGCGTCGCCAGTGTCCCGCCAAGGTCCTGCATGGACACGCCCATCTGCGCGGCCTTGGCGCGGTCGATATCGACCACCACTTCGGGCTTGTCGAATGCCAGGTCAACATCGACGAAGGCAAACTTGCCGGACTCCATCGCCCGCTTCTTCACCCGGTCCATCACTTGCAGCAACGACTCGTAATCGTTGGCGGTATTGATCACGAATTGAAACGGCAGCCCTTCGCCGGTGCCCGGCAGCGACGGCAGGTTGAAGCCGAACACCTGCAGGCCGGCGATGCCCTCGAGCTTGCCCTGGACCTCGGGCAGAATTTCCATCTGGGTACGGTCGCGCTCGTTCCAGGGCTTGAGCAGGAAACCACCCACCCCCGATTGCACGCCGTTGAAGCCGTTGATCTGGAACGAGGAGTAGTACTCGGGAAACGCCTTGAAGATGTCGATGAATTCGTTGGTGTAGGTGTTCAGGTAGTCGAGGTTGGTTGGCTGCGGAGCGTTGGCCAGCATGAAGATGATGCCCTGGTCCTCGTCTGGCGCCAGCTCCGACTTGGTGAAGGTGATCAGCACCGGAATCAGACACAGCACGATGGCCGCAAACACCAGCACCACCGGGCGGGTGTTCAGCGTGCCATGCAGCATGCGCTGGTAGCGGCGCTTGAGGTTGTCGAAAATCCGGTCCAGGCGGTGGGCCAGGCCCGAGGGGTTTTCGTCGTGGCGCAGCAGCACGGCGCACATCATCGGTGACAGGGTCAGCGCGACGATGCCGGAGATCACCACCGCCCCCGCCAGGGTCAGGGCAAATTCCTTGAACAGCGCGCCGGTGAGGCCAGTGAGGAAGCCGATGGGCGCATAGACCGCCGCCAGGGTGATGGTCATCGAGACCACCGGCATGGCGATTTCCCGGGCACCCTCGAGGGCGGCATCCAGCGGCGTCTTGCCTTCTTCGATATGCCGGTGGATGTTCTCCACCACCACGATGGCATCGTCCACCACCAGGCCGATGGCCAGCACCATGGCCAGCAGGGTCAGCAGGTTGATCGAATAGCCCATCATCTGCATGAAGAACATCACGCCAATCATCGACAGCGGGATCGTCACCACCGGAATCACCACCGAACGCAGCGCACCGAGGAACAGGAATACGACGACGATCACGATCAGCACCGCTTCGAACAGAGTCTTGACCACTTCGTCGATCGAGGCCTGGATGAACAGCGTGGCGTCGTAGGCGATCTCGCCCTTGAGGTTCGGCGGTAGCTGCGCCTCAAGGTCCGGCATGATCTTGCGCACCTCTTTGATCACGTCCAGCGGATTGGCCCCGGGCGTGGCCTTGATGCCGATGTACACCGACGGCGTGCCACCGAAGGAGCTGATGCTGTCGTAGTTCTCCGCGCCCATTTCCACCCGCGCCACATCGCTGAGCAGCACGCGGCTGTCACCCTCGACCTTGAGCGGGATCGCCGCGAAGGCCTCGGCGGACTTGAGCTCGGTGTTCGCATTGATGCTGGTGACCACGTACTCGCCTTTCACTTCGCCGGCGGCGGAGAGGAAGTTGTACTGACGCACCGCATTGGTCACGTCGCTGGCGCTCAGGCCGAACCCGGCGAGCTTGACCGGGTCCAGCCACAGGCGCATGGCGAATACCTGGTTGCCAAGGATCTCGGCCTCGGCCATGCCCGGCAGCGTGGCGAGTTTGGGCTGGATCACCCGCGACAGGTAATCGGTGATCTGCGGGTTGCTCAGCTCCTTGCTGAAGAAACTGATGTACATCAGCGCCGAAGCGTCGGCCGCTTCCTTGCTCAGCACCGGGTCCTCGGCGTCCTGGGGCAACTGGTTTTTCACCTCGTTGGCCTTGGCCAGCAGCTCGGTGAACAAACGGTCGCTGTTGGAGCCGATGCGCGCATAGATCGAGATGATCGAGAAGTTCTGGCGACTGACCGACGTCATGTAGTCGATGCCCTCGGCGCTCGCAAGGCTTTGTTGCATCGGTTGGGTGATATAGCCCTGGATGGTTTCGGCGTTGGCGCCGGGGTACGCGGTGGTCACCGTGATCAGAGCGTTTTCCATTTGCGGGTACTGGCGCAGCGGCAGCTTGCTCCAGGCCTGGAAACCCAGCAGTACGATCAGCAGGCTGACCACGGAGGCGAGCACCGGGCGGCGGATGAACGGGTCGGTAAAAGCCATGGGAATTCCTTGATCAGTCCACACGCGGCGGGCTGTTCTTCTCGCCTGAGTTCTTGTCGTCGCTGATGGCAATGTGCGCGCCGTTGTCCAGTTTGATCTGGCCGGCCGTCACCACTTTTTCGCCGGTTTGCACTCCCTTGGTGATCATCACCACGCCGTCGCGGCGTTCGCCGGTTTCGATGAAGCGACGTTCGGCAATGAGGATCGGCTCGCCCTTGTCGTTTTTTTCCACCTGGCCGTCTTCGGACTTTTTCTGCGCAACGACGTACAGCGAGTTGCCGTACAGCGTGTAGGTGATCGCGCTTTCCGGCACCACCACGCGCGGTTGCGGGTCGGGCAGCATCACCTGCAGGTTGGCGAACATCCCCGGCAACAGCTTGCCGTCGGGGTTGGCGAGGGTGGCGCGAACCTGAACGTTGCGCGTGCTGTTTTCCACCTTGGGGTTGATCGCGCTGATGGTGCCGGGGAAGGTCTGGGCCGGGTAGGCGGCGACTATGATCTCGACCGGTTGACCGACACCGATTTTCGGCACTGATTGTTCGGGTACGAAGAAGTCGACGTAGAGACTGCTTAGGTCTTGCAAGGTGGCAATCACGGTGCCGCTGGCGAGGTAGTCGCCGATGTCGACCTGGCGAATGCCGATGGTCCCGGTGAAGGGCGCGGCGATACTCTTTTTGCCGAGGGCTGCCTTGAGCTGGTTGACCGTGGCCTTGCTCTTCTTCTGCACCGCCGACAGTCGGTCGAACTCGCCTTTGGAAATGGCCTGGCTGCCGACCAATTGGCTGCCGCGACCATAATCGAGTTGGGCCAGCCCGAGATCGGCCTCGGCCGTTTCGAGCAGTGCCGACTCGACCTTGCTGTCGAGTCGCAGAAGCGGCTGACCGGCCTTGACCTTCTGCCCCGACTCGAACTGCAGATCGATGACCGTGCCGTCGGTTTCCAGGCTCAGGTCCACGCCCTGCAACGCCTTGAGCGTGCCAACCGTGGGCAGTCGTGCCTGCCACGGTTGCTCGACAGCCACAGCCACCGCGACACTGATCGGCGGTTTCGGCGCGGAGAAGGTCTGGATCATCGTATAGATGGAGAAGGCCTTGTAACCGGCCAGGACCAGCACGACCAACAGAACGATACCCAACATGATCAGCATGCGGCGACGCAGCATATTTCCATTTCCTTGGAGAAAATCAGGTGAGACAGTCCGGCACATTACTCCCTGTGCGAAGGCTATTCCAGTGACCGCAAAACGGCGTCTTCAGACCAGATGCAAATGGTTATCCCAAAGCCCCGCCGGCAACTCCAGCGGTTTCGCAACGAGGTCTGCCTGGCGACAATCGTAGTAACGGCATCGGCCCTGGCCTGACGTCACCACAAACCCATCGGCCACCGCACCCACCCCGGCACAATCGGGCAACGGCGCATCCAGGCGCACCTCACCGCTGTCCAGGTCCCAGATGAAAAAGCGGTTGCCCCGGGGTGCCGTCAACGCCACCAGGCGCAGGTCACTGTGCACCGCGACGCTGGCGGTGTAATGCCCCATGGCCTGCAATTGATGCTCGGGCACCGGGAACGCCACGAACGGCTGGCCGGGACGCTTGATGGCCAACAGCTCCGACGATTCGTGAGACGGGCCCATGAACTGCTGGCCGGCGACGATGGTGCCGTCGCTGGCAATGCCCAGATGGCGCACGCTGTTCATCTGTTGCGCGAGGGTTTCCTTGCTCAGCAGGGTGCCATCGCGTTGCATCAGTACCAGGCTCGGCTCCATGGCATCGAGGTTCATCTCGACCCGGCTTTCGGCCTCGGTGCGAATACCACCGTTGGCCACCACCAGGGTTTCGCCATCGGGCAGCCAGGAGACCTGATGCGGCCCGATGCCATGGGTCGACATCTCGCCGCTGTGCACCAGGCGCTCACCTTCGAACTTGTACACGCCGAGCAGGCCGCGCCCCGGATCGGAGGTGTCGTTCTCGGTGGCGTAGAGCCAGTCACCGCTGTGGTGGATCACGGCGTGGCCGTAGAAATGCCGGTTTGGCTGCGAGGCCACGGTCTGCAACAGCGCGCCGTCGCGCAGGTCGATCAGGTAGCTCTCGGTGCCGGGCCGGCGGGCGACGAACAGGGCAATCGGCAGCGTCGGGTGATTGATGATGTCGTGGCAGCGCTGGCCGACCTGGGTGGCGAACACCCGGGTGCCGTCCAGCCGATAGCCGACGGCGTAATGCTTGCCATCGCCATCGTCCCGCGCCGAGAGCAGCAGCGGGCTCTGGTCCTTTTGCCTGAACAGCTTCCAGCCGCCCAGCGTCACTGCGCCCAGCAGCAAACTACCTAACGTCAGAGCCTGTCTGCGCAGCATGGCACTTGCCCTCATCAGTCACCGTCGTTGGCGTTGAAGCCCAGTTGGATGCCCAGCGCCTTGGCCAGTTCGCCTTCGTGCAGGCGATGGACGACGTTGAGGCTGTCGTAGAGGTCGTTGAGTTGCTGGCGGCCGGCGTCGTCGCCGAGCATTTCGGTCAGCGAGCGCTGGTTGCTGGCGAACAGTTTCAGGGACGCAGCGTAAGCGGCGTCGATCTTGTCGGCCAGGGGTTTCTGCTCGCTTGGCAACAGGCCGCGCAGGCCTTTGTTGTCCACGCCTTCCCACACGGTTTTGGCGGCGGCGAGGCTGGCTTCAAGGCCCGTCAGGGACGACTGGCTGCGCCAGGCATCGGCCTGGAAGGGTTGCGGCACGCCCTTGGTCTGGCGGCCCATCGGTGTGCCGAGTTTCTTCTTCAGGCTGTCGAGCGCGGTGACCTGCACGCGCAGCAGGTCGGCGATAGCTTCGTGGGAATCGGCGTAGCGCTGGTTCGGAAACTTGCTCATCTGCGCGAGCATGCCGTCGGTGTTGTTCCAGCCTTTGAGGATCTCTTCAGCCAGTTGTTTCTGCCGTTCGCCGATGGCGATCAGCAGCGGGCAGTAGCGGGCTTTCTGCTCGGCGTTGGCCACATCCGGCTTGCTGTCGAACAGGATGTATTCGTAGGCGGACAGGCCTTGAACCACCACGCTGGACTTGGCGAGGGCCGCGGCATCGATCTGCGGCTGGGCGCTGACCAGTTGTTCGACCTGGCGACCGACGAGGTTTTTCTTGTCCGGCCAGAACTGCACTTGCCAGGCGCGATTGCCCTCGGCCAGCGGACCGATCAGCAGCGGTTGCAGTTCCGCCCAGGCTTTTTGCGCGTGGAGGAAATCGGCGCGGGCGGTGTCGAGGTTTTCCTTGCCCTGGCAATAGGCGAGTGCGCTGACGGCCAACTGCCGGTCAGCCTCGACCCAGCGGGTGTAGGTCGGCAGGATCACCGACTTGGCGATGGCCGCCGAGGTGACGGCCTGCGGGTCCTGAGGCGAACAGGCGCCGAGGGCGAGGGCGGCAAGGCTTGTGAACAGTAGCTTGGGACGGAACATGTAAGGCTCCCGCTGATTCGATGCGTGTTAAAGGGAATTCAAAAAAGCCAGCAACGCAGCGCGCTGCTCGGCATTGAAAGATAAAACCTGTTGCTGCGCCGCCTGCGCTTCGCCGCCATGCCAGAGCACGGCTTCGAGCAGGTTGCGGGCGCGGCCGTCATGCAGGAACTGGGTATGGCCGCTGACTGCCTGCGTCAGGCCGATGCCCCACAACGGCGGGGTGCGCCAGTCGCGGCCACCGGCCTTGAATTCGCTGCGGTTGTCGGCCAAGCCGTCGCCCATGTCGTGCAGCAGCAGATCGCTGTAGGGGCGAATCACTTGATTGGCCAGTTCAGGTTCGGCGGCGTTGGCGGCGGTGGTGTATTGGGGCGTGTGGCAGGACTGGCAACCGGCCTGGAAAAACAGGTTCTTACCCGCCAGCACTTCAGGCGCGCCGACGTCACGACGGGCCGGTACGGCGAGGTTGCGGCTGTAGAACAGCACCAGGCGCAGAATGTTGTCGCTGACTTCCGGTTCGCCATCCTGGCCATTGCCATTGGGCGCCTGCTTGCAGGCGGTCTGCGCGTCGGTGCAGTCATCGAAGGGCCTGAGACGGGTCGTGAGGCCCATATCACCGGAAAACGCGTGAACGTTCTGTTGATTGAGATTCGGTTGCCCGGCCTTCCAGCCAAATCGACCGAGGACGGTTTTCTGCTCGGCATCATCCCAGACCTGGTTCGGCCGGCCGGCGATGCCGTTGTTGTCTTTTGCCTGTGCCCTGGCATTGGCCAGGATCGCTTCCTCGGGGATGGCTTCGAGCAGGCCCAGGCCGATCATCGGCGGCGCGACCCGCGCGGAAAAACGCGTGTCGGGATGCATCGGGCCATAGCCCAGCTGGGTGATGTTCAGACTGGGTTGGCGCAACTCCACCTCGGTGCCGTCCTTGAAGCGCACCGTCACGGGTGTGTAGTCAACCCGCACCTTGCCTTCCGGGACGACGCCGGGGATGGCCATGTCCTGGAATTGCCCGCCGTAGACCGGTTCCGGGACCACGCCGAGGCGTTCGATGACTTTCGCGTAGCCCGGCGCATCGGGTATCGACAGGCGTACCAGCATCGACACTGCGTTGCTGGCATCGGGCGCGGGTGGATGGCCGCGACCGTCCTTGATGTGGCAGTTCTGGCAGGCATTGGTGTTGAACAAGGGGCCAAGGCCGTCCCGCGCGGTGGTGGTCGACGGGGCGATCACCCAGGGGTTGCGGAAGAAACTGTTGCCGACGCTGAAGTCCACGCGCCTGGACGGCGGCAGGTTGGCGGAGGGCAGGGAGAACGCGTTCTGGTCGGTCTTGCGCACGGTCGTGCTGCCACCGGAGCGGGCTTCACCCGGTTCGGCTTGGGTAAAACGCGGGGCGTCATCGCAGGCACTCAGGCCCAGGGCCAGAAACAGTGCGGACACGCGAAGAAGCAGCGAAGGCATCAGACATCCTGCAAGACGAGCAAAACAAGGGCGCAAAGTCTAACAGGGCAGGGCGGATTGAATAAGAGGAATTATCGTTTGCTTGACCCTGCGCAAGGGATGGACAAGGGATAGATATATACCGCACCCGGTCAATGGCGCGCGGGCAGGATGCCGGTGATCTTTTCCCGGAGTTTTGCGCCATGCAGCATGAAGTTCAAACCTCAGCGCGGACCGCCCTGGCGTCCGCCCGCGTCAGCCCTGCCCAGACGACCTTGCAGGAACGCCTGTCCGCGCTGGACGTGCAGATCGCCGAGCGGTTGGCCGCCAGGCCCCATTTCCACGCGTTCGTCGGCGAGGCTTTCGCCAAACACTTCCCCGGCCTGACACCTGCTCCCGACCTGTTGCGCAACTTTATCAACAGTGATGAGCCGCCGCAGGCCGAGTCCTGCGGCGATACGCCGGCCAACGCTTGCGCCAACAGGGACGCCGGCCCGCAGCCCCTGCCACCGAGCCTGATGGACGCGGTGGTGCGGCGGATCGTCAGCGGGCAGGCTTCAAACTACGCCTCGCGCAAGGTGCGCTTCGAACGCGCCTCCGACACGGGTGGCCAAGCGCTGCCTTACACCGCGCTCCAACCGCAGGCGTTCGATGCCTTTCTCGACCGGTTGGCGCTCGGATTGCCTGCGCAATTCAATCGCTACGTGCAGCGTTACTGGGCGCAGCCCTGCGGCCCGACCGATGCGCGCACGTACCGGCAGTGGCTGGTGGCGACGCGTATCGATCAACTGAAAACCGAAGTGGCCCTGCTCAAGCTCGACGGTTTGCTCGGCGCCAGTGCCGTGGCCCTGTTCGAAACGGTCCTGCGCCATCCGGATGCACAGTCCCGGCAGACCCTGGAGGATGCTCGCCCCTGCGTGTATGCCGTTGCCCTGAGCGACGCGGCGCCCGGCGAAATCACCCTGCACGGCGCCTTCATCCTGACCGCGCGAGACCCGCAACATGCCCGGGTGCAATGGGAAAGCGAGGTCACCGCACCGCAAGTTCGGCCCCTGGAGCGCGACGCCGACGTCGGCACCGTATTGCTGTTTACCCCGAACAACGGCCTGGAAGCCTTCGACTCCCTGACCCGTCTCGACCGCGAGCTGCATCGACGCCTGAGCCACGCCATCGAGTTCGCCGCGCTGCTGGCCCTGGTGGCTGACAAGGACCGGGCAAGGGTGCTGGCCCTCCAGCAGCAGGCGCCCGAGCAGGATGGGGTGAAATACCTCGAGCGCCTGGATTCGCCCTTCGATTACAGCATCGAATCGCAATGCCAGAGGGTCCTTGAGAACCTGGAATCGACCTTCGCCCGCTACGTCAAGCAAGGCGTGCACGCGGACATGGCGAACCTGCCGGACGCCATCGACCGCGTGGCTGACCCGTGCCGTGCCTTCGAGATCCAGCCGATTTTGCAAGCGCGACTCAGGAAACAATGCAAGGCCCGCCTGAGCGCGTTTCTGCAAGGTGCGAGCCGCGCAGATCAACAAGCCTGGGCCGCCGCTTTCAAAAGCTACACCGAGTCCCTGGCCAGCCTGCCGGAGTATGAAGGCCTGCCGTCCCTGGCGCAGTTCAGTGACCGGCGCGAGCTGCTGGTCTACAGCAACCGGCAGTTGCGCGCGGCGCTTGAAACACAGTATGGCTTGACCGTGAACCCGGACGATATCGTGGTGCACACCCGCGAGCCCGAACTGCCGATCAACTCAATCCCCGCCGGGGCCCCCGGCACCTCCATCCGCAATCCGGGTGATTTTCGCTTCAAGCATCGACAGCGGACATTGACGGAGCTGGCGCTGGATAACCTCTCCGGCATTGATCACAACTTCACCCGTTACACCCGCCTGAGTCTGAAAACCGCCGAAGTGGAGCCGCCGGAAAAGGCCGGCGCCTCCAGAACGCCCACAACAGAAGCGGCGACGGCCTACAACGATTTGACCCTCCAGCAAGTCAAGGACCTGATCCGCAGCACCAACGTCGGTCAGGCCTATCAGGATTTTCTCAAGTCGAGCCTGGTCAGCTCGCCGGCGGCGCTTGCCCGCAAGCAGTCGTTCGCCGGCTTGATCGAGCGGCAACTGCGACTGGATGCCATCGAGGCCAGAATCAACGGCGATTTTCTCCCCGACCGCCTGGCGCGCGGCTTCCATTGGGTGCAGGTGGTTCTCGATGCGCCGGTGGACAACGACCAGCGCCAAACCGTGGAAGGTCATCGGGTCGTCGTTCAGTACCTGCAGCTGCGCGGCCAACGGGTGCGCGGTGTGCTGTTGTTCGCCACGGCGTCCGCCGGGGTTGGTTCGGTCGTGGTTTACACCCCGGGAGCCCCGGGCGGTCGGGTGTTTCATGAGTATCGCAAGGAGCGCCTGATGGTCGACTTCGTGCACAACAGTTCCTGGCGCGACTATCTGGCAGGGCGCGTGGATCGGGCCTACCAAGCTCAGGTACTGGCGACCCTCAAGGGCCGCGGCGATGTCTCGACGGTCAACATGACCGGTATCGCCGGCAACCTCTTCGAAGACGCGTACGAGGTCGAAGCGAATTTCGCGATCAACGATGCAGCGGCCCAGGTCACGACCACGCACCAGACCAATGTCGAGACCGGGCTGCTCATCGCCACCACCGTGGCCGATGTGTTGAGCATGGTGCTGCCGGTGCATGTCACGCTGCCCGTCGGCATCGCCAGGAGCCTGATCTCGGTGTTCAACGCTGTGGACGCGGCGCAGATCGGCGACCGTGCCGGCGCGGCGCACCATATTGTCCGGGCCCTGGCGGAATTTACCGGGGTGTTGATCGATGGGGTGATGGCGGCATCGATTCTGCGCGGCACGGGCGCGGGTGTCGCCACAGCCGATGCGAGTGGTCGAAGCCTGAATCCGCAAATGGCCCTGAGGGAAAAACCGCAGGGCGTGGTCGAGCTCGGCGGCTGGGAAGGCAAGGGCATCTACAGCAAGCGCTCGAAAGAGGGTAACGCCCGGCAGTACTTCCTCAATGACCGCAAACACTGGTATTCGATCATTGACGAGGGTTTCGAAGAGGCGTGGCGAATCCGGGATGCGCGCAAACCCTTGCAGATGCATTACGCGCCGATCCGCCGCACATCCAAGGGACAATGGGAGACCGGCACCCACCCCGACGCGCCGGGGCTGGGCGGGGTTTCGCCCCAGGAGGCGCTGCGGGACCTGTGTCCCTTCCTCAGTGAAGCGCAAGCCCGCCATGTGTTCGAGTCATTCGCCTTTCCGCGAGGCCGGGAGATCGAGTTGGGGCTCAGTTTTGTCCAGCACCTGGGTTCAGGCCTGGCGCTGGATTCGTTCAATCGTTACCTGCGGGTCAGCGACTCGCTCCTGCGCATGCGGTTGTCGGGACATGGCACGCCCAGCGGTTTTTCCGGGGGCGGGGTGGCTGTCGAGCCGTCCGCACCGGCTGTGCCGAGGGCAGGTCCGAGCCAGCCGCGTGCGGCCTCGCCATTGCCATCGGTTCCTGGCCGTGCGCCCGGTGAACGGTTTCTCGACTGGGGGCAACGGATCGAGGCGTCGGATCTGAATCTGCACAACACCGAGTTCGGCATCTACCGGCGCACCGGTGGCGATCCGGGGCGGGTGGGACGCGACTACATCAAGATCGACGAGCGCTATTACCCGATCCTGCCATCGGGAGAGAACGCGACACCGCATCTGGCGTTCATGTTCGACGACCGGCTCGACATCAACAGCTTCGCGCAGTTCGAGCACATGATCTGGACGGATATGCACAACCAGCCGCGATCGGTTTTTTTTGCCGCAGCCGATCAACGCTGGATCAATTCGTCCAGCCTGCTGTTCGAGAAGACCATCAGCCGCTACGTGGGGGACTTGTTTGCCACGTTCGGCCCGGCCAGTCAGCAACACATTGCCCAGGCGCTGTTCGACCAGGCGAACCCCAACGGCCTGACCGCGTCGGGTATCGCCAGCGTTTGGCGCACGTTGAAGGCCTGGAGCAGGCGATCGTCGGCGCCCACGATGCCGGGTGATCCGTTGGTGATGCTGCCGGTCACGCCGAGAAACGCCGCCGGGCAGTGGCTGCTGCGCGACCCAAGCGCTGCCTTCAACCGCCTGGAACTCAAGTCCGTCGGGGCGGAAAGCCTGCTGCACGCGGTGATGCGCTCCGCCACCGAAGAGTCCTTGCGACTGTTGTTGAGCCAACGGCTGGTCGGCAGCGGATACCAGATGATTGCCGGTTATCGTCTGGGCTCTGAACTGTTGTTCCGCTGGCCCGGGCATTCGCGGGTGTATTGGCTGTCATTGCGCCGGGTGCTCGGCGACGTGGTCGATGGCAGCGCGCACGCGGTGCCGCAGCTCAATCTGATGGACACGGTGAGCCGCAACCTGGTGACTCAGGCCCAGGCTCGTGGGGATCTTGTGGCGCTGGTAGGGGGTGTTCGTCTGCCCGTCGCCGGCGCGGCGGTGGAGATCTTCATCATCCGCACTTGAGGCGGGGCAGGCAGGATAAAAAAGCCCCGAACATTCGGGGCTTTTTCAGGAGGCGTTGCTGAGCGGAATCGATCAGAACTCGTGGTCGGCGTTGTCCGGGTTCAGGTCGGTGATGCCCAGTTTGCCAGCGGCCGCTTCGATCGAACCGGTCTGCTTGACCAGGGAGGCGATGGCGTCGCGCACGACCTGGTTGCCAGCGGTGTTGCCGGCGGCGATCAACTGGTCGTAGTGCTCACCCTTGAGGGCGTGATCGACGATGACCTGCATCTTCGCTTCAGTGGCTTCCAGGTCGGCTTTCAGCGCGGTGTCGGCGGCCGGATCGGCCTTGGCCACCAGGGACGACAGGCTGGCGCCGGTCATCTTGGTGCCGTCGACGCGGGTGTATTCGCCCAGGTACACGTTGCGGATGCCCTTGGCATCGTAGAACTGCGAGTAATGGGTGTTGTCGCTGAAGCAATCGTGTTCGTCTTCCGGCGAGTTGGCTTCCAGGGACACCTTCATGCGCTCGCCCGCCAGTTCGCCCAGGGACAGGCTGCCCATGCCGAACAGCATTTTGCGCAGGCCGGCTTCGGCCGGTTCGGCTTCCAGGACGGCGCGATAGTTGTCGGCCACGTTCGGCTTCCAGTTACCGACCATTTCTTCCAGGTCGCTGACCAGCAGTTGGGTCACGGCCTTGAGGTAAGCGCGACGACGGTCGTTGTGGCCGCCGGTGGCGCCGGTGCCTTCCAGGTAGTCCGACGCCGGACGGTTGCCGGCGCCAGGGCCGGTGCCGTTCAGGTCCTGGCCCCAGAGCAGGAATTCGATGGCGTGGTAGCCGGTGGCGACGTTGGCTTCGGAACCGCCCAGCTCGTTGAGGCTGGCGAGTTTTTCCGGAGTGATCTCCTTGACGTCGATCTTGTCTTCGCCGACCTGGATCTCGGTGTTGGCGATGATGTTGGCCGTGGCGCCAGGGTTGCCCAGGGCGTGCTCGTAGGATTTGTCGACGTAGTCGATCAGGCCTTCGTCCAATGGCCAGGCGTTCACCTGACCTTCCCAGTCGTCGATGATGGTGTTGCCGAAGCGGAAGGCTTCGCTCTGCAGGTAAGGTACGCGCGCGGCGACCCAGGCAGCCTTGGCGGCTTTCAGGGTGTCGGCGTTCGGCTTGGCGAGGAACGCGTCGACGGCGGTTTGCAGGGTTTTCGCGGTGGATTCGGCATCGCTGTAGACTGCGTAGACGATGTCGGCGTAATGCGTGACAACGGCCTTGGCGGCCGCTTCATCGACTTTGCCGGCGGCGGCAGGTGCGGCGGCTGGAGCAGCCGGGGCAGCAGCGGTGCTGGCAGCCGGCGCAGGTGCGGCCGCTTTTTCCTTGTCTTTACCTTCGCCGCAACCGGCGAGGGAAATGGCGATGGCCAACAGACTGGCGGTAGCCAGAGGCATACGAATCATGGCGAACATCCTGCTTCGATAGGGGTGGATTGGCGCGCCAGGCGCGCAAAACTGCCACATAATGCAAATCTTTCGCATTATGTGTAAAGGGCTGCAGCTGGAAATATTTCGCATTAACCAACAGGGGTCACGCGGTCCCTGTAGGAGCGAGCATGCTCGCGATGGAGGTCCAGACAACGCAGGCATACTGAATGCCCGCGTTATCGTTAACGTCCATCGCGAGCATGCTCGCTCCTACAGGATGCAACCGCAGCGAGGTCAGTCATAGCGCCAGAATCGGT
Organism: Pseudomonas fluorescens; assembly: GCF_041354075.1. Lineage (GTDB taxonomy): Bacteria > Pseudomonadota > Gammaproteobacteria > Pseudomonadales > Pseudomonadaceae > Aquipseudomonas > Aquipseudomonas fluorescens_CE. The sequence goes on along the minus strand of NZ_JARZGC010000003.1, from coordinate 329,875 downwards.
TAATCACAGAATCAACGCATTGCTGCGCTGCGCCTGCTTCATGTAGGCGCCCAGCTCCCGTGCCGGCAGGGGTTTGCTGTAGAAGTAGCCCTGACCTTCGTGACAGCCTTCGGAAATGATGTAGGCCTCCTGCTCGGCGGTTTCCACACCTTCGGCAATCACCTGCATGCCCAGGCTCTTGCCCAGCTGGATGATGGCGCGAACGATGGTCGCGTCGTCGTCGTCATCGAGCAGGTCCTGAACGAAGCTCTTGTCGATCTTGATCTTGTCCAGCGGCAGGCTTTTGAGGTAACTCAGCGAGGAGTAACCGGTGCCGAAGTCGTCAATGGCGATCAGCGCGCCGGAGCGACGCAGGCTCAGCAGGTGCTGGGCCGCGGTGCTGATGTCTTCCATCAGGCCGGTTTCGGTGACTTCCAGTTCCAGGCTGCGCGGCGGCAGGCGGTACATCTGCAGCAGGTTGTTGACCACTCGCGGCAATTCGGCGTGGTGCAGTTGCACGGTCGACAGGTTCACCGCCATGCGCAGTTCGGTGAAGCCCTGGTCGTGCCAGTCGCGCAGCTGTTTGCACGCCTGATCCAGCACCCACTCGCCGATGGCGATGATGGTGCCGTTCTGCTCGGCCAGCGGAATGAACAGGTCGGGCGGCACCAGTCCGTGTTCGGGATGTTGCCAGCGGATCAACGCCTCGATGCCCACCACGCGATGATCGCGGTAGCTGATCTGGGGTTGGTAGACCAGGTAGAACTGATCCCGGGCCAGGGCATCGCGCAAGTCTTTTTCCAGCTCGCGACGGCGACGCATCTCGGTGTCGACGCTGGCGATGTAGAACTGATAACGGTTGCGCGAGCGGGTCTTGGCCAGGGTCATGGTCTGCTCGGCCTTTTGCAGCAGTTTTTCGGTGCTGTCACCGTCCTCCGGGAACAGGGTGATACCGATGGTGGCGCGCAGGCGGATCTCTTGATGATCGAGGGCAAATGCCGCTTCCAGGTCATCGAGAATGCTCTGTGCCAGCTCCGCCGCTTCGTAGGGTTGTTCGATATCGGCCTGGACCAGTGCGAACTGGTCGCCGCCGAGGCGGGCCAGGGCGCCGAGACGACCGCTGTGGGCACGCAGACGGTCGGCGAGGGCCAGCAGCAGTTGGTCGCCGGTCTGATAGCTGAACTGTTCGTTGATGCCCTTGAAGTCATCCAGGCCCACACACAACACCGCGACCCGGCGTTGCAGTTTGCCGGCGTCGACCAGGATCTTGTCCAGTTGCGTCTGCAATTGCTGGCGATTCGGCAACCCGGTGAGGAAATCGTACTGGGCCATGCGCAGCAGGCTGTTTTCCGCCTCGTGGCGCAGGTGCGTGTTGCGCTCGATGGATTCGAGCAACTGGTTGGCGGTGTTGATCCAGATCCCCAGTTCGTTTTTTTCGTGGCCCTTGAGCTGCGGGATCTTGTGCTCGCTGGGACGGTCCGGGTTGATTTCGGTCAGGTGCTCGATGATGCGCGACAGTGGCTTGGTCAGCAGCCAGTGATAGACCAGGTACAGGACCAGGCCCATGGCCAAGGCACGCAGCACGCCGGAAATGAAGATGATCACCGAGCTGACGATGAACCCCTGCCCGTAGGTGGCGGTGTCGAGGGTGATGCTCAGGTCGCCGTAGTACTCGCTGTAGGGGCCACGACCGACCAGTTGGGTGGTGAACGTGCGCTCCTTGCCCAGGATAAGGTCCGTCAGCCAGCGGCTGCTGGAGACCTGCAGATCACGGGACTTTTGCGCGAGCATGGCTTCATTGGGGTGGCCGATGGACGCCTGGCGCACGGCATCATCCTGAAACAGGCCTTCGATAACCTGCATGCCCATTTCCCGGTCCAGGCTGTAGACGGCCTGGGTCGAGGGATCGCGAAACATGTCGAGGATGCGCTGGGCATCACTGGCCACGGCCTGGTGTGTTTTATAGGCATCGAAAACAATCTGTGCGCAGCTCAAGACCACGCCGACGATCAATGCCGACAGGAGCACGACCCGGAGCAACTTCACCGACAAGCTGTTCTTGAGTTCCAGCTTCAAAGAGTCATTCCTTGTTCCGTGCAGGTAGCATCAAGTTGCCATGAGTATTGGCAATCCGGTGATGGCAGTCAAAGGGACAATCGAACACAGGGCTATTTGCCTGTGGCCTTGGCCGAAATGCTGTTGCCTGGAGTATTTGCGCTGATGGGTAGTGTGTCGGTCGTCGAGTCCTTCAACTTGAGGGGGCAGGTGAGCTTATTTTCCTTCAGGTTGATGTTAGCCGGCTATGGCGATGGATCAAGGGGCTCCGGGCGGGTTTCATTTTTCCCGATGTGTAGGACGACCCCAGTCTCGCTCTCACCGAAGATCAAGATCCAACACACCTTGCTGACTGGGGCCCATAAAAAAACCCGGCCAAAGCCGGGTTTTTCGACTGGCGTCGATCTTAAGCGGTGAAGGTCTTGCCTTCGAACTGCTCAGCCACGAATTTCCAGTTGACCAGGTTCCAGAACGCTTCGACATACTTCGGACGAACGTTGCGGTAGTCGATGTAGTAAGCGTGTTCCCAGACGTCGCAGGTCAGCAGCGGGGTGTCGCCGTTGGTCAGCGGGTTGCCGGCGCCGATGGTGCTGGCCAGGGCCAGGGAACCGTCAGCCTTTTTCACCAGCCAGCCCCAACCGGAACCGAAGGTGCCGATGGAAGTCTTGCTGAACTCTTCCTTGAACTTGTCGAACGAACCGAAGGCTGCATTGATCGCTTCAGCCAGTGCGCCGGTTGGTTGACCGCCGGCGTTTGGCGCCAGGCAGTTCCAGTAGAAGGTGTGGTTCCACACTTGAGCGGCGTTGTTGAAGATACCGCCCGAGGAAGACTTGACGATTTCTTCCAGGGTCTTGCCTTCGAACTCGGTGCCAGGCACCAGGTTGTTCAGGTTCACGACGTAGGTGTTGTGGTGCTTGTCGTGGTGGTATTCCAGGGTTTCCTTGGAAATGTGCGGCTGCAGGGCATCGTGGGCGTAAGGCAGCGGCGGCAATTCGAAAGCCATGATCATTCTCCTAATCAGGTCAGTTTGCGGTGGTCGCAAGGCCGATCACGGGCGGCCCGACAAAGCGCCAGGAGTTTGTACTCTTTGCGGCGCATCGACCGGATCATAGCACCGGGGGTGCGGCATAACCACGCAACAACTGTGTGGGATAGAGGTTCCAGAGCCTTTTGGAATAAATCAGGCACTCACGATCAGTTGAGCCGCCACGGTAAACATCATCACCGCCACCAACAGGTCGAGGATCCGCCAGGTGCTCGGCCGGGCCAGCCACGGGGCCAGCCAGGCGGCCCCCAGCGCCAGGGTGAAGAACCATAGCAACGACGCACTGGCCGCGCCGACGACATACGCGCCGGGCTCGGTCTGCTGGGCGCCGAGGGAACCGATCAGCAACACCGTATCCAGATAGACGTGCGGGTTGAGCAAGGTCACCGCCAGGGCGCTGAGCATGACCGCGCGCAGGGAGCGAACGGTCTGGTTTTGCCCCTGTTGCAGGCTCTGTTTCGAGCAGGCCCGACGCAGCGCGAGGCTGCCGTACCAGATCAGAAACACTGCACCGCCCCAGCGGGCGACCGCGAGCAGGGTCGGGTTGTGCGCCAGCACGGTCGCCAGGCCGAACACGCCGGCGGCCACCAGCAGCGCATCGCAGACGACGCAGAGTGCCGCCACCGGCAGGTGATGTTCGCGACGCAGGCTTTGGGCCAATACGAAGGCGTTCTGCGTGCCGATCGCCATGATCAGTCCGGCGGCCACCAACAGGCCGTTCACATAGCTTTGCCACATAGACGATTACTCCGCGTTGGCTGCCAGGTCGCGCAACACCTGCATGGCGCGTTCGGCATCGGCCTGGCCGACGAACAAATGGTCGTGGTAGTACCCGGCGATCACGTTGCAACTGATGCCTGCCTGGCCCAGCGCCGTGGCGAAGGCGGCCGTCAGGCCGACGGCTTGCAGCGCCGAGTGCACGTTCAGGGTGATCCAGGCGGCGACGTAGTCGAAGTCGAACCCGGCCTGTTCAGCGTGGGAGCGCTGCAGGATCACCGTCAGGCCTTCCTGTTCGCGGAAGCTGCCGATGATCTCCAGGCCGTCGGGCAAACGACCGTCGTGCAACGTGCAGAACACGTATTCGCCGGCGTTGAGTTGCGGGCTCATGCTTCGCAGAAGGGTTGCCAGTGATGTTTCGCCAGCCATGCGGGTGTTCCTTTCAAAAGTTCTTGCTGGCCATTGTCCGTTTGCAGGCTGTATAAGAAAAACCAATCCTGCTGATTGCTCATTAGGAAAACTGATGTTCGACTACAAATTGCTCTCGGCCCTGGCGGCGGTGATCGAACAGGCCGGTTTCGAACGGGCCGCCCAGGTGCTCGGTTTGTCGCAGTCGGCCATCTCCCAGCGCATCAAGTTGCTGGAAGCACGGGTCGGCCAGCCGGTGTTGGTGCGCGCCACGCCACCGGCACCGACCGATATCGGCCGACGTCTGCTCAACCATGTGCAGCAAGTGCGCCTGCTCGAACGCGACCTGCAAACCCTGGTCCCGGCACTGGACGAGGAAGGCTTGCCGGAACGCCTGCGCATCGCCCTCAACGCCGACAGCCTCGCCACGTGGTGGGCCGAGGCGGTCGGTGACTTTTGCGCCGAGCAACAGGTGCTCCTGGACCTGGTGGTCGAAGATCAGACCGTCGGCCTCAAGCGCATGCGGGCCGGTGAAGTGGCCGCGTGCCTGTGTGCCAGTGAACGTCCGGTGGCCGGCGGACGCAGCGTGTTGCTGGGCGCCATGCGTTATCGTGCGCTGGCCAGCCCGGCGTTCATCGACCGGCACTTCCCTCAAGGCGTGCGAGCCGAACAGTTGTCGAAAACGCCAGCCCTGGTGTTTGGCCCGGACGATTTCCTGCAGCATCGCTACCTTGCCTCACTCGGGGTCGACGGTGGCTTCGAGCACCATCTATGCCCGTCATCCGAAGGCTTCATTCGCCTGGCCGAAGCCGGTCTGGGCTGGGGGCTGGCGCCTGAACTGCAGGTTCGCGAGCAGTTGAAACGCGGGGTTTTACGCGAGCTGTTGCCAGATAAGCCCATCGATGTCCCGCTGTACTGGCATCATTGGCGCAATGGCGGGCAGTTGCTGGGGCTGCTGACCGATCAATTGGTGCGCTCATCGAAGCAATGGCTCGTGCCGTTGGACTGAGCCGCAGCGTCAAGACCTCACGCACTACGCAAAACGAAATATTCGGAGCACTACATGAAGATTCTGGTCACCGGCGCAAGCGGCTTCATCGGCGGACGCTTTGCGCGTTTTGCCCTGGAGCAGGGCCTGGAAGTACGGGTCAACGGTCGCCGGGCCGAAAGCGTCGAGCACCTGGTGCGCCGTGGCGCCGAGTTCATCCCGGGCGACCTCGGCGACCCGGACCTCGCACGCGAGCTGTGTGCCGATGTCGAGGCGGTGGTGCATTGCGCCGGCGCGGTGGGCGTGTGGGGGCGTTATCAGGACTTTCATCAGGGCAATGTGCAGGTCACCGAGAATGTGGTCGAGGCCTGTCTCAAGCAGCGCGTGCGGCGGTTGGTGCATTTGTCCTCGCCATCGATCTACTTCGACGGGCGTGATCACCTCGGATTGACCGAGGAGCAGGTGCCCAAGCGCTTCAAGCATCCCTATGCGGCGACCAAGTACCTGGCCGAGCAGAAAGTCTTCGGTGCCCAGGAGTTCGGCCTGGAAACCCTGGCCCTGCGCCCGCGTTTCGTGACCGGTGCCGGCGACATGAGCATTTTCCCGCGCTTGTTGAAGATGCAGCGCAAAGGTCGCCTGGCCATCGTTGGCGACGGGTTGAACAAGGTGGATTTCACCAGCGTGCAAAACCTCAACGAGGCCATGCTCAGCAGTTTGCTGGCCAGCGGTTCGGCGTTGGGCAAGGCCTACAACATCAGCAACGGAACGCCGATTCCATTGTGGGACGTGGTCAATTACGTCATGCGCAAGATGGATGTCCCACAGGTGACCCGCTACCGTTCCTACGGCTTGGCCTACGCTGTGGCGGCGCTCAACGAGGGCGCATGCAAGCTGTGGCCGGGTCGGCCCGAGCCGACACTGTCACGCCTGGGCATGCAGGTGATGAACAAAAGTTTCACCCTGGACATCAGTCGCGCGCGGCATTATCTGGATTACGATCCGAAAGTCAGTCTCTGGACCGCCCTCGATGAGTTCTGCGCCTGGTGGAAGGCCCAGGACATTCGCTGAAACACAGACGACCCGGTGACTGAACCCCATCCCGCTATCCAGGGTCAATCGATGCGGCTGACGGGTTTATACTGGCCCCAGAATGCCATCACTGCGTTTCACAAAGGTTGACTCAATGTCCATGCGTAACGATGCCAACGACGACTTCGACGATGTACCGAGCCTGCGGGCCGATGTCCTCGACGACGATGATTTCCCAACCACGGCGCGCACCACGGTCCATTCGCGCACGCCACCGGTGGTCAAGGTCAAGGCGGCGAGCACCGGCCCCTTGTGGGCGCTGGTCGGCGCGTTGTTCTTCGCCTTTGCGGGCCTCGCGTGGTGGAGCTTCCAGCAGATTTCACTGATGGAGCAGCAACTGGTGGCGACTCAGGAAAGTTTCGCGCGCATCAGTGAGGAAGCGGCGGGGCGCCTGCAGGACATTTCCGGCAAGGTGGTCGCCAGCCAGACCAACGTCACCACCGACAGCGAAGCGCTGAAACTGCAAATCCGCCAGTTGGAAAGCAAGCTTCAGGACCAGAGCAAGCAGCAGCAGGGCGTCGTCGGCCAGACCACGGACCTGGACAAGCGCCTGGCGCAAATGACGGCGCAAACCAGCGACCTGGACAAACGCCTGGCACAGGCCAGCGCCCAGAACACCGAGCAGCAGACCGCCAACACGCAATTGCAGGCCCAGGTCAAAGCCTTGAGCGGCGAACTGGCGGCGTTGAAAAGCGCGCCTGCGGAAACCGACAAGATCGACGCCCAGCTCAAAAGCCTGGGTGCCGACATCGCCGCCCTGAAAAAACAGGGCAACCCGAGCGCTGCCATCGAGCGCCTGGAGCAGGACATCATCGTGCTCAAAAGCGAGCAGGACAACCGTCCGGCTGCAGCACCGGCGGCATCCAGTACCGCCGAATTCGACGCCTTCCGCAGCCAGATCACCCGCAACATCAACACCCTTCAAGCGCAAATCCAGAACCTGCAGCAGCAGTTGCGCGCCAAGCCCTGAGGCTGGTTTGTGACTGCGGTTTGCTGAATATCCCTGTATGCCCCATTGCCGTCTACGCTCTTGAAACACTGACAGGAACGAGGGATGAGCAATGGGGGTTTTGCACAGGTTGGCCCTGTTGGGGGGCTTGGTGTTGCTGTTTGCGGGGCAGGCACAGGCTGCCGCGACTGAAAAGCAAGACAGCAAGGCGGCCATCGCCTTGCTGGAAAAAGCCCTGGCCTATTACCACGACAACGGCGACAAGGCGTTCGCGGCGTTCAGTCGCCAGGGCGAATTCGTCGACAAGGATCGCTATGTGTTCGTGGTCGATACCCAGGGCGTGATGCTGGCCAGCGGCGGCCCGTCATCGGCATTGATCGGGCGCGATGTGTCGCAAGTGCTCGGGCCGGATCTGCGCAAGGCGTTCCAGAACGCGCTGAAAGTGCCGGAGGGCAACGGCATTCAGGAAGCTGAATATCGCTGGCAGAACTGGTCCGATGGCAAGGTCGAGCGCAAGCATGTGTATTACCAGCGCATTGGCCAGCGCATCCTGGCGGTGGGGTATTACCTGCCACGGGCCTCGGCAGAGCAGGCAATGGCGCTGCTGAACAAGGCGGCGACGGACCTGACCAAGGACGAAAAGGGCACGCTGACGGCGATCAATTCCCTAAAGGGCGGTTACCTGCAGGATGACCTGTATGTGTTTGTCGTCGACCTGGACACCCAGCGTTATGTCGCCCACGGCACCAACCTGCGCCTGGTCAACACCGATTTCGGCAAGATCAAGGACCCGGAAGGCAAGCCGGTGGGTGAGCCGATCCTGGCGTTGATCGCCCAACAGGATTACGGCGAATACGCCTACAAGTGGAAAAACCCGGTGACCGGCAAGGTCGAAGACAAGCACGCCTACCTGAAGAAGGTCGGGCATTTCCTGGTGGCGGTGGGGTATTACAGCCCTTGAGCCGCGCTGAGCGATGGCTCCCATCGCAAGCGGGCCTGTTCCCCTGTGGGAGCGAGCCTGCTCGCGATGCGGTCTGCACGGTGGTCTAGCGAACCTTGTCCTCGCGTCCGCGCAGCAACCGGTTCGGCATCACGATCGCCGCCGCCAGCCCCAGCAGTGACACCGCCGCGCTGACCAGCAGCAAATGCCGGAAGGTCAGCAGCAGCTCCGCGCGCAACGCAGTCTGTTCCTCCCCCGGCGCGGCGTTCAGGCCGTCGAGCAGGACGTTCCCGGTATGCCCCTCGGCCAGCAGGGTCGAACCTGCCAGGTGCGAAAAGCTCGAGTCCTGCAGCAACGCCAGCAGCAGTGCCGACATCAACGCCACCCCCACCGCGCCGCCCAGGGAGCGGAACAGGTTGGTGGTGCTGGTGGCCACGCCGATGTCACGCTGGTCCACGGCGTTCTGTGTACCCACCAGCGACGTGGGGAACTGCATGCCACCGGAGATCCCGTTGAGCAACATGAACAGGCTGCTCAGCCAGAACGCCTGTGGTGCACTGAATGCCATGCCCAGGATCGAGATCGGCATCAGGATCGCGCCCGCCAGAATCTGCGGCTTGTAACGACCGGTGACCGAGGTTCGACGGCCGGCGAAATAAGCGCCAATCGGTAACCCCATCGCCAGTGGCAGCAGATGCAGGGCCGCGCTGTCGGCCCCGGCGCCGGTCACGCTCTGAAAGCGCAGCGGCATCAGCACAATCAGCGAAATCGCCTGAAAGCTGGTGAAGAAAATCGTGCACCAGCACAGCAGCGCGTTGCGGTTGGCAAACAGGTGCATCGGCAGCAACGGCTCCCGGGCGCGGCCTTCATGCCAGACGAAGAGCGTCAGCACCATCACGGCCGCGGCAAACAGCCCGAGCACTTCGCTGCTGCGCCAGGAATGCCCTTGGCCGACCTGGGTAATGCCAAGCAGCAAAGCGGTCAAGCCGATGATCATCAGCAGCGTGCCGAGGTAGTCGATGACGGGTTTGCGCTGGGGAATCGGCAGGCCCACCAGGTTGCGTCGGGCCACCCAGTAGGCACCGAGCCCCAGGGGCAGGTTGATCAGGAACACCCAGCGCCATGACAGGTATTCGGTCATGTAGCCGCCCAGCACCGGACCGGCCACGCTGGCCACCGCGTACATGCTGCTGAAATAGCCCTGATAGCGACCGCGCTCCCGGGGCGGCACGATGTCGCCGATGATCGCCTGGCTGACCGAAATCATTCCGCCGGCGCCGATGCCCTGGACAATTCGCGCCAGCACCAGTTGCTCCATGCTCTGGGCCATGCCGCAGAACAACGAAGCCAGGGTAAACAGCCCCATGCCGAACAGCATCAGCCGGCGCCGTCCATACAGGTCGCCCAGTTTGCCGTAGATCGGCACCGCCACGGTCATCGCCACCATGTAGCCGGAAATTACCCAGGCCAACAGGCTGACATCCTTGAACTGTGCGGAAATGGCCGGCATGGAAACGGCGACGATGGTCTGGTCCAGTGCGCCGAGAAAGATCGCCAGCATCAGCGCAATCAGCACATTACGAAGGACGGGTCTGGACGTGTCGGGCGGGTTCGGATGAGGCACGGAAAAACCTGCAGGCAGTGGGCGGACCGCCAGCAGTGCGGCGGTTGGAAATGCTCGACAGTCTAAGTCGGTAGCAAGCTATTCGATAGCCTCGTACGAAAACCGCAGGTCATTTTCTCCCAGGGTTTTTTCAATGCGTCGCCCCACGCACATCTCAGGTGAGGTATTTTCATGGGACAGGCGCACGCATTTTTCACTTGCGGGTCTTTCAACCGAGGGTGAAAACTGAGGGGCCCCCTGTACCGTCAATCGTGCATTTATTGCCCGCTACTCCCGAGGCCTGGATTGAAGTGATGAACAAGCCTGACCTGCCTTCGATACCGGTGTTCAAGCTCTACGGTGAAAGCCTGGACTGGCCGACACCGGACTTGCTGCACTGCGAAACCATCTCCAAACGCAGCCGCGAGCACCAGTGGGAAATCAAACCCCATCGTCACGCCGATTTATGCCAGTTGCTCTTCGTGTTCAAAGGTCAGGCCGAGCTTGAAATCGAAGGCGACCGCACGCAATTGAACGAACCGGCGATCCTGGTCCTGCCACCGTTGTCGGTGCACGGCTACCGTTTTTCCGAGGATGTCGAAGGGTTTGTCGTGACCCTGGCGGCGCCGTTGGTCGCCCACCTTCAGGCGCAACTGGGGCATTCGGTGAATGCCCTGGCCCAGGCGGACAGTTATCCGTCGGGTGCTGACAGCGATTACCTCAACAGCCTGTTCCAGGCGCTGCAAACCGAATACACCGGGCATCAACCGGCCCGGGAGATGCTCATGCATTCGCTGGTCAGTGTGATTCTGGTGTGGGTGAGTCGCCAGGCGCTGTCACGTCGCAGCGCCACGCAACGTCCGCAGCGCGCTCGGGAATACCTCAACGGGTTTATCCAGCTCGTGGAAGAAACCTATCGCCAGCATGTCAAGGTCGAGGACCTGGCTCATCGCCTGGGGATTTCCGTCTCCCACCTCAACGGCACATGCCGGGAGCTGGCCGGGCAACCGGCCCTGCAGATCGTGCACGAACGGCAATTGCTGGAGGCCAAGCGCCTGCTGACCTACACCAGCATGACCATTTATGAAATGTCCGAAGTGTTGGGGTTTTCCGATCCGACCAACTTCACACGTCTGTTCCGCCGCCGGGTGGGCATTTCACCCAAGGCGTTCCGCGACCGCTTGAAGGCCGATCAGGATCACGAGGGCTGAGCGCCGTCGTTACCGCAGCGCGTTGAGGGTGGCGTTGTGGGGGATGCACCGCTCGAAGTTGCAGCTGGCGTATTCTCGGGGCAGTTGTCGCAACTGCTCCACGCGCCAGGCCGCTGTACCGTACAGTGCCAGCGTGGCGGCGCAGGTCAGGAAAATTGCGAGGTATCTTCTTGTTTTGATGTTCATGGCGTAGACCTCTGAACGCATACCCATGTATTGAGCATAGGTCAGGGGTGATGAGTTGCCAGTCAGGGGGCGGTTGCTTTTGTCCCGATATTCAAAACGGTGATACCCCCTGTGGGCTCACAGCCCTTTGTCCCACGCCGGTTCCTGGGGGAACCGCTCCACCAGAAAATCCAGCAGGCTGCGCAACGCCGCCGGCATGTGTTTGCGCGAGGCATATACGGCGTAGATATTCATCAACCGAGGCTCGGCCTGGGGCAGCAGGCGCACCAGTTCGCCGCTGTGGATATGCGCGCCGGCCTGATAGGTCGGAAGCATCGCCACGCCGGCGCCGGCTATCGTTGCGCGCAGCAGCGTGCTGGCTTCATTGGCGCTGATATTGCCCTGTACCGGGATCGACAGCGGTTCGCCGTCCTGCTCGAAATGCCACAGGCTCTTGCCGACATAGGAATGGGTCAGGCAGTTATGCTGGCTGAGGTCTTCGACTCGTCGTGGCGCCGAATGCGCCTGCAGGTACGCGGGAGCGGCGCAGATCACCGAGCGGCAGACCGTCAGCCGACGGGCGATCAGGTTCGGGTCCAGCTCATTGCTGGTGCGAATCGCCAGGTCGATGCGTTCGTCCACCAGGTTCACGGTGCGGTCGAGCATCTGCAGATCAACGCTCACACCGGGGTAGCGCTTGACGTAGGCGGTCATCGCGTCGGCCAGTTGCGCCTGGCCGAACGACGTACTGACGCTGATGCGCAGCAGGCCCCGAGGCGCGTCGTCGGGTTCGCTGACGGCGGCCTGCATGTCGGCTGACAGCTCAAGCATCTGCCGGCAACGGGGCAGGGTTTCGCTGCCGGCGGTGGTCAGGCTCAATTTGCGCGTGGTGCGGTGCATCAGGCGAGCGCCCACCCAGTCTTCCAACTCGGCCAGATAGCGCGAAACCACCGGCCGTGACAGCTCCAGGTGGTCGGCGGCGGCGGACTGGCTGCCGAGGTCGACCACCGTGACGAACACCCGCATTGCGTGTAGACGATCCATGATTTGCCCGATTTCAGAAACAAACTATGTCGCAGCATCGCATTTTTTGTACTGAACCAGGCAACTAAGCTCGCCTTGTTATCACTGATTTCAAGGGGGAGATGTGGCAAGGCCCCCTGACATTCAAACCAATTGGAGTAGCTCATGAGCAAGATCGCAATCATCGGTGCCACCGGCCGTGCCGGCAGCCAACTGTTGGAAGAAGCCCTGCGTCGTGGCCACAGCGTCACGGCCATCGCCCGCGATACGTCGAAAATCGGCGAGCGTGCCGGGGTGGTCAGCAAGAATGTCGACGTCCTGGATGCCCAGGCGCTGCAAGCGGCGGTGACGGGCCATGACGTGGTGATCAGCGCGGCACATTTCGCCACGATTCCGAGTGCGGCAGTGATCGAGCCGGTGAAAAAGGCCGGGGTGAAGCGCCTGCTGGTGGTGGGCGGTGCCGGTTCGCTGTTGTTGCCCGGTGGCAGCCGTGTGATCGACAGCGAGGGCTTTCCCGAAGCCTACAAGGCCGAGGCCAGTGCCGGTGCGGTGTTCCTCGAGGACTTGCGTCGCGAGCAGCAACTGGACTGGACGTTCGTGTCGCCGTCTGCGGAGTTCGTCGAGGGTGAGCGCAGCGGCACGTTTCGTCTCGGTCAGGACGACTTGCTGGTGAGCAGTGCAGGGCGCAGCTGGATCACCTTTGCCGATTATGCGATTGCGCTGATCGACGAAGTGGAAACGCGGAAGCACTCGCGCCAGCGGTTTACGGTCGGTTACTGACGATCGTTCCCCCGTGTTTCGGCAGGCGCTTGCTGGCTCCTGCCGGACGGGGGGAGGGATGGGCTCAACGCGCTTGAGCCTGCTCCACCAGCCAGGCCATCAGCTCACGCAATCGTGGCGACGGGGCGGTCTTTTCCGGGAACACCAGGTAATACGCCAACCCGGTCTTGACCTTCAACTCAAACGGCATGACCAGCCGCCCGGCGCTCAAGTCATCGCCGATCAACGACCAGTCGCCGATCGCCACACCGGTGCCCTGGGACGCCATCGACATCGCCAGGTCAAGCGTTTCGAAATGCTGGCCCCTGACGTTGTTCAGGTGCAGGTTCGCCGCTTTCAACCAGGCATTCCAGTCACGCTCATCCTGCGTCGGGTGCAGCAGCAAATGTTGTTGCAGGTCCGCTGGCGTCAGGGCCAGGGGCGCTTCGAGCATCGACGGTGAACAGACGGGTGTCAGTTGTTCTTCGAACAGCAGGCAGGAGGCGAGCGCGTTGTCGGGGGCGGTGCCATAGATCACCGCCGCGTCGAACTGCTCACGCTGGAAATCCACGCCGTGCCTGACCGTGGTGGTCAAGGCCACCGGCACGTCCGGACGCTGCTTTTGCCACTCCAGCAAGCGCGGCAGCAGCCAGCGCATGACACAGGTCGGCGCCTTCAATTGCAGGGTTTCGCGCTTCTCGCCGATCTGTTCCATCGCCTCGTCGATCAGGCCGAACACCTGCTGAACCCGTGGCAGCCACGCCCGGCCTTCAACCGTCAATTCCAGGCCCCGGGCCTGACGGATGAACAGTTCATAACCGAGAAAATCCTCCAGCCCGGCGATCTGCCGACTCACCGCGCCCTGGGTGATGAACAGTTGTTCGGCAGCACGGGTGAAGTTGCAGCACTGCGCGGTAATCAGAAAAGTGTGCAGCGCCGGCAGGGGAGGCAATCGTTTCATCGAGATCCAAGGTATGACGTACGGACATGGCTGGCATGATTTTTTATCCATTGTTGCGGCAACGTGTCGACCGTTCCAATGAGGCCATCCCTGGACCTGCCCGTTCATCATAAACACAGCGCAGGCCCGGCGTCTCAAACGAACAAGAAGGGCAAAGACATGGCGACGTGTGGCGAGGTATTGGTCAAGTTACTCGAAGGCTACGGGGTCGAGCAGGTGTTCGGCATTCCCGGGGTGCACACCGTGGAGCTGTATCGCGGGCTGGCCCATTCGAGCATCAACCACGTCACCCCGCGTCACGAACAAGGGGCCGGTTTCATGGCCGACGGATACGCCCGCACCCGTGGCAAACCGGGTGTGTGTTTCATCATCACCGGTCCGGGCATGACCAACATCACCACTGCCATGGGCCAGGCCTACGCCGATTCGATCCCGATGCTGGTGATCTCCAGCGTGCAGACGCGCAATCAGTTGGGCGGCGGTCGCGGCAAGCTGCATGAATTGCCGAACCAGAACGCGCTGTGCGCCGGGGTTGCGGCGTTTTCCCACACCCTGATGTCGGCGTCCGAACTGCCGGACGTTCTGGCTCGCGCCTTCGCCCTGTTCCAGGCCGGTCGTCCGCGCCCGGTGCACATCGAAATTCCGTTGGACGTGCTGGTCGAGGAGGCCGATGACCTGCTCGCCAGCGTACCGGTAAACATCGACCGTGCTGGCGCTTCGCCGAGTGCGATCAGCCGCATGACCGAGTTGCTCGCCAACGCCAGGCGCCCGTTGATTCTTGCCGGGGGCGGCGCCATCGACGCCGCTGGCGAACTGACCGCGCTGGCCGAACTGCTGGACGCACCCGTGGCGCTGACGATCAATGCCAAGGGGATGCTCGCCTCCGCGCATCCGTTGCTGATCGGCTCGACCCAGAGCCTGGTGGCGACCCGGGCACTGGTGGCCGAGGCCGATGTGGTGCTGGCCATCGGCACTGAGCTCGCGGAAACCGATTACGACGTCACCTTCGCCGGTGGTTTCGAGATTCCCGGCAAGCTGCTGCGTATCGACATCGACCCGGACCAGACCGTGCGCAACTACCCGCCACACCTGGCGCTGGTTGCCGATTCGCGCAATGCCGCGCAGGCCTTGCTCAGCGCCCTGTCGCACAAGTCCCTGGCCGAGCGGCGCACTGACTGGGGCCAGGTGCGTGCCGCGCGCCTGCGCGAAGAACTGACGGCCACCTGGGATGCGCCTACCTTGGCGCAGACCCGTTTGCTCGAAACTGTGCTGAACGAGTTGCCCGAGGCGGTGTTCGTCGGCGATTCGACCCAGCCGGTGTACACCGGCAACCTGACGTTCAACCCGGAGCACCCGCGCCGCTGGTTCAACTCGTCCACCGGTTACGGCACCCTCGGCTATGCGCTGCCGGCGGCGATTGGCGCGTGGCTCGGTGGCCGGGTTGAACAGGGCACGCGCCCGCCGGTGGTGTGCCTGATCGGCGACGGCGGCCTGCAATTCACCTTGCCGGAACTGGCCAGTGCCGTGGAAGCGCGCACCCCGGTGATCGTCCTGCTGTGGAACAACCAGGGCTACGAAGAGATCAAGAAATACATGGTCAACCGCGCCATCGAACCGGTGGGCGTGGACATCTACACCCCGGATT
Organism: Pseudomonas fluorescens; assembly: GCF_041354075.1. Lineage (GTDB taxonomy): Bacteria > Pseudomonadota > Gammaproteobacteria > Pseudomonadales > Pseudomonadaceae > Aquipseudomonas > Aquipseudomonas fluorescens_CE. The sequence goes on along the minus strand of NZ_JARZGC010000003.1, from coordinate 314,338 downwards.
TCATCGGTGTCGCCAAGGCGCTGGGCTGCGCGGCGCAGGTCGCCAACGATGTCGACACATTGCGCAGCGCACTGCGTGCCGCCACCGACCGCCAGGGCCCGACCCTGATTGAAATCGATCAGGCCCACTGGACCCAGGCGGTGTCGAAATGAGCTTTCCAACCACCCTCGACGGCCTGTTCATTGACGGACAATGGTGCGCCGGCCGCGAGCACCTGCGGGTGATCAACCCGGCGACCGAAGCCTTGCTGACCACCGTGGTCGGCGGTGACGAACAGGCGGTCGAACAAGCTGTCAGCGCGGCGACTCGGGCGTTCGCCGACTGGTCGAAGACCAGTGGCTCCGAGCGCGGCGCGATCCTGCGCCGGATCGCGGCCGGCGTGTCGGCCGGCCGTGAACAATTGATGGAGTTGCAGTCGAGCAACAACGGCAAACCCTTGTTCGAAGCGGCCATCGATGTCGATGACGTGATCGCTACGTTCGAGTATTACGCCGGGCTGGCCGAAGGGCTGGACGCGAAATCGGACAGCACCGTTGAACTGCCGACCGAGGACTTCAGCGCCCGATTGCGCCGTGAGCCTTGCGGCGTGGTCGGCCTGATCGTGCCGTGGAATTTCCCGATGGTGACCACCGCCTGGAAGCTCGCCCCGGCCCTGGCCGCCGGCTGCTGCGTGGTGCTCAAGCCTTCCGAGGTCACGCCGCTGCCGGAACTGGAACTGGCGGCGATCATCGCCGAAGCCGGGTTGCCGGCCGGGGTGTTCAACCTGGTCTGCGGCACGGGCCTGGCCGTGGGCGCGCCGCTCTCGGCGGACCCGCGCGTGGCGAAGATTTCCTTCACCGGCAGCAACGCGGTCGGTGTGCAGGTGATGCAGCGTGCGGCCGAAACCGTGAAGGGTGTCAGCCTGGAGCTGGGCGGTAAATCCTCGTTGCTGGTGCTGGCCGACGCCGACCTTGAGCTGGCCGTGGAAGTGGCCTGCGGCGGCGGTTTCTTCAACGCCGGGCAGATGTGCTCCGCCACCAGCCGTGTGCTGGTCGCCGATGAACTGTTCGATGACTTCCTATCCCGCCTGAAGGCCCGCGCCGAAGCCATTCGCGTGGCCGATCCGTTCGATCCGGCCGTGGAGATGGGCGCGCTGGTCAATCAGGCGCAATACCAGCGCGTACTCGGTCACATCGACCGGGGCTTGAGCGCCGGTGCCCGGTTGATTTGCGGCGGCAACCGTCCCGCCGACTTGCCGCGCGGCTATTTCCTGCAACCGACGGTGTTCACCGATGTGCCGCTGGACAGCGCGCTGTGGTGTGAGGAGATTTTCGGACCGGTGATCTGTGTGCGTCGTTGCGGTTCTGAAACCGAGGCCATTGCCTTGGCCAACGACAGCCAGTTCGGGCTGGTGGCGAGTGTCGTGACCCGAAACGCCGAGACCGCCGATCGGGTCGCCAACGCCTTGCAGGCGGGGCTGGTGTGGATCAACGCGCCGCAGGTGATCTTCCCGCAGACCGCCTGGGGCGGCTACAAGCAGAGCAGCATCGGCCGTGAATTGGGGCCATGGGGTTTACAGGCGTTCCAGGAAATCAAACATGTGATTCGGGCGCTCTGACCGCTGCCGGCGGCACGTCGCCCGGACCAGGCTCACTCCTGCAGAGGCGCCGCCGCCCCTGTGGGAGCGGGCTTGCCCGCGATGGGGCCGGTGCAGTCACAATAAGATTCAGCTATACCGACAACCGCAACCGCGCCAGATCCCGCAACGGCGGCGCGCCGAACAGGCGGCTGTACTCACGGCTGAACTGCGACGGGCTTTCATAACCGACGCGATACCCTGCCGCCGACGCCTCCAGTCCTTCGGCCAGCATCAACCGCCGGGCCTCCTGCAAACGCAGTTGTTTCTGATACTGCAGCGGGCTCATCGCCGTCATGGCCTTGAACCGGTGATGCAGGGTCGACACGCTCAGGTTCACTTCCCGGGCCAGGTCGTCGATGCGCAAGGGCTGCTCGTAGTTGCCGTTGAGCCACTTGATGGCCTGGCTGATGCGATGGCTCTGGCTGTTGGCGATGGCGATTTCGTACAGCCGATGGCCCTGCGGGCTGCGCAGCAGCCGATAGAGAATTTCCCGGCGGATCAGCGGCGCGAGCATGGCGATGTCTTTCGGCGTGTCGAGCAGGCGGGCCAGGCGCAGCACGGCGTCGAGCATGGCGGCGTCGATCCGCTCGACGTACAGCCCACGTCCGGTCGGGCGGGTGGGTACGCCCAGGGGGCCAGCGTCGGCGATCAGTGCGTTGATTTCGCTCGGGTCGATGTCCAGGCGAATGGCCAGGATCGGATCCTGCGATGTGACGTTCACCACCCGGCCACTGAGCGGCATCGAGACCGACACCACCAAATAATGCAGCGGGTCGTAATTGAAATACTCATCGGACAGCCGAACCTCCTTGCTGCCCTGCGCCATGATGCACAGCGCCGGTTGCGCCATGACTGAGGCAAAGTCATGGGACTGGCTGTACCGGGACATGAACAGCGAGTCGACGGCCGTCGCATAGTTGCCGTCGTCCGTGGTGTTGCGGCGGATGATGGCTGCCAGTTCCGCGCGCTGTTTTTCCATCTCGGCGTCTGGCGGGGCTTGAACGTGATCGAGCGGCGACATGCAAGGCATCCTCGAGCGGCGGTGTGGGTGTGCTGAGCTTAAGTTTGTGCAAGACGAAGCGGTAGACACATTCTGCTGAATGATTGCCTGATTCTGCACGGGAGGGTCTGGCATATGACCACTGCAGGAGCGAGCATGCTCGCGATGAATGCCCGGGCGCCGCTGGGCATCAGGCTTCCCGCGTTATCGTTGACCTCCATCGCGAGCATGCTCGCTCCTACGGGAACGCGTGTTTCAGCACCGTGACAGGTTTTACACATTGTTACAGGTGCCGAAGACAGCTTCGCAGGAATGGGCAAAAAGCCGGCAGGAATCGACTAACGGCAGGGCGCGCCAGCGCTTAACCTTCGATCCTGTCGCAGCCCGTCCATGGCTGCCACCCAAGTACCTGGGAGGTTGAACATGTCTACGCACAGTCACATGGCTTTTGTCCGCGCTCGCGCCGGGCGCTCCACGGAACTGGGAGTGCGCCTCAGTGCCCTGATCGAACCGACCCGCACCGCCCCCGGCTGCCTGAGTTTTTCCCTGCAACATTCGCAATGTGATCCGCAACTGTGGCTGGTGTCCGGTTTCTGGACGCATCAGCAGGCCATGACTGCGTATTTCAGCACCCCGGCCATGCAGATTTTTGCCGAACTGGTGCAGGAGCTGGTGGTCGATAGCCTGGACTTTCACACCTTCAAAGAGGTGACCGCCGTCCAGGCATTGGGAGAAACCCGGTCCTGGGTACACAAAATGGCGGGTTGAGGGTTTAATGACTCGACTTCTCATCAGCCAGGATCCGCAACATGGCACGCAAAGCCTTTGACCACTTCGAAGCCGTATCCGCTGTCGTTCCCCGCGAAGGCGGCTATTACGCGGCGATTGCCACCAAAGAGATCGGTGGCACAGGTGCGCCGCGCTTCAACAAGTTGCTGGAAGAACAGACTTTCAAGACCGCCATGGACGCCGATGCCGCCGCTGCCGTGGAACTGACCCGCCTCAAGGGCGTCGGTGCAGAAGGCGAGCTGATCTGGTAACTCGCAGGGTCACTGCCTGGCCGCCCCCGGGCGGTGCATCTTGAACAAGGCCTCAGGCCCCAGCTGAAAGTAATCGGCCGGGCCGCCCCCGCGCAGGATCGGTTCTGCCGCGGCGGTGTCGTACACCCCGTCCTTGAGCAGCCACCTGGCGATGTGCACGGCCACCACCTCACCGAGGATCAGCCAGCTCGGCACCACGTTGCCGTCGGCCCGCTGCAGCTGGATGATCTGCGTGACCTTGCACTCGAAGGACACCGGGCTTTCGGCCACACGCGGCACCTGGATGATTTTCGAGGCCACGGGTGTCAGCCCGGACAATGCGAACTCATCGACCTCGGGGCCAACCATCGCACAGCTCTGGTTCATCTGCTCGGCCAGCGGCCGGGTCGCCAGGTTCCAGGCGAACTCGCCGGTCTGTTCGATGTTGTTCAGGCTGTCTTTGCGCCCGACGCTGGAGAAGCCGATGATCGGCGGAATGTAGTTGAAGGCGTTGAAGAAACTGTAGGGCGCCAGGTTCAGGCGACCACTGCCATCCTGGGAAGAAATCCAGCCGATGGGGCGCGGGCCGACGATGGCGTTGAACGGATCGTGCGGCAGACCGTGGCCGTTGGCGGGTTCGTAATAGTGGATGTCATCGGACATGGAGGGATTTCCAGACTTGGTTCGGGACGTCCATAGTGCAAGGACGATCCCCTGATTTCCAGCCCGCGTTCAACGGCGGGAGCAAGCCAATGAAAAAGGGGCAGCCCCGTCAAGGTCTGCCCCTTTTTTGTCGCGTGTCGCCGCTTAGTCGGTGACGATCCGCGAATGTTTGCGGGTGTCTTTCATGGTGATGTACACCAGCAACGACACGGCGATGCACCCGGTAACGTACCAGTAGTAACCGGTTTCCATGCCGATGCTCTTGAACCACAGCGCGACGTATTCAGCGGTGCCGCCGAAGATCGAAACGGTCAGTGCGTACGGCAGGCCGACGCCCAGGGCGCGGATTTCGGTCGGGAACAGTTCGGCCTTGACCACGGCGTTGATCGATGTGTAGCCGCTGACGATGATCAGCGCCGCCATGATCAGGAAGAACGCGCCCCACCAGGTCTGGATGGTGTGCAGGGTCATCAGGATCGGCACGGTGAAAATCGTCCCGAGCACACCGAAGGCGATCAGGATCGGACGTCGGCCGATCTTGTCCGACAGGCCGCCGATGATCGGTTGCAGGCACATGAACAGGAACAGCGTGGCGGCGGAAATGGTGGTGGAGTCGGAGATGCTCATGCCGACGGTGTTCACCAGGTATTTCTGCATGTAGGTGGTGTAGGTGTAGAACGCCAGGGTGCCGCCCATGGTCAGGCCGACCACGGTCAGCAGTTCCTTCGGATGGCGCAGCAAGGTGCGCATCGCGCTTTCCTTGCTCTTCTCTTTCTTGGTGAACGATTCGGTCTCTTCCATGCCGCGACGCAGGTACAGCGCGACGACGGCACACAGGGCGCCGATGGCGAACGGAATGCGCCAGCCCCAGGCATACAGCTGCTCGGTAGTCAGGAAGTTCTGCAACACGATCAGCACGCCCAGTGCGATGAGCTGCCCGGAGATCAGGGTCACGTACTGGAAGCTGGAGAAGAAGCCGCGACGCTCCTTGGTCGCCATCTCGCTCAGGTAAGTGGCCGAGGTGCCGTATTCGCCACCCACCGACAGGCCCTGCAGCAGACGGGCGAACACCAGCAGGATCGGCGCGCCGATGCCGATGACTTCATAACCGGGGCTCAGGGCGATCAGCAACGAACCGAAGCACATCAGGTACACCGAGGCCATCAGCGCCTTCTTGCGTCCGACCTTGTCGGCGTAGAGGCCCATCAGCCAGCCACCGATCGGGCGCATCAGGAAGCCCACGGCGAAGATCGCAGCGGTGTTCAGCAGTTGCGCGGTGGTGTCGCCTTTGGGGAAAAAGGTCTTGGCGAAGTACAGGGAGAAAGCGGCATAGACGTACCAGTCGTACCACTCGACCATGTTGCCGACCGAGCCACTGAAGATCGATTTGATCCGGCTGGCGGTGGTTCGTGGTTGAGCGGCCACGGCAGCCGACCCAAGGGGCAGGGTGTTGGAGTTATCCATTGAAGGATCCTTCGTTTAATTGTTTTTAGTGGGGCGTGTTTAAACGCAGCCTGCCAGGGCTATAGCAGGAGCTGTGCCAAGGGGCGGAGGGCCGGTTTAGAGGGGATGCGAGCAATTTATGAGCGGAAATCCGCTTATTGAAGGTTGGTGGTGAGCGGAAAATTGCTTAGCTGGCCCGGAGTATAAGTTGTCCTTGCTGACCCCATCGCGGGCAAGCCCGCTCCCACAGGGATCGATGGTGTTCACCTTACCTGTGGCTACACGCGGGCCACCTGTGGGAGCGGGCTTGCTCGCGATGGGGCCAGTGCAGGCGCTAGAGAAACATCTCTCTGGCAAGCCCATGCCGCTGCATCTTCTCATTGAAGGTCCGGCGCGGCAGTTGCAGTTCTTCGAGCACCGCCTTGACGTCACCCTTGTGCCGCGTCAGCGCCGCGCGCAGGCATTGGGCTTCGAAGGCTTCCTGCTGCGCCGCCAGCGATTGCCCCGGCTCGACGCCCACCGGTTCCGGTTCGCTCAAGCCGAGCACCTGGCGTTCGGCGACGTTCGCCAGTTCGCGCACATTGCCTGGCCAGTCGTGGCTGAGCAGGCGGCTCAACTGTGCGCCGCTCAGCGGGGCAATCGTGCGGCCCAGGCGCTCGGCGGCATGGCGGGTGAATGCCTGGTACAACAGGGGAATGTCTTCACGGCGTTCGCGCAAGGGTGGCAGCCGCAGTTCGGCCACGTTCAGCCGATAGGCCAGGTCTTCGCGAAAGCGCCCGGCCCGAGCTTCGTCGAGCAGGTCGGGTTTGGTCGCGGCGATGATGCGCAGGTCCACGCGGATGCTCTGGTTCGAGCCCAGGCGCTCCAGCTTCTGCTCCTGCAACACCCGCAGCAGTTTCACTTGCTGGGCCAGGGGCATGCTTTCGATTTCATCGAGGAACAAGGTGCCGCCATCGGCGTATTCGAGCTTGCCGATGCGCTTGCCCTGGGCGCCGGTGAACGCGCCGCTTTCGTGGCCGAACAGTTCGGCCTCGAACAACTGCTCGGGAATTGCCGCGCAATTGAGCGCGACGAACGGCCGCTCGGCGCGCGGCCCGAAGTCATGCAGGCAACGGGCAACCAGTTCCTTGCCGCTGCCGGTTTCGCCACGGATCAACACGTTCACCGGCAGCGTCGCCAGGTCCAGCACCTGCTGGCGCAAGGTCTGCAAGCCACGGGACACGCCCAGCAATGTCGCGTCGAGTTTGGCGCGGTTGTCCGCCTGTTCGTACAGGGCGCGGTTTTCCAGGACCAGGCGCCGCTTGTCCAGGGCGCGACGCAGGCTGCCGAGCAGGGTTTCGGGGCTGAAAGGCTTTTCCAGGAAATCGTAGGCGCCATCGCGCATCGCCTCGACCGCCATCGGCACATCGCCATGGCCCGTCAGCAGGATCACCGGCAGATCGGCATCGCGGCGCTGCACCTCGGCCAGCAACGCCAGGCCGCTCATGCCGGGCATGCGCACATCGCTGAGGATCACGCCGGGGAAATGCCGGGGCAGCTGGGCCAGGCATTCCTCGGCGCGGCTGAACAGCTGGACCTCGAACCCGGACAGGCTCAGCCATTGTTCGACGGCGCTGCGGATGCTGCTCTCGTCGTCGACCACCATCACTGAATTGAGCATGGGCCAGGCGCCTCCGGATCGATGAGCAGGGTCAGGGTAAAGACCGCGCCATGGGCGTGATTGTCGGCGCTCAGGCGTCCGCCCGATTCGTGCGCGATGGCGAAGGATACGGCCAGGCCGAGGCCCAGGCCATCGCCTACCGGTTTGGTGGTGAAAAACGGGTCGAAGACTTGCGCCAGGTTTTCCTCGGCGATGCCGCTGCCGTTGTCGATCACACTCAGGTGCCATAGATGATCGTCGGCTTCAAGGCGGATTTCCAGGCGTTTGCACGGGAGGTCGTGCATCGCGTCCAGGGCGTTGCGCAGCAGGTTGATCAGCACCTGTTCCAGGCGAATCGCATCGCCGCGCACCCAGGCCGGACGGCTCAGGTGCAGCACGCTGCTGACCTGTTCGTCGCGCAGGCGGGTGTCGAGCAGTTGCAGGGACTGATCGACCACCGCAGCCAGGTCCAGGCGTTCGCGCAAGCCGCTGGGGCTCTTGCGGGCGAAGGTTTTCAGGTGGCCGGTGAGGGCGGCCATGCGCGTCAGCATCTCATCCAGCGGTTTCAACGCCTTGTGGGCGTCGTCCACCCGGCCGTGATCGAGCAGCAGGCGCAAGGTTGCCAACTGCATGCGTTGCGCGGTCAACGGCTGGTTGATTTCATGGGCCAGCGCTGCCGACATCTGCCCCAGTGCCGCCAGCTTGGCCGATTGCACCAGGCCGTCCTGGGCGGTGCGCAGGTCGCGGGTGCGTTCCTCCACCAGACGTTCGAGTTCCTCGCGGCTGCGCTGGCGCATTTTTGCCAGGCGCCAGCGCTGGTAGAGGAACAGCAGCAGGAACACCAGGGTCAGCCACAGGCCGGCCGCCGCGAGCGCGGCGTTGCGTCGGTCTTCGACCGCCACCTGGGGTTGGCGCAGCAGGTGCAGGGTCCAGCCTTCGCTGGGCAGCGGCAGGGATTCCCACAGGTAATCGGCCTGGCCGTCCGGGCCGGTGACACGCGCCAGCTGACTGTTGACGTCGAAGTGTTGCAGCGATTGATAGTCCAGCTGACTCAACGGCTGTTTGTCGTATTGACGCGTGGTCTTGAGTTCGGCCAGATCGCTGTCGTTCAACGGTTTGAGCAGGCGATAACGCCAGCCCGGCTGGTTGGCGATGAAGACGATGCCGCGCGCGTCGCTGACCAGCAGGGTGTCGCTGCCCTGACGCCATTCGCGCTCGAGTTCCGGAAACTCGAGTTTGACCACCATCGCCCCGAGGAACTGGCCAGCGTCATCGCTGACCGCACTGGAGAGAAAATACCCCGGAATCCCGCTGGTCACACCCACCGCGTAGAAGCGCCCGGTGCCCTGGGTTCGGGTCTGGCTGAAATAGGGACGGAAGCCGTAGTTATGGCCGACGTAGCTGCTCGGCAGACGCCAGTTGCTCGCCGCCACGGCGAGCCCGGTGTGGTCGAGCAATTCGAGGGTCGAGGATTGCGCCGCGCCGTTGATCCGCTCCAGTTTGCGGTTCAACGCGTCCTGCAATGGCGGGGCGACCGGCCCCTGGAGCGCCGAACGCAGCTCCGGGTCCAGCGCCAGCACGGCGGGCAAGGCGCGGTAGCGTTCGATCAGGGTGTGCAGGGACGTGGCGTACAGCCCCAGTTGCTGACTGGCCCGTGCAGCATCCTCTACCAGCGCCTGGCGCTCGGCGTGGCGCATGGCCAGGGTGGCGGCGAGCACGGTGCCGGCGAGGATCAGCAGGGTGTAGACCGTCAAGCGCAGGGCGCGGGAAATCGGGGGCATGGGACGCAAATCGAACCGGTGATGGGAGGCGCAAGATAGCACGCGCGGCGTCTGGCGCTGTCATTGCCCCGATTCTTGCCCGTGTATCAGGTCGTTCGTCGTGCGAGATCCTCGCGACGTACGCGAGCGACCTCATGGGGCAGTTTTCCCAATGAAACGATGCTGCGGTTCAGCCTTGTCAGATCATTGAAGCTCAAGTGCGCCTCATGCATGTTGATCGCCAGTTCGGTTTGCGAGGACGGACTTGCTCCAGGGGCAGCGCCGATGTGTTCAAGGAGTCGCTCATTGTTCAGCAGGTAATTTTCCGTCAGAGAGGCGCCCTGGACATCGGTTGCATCGATCTCGTAAAAATCATACTCATCGTCATGGATGCCCTGGGCTGCGAAGTACAGCGCTCCTTCAAGCGTTTCGGCGACAATCAGAATGCGCGTGTTGATCATGGCCCTGATCGCTGTGAAGTCATCGGATTCGGCAAACCCTGTTGCCAGCACTTCTTGTGGTGGACGGCGGTCGGCCCGATAGACTTTCGCACCGAAGTTGAACCGTTGAATCAGGTTCGCGCTGCTCAGGGTGTAGTTCAGTCGGACGGGTTGAGCGTTCAGCATCCCGACGACCTCGATCTGGTCTTCAGTTGCCGGCGATGGAGACGCAATGGCAGGGCTGGCTGGCGAGGCGGAACTGCCGGTCGAACCAGGGCTGTCCTCGTCCATCGAGTCGGAACCATCAGCCTGTGAAGAGACGGGCGAATCCGCTTCGTCCATCGGCTCCTCTTCGCTTTCCAGGGTGTCAGAATCGGCCAACGGCGGCAGCCCTAGCGCTTCCCTCAAGGCGTCCCCGACCGCTATGACATGGTCCACAAAACGGTCGTCGGCAGGTCCCCAGATGCGGTCTTCGCTGATAGGTCCACCCGTGCGGCCGTCGAGATCGATCCGGCTAACGGGATTGTTGCCACAAAACCTGTACAGGTTCAGGCCGTCGATTGCACCGGCTGGGTCTGGGCAAATCCATCTCCCCAACCACGGCGCGTAATAGCGGGCCCCAAAGTAGTAAAGGCCGCAGATATCCCGTTCCTTGCCGGAGAATCGCACGGTCTTGTCATTGCCATCGACTCGGGAACGGGCCGCCCACCACGCCGTGCCACCGTAGGGGTAGTAACCTTCGTGGGTGAGGACGTCACCCTGCCGATCCAGTTCCAGGCTGCAGGACCCCAGGAGATCCGCAACGCTGTAACGCACTGTATCGGCCTCGACATCCGCCGGTTGACCCTTCAGCCAATGCAGGCACCGAACACTGCCCCGCGCCAGGGTGATGCAGATGATGTGCAGCTCTTCATCGTCATCGGTGGTTCGCACCTCCAGCCCAGGCAAGTAATGGACGACGCGCTGGTGGGCGAGGGCATGTGCCTGTTGGCTGCTGAACTTGACTACCCGCTGGCCGGCCGCGTTGTAGCGGTAGCCTTCACTGTCATCGCTGGCGGCGGGCCGGCGAACGGTGGTAACGCTGTGCAGCTGGTTCCGTGCATCCCAAACCAGAGACCGCGCACCCGGAGCCTGGTGTTGCAGGTTGCCGTTGGCGTCGAACTCGCGAGAAAAGTCCGGTTCGTCGCCATCTTCGCTCCAGGGCAAGGCGCGGTTGCTGTGCGCATCGACGCGCAGTCGTTGGCTGAACGGGTTTTTGTCGCTGACATGCCGCAGGCCGATCCGGTTGCCGCCCGCATCGTATTGGTAATGCTCCGTGTAGTTGAGCAAGCGGGAAGGATCGATGGGGGCGGGGACGATCAGCTCCGGCAGCCCCGGATGCTGTCCGGCATCCATGGTTTCACGGCCGGTGGCGCGAACAAGTTGGTAGAGGCTGTCGTAGGTAAATGTGCTGTCGGCGTCCACCCGCTGGTTGGCGAAGTAGGTGACTGACTGGGTGTGGTCAACGCACCGGATCACATTGCCGACCTGATCGTACTCGTACTCCAGATCCTGCTGGCGGCAGCCCTGCGAATTCGTCGTGGTCAAATGGATCAATCGACCGGTTGAAGCCTCGAAGGCGGCGCGGTGGGTGACGTCGTTGCCGGTGACCTGAGTCAGCAAGTGACCTTCGGCGTCATAGTGCGCCGCTTTCATGATCGGTTGTCTCTCTCCAGCCTTCAGAGTGAGATCAATGCTTTGCAATTGACCGGCGCGGTCAACGCCGAACCGTTGTCGATGACCCGCGGCATCGAGTTGCTCAAGCACTTCAGGCAACGGGCCAAAACGGTTTTCGCTGGTGTATCCGGCGCCGGGCTGCAGCAGGGCGTCGCGTTGCGCTTCGACAAGGGGCCAATCGCTGCGCACGTCCGAGGTGTCCGGTAGTAATCGCCGCAGTTGCCGTATCAGCCCTCCATTGAGCGCCTTGTTCTGATAAAAGACCACACCGGCTCGGTCGTCGTGGCGTATCAGTTTCGAGCACTGATTGCGTTCGGCGAATTCGACTGCATTGTCGGCGTAGATGAGGCGTTCAATGGTTCGCCGTTGCTCGCCCTGCATCTGTTCATGGATCGCGATCAAGCGGCCTTGCGGGTCGTACTCGTTGTGCCAATGGCTGCCTCGACCGTCCCACTGCTCCGATATCCGCCCCGACTCGTCCAACAGTTCGACCCGCCACCCCGCATCGACACTGTCCGTGAGCAATGCCTGGCGCGGCAAGCTGTAGATGCTGCGTACGTTCGGGCGAGACGCAGGCGCCTGCAATCGCGGATCACGCTGGGCCACCACGCGTCCCATCGTGTCAAAGTGCCGGGAAGTGACCCGCGTTTCGGGGGCGAGCTGGTTGACCTCACTTCTGCAGTACACGACCTCGCGAACGGGCAAGCTCCGGCCATCGATGACCGACAACTGGGGCGTATGGGCGTTAATGTCCATGTTCAGTGCAGTGTCCATGGGTTGCGGCGTTTTTTCTCGGGCGGTGGATCGAACAGATCGTTTTCATCGAAGGCAATGGTGTACCAGGTGCGATATTGCTGCTCTCGACGCAGCGGCTTGAGTTCGGCGTCGGGCCCCTGGGCCATTTTTTTCGCCAGGACGGTGTGGGTCGGCCGCCCGGCGGCGTCATAGAACTGCTTGTCGTGATACTGGAATTCGCGCAGCGACTGGTCCTGGATGCGCCGAAAGCTGTCGGCGAAGTAGGGCCGGTAGATCCGCACTTTCTCGCCCTTGTTGTTGTATTCGACCGGTTCGCTGACCCGCCAGCGCCGGACGGCTTCGGCTTCTTCCGGTACTCCGTCCTTGAGTTTCAGCGTGCCGTCATCTGCCACCACCCACGCCTTGCCGGGTTCGACTTCCTGTTTGGCCTGCAACACACGGCTGAAGCCGTCCTGATGGAGGAGGGCGATGCGGATCTGCAACTCCGGGTCTCCTGGATAACGATCGGCCTGCAACGTCGCGACGTGCACCGGTTCGCGGTGGGCGTCGTCGACGTATTGCTGCAGCAGTTGTTCGTGTGCGTCCGGGGCCGTCACCTGCGACAAGTGCTGGCGAGCACGATCGCACAGGTGTCCGTCGGGTAACACGAAACCTGCCGCCAGCGCCCAGTCGAACCATTCGCCCTGAGGAGATTGAGTGGCCGGAACACGGCCCATCCAGCTGAAGGCATCGCTGAACATGGCCATGGCGTAATTGCCGATGGCGAGCCTGGGCGTTTCGATGGCGTGTGTCGGGCTGCGGTCCTCGGGTCGCTCATAGTCGTCCAGTGAATGGAAGCCGACCTCCTCGCCCATTTCCGTGCCGTAAAAGCTGGTCACCAGCGGTTCGCCGAACGCGTTGTACCGCGCTTCCTGGGTATTCTGGTTGGGGTCCAGGATGGCTTGGGGGAGAAAGGTGCGGTAATCGAGGTCAACGATTTGCGTGACGCAGCCGTCCGGCAATTCAATCGCAACGTGGACACACATATGCCGGTCGTACGCGACGTTGGTGATGCCGTGGCTTTTGGTCTGCTGGAAGTGGTCCACGTTGTAGAACCACGGCGCGCCCAGGTAATGCGGGAACCCTCGATGGATTGACCACAGGTAGTTTTTCGCCTCGTCCGGATCATCCGGGACCGGTTGCTCAACTTCCGGAAGGAAGGGCTCCATGATGTGATAACCCACCTCCCGGGATTCGAGCTTCTCCTTCAGGTTGAACGGCATGTTGCCGTCTTCATCCTTGAGCTTGTCATAGGCGCTCAGCGCATGGGCATCCAGTTCGGCAATCTCGACGTAGCCGGGCAGCGCCTGCACGGTGGCCACGCCCTTGGGCAGCAACTGGTTGGTGCCTGGTTCGAGGTAGAACTGCATGGACATGCCAGCCAGCACCGCCTGGCTGGCCCACTCGCCGCCCTCTTCGCTCCACTGCAGCAGATTTTCGTGGCAGATGCCCTCGCTGCTCAGCGCCGGTTTATCCAGCACCAGCGCATTGGTGCGTTCCCGGTAGGGCAAACCCAGTCGGTAGGGCATGCCTGGTTTCCAGGTGGCTTCGTCATAGACGTGGATGAATTGCGCCTTGGCCTCGGTCAGGTACCAGCATTGCTGGGCCGGGTCGTGGGCGTCCGTCCAGTAGCGGTTTTCATGCTCGTCGTCGAATGGCGGTGTTGCGTCGGTCTTGCGACGAGGGTAATAAACGACGAAGGCGTGGAGCACATCGCCGAACTCATCCCACTTCAGGTTCAGCGTGTGTTCGCAGCGCGGGTCGTCCGGCAGTTCGGGTTCGTAGTGGTAGCTGATCGACTCCAGGGCCATGGGTTGCAGCACGCTGTAAGGGTAGTGCTCGCCCTTGGCGCGCAACAGGCGCACCTGATAGCGATGTTCAGCCACTGAATAGGGCACCTGCGGATCATCCGCTGCAAACACTTCGGTGCGCAGTACCGAACCGCTCAGTGCACGGGCAATCTCGCGAGCGGTGGGCTCATCCGGTTCGAACGATTCGGCGGCCCGGTCGCGCAGGTGAAAGCGTTCCAGTCGGGTCGCCCGCAGGGCCTGCGCTTCGGTGTCGTCGGCGTAGTAGCCATCCCTTGGCTGATCGACGAACTTGCCAATGTGAAACCACGTCTTGTGCAGGATCGGCGCGGTAAAGCCTTCGCTCGCCCGTTGCGCCTCGGTGGCTTCGGTATCGGTCTGAAGCAACAGGCCGAAGCCTCGGAATTCGCGCTCATGGGGGTCGTAGTAACCTTGGCGATAGCTGAACAGCTGGGTCAGTTGATTGCCGGTGATTTCATCGACCTGGGTCTGGCGTTTGACCAGGTGCATGGCGAACGGCACGCCCGACGCCACCACCCGGTCCTTGTCGATCAAGTGTTGCTGGTATTCTTCGTCGAGAAATTCCTGCGCGGAGCTGCGATAGTCGATGAGGCTCAGTGCCCCCATATTGTTATTGCTGCGATTGACCAGGTAGGGCTTGGCGTGCACGAAGTCATAGCGCCAGTGTTGTGCAGTCATGTGCGGCTTGGTCAGGATCACACTGGTACAGCCCAGCCCCAGCAGATCCGTAGCAGTGACCTGGCACAGGCGGTCGTAGCGCACGCCCTCGGGCCAGGGCACGTCGACGGATTCGGCGGCGAAGCCCTGACCGCAACGGTTCATGAACACGCGCATGCCGTCCGGTTCCAGGTAGATCAGGTCGGTGGCGCCTGAGCCGTCCAGGTCCGCCAGCAGGACCCGACCGGCATGGAATTGGGCGTAGGCGAAGGTCGGTGAGTCGAGCACGATGCGCTTGCCGAAACGCCCGTGACCGAGGTTGGGCCAACATTCCAGGCTGTCGTGGCGCAGGCGGAACAAGTGCTGCTTGCCGCTGCCCAGTACATCGCTGAAACCCACGACTTCAGTTTCCGAATAGCTCGGCACGGGCAAGACATCGTCTTCGTCGTGGGGCACGTTGCTGCCGGCGGTGAAACCGTTGTCGTCCCCCAGGTTGGTGTACAGGCGCACGCTGTTGCTGCCGATCAGGGCCACGTGCGTACGACCGTCACCGACCAGGTCGGCCATTTGCGCCTGGGGATGAAAGTACTCCAGCGGGAAGGCTTTATAGGGGATGAACGTCGTCCATTCGCGGTCGGGGTTCAGGGTGAAGCAGCCATTGATCATGGGCGCGTGCAGGCCCCATTCCAGTTTGCCGTCACCGTTGAGGTCGCTGAGCGTCTGGCGGATCGCCTTGCTGCTGTCGGCCACCGGGATGTACGGCAACGCTTTCAAGTCGCCGTAGCGCACGTCATCGCCCAGGCTGTCCGCCCGCAGGGGTTCGCGGTAATACCAGGCCTTGTCGTAGCGGCACAGAATTCCCGGCATGCCCTTGCCGTACAAATCCGCCATTTGATAACGCTGGCCGTCGTTGAGGCCCGGCATTTGCGGGAATGCCTGCCAGCCTGGCGCATGACGCTCGTCGAGATCGAAGGGCGCGTAGTTGAATTCCATGGGTGGCCGGCTTTCAACCTGACCCAGGCTGTCGTAAGCCTGGAGGTGGGCGGCGGTCAGTTGGCTGTAGCCGAGGGCCGTCTGGTGGTGTTGCAGGAACAGCCGTTGCACCAGGACCGGGGCACTGCCCAACTCGACAGGGAAGTGATGAAACATCAAGACCTGGCGGCAGAGGCGGCGGGTGCCCAGCTCAAACCCGTAGTCGTAGTTCCAGAACGGATCGCTGCGTTCCAGCCACTCGCCATACTGATCGCCATCCTCAAGGTAGGGCGGGCCGTAGACCGGTGTCCGGGTCAGGTCGTGCGCACGTTCGCCGTAATCGAACAGCAGGTGAAAGAGGAACTGCACGCCGTCCCAACCGCCGTCCTGCAAGCAATACAGGTCGGGTTGCGCTTGTGCATTGCCATAGAGCACCCGGTGCACATAGCGCTGGGCGCGATAGTCACGGCCCTGGTGGGCGTCGGGCCCCCCCGTGTCGGCCTTGTACTCGTAAACGATGTGCTGGCCGCGCGGGTCGACCGTCTCGTCCAGCAGCCAGACCCCGACCCGTTCCGGCTTCTGCGGCTGACTTTCGTCCCTGGGCTCGGCCCGACGCGAGTCCAGCGTCTTGCCGTAGACATGGGTGTTGCCATCGGCGCTCTGGATCTTCCAGAACCCGGCGACGTCGTCGTCGTTGACCCAGCGTTCGATTTTGGCGAAACCGCCCTCGACTCTCGGGTGGTAGACGAGCACCTGGTAAGCCGTGGTGCCGATCTTGTCGGGGCGGGTGATGATCTCGCCCTGGGTGTCCAGCTCCGGCATCCAGGTTTCGCCATCGGGGCCGATGATCAGATCCTTGTTGGCTTCGTACACCGGCACACCCTTGCTGGTGCGCAGCGTGATGGCATTGACGGTCAGGTGCCAGCCCATGCCAAAGAGGCTGTTGCCCACATGGCTGCTGTAGCCCAGTGACAACGCCGGTACTCGATCACGGTTGGGTGCGGTGGAAATCGGCAGTGGGAGGGTGAGCGACGCCGAGCCGGTCGTGCCCACCGGTCCCCAGCCGCCAAAACTGGCAATGGCACCGCCAATTTTTGGCTGGGTCGGGGCGGTGATGTTGATCGTGCCTTTTTGCTCTTCTGTGGCCATTTCTGTTTCCACCTGACAAGGACACATGCGAGCCTTCAACTTATCAGGGGAGGCGCTGGCTGTGACCTGTCACATCTGACAGGTCGATGGTGCGAGCGATAAAACAGTGCCTTTCCCTGGGCGAAAAAAAACCGCCCCGTCGTTGCCGGCGGGGCGGTTTTCAGAGGGCTTCAGGGCAACTTACTGCACTTCCACCGCCAGGTTTTCGCTGATCTTTTTCTGCCAGATGGCAGGACCGGTGATGTGCACCGATTCGCCCTTGCTGTCGACCGCAACGGTGACCGGCATGTCCTTGACCTCGAACTCGTAGATCGCTTCCATGCCCAGTTCGGCGAAGGCCACCACGTGGGATTTCTTGATCGCTTGCGCCACCAGGTAAGCCGCGCCGCCCACCGCCATCAGGTAGACGGCCTTGTGGTCCTTGATCGCGTCGATCGCGGTCGGGCCGCGCTCGGATTTGCCGATCATGCCCAGCAGGCCGGTCTGCTCGAGGATCTGACGGGTGAACTTGTCCATCCGCGTCGCGGTGGTCGGACCGGCCGGGCCTACCACTTCTTCACGCACCGGATCGACCGGGCCGACGTAATAGATGAAGCGACCCTTGAGGTCCACCGGCAGGCTTTCACCCTTGTTCAGCATCTCGACCATGCGCTTGTGCGCCGCGTCGCGACCGGTGAGCATCTTGCCGTTGAGCAGGATGGTTTCACCCGGCTTCCAGCTCTGCACGTCTTCCGGGGTCAGGGTGTCGAGGTTGACGCGACGGGCCGACGGGCCGGCTTCCCAGACGATTTCCGGGTAGGCGTCCAGCGGTGGCGCTTCCAGCGAAGCCGGGCCGGAGCCGTCGAGCACGAAGTGGGCGTGACGGGTGGCCGCGCAGTTCGGGATCATGCACACCGGCAACGAAGCGGCGTGGGTCGGGTAGTCCATGATCTTCACGTCGAGCACGGTGGTCAGGCCGCCCAGGCCCTGGGCGCCGATGCCCAGCTGGTTGACCTTCTCGAACAGTTCCAGGCGCATTTCTTCGATGCGGTTCTGTGGACCACGGGCCTTCAGCTCGTGAATGTCGATGGATTCCATCAACACTTCCTTGGCCATCACCGCCGCTTTCTCGGCGGTGCCGCCAATGCCGATGCCGAGCATGCCCGGAGGGCACCAGCCGGCACCCATGGTCGGAACGGTCTTCAGAACCCAGTCGACGATCGAGTCGGACGGGTTGAGCATGGCCATTTTCGACTTGTTCTCGGAACCGCCGCCCTTGGCCGCCACATCCACTTCCACGGTGTTACCCGGGACGATGGAGTAATGGATCACGGCAGGGGTGTTGTCCTTGGTGTTCTTGCGAGCGCCTGCCGGGTCGGCGAGGATCGAGGCACGCAGGACGTTTTCCGGCAGGTTGTAGGCGCGACGCACGCCTTCGTTGATCATGTCGTCCAGGCCCATGGTGGCGCCATCCCAACGCACGTCCATGCCGACGCGGACAAACACGGTGACGATGCCGGTGTCCTGGCAGATCGGGCGGTGGCCGGTGGCGCACATGCGCGAGTTGATCAGGATTTGCGCCATCGAATCACGGGCCGCCGGCGATTCTTCGCGCAGGTAGGCCTCGTGCATCGCCTGGATGAAATCCACGGGGTGGTAATAGGAAATGAACTGCAGGGCGTCGGCAACGCTCTGAATCAGGTCGTCTTGCTTGATCACGGTCATGAGTCGCGCTCCTCTAAAAGACGGGAACATTCAATAAGGTGCTGGCAGTTTGGGTGCATCGGTCGACTGTCAGCACCTTTCAAGGCACGCCGGGGCTGCTGGCGCGACGCTAAAAAGGCGCGGCAGTATACCGCGCCTCGCAGGTGGGTACACGTCCGGGGGGCTAATCATTGGTCGCATGGGGCGAGGTTTCGCCGGGGTGGGAGCGGTATCTGCCTGAAAATTGAATGGTCATTTATCCGGCTCGCCACTAAAGTGGCATCCGGCCTGTAGAGTAGGACACTCAATCAGCCCCTTATCGCACGGTGAGTCAACGATTGACCCATAACGCCATCCAGCGCCTGTTGCTCAAACGTTTTGCCCTCGCAGCCGGCACCTATGCCCTGGCCTTGATGCTGCTGTGGCTGGCGTTCTTTACCGGGCATTATCCTCATTCCCTGGCGAACGTCGCGGTCGGCAGTGCCCTGGTGGTCATCTGCCAGGCGGCCTTGTTCGCCCTGTTCTACAGTGGCTGGAACCTGCGCTTCGCCGATCCCAGCCTGACCGAAGTGCAGATATTGATCGGGCTGGGCTGGCAATCCTGGCTGATCGCCCATCTGGAGGAAGCCCGTGGCGTCTTCCTGGTGTTCTATGTGCTGATCCTGCTGTTCGGCTTGTTTCACCTGTCGCGCCAGGCCTTCGTACGGTGTGCGCTGCTGGTGTTTTTCAGTTTCAGCGCGATCACGCTGTGGGAGGCTTACCACTTCCCGTTGGCCGACCCGGCGTTGGCGGTGTTGCAGGTGTGCGTGCTGTTCATCGTGCTGGTCTGGCTCGAGTTGTATGCCCGTCACGTCCAGGCCTCGCGCCAGCGGATGCGCCAGCGCCGATTCGCCTTGCAGGCGCATCAGGACACCCTGCGCGGCATGATGCGTCAGCTCGAAGACCTGGTGGCCACCGACGAACTGACCGGGCTGTTCAATCGCCGGCATTTCCTGCGGCTGGCCACCCGTGAGCTCGACAGCATGGAGCCGGACGTGGTCCACGGTCTGGCGCTGATCGACCTCGACCATTTCAAGCGGATCAACGACATGCATGGCCACGCGGCCGGCGACCAGGTGCTGCAAGCCTTTGCCGGCGTGGCCAGCGCCTGCCTGCGCGACGGCGATGTGCTGGCGCGCTATGGCGGTGAAGAGTTCGTGCTGCTGCTGCCGGATTGCAGCGCGGAACGCCTGACCGCCTGTTGCGAGCGACTGCGAATCGCCTTTACCGACGTCCAGCTCATCGGCCTGACAGTGGGTAACCTCAGCCTCTCGGGCGGCATGACCCTGTTGCTGCCGGGTGACGATCTGGACGACGCCCTGCACCGGGCCGATCAGGCGCTGTACCGTGCCAAGCGCGACGGTCGCAATCGTTGTGCGGCCGCCTGGGAGCACGTCGATGCCTGAGTTGCGGGCCGGCGATCGGCAATGGACGGTGGCACCGGGCACCAACCTGCTCGATGCCCTGAATCGAAACGGCGTGCCCGTTCCTTACAGTTGCCGCGCCGGCAGTTGCCATGCGTGTCTGGTGCAATGCACCCAGGGGCTGCCGGAGGACAGCCGGCCCGATGCCCTGAGCGTTGAACAGCGTCAGCAGGGCTGGCGCCTGGCGTGTCAGTGTCAGGTGGTCGAGGACTTGCAGGTGCACGCCTTCGATCCGCTCAAGGACGGCCGCCCGGCCGAGGTGGGCGCCGTCGACTGGTTGAGTCGCGACGTGTTGCGCCTGCGCCTGACCCCGCAGCGCCCGTTGCGCTACAGCGCCGGCCAGCACCTGGTGTTGTGGGCCGGCCAGGTGGCGCGCCCGTATTCGTTGGCCAGCCTGCCCGAAGAAGACCGCTTCCTGGAATTTCACCTCGATTGTCGCCAACCTGGCGAATTCAGTGACGCCGCACGCCGGCTGCACATCGGCGACGCGATGCGCCTGGGCGAGTTGCGTGGCGGGGCTTTGCACTACGACCCGGAATGGCACGCGCGACCGCTCTGGCTGCTGGCGGTCGGGACCGGTCTCGGCCCGTTGTTCGGGGTCTTGCGCGAAGCCCTGCGCCAGGATCACCAAGGCGACATCCGGGTCATTCACCTGGCCCATGACGCCGAGGCGCACTACCTGGCCAAACCCCTGCAGGCCATGGCCGCCAGCCGCTCGAACCTGCACGTCGAGTTATGGACAGCGACCGAGTTGCCGGCGGCTTTGGCGCAACTGCGCCTTGTTTCCCGGCAAACCCAGGCCTTACTCTGCGGTTCTCCCGACAGCGTCGACGCCTTCGCCCGGCGCCTTTACCTGGCGGGACTGCCGCGCAACCAACTGCTGGCCGACGTCTTCCTGCCCCGCGGTTGAGCGCTGACTACTCAGACGCGAGACCTTCCATGACCGATGCCATCCAGATCGAACACGAACGCGGCCTGCTGACCCTGCGCCTGAACCGCCTCGACAAGAAAAACGCCCTGACCCGCGCCATGTACAGCCAGTTGGGCGACGCGCTGCGACAGGCGGACGCCGACCCGAACATCAACGCGGTGCTGATCACCGGCTCCAGTGAGTGCTTCACCGCCGGCAACGACATTGCCGACTTCCTCGAACAACCCCCGAGTGCCCTCGACAGCCCGGTGTTCCGCTTCATGCTGGCCCTGCTCGATTGTCGCAAGCCGGTGGTGGCTGGTGTGGCCGGGGCCGCCGTGGGCATCGGCACGACACTGTTGCTGCATTGCGACCTGGTGTACGTCAGCCGCGATGCACGATTGCGCATGCCGTTCGTCAACCTCGGTTTGTGTCCGGAATTCGGCTCCAGCCTGATCCTGCCGCGCCTGCTCGGGCACGCCAGGGCCGCCGAATTGTTGCTGCTCGGCGAAGGCTTCAACGGTGAGCAGGCCGCCGCCTGGGGCATTGCTTCCGAAGCGCTGGGCAGTGGCGAAGAGGCGCTGGCCAAGGCGCGGGAGATGGCACTGCGTTTCGACTCCCTGCCGCTGGAAGCCGTGCGCATCAGCAAACAACTGATGAAGGGGCCGGATCGCGAGTCGTTGCGCAAGGCGATAGAAGAGGAGGGCGCGTTGTTCATCCAGCGATTGCGCTCGCCGGAAGCACTGGCGGCGTTGTCGGGGTTTATCAATCGGCGTTGAGTCTTGATCGACGGTTACTGGCCCCATCGTCGGAGCGCCGCCCGGAGCAGGCTTGCACGCCGGATTACAGCGCGGCCTCCGGGCTTCCCGTCAGGCGCAGCACAAACCCGCCGTCCGCACTCGAGCCGGCCACCAGCAGATTGCCGTCCGGTTGCACCAGGAGAGTCTGGGCCAGGTTTTCATCTGCGCCAATCTGCAGTTGCAGCCAGCCCTGATGGTTGAAGGACAGGTCCAGTTCGCCGGTCTCGAGATAACGCGCCACGCTCAGCGTCCCCATGCCGGTAGCGGGTTTGATGATGGCGCCGGCCACCACGATCCGGCCCTGGGCATCCAGCCGGGCGGCATTGAACATCGTCGGCTCTTCATTGAGGCGCGGTTGCAGCGGGGTGCCGTTGTTGAACCCTGTATCGGCCATACCGTTCGCTTCATGGCCCAGCAGCAGGCCGACGAAAGCGCCGATGTAGTCCGAACCGACACCGACAATCCGCCCATCCGTGTGTTGCAGCAGTTGCGTATGGGCGGGCATCGGCCGCTTGACCAACACAAACCCGGCACTGCCGAAGGTGTGGTCCGCGCTGCCATCGCCGTGGAGACGAAAAAACATCGACTCCTTCCCCGAGGGCCGGGTCAGCGTCCCCAGCCCGAGCCACTTGCCGTCCGGCTGCACCAGTAGTTGCTCGATCAGCGTGGAAGCACCCTGGTGGATGGGATGGCGGACGAAGAGATAGCCCTTGCCGCCCAGGGTCGTGTCCAGGCTCCCGTCGGCGTTGAGGCGGTAGATCATGCCGCTGGAATGCGCGGCCAGATAATTGGCGATCACCAGCAAGCGGCCATCAGCCAGCTCCAGGCTGCTGGTGGTGTTCGAACCCAGGGAGGCCAGGGCACAGGCGAAGTCGATGCTGTTGCCGGCCGTGTCCGGAGGTCCGAGAACGACCTTTGCGTCTGCCCCGAAACCCGCTTTCGGCTGGCCCGTGGTGTCATACAGAGCCAGACCCTTGCCGTGGCGAGTCACGCCGGTGACCAGAATGTCACCGGCGCGGGTCAGGGTCACGGCGGTGGCGACCGACTCCTGGGCCGGGGCGAACGTATCGATGACCATCCCCTTGTGACCGAAGCCCGTGTCCGGCTCCCCGTCGGCACCGAACCTGGCGAGCCAGAATTGCCTGCCGGGCGCGGGGTAGCAGCCCGCCAGATAGATTCTGCCCTGTGTATCGAGGGTCATCGCAGCGGCCGAGACCTGCGAGCCACCGGGAACATTGACGAACCGGATACCGCCAGTGGCGAAGGTCAGGTCGAGTGCAACGGTGCCCTGAATTGAGCTCACGGATATTCCTTCATGACTGGCCGGTGCGGCACGGTCCATTAGAAGGACGCCTGAATGTCGTTGGCTACTGTCATAAATGACAGGTGTTTAGGTTTTTTGGACATAAAAAAACCTGTCGTTATGAGCGACAGGTTTTTCTCAGGCAACGATCACTCAGACCTGCGGGTCACCCACGTGCAGGATCTTCATGCCGTTGGTGCCGCCGGTGGTGTGGTAGCTGTCGCCCTTGGTCAGGATGACCCAGTCGCCTTTTTCCACTACGCCACGCTTGACCAGCTCGTCGATCGCCTTCTGGCTCACTTCGTTTGGCGCCAGCGAAGCCGGGTCGAATGGAATGGTGTAGACACCACGGAACATCGCGGCGCGCGCCTGGGCTTCGCGATGCGGGGTGAACGCGTAGATCGGCACCGACGAACGGATACGCGACATGATCAGCGGGGTGTAACCGCTTTCGGTCAACGCGATGATCGCCTTCACGCCCGGGAAGTGGTTGGCAGTGTACATGGTGGCCAGTGCGATGCTTTCGTCACAGCGCGAGAACTCTTTGCCGATGCGGTGGCTGGAGGTCTTGCCGGTCGGGTGCTTTTCAGCGCCGACGCAGATGCGCGCCATCGCCTGCACGGCTTCCAGCGGATACGAGCCTGCAGCACTTTCGGCCGAGAGCATCACGGCGTCGGTGTAGTCGAGCACGGCGTTGGCGACGTCGGACACTTCGGCACGGGTCGGCATCGGGTTCTGGATCATCGACTCCATCATCTGGGTCGCGACGATCACGGCCTTGTTGTGGCGGCGTGCATGCAGAATGATTTTCTTCTGGATGCCAACCAGCTCGGCGTCGCCGATTTCCACGCCCAGGTCACCACGGGCCACCATCACCGCGTCGGAAGCCTTGATCAGGCCGTCGAGGGTTTCGTCGTCGGCCACCGCTTCGGCGCGTTCGATCTTGGCCACCAGCCAGGCGGTACCGCCGGCCTCGTCGCGCAGTTGACGGGCGTATTCCATGTCGGCAGCGTCACGCGGGAAGGACACGGCGAGGTAGTCGACTTCCATTTCTGCGGCGAGCTTGATGTCGGCCTTGTCTTTTTCGGTCAGGGCCGGGGCGGTCAGACCACCGCCGCGACGGTTGATGCCCTTGTGGTCCGACAGCGGGCCGCCAATGGTCACGACGCAGTTGAGTTCGGTGGCGGTGGCGGTTTCGACGCGCATCACCACACGGCCGTCGTCGAGCAGCAGCTCGTCGCCCACGCCGCAATCCTTGACCAGGTCCGGGTAGTCGATGCCGACCACTTGCTGGTTGCCTTCGGTCAACGGATGGCTGGTGGAGAAGGTGAACTGATCACCGATCTTCAGCTCAATCTTCTTGTTGGCGAATTTGGCGATACGGATTTTCGGACCTTGCAGGTCACCCAGCAGGGCGACGAAGCGGCCGTGCTTGGCGGCGATGTCCCGCACCAGCTTCGCGCGAGCCTTGTGCTCGTCGGGCGTGCCGTGGGAAAAGTTCAGGCGGGCGACGTTCACGCCAGCCAGGATCAGCTGTTCGAGAACTTCCGGCGAGTTACTGGCCGGGCCAAGGGTGGCGACGATTTTGGTACGACGGACGGACATGCAAAGACTCCTGAGTTCAAGCGCTGAGTGAGGCTACTATGCTCTGGGGGTGTAGTCATTGTTCATGTGCACTACTTATTCGTTTGTTTATTGGACCTAACATTTTTGCTGGCCGGCAGCCTGAAGATTTTCGTCGTCGGGCCGATATAGAGCACAAGACAGGAGAACCCCCATGCGATTCGTGCCCATTGCCGCCCTTGCCCTCGCCGTTGTCAGCGTGACGGGCTGCACCCGTTGGTCGATGAACCACCATTTGAATAATGCCTACAGCGCCTACGACCGTGGCAATTGCGAACAGGTGACGCTCGAATTGTCCAAGGTCGAACGCGCCAGTCGTGCCCGGTCCTACGTGTGGCCGGAAGTCTCGATGCTGCGCGGTTTGTGCCTGGAACGGCAGAAGCTGTTTGTCGACGCGGGGCAGACCTACCAGTTCATCATCGCCTCGTACCCGCAAAGCGAGTACGCCTACCGTGCCCGTGCTCGCCTGGAAACCTTGCAGTCGCTGGGTCATTACCCACTGCGCAGCGCCGCGACAGTGCGTCCGACGCGGTTCTGACCGCGCGGGTCAAACAAGGGTGGCTCACCGGCGACGGTGAGCTATAGTCGAATAAACCGGTTGTGGAACGGGTTTCCCGACCGGAGCAACACCTGTGATCGGCAGAAGTAAGCGGCAGCGACGTACGGACTGCCGCACCGGGATCGGGGAGAGCGCGCCGTTGCCTTTGCTGGCCGGCCCGTTCCGAAGCATGGGTGCGGCCCTGTCGAAGGGCCCTGCATAGCGAATTCAGCATGTTCACTGACCGCCGGATCGAGCGGCATCAACTGCCGTATTTTCTGAAAATCTTCAACAGCGTCACTGACAAGCCGATAGGGTTCCTGGGCAACGTCTCCGAAGACGGGCTGATGCTCATCAGTCAGTTGCCGATGATGATCGGTGCCGATTTCGAGTTGCGCCTGAAGATCCCCATGGCTGATGGCTGCCAGCAGGTCATCGACTTCCGGGCCTGTTGCCTGTGGTGCCATGAGGACGCGACCCCGCGGCACTACGACGCCGGGTTCAGCCTGCAACGCGCGCCGCCGGAGTTCGGCGACCTGGTGCAGGCCTTGAAACGTTACTTCAGTTTTCAGCCGATGCCGGCTTCGGCCTGAGCAGGGCGGTGTCAGGCCTGACGCCTTCGCGAGCAAGCCCGCTCCCACAGAGATGAACACCATGACTTCCTGAGGAGGCGAGTCCGGCTTTTCGACGGAGTGTCGGCCAGCACGACACCGTAATAGCCCGCTGAACCACCCGCCCAATCCTTCTCGATCATCGGACTACTTCTGATTGCCGTCCGTCGGCACTGTCAGTTTTCACAGGTGTGACGTTTACCCGGAGCCGCGTAAAAAGGCCGTGTCAAGCAGCGACCTTCTGCGCACACCCGATGCCACACCTGTCAGGGAGATTTCCGATGAGCAAGGCCCCCAGCCCTTCGTCCCTGGAGCAATTGTTCGACGCGTTGCCCGGCAAGCGCAGCGCGAAGTCGCTCAAGAGTCGGGAGAAGTTCATCGAGCAGGGCGGTTCGGTGTTCGACATGGTGAAGATGGGGCACTCCGGGGTGGCGAAGACGTTCGGTTTGCCCGACTGCGACGCGCAAGCGCTGCTGGACCGAGCAATGAGCCTGGCCGTGCACACCGCTCGTGAATACCGCGAACATCGCCTGGTCAGGCAGGGCCCGGCCAATGCGCTGCATCGAACCGGTATCAGGGCGAATGTGGACACGCCCACCTTCGACGATTTGTTCGACCCCGACTGGGAAGGCGCCGCGCCAGTAGACGCCCCGGACTCGAGCATCTCCCCGGCGGCGTATTTCGTGCGGCTGGTGATTCTGGCCCGGGATCTGGAAACGCGGGTCGGTAATGATTCCACGCTGATCCCCCTTCTGAAACGTCGCCCTGACCTGACCAACCTGATCATCGATACCACCAGCCTGTTTCAGATCAAACCCACGGTCACCCTGGTCAACGAGGTGCTGGAAAGCATCATCAAGACCAGCCTGACGACCCCGCTGCTCAAGGATGAAGTGGTCGACGATCGCTTGCTGATCACCCGTTACCCCCATCGCTCCATGCCGTTCGAATGGTATGCCGAGCAATACAAACTGGTGCTGGAGGAAAACAAGCTGTCCCTGGGCGAAGTGGTGCGGGCAATCGACCTCAACGCGCCTTACTTCAAGCACCCCGGGGTGCGCGGCGAGCGCTCGGACATCGCCTTGCACCAGTCGTGCAAGCTGGGGCCGAAACAACAGCATTTGTTGACCGAGCCATTCGTCCTCCCCGATTTCTCCGCCCCCTTTTACACCGTCAACTATGGCACCACCGAAGCCGACCTGAAGGACTCGGTGCACTTCTGCGCCCAGACCTCGATCGATGCGCAGGCATTGACCTCGTTGTTGTCGATCGAAGAGTACGCACCAAAGCGCTCTGCCAACGTCAGCTCGGAGGGGCCAGCGCCAACACCCAAGGACTTTGGCTCGGTGTACATCAACTATGATGCTGCCGACGCCGCTGCATTGAATCTGAGCGCCCCCCTCAAGGGCCAAACGCGCCAATTCGAGAACGCCACCCTCAATCGGTTCGACCGCATCAACCGCCTGCTGCGCCTGAGTCGCTGGCTGCAATTGCCCTACGATGAGTGCGATTGCCTGGTCATGGCAGCCCACCATGCCGGACAGCGGGGCGATATAACCGACCCCGCGCGCCGCGAACGCGAGCTGGCGGGCAAACCGTACCGGATCACCCACAACACCCTGCGCGCGCTCGGGTTGTTCCAGGAGTTTCGCCTGCGCTTCAGATGCACGGCGATGCAGTTTGCCGCTCTGCTGGATGGCATTTCCCCGTATGGGCGTGGGAAAACGGCTTCGCAGTTCGACGAAATATTCAACGCCAGGGCCTTGTTCGATACGCCGTTGAAAGTCGATGACGGTTTTTTCGCCATCGAGCCACAAACACGCGCGGACAAGCGCACCGTGGATCAGATTTGCACGGCCCTGGGGCTCAACCAGGAGACCTGGCGCTACCTCGCACGCTCGGTCGCCAAGAACTACAACCTGCGCGATGAACTGCGCCGCAGCCTGCCCGTCCTGTCGTCGCTGTATCGTTTGGTGTTGCTCGCATCGTTCCTGCGCGTCAGTCCGATCGAGCTGTCGGCCTTGCTGGAAACCCTCAGCGATCGGGGGGGCAGTGAGGTGCTGCAGCGCATCCTCGGGGAATCGCGCTTGCTGATCAGCGGTACCGGCGGCATCGGTGATGTGCTGAACGTGATGCATGGGGTGCAGAGCTGCGTGCAATGGCTGCAGGAAAACGACCTGAGCGTGACCTGGCTGGTGCAGCACGTCGCCGAAGTGCTCGCGCCACCCATGGCCACCGAAGCCGACGTCACGCTGCTTCAGGAGATTCACGGCCGGCTGCAGCCGGTGCTGCTCTCGGAAGAGGTGTTTCGCGCGGCAGGTGTACCGCCGAGCAAGGACCCCGCCGCGCAAGGCTGGCTGACGCTGCTCAAGGAACTGGTGGATAACGATGGCCTGGTGTGGGGGCTGGCCAACGATGACAACGATTACGAGCGCGCTGTTGCCGAAATCGATGCGGCGGTGCGTGAAGCGGACTTGCCCAGAGCCGACTCGGACCGGATCCGTCCTGTGATCCTGGCCTTGGTGCTGCAGGCGCGCGACGCACAGAGCGCGGTGATCCAGGAAAGCTTGTCGGTGTACCTGAGCCTGTCCCAGGACATGGTGCTGCCCCTGCTCAAATGGGTCGACACGGGCGGTGTCTACCAGTTGGTGAAAGAGACCACCCGGGCACTCTCGGCCGTGACGTCGGGGGCCGACAAAGTCAATGTCGGGGACGACGTGCTCAATCTGCTGGCGCACGTGCAGCGACGTGCCGACGTGGTCAAGAAGCTGTCGTTGAGTTCGGCGATGCTGGTCGCCCTGACCACCCGGCAGAACTGGCGGTGGTTCGGCCTGGCCCAGGCGCAGACATTGACCCTCAGCACCCTGTACCAACTGACCCTGTTTCAACGGGCTGTTATCCACACCGGGCAACCGGCGGAAAAGCTCCTGCACTACATGGAACTGGTCAACAGCCTGCCGGCCACCCTGACCCCTGAAGACTTGCGCCTGGTGCGCGATTCGGCCGCCACGCAACTGGCCACGGTGCTCAAGTGGGGCGTGCGCGAAGTGCTGGAGTGCATCCTGCATTTGAGTGGTGCGATGCCGGTGGTGCGCGATATCACCACCATCGACGCGCTGCTGCGCATTCGCGGGCTGGCCACCCACAGCGGGCTGGACGCACGCGCCATCATCCGCCTGGGTTCACTCACGCCGGACAGCGACACACAGGCTTACCGCCAGGCGGCAGAACACGTGATCGAGAGCTTGTCTGAATCCGTCATCGAAGGGCAGCGCCAGGAAATCGGCGAAGTCGGCCAGAGCGTAACGCACGAGATCAGGTGTGTGAACGATACCCTGATCGCCAACCTGGCCAATGAGGTGGCGCTGATTGAGTTGACCCTGCGTGACTTGTCCGACCAGGTACTGCCCAACATCACGGTGAAATGGAGCGCCGATCGCCCGGGCCTGCTGGAGACGGTCTCGATCACCGACCATGAGGGTCGTGCGGTGATTCGCTTCAAACCGGAGAAAGGCCCGTGGATGGGCATGGTGCAGGTCAAGGGCACCTACGGTCTGGCGCAGGAAGTCTATGCGCCGAAGATCATCGTCGACTGCGAGGAGTATACCCTGGGCTTTGATATCGGCGACGGACAGGATCCCGAGGAGACCTTCCTGGCCGGCGGCAAATCTTTCTTCCCGGTGTCGGCGACCCTGCTGGACGGGCATGGCAACCCTGGGGTCGGACGTACCGTGACGTTCGCCGGCCTGGGCGTGGTGGCTGATCCGCTGATGGCAATCACCGATGCAGAAGGCGTGGCCAGGACCCGGGTCTACAGCATCGAGCCCATCGAGAAAGCACAGCTGATGATCGGATACAGCAGCAGGGATTCAATGGTCATCAACAACATCACCTTTGTCGACGATCCGTCGATCAGGCTCCTGGAAGTGGTCTCGGTCGCGGTGGTCGGGCAGGAACTGGTGCTGCATTGCCACGTGATCGGCCTGGCCAAACTGCCGGCGCCGGGGGTGAAGGTCGGGTTGTATGTCGGCGCGGGCACCACGCCCATCCAGGAACAAATCACCGATGCCGAGGGCATCGCCACATTCAAGATAGCCGCACCGACCGCCGGCAAGCAAACCTACACCGCCAAGGTCCCCATGGATGAACAGAAGCTTGAGGTCGTGGTGGCCAAAACGGCGGTGATCCACGGTGAGTCCGCCGAGTTCCTGCACCCGGTGGCGGGTGCAGGGATGGCGACCCTGTTGTGGGTCGAGGTGCGCGAAGAGGCGCACAACCAGGCCATGTGGGTGCCCAACCACCCGGTATCCTGGACGGTGACGGGACCCGGCAAATCAAGGAAAAAACTGGCCGCGGTCAACATTCCCACCGACGCCCGCGGCCGTTCGACCTTCCCGTTCGAAGTCGATGTGGCCGGCGACTACGTGGTCACCGCCGATCGCGGCGTGACCCCGGTGGACAAACGCACGTTCGCCGTCACGGTCGTGCCGGCCATTGACTGGACGTTCACATTGACCGACCTCACCACTCGGGCCAAGGTCAGGGTCGCCTCCGCCGAACTGCCGCTGTCGTTCCTGCGGGGGCACCAGTACCGACTGGACATCGACCTGCCGGCCGGCGTCGACCTCAAGGACGCACGGGCCATGCTGGCCTGGGACAGCGAGCTGTCGGCGAAAGGCCTGGGCATGCTGTTCACCCCGGCCACGGGCGCCTATGTGGTGATCGGCGAGGCGACCAGACTCAGCTGGAACATCGATTGCCAGGACCTGCGCAACGGCGCCTTCGAGTTGACGTTCTATTGCGATCGTCTCAATCAGCGGCTGCTGTTGCCGGGGCGTCTGGATGCGCCACCGCCGGTGCTGGTGCATCCCGTCGCCGGTCAAGTGGAAGTGCAGCCCTGGATGGTCGGGCGAGGCAGCCCATCAGCGCAGATCTATGTGTTTGAGGGCCGCAACGGATCACTGTTGGCCAGGACCAGTGTCGATGACGACGGCACCTGGGACGTCAGGATCCCTCAGCCGCTGTCGCTCGGGCCGCATGTGTTCTCGGTCAAGCAGCGGCATATCGATACCACCGAGGCCTGGGCACCGGATGTGCAGGTGACGGTGACCGCCGATTTTATCGCGCCCCCGCAAATCCTCCGCCCGGTCTCCGGTAGCAGTGTTCCTCTGGGCCGCTGGCTGGAAGGGGTCGGCGCGCCCGGTCTCGAGTTACAGATTTCCAGGCATCAAACCGCCGCCCCGGTGTATGTGGAGGGTGTCATCGTCGACGCCGACGGGCGCTGGAGGGCTCAGTTCAAGCCTGGGTTCGGCGTGGGCACCTATCAGTGCACTTCGGCTTTCTACGTAGGGGACAAGCAAGTCTCGGGCTGGATGAGCCCTCCTTACGACTTGACTTTCATTGCCAAGCGCTAGCGATTTGACACAGGGCTGACCCCCTTGACCCAACGCATTCCAGGAGTAGAACAATGGACAAGTCCATCATGGGTACATTGGAAGAACGTCGTTGCGCCGCCCTGGCCGATTTCTACCTGGGGCAAGTGGCGCCGAACGACGCGACCGCCCAGCCGCTGAACCTCACCAGCCTCGACGATTTGTACGAATACCTGCTGCTGGACAGTCAGGTCGGCCAGGAGCCGCAAACCTCGAGCGTGGCCGAAGGTCTCGCCTGCCTGCAGCAATACGTCGGAGCGATTTACAGTGGGCTGGAATCGGGCCACAACGCGGCGTTTTCCAGGGACGAGCTGGAAGCCTGGCATCAATACTATTCCAACATCAGTGATTGGGCCGGTTACGAGATGCTCAGGGAATATCCGGAAAACTGGATTAACCCGACGCTGCGGCTGCATAAATCCGAATCGTTCATCGACCTTGAGAACAATCTCTCCCAGGGCGGCCTCAACGAGGCCACCGTTCAAACCGCGCTGTTTGAGCATTTGAAGCAATTTGAAGAGGTGTGCAATCTTGATTTGATAGCCGGCTATATCGACAGCGTCGACGGTACGGGGACGGGTAAAGGCCAGAACTTCAAGAATGCCGATTACTATTTTATCGGACAGCAGCGGGTGCAGCCGTTTGGCTATTTCTGGCGTAAAGCCCACGTCGAGATCAGCGATAACAGCACGTTTCTCGATCCGGCTGCCTGGACTGAATGGAAGACCGTAGAGCTGCCCGCATCCCCCAAGCGGCTAGCGATACAACCGGTGTTCTTTGCCGGGCGCTTGATGATGGTTCAGGTGGAAGTCACCGAAATCAAGCAGCAGGAAATAGAGTTCGGAGACAGTGTCATCACCATCGGTGGTGGATGGGAGTTCGACATCACGCTCTCTTATCTGGCAATGAACGGAACATGGACCACGCCCATGAGTCTGGCCAAACCCTGGAGGGGCTTGAGGGACTATCTGAGCGGCACGCCCGCGCGACTGGTGGCGGTGAACTACGTCGGTGCCAAGGTCAGCGATGATCAGCTGGCGGTGTGCTTCGCCCTCAAGGCATCGGCTTCCAGCGACCCCACGGATTATCTCTTTGCGTCGGTCAATGCGCTGTTCGAGCCGTTGGAGCCGGACGAGGCCGCGTTGATCAAGCTGGCGGAGACCGGCTTCGCGGATGCCACTCAGCTGCAACACCATGTGCTGGCAACCGGGATCGTCACGCCTGACAACATACCGAAGATCAGTAAACAGGCCTCGGGGTCGCAGTTTCTTGACCTGCGCCCCCTGAGTGTCACGGGCCTGCCGTGGGTCCGTCTCAACTCTCTGTTTGGTCCCACGCTGGTGGCGCTGGCGAGCATTTCCATTGATGAGGTGTTGTCCCTGACCACCCAGAACACCCTTGAGCCTCAGCCCGAGAACGAGACGCCAGCTACCGCGCCCATCGATTTCAACAGCGCCCACGGTTATTTCTACTGGGAGCTGTTTTTTCATCTGCCGTTTCTGGTGGCCCATCGGCTGTGTGAGGAACGCAACTTTCTTGAATCGCAGCGCTGGTATCACTACATCTTCAACCCGCACATCCGGACCCCTCGGTCGGGTGCCAGCCACCCGACGGACCGCTACTGGCTCTGTCGCCCTTTGCTCGAGCCGGGGCAGATCGGTTTCGAAGCCAAAGGCCTGGTGGACCCCGATGCCATTGCCTTCGCCAATCGCATTCACTACCGCAAAGCGATTTTCATGAGCTATGTGCGCTGCATCATTGCCCATGCTGACTCGTATTACCGACGCCTGACCCGCGACGGCCTGGTGGCGGCCAAACAGCAATATGTGCGTGCCCTGTCGCTGATGGGCCCGGCGCCCAAAAGCAAAGCCATGAGCCATTGGGCGCCGCAGTCCGCCGAAGACATTCTCAAGCCGCTCCCGGCGCAGAGCCCCTCGTCACTGAACGCGTTTGCTGCCTCGCTGCCTGTCGATGTCGCTAACTTGCCGACACGGGTGGTGGGCGCGCCGGACTTCGAGATCCTCGGGCTCGATGTCTTTCGCCCCTACACCAACGATCACTTGCTGAACACCTGGAAGTACCTCGACGAATGCCTGTGGAACATGCGCCACAACCTGACCATCGACGGCAAGGTGATGAATCTGGCGCTGTATGCTCCTGCGACCGACCCGCTGGACTTGATGCGCGCCCAGGCCGGCGGCGCCTCGGGTGCCATGCGCAATGCCGGCGGCTGGAAGACCATCCCGCATTACAGATTCCGTCCGTTGCTGTCCACGGCCCAGAACGCGGTGCAGACCCTGATCGGCTTTGGCCGCGAGGTGCGGCAGTTGATGGAGTTGCGCGATCGAGGCCAGCTCGAGGAATTGCAACAAAGCCAGGTCATCGCCGTGGGCGCCCATGCCAAGACCATTCAGGAGGAGACAATCTCGCAGATCGAGGCTTCGCTGCGGAGTCTGGAACACAGTCAGCTCATGGTTGAAGAGCGTGCCCGTCACTACAAAGGCGTGCGTGAGAACAAGCTGCTCGGTGTGGAAATAGCCGGGGATGTCTTGTCACTCAAGGGCAAGTTGACGGGCGCTGCAGCTGCGGTGCCCCTGATCGCAGGCAGTTCGATGAAGGCCCTGCCCAAGTTGTTCGGTTTCGTCAATGATCTGGGCAGTTGGGGTGAACTGCTGCATGCCACGAGTGGGGTCGCCGGGTTGGTGTCCGGTGTCGAGTACGCGACCGGGGAAGCCCTGCAGCGAACCGCCTTCTACCAGCGGCGCGATGAGGAATGGGCGTTCGCACAACGTCAGGCCGAAAGCGAAGAGCGGGTACTCCAGGAGCAAATCTTCGCCCAGCAGCACACCCTTAACGCAGCCAAGGCGAGCCTGGCACAAATACAAAAAGCCAATGACCAGGCCCAGGAGATTTATGCGTTCTATAAAACCCGTGCGACCAACGTCGAGCTCTACCGCTGGCTGCTCGGGCAGATGGCTACCCTGTATTTCCAGGCTTATGACGCGGTGGTCGGGTTGTGCCTGAACGCCGAAGCCAGCTTCCAGTACGAGATGGGCGACTTCGACACCCAGGTGATCCGTCCCAATGTGTGGATGGACCATCGCCACGGCCTCAGCGCTGGCGAGTCGATGTCCCTCGACCTGCTGCGTCTGGAACGCATGTACCTGGAGCGGGCCGAGCGACGCCTGGAACTGACCAAAACCATTTCCCTGCGCCAGTTCTTCGAGCAGGGCGAGTTCACACTGGTGAAAAACTGGGACGACGTGATCGAAGAGCTCAAGGCCGGCAAGCTCGATTTCGAGTTTTCCCAGCGGATGTTCGACAGCGATTACCCCGGGCATTTCTGCCGGCAGATCGTTGCCGTCTCAATCACCCTGCCCGCGGTGTTGCACGCCTATCAGGACGTACACGCGACCCTCACGCAAACCGGCAGCACAACCGTGCACAAGGCCGATGTAGACGCGCTGGATTACCTGTACGGCGAGGGCGAAGGCATCCCGCCGCGAGGCATCTTCCTCAACCCCCGAGTCAATCAGCAGGTGGGGATGAGCCAGGGCGTGGACGATTACGGCCTGCACCAGATGATGTTCGGCGATGAGCGCTACCTGCCGTTCGAAGGGACCGGCGCGGTGTCGAGATGGCGGCTGGAATTCCCGCGACCCAAGTCCCCCCGGCAGACGAAGCTGATCGACACCCTGACCGACATCATTGTGCACGTGCGCTATCTGGCGAAAATCGGTGGCACCGCGTACACCGCGGCGGTAGTGGAAAGACTGGGAGATGATGATGGCGCGGCCTGATTCATCTGGAGCAAGGTGCCCGGGGTATTTCCCCGGCTAATGTGATCGGCGAGGTGAACGCATCATGAGCGAAGATGAAGTCAAAGGTCGCAACCTGATACTGCGAGGCCGGTTTCCCTCGGACTGGAAAACGTCCTGGACCCATGACGGCGTTGGCAGTGTCGCGATAGCCACGGATCCCGGTTACGGTTACTACCTGATGATGAACAGGCTTGCGAAAGTCACCCAAGTCATCGACGCGCCCGTGTTCACAGCGGCCCAGATGACGGGTGTGACCTACCGGATCGCATTTGTTTATGAAAACTGGGGCGACGGCGCGAACTCCAAGGTCGTATTGACCACCGGCTCGGGGAAGGTCACCCCCATCGATCTAAGCGGCAAGATCCCTGAGCAGCCGGATGCGGAATGGAATCCCTATCCTTATTTCACGATCAAAGACATGTCAGCGGCGGACAGGGATCTGACCGTCGACCTGCACGGTTCTGACAAGAGCGGCTCGTCAGCGCTGCGGATTACCGACATCGATGTTGACGTACGGCTGGTCCCGCTGGTGCTGGAAAAAATCCAGCTCGATGACCGGGTGTATGAGCCGTGAGCAAGCTCGCTCCTACAGGATTGTGATCAGAGGACCCCGGCCTTTTTCCACGCCAGGTACCGCGTCACCAGGGCCGCGCCCAGTTCCTGTGGGCTGGCATCCAGCACCGGCACGCCCTGGGCGTTGAGCCGGTCATGCAGCTCGGCCCGTGCGTTCAGGTAGTCCACCGTCCCGCAGTAGGTCAAGGCTTCCGACAAGGTTTGCACCGGTGTCTGACGTAAAGGGTCGAGCATGCCTTCGTGCAGGCTCGCCACCAGTACCCGGTGCTGCCGGCCAAGCCGTTGGACCGCGCTGAGCAGTTCTTCGTCGTCTTCATCGCGCAGGTTGGTCACCAGCACCACCAGCGCGCGGCGTTTCTGCCGGGCCAGCAATTGCGTCACGGCGGCTTGATAGTCGGCGCTGCGCTGGCTGCTGCTCAGGTCATACAGGCTGTTGAGCAAGACGTTGAGTTGCCCGGCGCCTTTCACCGGTGCGAGGTAGCGCGGTTGTTCGGTGGCGAAGGTGCCAAGCCCCACCGCATCGCCCTGGCGCAGGGCGACATAACTGAGCAGCAGGCAGGCATTGAGCGCGTGATCGAAGTGCGCCAGTTCGCCGTCCTGGCTGCGCATGCGTCGCCCGCAATCGAGCAGGAACAGGATCTGCTGGTCGCGCTCGTCCTGGTACTCGCGGGCAATCGGCGTGCGCTGGCGGGCCGTGGCTTTCCAGTCGATCTGGCGCAGGCTGTCGCCTTCGCGAAATTCGCGCAACTGATGAAACTCCAGCCCCAGCCCGCGTCGGGGTCGCTGACGCACGCCGAGCTGGCTGAGCCAGTTGTCCACCGCCAGCAACTGGCCGCCGTACAGGCGAGCGAAATCGGGGTAGACGCGGGTAGTGTCCGGCACCTCGGGCAAGCGCCGGTCGTGCCACAGGCCCATCGGGCTGGGCAGGCTGATTTCACAACGCTCAAAACTGAAGTGGCCGCGCTTGAGCGGCCGTACCGGGTAGCTCGCCTGGCTGTGCTGGCCGGGTTGCAGCTCGACGGTCAGCGGCAGGTGTTCAAAACTCAGGCCGTCGGGCACATGGTCGAACAGCTGAATGTTCAATGCCTGCGCAAAGTCGTGCTCGACGTCGATCCGCACCTCGCTCCAGCGCCCGAGCGCCAGGCTGCCGGGCAGTTGTCGCTTGAGGCGCGGCGAGGGCAGGCGTTTGAGCCGCACCGCGTCCAGTGTCGCCAATACCAGCAGCGCCAGCAGCAAGCCCCAGTGGATCGACAGCAGCGTGGCGGAAACGGTGATGTCCAGCGCCCGCAAGCTGCCCAGCACGATGGCGATGGCCAACAGCAGCGCCGTCCAGCCCAGCAGCAGCCGCGAGGGTTTCACAGGCGCGGTGCCGGCACTTGGTCGAGCAGTTGGCGCAGCACCTGATCGACCTCCAGACCTTCGATGTCCAGCTCCGGCGCGATGCGCACCCGGTGGCGCAACACCGCCAGCGCGCAACCCTTGATGTCGTCGGGAGTGACGAACTCACCGCCGCGCAACAAGGCTCGCGCCCGTGCGCAACGCACCAGGGCGATGGAGGCGCGTGGCCCGGCACCCAGGGTCAGCCCTGGCCAGGTGCGGGTGGCGCGGGCCAGACGCACGGCGTAGTCGAGTACCTGCTCGTCCAGTGGCAGATCACTGGCAATGCGTTGCAGCGCCAGCACGTCCTTGGCTTGCAACAGGGTGCGCAGCGGCTGCACATCGAGCATGTCGGCCCGGGTCGAGCGGCTGACCTGGCGCACCATGGCCAGTTCCTGCTCGGCGTCGGGATAGTCCATGCGCACCTTGAGCATGAAGCGATCCAGTTCGGCTTCCGGCAGCGGATAAGTGCCTTCCTGTTCGATCGGGTTCTGGGTGGCGAGCACCATGAACGGCTGCGCGATCGGCAGGGCCCGACCTTCGAGCGTGACCTGGCGTTCCTGCATGGCTTCAAGCAGCGCGGCCTGGGTTTTCGCCGGGGCGCGGTTGATCTCGTCGGCGAGCAACAGGTGGGTGAACAACGGGCCCTTGCGCAGCTTGAACTGCTCGGTCTGCAAGTCGTACACCGCGTGCCCGGTGACATCGCTGGGCATCAGGTCCGGGGTGAACTGGATGCGCGCAAACTCGCCGCCGAAGCAGCGGGCGAGGGCGCGCACCAGCAAGGTCTTGCCCAGCCCCGGCACGCCTTCAAGCAGCACATGGCCACCGGCGATCAAGGCGGTGAGCACGTCGTCGATCACGCGGTCCTGACCGATCACGGCTTTTTGCAGTTCCGTGCGGATCGCCTGGGCCAGGTGGCTGGCGCGCTGACGCTGCTGCTCGGCGTGGCTGGGGGCGCCGGGTTCGTGCGGTTCGCTCATGGGTTCAACTGCCTTTTGCACCGTTGCAGGAATTTCATCTTCCATCATCAGCACCTGGCTCCTTTGACTGTTCGGGTGTTCGCGTGTGGACCGATTGAATGACAGCCAATCTGCCACATAACGCTCCACAGGCAACCCCCTGATGGTTTTTCGCGCCGCCTGAGTCGTGCAGGCCTGGCCGTTTCCCGGTCACGGGATCAGGCCCCGGGTCCTGCCGGAGCGGCAGTGAACATCGGTAAACGCTGCAACATCCAGCTCAGCAATTCTTGAGCAGGGGCGGCCAAGGGGCGGCCGGATTTCACCAGCAGTTTCGCTTCAACCCCGAGAAACAACGGATGGTCAATCAGTACCGCCGCCAGGCTGCCGTTGGCGATTTCCCGGTAGGCCGCGAATTCGCCGAGCAACGAGGCAAAACCCCCGTCTTCCACCATGCGCTTGAGCGCCGCGAGCGAGTTGCTGACGAGTACCGGGCGGATCTGGATTTTCTCGGCATACTCGAGCATCCGGATCGCATGACCAATACCGAAGGTCGTGGGAGTCAGGACCAGTTGGCAAGCGAGGATATCCTCGACGGTCGCCACCGTGCCTCGCGCTGCCAACGGATGATCCGGGCGCACCAGCAGCTTCACCGGTTGTGAAAAGGTCGCGCGGTAGTCGATGTGCGGGTGCTGCGGCGGATTGTAGGCAAGGCCGATATGCGCACGGTTTTCCGCGACTTCGTTGAGCACATCGTCGACGGGCAGGATGTCCAGCCGCACATCGAGCCTGGGGTATTGCTTGCAGAACGGTGCGAGCACATTGTCGACCAGCGCATCGACATAGCCCTCACTGATGACGACGCGCACATGGCCTTGCTGCAGGCCCTTGATCGCTTGCAACTGATCCTCGAGTTTCTCCTGGTGCGATCGATAGCCGCGCCAGAACTCCAACAGGTGCGCCGCCGCCTCGGTGGGCTGAACGCCACGCGCCTGGCGTTCGAACAGTTTAGCGCCGATTTCCTCTTCGAGCAGCTTGATCTGGCGCGTGATCACCGAAGGTGATGTATTGATGCTGTCGGCCGCGCCACGGATCGAACCGTGGGTCAGCACCTCATGAAAATACCGAAGCCGTTGCTGATTGATCTCGCGCATGCCGGTTCCCTCTCCATTGATCAAGCGTTGCCCATAGAGCAACGATACGCGAACTTAGTTGCTCTTGCTGGCTCAAGGATGCCGGCGCAACATCCTTGTGCAAGAACCCAGATCAACAAGAACAGCGGGAGACGCACATGCCGATTCTTCAGACCCAGGCACGAAGTGATGCCCTTTCAACGCTTTATCGCAAACTCAACTGGCGGCTGCTGCCTCTTCTGTTCATCTGTTATGTCTTTGCGTACCTGGACCGGATCAATGTCGGCTTTGCCAAGCTGCAGATGCAGCATGACCTCGGGCTTTCCGATGCGGCCTATGGTGCGGGCGCCGGGATTTTCTTCCTCGGGTATGTGTTGTTCGAGTTGCCGAGCAACCTGATGCTGCCCAAGGTCGGAGCCCGGAAAACCTTCAGCCGCATTCTGGTGTGCTGGGGCATCACGTCGGCCTGCATGCTGTTCGTGCGCAACGTGCCGATGTTTTACGCCATGCGTTTTCTGCTGGGTGTGTTCGAGGCCGGTTTTGCGCCGGGCATGATTTATTACCTGTCTTGCTGGTATGGCCCGAAACGCATGGCGCGGGCCATTGCGATCGTGTTCATCGCCGGCCCGATGGGCGGCATCATTGGCGGCCCGCTGTCGGCGTGGCTGATCACGACATTCGAAGGCGTGGGCGGTCTGGCGGGCTGGCAGTGGATGTTTCTGCTCGAAGGGTTGCCGTGCGTCTTCCTCGGTGTGCTGACCTTTTTCATCCTGGCCAATCGACCTGCCGAGGCACCCTGGCTGAGCGCTGCGGAAAAGGACTTGCTGGCCAGTGAGCTGGGGCCATCGGCCGGGGGCGCCCATTCGTTCCGTGCGGTGCTGCGCGATCCGAAAATCTACGTCCTTGCCTGCGCCTACTTCTGCATCATCTTCTCGATCTACGCCATGAGCTTCTGGCTGCCTGCGATCCTCAAGGCTCAGGGCGTCAACGACACCCTGCGACTGGGCTGGTACGCCGCGATTCCCTATGTCGCCGCCGCGTGCGGCATGTACTGGATAGGGCGCCGATCCGACCGTGTCGGCGAACGACGCTTTCACTGCGCAGTGCCTGCGGGGATCGGCGCGATCCTGCTGTTGGCGTACCCCTATGCCGACGGCCACCTGATGGCTGCGCTGGCGCTGCTCACGGCGGCCACCGCGATGATGTTCATGGCCTACACCGTGTTGTGGGCAATGCCCTCCGAGCACCTCAAGGGCGAGGCCGCAGCGGGTGGCATTGCCTTGATCAACACCATCGGTCTTTCCGGCGGGTTCTGGGGACCGGCGGTCATCGGCTGGGCAAAAACCATGACGGGCAGCGCGAATCCGGGCATCGTCATCGTCGGTGGCGTGTTCCTGTGCGCGGCACTGGTGGTCCTGTCGACGAAGCCGAAAACCCGTGACGGCGCGGTTCCTGAATACAGCGCGGGTTGAGCCGTCACACCCGCATCCATTGTCATGTTCCGCAAGGAACCCATTGAAGAGAGAACTCAAATGCTTCTACACCTGTCGACCTGGGCCGAAATCGCTCAATTCCTGCAACGCAGCCGCACCATCGTGATCCCGATCGGTTCGAACGAACAGCACGGTCCCACCGGGCTTCTGGGCACCGACTGGATGTGTCCGCAAATCATTGCCGATCAAGCGCAAAAAAACGCCGACATCCTGATTGCACCGACCTTCAATATCGGCATGGCCCAGCATCATCTCGGGTTCCCCGGAACCATCTCGCTGCGCCCTTCGACCTTTATCGCGGCGATTGGCGATTGGGTGCACTCGCTGGCTGCTCACGGGTTTGAAAAAATCCTCTTCCTCAATGGCCACGGTGGCAATGTCGCCTCGATCGAGGCGGCGTTCTCGGAGCTCTACGCCGAAGCCAGCTTCGCCCGACGCCCGTCCGGATTTGCGTTGAAGTTGTGCAATTGGTGGGACCTCGAAGGGATCGGAGAACTCGCCCGAGAGCAGTTTCCGACAGGGCACGGCATTCATGCCACGCCATCCGAGATTGCGGTGACGCAGTGGGCCTATCCGGACTCGATCAAATCGGCTGAATATTCGCCGCAGATTGCGCCTTGGGGGCCGATCCGCGAAGCGATGGACTTCCGTGCACGTCATCCGGATGGCCGGATGGGCTCGGACCCGGCGCTGGCGACACCGGAAAAAGGTCGCGAACTGGTGATGTTGGCGGCACAGAGTCTGGTGCGCGAGGTGGAGGCATTCAGCGCGGAATCGATGCCCGGCTGAACAAGGGGATCAGGATTTGCCGTTCGCCGTACCGGCTCACAAGGCATTCCTCAAGGCTTGCAACCGGGAAACCTGGCGGCTGAACTCAACGGCAGACAGCCGTTGCTTCGGTCGCGGCCCCATGGCTTGGCTGATGGCGCGTGTGGGCTGGCTGCTCAGGCGTGCGAGCACCAGCCATTGTTCGGCGACGCCGAGTTGTTCGAAACCGGGGTGACGCCGTCGCACCCGGCGCAGGATGTCGTGCTGCAAGGCTTGCAACAGGCTGGCCTGGTCGGCGCGACGCCACATGAAATCGGCACTGGCGCGCAGGTGTTCGTGCAGTTGCCGGCGGGCCTTCGGTGCCGGTTCGATCAGCGGTCCCTGGCGCACACCCACATGCCAGAGCACCAGCAGGATCAGCGCAATCAGCGCCACCAGTGCCTGTGGGAAATAGCGCAGCAGCAAGGTCAGCAGGCTGTCGTGGTCGGTGTTGAACAGCAGGGTCACGTCGGTGTCGGCGGTCAGGTACCAAAGCAGCCAGGCGTTGTCGTACTGGTCGATGGCCGGGTTTTTCCACAGGTCGGCGTCGGTGACGACGATGATCGAGCCGAGCCCGTGGTTCAGTTGCATCATGTGCGTCGCCTTGGCGCTGTTGGCCCAGGCTTGCGCCAGGTTGTGCGGGTCCTCGAGATGGAACGCGGTGTCGAACGTGGCGTAGGCCGGCGCGTCCTCGTCTTCGAGATAGAGTTTGGTCAGCGTGGGCTGAGGGTCCTGGTCGGCCTCGGGAGGCGGGTCCTCGAGGTCCCGGGTCAGCAACTGGTGCACCTGCACCCGGTCGAGCAGCAGGTCACGGCTTTGTCCGAGTTTCTCATCCCAGATGGATTCGGCGACGAACAGCAGGCGTCCACCGGCGCGGGTCCAGTTCAGCACCTGATCGATCTGGCGCGGGGTCATGTCCGAGCGGTCGCCGAACAGCAGCAGGCTGTGTTGCCGGGGTTCAAGGGTGGGCAGGACATCGAGGCCGTTGGCGTGGCCGACGCTCAGGCCCTGTTTGCGCAGGAAGTGTTCGGCCGCGAGGTAGGGGTTGGCCCGGGCTTCGGGGGAAGGGCCGTGATCGAGGGTCTCCTGATACGGGATGGCCCGGGCATACAGGTACGCACCCAGCGCGATCAACAGCAGCGCACTGCAGGCGCCGACAACCAGCGCGAGACGCCGGTTCAACGCGCCGCTCCCGCGCCGAATACCTTGCGCCAGCCTTCACACAATTGCTGTTGCACCGCAGCGGCCGGCAGGCGATGCCCGTAGGCCATGTTCTGCCAGTGGCCGGTGACGTACCGGCTGAAAGCCAGCAGCTCGGGGTGTTGCAGCTGTTCGACATACGCCAGCACCTGGCCTTCGGTGTCGGCGGGTTTGAGTGGTACGCGATAATCGTGCAGCAAATGACTGAGCAGGGCACGGTAGAGCAAGCCGAGTGCTTCGCGCGGGTGGGTTTGCCAAAGGCTCTCTGCGCTGGCGGCGATATCTGCGGGCAGGGTTTCGCGGTTCAGGTCCAGACCGAAGGCCTGTTGTGGCAACGGTTTTTTCGGCCGACGCGGCAATCGGGGGCGGCGGCTGACAAAGGCCTGCAACCAGTCGCGGTAACGCCAGACCAGCCAGCCGATCGCGCCGATGACGGTGCTCCACAGCATGACTTCGATCACGCTCGCCAGGGCGCCGAAGCGTTGTTGCTCCAGCAGCCTGAGCAGCGCTTTCAACCACGCGGGTCCTGGCTCGTCGCTCGCCGGGTTTGCCGTTTGTGCTTCGCCAAAGCGATAGCGGGTGACCGTTTCCTCGTTCTTGAAGGGGGGGTGATCGAGGATCGCCTTGAGGCTGTCGCGCGAGGCCTGGCTGGTCAGCGGCTGGTTCAGCAGGCGTGGCGTGTCGGGGGCAATGGCCGGTTCAGCGGCCCACAGGTTGGCGGTCGTTGGCAGCAGCAGGAACGCCGCCACCAGCAGGACCGCGGCGCTGCTGCCCAGGCGCTGGCGCAGGCGGCGGAACACCAGTTCGATGTCCCAGGCCTCCAGCACCGTGCGCCGGTTCAAGTACAGGCTGAAGCCACAGGCCACGTAAAACGGTTCCCACACCACCAGCACCAGGACATAGAAGGCATTGGTCAGGTGTTCCAGCCAGCGCCAGTCCTGTGTCGCGACGGACAGCAGCGTCTGCCAGCCCCAGTCGAGTTCGACCTGTTGCGGCAGCAGCAGATAGAACAGCACCATCAGGCCGACCCACAATCCGCACTCCAGGTGCACGCCGATGATCGTCAGCCAGCGCGCCGCACCGCCGTCGCGCTGCAATAACACCTGCAGGCGCTGTTGCCGCTCCAGGCCGCCGAGGCCCTCGAGTTGCACCACCGGCAGCAGAAAACTGCGGCTCAGGCTCAGGCGGCGCCAGGTCAGGCTCGCCAGCAGTTGTGGCTTGAGCAGCCGTGGCCATTGGCGCAACGCTTGTTTCAGCGTCGGCTCTTCGCCGAACAGGGCTTTGGACAGGATATAGAGCGGCAGGCGCTCGAACGCCGGTTTCAGCCACCAGAAGAGGAACACCGCCAGGGACGGGGAATCCCACAGCAGCACGCTGAGCAGCGCAAATACGGGCAGGGTGACGATGGCCCAACTGGTCAGCAGCAGGCGCTGATGCCGCTGGCTCAGCAGCACGCCCAGGTCCATGGCTTCCCAGGTGGAGCGCGGGCGGATCACCACGGTGGCGTCACTCAGGCGCATGGCGAGTGCGTCCGGCCAGCAGCAGGTACAGGGCCACCAATATCCAGAGCGCCGCGCCCACCAGGTATTTGGTGACGGGCGCAGGTCCGGTCATTGACGACCAGTAGGCTTCGATGAACGCCGCGATCAGCAGAAACAGCATGACGCCGGCGATCAGCAGCACACTGGTGTGCGCCGCCGCGCGCAGGGCTTCGACGCGGGGCAGGCGTCCCGGCGCGACCAGCGCCCAACCCAGTTTCAGGCCGGCGGCCCCGGCCAGGGCGATCGCCGTGAGTTCGAAGGCGCCGTGACCGATGACGAACGACCAGAAGGTCTGTCCGTAGCCAATCTGCGTCAGGTGTCCGGCCACCGCGCCTATCATCAAGCCGTTGAAGAGCAGGAAAAACGCGCTGCCCAGGCCAAACAGCAAGCCGCTGGCGAAAGTCTGAAAGGCGATGCCGATGTTGTGCATGATGTAGAAACCGAACATCACCCAGTCTTCACTGGCCGCCCGCTCCGCCGAGCGCCCGAGGTGGCCGGCTGCCGGGTCGTACATGCCTTGCATCTGGCTCACCTGATCGGCCGGGATCAGGTGGTAGACCAGGTCCGGGAACAGGTACACCAGCACTGCAAAACCGATCAGGCTGCCAAAGAACATCAGGCTGGCGGCAAGCACGAAGCGCCATTGTTCGCGCACCAGACGCGGAAAGTCGGCGAGGATGAACGCTGCGATCTTCGGCCCCAGGCGGCTGCGATGCCGATACAACTGCTGATGCCCGCGCAGCACTTGCTGCTGCAACGAATCAACGAGGAAACTGCTGTAGCCGCGCTCCCGGGCCAGCGCCAGGTGTTGGCAGAGCCGGCGATATTCGCGGGGAAAGTTGTCCAGCCTTGAGCGGCCCTTGCCCCGTTCGAGCCGGTCGA
The DNA here is from genome assembly GCF_041354075.1 of Pseudomonas fluorescens. GTDB lineage: Bacteria > Pseudomonadota > Gammaproteobacteria > Pseudomonadales > Pseudomonadaceae > Aquipseudomonas > Aquipseudomonas fluorescens_CE. The sequence continues at coordinate 269,492 of NZ_JARZGC010000003.1, read as the reverse complement.
GCATCAGCGCGAACTGCGTCCATTGCGCCTGGTGTCGGTTTTCGAAAAGACTCTGTTTCATGTCGGGCCCAACAGGCCACGGGCGATGCCGTTGAGGTGCGCTACGGCCCGGGGCGCCGGCACCTGCAAGGGTTGCGCAAGAATCGAGGCAACTTCCATGGCTCGCGCCTCGGAGAGTTCGTGCTGACGTTCGGCAAAACCGAGGATGGCGCGCTGCTCGGGCAAGGTCAGGGCGAATGCCGCGCGCTGGGGCTCGGCTTGTGGCAACTGCGGGCGGGCGAGGGGTTGTTCGCGGTAGATCACCAGGGTGCCGGCGGCGAGGTCGCCCAGGCGCTTGAAGTTGGGGTGCTGCAGGCAACTGAGGGCGCCGAGGAAATAGCCGAACGGCAACAGGTCGACCACCCGCAGCAGGTTGCGCAACAGCGAGGCGGACCAGCTGATCGGCGTGCCGTCGTCCTGCACGACCCGCAGCCCCATCCATTGTTTGCCCGGCGAACGCCCCTGGTTGAGCACTTCGAACAGCACCATGTACCACCAGCTCACCGCGAACAGCAGGATCGAACCCAGCCCGGCGCCAAGCTTGCCGAAAAAGGCCAGAACGATGAACAGCAGGCCCATGATCAATCCGCGCAACCCCAGGTCGATGGCAAACGCCAGCGCACGCACCGGCAAACCGGCCGGGCGCAGCGGCAGGTCGATGCCTTCCGGCGTCTCGACCTGGAACCGCGTATCCAGTGCAGGGGGCAGCGTCGCTTTCCTTGGCAGTGCTGGGGTCTCGAGCATGGGCAACCTGATGTCGTGGCCTGATCGGGAGGGTGTGGCCCGCCGATGCTAGCAGCCTCTTGGGGGGAAACGACATCACAATGTATTGCACGCGATGCAGGTGCAAGTGACGGGATGCAAGATCGCTGGCCGGGGCGGGACGCAAACGCCTAAACTTCGCTGATCTTCAGTTCAGGAACAGCCCGTGACCTCCATTTTCTGGTACGACTATGAAACCACTGGCATCAACCCTCGATGCGACAGGCCGCTGCAAGTAGCCGGGCTGCGTACCGATTTCGATCTCAATGTCATGGGCGAACCGGTCAACCTGTATTGCCGGCCGGCGGATGACATCCTGCCGCACCCGGCGGCCTGTGCGATCACGGGCATCACGCCGGGGCAATTGACCGAACAGGGTTTGAGCGAAGCCGACTTCATGACCCGGGTGCACGCCGAACTGGCCGCGCCCGGCACCTGCGGCGCCGGTTACAACACCTTGCGTTTCGACGACGAGATGACCCGCTACAGCCTGTACCGCAATTTTTTCGACCCCTACGCCCGTGAATGGCAGGGCGGTAACAGCCGCTGGGACCTGATCGATGTGGTCCGTGCGGCGTACGCCCTGCGCCCGGACGGCCTGACCTGGCCCACGGATGAGGAGGGGCGGGTGACGCTCAAGCTCGAACGCCTGACCGAGGCCAACGGCATCGATCACGGCAACGCCCACGAAGCGCTGTCCGACGTTCGCGCCACTATCGCCCTGGCCCGCCTGATCCGCGAGAAACAGCCCAGGCTGTACGACTGGCTGTTCCAGTTGCGCAGTAAACAGAAGGTGATGGATCAGATTCGGCTGTTGCAGCCGATGGTGCACATTTCCGGACGTTTCTCTGCCGCGCGCAGTTATGTCGGCGTGGTGTTGCCGCTGGCATGGCATCCTCGCAACAAGAACGCATTGATTGTCTGCGACCTGCACCTGGATCCCCAGGGATTGCTCGATCTGGGCGCCGAGACACTGCGCCAGCGCCTGTATACCCGCCGCGAAGACCTGGCCGAGGGCGAGTTGCCCGTGCCGCTCAAACTCATCCACATCAACAAATGCCCGGTGGTGGCGCCCCTGGCGGTGCTGCGTGCCGATGACCAGCAGCGTCTGGGGCTCGACATGGCGCTGTATCAGGCGCGGGCGTTGCGACTAAACGACGCACGGCAAGTTTGGCAAGACAAGATCCAGGCGATTTATGCCCGCGAAGATTTCACTCAGAGTCAGGACCCTGAGCAACAGTTATACGACGGTTTTATCGGTGACCGGGACCGGCGTCTGTGTGAGCAAGTCCGAGCCGCTGACCCACAACAATTAGCGCAGGGGCACTGGCCTTTCGATGACGAACGTTTACCGGAACTATTGTTTCGATATCGCGCCCGTAACTTTTTCGATACGTTGAATTTCGAAGAGCAGCAACGTTGGCGAATATTCTGTCAGCAACGTTTGTCAGACGCTGAGTGGGGAGCACCCAATACCCTGGAAACTTTCCTGCAGGCCGCAGCCCAGTTGAATATGACTGCCACGCCGTTTCAGCAACAGGTACTCAATGAGTGGGCTAATTATGTTCAGGCCCTGCGTAAACGTTTGAACCTTTGAAAATGAAAATGCCCGGTACTGAAATACCGGGCATAAAAAACGCCAGCCCGGGGGCTGGCGTTTTGCGTAACGGTGTGTGGCGCAGAGGCTTAGCCCAGCAGGGTGGACCAGCCTTCAACCACGTCGCCGCCCCACTTGGCTTTCCACTCTTTCAGGGTCTTGTGGTTGCCACCTTTGGTTTCGATGACTTCGCCGTTGTGCGGGTTCTTGTATTGTTTAACTTTGCGCGCACGCTTGGTGCCGGTAGTTTTCACGGCGCCGCTGCGAGGTGCCTTGGTTTTGGATTCTGGATCCAGCAGCGCAATGATGTCACGCAGCGACTTGGAATATTCAGCCATCAGGGCGCGCAGTTTGCCTTCGAATTCCAGCTCGGTTTGCAGTTTGTCGTCTTGGGACAGATTCTTCAAACGGGCTTGCAGCTCTTTGATAGCTTCTTCGGTGGCGCGATATTCGTTGATCAAGGACATGGGGACTACCTTATGTTGTGACGCTGAATGTCAGGGACAGTGGCGCAATAATAGTCAGGCTGTTTCATCAAGTAAACATTGTGCCGGGCTTTATTTATTTAGTTGTGATGAATAGCCCTTGAATGGGGCACTCATTTAAATAGCGGTGCGGTGTTCACACTTAAGTGATCGCAAAGGCCTGACAGAACCTTTGGCCGAAGGCTTGCGAGCTCGTCCAGGGCGTGGCCGGGTCAGCTTCCTGAGACACACGCTGTCATCAATACTGCAGTTTTGCCCCGCAGCCGCTAGAATGGCGACCTTTGCGAAGTTCTGGAGTTTTCCCCCCATGCGCACTTTTCGGCTGGTGATTTCTTGCCCGGACCGCGTCGGTATCGTTGCTAAAGTCAGTAACTTTCTGGCGTCCCATAACGGCTGGATCACTGAAGCGAGCCACCATTCGGACAATTCCAATGGCTGGTTCTTCATGCGTCACGAAATTCGGGCCGACTCGCTGCCCTTCGGCATCGAGGCCTTTCGCGAGGCCTTCGCGCCGATTGCCGAAGAATTCTCGATGGACTGGCGCATCACCGATACCGCGCAGAAAAAACGCGTGGTGCTGATGGCCAGCCGCGAATCCCACTGCCTGGCCGACCTGCTGCACCGCTGGCACAGTGATGAGCTGGACTGTGAAATCTCCTGCGTGATTTCCAACCATGACGACTTGCGCAGCATGGTCGAGTGGCACGGGATTCCTTACTACCATGTGCCGGTCAACCCGCAGGATAAAGAGCCGGCCTTCGCCGAAGTCTCGCGCCTGGTCAAACAGCACGACGCCGAAGTGGTGGTGCTGGCCCGTTACATGCAAATCCTGCCGCCAGCGCTGTGCCGCGAATACGCGCACAAGGTGATCAACATTCACCACAGCTTCCTGCCGTCGTTCGTCGGCGCCAAGCCGTATCACCAGGCATCCCTTCGTGGGGTGAAACTGATCGGTGCGACCTGTCACTACGTGACCGAGGAACTGGACGCCGGCCCGATCATCGAGCAGGACGTGGTCCGTGTCAGCCACAGCGACAGTATCGAAGACATGGTGCGTTTCGGCCGTGACGTCGAGAAGATGGTGCTGGCCCGTGGTCTGCGTTATCACCTGGAAGACCGGGTGCTGGTGCATGGCAACAAGACCGTGGTGTTCTGACACACGAAGCCAGGGTTGAAATTCGAAGGGCCTGGGCGTTCAATCGCTCCAGGCCCTTCGCCGTTTCTGCACCGAGGACATGACCATGGCTGACCCGCTGGACAAAGCTGTTTCCAAGGCCCCTGCGACACTGGGCGAGGGGTGCCTGAGCCGCTATGACCCGGACGACCTGAGCCCGGAAGATGGCACGGAGTTTCCGGGGGCAGAGGCGTTGTGGGAAGAGTTGCATCCGGATGCCGGGGAGGATCCGGTGAAATCCGATTGATGGGCGTTCGCCCGCTGCAGGCGCTGGCTTGCCAGCGATGGCTGTCTGGCGCTCCTCAGGGGCGCCGGATCCGCGCATACCCTTTGTGGGAGCGAGCCTGCTCGCGATGGCGGCCTACCGGCCGGCCTGGCTCTTGAGGTGTACGCGGTCACCTGTAGGAGCGAGCATGCTCGCGAAAAACGTCCAGGCACCGCAGGCATCCAGACACCCCGCGTCATCGTTCACGACCATCGCGAGCATGCTCGCTCCTACAGGAGACCGCGTCGGCTTTTGATCTGGCTTTTGATCTTGATCTGCCCCGTCGGCAGGCCGTACGTCAGGGGATCTGATCGCTGTAGGCGGCCGTTACTGCAATAACGGATAAACACGCAACCCAAACCCAAACCCAAACCCAAACCCGCCTAAGCCTGCTTCACCCTCATCAACTTCTTCAACAACGGCCGCCCCAGCATCAACAAAAACACCGGGCCGCCCACCACCAGATAAAAGTAATAGGTCACCGTCCGCCAGAGCAGGATCGCCGCCGCTGCGGTGGATTTCCCGACCATGGGCGCCAACAACGCCGCCGAGGTCAATTCGGCCGCGCCAGCCCCCCCGGGCAGCAGGCTGAATTGTCCCGCCGTCAGCGATAGCATCTGGATCAGAAAACTCCACGCCCATTGCACGTCCGCGCCCAGCCCGCGAAGGGCCAGATACAGCACGCTGTAGCGCAGCAGCCAATGCACGCAGGTCAACGCAAACACGGTGATCAGCGTATTGAAGGGCAATTTCAAGGTGTCGGTGAACGCCGCCAGGAAGTGCAGGAGCTTGCGTGCCCAGCGCAGACGGGTGGTGCCTTTGACATTGAGGCGCACCAGCAGCCGTCCGCTGAGGCGAATCAGCCCCCGATGGTAGCGCGCGATCACCACGCAACTGAGCAACCCGCCGAACAGGGACAGGACGCTGACCATCAAAAGCCACTCCATGCGTTCGCTCAGGTGCTGGAACAGCGCATAAATCAGGATACCTACCAGCGCGCAAAGGAAAAACAGCAGGTCACTCAGTTGATCCATGGCAAACACCGCGCTGCCCCGCGCCGGGCGCACACCGTTGCGTGCCAGCAGCGCCATGATGGTCAGTGGCCCACCGCTGCCGCCGGGGGTGGCGCAGTAGGCGAATTCGGCCGCCATCACCACGCCAAGGCTTTTGATCAGGCTGACCCTGGCTCGCTGATCTCCCAGCAACAGGCGCAGGCGCTGGGTGTTCACCACCCAGCACCCCAGGATCATGCCGAACATGATCAGCAGCCAGTTCAAGGGAAAGCCCTGCAAGCGCGCCCAGGTCTGGTGGCCGCCGAGCAACAGGGGAATGAGCAAAGCCGCGATCAGCGCAACCAGCAACAGGATGCCCCGGCTCATGCGGCACGACCGCAACGCTGCTGCGTGGCCAGCCAGGTAGCCTTGGTCATCGGCACGCGGCCCTGGTCCAGCAGGCGTTCGAGGGTGTGCAGCCAGTAATCGCGGGAAAAGCCATGGCGCACGTCCACCGGGTGCACGCCCAGGCGAATCACCGGCGCCTGGCGCCAGCGTTGTTCGCGATGATCGCTGAGCCATTTCGACACGCCACGGCGCCAGGCGCTGCGGGCGCTCCACACCAGACCGGGCGCGGCTATCGGGGTGAAATCCGGCAGCCGATACAAGTGCTGCGGGTCGCTGGTATAGCTCAGCGGGAGCTGGCGCAGGGCCTGGCGTGTCCCTTCGCTCATCAACCAGGCCGGGGCGACGAAGCCCTGCAGCGGCCAGTCGTAGCGCTGGAACAGCTCGATGCCGGCCCGCAGCCGGGCGAGGGCGGCTTCCTGTGACAGGCTGTAGAACTCGCCTTCATGGGTGTAGATGCGGCGCATGAACCAGTCTCGCGGTGTGGTGGGCGAGGGGCTTTCGTCACAATGAAAGTAGCCGTGCAACGCCAGTTCGTCACCCCGGGCCACGCGCTGGCTGAGCACCTCGCGCAAGGCGGGGTGAGCGTCCAGGTGGTTGTGGCGGTGGAAATCCGGCACCACCAGCCAGGTCATGGGGATGTCGCCCAGGGCGTCGACCGCTTCGACAAAGGGTTGGTAATCGACCCAGGTCTGCGGCGCGACGTCGTGCAACACCAGTAACAGGTTGGAAGCGTTCATCGCGTCAGCCATTGACGATCAGCGGCCATTGGCTGCCGAGCACGGCGTGATAGTGCCCCAGCAGGCTGTTGACCACGGTATCCCACGAGTAATGCCGCTCGACATGGCGGCGGGCCTGCCGGCCGAGGTCGGCATTGCCCGCACCGAGCAGCTCGCGGACCGCATGGGCCATCTCCAGCGGGGCATTCGGGGGGCACAGCAGGCCGCAGTCGCGCGAGATGATCTCTGGAAACGCGCCAGCGGCCACGGCGACCACCGGAATGCCGCAGGCCATCGCTTCGAGCGTGACAAGGCCGAAGGTTTCCTGGTCGCCGGCATGCACCAACGCATCGGCACTGGCCATCAGCCTCGCCACTTGCGTCGCGGGGCGGAAATCATCCATCACCGTCACGTTGTCCGGCACCGCCGCCGGCATGGACGATCCCACCAGCAGCAGGTGATAGCGTCGACCCAGGTGTTTCATGCAGTCGAGCAGCACCGGCAGGTTTTTTTCCTTGGAACCGCGCCCGGCAAAAATCAGCAGTCGCGTCTGTTCATCGATGCCCAGTTCCGCGCGCAGGCCCGGATCGCGCGCGTCGGGGTGGAAAGTCTGCAAGTCGACTCCCAGCGGTTGCACGTGAACATTGCGCACCCCCAGGCCGATCAGTTTGTCGGCCATGATCCGGCTGGGCGCGAGCACCCGGTCGAAGTTGCCGTAGAGCTTGCGCACGTAGGCCTCTACATTGGGCGTCACCCAGTTGCCCATGCGGTTGCTGACCAGCAGTGGCAGGTCCGAGTGATAGAAACCGATCACCGGCACATCCAGTTGGCGCCGCGCATCCAGCGCCGCCCAGGCCGTGAGGTACGGATCGCCGACTTCGATCAGGTCCGGTTGCAGATCCTGCAGGACGTTGCGCCAGGGGGCGAGACGAAGGGGGAAACGATAACCCTTGCCGAACGGCAGGGCAGGGGCCGGAACGGTGTAGACGCCATCGGCTTCACTCAAGTGCGAACCGGGGATCAGCAAGCTGTGACGAATGCCCGATTTGATCCCCAGGCGACGATGCTTGGCATCCAGATAAGTGCGCACGCCACCGCTGGCCGGGGCGTAGAACATGGTTATGTCAGCGATATGCACGATGGACATCCCTCCGCTCCGTGGTGCTCCCTTGGTTGACCTTCATGAAGGATAGTTGTTCGGTTGGGGTTGAGGTCCTCCGGCACAGACGCTAGATACGGAAACTGCCCACCAACTGCTGGAGCCGCGCCGCTTGCTGTTCAAGGTCGGCACAGGCGCGCAAGGTCGCCTGCAGGTTCTCGACCCCCGCCTGGTTCAGTGTGTTGATTTCGCTCATGTCCTCGTTGATCGCCTCGACCACCGCAGTCTGTTCCTCGGTCGCCGTGGCCACCGACTGGTTCATCCCGTCGATCTCGCCAATGCGCAGGGTCACGCTGTTGAGTCGCTCGCCCGCCAGGTTGGCGATGCCCACGCTGTCCTGGCTGTGCCGCTGGCTGTCGCTCATGGTGCTGACGGATGCGCGGGCGCCGACCTGCAGCTCTTCGATCATGCTCTGCACCTGCTGCGCCGACTCCTGGGTACGGTGCGCCAGATTGCGCACTTCATCGGCCACCACGGCGAAACCGCGCCCGGCCTCACCGGCTCGGGACGCCTCGATGGCCGCGTTGAGCGCGAGCAGATTGGTTTGCTGGGAGATGCTGCTGATCACATCGAGAATCTGCTCGATGTTCAGGGTTTTGTCGCTCAGCGCTTCGATGTGGCGACTCGACGTGCTGAGTACGCTCGACAGTTGATTGATGGCGACGATGTTGCGCTCCACCACCTGCTGGCCGTCCTCGGCCAGGTGGCGGGCTTCGCTGGCCTGACTCGACGCCTGGGCGGCGTTGCGCGCGATTTCCTGGGCCGTGGCACCGAGCTGGTTGATGGCGGCGACGACACTGTTGGTGCGCGACGCTTGCTGGTCGCAATTGAACATCGACGAGTTGGAGGCCGCGACCACCCGCAGCGCCACTTCGTTGACCTGCCCGGTGGCCGAGCAAACCTCGCGGATCGAACCGTGAATGCGCTCCACGAAACGGTTGAACGCCGTGCCCAGCAGGCCGAATTCATCGTTGCCCTGAATGGCCAGGCGTCTGGTCAGGTCGCCTTCACCGTCGGCAATGTCTTCCATGGCGCGGGTCATGACGTGCAGCGGCTGGATCAGCAGGCGGATCAACAGGCCCAGCAGGGCGATGATGGCCACGACGGCGATCACGGTGGCCACCACCGCCGAAGCACGGAATTCGCTGAGCATCGAGTAGGCCATGTCCTTGTCCACCGACAGACCGATGTACCAGTTCACCGACGACAGGCCCTCGATCGGCGTGAAGGTGACGATGCGGGTCCTGCCTTCGACCTCGACTTCCGAGAGGTCGCGGCTGATGCGCGGGGTGTTGACCGGGAACACCTGGGCCAGGGACTTGCCCACCCGTGCCGGGTTGGGGTGCACCAGGATCTTGCCGTCGGCGTTGATCAGGTACGCACGACCCATGCCGTTGAAGTTCAGTGCGTTGAGGCTGTCGATGATCATCTGCAGGCTCAGGTCACCGCCGACCACGGCGAGCGGTTGCCCGTTGCTGACCACGCCCTGAACGATGGAAATGACCTGTTTGCCGGTGGATACATCCGTGTAGGGTTCGGTCAGTACCGGCCCGTCGCTGCACAGCCCGTTCTTGTACCAATCCCGCGCGCGGGGGTCGAAGCCTTCCGGCATCCTGTTGTCCGGGCGAATGGTAAAGGCGCCATCACTGCTGCCGAGAAAACTGGCCACGAATGCGTTGCCTATCGCCTGTTGTTCAAGCAGCAGAGTGGTGTGGCTCGGGTCCGGGCTCAGCGCGATGTTTTGTGCCAGGTTTTCGATCAACAGGCTGCGACCGGTCAGCCAGGTCTGAATGTTGTTGGCCGTCGCGCTGCCCATTTTCTGCAGGTAGTCAGTGAGGTCGTTGTGGATCGCCTGGCGTTGCATGGCGTCGTTGTAAAGCGTGAAGGCTGCGAAGGCGAGGGTGACGACGAGGGCGGCGACCAGCAGGATCTTGTGACTGAAGCGCAGACTTTTTTTCATGGCTTGGAGGTTCCAATAAGGTCTTAATGCCCGCAGCGTGCTTTTATAAAGGGACGCGCACGGGCGACGTCGAGATCAGGTCGATGCTTCCGTCCTCGCCCTAGCGGAATACCAACCCTGTTCAATCATTCATATCGGCCGCGTTCGAACAGAGATTAACCAGAGGCGGGCAAAATGCACGATTCATCGAAACTATTGATCGGTTCCGATCTGGCAGGTCAACCTATCGATCAGTCCATGCGCCTGGCGAACCGCCACGGGCTGATCGCGGGCGCGACCGGGACCGGCAAGACCGTGACCCTGCAACGCCTGGCCGAAGCGTTCAGCGACGCCGGCGTGGCGGTGTTCGCCGCCGACATCAAAGGCGACCTGTGCGGTCTTGGCGCGGCGGGCAATCCACAGGGCAAGGTGGCCGAGCGGATCGCCGGCATGCCCTGGTTGAACCACAGGCCCCAGGCCTATCCGGTGGCCCTGTGGGACATTCAGGGTCAGTCCGGTCATCCCTTGCGCACCACCCTGAGCGAAATGGGGCCGTTGCTCATCGGCGCGCTGCTGGAATTGAGCGACAGCCAGCAGTCGGCCCTCTATGCGGCCTTCAAGGTAGCGGACCGCGAAGGCTTGCTGTTGCTGGACCTGAAGGATCTCAAGGCGCTGCTCAATCACCTGCGCGACCACCCCGAACTGCTGGGGGACGACGCGGCGTTGATGACCACCGGCTCCAGTCAGGCGCTGCTGCGGCGCCTGGCGATCCTCGAACAACAGGGCGCCGATGCACTGTTCGGCGAGCCGGCGCTGCAACTCGAAGACATCCTGCAGCCTGCCGCCGACGGTCGCGGGCGCATTCATCTGCTCGATGCCAGTCGTCTGGTGCACGAGGCGCCGAAGGTCTACGCGACTTTCCTGCTGTGGCTGCTGGCCGAGCTGTTCGAGCAACTGCCGGAACGCGGCGATGCCGACAAGCCGCTGCTGGCGCTGTTCTTCGACGAGGCGCATTTATTGTTTGCCGATACCCCCAGGGCGCTGCAGGAGCGTCTGGAACAAGTGGTGCGGCTGATCCGCTCGAAAGGCGTGGGCGTGTATTTCGTCACTCAGTCGCCGGGCGACCTGCCGGATGACGTGCTCGCGCAGCTCGGCCTGCGCATCCAGCATGGCCTGCGCGCTTTTACCGCCAAGGAGCAGAAGTCCCTGCGCGCGGTGGCCGACGGTTTCCGCCCGAACCCGGCGTTCGATGCCCTGTCGGTGCTGACCGAGCTGGGGATTGGCGAAGCACTGGTGGGGACGTTGCAGGACAAGGGCACGCCGGAAATGGTCCGGCGGGTGCTGGTGGCACCGCCGCAATCGCGGATCGGGCCGTTGAGTGAGACGGAGCGAACCGTGCTGATTGCCGGGTCGCCGTTCAAGGGGCGCTATGACAAGCCGATCGATCGCGAGTCGGCTTACGAGGTGCTGATGGGGCGCAAGGACCTGGCTCCGCAGGCCGAAGCGACCCCCGAGGAGCCGAGCCTGGCCGACAAGGCCGGGGAGTTCCTCGGCACGGCGGCGGGGCAGGCGCTGAAATCGGCGATGCGACAGGCGGCCAATCAGTTGGGGCGGCAGTTGGTGCGGGGGTTGATGGGGTCTTTGTTGGGGGGGAGTAAAAGGCGCTGAGCGCTTGGGTTGTTTGCGTCGCGTGAATGTCCATTGTTGCGGTAACGGCCGCCTATGGTTCCGCTCTTACAGCGGGTTACTTTGGGCCGGGCCGCGCAGGCCCCAAAGTGACCCGCTGTAAGAGCGGAACCGTAAGTGGCCGTAACCACAACAACGGATAATCACCGAACCTCAAACCCCAAACCCCAAACCCCAAACCCCAAAAAACGCCTCAACTCCTGGTCTTGGCATGCGCCGCCAATCGCTCCAGCGCCGCCCGCAGGTTGGGATCGGCGATCCCGTCAGCCGTCGCCTGAATGGTCGCCGCAGCGTTGTTCGACAGGTCCATCACATGCTCCGCCGCACCCCGCTGCACGGTCGGCGGCTGGACCTTGAACTGGATGCGGGTCAGACCGGCGAACTCATCGAACATCTGCAACTGGCGTTGCAAACGCTTCTGCTGATACCGCAGGCGGGTAGCCCAATGCCCATCGGTGACAATCAGCAACAAACTGCCTTCGCGCCACGAGGCCACATGGCAATGCTCGCGGGCGGCGGGCTGCAACTGGCTGTCGAGCAGGCGCTGCAATCGACCCAGGCGTTGAGCGTGGCCCAGAATGGCTTTGAGCGGTTTGGCTTCGCGAAGCAGAACGGCGGGTGCTCTGGCCGTGAGAGGGCGAAATGCCATGATCCGACACCTGAAGTAACAGAGCCGCCATGGTAGCAGAAAGCGCCGTATGCACCCGCCCCATTGATTTGCGCGCGCTTTACCCATTAAATCAACGGGTAACTTCTGCCGTCAGTGCCTTGAAGTTCAGTAAAAAGCCCCTATTTTAAGTGAGCCCCGTCATAGCGCAGTGCATGCATCGTGGAATAACGCCACTATCCTCACCTTCGTTTCCGGGTAGAATGCTCGTTCGCATGCGGCCATGAGGGCTGCACGGGCGACTCATGGGGCCGCCCTCCATCCCTTTAGTGTGGAAGATCCTGCCGATATGTTTGCGCCTTTGTTAAAGAAACTTTTTGGAAGCAAGAACGAGCGTGAAGTCAAACGCATGCTCAAGACGGTACAAGTCGTCAATGCCTTCGAAGAGCAAATGGTGGCCCTTTCGGACGATCAATTGCGTGCCAAGACGGAAGAGTTCAAGGCTCGCATCGCCAAGGGGGAAACCCTCGACCAACTGCTGCCGGAAGCCTTTGCGGTCGCTCGCGAAGCGGGCAAGCGCGTCATGGGCATGCGCCACTTCGACGTCCAGCTGATCGGTGGCATGACCTTGCATGAAGGTCGGATTGCCGAAATGCGTACCGGTGAAGGCAAGACCCTGGTGGGGACACTGGGTGTTTACCTCAACGCGCTGTCCGGCAAGGGCGTGCACGTGGTCACGGTGAACGACTACCTGGCCCGTCGTGACGCCAACTGGATGCGCCCGCTCTATGAATTCCTCGGCCTGACGGTCGGCGTGGTCACGCCGTTCCAGCCGCCGGAAGAAAAGCGTGCCGCCTACGCCTCCGACATCACCTACGGTACCAACAACGAATTCGGTTTCGACTACCTGCGCGACAACATGGCGTTCAGCATGGAAGAAAAATTCCAGCGTGAACTCAACTTTGCCGTGATCGACGAAGTCGACTCCATCCTCATCGACGAAGCCCGTACCCCGCTGATCATTTCCGGTCAGGCCGAGGACAGCTCCAAGCTGTACATGGAGATCAACAAACTGATCCCGCAGCTGGAGCTGCACGTCGAAGAGGTCGAAGGCGAAGTCACCAAGGCCGGTCACTACACCGTCGACGAGAAGACCCGCCAGGTCGAACTCAACGAGGCCGGTCACCAGTTCGTCGAAGAGGCACTGACCCGTACCGGCCTGCTGGCTGAAGGCGAGAGCCTTTACTCGGCGCACAACCTGAGCCTGCTGACCCACGTTTACGCCGGCCTGCGTGCGCACAAGCTGTTCCATCGCAACGTCGAGTACATCGTGCAGGAAGGCCAGGTCGTCCTGGTCGACGAACACACCGGTCGTACCATGCCGGGCCGTCGTTTGTCCGAAGGCCTGCACCAGGCCATCGAGGCCAAGGAAAACCTCAACATCCAGCCGGAAAGCCAGACCCTGGCGTCGACGACGTTCCAGAACTACTTCCGTCTGTACGACAAGCTGTCCGGCATGACCGGTACGGCCGACACCGAAGCGTTCGAATTCCATCAGATCTACGGCCTGCCGGTCATCGTCATCCCGACCAACAAGCCGCTGGCCCGCAAGGACTACAACGACCTGGTGTTCCTGACCGCCGAAGAGAAGTACGCGGCCATCGTCAACGACATCAAGGAAAGCATGGCCGCAGGCCGCCCGGTTCTGGTGGGCACCGCGACCATCGAAACTTCCGAGCACATGTCCGCGCTGCTGGTGAAGGAAGGCATCGAGCACAAGGTCCTGAACGCCAAGTTCCACGAGAAGGAAGCCGAGATCATTGCCCAGGCCGGTCGTCCGGGCGCGCTGACCATTGCCACCAACATGGCCGGTCGTGGTACCGACATCCTGCTGGGCGGCAACTGGGAAGTGGAAGTCGCTTCGCTTGAAAACCCGACGCCGGAGCAGATTGCCCAGATCAAGGCCGACTGGCAGAAGCGTCACCAGCAGGTGCTCGAGTCGGGCGGCCTGCAGGTGATTGCCTCCGAGCGTCACGAATCGCGTCGTATCGACAACCAGTTGCGTGGTCGTGCCGGTCGTCAGGGTGACGCCGGTTCCAGCCGTTTCTACCTGTCGCTGGAAGACAGCCTGATGCGCATCTTCGCCTCTGACCGGGTGAAGAACTTCATGAAGGCACTGGGCATGCAGCCGGGCGAAGCGATCGAGCATCGCATGGTGACCAACGCCATCGAGAAGGCACAGCGCAAGGTTGAAGGCCGCAACTTCGATATCCGCAAGCAATTGCTGGAGTTCGACGACGTCAACAACGAACAGCGTAAAGTGATTTATCACATGCGCAACACGTTGCTGGCCGCCGACAACATCGGTGAAACCATCGCCGATTTCCGCCAGGACGTGCTCAACGCGACTGTCAGCGCCCACATCCCACCGCAATCGCTGCCTGAGCAGTGGGATGTGGCCGGTCTGGAAGCCGCATTGCAGAGCGATTTCGGTGTGGCCTTGCCAATCCAGCAATGGCTCGACGAAGACGATCACCTGTACGAGGAAACCCTGCGCGAGAAGCTGATGCAGGAGCTGATTGCCGCGTACAACGAAAAAGAAGACCAGGCGGGCGCCGAAGCGCTGCGCACCTTCGAGAAACAAATCGTGCTGCGCGTGCTGGACGACCTGTGGAAAGACCACCTGTCGACCATGGACCACCTGCGTCACGGCATCCACCTGCGTGGTTACGCCCAGAAGAACCCGAAGCAGGAATACAAGCGCGAGTCGTTCACGCTGTTCTCCGAGCTGCTGGATTCGATCAAGCGCGACTCGATCCGTGTGTTGTCGCACGTTCAGGTGCGTCGCGAAGATCCGGCCGAAGAAGAGGCGCGCCTGCGCCAGGAAGCCGAGGCTCTGGCCGCGCGCATGCAGTTCCAGCACGACGAAGCCCCGGGCCTCGAGCAAGTGGAGCAACTGGGTGAAGAGGTCGATGTCGCCCTCGCCACCGCCCCGGTTCGCAACGAGCAGAAGCTGGGCCGCAACGAGCTGTGCTACTGCGGTTCGGGCAAGAAATACAAGCATTGCCACGGGCAGATCCAGTAAAGCCCGTTACAGACGCTGAAATACCCGCGCCGCGACCGGCCCCTGCCGTCGCGGCGTTTTGCCATTTACACCACCGCTCCTGCCGGGCGGTGCGGACATCATCTAGTGAGGAGCGCATTCATGGCTGTTGGTCTTGGTCCTTTGCCAACGTTGCACCCGGTTGCCGGTTTTGAACTCGGTATCGCTTCGGCTGGCATCAAGCGCCCTGGGCGCAAGGATGTCGTGGTCATGCGCTGCGCCGAAGGTTCCACGGTGGCCGGGGTGTTCACCCTGAACGCGTTTTGTGCCGCCCCGGTGATCCTCGCCAAGCAGCGTGTGCAAGGCCCGGTGCGTTACCTGCTGACCAACACCGGCAATGCCAACGCCGGTACCGGTGAACCTGGCCTGGCCGCTGCCGAGCGCACCTGCGCGAAACTGGCCGAGCTGACCGGCGTTGATGCCAGCCTGGTGCTGCCGTACTCCACCGGCGTGATCGGTGAGCCGCTGCCGGTCGAGAAAATCGAAGGTGCGTTGCAAGCCGCCCTCGACGATCTCTCGGTCAACAACTGGGAAGCCGCCGCCACCGGCATCATGACCACCGACACCCTGCCCAAGGGCGCAAGCCGGCAGTTCCAGCATGACGGTGTGACCATCACCGTCACCGGGATCAGCAAGGGTGCCGGCATGATCCGTCCGAACATGGCGACCATGCTCGGCTACATCGCCACCGACGCCAAAGTCGCCCGTGACGTGTTGCAGAACCTGATGCTGGACGGCGCCAACAAGTCGTTCAACCGCATTACCATCGATGGCGATACCTCGACCAACGACTGCTGCATGCTGATCGCCACCGGTCAGGCGGCCCTGCCGGAAATCACCCGTGCAGAAGGCGAGCTGTTCGCCAAGCTCAAGCAGGCGGTATTCGAAGTGTGCATGGAGGTGGCTCAGGCGATCGTTCGTGACGGCGAAGGTGCAACCAAGTTCGTGACGGTCGAAGTCAATGGCGGCGCCAACCACCAGGAATGCCTGGACGTGGGCTACACCGTGGCGCACTCGCCGTTGATCAAGACGGCGCTGTTCGCCTCCGACCCGAACTGGGGCCGCATCCTCGCCGCTGTTGGCCGTGCCGGCGTGCCGGACCTGGATGTGAGCAAGATCGACGTGTTCCTCGGCGAGGTGTGCATCGCCAGCCGTGGCGCCCGCGCCGCCACCTACACCGAAGCCCAAGGCGCGGCGGTGATGCAACAGGAAGAGATCACCATCCGTATCGAACTGGGTCGCGGCGACTGCAGCGAAACCATCTGGACCACCGACCTGTCCCACGAGTACGTGAAGATCAACGCCGAGTACCGTACGTAATATCAACGAGCGAGAGCGAGCTTGCATTCGACAGCGGCGTTGAATGTCCTGGCCCCTTCGCGGGCAAGCCCGCTCCCACAGGTATAGGTGCTTGCCTGAGACATTGTCAGCGATGCGGTCATTGTGGGAGCGGGCTTGCCCGCGAAAGCGGCCGTTCAGTCACTGGGGAATCCGGCAGGCACTCTGACGATTCAAGGCCTGGCGAAAGGCGGGTCTGCAGGAGGTCGAGCAGTGAAACGTGTTCATGTCGCCGCAGCGGTCATTCGCGACCAGAGCGGTAAAATCCTGATTGCCCGCCGTGCCGCTACGCAGCACCAGGGCGGTCTGTGGGAATTTCCCGGGGGCAAGGTCGAGGCCGACGAGTCCGTCGAACGCGCCCTGGCCCGCGAGCTTCATGAGGAACTGGGGATAGTGGTGGTCGCCTCACGGCCGCTGATCAAGATCCAGCATGATTACCCGGACAAGCACGTGTTGCTGGATGTCTGGGAAGTCTCGGACTTCACCGGCGAGCCCCACGGTGCAGAAGGCCAGCCGCTGGAGTGGGTTACGGCCCGGGACCTGCCGAATTATGAGTTTCCGGTCGCCAATCAACCGATCGTTGCCGCCGCACGACTGCCGTCGCAGTACCTGATTACCCCCGAAGACCTGGAAGCGCCGGCGTTGCTGCGGGGCATGCAGAAAGCCATTGCCGGCGGCATCAAGCTGATCCAGTTGCGGGCGCCCAACGGCTACGATCCGAAGTACCGCGACCTGGCGGTGGACGCGGCGGGGCTGTGTGCCGGCAAGGCGCAGTTGATGATCAAGGGGCCGTTCGAGTGGCTGGGGGATTTCCCGTCGGCCGGTTGGCACATTACCTCGGCCCAGTTGCGCAAATACGCAGCGGCGGGTCGACCGCTGCCGGCGTCGCGCTGGTTGGCGGCGTCCTGCCACAACGCTGAAGAACTGGCTTTGGCCGAGCAGATGGGCGTGGACTTCGTGACGCTGTCACCGGTGCAGCCGACGCTGACCCATCCCGGTGCCGAGCCGCTGGGCTGGGAGCGGGCGTCGAGCTTGATCCAGGGCTTCAGCAAACCGGTGTTCCTGCTGGGGGGCGTTGGTCCGGCGGAGCAGCAGAAGGCCTGGCAAGCGGGCGCGCAGGGCGTGGCGGGGATTCGGGCGTTCTGGCCGGATTCACTGGTGTAACTGCCGGCCCCTTCGCGAGCAAGCCCGCTCCCACAGTGGATCTTCAGTGAACACAGAATTTGTGTACACCCTGGAACCACTGTAGGAGCGGGCTTGCTCGCGAAGGCGTCCTCACAGGCGCCGCTCAAACCTCAGGCTTGACCGCCGCCTCCCACAAAATCTCCGCCACCCCCTGCCGCCGCGCAATCACCCGCGCCGCCACAAACAGTAAATCCGACAACCGATTGATGTACGCCAGCCCGACCCCGGCCAGGGGTTCGAGCGCATTCAAATGCTGACACCGGCGCTCGGCGCTGCGTGCCAGGCTGCGGCACACGTGGGCCTGGGCAATCAGCGCCGAACCACCGGGCAGAATGAAATTCTCCAGCGGCCCCAGCTCCTCGTTCCACAGATCGATAGCCGCTTCCAGGCGCTGGATTTCCGCGACGTTCAACGCCTGGTATTCCGGCATCGCCAGTTCGCCGCCCAGGTCGAACAACCGATGCTGACAGGGCGCCAGCACCGCGCTGACTTCGTCCAGGCCTTCTGTCTCCAGCCCGGCGAGCAGCACGCCCAACTGGCTGTTCAAGGTATCCACCTCGCCGATGGCTTCGATGCGCGGATGGTCCTTGGGAACGCGACGGCCGTCGCCCAGTCCGGTCTCGCCTTTATCGCCGGTGCGGGTGTAAATCTTCGACAAGCGAAAACCCATGGTTACCTCGAAAGCTGATTGAGTTCTTGAGAGACGAGCGGGGTGCTGGTCAAGGGCAGGCGCAAGGTGAAACAGGTGCCCTGGCCCAGGGTCGATTGCACTTCCATCTGGCCCTTGTGGTTGTTGGTGATGATGAAGTACGACACCGACAGCCCGAGCCCGGTGCCCTGGCCGATTTCCTTGGTGGTGAAGAACGGCTCGAAGGTGCGTTTGCGCACGTTCTCGCTCATGCCGATGCCGTTGTCTTCGACCTGGATTTCCGCCCAGGGTGGATTGAGCCGGGTGCGCAGGATGATCCGCCCGGGCTCCCTGTCATCTTCGCGCTGGTGAATGGCCTGGGCAGCGTTTTTCAGCAGGTTCAGCAGCACTTGCTCGAGCTCGTTGGCGGTGCCGGGCACCGGGCCCAGCGTCGGATCGAACTGACGAATGATCGCCTGGCCCTTGAAGTCGAAACCGATCGCCAGGTCGAAATCGTTGCCGGCAATTTCCACGGCCTGGTCGATCAGTGCCGGCAGGTCGCACGGCGCCATCTGCCGGGTGCTGCGGCGACTGAAGCTGAGCATGTGGGTGACGATTTTCGCGGCCCGCGCGCCGGCCTGCTGGATGCCATCGAGTAGCTGTGGCACTTCACGGGCGCGCAGGTACTCATTGACCGTGTCCAGTTCGATGCCGATCTGCTCGGCCTGTTCGAGGTTTTTCGGCAGTTCCGTGGACAGGCGCCGGCGAATGTTCTGCACGTTGTGCAGGATCGCGCCCAACGGGTTGTTGATTTCGTGGGCCATGCCCGCCGCGAGCCCGCCGACCGAGAGCATTTTTTCCGACTGCACCATCATCTCTTCCAGGGACAGGCGCTGGGTGATGTCGTCGATCCGGATCACCACGCCACGGCCGGCGCCCCCCATCAGCGGGTAGAAGGTCAGGGCGTAGTGCTTGGGCTCATCGTCCTTGAGCCAGGTCACGCGCTCGATCTTCGCTACCGTGTGCTGCTCGACGGTTTGCTTGAGCTGTGGCAGAAACGGCTTGAGCGGTTCGAACGCGAGAAAGATCGGTTGATTCAGCGCCTCGTCCAGGCGTGTGCCGGAGAGCGCGCTGGCCTCCTGGTTCCATTGGGTGACGTAGAGCTGCTCATCAAGGGCGATCAGCGCCGACGGCATCGAGTCGATGATGCTGTTGAGGTAGTTCTGAAAGCCGGTGAGTTTCTTTTCGATCTTGCTGCGTACCTGGACTTCGAGCTCCAGCTTGCGGTTGGTGTGGCGCGTTTCCTCGGCCAGGCCCTGGGCCTGATCATACGCGGCCTGGGAGTCGTCCCGCGCCCGTTTGAGCTGCTGCTCCCGGGCCTCGATGCGCGACAGCATGGTATTGAAGGCCTCGGCCAGGCTGCCAATTTCGTCATGGTTGCCGCGCGAGGCGCGCAGGGCGTAGTTCTCTTCGCGGGTGACCTGCCGCGACAGCTCCTCCAACTGGTGGATCGGCCGGGTGATCAGGCGCTTGATCTGCCGGGCGATCATCAGCCACAGCAGCACGCTGAAGATCAGGATGCCGAGGCTGGCGGTCAGGGTCCCGGTGTAGAACGCCATCGGCAACTCGCTGCTGGCGACCAGCAGCAAATGACCGGGCGCGGTACCTGGGCGGGGCAGGGTGATCACCTGATTGCTGCGGAATTCGGTGGCTTGCCAGGCTTCGATATGGCGATAGCGCTCGGGTAACTTGAGTTTGTCGCCATGCTGCAATTGCGCCAGGCGTTCGCCCTTGCCGTCATACAACGCCGCTGCGCGCAGTGGCGAGTAGCTGTTGAGCTCGTTGAGCAGACGTTCTGCGCTTTGGGGGGACGCCAGGGCCTCGGACACCAGGCTCGGGTTGGACACCAGGCGGCCGATGGTCTGCAAGGCCTGGGGGGCCATGCTTTCCTGGGAGATGTAGTACGCGGCGCTGATGAAGGTCAGGTTGGCAACCAGCAGGACGGTGGTCAACAGCACCAGCAGGGCGGCCAGCAGTTTCTGGCCGACCGGAAGGTTTTCAAGGCGCTGGCGCAATGGCATCAGTTTGATCGCTGCACAAGGAACAAGTGGCCAGCGTAGCCGCTGCTCAGTCGCTGGGCAATCCGAGACGCTGCAGATGGGCGATCAGCCGCTGCTGCAACTGGTTGAGGTGCGGCAGGTTCAATTGATGCCGCGCCGCCGTTTTACAGGCGTAGCCCAGCAGGTAGCTGATTTCGGTGCGGCGACCCTGGGCGACATCCTGATACATCGAGGAGTAGTTGGCGGCGGTGGCGTGAATCACCCGTTCGACCTCCTGCTGCAGGTCCTCGGCCGCCGCCGGTTGGCCGCAGCGCTCGAGCAATTCGCTCAGTTCGCCGCACAGGGTCGCGACTTCGCAATGGTGATCCTGCAAGCCGCCATTACGGCAGTCGTGCAGCACGGTCAGCGGGTTGATCGCACAGTTGAGGGCCAGCTTGCGCCACAGCCGGGTAAGGATGTCGATGCTCCAGGCGTGGGGAATACCGGCGCTGACCAGCTCGTCCAGCCAGATCGGCGCCACCGGGTGCCCGGCATCCCCCAGCCAGGTGTAGCCGTGGCCGGCGAACACCACGCGCCAGTCGCCTTCGCGAAACGCGCCTTCGGTGCTCGATGCGCTGATGCAGCGTGCGTGCGGCACCTGAGCGGCGACCGCGTCCTGACTGCCGAGGCCGTTCTGCAACAGAATCAGTTCAGCGTCGGGGGCCAGCCGCGACGCCAGTCGGGCAACGGCTTGTTCGGCATCATAGGCTTTGCAGGCGACCAGCAGTCGGTTGATCGGCTCTCCGTTTTCGGCTGTTTCACCGGGAATGCCCCAGGTATGCGCCGCGCCCTGTTCCACCAGCGTCAGCCCGCCCGCCGCTCGATAAGCGTGCAACCGCGCTTCATCGCGCACGATCAGCCGGACCGGCACCCCGGCCCGCGCCAGACGCGTGGCCCACAAGGTGCCAAGGCTGCCGGCGCCCAGCACATGCCAGGTGGTGGACATCAGCTTTTTGCTCTGTTTGAGGCGCGCATCGAGGGCTCGCAGTGAATGATGGGAAAGACCCGTTATAATCAGCGCGGATTTTAACCGCAAGCCAGGCGTGCTCCCTCGCGATTGAGCGCGCCCTTTATTGGAGAGATTACATGCCGTCGTTCGACGTGGTATCCGAACTGGACAAACACGAAGTCACCAACGCCGTCGAGAACGCCGTCAAGGAACTCGACCGTCGTTATGACCTGAAAGGCAAAGGCAGCTTCGAGTTCAAGGAAAAGGACCTGACCGTCAACCTCACCGCAGAAGCCGATTTCCAGCTTGAAGCCATGATTGAGATCCTCAAGCTGGCCCTGGTCAAGCGCAAAATCGACGTGCAGTGCCTGGAAGTCAAGGACGCCTATGCCTCGGGCAAGTTGATGAAGCAGGAAGCCGTCCTCAAGGAAGGCATCGACAAGGAGCTGGCGAAGAAAATCGTCGCTCACATCAAGGACGCCAAGCTGAAGGTCCAGGCCGCCATCCAGGGCGAGCAGGTGCGTGTGACCGGCAAGAAGCGTGACGATCTGCAGGAAGCCATCGCGGCCCTGCGTGCCAAGACGTTCGATATGCCACTGCAGTTCAACAATTTCCGCGACTGACCTCTCAGGCGGGAACCTCTCGGCGCTTTTGGCGTCCGAGGCCCAAGCAGCGGCAGAACGATTGACCTCACAGGGGATCAGTCTTTTCTGCCGCTTGTCTTTTCGAGTGCCGGATGACCGGAAATCAGGAGAACTCTAGATGGACTTGAACGCTGAAGTGGACAACCTAGTCAAGGCGTCCCAAGCCTGGATCCCGATGATCATGGAGTACGGCAGCCGCGTGTTGCTGGCGATCGTCACCCTGGCCATCGGCTGGTGGCTGATCAACAAGGTCACGCAGAAGCTTGGTGGCCTGCTGGCGCTGCGCAACGCTGACCTGGCGCTGCAAGGCTTCATCAGCAGCCTGGCGAACATCATCCTCAAAGTGCTGTTGGTCGTCAGCGTGGCGTCGATGATCGGCGTGGAAACCACCTCCTTCGTCGCTGCGATCGGTGCCGCAGGCCTGGCCATTGGCCTGGCGTTGCAGGGCAGTCTGGCGAACTTCGCCGGTGGCGTGCTGATCCTGCTGTTCCGTCCGTTCCGTATCGGTGACTGGATCGAGGCCCAAGGTGTAGCGGGTACGGTCGACAGCATTCAGATTTTCCACACCGTGCTGCGCACCGGTGACAACAAGACCATCATCGTGCCCAACGGCAATCTGTCGAACGGCATCATCACCAACACCAACCGTCAGCCCACCCGCAAGGTGGTGTTCGATGTGGGCGTGGATTACGAAGCGGACCTGCAGAAGGCGCGGCAGGTGTTACTGGACCTGGCCAAGGATGAGCGCATCCTGAGCGAACCGGCCCCCCAGGCGGTTATTTCAACCCTCGGTGACAGTTCGATTACTGTTTCGTTGCGAGTCTGGGTCAAGACGGCGGATTACTGGGATGTGATGTTCATGTTCAATGAACAATCCCGGGATCGATTGAAAGCGGCCGGTATCGATATACCCTTTCCACAACGTGTGATTCGAGTGGTTCAGGAATCGGCCGTGCAGTAAGTAACAAACTTGTAACAAAAAAAGGCCCATCCGAAGATGGGCCTTTTGTTTGTTACCGCAAACTAACTGGATGCGATTACAACAGCGACAGCGGGTAGTCGACGATCAGACGGAACTCTTTGATGTCGCCTTCGCCTTGGTCAGCGTTAGCCTGGTGCCATGCTTGACGAATACGGAAGGAGAGATCTTTTGCCGGGCCAGTCTGAACAACGTACTTGGCTTCGAAGTTGGTTTCGTTGTGTTTGCCGTCAGCACCATACAGCGGGTCACCGTTGGATTTACGGTATACGCTGTTGGCCGCCAGGCCGGTACCGTCGATGTCCCAGCCTTTCACGTAACGGGTCATGAAGCTCAGACCAGGAACGCCGTACTCAGCCATTTTCAGGTCGTAACGGATCTGGGCAGATTTCTCTTCCGGACCGTTGAAGTCAGAGTACTGGATGGAGTTGGCGAGGAAGATCGAGTCGCCACCACGGTTGTTCTTGCCCACGCCGATGTAGTCGAACGGCGTATCACCATTGACCTTCTGGAAGGCTACGGTGAGGGTGTGTGCTTTCAGGAACGAGAAAGCGGCCGCCAGGGAGTACGTGGTGTTGCTGATGTCGCCAGCTTTGGAGTCACCGGTGTCCGAGGTGCGGTAGATGTTACCGTCCAGGTTCAGGGACTGATCGCCACCCATTGGGATGGTGTAGTTGGCGTTGGCGTAGTACTGGTTCCAGATGTCTTCCAGCTTGGCGCCGTACAGGGAAACGCTCAGTGCGTCGGTGATGCCATATTTGCCACCGAAGTAGTCGATGGTGTTGGCTTCTTCGCCTGCGTAGGTTGCGTACAGGCCGCCGTCACGGGAGTTGCGGTCCTGGCTGGTCGACGAGTAGAAGTGACCGGCTTCGAGGTCAAGGTCTTTGACTTCGCTGCTCTGCAGTTGGAAACCGCTGGCAGTTTGAGGAAGGATACGGGAACCGCCGACAGCGAACACTGGAGCAGTGCTTGGCTGCATGTCGCCGACTTTCAGCTCGGTTTTCGATACGCGGAATTTAACAGCGCCACCGGCCTTGCCCTGGCTGTCCTGAACGCCGTTGGCGCCTACAGGCATGTTGCCGGTACCGCCGGTACCGTCGCCACCGTCCAGTTTGATGGCCAGGTAGCCGAAGGCATCAACGCCGACGCCGACAGTGCCCTGGGTGTAACCGGAGCTGAAGTTGCCCCAGAAACCTTGGGTCCAGTCTTTCTGGTCGTTGCCGCCGTCTTTGTTATTACGGTTGAAGTAGTAGTTGCGCAGCAGAATGTCTGCTTTTGCGTCTTCAACAAAACCTTTGGCTTCAGCCTGGTCACTTACGAAAGGTGCTGCCGTTGCCACTTGAGTACTGGCGGCTGCTGCAACTGCCAGTGCGATCATGCTCCACTTCATCACGCGCATCGTGATTTGCTCCTTTGGTTTTAGAAGAGTACTGCCGTCCCACCTGTTTTTTTATCTGGGCGGCTCTTTCTTTTTGTGTCGGCGCAAACTTATATCACGCCGACTCTATTGGCGATACTTGCGTCTCTAACCTTTCAGCTTCTTTACGACCCTGTCGCAAATGGCTTGGTAGATGTCGCAAATTTACAGCCCCAATGCAATAGGAATGGCAACTACAGCGCTGTTTTCCAGGGCTTGAGCATCGGTTAAAAAGAGTCCTTGGTGCAGCCTTTGAATCTCCATCGGGCAACCCTGCCACTGTTTTTATTGCCTTTGAGCTTCCACGTCCGGTGGTGGCTCTGAAGGCGATGTGGGTGTGAATGCAACAAGCGTGCACAAATTGGCAATTCGCTGTTTTTTTTTCCGAACGCCCGCCTGTTACGTTAAAAGCCCCATAAAACCGGGGGTTACAAGCACCTATTGAAGGGGCTTGACGTCATCGTTTGCATCGTGTTGAACCTGGCCGTGCGGCGACGTGACAACAAAAAACGTTACCGGTTCACCCCTTTGGTGAGTAATCGGCGGATGCCCGACGCACTGAGCGTAGACGCACTGTGCGGTTTTGGTGCAAAAAATATTATTCGCTGTACTGATTTCACACAGTGGGGCCTGTGGTGAAAAGCGAACAGACCTCGGTTTTCGGGTCACTTTGGTCGTTTTGGGGTGGTCGATGGTGCTGAAATGGTGCGCCCCCGGGAAAAATGTCTCATGCCGGGGCGTAGTTGAGCGCGAAGGTTCGGCCTGCAATGGGTTCGTCGTGAAGCCGGCGGCATTCGCAGGTATGCTGCCGTCCTGTCGCTTGGTGCGTCGCTCTCGGGAGCGGGCGCTAAGCTGAAATGATCAACGTCCGGGAGTGCACGCAGTGTTCGCTTTAGATCCACGACTTCAACAAGACACGCTGCCGATCGGCGATTTCCCGCTCAGCCGGTTGCTGTTGTCCAATGATTCGAACTACCCCTGGTTCATCCTGGTGCCGCGCCGCGCCGATATCAGCGAGATATTTCAGCTCGATGCCGCCGATCAGCAGCAACTGTGGCGCGAAACCACTGTGCTCGCGGAGTTGCTCAAGGATTCGTTCGACGCCGACAAGTTGAATGTCGGGGCGTTGGGTAACGTCGTCAGTCAATTGCACATGCACGTGATCGTGCGCAAGCGCGAGGATGCCGCCTGGCCGGCCCCGGTGTGGGGCAAGCACCCGGCCCGGCCTTATACGGCGCAACAGGTCGCGACGATACGCGAGCGGCTGCGCCTGATCCTGACCGAAGATTTCACGTTTCTGGAGGGTTGAGTCATGAGCCTGGAAGAACGCGTTACCGATCTGGAAACCCAGCTGGCGTTTCAGGATGACACCATCCAGGCGCTGAGTGATGTGCTGGCCACACAGCAGCGGGCGGTTGAGCGCCTGCAATTGCAAATGGCCGCCTTGCTCAAGCGGCAAGAGGAGATGGCCGGACAGTTCGGGGTATTTGAAGAAGAAGCGCCGCCTCCGCATTACTGAACGACTGCGCATAAAAAAAACCGCGAACAGCCGGGCTGCTCGCGGTTTTTTTTCAGCCTCGGATCAGCGTCGCGGCAGTGCGGCGATCACGTCTTCGGCCTGCAGGCCCTTGTCACGGTTCATGACGGAAAACTCCACGCGCTGGCCTTCGACCAGGACACGATGGCCTTCGCCACGAATGGCCCGGAAATGCACGAAGATGTCATCGCCGGAGTCGCGGGAAATAAAGCCGAAGCCCTTGGAGGTGTTGAACCACTTGACGGTACCGGTATCGCGGTTGCTCATGTCGTAGCTTGGCGAGGCGGCGGTCGGGGACGATTTGTAGAAACTGACACCAAGGTGCAGCAGAACCGCAATCAGTGCCGCGACCAGGCTGAACAGGACCGCCGGCTGACCGGCAATGACCGGCATCGGCGCAAGCAGCGTCAGGGTTTGCAGGACGACAGCCAGTACCAGCAGAGCGCTGACCAGGTTCTGCAATTGATGACGTGGACCTTTGTTCCAGTGCGGAATGACGGGTGCCAGGGTCAGGTTGAGGAGGCCGAAAAAGGCCAGGTACAGTGCATCGGGTTGTTGCAGGTAAGGAACAGCCTCGGACCGCAGGCTGGGAATGAAGGACAGCAGCAAGGCTGCTGCGCCCATTAGGAGGTGGACGATTTTCAACATTTTTATTGACTCACATTCAGGCGTATCACAAGGAAGAGCTGATCGGGCACGGTTCGCTTCGAAACAATGAGAGGCGTTGGACACGCACCTGGCATCAGCCTATGCGCAGCGCCCGAAAAAAAGGCGTTGACGACACGTTGTCTATTTAACAGCAAAGCTCGCGGCTACTCAAATCAGGGTGTCCAGCGGTGTCTCGGGGCGTTTTGTCACAGGCTCCGGGCGCAATCCGGGCTGCGATTGCGCGGCGGGCTTGCTAGAGTGGTCGTGCACCTGTTGGATGAATTCATCACCGTTAGGGGAATAGCATGGCAATCGATATCGGTATCAGTGAAGAAGACCGCAAATCCATCGTCGACGGACTTTCGCGTCTGCTGGCGGACACTTATGTACTTTATCTGAAGACCCATAACTTCCATTGGAACGTCACCGGCCCGATGTTTCGGACGCTGCACTTGATGTTCGAAGAGCAATATAACGAGTTGGCGCTGGCGGTCGATTCAATTGCCGAGCGTATTCGCGCGCTGGGCTTTCCTGCGCCCGGTGCCTATTCGATCTATGCGCGTCTTTCTTCGATCAAGGAAGAGCCGGGCGTACCCAGTGCAGATGACATGATCAAGCAACTGGTCGAAGGTCAGGAAGCGGTCACGCGTACAGCGCGAGGGATCTTCCCCCTGCTGGACAAGGTCAGTGACGAACCCACCGCCGACCTGCTGACCCAACGCATGCAGGTGCACGAAAAAACGGCATGGATGCTGCGCGCCCTGCTGGATTGAAGGCGCCCGGGGCGCGCGAATGGCAGCCGATGGGGGCGGTTCGCGCGCTGTGTTCCCGTTGCGACACCCTGTGGGAACTCACGCTGCGCTCTGTAGGAAATTGTCCAGACTAGGACGGTCTCCGTGATCCGCCTGTTGTTGTTGGCTTATCCTACGTCGATGGTCATAAAGTCATCTGGATATAACTTTGCGCCTGCGGTTTTATAAGGCTTGCAACATGGCTTTTATGGAAACCAGAGATGGCAAAGGAGTGTCAGTAGTATGGTTTATGACGGCAGATTAAATGAAGGAAGGTTGGGTCCATTAAAGGATGTAAGGATCGACCCGTTTGTCAGTGAGTTCGATATGGGGCTGGCCCAGCCGTTATCCCGATCCGTTCGCTTGAATGGTTTTGCCACCTGTTTGCGGCTTGAACAGGTGTATTGGGATATTCTCGGGGAAATGGCGAAAATCAATTGCTGTTCGGTCAGTGCCCTCCTGTCCCATGTCGACCGTGAGGTGCATTTGCGCCACGGCGGGGTAAAAAACTTCAGCGGATTGGTGCGGGTTGTCTGTGTCGTGCACAGTCGCAATGAGGAGCGGGGCGGCGTCCTGGCGTAGCGATGGCGAGCGCCGTGCATCGAGTGTCGGTCCGTGCAGTCTTACGGCTGCACAGGCCGCATTTAATGGATATAATCCCGCTCTTTGCCGCAAAACCCAGCGTGTGCGGTAGCATTCTGATCGCCGAGACAACCCCGATGCCGATGTACGACTATCAATGTGCTTCCTGTGGTCATCAGTTGGAAGCCATTCAAAAGATCAGCGCAGCACCGCTGGTCGACTGCCCCGCCTGCCAGGCGCCAGAGCTCAGGAAGATGCTGTCCATGCCGGGTTTCCGCCTCAGCGGCAACGGCTGGTACGAAACCGATTTCAAGACCGGTTCCAAGAAGAACCTGGCCGGTGGCGATAAAGCGGACTAAGGTCTGCAACCCGATTCAACGACACGCGCGAGCTCTTGCGGCATCATTCAGCACTTGAAAGTGCGCAAGGCCTCCAACCGAATTTCGAATTACGAGAAGTGAAACCACGACCATGATGCGCAGCCATTATTGCGGCCAACTGAACGAAAGCCTGGACGGCCAGGAAATTACCCTTTGCGGATGGGTTCACCGTCGCCGTGACCACGGTGGGGTGATTTTCCTCGATATCCGTGATCGTGATGGTCTGGCCCAGGTGGTATTCGACCCGGATCGCGCCGAGACCTTCGCCGTCGCCGACCGTGTGCGCAGCGAATACGTGGTCAAGGTGACCGGCAAGGTACGCCTGCGTCCGGCCGGTGCCACCAACGCCAACATGGCGTCGGGCATGATCGAAGTACTGGGTTATGAGCTGGAAGTGCTGAACGAAGCGGAAACCCCGCCGTTCCCGCTCAACGAGTTCTCCGACGTTGGCGAGGAAACCCGCCTGCGCTATCGCTTCCTCGACCTGCGTCGCCCGGAAATGGCCGAGAAGCTGCGTCTGCGTTCGCGCATGACCACCAGCATCCGTCGCTACCTCGACGAAAACGGCTTCCTCGACGTCGAGACGCCGATCCTGACCCGTGCGACCCCGGAAGGTGCCCGCGACTATCTGGTGCCAAGCCGTACCCACGCCGGTTCGTTCTTCGCCCTGCCGCAATCGCCGCAGCTGTTCAAGCAACTGCTGATGGTCGCCGGCTTCGACCGCTACTACCAGATCGCCAAGTGCTTCCGTGACGAAGACCTGCGTGCCGACCGTCAGCCTGAGTTCACCCAGATCGACATCGAGACCAGCTTCCTCGATGAGAAAGACATCATGGGCCTGACCGAAGGCATGATCCGCAACCTGTTCAAGGAAGTGCTGGATCTGGAATTCGGCGAATTCCCGCACATGACGTTCGAAGAGGCCATGCGCCGCTACGGTTCCGACAAGCCGGACCTGCGTAACCCGCTGGAACTGGTAGACGTTGCCGACCAGCTCAAGGACGTCGAATTCAAGGTGTTCAGCGGCCCGGCCAACGACCCGAAATGCCGTGTGACCGCACTGCGCGTGCCGGGCGCGGCGAGCATGCCGCGCAGCAAGATCGACGACTACACCAAGTTCGTCGGCATCTACGGTGCCAAGGGCCTGGCGTACATCAAGGTCAACGAACGCGCCAAAGGCGTCGAAGGCCTGCAGTCGCCGATCGTCAAGAACATCCCCGAGGCCAACCTCAATGTGATCCTCGACCGCGTTGGCGCGGTTGACGGCGACATCGTGTTCTTCGGTGCCGACAAGTTCAAGATCGTCAGCGAAGCCCTGGGCGCGCTGCGGATCAAGCTGGGTCACGACCTGAACCTGCTGACCTGCGAGTGGGCGCCGATGTGGGTCGTCGACTTCCCGATGTTCGAAGAGAACGACGACGGCAGCTTCAGTGCGTTGCACCACCCGTTCACCGCGCCGAAGTGCACCCCGGCGGAGCTGGAGGCCAACCCGGCCACCGCACTGTCCCGTGCCTACGACATGGTCTTGAACGGCACCGAACTGGGTGGCGGTTCGATCCGTATCCACCGCAAGGAAATGCAGCAGTCGGTGTTCCGCCTGCTGGGTATCGACGAAGCGGAACAGGAAGAGAAGTTCGGCTTCCTGCTCGACGCGCTGAAGTACGGCGCACCGCCCCACGGTGGCCTGGCCTTCGGCCTGGACCGTCTGGTGATGCTGATGACCGGCGCCCAGTCGATCCGTGAAGTGATCGCCTTCCCGAAAACCCAGAGTGCGGCCGACGTGATGACGCAGGCGCCGGGTGTGGTGGATGCCAAGGCCTTGCGCGAATTGCACATTCGTCTGCGCGAGACACCAAAGGCTGAGTAAGACGGGCCTGAAGGGCGCATCTTCGGATGCGCCTTTTTTTATCCACAGGTCGAGATTATTTTTGTTTGCCGGCCGGGGCCTCAAGGCGTGGCGGGCAATGTTTCAAAGAGAATTCGGAGCGAGTTATGGCAGGTCATTCCAAGTGGGCGAACATCAAGCACCGCAAAGAACGTCAGGATGCCAAGAAGGGCAAGATCTTCACCAAGTGGATTCGCGAGCTGACTGTCGCGGCCCGTCAGGGCGGCGGTGACCCGGGCTCCAACCCGCGTCTGCGCCTGGCGCTGGACAAGGCGTTGGGCGCGAACATGAGTCGCGACATCATCGATCGCGCCGTGGCCCGTGGTGCCGGTGCGGCCGACACCGACGACATGGTCGAGCTGACCTATGAAGGCTACGGCCCGGGCGGTGTGGCGGTGATGGTCGAGTGCATGACCGACAATCGCAACCGCACGGCGGCGGCTGTTCGTCATGCGTTCAGCAAATGTGGCGGCAACCTCGGTACCGACGGTTCGGTGGCCTACCTGTTCGAGCGCAAGGGGCAGATTTCCTTTGCCGCCGGCGTGGATGAAGATGCACTGATGGAAGCGGCGATGGAAGCCGATGCCGATGACGTGGTCACCCACGAAGACGGCTCCATCGATGTGTTCACCTCGTTCGCCGGTTTCTATTCGGTGCGTAACGCGCTGGAAGCGGCGGGTTTCAAGGGTGATGACGCGGAAATCGTCATGTTGCCGACCACCAGTGCCGAGCTCGATCTCGAAGGCGCGGAGAAGGTCCTCAAGCTGATCGACATGCTCGAAGACCTCGATGATGTGCAGAATGTCTACTCCAATGCGGACATTCCGGAAGATGTGGCTGCGCAGCTCGGGTAAGTACCGCCGGGCATACTTGTGGGAGCGGGGGTTGACGCGGAAAAGGGGTTTAAGGCCAAAATGTTTGGGCATTTGTAAACCGATTAGAGGGCAAACCCCCGGCCCCAAATTTTTTTTTTTTTTTTTT